>JAXLWB010000041.1:0-91605 GCA_046328715.1 Caldilineaceae bacterium | reverse complement strand
TGTAAGATAGCAAAATAATAGCATGCTTTTCTTCTGAAAGCAATAGGAAATAGAGTACAATAGCGCAAATGTAAATTCAAGCAAATGAGTTCATGAGACGAATCAGCATTATGTTGCAGGGTTCAGTTGGTATTCTGCTATAATAGTTCTATGGAACCACTTCGCTACCCTCTTTCGGAATCACTAGCTGACACTTTGCAGGCCGCCAGCGGAAAACCATTGCGTGAGATTACGCCCGAGGCAGCGGCTTCTGGCAAGCTTTCTCCTGCTGATCTCCAGGTGAATGCAACGACGTTGCAACAACAGGCCGAGATTGCTCACCGTGCTGGTTATCCTCAATTGGCGGAGAATCTGCTTCGTGCTGCCGAACTGACACGCGTGCCGAACGAAACCCTCTTACAGATGTACGATAAACTGCGCCCAGGGCGAGCAAGTTATGAAGAATTGATCCAGCTTGCTGAAACTCTGGTCGAAAAATATCAAGCCCCACAAACGGCTGCCTTCGTGCGCGAAGCAGCCAAGGTCTATCAAGAGCGTCGACTCACTGGCATCACAGGCACTTGACGATTGGCTGTATCCATGAACTTCAATCATAAATTCATGATTGACACAATCGACAATCAACGCTACACTTTACCAGCATTACCTTTAAACTTGTTGTTTTGTAGAATCAACAACTACTAGCTTGCGAAGAATCGAGTTCTTCGCCGGCTTGGATTGGTTTTACAAACAAAGCTTCCCATTTTGCCCATAGTTTAGCTCTTATCTGGAGACAAGCGTGGGTAAAGTTTACAAGGTTAGTTGGTTGTCTATCTCCGATCTAAGCAAAACTACAACTACAGTTTCAAAGGAGACTAAAAGTGAATCAGCCATCTCAAGCTCACCCTTTGGGTACGATGTCACGCCGCCAGATGCTCAAGCTTATGGGCACTGCGGCTGGCGCAAGTGTGCTCGCTGCTTGTGTTGCCCCGGCACCCGGCGGTGCGCCAGCAAGTAGTAGTGGCGGCGCTGCAGCGCCGGCTGCGGCACCAAAAAAGCTTGTAGTTGCTCATCGTAAGGAATATTTTGAAGAAATGGAGAAACTCTTTGTCGATGCAGTTCAGGGCTGGGGCAAAGAGAACAACTATGAGATCGAGACCAACTTGGTCGCTTCAGAAGCCTTTGAAGATTTTGTCGCTAAAATCTTAGCCCAAATCCAGGCTGGCGATCCACCCAGCCTCGTCTATCATATTCGCCTGGTGCAGGCGCTCTATGGCCAAGACGGACTGGATCCAGTAACCGATGCAGCAGAAGAGGCGATCAAGCTTTATGGCGATGTGCCCTTTGGTCACCGAGTCGTTGAGAAGATCGGTGACGATTGGTGGGGCATTCCCTATATGAGCTCGGGCGGTGGACAATTCGCCCGCAAAGATGTCTTTGCCGCAGCTGGTGTAGACATTGCCGCAACGACAACCTTTGATGAACGACGCGAAGCAGCACTCAAGGCTTCGAACCCGGAAGCGCAGGTCTATGGCTGGGGTATTACCGTCAACAAGAGTGGCGACGGACGTGGCTTTATTGAGGCAGTGATCCAAAACTGGGGTGGCCACTACACCGACGAAGGGCTGACCCAGGTTACCTTCAACTCGCCGGAAACGCTGGCCGCAGTCGAGTGGCTGGCCGAGACTTACCTCTCTGAGAAATTCCAGCCGATGTTGCCGCCTGGTGTCACCAGTTGGACCGATTCGAGCAACAATGAAGCCTATTTGGCGGGGAGTATCGCTCTAACTTCCAATGCGGCCAGCATCTATGCCAAAGCCAAAGCCGACAAGAACCCCGTCTTCGAAAACACATTGCACTTGCAGACTGCGGTTGGGCCATTGGGTCAGAAGCAGCAAGCGGGTGGCGGTGGCTATTTTGCCATTCCGAAAGGTGCGCCAAATCAGGATGGTGCCAAACAATTGGGCCTACACCTGCTCAAGCCCGAGATCTTCCTGCCCATTTCATTGATTTCGGCAGGTCTCTTCTTGCCTGCCTACGCCAATCACTATACTAACCCTGAAGTTGTCAAGGCCTTCGAAGCCGATCCCAACCTGAAGAGTATGGGTGAAGCCAGCTTGGGTGACTTCCCCGGCTCCTCCTGGCCGGCGCTGCCCAATGCCTTCTTTGACGCAATCCAAGCTGAAGCCATTATTGAAGACATGATGGCGCAGATCATCACCAACGGTGCGAAACCTGCCGAGGCCGTTGCCACCGCCCACGACCGCATCCAGAAGATTGCGGACGAGATGGGAGCATTGACGAAGTAAGAAAGAGTGGCAAAGTAGCAGAGATGCAGAGTGTTTAGGGGTCTTTGCTACTTTGACACCCTGTTACTTTACCACTTTTCAACTTTTACCTATGAACATCATTAACTCAAAAGAATCGATTCTCCAACTCACTCGCTCTTATCAGGGCGAACGTTCGGCTGATGGTCGTCCACACGTTTCGGACGATCTGGTGGAGCGCATGAAACTGGTTTCTACCGAAGAAGCCTGGGGCACCTTGCACCGTCATGGTTTTCGTCGTCAATTTGAAGGAGGATGGACGCAGGTTCATCCCGGGAAAATTCTGGTAGGACGGGCTGTCACCACCCAGTTTGTGCCTCATCGACCGGATCTCCATGAATTGGTAGAGGAAAAGGGTAAAGCAGAAGGGCGCATTGGTGGCCAGAACTCCTGGGTCATCGACACGCTCGAAACGGGCGACGTGTTGGTGGTAGAGATGTTTGGCAAGGTTAAGGATGGCACCTTTGTCGGCGACAATCTTGGCACATCGCTGATGCGCCGCACCAAAGCAGGTGCTGTCTTTGACTGTGGCATTCGTGACCATCGCGGTGTCAGCCAACTGCCCGACGTGAGCATCTTTTGCCGTGGCTTACATCCTTCAGCAATCTTAGATGTTACACTGGCTGGGATCAATATTCCGGTGCGCATCGGCGAAGTGACGGTGTTACCAGGGGATATCGTGCTCGGTGATGCAACGGGGGTGACTTTTATTCCTGCTCACCTGGCCCAGCAGGTTGTAGAAGAATCGGAAGATGTTCGAGTGCGCGACGAATTTGGTCATCTGCGTCTGCGTCAGGGTAGATACACCCCAGGCGAAATCGACCGTAAGTGGAGTGAGGAGATCGATGCTGACTTCCAAGCATGGAAGGCAGCGGGAAAACCGCATTCATGACAAGATGACGTCGGCCCTAGTCGTCCGCCTACTTAATTTTTAGAAATAGATGGTGACTATTTTCGAAGAGGTAGGCTGATTCTATTTCTAAAAATTAAACGGACATTCCACTAGGTCGGCGTCATCTTGTCATAAGGACAAACGCATGGCTCAACAAGCCCAATCTTTGCCACTCTCGGCACAATCCGACAGACCAACACGGCGTAAGCAGAGTTTCCTGGGACGTGACTGGAAACTCGCCTATATGTTTATCGCTCCCGTGGTGATACTGATTCTCCTTTTTATTGCCTGGCCCTTTGTGCGCGCAATCTATACGAGCATGACCGTCCGCACGCTGCAACGGGTGACAAAGTTTGTTTGGTTTGACAACTACATTTCGCTTTATCAGGATGAGTTCTACTGGCAGGCGGTGCGCAACACGGTTGTCTTTACAGCAGGCTCGATCTTCACCAAGTTTGTCTTTGGCTTGTGTGCCGCACTTTTGTTGCATTCTCAACAGCGCTTTCGTAACATTTTGACCGGCCTGATCTTACTGCCCTGGATCGTGCCCTCGGTCGTGCAGGCATTGGCCTGGCGCTCGATCTACGATCCGCTCTTTGGCGGGCTGAATCCAATTCTGATGGGGCTTGGCATCATTCGTGAGCCGTGGGAGTGGCTGGCTGATCCAAAACTTGCGATGAGTAGCGTAATTTTTGTCAACGTGTGGGCGGGCATTCCCTTCTTCACGGTCAACTTTCTGGCTGGATTGGGAGCCATCGACAAAGAACTCTACGAAGCGGCGGAGATCGATGGGGCCAACGGTTGGGAGCGTTTTGTCAACATCACTCTGCCCGGCATGAAATATGTGATTGCCGTGACCACGCTGCTTTCGACGATTTGGACCTTTAATGGCTTCGAGACGATCTATCTGCTAACCGGTGGCAACGCAGGCACGGAGGTCTATTCGATTCTGGCCTATAAGAAGGCAATGGGTGCCCTGCGGTTTGGTCCTGGCACGGCAGTCGCCTTTAGCCTGACACCGGTGTTGGTTTTCTTCATTTTGCTGCTCTCGCGCTACATGCGCCGCGACTCGGGCCGCGAGCAAGAAGCGATTACCTGGCAGGATCGCCTGATCGATGGCTTGGGAGCTGTTCTGAGCTTTATTTTCTGGGTGATCACACTGCCCTTTGCCTTGATCAGCAAACTGTTTGATGCAGTCAAGCCACAAACGGGCTTGAGCGTCGGCAGCAAACAGCGCAATGCCTTGATTGCTGGGATTTTGCGGGTGGCTGCTTTGATGGTGCTACTCATCTACGTGCTCTTCCCCTTCTACTGGATCTTGATCACGGCTTTCAAAAGCGATGGTCAAATCGGTCAACGGATCGGGATTTTCTGGCCTGAGCCGTGGACAACCGAACAATTTTCCAAGCTTGTGTACGATCTGCCCTTTGGACTTTGGTTCCAAAATTCGTTGATCGTAGCTGTAACCACAACATTGTTAGCCGTGATCTTTTCGGCGCTGGGCGGTTACGCACTGGCACGTTTACACTTCCGTGGCTCGCAACTACTCACGACCATCCTGCTGGTAACCTACCTGCTACCTGGTGCATTGATGTTCATCCCCATGTACGGCATTTTGGCTGACCTGAAGATTGTCAACACCCGTTGGGCGCTGATCCTGACCTATCCAACTTTTATGATGCCCTTTGCTACCTGGCTGCTAATGGGCTACTACCGTTCGATCCCGGAAGAGTTGGAGCAGGCGGCCATGGTCGATGGTGCCAATCGCTGGCAAGCATTCAGCAAGATCATCCTGCCGCTGACCAAGCCAGCCCTCTTGGCGGTGACACTCTTCTCCTTTACTGCCGCCTGGAAGGAGTTTCTCTTTGCCTTTGTCTTCATCTCCAGTGACAAGCTGCTGACGTTGCCAGTCGGCCTAGCGCAAACTATCTTTGGCGATATATATCCTTGGGGATTGCTGATGGCCGCTTCGTTGATTATTTCGGTGCCGGTGGTCATCTTCTACATGTACGGTCAAAAGTATATGGTGGCGGGCTTGACGGCAGGCAGTGTAAAGGGATAGAAGGGATGACAAGATGAAGGGATGACAAGATGACGACTTTAATCATCTTGTCATCCCTTCATCTTGTCATTTTGTCGTAATTCGAAGGGCTTTTACGGATCATGCAACCTCTACCTGACCACTTTATCTATACCGTCAAGACTACCTTCACTGACGGCGAGGCGTGGCTTGAGCAATTACCCACCTTGATTGCTGGATGTGAACAACGGTGGTCGATCCAAGTTGGCCCCTATTTCAAACTCTCCTACAACTTTGTTGCACCTGCCACCCGCGCCGATGGCAGCGAACTGGTTCTCAAACTGGGTGTACCCAACAAGGAACTCTCCAGCGAGATTGCTGCACTGCGCCTCTGCAATGGACAGGGCATGGTGCGACTGATCGAAGGTGACGCTGAACGAGGGATTCTGCTGATGGAGCGTGTGCGTCCCGGCAAAATGCTCTCTGAACTCGTGACTGACTATGAACAGGCAACTCATATCGCCGCAAGTGTCATGCGCCAGATGTGGCGACCTGTATCCGAAGAATACCGCTCTTCGCTGCATTCGCTAGAGCGCTGGACAAGGGGAATTTATGAGATTCGCCAACAGTTCGACGGCGGCACCGGACCGTATCCAGGCTGGCTAGTAGAAAATGCTGAACGAATCTTCGCCGAGCAACTTGCCACGATGGACGAGGAAGTGCTGCTCCATGGTGACTTTCATCATGACAATCTGCTCTCTGCCAATGAGGAAGCAAGCAAGTGGTGCATCATCGATCCGAAGGGGCTTTACGGCGAATGCAGCTACGAAGTCGGTCAGTTTCTGCTCAACCCAACCTTTGAGCTAGCCATCGATCCGGAAATCCAGCGTCGCCGTATCGACATCCTCTGTGCTGAACTCGGCCTTGATAAACAGCGTGTCACGCGCTGGGCTGCCGCTCACGCCGTACTCTCCAGTTGGTGGGATTATAATGGCGTGGATGATGGGTGGAAGCGTGGCGCTGCTGTGGCAGAGGTGCTAGCTAGATTATAAAAGGACAAATCATGCATATCACTGATATCCACATTACACCGATTGCCGTTGGCGATCCACCGTTGCTCAATGCGGCGGGGCTTCATGCGCCCTATGCGCTGCGTACGATTGTCGAGATTGTGACCAACGAAGGAATCTACGGCCTAGGCGAAGTGCCGGGTAGCGAGTCAACCACCGCCTCACTCAAAGCCGCTGCCGAACATATAATTGGCAAAGATCCCTTTCAACTCAATCAAATCTATGCTGACCTGGCGGAGCGCTTTGGTGTGACCCAGGCCAAGACCAACTTCTCGCAGGCCTACAACCTGGCGAGCGGTGAAAAACGAGGGGATTCACCCTGGGACCGACGCAGGTTGGTGCATGTCTACAGTGCCATCGAAGTGGCCTGCTTTGACATTATGGGCAAGGCAACCGGACGCCCAGTCTGTGATCTGCTCGGCGGACGGGTGCGTGATCGAGTTCCCTTCTCTGCCTACCTTTTCTTCAAATATGAAGGGGCAGGAGGCGAATTGGGCTTTGGCACCGATCCGAATGCCACGGGCTGGGCGGCGGCACGCCAAGCAGCAGCACTCGACCCTGAAGGCATCGTCAAACAAGCACAAGCCATGTGCGACGAGTTCGGCTTCCAGTCGATTAAACTCAAAGGTGGAGCGTTGCCACCCGATGTCGAAGTGGCCTCGATCCTGGCCATGCACGAACACTTTGGACCCACCATGCCGCTGCGTCTCGATCCCAACGCCATTTGGACCGTTGAAACGGCAATTGAGCAGGGCAGAAAGATGCTCGGCAAGTTAGAATATTACGAAGATCCAGTACGTGGACAAGAAAACATGGCAATCGTTGGCAAGACACTCGGCATTCCGATGGCGACCAACATGTGTACGACATCGTTCCATGACATGCCCGGCAGCGTACGGTTACACAGCGAAGACATTATCCTCAGCGACCACCATTTCTGGGGCGGCTTGCGTGCTTCGATCCAGTTGGCGAAGATGGCAGAGGTCTTTGGCCGTGGCTTATCGATGCACTCGAATAGCCATATCGGCATCTCGCTGGCGGCTATGGCCCATCTCGCAGCAGCAACTCCCAATCTCACCTACGCCTGCGACACCCACTATCCCTGGCAGAACGAAGAGGTAATCGTCGGTGGACGCTTGAAGTTCGAGGACGGTGCCCTGCTGGTCAGCAACGAGCCGGGACTCGGCATCGAGCTGGATCGTGCTGCACTCGCCAAATTGCACGAACAATACAAAGCCTGCGGCCTCACCGATCGCAACGACGAGATCGAAATGCAAAAGGTGCAGCCAGGCTGGAAGTTTATGGCAACGCGCTGGTAATCTCCCTATCTCTCAAACGCATAATTGCCCAAGTGAGATTGAGAGATTGATAATATTGACGAAAACTTTTTATCCAACGATTCAATCTTAACCCATGAACACAAACTCATCACCCTCTGACTTGCGCATCACCGATATGCGCATCGCCAACACGGTTGGCAAACCCTTTCGCAGTACTTTCATCCGCATCGACACCAATCAGGGTATCTCTGGTTATGGTGAAGTGCGCGACGGCGGCAGCAAGACCTACGCACTGATTCTCAAGAACCGCCTGCTCGGTGAGAATCCCTGCAATATCGACAAGATCTTCCGCAAGATCAAACAATTTGGTCACCATGCACGCCAGGCGGGCGGCGTCTGCGGTGTGGAGATGGCGCTTTTTGACCTAGCGGGCAAGGCTTATGGCGTGCCTGCCTATCAACTGTTGGGCGGCAAATTCCGTGACAAAGTGCTCTGCTATTGCGATACCGACAGTGTCGCCGACGGCAAAGCGATGGGCATTCGCCTCAAGAAGCGCATGGAGATGGGCTTCCGCTTTCTCAAGATGGATGTTGGCATCGGCTTGCTTAAGGATGTGCCCGGTGCGCTCAATGCTCCGCCTAACATGTTGACCACCAATTCGGTGATGCATCCGTTTACGGGCATTCAGATCACGCCCAAGGGCATTGAATGGCTCTGCGATTATGTCGATCAGGTGCGCGGCGAGATCGGCTATGAAGTGCCGCTGGCGGTCGATCACTTTGGTCACATTGGGCTGGAGACCTGTATCCGCCTGGGCAAGGCGCTCGATCAATTTACGCTGGCTTGGTATGAGGACATGATTCCCTGGCAACTGACCGATCAGTGGGTCCAGCTTTCACGCTCAGTGCTCACGCCGGTTTGTACAGGTGAGGATATCTATCTCAAGGAAGGCTTCTTGCCCTTGCTGCAAAACCGTGGCGTCGCTGTGATCCATCCCGACCTGGCCAGCAGTGGTGGTTTGATGGAGACTAAGAAGATCGGCGATCTGGCCCAGGAACATGGCGTAGCGATGGCGATGCATATGGCGATGTCACCGATCACGGCGATGGCAAATGTCCACTGTGCGGCGGCGACCGAGAACTTCCTCGTGCTGGAGAACCACTCCGTCGATGATCCCGAATGGAATGAGTTGGTAACTGGCTTGCCTAATCCTATCATTCAGGAAGGACATATCACCGTGCCTGAAACCCCTGGCCTCGGCTTTGGCGGTGTCAACGAAGAGGTGATCAAGAAACATCTCAACCCGGCTGATCCTGTTTCTTTCGATCAACCCACCACCTACTGGGATACTGAGCGATCCTGGGATCGCTTGTGGAGTTAACTGACTTCAAGGAACTCGGAAGAAAGGATTCATCATGCCAAGACCCGCAGAAACCTTTGAGAATCTACAACTCCCCGCGGCGGAGATTGATCTGCCGATTGTAGGCCCACCCTTTGTTCGCCCTTCGCCAGAGCTGTTGGAAAAATTGAGTGCTGTCGGCACTGCTACGGTAAGTGCCCTCTTGCATAAGATGGGCGTGCGCCAAACTTTCATCGCTGGACCGCTGCCGCGCACGCCAGGACGCAAGGTGGTCGGCTCAGCGGTGACCTTGCAATTTATGCCCAAGCGCGAAGATGTGCTCGCTACTGCCGAGGCTTATAGTTTCGAGAAAACCAGTGCATTGTGGGCAGTTTTCGAGACTGTACAGCCGGGCGATATCCTGATGATCCAAGCTTGGAATGATCGCTACACCGGCTGCCTCGGCGAGATGCTGGCGACCTATTTCAAGGGGCAAGGCGGTGTGGGCATCGTAGTCGATGGTTGTGTGCGTGATTGGCCAGGCATTAAAGAGGTGGACATTCCGCTTTGGTCTTGCGGCTTCACCCCCAACTATGCCTCGCAAGGCCCGCTGATGCCTTTTGCCTACAATGTCCCTGTCAGCCTCAGCACTGTGCTAGTTCTGCCTGGTGATATCGTCATCGCCGACGACGATGGCTCGGTGGTGATTCCACTCAAAATGGCAGAGATGGTTGCCGAACATACGATCAAACATGAAGAGTGGGAGGTCTTTACCCGTATGAAGTTAGCCCAGGGCGGATCGTTGAGAAAGTACTACCCATTGAGCGATGAGGGATGGGTAGAGTATGAGGAGTGGAAGAAAGGGCGCTAGATTGTGCTTTTTGTGCTTTTTGCGTTTTTGTGCTAATTTATCCTTAGGAGGTTATTACTATGTTAACCGTCACAAAAGATATTCTGGCACAAGGACAGTCTCTTGTTTTCAATTTACAACGTGAAGGGCGGAATGCTGATGCTGAGACTGTAGAAACATTGCTCCAAGTTGTCTCTTCTGCAAAACAAGAAGGGCAGTTTCTTACTACAGGTCAAGTCGCATCTCGTTTAGGAGTAAGCCGGCAAACCATTATAAATTGGGTGAAACGAGAGATCATTCCTGGGATTCGCCTGGGGGGACGTGTGATGATTCCTGCTGCTACGCTAAAAAGCTTCTCCAAGATCGAACGTATCCTAGACGAGCTAGATGCAGAACACGAGCCTCTTACCCCCGAAGAAGCAGCCAAAGTTGTTAGCCAAGGAAGAGAACACTTTACATGGCAAGGCAAAAGCTAATAAAAGCTGTACTTGATACGAGTGTTTTACTCAGCGCTGAACGCCGCCCTCTTCTTTTCCTAGAGCGTGTTATGAACTTTTGGATTTGACAGAATGAGTATGCTAAAAGGATGAACCGAAAAGCATACCCAAGTGATGTAACCGATGAAGAGTGGGCGTTCGCAGCGCCGTATTTGACCTTGATGCGAGAAGACGCACCGCAACGGGAACATGAGTTACGAGAAGTCTTCAATGGCTTACGCTGGCTGGTGCGAGCCGGAGCCGGCTGGCGAATGATGCCCAATGACCTGCCGCCTTGGTACACGGTCTATCAACAAACACAGCGCTGGATAGCAGCCGAAGTATTCGAGACGATGGTGCATGATTTACGAGTCCTATTGCGTTTGGCCGCTGGCCGAAATGAGCAACCGTCTGCTGCGATTTTCGATGGTCGTACCCTGCAATCGACACCGGAAAGTGGCGAACGAGCAGGCTACGATGGCCACAAACACAAGAAAGGCAGCAAAGTCCATCTGGCAGTTGATACACTTGGACACTTGCTGGCTTTGCATGTAACTCCAGCCAATGAACAAGAGCGGGCGCAAGTGGATGAACTGGCACAACAAGTACAAGATGTCACCGGGGATAGTGTTGAAGTTGCCTATGTTGACCAAGGCTACACCGGTGACGATGCCGCTCAGGCTGCCAATCAACATGGTATCGAACTCATCGTCGTCAAACTGCCAGAAGCCAAGAAAGGTTTCGTTCTCTTGCCAAAACGTTGGGTTGTCGAACGCAGTTTTGCCTGGACGGCTCGCTTCCGCAGACTTGCTCGTGATTATGAACGTTTACCAGAAACACTGGCTGGCTTCCATTTCTTAGCCTTTGCTATCCTTATGCTTAAACAAGCCGTTCATCTTATCTCATAAAGTTCATAACAGGCTCTAGCATCAATGGAGGTCTACAGGATAGTTTGGAGCCAATATATTATCGATGAATTACAACGCAAGTTTGTAGAGATTGGCTGGAACAAAGTGAAGGCCGAACTGCTGTTCGATGCAATTCTTGAATTGGCAGAAGTTGTAGATCATGCGCAGATTACAGGTGGCAACTATGATGAATGGCTACATGATCTAAATGATCATCCGATCATGGCAACAGCCATTGCTGGACGTGTCGATTACCTTGTTACGTGGAATACTCATGATTTTCCACCGAAATTGCGCTTCGCTGATACAACATTAATTACACCAGATGGGTTTTTGCGACTATTGGGTGGTATAGGTGAGTAGGTTAATCTGAATTCAGGACACACCGAATATCAAGTGTGATAGTCAATGTGCCCTTAGTAGGAGTGAAGCATGAAGATCACCTCAATAAAAACTGCCGCCACGGTCGGCCACGGCATGCACCTCTGGGTGAAAGTCGAGACGGATGCGGGTATCACTGGGTTGGGAGAGTGCGTGCATGGTGGCACGCAGGCGATTGCAATCATTGAATATCTTGAACCAAAGCTGATCGGGCGCGATCCCTTTGCGATTGACGCCATCTTTGAAGAGATGCGCCGCGGTCATGTCTTCGATGGCGGCACAGGTGGGGCGTTGGTCACGGCACTGACTGGGATCGAGTTGGCGCTGTGGGATCTCAAGGGCAAGGCGCTCAACACACCGCTGGTTGAGTTGCTGGGCGGCAAGTTCCGCGACAAGATCTGGGTCTATGCCGACTGTGAAATCGACCCGGGTATGGACTTCATCGCTATCAAACAGGTGGTGGATGAGGTGTTGGAGCGCGGCTTTACTGCCTTGAAGGTGGACATCGACGTTGGTGCCTACAGCACCCGGCGCGGCACGCAGACCTTTACCGTAGTTAAAGATCGCTTCAACTACACCGCTGGGCAGATCGAACACGAACGCATGATCGAACTGGTCGACATGGTGACCCGAGCGGCGGGCAAAGGCGTCTCAGTAGCAGTCGATATCCACACTCGACTGGACGTGCCGAGCGCGATTCGGGTGGTGGAAGATCTGGCCCCGTATCACCTACTTTGGATCGAGGAGCCGGTGCCGCCGGAGAACATCGACGCCATGCGTGAGGTAAAGCGCCACAGCAAGAACCCCATTTGTGCTGGCGAAAACCTCTATTTACGTCACGGTCTGCGCGAACTGATCGAGAAGCAGGCTGTCGATGTGATTATGCCGGATCTGCCCAAATGTGGTGGTTTAAGCGAAGGGCGTAAGAGCGCCAATATGGCTGAGTTGTACTATATCGGCTTTGCACCGCACAATGTTTCTTCGCCGATCGGTACGTTGGCTTCGGCCCATGTCTGTGCTAGTGTGCCTAACTTCCTGGTGCTGGAATATCACTGGCTCCATCGCCCCTATTGGACGACGATCATCAAGGAGAAGATGGATATCATCCAGGATGGTTATATTACCTTACCCGACAAACCGGGAATTGGTGTGGAGTTGGATGAAGAAGTGGCGAGCCAGTATCAGTGGCCAGGCACGAAGTGGTTTGGGAAATAGAGAGGTTGGAGGGGTGAGGGGTGAATCATTCCATCCTCACCCCTCACCCCTCCAACCTTTACTATGCCGCATAACGTGATCGCCCGAAATCACGTAGCGTGTTTTCAAGTTTATGTTGCCATTGTTGCAACGAATCGGGTAACCGAATCGAGATCGGCTTCTTGTCGTGTCGATTGTGATCCATCACCTTGCGGTAAATGGCTAAGGTTTGCTGTGCTGTATTCTCCACGCGAAATCGACTGGCTTTTTCAACGGCGCGCAGATGCATTTGCTGATACAACGCATCATTGCCAAGCAGTTGTTGCAGCGATTCGCTAAATTTCCTACCGCTATCAACGATAAACCCATTCACCTTGTCCTCAACGACCCCGTTCAGCGCTTCATCTCGCCAGCAGACAGAGGGTAATCCACAGGCACTAGCCTCAATCGCCACCATTGGATGAACTTCGCTATTCGACGTGGAAAGCCAGATATCCGCCGAGTTATAGATGGCGGGCATGTCACTGTAATTGACCAGTCCGGTCAGATGGAACTGATTGGTGAGCTGATCATCCGCAGCACGTTGTTCTAACTCCTCGCGCAGCGCACCATCCCCGACCATGACCAGGTGTAGATTGTGTTGCACTTTGGCCAGGGTACGAAAACAGTCATAGGCCAGCAAGGGGCGTTTTTCCTGGTTGAGGCGGCCGACAAAGAGCAGGATTTTGTGCGTGGTTGGAATCTGAAAGCGCTGATGTAACCAATCGGAGGCTGTCGGTTGGAAAAGTTCTAGGTTGATGCCATTCGGGATAATGTTGACATCCTCGATGCCGATCTCTTGCAAATAGTGAGCCGCCTTCGCCGAAGGGGTAATAATTGCATCAGCACGATCGCAGATCAATCGGTCATAACTTTCGATGGCAGAATAAACGATTTTGCCCATGTGGTCGTGAATCGGACCGAGGTAGTGAGCGTAATCCTTGGCCATCGTGTGGTAGGTATAGACGATGGGCAGCTTGAACGCTCCCGCAATCTGCCATGCCAGCAAGTTGATGACTGTGTTGGTATGGATATGGATCAGGTCAAAGCGCTCGCGATAAAACCACTCGAAGAGAGGTAGATTGAGAGGATAAGTCCAGTAGACTTCCTGGCTGCGGCTGACACGCAATGAAGGTAGTTGGACAACTTCATCGCCCATGTCGAGATTGCTCTCATCCTTCCACGGGAGAAAGCGTGTAACGCGATGACCATCTTTGCGTAATTCCTTCGCCAGCAAACAGGTGCTGGTGTCAACCCCACTGGCGCTCATGCCTTCGATGAAATATGCGATGTTGAGCGGGGAATTCGTAATGGTCATGACCTTTACTCACTTTCTCGGGAACCCGATTACCAAATCATCTGTCGAATTGGGTTAGCCATCGGGAGTTCAGGCAACCAGCGTCTCAAAATTCTACCTTCGCTCTTATCGGATGTACAGTTCACAATCCCGGCAGAGCGTAACAATTGACTTTGTACATAGTTTGGATAGAACGCCCAAGAGCGCTGTCTGCTGAGAGCTAACGTCTGTTTTGTGAGTAGCGCACGACGCAAGTCTGCTGCACTTTGCCCTAGAAACTCTGTCCAGCCCTGGCCGATCGTCCATAACATGTGTGAATCGCTATTTCCTACATAGGCCAATTGTAGTCGAGTATTGATCTCATGAGCAATCCTGTTCGTCTCCAATCGAGGTAAGCTGGCATTATAGGTCTCAATGCCGACCAGCACTCGACTCAAATCTCTATCTGCCAGCACGTTACAGATTGCTGATTCTTGTATAGAGCCATTCCAGCGCCCGCCAGGATGTGGCACGATACAAATTCCATCCATGTTTGCTATATACTCTACGGTCTTCGCCAGGCTTAGGTTTCGTGGGATCGACTTTTTGACAAAAAGTGCCAATAAATGACCCTCGGCAGTGGAAACTTCTATGCCAGGGATGACTTCGATGCCATAGCGTGGTGCCAGATCAAGTGCCAAAAGTGCGCCATCGATCATATCGTGATCGGTAATGGCGATGATATCTAAATCTGTGTTGCTGCGAACATATTCCAATGTCGCTGCGGGGGTGGCTGTGCCATCATAGCTAGCCGTGGTGTGAATGTGAAGATCTGCTTTTCCCATAATTGTTTCCTTTCTCATCTGGTACCATGTCAGTTGCACCAACGAGAATGAAATGGGATCGGTACGCGGAGCAAATCCACTAAAAAACTCTGCAAACATCCGTGCGATCTGTGTTATGCGCGTACCGATCGCTCCTATTTCAGTACAAAACTAATTATAGTGTTAGGGAAAAGTGTCAACATGGGATTTTGGTAGGGCTAAGGATTTGTTAATGGCTTGTGATGTTGTCGATCTGCACATGATGACACAAATCAAGTCTGGATTTCCTTGCCTACATAGCGTGCGCGTGGGCGAATGAGGCGACCATTGCCATACTGCTCAATCGCATGACCAATCCAACCTGCGATGCGACCAAGCGCAAAGAGCGTCAGCGACGAACCCGACGGAAGTCCATAAGTCTGCGCCAACGTCACCAGGACAAAGTCAATGTTTGGTTTGAGATGAATGGCTTGCTCGACTGCTTCGATGATCGCCTGTGCGGTATGTAGCGCAGGCGATAGCGGCTGCATGCTTTCGATCTGTTGCAGCAGGAAGCGCGCTCGCGGGTCGCCAAGCGGATATAATTGATGGCCAAAGCCAGGAACTCCTTCGCCCCTTTTGATCCGATCAATCACGGCGTGGCGTGGGTCAGCTGCAGCTTCACGAAAGAGCGCTTCGACCCGCTCGGTGTGTCCGCCATGACGGAACCCCTGAAGCGCCGATAGCCCCGCATTGACAACAGCATACGGGTTGGAGCCAGCCGAGGCTGCACAGCGAGCGGTAAAGGAAGAGGCATTCAGTTCGTGATCGGCACAGAGGATCAGGGCACTGTTGAGCAGGGGAAGCACATCGTCGTTTTGGGGTGACCAGGCAAGTTGCAACTGCTTTGCAATCATTATCGCACCTTGACCTTCACTAGCTAGTGTCGCCAACAGACGTAAAATCCGTGCTCCACACTTGGCCACAGCCGATGGCTCAAGATTGAAGGCGGCCAAATCCACTGCTGCCGCCAGCGGTAGCACCATTTGAAAGCGATCGAGCATGCGCAGTCGAAATTCAACAGCGGGTTCAACTGACGACCATTCTGGCAACCGCAATCTTGACTCGGTAAAAAGTGAGGCTGCATCTAGCCCTACATCCCAAAGCAGGGCGGCGACTTCTTCAAAACTGTGTTGCTCGGCCAACTGCCACGCATTGACTCCTCGATAGTATAGCTCGTTGTTCTCAATAAGCGTGATCGCTGATTCGAGAACTGGATCACCCCATTGCAATGCACTCTCTGCTGCACGTTCAGGATTGCGCCGATTTTCCTTGCGCTTCAGTAACGCTTCGACATCCTCGGCGCTGTAACGGCGTTTGCGAGTCTTGCCTTGCGTCTCTTCCGAACGAATCAAGCCCCGGCTGACATAGGAGTAGAGGGTTGCTTTGTTGATTGCCAATTGCTCGATCACTTCCTCGGCGGAAAGATATTGTTTATTTTGGCTCATAGTTGATTTTTAAATCAAGATTGACAATATTGATCAATGTATCTATGATAACAGAAAATAGAATTTTGTGTCAACCAAGGCGCGCTGCCAACGGATTCAAGGAACGGATTGAACGGATTGAACATTCACAAATCCGCTCCCTATCGAGAACCAATAGGAGATCTTTGTGCAGTAGATTCTGGTCGGGGAGCGGATTCTTTTTTGGTAATCCGCCCAATCCATTCCCATCAATCTATTGGCAGCGCGCTTTACAGAAAGGAAACTATGTCTACTATAGAAGTGACCACCAACGGCTACAAACCAGGCCTTGAAGGAGTCGTTGCTGCTGAAACCAAATTAAGCCATGTGGATGGCTTGAAGGGTGAACTGATCATCGGCGGCTACCCGGTCGAAGAATTGGCTAGCCGTGCTAGTTTCGAGGAAACGGTCTATCTACTTTGGAACGGGGTATTACCGACAGTGGATGAACTGACAACGTTTCGTACAAAGCTTGCCGCCCTGCGCACATTGCCCGATGCTGCAAATGAACTCATTCATTCTCTGCTACCCTATCGCTTGCCAGTAATGGATGTCTTGCGCATTGTGGCAGGAGTGGCCGATGTTGATCAACCGCAGGCTGACGCGCGTCAACGCGCCAGTTGCCTGTTGGCGCGCCTGCCCACTATCGTTGCCACCTATTGGCGACTACGTAACCAACAAACTGTTATCCAGCCTGATCCGACCTTGAATCACGCAGCCAACTATCTTTATATGGTAAGCGGCCAACGCCCCGATGCAGCCAGCGAGCGAGGATTAGAGACCTATCTCAACACTGTGATCGATCATGGTCTCAATGCATCTACCTTTGCTGCCCGTGTGATCATCGCAACCCAAACCGATCTCACCTCAGCCATCGTGGGGGCAATTGGCGCGCTCAAAGGTCCCTTGCACGGGGGCGCACCCGGTCCTGCTCTAGAGATGGTCTTTGAAATCGGTAGCGCCGATCGGGCAGAACCGATCATTCGCGAAAAGTTGGAACGGGGCGAGCGGCTGATGGGTTTTGGGCATCGCATCTACAAAGTACGCGATCCTCGTGCCGAGGTGCTTTCGCAAGCCGCTGCCAAGATGTTTCAGACCAGTGGCGACACTCATCTCTATCTGCTCGCAAAAGAGGTAGAGGCGGTGGCGATTCGTCTTCTAGAAGAATATAAGCCGGGACGCAATCTGCAAACTAACGTGGAGTTTTACACGGCGTTGCTCTTGCATGGGTTGGGGATGGAGACTGAGCTTTTTACTCCGACTTTTGCTATTGCTCGCGCTGGCGGCTGGATCGCCCACTGTTTTGAACAATTGGAAACTGGGCGACTGATTCGACCCCAGTCAAAGTATGTGGGAAAGGTGATGAATAGCGTTCGCTGATGGTAGAGTGACTGCTGAGAGACCTTCTGAAAAATCTGTGGACCAGCGTACACTTGGCAGGTGTGGTAGAACAGTGGACTCTAGCCTAACAGGCTACCCTCTACCGCCCCAAAGGGTCTAAGAATCGACAAACAGAGGATCCCTTCGGAATGACAGATTTACTTTGCTACAAACTATTGTTGTCGCCATTGATCTTCTCCAACGCTGGCACGGATGCCAGTACCAAAATGGTATCGCCAGCCGCTAACTCCTGCCAGGCAAGCGGATGAACATCGCAGAGTTGTTTGTTCTGATAGAAGACAATCGAGAGATCATACTTTTGTTCAGTTTGGGCAATATTTAAACCAATCAACTTGGAGCCTACCGCAACCATGACCTCACTCACGTTTAGCAGCGTATCGCCTACATAAAACGAGTGCTTTACATCTAAACGCATGGCGGCAGCGGCAAAGACGGGAGCGGCCAAGGCCGACGCGCTAAAGGCAGTATGAATCCCAAACCCTTTCTCAATGCGCTGGGCCAGGTCGGGATCAAACATACGCATTACCACCTTGATTTTGGGGCTGATTTCGCGGGCATCAAGTGCAATATCGAGGTTGGTCAATTCATCATCGGTGGCCGGAATGATCGAATCGGCGCGGTCGACGCCAGCTTTGCGCAACGTCTCGGTGCGCCTGGCGTCGCCCACAATGACGGGGATGCCGAGTGTATGGGTCGTTTCGACAAAGGCTCCATCCCCGTTGATTTCGATGGCGACGACATCCCGTTTGAATTTGAGCAATTCCTGGATCGTGCGAAAGCCAACTTTGCCCAATCCACAGACAATGATATGTTTGTTAAAGGTTGATGCCATAGCCACCTGCCACTTTTCACCTCGTTCACGTTTGTCGATCAGCGCCGTCCAAATGCGCAGCACACTGCCTGCCACTGCACTTAACCCAATGATCGGGACCAAAAAGTATAATGCACGCAGAAACCATTGGGGCGGAAACGGTAGAACTGTCTCGAAGAAGTTGAGCGCAAAGGTGGCAAAGAGCGAGGTACCCCAATCTGGCTGCCCACCGGTCCCCTCATAACGGTAAAAATAGTGGAAAAGGACCATCCCCAGCAAGTTGATTCCAGTAAAGGTCAATAGCGAGTAGCGCGTCTCTTGTAGAAGCACGCGCAAATCGCGGATCTGTGCCCAAAATGTATGTCGAAGCCACCAACGCATGAAAGGGTATTGTAGGGTGTCGTTGGCGGTTGTGCAAATGTGCACTACAAAATGTGCTAGAGATGAGAGCGCACCTACTTGTTGAATCGAGAACTATTGGATATGATACGGGATTGTATTCACAAACAGATCGAAAACTACCGCTAGTATGTAATACCTATCTCTGCAGAAAGGGAATCATCACTCACATGTTAGTCGAGCCGAATGCGAGCCATATCAAGCATGCGCTTACCGCACATGCAGTTCATCCGCTGTTAAGCCAGCGCTGGAGTCCACGCTCATTTTCAGAACGATTGATCGATCATGCCACGATTTCATCGCTCTTTGAGGCAGCACGTTGGTCCGCGTCGGGTGGAAACGGCCAGCCGTGGAGTTTTATCATCGCCAGCCGGGAGGATCCGGCGGAATTTTCGCGCCTATTGGATTGTTTGACGCCAGGTAACGCTGAATGGGCCAAAAGTGCAGCACTCTTGGGGATTGGGATTGCTCAAGTGGTGCGCGGTGATGGTAAAACCAACCGTCTTGCTTTGTACGATTTGGGGCTGGCGATGCAGAACTTAAGTGTTCAAGCCTTGACTATCGAGCTTTACGTCCACCAGATGGGCGGCTTTTCGATTGACAAGGCCAGAGAAACCTTTCACATTCCCGAGACACATGAACCAGGCGCAGCGTTTGCCATTGGCTACTTAGGTGATCCAACGCTGCTTTCCGACTCCAACCGAGAACGCGAACTTGCTCCTCGTACGCGCAAACCGCTTGAGGAATTTGTCTTCACAGGCAATTGGGGACATGTCTCGCCGTTGATTCAGAAAGGGTAAGTAAGTATCAGGCAATTGAGCACCACGGATTTAGGTTAGGCGGATAATCTCATCGTCAAACCACTGATCCGTAACCTATAAATCCGTGGTTCTGCACTCACGCTTCACGTTTCAGTCTATCCATGCGCCGTCTTCGCCAACTAATCAATCCTTATCTGCTGCTGGTGTGGGGGCTGAGCCTCTTTGCACTGGTTCCCCTGCTGTCTCCTGGTTACTTCTATAACGCCCATGATGGCCGGCACAGCGTCTTCTACCAGATCATGTTTGATGCTGCCTTTCGAGATGGAGCATGGTGGCCACGTTGGGCTATGCATCATGCCCAAGGCTATGGTTATCCTACCTTTGTCTTGCAGGCCCCAGTTGGCTTCTATCTAGGCGAGCTCTTTGTCCTATTGGGTGCCAGTTTCACAAATGCGGTCAAACTGGTTTGGAGTGCTGGCTTCATGCTGAGTGGTTGGGGAATGTATGAGTTGATGAAATGGTGGGGACGAGGAGATGGGGAGATAGGGAGTGGGAGTGAGGGGAATAAGGGTGGAACGGCGCTCGTACCTGTGTTGGTGGCGTTGTTATATGTATATCTGCCTTATCGTTTGGTCGATGCTTATGTGCGAGGCGCGCTCAATGACACGCTGCTGTTAGCCTGGTTCCCTTGGGCTTTTCTTGCCTTTGACCGATTGCTGGTTTTTGGTAATGCTCGTGGCTGGCAGCGACGATTGGCTTGGGCGATTCTAGCGTTGGGCGGTACCTTACTTACGCACACATTCGCTCTACTTTCCTTCACGCCGCTGCTCGTCACTTTTGTGCTCTTTCGGCTTCTATTCCCCTGGCGTCTTGCATTCAACTGGCGATACAATCTACCTCGGCTGCTCCTGGGCGCTGCTGGTGGCGTTGGCGGATTGTTGCTGTCGATGGTCTTTCTCATCCCACTCTTGGCTGAGGGACCAACTCTACAACAGCAGGTCTATGTCAGTGGCAGCTACGATTTCCGCAATCACTTTGTCTTCTGGGGGCAGTTTCTGGCTCCCTTCTGGGGCTACGGCTACTCCGACGATCCGACTGGTGCCAATGACGGTATGAGCTTTCAGTTGGGGGCGTTGTTGGTGATTTTGTGCGTGGCGGTGGTGGTGATGGGGCGATGGGGAGATAGGAAGATAGGGAGTGAGGGAGAGCGACAGAAGGATGGAGTCCAGGATAATCACCGGGAGATTTTTATTTATCTCGTTGTTGCATTGATGGCAATCCTGGCAATGATGACCCCACTCTCTCGCCCTTTGTGGGAAGCTGTCCCTCCTTTGGCAGTCATTCAATTCCCGTGGCGCCTACTCACGCTCGCGGGCTTTATCGGCAGTGCCTTGGTCGGGGTTGGGTTGATTAGATGGGGATTGCAAATCGATATTCCGCCCTCCGCAATCCGCAATCCGCAATCTGCACTCCTCTCCTTCTGCCTCCTTACCGTCTTTGCCAGCACCAACTTCGTCGATCCGCCGCTTCAACCCGTAGAACCCTGGCGCGAGGATGGTCGAGCCGTGGCCGAATTTGAACGGCAGCATCCCGATATGATGCCCTATACGCAATGGTCGGCAGCTAGCAAATTTACCCAGTCGCCAATGACGGCAGATTATGAATCGCCAAATTACCATGAAGATCATGGCTTTACTCATTCGCTGACCCGGCTTTCGATTGTGAAAGGGGACGGAGAGGTAACAAGCGTCTACAGTGGTGGGTCAAGCGGCGGCGGCAGCGTGAGAATGGTTAGTCCCGGCGTGGTGACGGTCAATATTCAGAACTTTCCCGGTTGGCAGGTACGAATCGACGGCCAGCCCGTAGTTCATCGCATCTCGACGCCCGGCGGTCTGCTCGAAGTGGATGTCCCTACTGGGGAACATCGGATTGATGCACGCATGGGTTCAACGCCTGATCGGCTGGTTGGAACGATCATTTCGTGGAGCATGGTACTGGTAATTGTAGGGCTATTGGTTTGATCTTTTACGGCTACATGGGTTCGCAGCGTGTGATGCCCGGAATGTGATCTGTCCCTTTACTTGCCGAAGAATTCCAATAGGAGCCGATTGACTGCTTCCGGCTCGTCATGTTGCACCCAGTGCGTGGCATTTTCCATAAAGACCAACTTGCCATTGTCACAGAGATCGATGCTTGGCTGGGCCATTTCACGCGAAAGCGCAACATCGTGAACACCCCAAATCATCAACGTAGGCACTGTGATGCGGTAGGATGAGGGAACTTGGGGTTGGCGACGCATCAACGCCCTGTACCAATTGATCATACCGGTAAAGGCACCTGGTTGAAGCCACGCCTGGCGGTACTCGGTGATCTCCTCCTCACTAAAGGTTGTTGACTTGGCACTGCCTTGCAACATTTGTGCAGCCCCATTGGCTTGATTGGCACCAAGCAGCGTCTCCGGGAGCCAGGGCAGTTGAAAAAAGAACATATACCAACTCTTGAGCGTTTGGCGCAGATTGCCGCGTAGCGTTTTCATCATGACAACGGGATGAGGCACATTGAGAATCACAAGCTTCTCTAATTGGTGTGGATAGTTGATCGCCGTCCACCAGGCAACTGCAGCTCCCCAATCGTGGCCGACCAACAGCACCTTTTCATGGCCGCTGGCTTCAATCAAGCCGTTGACATCGGCAGCCAGTTGATCCAATGTATAGGCATCGATACCCTGAGGTTTATCACTTAGATTGTAGCCGCGTTGATCTGGTGCCCAAACTCGATAGCCTGCCTCGACCAAAGCTGGGATTTGGTGTCGCCAGCCCCCCCAATATTCAGGGAAACCATGCAGTAGGATCACCTGCTTCCCTTGCGCTGGACCACTCTGCGCTATATGCAAACGTACTCCGTTGACTTGTATTTGGGTGTGGGTAATTGGTTCTGACATGGCTTTGTCCTTTGTGATGAAGCAATCTAGTACAGGATTATATGCCCTTGGTTGGCTTGCTCTTACGTAAGTTCTCTCCGCCGCTAAAAGCTACTACCATAAAAATCAAAAGGTATGATACAATCCTGCATACTCGTGATACGAACTTTCCTGTAAGTCTAACAGGTTTTCGTCTTGTAGCTTATACCGAATGTGGTATAAGCACTATTCATTCAGGCATAGGACTTATATGACTACCGACGATTTTCTTTATCCCTCCCCAGAAAGTGACTGGACTCCCTCTCTCCAAAGTAAGGCTGCGGCTTGGTTCACTCATTTCTTCACAGCCACAGGCGCAGTATGGGGCCTGATGTCGATTATCGCGATTACGAATGGTGCCTGGAAGACGGCCTTTGTTTGGATGGCGCTGGCTGTTTTTGTCGATTCATTTGATGGTTTATTGGCACGTCGGGCTCGGGTAAAGGATGTCTTGCCGAATTTTGATGGCGCATTGCTCGATAACATGATTGACTTTCTCAATTATGTTGTTGTCCCCGCCTTTTTTCTCTATGAAGCTGATATTCTTCCAATGGGCGGCAAGATGTTGGGTGCTGCTATGATTTTAATCGCCTCTTCGTATCAATTCTGCCAAGCCGATGCCAAGACCGATGATCACTTCTTTAAGGGCTTTCCCTCTTACTGGAACATCATGGTCTTCTATCTCTTTATGTTGGAACTAAGCCCTTGGACCAATCTTGCCGTGACAGCGCTTTTGAGCATCCTGGTCTTTGTCCCCGTAAAGTATGTCTATCCTTCACGCACGGTCTACTACCAAAAACTGACCATGGCGCTTGGATTAGTATGGGGTGTGCTGGGATTGATCGTGCTGATTACCTATCCCGATCACAATATACGCTACCTCTGGCTGTCACTCTTTTATGTAGTCTATTATCTTGGGCTCAGCCTCTTTGTCACGCTCCAAAGCCGTGAAATTAAGTGAAAAGCATGAAATGTGACCAGCACTTTTTCTAAAGCACCGGTCACATTTCATGTGTTTTAAACCTCTATGCGTCTCTCTGCCAGCCAGTTTTTTATACTGTTGTTGTTACTGATGCTATGCCTTGCCCTCTTTGCTTTTTCTGGCATCAAGGTGCAAATTATCCTTCCCGATCGAACTGCTGCTACTCCGCTTCCACCGACCCCTCCCGTTTTGCCAAAGAGCGCTCCGCCCCGGACTTTACCGCCGCTAGCAGTGCCAACCGCAACCCCCAAGGCTTCAACCAGCGATCAAAGTGCTGTGAAGTTCGAATTCAAGGTGACATGGGCGACGGTAGATGCGGTGTTGGACGGCGATACGATTCGTTTGACGAATGGTGACAAACTGCGCTATATCGGGGTTGATACGCCGGAAAAACTAACACATCCACCTGAATGTTACGCTCAAGAAGCCACACGCCGCAACCGCAAATTGGTTGAGGGCAAGCAAATCGCACTGCGCAAAGACCACAGTGAAGTGGATCGTTACGGTCGCTTGTTGCGCTACGTGTATCTGCCCGATGGTCAGATGGTCAATGAGATGCTCGTCCAAGAAGGCTATGCCCGCGCCGCTGAGTTTCGTCCTGACACCCTTTTCGCGCAACGTTTTGCTCAATTAGAGCAGCAAGCAAAGCGCAACAACCGTGGCATGTGGGGCAAATGCGATTTGTGAGATGGAAAACAGAACGCGGGATGCAAGAATTCAGTAATGTTTTACGGTCGTAAGATGGATTTAAGTTTTAATCAAACTCTCATGATTTTCATCAATTCAAGTCAATCTCTTCATAATTTCTTGATATAAAACTGCTACACTCGCTGGTGAAGGTATCAGATCAATCAATTCACCTAATGCGTACCACGAAAGTGAATCATGTCTCAACTTTTCCACCCAAGCATGAATATCATTACCAGGGTCGGTCTGCTTGTCCTGGTTTTGCTATTGGGCGGGCTCGGCTGGCTGGGCTACTATGTGGCTGGCTCCCCATTTGTAACCGAAGTTGGCGTGGCCAAAGCGCAGGCTGTTCCCTATAGCCATCAACTCCACGTTGGGCAGTTGGGGCTAGACTGCCGCTATTGTCACAGCTCCGTAGAGACAAGCAATACTGCGTCGATTCCAGCTACCGCTACCTGTATGGGCTGTCACTCTCAGGTAGACAAAGATTCCCCTGATCTGCAATTGGTGCGGGACAGCATGCAAAATAACAAGCCGTTGGAGTGGATCCGGGTTCACGATCTGCCCGACTATGTCTATTTCAACCATGCGATTCATATCAAACAAGGGGTTGGCTGCGAAACCTGTCATGGCCGTATTGACCAAATGACGGTGGTGGCGAAGGCCCAGAGTTTGCAGATGAGTTGGTGTCTTGAATGTCACCGCAACCCGGAGAATTATATCCGTCCAAGGAGTGAGGTCTTCACGATGGGTTGGGTACCACCTACGGATCAGAAGACGTTAGGCACGCAATTGATTGCCGAGCACAACATCCAAGTCAAACATTTGAGTGATTGTTCGGTTTGCCATCGATAAGATAGATCGAGATTAGGCGATTGAGAGAGTAGGAGATTGTCTCCGCAAATTTTCTACTCTCGTAATCTCCCAATCTCTTACCAGAGAAACTCTAATGAGCGATACCCGTCTTGATCTAGTAGAAGTTCAGAAACGGTTGGCGACTACCCAAGGGCGTCACTATTGGCGCAGCTTGGAGGAATTGGCAGAGACCAGCGAATTTCAGGAATTCCTCCATCGCGAATTTCCTCGTCAAGCCTCCGAATGGCTACCTTCGATGAGCCGACGTAACTTTCTGCAATTGATGGGGGCCTCGCTGGCATTGGCGGGGCTTACTGCCTGTTCCAGCCCGCCGGAGAAGATTGTGCCCTACGTGCAGGCACCCGAAAATGAGATTCCAGGACAGTCGCTCTTTTTCGCTACTGCCTACCAACTGGGTGGCTATGCCAAAGGTGTATTAGCGCAAAGCCAACTCAACCGCCCGACCAAGCTCGAAGGCAACCCTGATCATCCAGCCAGCCTGGGCGCAACCGACGCCCTCACCCAAGCTTCGATCCTCAATCTTTATGACCCTGACCGCGCCAAAGAGGTTACACAAAAGGGTACAGCGTCTACCTGGGAAGATTTTCTCAGCGCATTAAAGGCGCAAGTGGCGGGCCAACAGAGTAAAGGTGGCAGTGGTCTCCACATTCTCACAGAGACGGTGACTTCACCCACGCTGCTGGGTCAACTGCAAGCAATCCAAAGCGCATTTCCGAAGGCAACCTGGCATCAATACGAGCCGGTTAACCGTGACAACGTCTATGCTGGTGCACGGTTGGCCTTCGGCGAAGCGGTCGAGCCGCTCTATCACTTTGACCAGGCCGATGTCATTGTCAGCCTGGATGCAGACTTCTTGGTCAGTATGCCAGGCAGTGTTCGTTTTGCACGGGATTTTGCCGATGGCAGACGGGTGGATCGTCCCGCCGAACGCAAGCAAAATCGTTTATACGCGATCGAAAGTACACCAACACTGACCGGTGCCAATGCTGATCACCGATTAGCCCTGCGAGCCGGTCAGATTGATGGCTTTGCGCGTGCCCTGGCTAACGCAGTCAGCGTCGGTGTCCAAAGCAGTGACGACGGTGCCATCCCCGCCAACTGGATCAGTGCCATCAGCAAAGATCTGCAAGCTCACAAGGGCACAAGTCTTGTGGTTGTCGGCGATCATCAGCCGTCTGTTGTCCATGCGCTTGCCCATGCAATCAACGAAAAACTGGGCAATGTCGGCAAGACAGTGACTTACGCCGACCCAGTTGTGAACAATACGCAAAGTCAAAGCGAATCTTTGCAGGCATTGAGCGCTGCCCTCAAGGCCAATCAAGTCGAGTTGCTCTTGATTCTGGGGGCAAATCCGGTCTATAGCGCACCGGTGGACCTGGAGTTTGCTTCACTCCTTGCACAGGTCGCCTTCTCTGCTTATTTGGGCGGCTTTGTCGATGAGACGGGGGCACAATGCCAGTGGCAGATTCCCGAATCCCACTATCTCGAAAGCTGGTCAGACGCTCGTGCCTATGACGGCACCGTCACGATTCAACAGCCGCTGATTGAACCGCTCTATGCCAGCCATTCAGCCCACGAATTGCTGGATGCGCTGCTTACCGAAACGCCGCGCTCTGATCATGACATTGTCAAGGAATATTGGGGCAAACAGCCGGGTGCAGAAAACCTCGATCTCTTCTGGCGTCAAGCGTTGCACGATGGCCTGGTTGCCAATTCGGCGCTCCCTGCGAAAACCGTCTCGGTCAAAACCGATTGGAGCCAACAAGCCGCTCCCGCCAGCAGCAGCGACCTGGAAATCAACTTCCGCCCCGATCCAACCGTTTGGGATGGTCGTTTTGCCAACAATGGCTGGCTCCAGGAATTACCCAAGCCTTTGACCAAGTTAACCTGGGAAAACGCTGCCTTGATCAGCCCGACAACTGCTGCCGCGTTGGGTGTAGACAATGGCGACATGGTCGAGTTGAGCCTGGAAGAACGAACGGTACAAGCGCCAATCTGGCTGTTGCCAGGTCATGCCGAGAACTCGATTACGCTACATTTGGGCTATGGGCGCACGCAAGCAGGCCGTGTCGGCACGAGCCTGGGCGTGAATGCCTACGTGCTGCGCGGTGTAAACAGCCTTTGGTTTGCCGGCGGGGTGGGGGTGCGCAAGGTAAGCTCGGGCTATCGCTTGGCTACGACGCAGGATCATCAAAGCATGGAAGGGCGCAATCTGATCCGCAGCGGCACCTTTGACGAATTTGCCAGCAATCCGACCTTTGCGCAGGAGGTGGATGGTCACGGAGAGGAAATTTCGCTTTACCCCAAGTTCGACTATACAGAAAATGCCTGGGGCATGGCGATTGACCTTTCGGCCTGTATTGGCTGCAACGCTTGTGTCACTGCTTGCCAAGCGGAGAATAACATTCCGATTGTAGGCAAAGAGCAGGTGCTCAATGGCCGTGAGATGCACTGGATTCGGCTGGATCGTTACTTCGAGGGCGAAGTAGAAAATCCCGACATCTACCATCAACCGGTGCTCTGTATGCACTGCGAGAATGCACCCTGCGAAGTGGTCTGCCCCGTGGCGGCGACCATGCATGATTCCGAAGGACTCAACACCATGGTCTACAACCGGTGTGTGGGCACACGCTACTGCTCGAACAACTGTCCCTACAAGGTGCGTCGCTTCAACTTCTTGGAATTTGCCGACTACGAGGATGAAAGTCTGAAGTTGCAGCGCAACCCCAATGTTACCGTGCGCGCCCGTGGTGTGATGGAAAAATGCACCTACTGCGTACAACGGATCAGCGCAGCGCGCATCAATGCCAAGCTTGAAGATCGTACCATTGCCGATGGCGAAGTTGTGACTGCATGTCAGGCCGCCTGCCCGACCAAGGCGATTGTCTTTGGTAACATCAATGATGCCAGTAGTGATGTGGCCAAGCGTAAGGCGTCGCCACTCAACTACGGTTTGTTGACTGATCTGAAT
This sequence comes from Caldilineaceae bacterium, assembly GCA_046328715.1. Lineage (GTDB taxonomy): Bacteria > Chloroflexota > Anaerolineae > Caldilineales > Caldilineaceae > JAXLWB01. The sequence goes on along the minus strand of JAXLWB010000041.1, from coordinate 63,398 downwards.
ACCCATCCGCGCACGACCTATCTGGCCAAGTTGCGCAATCCAAACCCGGAGTTGCAAGGGTGACAAGATGAAGAGATGACAGGATGACAGGTGCGTCTAGAGTTCACCTTGTCATCCTGTCATCTTGTCATCTTGTCCTTCGATAAAGAGGGACGAAGAAACAATGCAAACAACAGGACAACTTATCGGGCCGGGGCATAGTTTCCGCTCGATCACGGAAAAGATATCCGGTATCGTCCTCACCAGGATGACGCCTAAATCCTGGTTTGTGGGCTTTGCCATTGGCTTTGCCTTGCTGATGCTCTTCCTCTATGCGGTGGGCAACCTTTTCCTCTACGGCGTCGGTATTTGGGGTATCAATCAGCCGGTGGGCTGGGGCTTCGACATCACTAATCTGGTCTGGTGGATCGGTATCGGCCATGCGGGCACCTTGATCTCGGCCATCCTTTTTCTCTTCCGCCAGGAGTGGCGCACCTCGATCAACCGCTTTGCCGAGGCGATGACGCTTTTTGCGGTCTCCTGCGCCCTGCTCTTTCCTGTGTTGCATGTTGGTCGCCCCTGGTTGGTCTACTGGCTCTTTCCCTATCCCAACACCTTTGACCTCTGGCCGCAGTTCCGCAGCCCGCTGGTGTGGGATGCCTTCGCCATCAGCACCTATGCAGCGGTTTCGCTGATGTTCTGGTTTGTCGGTTTGATCCCCGACCTGGCCGCCATGCGTGACCGAGCCGAAAATCGCTTTGCCCGCTATTTCTACGGCATTTTATCGTTGGGCTGGCGCGGCGCGGCCAACCATTGGCAACGCTATGATGCCGCTTATCTTCTGCTCGCTGCATTGGCTACCCCGCTGGTTGTTTCGGTTCACTCGGTGGTGAGCTTTGACTTTGCGGTGGGTGTTATCCCTGGCTGGCATTCGACTGTCTTTCCGCCTTACTTTGTCGGTGGTGCTATCTTCTCTGGTTTTGCAATGGTGATGACCTTACTCATCCCGCTGCGCAAGATCTACCACTTTGAAGATTTCATCACGGCCAAACATCTCGACAACATGGCTAAAGTGATGTTGGCAACCGGCCTCTTTGTCAGCTACGGCTATTTGACCGAAGCCTTTACCGCCTGGTACTCGGGCAATCCTGCTGAGCGCTTCTGGCTCTTTAATCGCTCGTTTGGCCCGTATTGGTGGGCCTTTGCCGCTTTGATGGCCTGTAATGTGATCACACCGCAGGCACTTTGGTTTCAAAAAGTACGTTCCAATCCGCTCATCCTCTTCTTTGTAGCGATCATCGTCAATGTCGGCATGTGGCTGGAACGCTACGTCATCATCGTGGTGAGCCTGCATCGTGATTTTCTGCCTTCCTCCTGGGGAAGTTACGCTGGCACACGCTGGGACTGGGGGATTTTTGTCGGTACCATCGGTCTCTTTCTCACCTTAATCTTTATCTTTATTCGTGTGCTGCCCATGATTTCGATCTTTGAGATGCGTCATCTGCTGGCAGAGACGAAGAAGCATGAGGGGGAGGAAGGAGGGGTGAGGGGTGAGACACCGGCTGCACGACCAGTTTCACAACCTGTGCAACTTCAACCGACGGGGCCACTTTATGGCTTGATGGCAGAATTTAACGATCCCGAGGAGTTTTTGAGCAAAGCACGTACTACCTATGGGGCTGGCTATCGCAGAATTTCGGCGTACAGCCCTTTCCCAATCGAGGCGCTGCCCGAGGCGATTGGCTTACGCAAATCGAAGTTGCCCTTCCTGGTTTTGCTAGGTGGCATTGCAGGCGCGTTGTTTGGCTTCTTTCTGCAATATTACGCAGCTGTAATCGATTATCCCTGGAACATTGGTGGACGACCGTTGAATAGCTGGCCTTCCTTTATCATCGTCACTTTTGAGATGACCATTCTCTTTGCTGCCGGCACTGGGGTCTTGGGGATGTTGTTGCGCAATGGTTTGCCGCAACCGTATCATTCAGTCTTTAATGCGCCAGGCTTTAAGCTAGCATCGCAGGATCGTTTCTTCCTCTGTGTCGAGGCCAATGATCCAAAGTTTGATGTGATCCAAACCCGCGCATTTCTCGAATCGTTGCAACCAACCGAAGTCGTGGCAGTGGCAAAATAATCAATGGTTAATGGGTAATGGGTAACGATTAATGGTTAACGTCAAGTGATGAAGTTACACAACGAGCACCCGTTAACAATTAATCATTCACCATTAACCCTTATCGAGGTGGATTTGTGAGAGTTCAGGTTCGACTTTTTACATGGATGAGTCTCCTCTGCTGCGGGCTTTGGCTGGCAGGCTGTCGTTTTGACATGAAAGACCAGCCACGATACGAGCCTTTCGAGGCGAGCACGCTCTTTGCCGATGGGGCTTCCGTGCGCCCACGGATTGCTGATACGGTCGCCCGCAACGAACCGGTAGTCGATGATCTGCTGCATAGTGGGCGCATCAATGGTGATTTTTCACCCACCTTTCCCTTTACCATCACCGAGCAGGTGTTGGAACGAGGCCAGCAGCGCTACAACATCTTCTGTGCCCCTTGTCACGATCTGACAGGCAGCGGTCACGGTGTGGTGACCAATTATGGCATGCGTACGCCGCCTTCGTTTCACGATCCCGACCTGCGTGAAGAGCCGGCTGGCTATTACTTCGTGACCATCACAGATGGAACCCGCGTCATGCCGAGTTATGCCTCGCGCATATCTGTGGAAGATCGCTGGGCCATCGTCGCCTATGTTCGAGCATTGCAATTGAGTCAAGGTGCAGACGCTAGTAAACTGCCACCTGAGGATTTGCCCAAGCTGGGCCAGTAAATACAAGACTTATGACTACAAATGCCAATGTACATTCGCCCTTTATAAAATTTCAACACCCGGCATTGATCGCAGGTGGAGTTGGGCTGCTGCTGGCGCTGGTTGGGGCGTTCCTCAATGTGCAACAATTCTGGCAATCCTACCTGCTTGCCTACCTCTTCTGGGTCGAAATTGGGCTAGGTTGCCTCGGCTGGTTGTTGCTCCACCATATTGTGGGCGGGCGCTGGAGTGAGCGGATTCGCCCTCTGTTGGAAACAGGGGCGATGACGTTGCCTGTGATGGGCCTGCTCTTCATCCCGTTGATCCTCGGCCTTCGCTCCGTGTATCCGTGGGCCAATACCGACTACCTGGTGCAACATGAAGTAGTGCAGCAGAAAAGTGTTTGGCTCAACCTGCCCTTTTTCTTGCTTCGCAGCGTCCTCTATTTTGCCGTATGGAGCACCCTTGCCTGGCTACTCAGTCGCTGGTCTGCTGACCAAACCGATGACGGCGCTCTCCGCCTACGCCGTTTGAGCGCAGGGGGAATGATCTTATTCGTCTTGACCTCCACCTTTGCTGGCTATGATTGGATGATGTCGCTGGAGCCAGAGTGGTTCTCCTCGATCTATGGACTGCTTTTTATTGCGGGTCAAGGGCTGGCGGCGTTGGCATTTGTGATCATTGCTTTAAGCCAATTGGTCGATGCGGATCATCTAAACAAGGGCTGGACCCAATCCTTTAACGATCTGGGCAACTTTCTGCTCGGCTTTGTCATGATTTGGGCCTACTTTTCCTACTCACAATTTCTGATCATCTGGTCGGCTAACCTTCCCGAAGAAGCCATCTGGTATGTTCATCGCTCGCAGGGCGGCTGGCTTAACGTGGGGATATTACTGGTTGTGCTCCACTTTATATTGCCTTTCTTACTCTTGCTTTCGCGACCCCTCAAACGCAAAGTACAGTGGCTCTCGGCGCTGGCACTCTTTGTCTTTCTGGCACGCTGGCTCGATCTCTACTGGTTAGTAGAGCCAGCCTTCTATCCGGAAGGTTTTCATCAACACTGGCTGGATTTTGTGTTGCTGATTGCCATGGGCGGAGCGTGGGTGGCTTCGTTCGTTTGGTTGGCGAATGGCAAAGCTTTACTGGTCGACGAGCCATATTTAGGAGATTCGCATGAACAACACGAAGAATTCGCTTCCGCCTGAGCGCCAAACCGCCAGCGGTGGAGCGAAACGTGGCGGAATGGGGTGCTCTATTGCGCTTGCCCTTCTCCTGGTTGCCCTTGTCGCTGCTGCTGTGATTGGTACACCACGTCTGCTACGTTTTTTCGATACTCGCAGTGAAGTGGCGCCCTTGTCAGCGGACGCCAGCGAGCAGGTCCAAAAGTTGGGTGAAGAGCGGAGTAAGGAGCAAGAACAGCTCAATCAATACAGTTGGATTGATAAAAGCGCAGGTGTTGCCCGCATTCCGATCGCACGCGCTATTGCTTTGATTGCGGCGCAAGGCTTACCTGTCGGCATTCCCCCCACACCAACCCTGGCTCCAGCTGATGCAATCTCAGCCACTGCCGAAGTTACTGCCACAGCACCTGCGGTTGATCTGGAACATCTGGACTTCGCCAAAGATGTGCTGCCAATCTTTGAGGCGCACTGTACCAAGTGCCACGGCGGAGATAACCCTGAAGAAGGATTGGAACTGACCAGCCGCAAAAAGATCCTGGCTGGCTCACTTAATGGCAGTGTAGTGAAACCTGGCGATCCTGAAAACAGTTATCTGGTCGATATGATCACAAGCAACAAGATGCCCAAGAAGGGGCCTCCTCTGTCGCAGAATGAAAAGGATATCATTATTGCCTGGATCAAAGCGGGCGCACCAGATAGCCCAACCTCAAGCGCTGCGCCATCGACCACAAACGCTGTGTCAGCGACGACTACGCTGAGCGGTACAGCAGGAGTTAGCGCCAGCACGGCCCTGAGCGAAAGCGCAGCTGTCTCTACCACAACGGTTGCTTCGCCCACGCTTGATCTCTCCAAGGTGGAGCTGAATAACATTCACTTTTCTACCGACGTGCTGCCGATCTTTGAGGCGCATTGCTTTAAATGTCACGGCGACATCGACAACCCGGAAGAGGGACTGCAATTGACCAGCCGTAAGAAAATCATGGCTGGATCGCTCAACGGCAGCGTGGTGAAGCCTGGCGATCCCGATAACAGCTATCTGGTCAAGATGATCGTTGAAAAGAAAATGCCCAAGCGTGGTGCGCCGCTGTCGCAGCTTGAGATCGATATTATCATCGCCTGGATCAAAGCGGGTGCCTTGGATGACAGCCCCAGTAATGCGTCTGCCTCCTCAACCGTGACCAAGACAACAACCGTCAGCAACACAGAGCAGGTCACGTCAACGGTTGCCGCTGCCAAGCCTACGACGACGGTAACTGCAACGCTAGTTGCCAATACTAGTGAAACGGTAACGGCGACAGCAACCGTAAGTGCGACGAAGTTAGTTTCTGCTACGCCGACAAAAGCGGCGGCAACGAACACATCCACCCCTGATGCCACCGCCACTGCTGCTACCACTGTTACGCCAGCAGCGACAATTACGGCAACGCCCGCTGCCACCGCCACGCAGGCTGTGACCAAGAGCGTAATCGTAACCGCTACGACTGCAACAACGACCACAACCTCCGCTACACCGATCAGCGAGACGGTCACCATCTCTAGCACCTTCGATCCAAGCAAAGTTGACCTCAATAACGTCAGCTTCAAAGACGATGTGCTGCCGATATTTGAGCAGCATTGCTTCAAATGTCATGGAGACATTGAAAACCCAGAAGAAGGGCTTCAATTGACAAGCCGCAAAAAGGTAATGGCTGGTTCGCTCAATGGCGGCGTGGTGTCGCCTGGCGATCCAGACAAAAGTTACCTGGTCGAAATGATCACCAAAAACAAGATGCCCAAAAAAGGGCCGCCGCTGAGCCAGCTTGAGAAAGACATTATCATCGCCTGGATTAAGCAAGGGGCACTAGACAACTAGAAGTTTCAACTCGACGGTAGTCAATAAACTGGCAACAAATACGAAGGAATCCTTGCCGATCCAGTACGTTCGTCTTGGTACAGTTGGAGCGGTCCGCAAAGGGTTCCTTCGTTGCTTTTCCAGACAGAGAGTGTAAATTTGGCCTTCTAACAATGTGCAAAATAGTAGGCATTTTACGAATGTTTGGATAGGTGCTGCCGAAAGAATTCTGAAAAAGCAGAGGAGCGTTTGTCATTCTCGTTTGGAATCTTCAAGATAATCTGTCCCAAGACATGGAGATTCCAAACAGGAATGACAGGTCGACCTCGTGGAACGATCGCCAATGTGGACTCTTGATATCTATTCGTAGAGAGGCATTTCGTAATTCAGATACCCCTACGGGACAGAAGGCAAAAAATAAACCCGCAGACTGCAAGTCTGCGGGTTTATTGTGAAACTCAAATTAGCTCATTATGGAGCGGCATTCTTCACGGCGGGGATGCTCTGTAGGTAAGCGGCAATCGCTGCGGCATCGCCTTCGGTGAGTTTGCTGAAACGGCGTTCGATCTGCTGGGCCATTGCACCTTCGACCTGCTTGCCATCCGGTTCGGTACCAGTGCGCAAGAAGGTCGCAATTTGTTCTGCTGTCCAGGAGCCGAGGCCAGTCTCTGCATCGGGTGTGAGGTTGGCGGCAAATTCATCGCGCAGTGGGGAGCCTGCCAGCATCATGTCGGCCATGGGAGCGCCCTTGTCGTCCTTGGGAGTATGGCAGCCACCGCAGTTGGCCAATTTGACCAGATATTCGCCACGGGCAACTGGTTCGGTTGGTGATGTTGCGGCCGGAGCAGACGCTGGAGTCCAGGGTTCTGGCTCAGCGGCGAGTTGGCGCTCTGGCACTTCATTGGCAACCGCCGGCAGTGTGCGCAACCAGGCTACGATATCGTAGGCATCCTGGTCCGAGAGAATGCTAAATGTGTGGTAGGGCATGACCGGAGAAAGTACATAGGTCTGTCCATCCTCAGTCTCTTGACCGGTGCGCAGGAGCGAAACCAGGGTCTCGTCACTGTCACCAGCGATGCCAGTCGCTTCATCGGAGGTGATATTGGCTGCGTTCACGACACCAAAATCGCCCTTGAATTCGCGGCCACCAGCCATCGCATTGAGATCTGCATTGAAGTGACAGCCACAGCCACCGGTCACGGTTGCAATGTACTGGCCATTGGCGGCATCTCCGACAACGGTAGATGCTGCTTCTGCCGCTGGCTCTTCGGTCGCAGCCGCAGTGGGAGCAGGCTCTTCGCTTGCTGCTTGCGGCTGGATCGGCATACAGGCGCTGATCACCAGGGCCACAGCAACTAACGATCCAAAACCAAATACTACCTTTGCTCGAGTTGTGGCAAGCATTCGACCAAACTGAGTCCGATACATAGAAATTTCTCCCTTTTGTGTTGTTGATTTGCTGATAGAAAAAACAGAGGAAGGGCATCGTTTCACTGATGCACGCTTTCGTTGTTTTTACTATTTGAACCTTAAATAATGATTAGGTAATTGGCTGCAATTGTCAACTATTAAGATAGGTAGTGCAACAATCTTCGCCCGGTGCTTTGCATAATCCTTTTTACCGCCATCACTACAAACTTTATAGAGAGAAAAGCAAGAGTGAGAGAATCGTTAAAGGAACCCCGCAGCAACGCAAAGTTGTCGAGACCTAGTATAGTGAGTGTATCAAAAATGTTGTGAAGATCTTATGAAATTTCTATGAAGTTTGTTAATGTTTGGCTTGTAAGAAGCGGTACACCAGCAGTTTGTGCTTCCAAAATCATCATACCAAAACCTTCATAAAGTGAAGGGAAAAGATAAGCGGTGGCACCTGCGTAGAGAAGCATTTTGTCTTGGTCATCGACCCAGCCACAAAAGCGAACTTGGTCATTCAGTGCTAACTCGGCAGCCATTCGCCGTGGATCGGGCATAAACGGAGAATCAAGTTGAGGAAGTTTGCCCGCGATCACCAGCTTGATCGATGGATCGCCGTTGTGCTCTAGGTAGCGCTTGTACGCAGTCAGTGTGCCACGCAGATTCTTACGCACATCAAAACCGCCTAAGTAGAGAAAATAGCGTGTGGGTAAATTGTATTTGCGGCGGATCTGCTCTTGCGTGGGATGGGGCGTCTCTATCTCCATCGTAGGTCCGTGATAAACCACGTGGACCCGCTCCTCGGGCACATGCAGATGGGCAACGATGTCGCGTTTGCTGGCGTGGCTGACCGTGATGATGCTTGTTGCACGGCGGGTTGTAAAGGTAACCAAGGCAGTATAGAGCTGATTGAGAATGCCCTCACGATAGTCCGGTAACAGCAGCGGAATGAGATCGTGAAGTGTGACTGTCGTGGGCACGGGTTGCCACCAAGGGGCCGCCCAGTAGGGAACCCAGAGTGCATCGGCCTGGATCTTCCGTGCCATCCAGGGAACAGTGATCTGTTCCCACCAGAGTTTTGCTAGATTTTTGGGCAGCGCAGGTAAAGCTTGGGTGATCGTAGTGACATTGGTTGGCAGTGGTAGTGTAAAGGTTGCTTGCCACCCCTGGGGAAGCAAAAGGCTATAGCGGACGGTTGAATCTTGCACCCCAAGATGGGGCAGCAGGTAATAAAGATATTGCCCACTGCCCGCACTTTGTTGACCTGTAAACCAACCGTTGATGAGGATATGCACAGACTATGGATTATACCAATTGTGCCCCCAAACCCATGAACTTCAGCCCTATTTGCAAGGAAAATTCATAGTGCTTGCAATTGGGATCATCCTTTGCTTTTCATCCACTCCACCACTCGACGTAATCCCTCTTCCAAGCTGACAGTAGGTGCCCAGCCCAACAGTGCCTTGGCCTTACTGGCGTCGAGATAAGTGGCCATGACTTCACCAACCGGACGTGGGACATATTGAGCAGGCTGCGTATAGTTTGTCAATTTGGCCAAGGTAGAATGAATGGTGTTGATGTCGGTAGGAACCCCCATGCCCACGTTGATGGTGCCTGTGGCGTTGCTTTCCAGTGCCAGCACATTGGCCCGGGCCACATCCCCGGCATAGGTAAAGTCACGCTGCTGTTTGCCATCGCCCGTGATCTTGGTCGGTTGGCCAGCTAGCATGGCACCGGCAAAGATGGCCACCACGCCTGCTTCGCCCTTGCTATCTTGGCGCGGCCCGTAGACATTCGGGTAGCGCAGTGCCACGTACTTCAGCCCGTAGGCATGCATGTAAAGATCGAGGTGAAACTCCATGCTGAGCTTGTTGGCCCCGTAGTTATCTTTCGGTTGGGCCCAAGTCGTCTCTTTAAAGGGCAATTTGTCCGTGCCGAAGCCTTCGCCATAGGTTGCTCCGCCGGTGCTGGCGAAGACGATCTTTTGCACGCCATGTTTGCGGGCAACTTCCAAGAGATTGAGCGAACCGAGGATATTGACATCAGCGTAGGGAAGGGGCTCAGTCATACTACCACGTACGTTGGCCAGGGCGGCTTGATGGCTGATGGCATCGATCTTCTCTCCTGCAATGATCTCTGTGATCTTGGCTTGATCACGGATGTCGGCTTCGTAAAATGTGGCTCCGTTGGGTACGTTGCTCTTATAGCCAGTGTGCAGGTTATCGACGACTACGACTCGATGACCTGCGGCTTGCATCGCTTCTGCGACATGGCTACCAATAAAACCAGCACCACCCGTTACTAATACGTTCATGCATGCTCCTAAATCGAATTTACTATTTTGTTCTTGACTTTGAAACAAACCCTGTTCTAGTGCAGAATATAGCTTACATGATCAACCCTTGGCAATCGACATGTGACTTATCTATCATCATCGTTTCGTGGAATGTTTGGAAGTTGCTGAGCGCCTGTTTGAACTCCATTGAGCGCCATTCTCGCCCATCCAGCTTACCAGATTCTTCGTTGCGCGTTTTTGGACCGCCTGATTCCACATGTACACTGGAAGTCATTGTCGTCGATAACGCCAGCAGCGATGCAACCTGTGACGAGCTTCCTACACAGTTCCCTTGGGTGCGTCTGATTCGCAGCGAAAGCAATCTTGGCTTTACCAAAGGCAATAATCTTGGCTATCAACAGAGCCGAGGAGGTTGTATCTTCTTTCTCAACCCCGACACCGAACTTGTGACCTTGCCCACTCCATCGGATAGCCTTTGGCTGCTCTATAGTGCGTTGCTTGAATCTCCAGCCGTCGGCATGGTGGGTCCACAACTGCGCTATGCCGACGGCTCCTGGCAAAACAGTCGACGCCGTTTTCCTACCCCGCTGACCGGCTTCTTTGAAAGCACCTGGCTAGGGCAAGCCTGGCCCACCAATCCCTGGTTGCGTCACATGCATATGAGCGACCAACCAGCGACCGCTCGCCACGAGGTGGACTGGATCACAGGCGCGGCGATGCTGGCACGGCGGGAGGCATTGGAGGAAGCGGCGGAGGGTGGGGTAGGAAGACAGGGAGACGGGAAGACAAGAAGACAAGAAGACAGGGAGACAGGTAGAGTCTCTCCTGATACGGAGCCTGCACTACGCCACTCGCCACAGATCTTCGACGAAGGCTTCTTTATGTACAGCGAGGAACTCGATCTCTGTAAGCGCGTGCGGGATGCGGGTTGGCGGATTCTCTATATTCCTGATACGCAATTGATTCATTACGAGGGCAAGAGCAGTGAGCAGGTGGTTGCGGCTCGGCACATTCGTTTTAACACGAGCAAGGTGCGCTATTGGCGCAAGTGGTTTGGCCCTGTTTGGGCGGAACTGCTACGGAATTACCTTTTGCTGGAGTACCGTTGGCAACTGTTGAGCGAATGGGTCAAATTAAAACTCGGGCACAGACCCGATCTGCGCACGGCCCGAATTGCGGCCTATCGGCAGGTATTGCAAAGCGGATTGCGTGAGGATCAAACGAGGTAGTTTCTGGTTCTACCACTGTTTGTCACCCTCTTGACAAGTAGTATATAATGATCGCAGATATGAAAGCTGAGTGTATGTTCTACCACTTGATTCCACCTCCGATTTCCGTCGGCTCCAGCGTCGGTGGTTTGCTCGCGCTTCGATAGCCCGCGCTGATTTTTCTTCCAGTTGCGGGCAGAATCCACAAATTTCAACATGAACTGTGATGCGTGATGCGTGAAAATAGCACGCAGTGACGCTTCTCCTGTATCATGTTTCCCTATGCATTGTTTGTAACCGAATCGTGGTAAGTGCTAGCTGTCGCGAATATGCTCACGATTGCACTATCACGTAACCATAACGTAACTACTTACCCCCCCCTACCCCTCCCCTGTTTAGGGAGGGAACCATGAATGGGCAGATTTAGTCTTTTCTTCTTTCCACCAGACTAAATCCTCTCCGTGACAGTTCCCTCCCTGTTCTGGCTTCGACGTGAGCGGCTCGACTGAGCTCGCCGAACGTCTCAGCCGAACGGGAGAGCTAGGGAGGGGTGGCTTAGTAGTTACACCAAAATTAACACCGACAGGAGATCGCCAAATGTCGAGCAAATATATTCCTGCTGAAATTGAGCCCAAATGGCAAGCAGCCTGGGAAGAACAAGGATTGTATAAAACGGTTGAAGATCCCAAGAAGCCAAAGTGGTATGCGCTGACGATGTTACCCTATCCTTCGGGCGACCTGCACACGGGCCATTGGTATGCCTTTACACCCAGTGATGCCGCCGCCCGCTATCGGCGCATGAATGGCTACAATGTCTTCTTCCCGATTGGCTTCGATGCCTTTGGTCTGCCCGCCGAAAACGCAGCGATCAAGAATGGCATTCACCCGAAGATATGGACCTACAAAAATATCGAGCGCATGAAGAAGCAACTGGGACGGATGGGGGCAATGTGGGCCTGGGATCGTGTCGCCGTCAGTTGCGATCCTGATTACTATAAGTGGACCCAATGGTTCTTCCGCAAGTTTTACGATGCCGGTCTGGCTTATCGAGAATATGCGCCGGTTGACTGGTGTCCCAACTGTAACACGACCCTGGCGCGTGAACAGGTGTGGGGCGAAGACCGCCACTGTGAACGCTGTGGCACCCCAGTCATCAAGAAGAATCTGAACCAGTGGAAGTTTCGCATCACCAAGTATAGCGATGAACTGATCGACTGCCTAAACGACATTGAATGGCCCGAACGGGTCAAAGTGATGCAGACCAACTGGATCGGGCGCAGTGAAGGGGCCGAAGTCACCTTCCACAGCGAACAAGGCGATCCAATTGTAGTCTTTACGACCCGGCCAGACACGCTATGGGGCGCCACCTTCATGGTTCTGTCGCCCGAGCATCCTCTGGTCGAAAAGATCACTTCGCCCGAGCAGCGCGCGGCGGTCAACACCTACAAAGAGCAAGCGGCCCGCCAGGATGAGATCACCCGTACTGCGGCAGACAAAGAGAAGACCGGTGTCTTTACCGGTGGCTATGCCATCAATCCGGTTAATGGAGCTCGGATTCCGATTTGGATCGCCGATTATGTCTTGATGACCTATGGTACCGGTGCGATCATGGCAGTGCCAGCGCACGATGAGCGCGACTTTGAATTTGCCACCAAGTTTGGATTGGAGATTCGCCGGGTTATCACTGGGCCGAACGGTGAAACAGAGCCGCTAGAGGCCGCCTATGACTCTAAGAGCGAAGGAGTCATGATGAATAGTGCCCAGTTTGATGGCACACCGGTCAGCGAAGGCGTACGTACCGTGACTGCCTGGTTGGAGCAGACTGGCAAGGGCAAAAAGTCGGTTAATTACCGCCTACGCGATTGGTTGATTAGCCGTCAACGCATGTGGGGTTCACCAATCCCAATCATTCATTGCCCAAGTTGTGGCATCGTGCCCGTTCCCTATGCCGATCTGCCTGTGTTGCTGCCAGATGACGCCGAATTCAAGCCAACAGGTGAAAGTCCGTTGAAATATCACGAGGGCTTCCTGCACGTCAAGTGTCCCAATTGTGGCGGCGATGCCGAGCGCGAAACCGATACGATGGACACCTTCATGTGCTCCAGTTGGTATCAATACGCTTACATTGCTCCCAACTGGAAGGAAGGCCAGCCAATCCGCGAAGACGACATGCCTTGGGACGAGGCCAAGGGTAACTACTGGCTACCGGTCGATCAATACACAGGTGGCATCGAACATGCCACGATGCACTTGCTCTACACTCGCTTCTTCACCAAGGCCCTACGGGACCTGGAGGTACTCGAATTTGACGAGCCGATGAAGCGCCTGTTCAACCAGGGTATGATCCTAGGCCCAGATGGCGAGAAGATGAGCAAGAGCCGCGGCAACGTCGTCAACCCTGACGAGTACGTGGATCGCTATGGGGCGGATACCGTGCGTGGCTACTTGATGTTTATCGGCCCGTGGGATATGGGCGGCCCGTGGAACCCGACAGCGATTGAAGGCGTTTCTCGCTTCCTGTATCGAGTCTGGAACATTGTCAACGACGAACCTAAGGCTGATAACGTGGCTGCTGAGCCTACTGCGGACGAGTTGCGAGCGGTTGAGCGTAAGTTGCACCAAGCCATCCTAAAAGCAACAGACGACATGAGCAATTTCCGTTTCAACACAGTCGTGTCCACCTTGATGGACTTGAGCAATACGTTGTTCAAAGCCAAGGAATCAACGGTGGTCGGTACACCGATCTGGAATGAAGCTGTTGATTCGTTGCTGTTGATGATGGCACCGATCTTTACCCACATCAGCGAGGAACTGTGGCACCAACGTGGGCACACGGTTAGTGTTCATCTGCAAGCGTGGCCAAAGGGTGATGCTGAAAAGGCCCGTGAAGATGAAATCGAGATTGCCGTGCAGGTCAATGGCAAAGTGCGCGACAAACTGGTGATCATCCCAGGCACGCCAAACAACCAGTTGGAAGCGCAAGCCTTGGCTCTGGAGACCATCCAGAAGTGGATGGAAGGCAAACAGGTACGCAAGGTGATTGTTGTACCCGACAAACTGGTCAACGTCGTCGTTGGTTAAAGGTAGCCACTAGCTCGTTGGTGATAACATTACAGTGGTAGAGGTGGCTGCTGCTGCCTCCACCACTTGTAGCTCCACAAATAGTAGAGATTATATCGATTCGATTAAAGGACATCCATGCGGGTGCCCTTTATTAATTATTTTAACTGTTTTCTCATCAAAATTTCAGTTATCGGATGTAAGCTTAATTGAGCTAGGAGATGATTAATTACAATAGAAGAAAGTTCGATTTTATTTGTAAGAAAACTGTAATAACTGTTGCTTAAACTGGGCTTGTAAGATTGCGCCCAATGATGCATAATTTCTGCTACTTAATGCAGCGCAATTCGGTTCTGATACCGCACCCCAGTTGTACAATAGCAACTCATGGGACAATGTATGCCACGCACAGGCACATGTTGTGTTGTCCTCTATTCTGAGAACACGCAATGTAATGCCAAAAGGAGCAAACCATGATTCGTAAACAACATTCTCCCGTCCCAGGCTGTGTTCGTGTTAGTTTTGAGCTTCCCTCTTGCATTTGGGCGGACCGTATCTCGCTTGTGGGTGATTTTAATCATTGGGATCGTCACGCCACTCCCCTAAGACAAGAACGAGATGGCGCATGGCGTGCTGTGCTGGATTTGGCTTTGGGCCAGCGCTTCGCCTTCTGTTACCTGGTTGATGGCAATCGACAAACTGATACGAGCGCCGATGGTTTTATCAGCAGCGGACTTGAATCGGAATGTAGTATTGTCGACACCTCGATCAACCTTCCAGCCAAGCATTTTAGAGAGCTGGAAAGAATTCCAGTGCCGGTCGCACTACCGGCGTAAACGTCCCGATTTGGAGCAGTATAACAACCAAATAGAAAAAGTAGAGGGGCACTTACCTAGAGTGCCCCTCTGTATGTCTAGACCTTATGCCGAAAAACTCTGCCTCTCATTGCAACCGCACTCTAAATCACGTATAATCCTCCTTTATGATTCGTTTTCGGCCCTGGTTATGGTTACTCGGTATTCTGCTGATCGCAGCATTTCTACGCTTTTGGCGTATCGATTCTATCCCCCCTGGCTTTCATCTCGACGAATCGTTTGAGGGGTTAGAAGCCTGGCGGATTCTCACCGATCCCTCCTATCGACCGTTGTTTCTAGCTGGGAATTTTGGCGTACCGCCCTTGAATTCCTACGCTAACGCCTTGATGTTTGCCGTCTTCCGTTTCTTCGGCGGCCATGCCGGACCCGTCGCCATGCGTGTGACAGCAGGTTGCTTTGGTTTACTTGGAGTCTTGGCCATCTATGCCTTGGCTCAAGAACTGCAACTCTCGCTCAAAGAACCCTTTAAGCGGAATGATCAATCCGCAATCCACAATTACTCCCCTCTACCCCTCTTCAGCGCCGCATCACTGACGGTCATGCGTTGGCATGTTCACTTTAGCCGTATGGGCATCGAGCCAATCATCGTGCCGCTGATCTGGACAAGCGCAACCTGGCTGCTCCTGCGTGGCTGGCGCACGGGAAAACGGCTCAATTTTGTTGGCAGTGGCGTTGTGTTGGCTGCTGCGATGTACACCTATCAGGGCGCCTGGATTATTCCATTTTTGATGATTCCCATCGCCAGCATTTTGCTATTTAGCAATTGGCGTCATGTCAATCGCCAATCGTCAATTGCCAATCTCTGCCTGACCGCATTCATTGCTGCCCTACTGTTTGCTCCACTCGGCTGGTTTTTCTGGAATCATCTCGACCTACTTTGGCTGCGACCAGCGCAGATTGCGGTTGGAAGCGAGCCGAGTTCGGCGGCCAATGTTACGATGTGGAACGAAGCCTGGGCTACTGCCAAAATGTTCGGCCCCT
This sequence comes from Caldilineaceae bacterium, assembly GCA_046328715.1. Classification (GTDB taxonomy): domain Bacteria; phylum Chloroflexota; class Anaerolineae; order Caldilineales; family Caldilineaceae; genus JAXLWB01. The sequence goes on along the minus strand of JAXLWB010000041.1, from coordinate 47,769 downwards.
TTGGTAACCCTGGCGATCTGGATCCACGCCGCAACCTGCCAGGACAGGCGGCGTTGGATCTCTTTCTGGCGCTGGGGTTTTACATAGGTCTGCTGGTCGCACTTTGGCGTATTCGTCATCCGGCCTACTCAATTCCAATCGTAGGGCTGGTCGGCCTCTTACTGCCGGGCATACTAAGCGAGTATGCACCCCATTTTCACCGTGTGCTGGGCGCTGCTGCCCCTGTGGCGATTTTTTGTGGTGTCGGCTTTGATTGGCTCTGGCGCTTTTGCACAAATTGGCGCGCAGGGCAACTGGCATTGCTGCGCTGGGCGACGGTACTTCTGTTGGCGAGCAGCGCTATGATCACCGTGCGTGATTATTTTGGCCGCTGGGCGAACCTGCCGGATCTCTACTATGCCTTTGATGTAGGGCTGTGGAACATTGGTCAATGGATGGCGACCCAGCCTGCGCAGACGCCGATTTTTCTTACACCTCGTACGCTTGAACACCCGAGTTTGGCCTTTGCTCTGGCACAAAGTGACACGCAACGAGCTATTGTTTCCTTTGATGGACGTCACATCTTTCCGTTGACCCGTGCGGCCAGCGATCAAGCGCAGTTTTATGTTGCCATTCAAGAGGAAGATTTCCGCACCCGCTTGCTCTTACCCGAACTTTTTCCCGATGCTTCGATCACTCAAGAATGGCGGGATCAGACTGGAAAAGTCTACGCCACCGCTTATGAGCGCCTGCCTAATAGCACAGCTCAACGTTCGCCGCAGAAGGCAATGAATCAAACAGTGGGTGATGGTATTCGTCTGCTGGGGTACGATATAAACCCGCCTCAACTCGAAGCAGGTGGCGTTCTCTATTTGCAGCTTTACTGGGCAGTCGACACGGTGCCGACGACCGATTGGACTGTTTTTACTCACCTGGTGGACATAACCCATCCTGAAGCGCCGCCCTTGGCTGGTTTCGACAGTCCACCTGGCGCGGGGAGCCTACCCACAACCCGTTGGCAGGCAGGCTGGCGCATCTTAGACGAGTATCAAATCGCCCTGCCTGTGACCCTGCCGAAGGGCAAGTATCGCTTAAAGATCGGCCTCTACACTAGCGCAGGTCAACATCTGCCCGGCGATGACTCAGCAATCGATTTGGGAACTGTGCAGATTGAGGCAATTTCAAAATAGAAAGCATTTCAACAAAATCGCTTGCGCCATTGCAAAAAGCGATGGAATTGGACGATTTATTTTTTGTAATCGCCTGAGTAGGAATGGAACAGTTGATGCTTGAAATAGCGCCCGTGCAGATAGACGTACTCCATGGTCACTTGCTCCCTGCACTTTACCAGGCACAGGCGGTGCAGGGGTGGTCAAAAGGCATGTTTCATGTCATCGACAGCTTGTTAGCCTACCACCTCCCGGAGCATGGGCGATTGCTGGAATTAGGCTGTGGTGGCGGTCACTTTCTTCATCATTGGCAGCAACACCATCCCCAGCAAACACTTTATGGTGTCGATCTCCACAGCGAAGCCCTACCCCAAGCGGAATATCTGCTCGAACGCAGGGCGCACTTTAACCAGGGCAATATTCTCAGTTTGCCCTTTGCAGATGCTGTCTTTGCTGGTGTTGTGGCGTTCGATGTATTTGATCAGCGGGGTGTGGATACGATGATGGCGTTGCGGGAAAGCCATCGGGTGCTGGGAACGAATGGCTGGTTACTATTGCGCGTGAGTGCCCATCAATGGCTGTATGGAAGCCATGATATCGCCTTTAATACAGCACACCGCTTCGCAAAACAGGAGTTAGGGGATTTGGTGGAGTCCGCTGGTTTTCAAGTGCAGCGGATCACCTATGCCAACTCGTTCCTGGCTGGACCTTTGATATTACTGCGTCTATTGCAGCGTTGGCAATGGATTGGTTTGAGCGAGGCTACTTACCGCTCTTACCTCACCAATCGTTTGCTTGAATTGACTCTGCAACGGGAGGCAGCTTTCTTAAAGACAAAAAATCTCCCTGTTGGTCTGAGTTTGTATCTGCTCGCACGGAAGTGTAGTGCGCATAAGCAGATGCGCACTAAATGACATTACCTTGTTTCTTGTCTATCCTGTCACCAACTCCCCGTCCAGCGGTTCGCGGTGTCCAATATCGAGCAAGACTGCACCTCCCTGCGCTCCACCCGCTTCGTTCTCGGTACGGATGCCATGTTTTTCAACCAGAGAAGCATGGAGATGCAATTTTTCTAGTTCGGTCAAGGTCAAGCCATAACGATTTTGTGGGTGATTTAGAATGCGCGCCATCTCCAACGTGATGATGCGGGCGAGTTCGGCTCCACTGTTAAAATTGATCCATTTTACGGGAATCGTGCGCATAAATTCCAATGCCGCCTGGGTATGACGACTGCCCCGTCGCAATGGGATGATCGTACGCTCCAGCTTCCAGGAAGTAAACCACTCCATTCCTGCCGGAGCGGTGATATCTTCTCCCATCAGAAAGAAGACACGATCGACGTTGGCGATCCATTCGTAGATATCCTCATACGGCGCTCCAGTAAACGGCGTACGGCGAATTTCGATGCCAATTTCTACTGGCAGGCGGGCAATGGCACGACCAATGATCGCCCGCTCTGCCTCCAAATCACGAGTTGCCGAGATAAAAAGACGCAGTGTTTCAGCCATTGTTTCACTTACTATTCTTCAAGGATTGCATATCTGCATCAACCATCAAACGTACCAGGCCGCGAAAATCCACTGAAGGCTCCCAACCCAGCTTGTTGAACGCTTTGGTTGGATCGCCAACGAGCAGATCGACTTCGGCGGGACGGTAGTATTTGGGATCTTGCACCACATATTTTTGCCAATCGAGATCAAGGTAGCCGAAGGCTTCCTCGACAAATTCGCGAACACTGTGGGTTTCACCGGTAGCCACCACGTAGTCATCAGGTGCATCTTGTTGCAGCATCAACCACATTGCCTGTACGTAATCGCCAGCGTAGCCCCAGTCGCGTCGGGCTTCCAGGTTGCCCAGACGAACCTCATCAGCCAGCCCTAATTTGATGCGGGCAACCGCATGGGTGATCTTGTGTGTCACGAATTCCAGACCACGCCGTGGCGATTCGTGGTTGAACAGAATGCCCGAACAGCCGAAAATGTTATAGCTCTCTCGGTAATTGACTGTGATCCAGTGGCCGTAGACTTTCGCGACGCCATAAGGGCTGCGAGGATAGAGCGGCGTGGTCTCTTTCTGTGGAACTTCCTGCACCTTGCCAAACATCTCGCTGCTGCTGGCCTGATAGAAACGAATGGTTGGATCGACAATGCGGATCGCTTCGAGCATACGAGTGACGCCGAGCGCGGTGAATTCGCCAGTTAACACAGGTTGTGTGAAGCTGGTAGGGACAAAGCTCTGCGCCGCCAAGTTGTAGACTTCCTGCGGTCGATATTCTTGGAGAATGCCGATCAAACTCATCTGATCGAGCAGATCACCCTGGACAACCTCGATATGGTCTTGAATGTGTTTGATGCGATCAAAGTTGATGGTACTGGTGCGGCGTACCATGCCGATGACATTATAGCCCTTTTGTAACAAGAATTCGGCTAGATAGCTGCCATCCTGCCCGGTTACACCGGTAACTAATGCTGTTGGCAAAATAGAGACTCCTCTCTGAATCGATTCTCGGGATGAATGGTTACTCAGATTTTATGTTTTCGCGCCAGTCGTTCAGCAGATCGAGCAATGTCTGGCTAAGGTCAATCTGCGGCTGCCATTGGGTCGTAGCGACAATGCGTCGATTGTCACAGAGGCTGACTGGTACATCACTGGGACGTAAACGAGTTGGATCAAGTTCTTCGCGAATTGGCTTGGTAGAATAGGACAACAACGTGTTCAGTACCCAGCGAATCGAAAGATGGCGTCCGCTGCCTACATTATATGCTTCTCCAGCCTTGCCGTGTTGCACCAACAGCCAGTAAGCACGCACAATATCGCGCACATCGGTAAAATCTCGCTCTGCATCAAGATTGCCCACACGCACCACGGGTTCACGCAGCCCATGCTCGATTTCAGCAATCTGGCGTGCGAAGGCACTCGCCGCAAAATCGTCGGCCTGGCGCGGCCCAATATGGTTAAAGCTGCGTGCCCGGATGGTCGGCAATTTGTGGCTGTTCCAATATTGGAGTGCCATCATATCCTGGGTTGCCTTGGTGACCCCGTAGGGATTGTTAGGGCGCAACGGCGTCTCTTCATCCATCGGCAAATCTTCAGGCTGAATCAGCCCGTACATTTCGTTGGAAGATGCGACTAGGGTGCGACAATCACCCGCCCAACGCCGCAGTGCCTCCATCAAGTTGAGCTGCGATTGAATGTTGAGTTCGTAACAACTCCAGGGTTGGCGCCAACTGCCTGGCACATCGCTTTGGGCGGCCAGATGCAGAACGACTTCGGGCTGCACAGTCTGGATCAACTCGCTTACCCACAACGCGTTGCGCAGATCGCCTCGATGTAGCGTGATGCGACCCAGCAAGTGCTGAATCCGTTTGTCGTGGCGATGGATAACGCCATGAAGTTCAATATTCGGTTCGTTGACGAGTATATCGGCAAGATGGCTGCCAGCAAAACCGGCCGCCCCTGTGATCAGAACACGCATGTGGTGTGACCAGGTTAGACATCGTTTTTGAAACCTACACATCTCACAGAGAAATTGCTTAACCAACAAGTGTGTAAGTCATTGCTTTAAACAAATCCTACAGGAGACTTGCGCTAGTCGCAAAAAAAAGAGATGTGTGAATATCTACCACACATCTCTTTCTGATCGAATTTTCGGTTGAAGGATTACACCTTTAGAGAATTCTCCTGGGTGTGTTGCAAATGGGTCTCGAAACGGTACCCAATGCCTCGTTCATTGACCAAATAGCGGGGGTTACGAGGATCGGCTTCGATCTTGCGCCGCAAGTGGGAGAGATAGACGTGAACGTAGTCGATATTCTCACGGCATTCTTCGCCCCAAACCCGGTCAAGCAAGGTTTGATAGGGTAAGACCTGGTCGGCAAATTGGAGCAGGTAGCTCAGCAGGCGAAACTCGGTGGCTGTGAGCGAAATTTGTTTGCCATTGACATAGACTCGCCGCTTCTCAATATTGACCGAGAGGTAATCATCACTGTACCCGGTGAGTGATGGTTCGCTTCCGCCCTGTTCGGTACGGCGCAACAGTGCTCTAGCTCTGGCAAGCAATACCTCTCGACTAAATGGTTTAGTTACAAAGTCATCCGCTCCCAAGTCGAGCCCATGAATGATCTCTTCGTCCTTGTGCAGCGTTGTCAACATAATGATGGGGACGTTGGACATCAAACGAATCTGGCGACATGCCTCCCAACCATCAATTCCTGGCATTCGAACATCCAATAAAACCAGGTCTGGGCGATGTCGGTAGAATTGCTGAAGCCCATCCCGACCATCCGTTGCAGTGACAACATCGGCTCCAACGCGAGAAAATGTGTACTTGATTGTCTGGCAGAGGCTGATGTCGTCGTCGATGACCAGAATACGTGTTCCTTGCATAGGCTACACCAGTTGAATTATTCATGTTACGCATCTCACCGGGCAATTTGCTTAAACCCGCCCTGGTAAGCGTTTCGCTCGCCCGAATCGACAAGCGCGCACCATGAATGAATTAATAACTTCTTTTGGATTATTATCAGATGCTTTAAGAAAGCCTCGTCTGCAAGGATACGCGACGAATATTACATTCTGAATTAGGAGATAATTGACGTCGTAAGCCGTTTGTAACAAATTCAGTTTTGCTATTGGGCAAGAGGTGCCCAACTCGAATCGAGAATCCAGGGGTTAACCAGGGAGACGTACAGTAAAACAACTGCCTTTCCCTTCGGCACTTGTCACGGAGATTTCGCCGCCATGCTCTTCGACTAGTGCCTTCGTAATCGCCAGACCAAGCCCTGTGCCCACGGCTTTGTCTTTCAATTGTTCTACTCGGCGGAAACGTTCAAAAATGTACGGCAGTTCATCGGCTGGAATTCCGTAGCCAGTATCGATAACTTTGACGAAGACATTGTCATCGGTATGCGTCATGTCGACGTGAATAGAGCCACCCGTTGGCGTATATTTCACAGCATTCGAGATCAAATTGAGCAGCACACGCTCCATATGTTGGCGATCGACCTCGACCCAAAGCGGCTCTTCACTGGCATAGTGCGAAAGAGTAATATTCTTTGCCTGTGCCTCCAGATGAACGATCTCTAACATGCCGAGGGTGAGCTGGACGAGGTCACAATTGCTGCGCTGAATCGAGATGCTGCGACCAGAGCGTAGTTTTTCGAGATCGAGAATATTGCGGACCAGGTTAAACAAGGTCTTCTGACTGCGCACCATCACCTTGGCCAGGTATGGGTTGTAGGTGGCAGCCATCGGGTCTTCCTGTAACTCTTCGGCACAGAGTTGGATGCTGGTCAGCGGCGTCATCATGTCGTGGGTAAGCACGGCCAAAAACGCATCCTTTTGGCGATTGGCCTCCTCTAGGTCATGGGTCCTCTCCTGCACAATCTTTTCCAGATTGTCCATTTGCATCTGCATCTGTGTTACGTAAAGCCGGAAGGCATAAGCCGAAAGTGCCGTTGGAAGATAAAAGATGACAATTCCGACCCAATCATAACGGTCGATGGCGACCGAAAGCATAGCCCCACCGATCATCATGACAGCGGTGCCGATCTGGGAAGCCCAGATTTCTTCACGCCACATGGCGAAGGCACCAAACTGCACGCCATTTTGCAGGCGCAAAATTCCGATCAACATCCATAGATTAAGCTCTTCTAAGACAATCGCCGCCACTGGCCAGGGCAAGATCATGCCAGCCCACGAGCTATCGCCTAATAAAGCGCGCGTTGCGAGAAAGCTCCAGCCGGAGAGTGCTGCGGCAATCGCATGCATGCCGACATTAAAACCGAGCTGTGCCCAACTTTTCTTCCAGGTAACGGCGTTGCGCGGTTTGAACAGCCACATAAAGAAATTATAGGCTGCCAGTAGCAGGATATAAGAGGAGACACCCAAGGTCGGCACCGAGGCGACTCCCACCACAGAGCCAACATGATAGGTGATGCCTGCATTGCTGCCAACCGTAATCGAGGTCGTTGCCTGCGCTGCCAATGCAGCCAAAAGCACCAGCAGGAAAAATTTGGCTACCGAAGGATAGCCAGGTACTTGGGTCGCAGACCATAGGACCAAGGCAAGGCCGACTAAGCTAATGCTTAGCAAATAAACGGAATAAGCCTTCTCACGGCTGAGTCGAAGCGGTGCCCATCTTTCGATGAAACCAACTGGATGTCTATCGGAAGTTTGCTGCAAGCAATCGCCCCCTAATACTAGGTGACAAATCGATAAATCGGAGAGTCACTTTCTTCATTGCAATCGCTCAATGTCTGACAGATGCTATTGTACCACAGCTCTCCACGGCGCAATAGTTTTGTTCATGTTAAGCCAACAGCGCGCACTGCGCTCCTCTAGCGACCCAGCAGCAGGTCGTGGAGAAGCGCAGCGGTTTATCTATGGTGTTACAGCTCCGTCTTATGTCAAAACGGCTTTCGGATAATTCCTCTGCAGCCCTCGCTTACCGTACGACCAAGGGCAAGAAGAGTGGATGAGTACTCTCACCGCTGTCTGGCTGTTCTGGAGATGCACCATACAATGGGTAGTAGCGTTTGACTAAAGGTTGTGCTGATTCTGCCTCGGCTCCCTGAACAGTGTCTGCGAGCGCCGAAGTTGTATCCGGCGAAGTAAAGGCGCTACTGGCAGTGGCCAGATCGATGGCACTGGCCTGTGCACTGCTCATGTTGACGCCACCAAACCAATCGTAATTCCCTGACCAAGCTCGGATACCCGACCAAGCTCGAATGCCCGACCAAGCCCGAATGCCTGACCAAGCTCGAATGCCTGACCAAGCTCGAATGCCTGACCACGCCCGGATACCCGACCAGGCACGAATACCGGCCCAGGCTGTCGTGGAGGTTAGTTTGATGCGTCCACCTTGAAAGGTGACATTCGCCTGCACCAAGGGGTCCAGATCCATCCATGCCATGTCGACCAGTCGTGCGACACCAAGTGCCACAAGCGCTCCGGGGTTGGAGTCAAACGTATAGTAAAGATAGTACCGGCCATCGTCGCTGATCACGCTGGAGACGGGGCCTGCAAAGTGATAATCCAGCGTTTGTGCCTTGGGAATGCCTTGGAAGAGAGAAACCGAATAGTTAATGGCACCATTGTCTACCGATGTTTCCAAGGTGTCTGCCAAGCCATTGCTCCCCAGTGAATTCCACGAATCGATTACGCCATCTCGGTTGGGGTCAAGCGCGTTGATCTTGGCCTGTGGAATGCCACTCTCCTGCAAATCATTGATGCCATCATTGTCGCTATCTTTGTCAAACCAATCAAAGAGGCCGTCTCCATCTGAATCGCCCCAGTTGGCAGCGTTGATTCTTTCGATGTAGTCGGGAATGCCATCATTGTCCGAATCAAGGTCTGCCTGCGTGGGTACGGTGATGTCGAGATTGCAGCCGCCTGTAGAAAGTGCACTGTTGGGAATTGTTTGTTTTACGAACCCTGGCCCTTCCCAGTAGAGCGCAAAATTATTGCCTGTGGTCGGGCGTACATAAGTGACGACGAGTGAATGTTGACCGATGGGCAGGTAGATGCTTCCGCTCTGGCTGGTACCGTTGGAGCCATTGTTGTTGATAACCTGGATACCATTGAGATAGAGTTGGTTGCTTGCGGTCGATTCCGTTGTAAATTTCCAAACACCGTTGGCAGGTACAGCCAGACAGGTCGAAAAACGGTAGCCATCGCTGTTACTGCCGGAATCTGCCTGCACGTCAAAGTTTTCTGCTATTGTGCGCGATTGGGGAGTCACTACATCGAAATTCGGCAGAGAGTTTACCTGACCAGTAAAGGATTGTACGCGGACTCCAGCTGTACTGGCCTGATAAGGCATCAGGTACTGGCCATCAATGATCGTCGGTTGGGATTGTTCGGGCGTTGTCCATGCCACTTCGACGTGATCGCCGCCGATACCCTGTTTGAGCAACGCCTGAATATAATAGCGTTTGCCAGCCTCCAGTGCGATCACCTGAGATTGCTGTTGCTCGTACTTATCCCACTGTTGTGGATCAGTCCACTCGGGTGCCTCCGCTATTAGTACCACATGGCTGGGCGAATCATCCATGCTCAGCCAGAGTTGACCTTGGTCGTCGCTGGCGATCCAGAATTGATAATCGCCCGTCACAGGGGGGACCAAATAGCCGTGGATGCGCAATCCATAATCTTCTCCCCCACCGCTATATTCAAACGAGTTCAATTGATCGGAAGCTGAGGGCGAACTGGGATAGCTTGGCTGGGAGATAAGGTCACTGAGCTGAAAACCGCTAACGCCTTGCCACCATTCGGCACTAATCTGACCCAGATTGGCGGGCGGCGTATAGGGATCTTGGTTGGGAATTCCATCGCCATCCATATCGAGCGATGTGTTTGTACGCCGTTGCGTAATATCACGCCAGCCATAGTTATTATCGTACCAGACATTGAGTCCAGGATTGGCCCAGCCTGTGGTCGTCGGGGCACCATTCACCGCATCCCAAGCATCAATACGCCCGCTGCCCTGTTGCAGAATCCCATAAGCAAGCTGATAATCTGCTGTTACTGCTGACTTGGAGGTGTTCATCAACAGATACTTGATCTGGTCAGGGGTCAGGTTGCGCTTCTGTAGGATCAAGGCGACGACGCCTGAGGCAACACCAGTCGCCATGCTCGTACCACTCAGCCGGTAGAATGATTCGTTGGGATCCCAGTCGGGATGATTTTTGGCCAGTTTTGTTGCACGGTTCGAATCGCTGCCGCCATTATACAGATAGGAGATAATGTTGGCTCCTGGTGCAAGCACATCAGGTTTTAGAAAGCCATCCGCCGTAGGGCCTGCACTTGACCAGGCTGGTATAAAATCGTCTGTGTAATTGGTGGGTGTCTCGGCAGAATCAATTGCGCCGATCGTGATGGCGTAGGGGTTGTTGCCGGGAGTTGTGACCGTCTGCGCGTTCGGGCCTTGATTCCCTGCGGCGACGACGACTACGATGCCATTTGCCCATGCTTTGGTTACAGCACGGTTGACTGGATCGATAAAATAGGGAGCAGTCGAGTGAGCTACTAAACTTAGATTCATAATCCGAATATTGTGCTCAAATCGATGCTCGATGGCGTACTGTATTCCAGCAATGACATCACTGTAATAGCCGCTTCCATCTTCACCAAGTACTCGAATGCTGAGCACACGGGATCCGGGGGCAATGCCCAATTCGGTTTGGGTCGCTGCGTCTACCTGGCGCATCAAGATGATGTTTGCAATGTGTGTGCCATGTCCAAAAGGATCCTGACTGTGCCACGAATCAGACCAACAGTAGCCGTCACGCTGCTCCTGCCCCCTATTTGTACACTTATCTTTGTCAACAAAGTCCGCCTGTCCTACAAAATGGGCAGCTTCTTCCTCACCCAAGATTTGGTGCTCGGTATCCTGAAATTGGACGCCGCTGTCAATGAGCGCAATGGTGCTGCCACTCCCGTCAATGGCTGGATTGACTTCACGCGTTGGGCCATGAAGCCGGCTGGCACCAATCACAAGCGCAGCCGGATCGGCGACGTTGAGTGTCCCTACTGCGTCCGAAGGAACGGTGTTTACCGCTGCCTGCATGCTCGCACTTTCGACCTTGTAATCGTGAAAGAGCGACAGGATTTCATCGTTCTGTGTTAGCGCTTGAATCTGAGCAGGAGTCAGGTCCGCGACTACGGCGTCAATAATGCGCAATGTGCTGGCAATTTTGCCATCAACGGCTTGCACAGCCGCAAGCGCTGCTGCTGTTGAGCGCCCAGTCACGATCACCCGCAATAAAGAGTGATTGTGCTGAAGCATCTGTTGCAGTTCTGGATCTATATATTGTAATTGACCAGAACGGACATTGTCTGAGAGTGATCTATTCCCCACGAGCCCCCCTTGTTGAGCGGTCGTTGGGTAAACAAGGGCATCCGAGGCCATGCCTAAACGAGGCACTGAGCTGAGTATGAGCGCGCAAAGAAGCAGTGATGTTGGCAACGGTATGATACGCGAGCGAACAGACCAACCTAGCTTGGTCATTCTGTTACTCCTTGGTTAATTTTGCTGACAGCAGGTTCAAGCCTTGAATAGATTTGCTCCCTACCTACGCCTGCAACTGTTACGAGTGTAGAGTGGTAAAGTCCAATTTCCGCTTTTGTTTCTGTAAATTTCAATCGCTCAACCGATGGAGAGTCACACACCGCTTGTGAGCTTTGTGTTAGAAAGACTTACAAAATCTTCTGGGTAAGATTTCACAAGTCTCTTTGAATACGGCAAAACAGGGCAATAGATGGTGTTTAATGTAAGCATACTATGGAATTTGCATCTTACCTATGCTTTTACTTACTACATGTCCATTGCCACAATACCTAGAAGTATACTTTTCTTTAAGTAGAAGGGTACTTTCACTATTATATACCATCTAGGTAACAAAAAAATATTTTCACTTACGATATAATAACAAATACGAATATTAGTAGATAAAAGTTACGGCCAGTTTCCTTGGTTTTAAATTAATTACTAGATCTTGAGTCCATTCGATTGGTGTTTAATTCTGGGAAGTGGCAGAGAGTTCGCCCTTCCACCAAGTATACGCCAGAGAACCCTACAACTGTTCTAATGTAACGCTGACAATTCGCTTACTCTTCCAAAACATTTCACCAGTGCTGCGCAAACAAAGCCGCCGTATAGTGATAGCATAACGAACAAACACAGTAACGACGCAAGAAACAGCCATTTGTTACGAGAGGAAAGTCTCAAGAACTGTTTCGTTGGGAGCGGTTTCTGCAACGTTACACAACAAGCACGTACAACGTTTAAACCAATCAACAAGATTCAATCGTTTTCAAGAACGGAGACTTTTATGAACAACACAATGCTGCGCGAATTCGCTACCATGAACAATGTCATGAACAAACTAATCGAAAATCAATTCGGCCCCTATGACTACAGCCGTAATGGTGGCTCTGCCAATGGCAATGGCCAGACACCTGCCCCGACCGTCTCTCGATTGCCAATCGACGTGCAAGCTGTCGAAGAGGCCTTTGTTGTAACCGCTTATTTACCTGGCGTTCAGCCCGATAGTGTGGAAATTACCTTTGAAAAGGACGAGTTGACCATCAAGGGCCAATTCCCGAAGCAGGTCGAAGGCAATCACTATGTCAAGAGCGAGCTTTTCCACGGCGCTTTTCAACGCACACTGACCTTTACCGTCCCGGTTGAGGTGGAAGCGATTGAGGCCCACTTCGAAAATGGTGTGTTGAGCCTGCGTGTTCCCAAGGCTGCCGAAGCCAAACCGAAGAAGATCGCTGTTTCAACCAAGTAAATCAGTAGAACAGTGGGAGAGTAGACAGTGAATCAGTAAAATGGCTTTACTGATTCACTGTCTACTGTTTTATTGACTTACTGTTCCACTGACTACTTGCCTTTAATTCCTCACTCTCCTCATCCAATTCTCACGTCAACATTCCTGATTGTGCTACAATAGCTCGTCAGGAGGATTTTTCGATGCTCAAGCGAATCTATCATGCGATTACGGGCGACCCGAACGAAAAGATATTGAAACCATTTCGTGGGGAAGTCGAGCGCATTAATCAATTAGAGAAAGAATTTGAACGCAAAAGCAATGACGAACTGCGTGCGATGACCGCTGCGTTTCAACAACGTATCCATACCGCAGTCGAGCCTTTGCAAGAAGAGTTGATAGGTGCCCAACAACACTATATGGACGTGCTGGGTACCGAAGACCAGAAATTTGCGCGTGTGGAACTAGAGCGGATCAAGAAGGACATGTTGGATGCGGAAAGAGAGATCCTCGACGAAATTCTACCTGAAGCCTTTGCGGCTGTACGTGAGGCAAGCAAGCGTACGACAGGGCTTCGCCATTATGATGTGCAATTATTAGGTGGAATGGTGCTCCACTCTGGCCGGATCGCCGAGATGAAGACTGGCGAAGGCAAGACGTTGGTTGCCACCCTGCCCCTCTATCTCAACGCTTTGACCGGTCGCGGCGTACATCTGGTGACCCCCAACGATTATCTATCCAAAGTCGGGTTGCAATTGATGGGGGCAATCTACCATTTGCTCGGGTTGCGGGCGGCGGTGATTCAAAACAGCGCCAGCAATCCAGATGCTGGCTCCTTTGAGTATGACCCGAATTTTCCTGCTGCGGATGATCGCTTCCTCTCTTTGCGTCCAATTAGCCGCAGTGAAGCTTATCATTGTGATATCACCTATGGTACCAATAATGAATATGGCTTCGACTATTTGCGCGACAACATGGCTAACGATCTGTCGCGCTGTGTGCAACGCGAACTCAACTACGCTATCGTCGACGAAGTAGATAACATCTTGATCGACGAAGCACGCACGCCACTGATCATCTCTGGCGAGGCCCGTGAGAGTGCCAACTACTACCAAATCTTTGCCGGCTTGGTGCGTAACCTTCAACAGGAGACGCACTATGTCATCAATGAGAAAGAGCGGGTAGCGACTCTCACTGAAGAGGGTATCAGCTACGTAGAACGACGGATGGGCTTCTCTAACCTGTATGATGCCGAACACTTCGACTTGATCCCCTATCTCGACAATGCCCTGCGTGCGCATGCCCTCTACAAGCGCGATAAAGACTACATCGTGCGCGGCAGCGAAGTAATTATCGTTGATGAGTTTACAGGTCGTATGATGGAAGGCCGCCGTTACAGCGAAGGTCTGCACCAAGCGATTGAAGCCAAAGAAGGGGTGAAGGTACAAAAAGAGTCGATGACCCTCGCTACCATCACCTTCCAAAACTTCTTCCGCATGTATAACAAGCTGTCGGGCATGACCGGTACAGCCAAGACTGAAGAAGAAGAGTTCCAAAAGATTTACAACCTGGATGTCGTGCAAATCCCAACCTACAAACCTGTCGTCCGTGATGATCAGCCCGATTTGGTCTATCGGAGCGAAAGTGCCAAGTTCAAAGCGGTGCTCGATGAAGTGGTTGAGGCGTACAAGCGCAAGCAACCCGTCTTGCTGGGTACTACTGCGGTTGAAACCAGCGAACGAGTCGCTGAAATGTTGAGTCGCCGCGGCATCGAACATCAGGTACTCAATGCCAAGAACCACGAACGTGAGGCGACAATCATTGCCCAGGCAGGACGCCCCGGTTCCGTGACGATTGCCACTAACATGGCAGGTCGTGGTGTCGACATTTTGCTCGGTGGCAATGCCGAAAACCTGGCCCGCGAGCAACTGCGTCGCAACGGCGTTGATTTGGCCGCCATTCCACAAAATTCGTGGAACCAGGCACTGGAAATGCTCAAACATGGCAAGGATCCTTCGACCCAGTTCGATGGAGAGTGGAGCGGTGTACTCGCCAAAGCCTGGAGCGATGCCAAGAAAGATGCCGAACTGGTCCGTTCCCTTGGCGGTCTCTATGTGATCGGCACCGAACGCCACGAAGCGCGACGCATCGACAATCAGTTGCGTGGTCGTTCTGGTCGTCTCGGTGATCCCGGGCAGAGCCGCTTTTACATCAGCATGGAAGATGAATTGATGCGTCGCTTTGGCGGCGAACGTATGAGCGGCCTGATGTCGCGTTTGGGATTAGAGGAGGATGTCCCGATCGAAGCGGGTGTGGTCTCTAAAGCGATTGAAAACGCTCAAACCAAGGTCGAAGGTTTTAACTTCGATATCCGCAAGCATGTGCTCCAATACGACGAAGTGGTCAACGAGCAACGCAATCGCATCTATGAACAACGTCGCCGCATTCTAACTGAGCCTTCGATGCAACAGTCGGTGATCGATATGATCGGTGAAGAGATCAGCGGCATCGTCGGTGATTTTGTTGCCAGCGAATACGAGGATGAATGGCAACTCGATGAACTGGCCCACACCATCAAGGCGTTGACCCATCAGTCCGAGAGCTTCTCGGCCAGCCGCTGGAAAGGCATGAAGCGCGACGAGATCGAAGAGGATTGTGTGCAACTGGCGATGGATGCCTATGCCGCCAAAGAACAGGAAATCGGCGAAGCGGCCATGCGCAGCATCGAGAAGCAGATCATGTTGATGGCGGTCGACAATCGCTGGATTCATCACCTCACCGATTTGGATCGCCTGCGCGAAGGGATCGGCCTGCGTGCCTATGGTCAGATGGACCCGCTTGTCTCTTATCGCCGTGAAGCTTTCGAGATGTACGCTGATCTAATCAGCGAAATCCGTGGCGACATCGTCAAAGGTCTTTTCGCCTTTCAGATTCAGCGTGCTACAACCCAACCTGTACAGTCCACCCAAGCAATATCCGACGAGCAGACAAGCGACGGTAACGGCAAAGCTGTACCTCGTCCTTCTGCTCGTGCGATCATCAATGCGCAGCCAATTGCGCGCAACATCCGCACCAACCGTAGCGATGGGGGCGCCCAACCGCAGCAGACTGTAAAAAAGTCAGGACCGCAATTGGGCCGCAACGATCTATGTTGGTGTGGCAGCGGCAAGAAATATAAAAACTGTCATATGGCGAGCGATCAGAAGGGTGTAACCCAGCCACAACAAAAATAGGATGTATCAAAGACGGGATGCGATAGGAACGCATCCCATCTTTTTTGTACGCAACATGATGAGAAGATGGAGTTTACTTGCTTCCCCTATCATAATGCATATCAGTTGTCCTCTGATACGCCATGGGTATTGCGATGCCTATGGTCACAATCAAGTAGTTGTTCCCAACTTTAGACGAGGTAGTTTTTAATTTCATGAAGAATCACACACATAAAATTATCGATGCGTATGCAGGATGGAGATCGATTGTCGGTAATTATCAGCATCCCGATGTACAAAAAAGTCTCTGGCAGATTGCAAACTCCTTTGGCGGGCTGTTCCTTTGCTGGTTGCTCATGTATCTTACCCTGGATGTCGGCCACTGGCTGACGCTTTTGCTCTCAATTCCTGCGGCGGGGTTCTTGGTGCGCATTTTCATTATTCAGCACGATTGTGGGCATGCTTCATTTTTTAAAGGGCGCAATGCCAATGATACAGTCGGTATCCTCTGTAGTTTGTTTACCACGGTGCCTTATAAATATTGGCGAAAAGGGCATGCTGTTCACCATGCCCATCATGCTGAGTTAGAAGAGCGGGGTACCGGTGATATCTGGACACTCACCGTTGATGAATATATGGCGGCTAGCAAATGGAAAAGGTTATTTTACCGTGTCTTTCGAAACCCTTTCTTCCTTTTTGTCATTGCACCTTCGATTAACTTTTTGATTATGGGGCGATTCCCAATGTCGCGTGATGACAATTGGCACCATGGCGAGAAGGGATCGGTCTGGTGGACGAATGCGGCGTTGGCAGGTTGGATGACTGCTGCTAGTTTTCTGATCGGTTTTAGCAATTTTCTGTGGCTCTTCTTGCCCACCGTGATGATTGCTTCGAGTGCAGGTGTTTGGATGTTCTATGTTCAACATCAATTCGAGCGCATGTACTGGGAACACACTCCAGAGTGGGACTATACGCTGGCGGCAATGGTCGGTAGCTCTTACTATAAATTGCCTAAAGTGCTTCAGTGGTTTACGGGCAACATTGGCTTTCACCACATTCATCACCTGAGCCCGCGCATTCCCAACTATAATTTGGAGAAATGTCACAATGAAAATCCCATGATGCAACGAGTGGTGCAGTTGACACTGCGTAGTAGTTTCCAAACCACTTGGCTGGCCTTGTGGGATGAGCGACAGCGACGCCTGGTGACCTTCCGTGAGGCATGGCAAGCGAAGATGGTACCAGTAGCCAGTGAAATCTAG
Organism: Caldilineaceae bacterium; assembly: GCA_046328715.1. Taxonomy (GTDB): domain Bacteria; phylum Chloroflexota; class Anaerolineae; order Caldilineales; family Caldilineaceae; genus JAXLWB01. The sequence continues at coordinate 30,874 of JAXLWB010000041.1, read as the reverse complement.
CCATTGAGAACCGCAGTTTCAGGTTGCATAGATGCGTTGTCCGCTAACCATTGCTCCGCACAGCCTGAATCTGTGGTTCTTCTTGTTTCCCTTCATTGCTGCACTTTTTTCTCGACAAAAATTAGTTTGACCGCGCTTTCTCTGCCTGCTACAATCTCTTCATGCGCTCCCTGATCATTAGTGATGAAGTCCTACCTCAGCTTTATGGGCCCTCTCTAAAGCGGTTTGTCGGTGATGTAGATTTAATCATTAGCTGCGGCGATCTGCCCTTTTACTATATTGAATTCATCATTTCAACGCTTAACAAGCCTGCCTACTATGTGTTTGGCAACCATGGACGCGAGATGCAGGTTCACATGGGGAAGAATGATGCCTGGCAGACGCAGGAGTCACCGATGGGGGCAATCAATTTGCACTGTCAAACGGCCAAGGTAAACAACCTGCTGCTAGCTGGCCTTGAAGGCTCTATTCGCTACAACCTCAACTCGGAGCGCCAATATACCGATCAGGAGATGTGGGCCAATATCTGGCGACTGGCACCCAAGTTGCTCGTCAACCGCATTCGTTTTGGACGCTATCTTGACGTTTTGGTAACCCATTCTCCGCCAAAAGGTATCCACGACCAGCCAGATCGGGCCCATACCGGCTTCACCTCGTTTCTCACGTTTATGCGTTGGTTTAAGCCACGCTATCTTCTCCACGGTCATATTCACCTATACCGCGGCAACGAGACGACACAGACGCGCTACCACTCCACCCAGGTCATTAACATTTACCCCTACAAGGTGCTTGACCTCTCGCCCGTTGGGAAGAACGAATAAAACTTCAGATGAATGGTAGGTTCGGTTTTTTACCGAACCTACCATTCATGCAGCTTTATCTGCCTTGCCCGTACGCTCACGCCGACGGCTCTCAAGGAGCGCACCTTAACGAGTGGGAGGAGTCAACGGTAGTAAAATATGAAAAACGCTCCCCGTTGCTTGCTTAGGCAAGAAATTTTCGCCCGCTGACTGACTCTCCACCCAAATCTTCCCGCCATGCGCCAGCACAAGCTGCTGAACAATCGCTAAACCCAAGCCAGTCCCTCCGGTTTCGCGGGCCCTTGAATGATCGGCACGATAGAAGCGGTCAAAGATGTGGGGGAGATCCTCTGCCGCAATTCCTTCACCTGTATCAGCAATGGCGAGATGTGCTTGTTCTTGCTCGCAGCCAACCGTCACTTGCACTGTACCTGCGTTGGGGGTATGGCGTAATGCATTGGCAAGCAGGTTGTTGAGTACCTGGCCCAGCCGTTGTAGATCGGCACAAATCATGATTTCAGCTTCGGCGGCACTACAGGTGAGCCGGATCGTTTTGAGCGTAGCTTGAGCTTGAAAGGCAGTGACACGCCGTTGGCAGAGATCAACCAGATTGAATTCAGCGTAGTCCAAGGCCAATTGCCCAGCGTCGGCGCTGGCCAAGGTACGCAACTCCTCCACGAGATGGTTCAGTCCCATTACTTGATCGTGGATCGCCTGTAGATTTGGCGTATCTGCGGCAAAGACGCCATCTTGCAACGCCTCAACAGTGCCTTGGATGGCAGTAAGCGGCGTCCGCAGTTCATGCGCAATGTCGGACATGAGGGTACGACGCATTATTTCCTGCTTTTCTAAACTTTCGGCCATCCGGTTAAAGTTGTGGGCCAGTGCGGCCACTTCATCTTTGCTGTGAACCGTGGCGCGGACGCTCAGATTACCTTCGGCAATCTGGGTCGCTGCCTCGCTGAGTTGCGTCAGCGGGTGGGTAATCTGGCGGACAAACAAACCGGCTGCCAATAGTGCAACAAAGCCAGAGACCAACCCTGCCAATAACACAGCCCGCGTCACTCCTTCAACCACGCTTTGGCCGCGGCTGGAGACGCCCGTCATCAGCATCCCCATCACTGCGATTTCCCCTACCTGGACATTATCGACCAGAATCGGCCAGCGCTGTGTCGGTTGCTCATCCGCTATCTGGCTCTCGGAATGGGGTGTAGTTGAAGCAACTGGCTGACCCGTAGAATCGATGACGATCACTTGATTATCAAACATGCCCATCATGTTACCCATCATACCCTGCATCGCTCCGTCCGAGGCGATCTCGATCAAACTGGGTAGATCACGTTGCACGTCTGTCCAACTCTGTTTGGTTTGGTAATAATCGGCCAACACAAGCTGCAAGCGGTCAGGGCGCAGCATATGATTGCTAACCATAAAATGAGCGAAGCGGGCCTCGGTCCCCTGCCGCGCTAACAGCACGGTGACTGCTATACCGATCACAATGACCAAGGCAAACATACCGGTAAGTTTGACCCAGAGGCGACTGGTCATGGGGTTGGCTCCTGCTGGACAGGCGGCACAAAACGGTAGCCAACGCCATGTACCGTCTCAATAAAGCGTCCCTGACGACCAGATTCACCGAGTTTGTGCCGTAGATTTTTGATGTGAGCGTCAATCGTGCGTTCAAAGGCGGCCTGATCGCTGTAGGCGTCAGTTTGGGTATGGTCGAGCAGCGCCGCCCGGCTGAATGGCCTTCCAGGGTGGCGCATGAACAGAGCGAGCATGTCGAACTCGGTTTCTGTGAGTTCGATGAGAACGCCATCGAGCGTGACGTGATGATAGATTGGGTCAAGGCAAAGCGAACCGAAGATGAGTTGTTTGTCGGCAGACGCTTGGCGGTGAAGCTCGATGCGGCGCAGTGCGGCTCGCACTCTGGCGACCAGTTCACGCGGGCTGAAGGGTTTGGTGACATAATCATCGGCACCGATCTCCAGGCCCTTGATATGATCTGTCTCTTCCACCCGGGCTGTGACCATCATCAAATAAAGGCTGGCAATGGCGGGATCGCTGCTGCCGCGCAGGCGTCTGGTGATCTCCAGCCCATCCATTCCTGGCAGCATCAGGTCGAGAATGAGGATTTCTGGCTTTATACTTTGGATCAATGCAAACCCTTCGATGCCGTCACTGCTGCCGATCACCTCAAAGCCAGCCTGCTGTAAATAGCCTTCGATAACTCGGCGAATTTGGTGATCGTCTTCAATAATTAGAATCTTCGCATTCATTCGACTTCGATCCGATTGAATTATCTTGCCAAGTCAATTCTACGCAGCAACTGGGCATTGATCGCCACCACAATTGTGCTGATCGACATCAAAAGTGCCCCTGCGGCAGGTGATAAAGTGATGCCCCAATTGGCGAGCACTCCGGCTGCTAAGGGTAACGCTACAATATTATACCCTGCCGCCCACCACAGATTCTGAATCATTTTGCTGCGGGTTTGACGGCTGAGGGTGAAGATCTTGGCAACATCTAGTGGATTGCTGTTGACTAGGACGATATCTGCCGACTCAACTGCAACATCAGTGCCGCTGCCAATGGCAATGCCGAGGTCGGCACGGGTGAGGGCAGGTGCATCGTTGACGCCATCGCCGACCATTGCCACCTTCTTACCTTCTTGTTGTAAGCTACTCACCTGATTGTCTTTGTCTTCGGGTAGCACTTCAGCAATAAAGCGATCCATCCCTAACTCGTCTGCCACCGCCTTGGCGACGGCCTTACTGTCACCGGTGAGCATCACCACTTCGATGCTTTCCGCGTGTAACCTAGCAATCGCTTGTTTGCTTTCAGCACGAATCATGTCGGCCAGGGCGAAGGCAGCAATCACTGCTTTGTCTACAATCAAATAGACAACAGTCTGACCAGCACCTTCGGCGTCAGCCACAAATTTCTGGAATTCGTTCGGCGGCGTCAACTTCAACATCTCTAACAGACGCGGCCCACCTACGTAGACGGTTTGTCCATTGTAGATTGCCTGTGCCCCACGACCTTTGATGGCTTCAAAATGGCTGACGGTGGGCAATGTCAGTTTGCGCTCTTGCGCTGCCTGGCGAATGGCTTTGGCGATGAGGTGTTCGGAGTCGCCTTCTACTGCGGCAGCGAGTGCTAATGCCTGCTCATCCTGCCAATTTGCGGCAACCTTTAGATTCACAACGCCTTGTTTGCCCTGAGTCAGCGTGCCAGTTTTATCGAAGATCACGGTGTTGATCGTACGTGCCTCTTCAAGTGCCAGACGATCACGTACCAAAATTCCATTGCGTGCTGCCAGCGACGTGCTGATGGCAACCACCAAAGGCACCGCTAAGCCCATCAGTAACAAATTAAGCATTTACAGAGGTTGTCAAATCTGGGGAGAGCAGACAAGCCTGTAAAATGAAAGGATGAGCGAACCAGAAAAAGAAAATAAAACTAAAAAAGCAAGCAGTGTGCGACACACGCGAGCGGTTCAGCGTGATCGGAGCAAACGGTTGAGCAGCGAATTGCCAGATGAACAAGTGGTAGAACGGCTCCCGCGATTGTGCATCCAGCGACCCTGGCGCAAATCGCTGTATACGAAGCGCTTGGGCTGCGTGCGCATCCTGACGTTACCCGTGATGATGGCCTTAGTATTGAGTCTGCTCTGGCAGCAAACCGGCAGCATCTGCGAAATGGTGCGACTGGTGCACGAAGAATGTGTTTTGTGGGTCGCCCCCTTACAAGGCTTAACGCAACAAGCACTCTCGACTCGCTTGCGTATGTTGCCAGCAGAGTTGTTTCTGCAAGTTCTGCTTGAGCTATTGCCTGGACTGGCAAAACGCAGTTTGGAACGCAGCCGCCCCTTACCCGCTGAACTTGCCTGGGCGAAAAGGCAATACACTCAGGTTTGCGCCTGCGATGGCTCAACTCTGGATGCACTCTTGTGCAAGGTCGGGTTGCTGCAGGAGAATGAAAAGAATCCATTGGCGGGACGCATGTTAGCGATTCTGGATATCGTCACTCGCCTGCCTACCCAGGTTTGGTATGAAGAAGATGCACAAGCGCATGACCAAAGCTTTCTCGACAAAGTGCGCTCCCATCTGCTCACAGGCAGCCTGCTCATTTTCGATTTGGGTTTCACCAACTTCACTTTCTTCCGCCACCTTGGTGAACAAGGTGTCTTTTTCATCACACGTGCCAAGAGCAATCTGGCATTTCAGGGGAATCGTTGCTGCTCAAAACTGCTGTGGTGCATGACCAAATCGGTTGGATTGGACAAGGTGATGACCGCCAGCAAGTGCGCCTGATTCAATTTCTCTATCACGGCAAGTGGTATCGCTATCTCACCAACGACCTCGATGCATCGCATCTTCCCGTTAGTATGCCGTGGCTCTTTACTGGCAACGCTGGCGAATTGAAGATGCCTATGCCATTGTCAAACGCCTGCTCGGTTTAGCTTTCTTTCATTGTTCGGCTCAGAATGCTGTACAAATGCAACTCTGGGCGACCTGGATTCTCTATGCGGTTCTGGTTGACCTGACTGACCAAGTCGCTCAGCAACTCAACAAACCCTTTGCTCGCATTTCTATGGAGATGGTCTATCGCTCGCTTCCTTTCTTTGCTAGGACTCATCACAAGGGGAATGCCGACAACCTGATTGATTATCTTGTTGCCAATGTCAAACGCCTGGGCATTCTTAAATCTATCCGTTCTGACCAACCGTCAACTCTTCTCTCCCTCAAGTTGACAATCGCTCTAAACGCTTAATTTGTCACCAATGCGCTAAGCCCAAAGCATGCGGGCAGGCGATGACAAGCACCGTTGCCACGCGCTGAATCACATCCAGGTTGAAACCCGTTACCAATGTCCAGGCAAGCGCAGTGAGGATCGCCACCCCCAAAGCAATGTAAAAGAGCCAGCCTGCCGCCCGGTCCGCCAAGAGTTGTGTGGCCGATTTGCTCTCTTGTGCCTGTTTTACCAGACGCATGATGCTAGCTAAGGCCGTACTTTCGCCAATGGCAGTCACGCGTACACGTAGGCTGCTGTCGCTATTGATGGTGCCTGCTATCACCTTAGACCCTACCTGTTTTTTTATTGGCTGTGACTCACCGGTAATCATGGCCTCGTTGACATCAGAGGAACCTGCTTCTACCATACCATCTGCTGGAACGCTGGCGCCTGGACGTACCAGAACAAGGTCGTTTGTCCGCAATTCGCTGATCGCTACTTGGACCATGTTGCCATCGGCCTCAATCCGTTCGGCGGAGTCGGGCAACAACTTTGCCAACTCGTTCAAGGCACCAGACGCTTGGCGCACGCTGCGCATTTCCAGCCAGTGTCCCAGCAACATCACGTCAATTAGCAACGCCATCTCCCAGAAGAAGCCACCGCTTGGATCGATCCAGAGTGCAGCCAGGCTGTAGACCAAGGCCACCGTAATCGCCAGTGAGATGAGCACCATCATCCCTGGGGTTCGATTCTGAAGTTCGGGTCTTGCCATCTGCAAAAAGGGGATGCCCCCATAGAAAAAGATGACAAGCGCAAACAGCGGCGCAATCCACTGGCTGCCGGGAAAGGCGGGGACCGTATAGCCAAACCACATCTGCAACATGTGGCTATAGAGCAGTACGGGAAGGGTCAATAGCAGGCAGACCCAAAAGCGGTTGCGGAAGATCAGTTCATGATCGCCGTGATCGACATGGGCGGCATGTGTATCTGTCGTTGAGGCGTGATCGTGGGAGGCGTGGTCGTGATGGGGTGGCGTCACCTTTGTGGGTGGCGCTTGATCAAAAGACGCGCCAGCGTGCTCTGGCGCGTCTACTGTTTCGGATGTGTCTATCGGCTGATGATGGTGATGCGGGTCATTGGGCACCAAACCACTCCTTAAGCCAACTCTTCATCTGATCGATTTCAGCATTTTGGGCGGTGATGATGGCATCAGCCAGGGTTTTGATTTCGCTGTGCTCGGCCATATGTTGGGCCATAGTCGCCATATCGACTGCGCCTTGGTGGTGGCTGATCATCGCTTCGAGAAAACGTTGGTCATACGGCTTGCTTTCATCGCTGCTGAGCTTCATGTCACCCATTGCCATATCCATGCCGCCGGTGTCGGCCAGGTCAGGATACCAGGATTTGCGCCAACTTTGCATGTCAGCAATTTCCTTGGTCTGGGCACTGATGATGGATTCGGCAAAGGTCTTCAGTTCGGGTCGATCGGTCTTTTTTAGCAATTCGTTGGCCATCGCAATGGCACCCTGATGATGGACAATCATGCTGTCGATGAACTGAGCGTCAAAGGGCTTGCTGGCATCCATCGTCATGCCGCCGTGGTGCATGGCATGAGTCGAGTCTGTCATGGTCATAGTTTCGGTCATCGGCATCGTTCCACTCATGGACATGGAGTCGTCCATAGGCATGGTGTCTGTCATGTTCATCGAACCACCCATCATGCCGCCGTGCATCATCTGCATCATCTCTTTCATCTTGTCCATGCGACTCTGCATCTCTTCCATCTGCCCGGTATCCATCTTCATCGACCCATCCATCATTTTCCCGTGCATCTTCTCCATCATCTGCATCATGGAATCCATTTTGCCCATCATTTCATCCATGTGGCCTTGAGATTCCATTTTCATTGAGCCCGACATCATCATGCCGTGCATTTGCCCCATCCCTTGCATCATGGAGTCCATCTCGCCCATCATGCTTTTCATGGCATCCATGTCAGCCGGCATCGACCCGTCGATCATGCCTTGCATCTGGCTCATCATCTGATCCATCATGCCCATCATTTGATCGTGGTCCATCGACATATCACTGCCCATGTCCATGGAGTGATGCATCGAGTGACCCATATGATCGGAGTGCATCATGTTCCAATGCTCCATGCCCCCTTTGACGATACGGTGCATGATGTCACTGCCGCATCCGCTAAGTAGCAGGGTTGAAGCCAGCACAACTGCAAATATTCTAACTTTCATAACATGTTTCTCCACAAAGTATGTACTACCCTACCCTTCCCTGCTAAGGGAAGGGTAGGGTGGGGTTGCTTGATTTCTAAGCACAAAAGTCCTGCTCTTTCAGTTTGCAACATAGATGTGAAGAAAATATGAATTTGGATCTCTGTGCTATACTTGCGGATCGTGCTCATTTGTCTGGAATGGGCATTGTCTAACCAGCTAAGCTGAGCTCTGAAACATGAGGAGCATAATTCATTGAAATACCATCTAGTTACACTAGGTTGCCCAAAAAATAAAGTCGACAGCGACGGCATAGAGATGCTGTTGCAAAATGCAGCCTATGCTTCAACCGAAGAGGCTCGCCACGCCGATGTGTTGATAGTTAACACTTGTGGCTTCTTGGAAGCGTCGAAAGAAGAGTCGATCGGCGTGCTGAGCGATTTGGGAAAGCGCAAGCGCCGTGACCAAATCTTGATTGCCGCTGGTTGTCTGGCCCAACGGGGCGGCAATGAAGTGCTGCAACGCGTCCCCAAGGTGGATGGGTTGCTTGGTACCCGGCGTTGGATGGATGTATTGGAACTGATTCGCCAAATCCGTAATGGTAAAGAAAGGCGCCAACTACAAAGCTATCAATTACTGGGCGACCCTGATGTGGAATTTCTGAGTGCGGTTCCTCGACCACCAGTCGTGGCAGGTAGTGCCTACATCAAAATCTCAGATGGCTGCAATGCACCCTGCGCCTTCTGCTCGATTCCCAGCTTCAAGGGCAAATTGAAGAGCCGCCCGCTCGAAGCAATTGTCGATGAAGCGCGTGCTCTGGTGGAGGCAGGGGCGAAAGAATTGGTGATTGTCGCCCAGGACAGCACCGACTATGGCCGTGATTTTGGCGATCCCAACAGCCTGCCTCGTCTACTCTCTGCCATCTGCAACCGCACCGATGAGCGGCTTAAGTGGGTACGCTTGATGTATGCCTATCCTGGTCACGTCAGCGATGAACTGATCGAAGTGATGGCCTCGCAGCCGAAAATGGTCCACTACCTGGATATGCCGCTGCAACATGGCGATCCACGCACACTGCGCCGTATGAAGCGCCCGAGCAAACTGGAGATGGTCTACGAGCATGTCGAAAAGCTGCGTAAGGCCATGCCGGATATTGCACTACGCACGACCTTTATCGTTGGCTTCCCTGGCGAGACCAATGCTGAATTCAAGGGCTTGCTCGACTTTGTTAAGGCTATCGAGTTTGACAAGGTAGGTGCCTTCAAATTCAGCCCCGAACCGGGCACGCCCGCCTTTGACCTGCCGGATCAAATCGACGACGAACTGCAAGAAGAGCGTTATGCTCGGCTGATGGAGACGCAACAGCCAATCAGCCTGCGTAAAAACCAGGCCCAAGTGGGCAAAATGCTCGATGTGTTGGTCGAAGCCGAAGGGGAGATCGAGGGTAGCGGTGATCCCTTGCTGCTGGCACGCAGCTATCGAGATGCGCCCGAGGTAGACGGTCTGGTACTCATTCCCGGCATCGGCGATATGCCAATCGGCGAGATGATGCAAGTCCACATCAATGGGGCGATGGAGTATGATCTGGTGGGCGAGCCGTTGCTGATGGAAACATTCCGAAGTAGTAAAGAAAACATCACTCTCGTATAAAAAGAGTCGGCGGACCACGATGGTCCGCCGACTCTTTTTATACAAGGAATTGTGATTATACTGTCTCGCCCAACTTGATCGCCTGGAAGATCTTCATTCTGAGCAGCGACACAACCAGCACGGTCAAGGCTGCGACAAAGAGCCCGACGAAGAGGACGTAAATCCGTATGATCGCTGGCCAGGCCATGTCAACTGTAAAGGGCGGTGTCACTTCAGCAGCTTTGGCCCCGATTTGCAACGACGGAATGAAGACCTGACTGATGATCGATCCAAGCCAGGTGCCAGCGCCCAGGCCAAGCAAAATCAAGAAGGCCAGTTCACAGGTCAAGAAGACGGTGAGCTGCCCTGCCGAAAGCCCCACAGCGCGCAGCGTGCCCAGCTCGATAAAACGGCGGCGGAAAGAGAAGAGCGCATAGAGAAAGAAACCAAGTACAGTCAGAAAGGCAGAAGCCAAGAAGCCGACAGAGAGCACACCGAACAACCCTTGGCGCTCTGGCAGCCGTTGTTCATCGGCGATCTTCTGCGTGGCCACATCATAGTCGAAGACCGTAATCTCATACGTTCGCAGGTCATCGATCATCTTGGCATAATCCGTACCTGGTGCAGTGTGAACCCAAACATCGTAGGGTTGTTCCCCGCCAACCTGCTCAAAGATATACTCCAGGTTGCCAACCAGCAGTGGCGCTCCCTCTGATTCCGAAGCATACCAGCGCGGGAAGTAATCGACTTCACCCACGATCTTCATCAGTACTTCAGCTCGCCCGTCGGCGGTTGTGATACGTACTGGAATTGAATCGCCGACGCGTAGCCCATTTTGCGCCATCACACTGCGTTCCATCAACAACCCATCGTCGGCAATAGCCAGGGTGTTCATCAAGGCCCCCAAACTGGCCGGGGCAAAGTCACGACGCCAGTAGGCAACCTTCGGAAAATCGACCCTGTCAATCCCCATCAACACTGCGTTTTTCCAGCTATCACCCAACTGAATCGCTGAGGTGAAGTCACCGACCCGCGTCGCTGCCTCAATTTCCTTTACTTTGAGATGTTCGGAGACGGGAATAAAGACCCAGGAAGGTTCTGGTGTCGCTGTACTGGAAGCAGATGCCCCCGAAGAAGAGGAACTGCTGGAAGAAGTGTCGCCCGTAGCCCCTGCTCCGCCAAAAGCACTGCTCAGGTCATTCATGGTGCCTAATTCGACCAGGCGCACATCGGCTCCCACGGAGTAATAATTCTTATCATACATGTGGTTGTCGAGGGTCTGTGCCAGCGAAGCCGTGAAGGCCGAAAGGCTCAGCGTGAGGATTAGCAAGATCAAGGGCGTGGTATAAAAGCCAGGGTCACGCGAGAGATAGCGCGTGGCCAAAAGAAAGCCGACGCTGCCGGAGCGTGCCGCCAACCACGCCAAAACGGCCATGAAGAAGGGCAAAAGTCGAATAATCAACAAGGTCAGCGCCAGCGCACCGATCGCAGGGATGAGAAAGAGCAAGGGGTTATCGAAGAGGCCACCCGAACCAAACGACCCCGGCATCACAATACTGCCCTGCTCTTGCAGCAAATAGGCACCATAGCCCGCAGGAATCAACAAAAGCAGGTCGAGCCAGGCACGCTGCCACCAAGGTGGACGAATATTGCGCGCCACCTCTTGTTTGTACGAAATGATAGTATGTTTTGAGGCTCCAAAGGAAGGCAATACCTGTGCCAACAATGTGACCGCCAACGCCCCCAACCCAAATCGAATCGCAGTGGATGTGATCACCAAACGCAGGTTTGAATCCAAGGTGAAGTTGAGGAAGCTCTTGGTTGCGCCAATCGTCTGTGAAATATATTCACTGGCTGGCAGACCGACTGCTAGGGCCAGCGAACCGAGGAGGATTGCTTCGAGCACAGCAATCCCGACAATCTGCAAGGCTGTTGCACCACGGCTACGCAACACAGCGATTTCGTTGCGCTGGCGACCGACTGCCAATCCGACAACCAGGCCAATAAACGCCAGCAACAGACTCACAATTGGGATGCTGAAGGCGTAAAGCAGAATGTTGAGTAGACGTGATGCAATCTGATATTCGTGCAGCGCATCATAGGGCGAAATTTCCAGGCGTGTATTCGGAAGTAAGGCTGAAGCCTGCTGTTGTATCCCTTCAATCCTGGCCGTTAGCCAATCCGCATCCGAGGCATGAATGTTTGAACCATCCATGATCCAATACCAGAGGATCTGTGCCACTTCATCGTTGAGTACGCCCGAAATTCTGCCCTGGTAAGTGGCCTCAGGAATCATCAAGTGTTTATTGAAGACATCCAAGCGGTAAAACCAATAGGGATCAACTGGGTCCTTGGCCGTCCAAATGCCAGTCACACGGATAGGAATCTGAGCGATGCGCGAGCCAGTTTCTGTCTTCTGTTCTCGGAAGGTCATGTACTCTTCGCCAACCTGAGTGCCTAATGCGTCAGCGAGTGCCTTACTCACCATTACTTCAACCGCTTCATCAGGATTGCTGCTGGCGGGAGCAGGCATCTGCCCTTCAATCAGGTTGATATGCTTATCTAGATCGCTGATAAAGCCAAAGTTGACCCATTCCAGCGGGTCACGATTGTCGGTGTAGGTGCCACCAGCAGGAAAGAGGCGGAAATTGTCGGTTTTGGCGTAGCGAACGGTCATGGAGATGGGCAGGTTCAAATTTAAGATTGCCGGCCCCGACATAAAGTCGTCAATCGCCTTGACTTCTTCAAGCTGTTTGAGTCCGTGCAACGAACCTGCATAACGCCACATGAAGGAAAAGGGGGGGCGTTTGAAGTTGCTACCTGCGTCCGCCCCTGCCAATTTTTCCTGAAGAATCCGATAGTAAACCGCATCGGAGTAGATCGGGACCGACATGATCATCGCAATCGAGGCTACCAGGCCCAGCATGGTGGCCAGGGCCAACCCGCGCTGCGCAATGATGCGTCGAATCGCAATGGCAAATGTCGCCCACGTACGGAGTAAAAATGTCATGTCTCGTTTATTGCCCTACTACAGTCTGACCTTCTTGCAAGCCATCTTTGATCTCAACCCGCTCTTCGGCTTCAATGCCTACGGTGACATCGACGCGGCGTTGCGCGTCACCATCTTGCACCACGGCAAAACGACGTCCATTGAAGAGGCGTAAGGCTTGCGGCGGCAACCAGAGTACATCAGCTTTGCGTTCTAGTTCCACAGTGACACGTACCAAGTCGCCCATTTGAAAGCCTGCTTCTTTGGCCGATTTGTCAATCGTAATACGTGTTGACTTGTCCTGTTCTTCGACCGTTTTGCCGTTGCCGCCTTTCCCGTAGGGGTAGGGCAATTGGCGAATCGAGCCTGTTAGCTTTTCTCCGGGCCGATTGGAAAGGGCGATGGTCACCGGCATTTGTTCAGCCAAATCTGTGAGCTGATCGCTGAAAAGGTCGGCGGTCGCTTCCAGACTGCTTGTATCTGCAATGGTTGCCACGACTTTGTAGCCTTCGACTGCCTGGCCAGGGACCAAAGAAATCGAGAGCAAAAGTCCGTCAAAGGGTGCGATCACTTGCGCTTCGGCGATCTGCTGTTTGAGCTTGTCGACATTATATTGGGCACGCTCTACGTCGTTGCGCAGCAAGACGCTGACATCGCGATTCAGCTTATCGAAACTGATCTGAGCGATTTCAACTTCTTTCTCTGCTAAGGCAATCGATGTGCTGTCGGCGTTACTTTGGCGCAGATTGTCGAGTTTGATCTGTGCGATATCAAGTTGCAACTGCGTTGAGCGACGATCAAAGGTCAGGTCTTGTTCTGCCTCAGATAAGGTGACCTCAGCCCGTTCCAACTCTAGGTTAGCTGAATTCAGGTCTCGTTCCAGCGCCTCAATCTCAAAGTCAGCCAGAACATCACCTTTCTTCACGGTATCGTTACGCTTGGCAAAGACAGTCCGTACACGACCACTGGTACGAAAGAAGAGATCTTCTTCTTTTACAGGCGAGATGCGTCCACTAAAGGTCATCTCCTTGACTACCTCACCCTTTTGTACCTTGTAGGTCGGTTTGGCAGGAATCGGGGAGGTTGGAATGGGGGTTGGGGTTGGTGGTTCATTCGCTGCTTGCTGTGTGCGGGTCGAAGGCAGCAATGCACAACCTGCAATCAGTAAGATTGAAAAAGTAAATGTGATGGATCGGAAAAATCGAGATGTTTGCACGGTCAGCCCTTATCGTTAAACTCTGCACAGGTTTACGTCTTGGCCTTGTAGGGAAAGTCTATACTGATGCTCTGCACTCTATAGCATTTTCAGTTTGCAAAAATGGTACTGAGTCGCAAACGCTAAGTATATCCTTGCAAAATAACCTCAACCTGAGGCTGTGTAGAGTGTCAGTTAGAGGAGGTCGGTTGACGTCCGTCGGCAGCTTGGATGATCTAGCCCCAATCTAACATTGTCATATTTGCTAAAGTATAATTTACCGTGAAATCGCCGTTGAGAAAAATCAGAGCACTGCTCATATGTAACTATACTGCGCATAGATTAGAACTGAGGTTTTGTACGATAGGAAAACTCGCCTATGCTACAATAGGCAAAGAGAGATTAGACGAAAGACGGTAGACAAAGAAACTGAGGGACGGGTAAGGTATTTTCCGTCTATCTGGCCTGATGTTTATAAATAGAGGAGTTCATCTTTATGAAAAATATTCTTGTTACAGGGGGGGCAGGCTTCATTGGCTGCAATTTTGTGCGCATGATGCTTGACCAACATGTGAATTATCGGATTGTGGTCTACGATAAATTGACCTATGCTGGGCGTATGGAAAATTTGCAGGACGTTGCTGAAAAACATGGCGAGCGGTTTGCCTTTGTTCAAGGCGATATTTGCGATGCTGAAACGGTAGAAGCTGCCATTCAGAAGTTCAATGTTGACACCATTGTTAACTTTGCTGCCGAAAGCCACGTCGATCGCAGTATTATGAATCCAGATGCCTTTATCAAGACCGATGTCTATGGCACCTATGTGTTGCTCGAAGCTGCGCGGAAGGCGGGCAACTTGCGCTACCATCAGATTAGTACCGACGAGGTCTATGGCCATATCCACGGCGACCACCGCAGCTTAGAAGGTGATTGCATGGCACCGCGTAGTCCCTATGCCGCGAGCAAAGCCAGCGCCGATCACCTAGTGAATGCGTATTACATTACCTATGGACTGCCGGTGACCATCAGCCGCGGCGCCAACAACATCGGTCCTTATCAATATCCTGAGAAGGTAATTCCGCTCTTTGTAACTAACGCACTCAATGATCTGCCTTTGCCCGTCTATGGCGATGGTAAGCAGATGCGTGACTATCAGTTTGTCGGCGATCATTGCGCAGGGATCGATCTCGTGTTGCATGAGGGGAAGATCGGTGAAGCCTACAACATCGGCACTGGCAAAGAGATGACCAATCTGGAGATGGTCGAGATTTTGCTCGATGAATTAGGCAAACCGCGCAGCCTGATCAAACATGTCGAGGATCGAATGGGCCATGATCGACGCTACTGTATGAACGTTGACAAGCTTCTTTCCCTCGGTTGGGAACCGGATTATACACACGAAGAGGCGATCCGGGCCACTGTCCGTTGGTATGTAGCGAACCGCTGGTGGTGGGAGCCAATTCGCAATGGCGAGTTCAAAGAATTTTACCAAAAGCTCTATGGACATCGTTTGTCGCCATCTGCGCTGCCTGCTTATAGAGATGACACTTAAACATTGCACAATCTCCAAGGTATAAGGTCTGAGGCAGATTGTGCAATGTTTAAATAGCGTGTCTGTTAGCTAAGTCGCCGCATGTTGCTGGGAAGATGGGCATTGAATAATCATAAAGCCGCTTACCTGTTCTATACTTTTCCCATTATGTGCTCGTAAGTAGGTTGTTTTGTAATGCAAAACAAGTCGGCTTAGTTGTTAAAAAATTGCATTTTGTTAATCTTGTACTTTATTTATGTAAGAAGCCTGAGTGAAACGCAGTAAAATTCAGATTCAGAACAATCGTTGTTGGGTATGTTGTAAATTGTACGGATTTTCGTAATCAAAGTTGTCGTTTTTAGCAATTTTTAAAAACTTATTGTAAACTTGGTAAGGATGATATAGATGATTGGCTAAATGCACATATCGACTAACGACCTTCAACCTAGCAACAATGCATCTTTCGAGTAACCATAGTTGTGTTTCAAACAATAGAGGACTTACTTACTTGCTGGTTTGAACAATCGGGATGTTGCAAACGTCTGAAGTAGAGTAAGTTTTACAATTGATTGTGACCCAGATGTCAACTTGTATCTTACTTGTTTCGGATGAGCCGGCGAATGCCGAAATGGTACGTTCCGTCATTACGGAGCACGCCTCATTTGCTTTCGAGTTAGTTGTTGCTACGAACACGGTGCAGGCAGTCGAACTTGCCGATCATCAGTCATTCAACCTCGTCGTATTCGTTTCTGATTCATCAGACGAAACGATTTTAAACTCCTTTATTTATCTCAAGAGCAAGCTAAAACAAATTCCTATTCTGGTCCTCGCCGACCTGGATGAACAGGAATTGAGCTTTGCAATGATTCGCTGCTTTGCGCAGGGCTGTCTGCGCAGAGCAGCATTGGATGGTGAAGAGTTGGTCCAATTTCTTGAGCGTACCACCAATTATACCGAATTACAGGAAGTCAGAGACATCCCTGCCGTCGAAACCGCTCGCGAACCTTCACCACCCATGTGGGTCAAACCTGGCAAAAGGGAGCTTCCAGCGCAAAACGCGCTGTTTTGTCAACAGCGACAAAATCAATTGCTTGCCCGCATTGAAGCGTTGCAGCTTGCCAACGAAGAATTAAGTCGGATTGCCCGTGCAAAAGATCAATTTATTGCTACTGTAAGCCATGAACTGCGTACTCCACTTTCCGCAGTCCTGAACCTATCCGAAGCCATCCAAGAAGGGGTCTATGGGCCGCTCAATTCTCGACAAATCGAGATGTTGGGGAAAATTGAACAGAGTGGGCGACATCTGTTGTCTTTGTTGAACGATATCCTCGATATCTCGCGCATCGAAACCCGAGGAATTGAGCTCAACCGGGAGGATGTATTGGTTGAGGAACTCTGTCGCAATAGCCTGATTCTGGTCCAGGAGATGGCGCGCAGCCGTGATATTCAAATCGAAAGCTCGATCCTGCCGCCGGGCTCGATGTTAGTTGCCGATGAACGTCGGCTAACGCAAATTCTGATCAACTTACTGGGCAATGCCATCAAATTCACACCCCGAGGTGGCAGAGTTGGCTTGATCATCAGAGAGGGTGAAGCAATTCCCCAGAATGGTCGTCCTCTCTCGGAAAATGAGAGACGCACCATTCAATTTATTGTTTGGGATACCGGCATCGGCATTGCTCCAGAAGATATTCCCCGACTCTTTCAGCCCTTTGTGCAGATCCTGAACCGACATTCCAACCAAAACGTCGGTTCAGGATTAGGTCTAGCCTTGGTGGAGCGGCTTGTTCGCTTGCACGAGGGGAAGATTTCGGTCGAAAGCGAACTCGGCAAGGGCAGCAAGTTTATCGTCACCTTGCCTTGGCAAACGCAACTGAAGTCTCGCCACTCCTCCAACGGTAACGAAATTCAGCCGCCCTGGACGATGGCGTAGATTCAGGAAGCGGACTTCACAATCCTCCAACACGGTCAAAGGTCGGTTTGAGCGCCGCATAGAGATTGTCATAGCTACTGTAGTATTGATTGTAGATGGCACTATGTTCCGCAATCGGCTGCGTCGAACCTGTAACCTGGATCACTTCGTGACAGGCCGTTGCCACATCTCGCCACACTTGGCCACCCACGCCAGCCAAAAGCGCAGCGCCAAAGGCCGCCCCCTCGCTCGTATTGACGGTTACCAGTTCTGCACCCAATACATCCGCCAGGATCTGACGCCACAAACTGCTGCGTGCCCCACCGCCCGAAACACGAACTTGCTGAATTGACGAGAGCCCGACTGATTTCATCAGTTCAAAACTATCGCGCAGACCATAGGCAACCCCTTCGAGCACGGCACGGGTCATATGGGCTTGACCGTGGCGAACGGTGAGTCCGACGAAGGCGGCGCGTGCCAATGGGTCTGGATGGGGCGTCCGCTCGCCAGTGAGGTAGGGTAGGAAGAAGAGCCCTTCGCTTCCAACTGGTACGGAAGCGGCGTGAGCGACCAACTCGTCAAACTCGCTGCCGGGTGCCACAGTATCTCGGTACCAACGCAAGCTTCCGGCGGCTGAGAGCATTACACCCATTAAGTGCCAGGTATTAGGAACCGCATGGCAAAATGCATGCAATCGACCTTCCGGCTCGATGAAGGGACTGTCGACCGAAGCAAAGATTACGCCAGAGGTGCCCAGTGTCAGTGCAACAATGCCTTCATGTACTGCGCCGACCCCCACGGCTTGCGCTGCCTGATCGCCGCCACCGGCCATTACTAGCGTGCCGGGACGTAACCCAGTGGCGCTGGCTGCCTCGGCAGATAACCTTCCTGTGATCTCTGGCCCTTCAAAGGTGGGAGGCATCCAGGCTTGCGGAATGTGTAGCGCCTCTAACATTTTGTCTGACCAGCCACGTTTGCGTAGGTCGAAGAGAATGGTACCTGCGCCATCCGCCTTGTCCATCGCATATTCGTTGGTAAGTCGGAAGCGGACATAGTCTTTGGGTAGTAGAACATGGCGTACTTGTTGGTATAGCTCTGGTTCGTGGTTGCGCACCCAGGCAATCTTCGGCGCAGTAAATCCAGTCAGCGCATCGTTGCCTGTTTCTTGGATCAGCGCTGTACGCCCCAAGGCGTTGCGAATCTGCTTGCATTCGGCGGCGGTGCGCTGATCGTTCCAGAGAATGGCAGGCCGCAGTACCTGCCCCGCTTGGTTGAGGAGCACCAAACCATGCATCTGCCCAGTGAGCCCAATTGCCAGTACAGCGGCTGGGTCGATGGCGGCCTGTTGAATGGCGGCGCGAATGCTATTGACCGCACCATCCCACCAGAGCTGTGGGTCTTGTTCACTCCAAAGCGGTCGGGGCGTTTCGAATGGATACTCAGTAGCGGCTGTGGCAACCAAATTTCCTTGCGTGTCAATGATCAACGCTTTGGTTGCAGTGGTTGAAACATCGATGCCAATTAGATAGGACATAGATACTCCAATTCGATAATGTTATGGGACTTGTTGCGATTTTGAAGTTAGTGTACAGTATACTGCTTATCAGAAGAATTTGTTTAAACCATCACAAAGAGGAGTTCGTTTGTGCGAGGTTTGTTATTGAACATGAGAAGAAACAGTGGACATTCTCTTTCATCCACAACGGTTTCTTGCACGAATGCGCGCTCATATCATGGCGGAACGCCAATTTTTGTTGGCTTTATCATCTACCTTGCAGTCGCGTTTTTGTTTTTACAAGCTCATCCCCTTCTGGCAGCAGACAACAGCACGCTTCCCACATCTAACGGCAACGAGTCCGTTCAGGAGAACGCTGTCATTACTGCTACTTCGGATGCGCCGGCCTTTCCTTTTCAGTCACCCCAGGTTGGCCCGGTGATCAAACATACCTACCCTAGTATCGTTGATCGGCGCACTACTGCCTTTATTCCGTCTTCTTCGGCGCAACTAAGCAAATTAACACCCATCATCATGCCCTCGGGCGAAGACCGCTGGATTCGTGTAGATCTGAGCGAGCAGACGTTGGTGGCCTATGAAGGGATAAAACCGGTCCGCGCCTTTATCATTTCTTCGGGATTGCCGGGGACGCCTACGGTGACAGGGAAATTTCGGATTCGCACCAAAGTTCGTTCACAAACTATGGTGGGGGGCAGTGGGGCGCTTTACTATAATTTACCCAATGTGCAATGGGTTCAGTACTTCTACGAGGATTATGGATTCCACGGCACCTATTGGCACAACGATTTTGGTCGTCCCCACAGTCATGGTTGCATCAACATGACCAACGCTGATGCAAAATGGCTATTTGATTGGGCGCAGCCGACATGGGATGGAAGCAAATGGCAAAAAGTGAAAGATGGCGAACAAGGCACGCTGGTCATTGTGCATGAATGAGCAGATTTTGTTTGTTGATCGGCTTTCTTTCTATCTTGACCTTGATCAAGCTTTCGGCCAGGGTTACTGCCACGACATTGGCAACGGTTCGCAGCACCACCATATCGCTCTCTTCAAAGGGTTTGGCGCGGTTGGGTGCTGAAACATGAAGTGAGCCACTGACTTGATCGGCAATATAGATCGGGACCACCACACCTCTGCCGGATTGGTTGTAATATAGATCGCGCGGATTGACAATTGTATTGTCTGGATCGTAAAAGATCGGTTGACCGGACTGATAGGTCCACTCCATCAGTTCGTTCAATTGCGGGTTGACTTCGCGTTGCTGGGAATTCTCACTGAGTGTAAAGGCAGTCAATGTACCATTCCCAAACGGGCGACCTTTGTATTGACTCGCGCTTAAACTCTCCGGCAGTGAACTCTGAAGCGCATCACTTTGCACAGCAAAATGTGCCGACACATCTCCTACCAATTCGCGAATTCCCGTCGCCACTCGCTCCAGGATCTCGCCAAAGGATGAGGCTCCTGTGAGTGATTTGGTGAAGAGTTGCAAACCGACCAATTGGCCATCGCGCTCAGTCAGTTCCTGGCGCAACTGCGTATGATAGAGCGAGCGTGCTGCCAGATTGGCCAAATCGTAAAAATCGGTACAGAGTTGAGGCGACTGAAAACCACTCGGCTGATTCTGCCCCAAAAGCAAGGCACCAGCAGCGACTTCTTCTTGACGTAACGGCAGTACCAACAGAGAACCTGTGCGCGGCATCCACGGAAACTCTTCAACTTTGGGGCTGACCGTGTTGCGCAGATCGTCAACTACGACGTAATCGGCCTCGTCAAGGCCCGGTCGACGCACCAATGCGCGTGCCAAAATGCCCCACAGCGGAAATGGGCACTCTTTTCCTACATAGCGATACGCATCTGGGATACCTCGCAGGCTTTGGTAGCGATAGGGACCAAGCTCACTTTCACCCAACACCATCACCGCAAAACTCAACGACGCACGTTGCCAAATCGCATCCAAGATGATGTTAGCAACTTCATTCGCCGTAACAGGGCTGCTAAATTGCAAATAGGTATTGTAGATCAAACTAATTTGTTTGATCCGTTCGCGTAGACTTTGTGCTGGCAGGTTGAGTTTGTTTCGTACTTCGTTGAGCCGGGTTTGCATGTGCACCGAAGAAGCCTCTTGATGCAATGTCTCATCGAGTAAATTTTGCGTCAGAACCAACATCTGCTCAATTGCCGCAAGATCATCTGTAATTTGTCGAAATGCCGATATATTCAATGAAGAACTCACGCACCATCCTCATCAGCTTTATTCTATCCGGACCTGTCTGAAAAGCACATCTGGCAGGTGACCACTGCTTTACTGATTTTTTTCAGACGATCTCTTAAAAATTTCACAAATCTTACCGTATAAAAAATATAATTGGCTTGCAGTTATGCTTTCAATTTCTATTTTAAATGAATTTTTGCGAGTTAACGAACTCTGCTATGGGCGAAATTGTGAGTACACTTCCCTTCGCTTCCTAGCTTACTGATGCTCTGTTACGAATAGACTTACAGTTTCAGTCGATCGAAAATCAGATTTATGTTATTTTATTTTATCCAAGATATAATCCTTCCTATTGAAGTCTTACATCTTGGCTCTCGCTAAAAGAATGCTGAAATAAAATAAGATAACCAACACACTTCTCATCCCTATCATTGATAGAAGACGACTGTTACCTCTCAATAATAAGTTTACAACGCGTGTTGCGGTGATCCAGGCAGGGGAACAAAGACAAGCTCTACCCATGTCAAAGACAGGATGTGCGAAATCCTGTTGTTGCGTGGGCTATTTCAAAATACAGAGTTTCCAATGAAATCGCTAAAGTCGTTGCAAACGTATTGGAAACAGGATACTCGCGTTTTGAAATGGCCGTGGGGAATCGCCTATTGGGTAGACAGTTGGCGTGCCCTAGATTCGATTGGTTTCGAGACTGAAATTGAATTGTAAGTGTCACAATCTGATTGTTGTGAATATATGTAGTATAATTTAGACAACTTGATTTCGAAAAGACTTGTCGAACGTACGAAGACAATCGGCCTCATTGCTTGAATATTGAGAGAAAATCCAGGTTTTTTGCTCTTTTGGTGGCTCTTCTTTCAGCATAATACGAATTTTAATAGACTATCCGTAAAATTCGCTTAACAAGCAGGATGGTCTCCGCATTAGAAAGTCTAGTCACGCCTTCTTTGGCCGATGGGCGTCATCTGCCAAGCCGTGTTGGACAAGCCCGACTTCTTGGGGAACCACTTGTTCTCTGAAAGCCGTCAGTCATTCATCGTAGGATATACGCACGTCATTGCACAAGCGGAGTAGAAGGGGCCACATGCGTAATCCGATAGGTAACATTTTGTAGCATATGGTTTCACTCAACGGATCTTCACCCCTTGCCGCGACTGCGATAGATAATAATGGTGCCAATGGTGCCTATAGAATCTTACTCGTGGACGACGAACCGAATACGGTACAACTCGTCCGCCGAATTCTTCAAGCCGATGGGCACGATGTCTATGAAGCCTTCGATGGGGAGCAGGCGCTAGAGATGTTTGGCCGTGTCCATCCTGATTTGGTATTGCTAGATGCCGTTATCCCCAAGATGGATGGGCTGACCGTTCTGAGCGAAATCCGCAAACATGACAAAACGACTGGTGTCGTCATGTTTAGTGCTCTCACTTCCGAACTTTTGGCAGTGCAGGCGATGCAGGGCGGGGCAGATGATTTTGTCAACAAGCCTTTTACCCTAAAGACACTACGCATGCATATTCGCCGCGTCTTGGATAAAGTCTACCTGCGTCAGCAAAATGATATTCTCAAACAGCAGCTTGTGGAAGCAAATGAGAAGCTGCGTCACTACATGCCCTCGCCCCTGGTCAAGTCGTTGATGGCTAGCCCTTCGCTGCCTCGTTTGGGTGGTGAACGGCATATGATTACCGTACTCTTTCTGGACATTTGCGGTTTTTCCACCATCTCACAAAAGCTACCACCGGATGAAGTACTGCGGGTGTTGAATGATTACTTTGCGTTTGTCAGCACGGCGGTGGTGCAACATGGCGGAATGGTCGACAAGATCATGGGGGATGGGTTCATGGCACTGTTTAACGTGCCGGTTGAACATCCGCAGCATGCCTGCGCTGCCGTGCTTGCCGCTTTGCGGATCAAAAAAAGCTCTGACGAGTGGAATTTGACGAATCGACCTGCGCTTTACCCGCGCATTGGCATTCACACCGGTGAAGCTGTGGTGGGCAATATCGGTACGCCACAACATATGAACTACACTGCGATTGGTGATACTGTGAATCTTGCCAAACGGCTTGAAGAAAATGCCTCCGAAGGCGAAATTTGGATCAGCGGCGAGACTTACAAATGTGTAGATGCTAATGCGCTAAACATGGAACATGGCCACATTGAACGCATGGAATCGGTGGTGATGAAAGGCAGTGCCAAACCTCTTGACGTCTATCGTATTCTCTTTACAGAACTCGCAGATTCGGCCGCTTCCTAGAATCAACACCAGCGTAGCTTTGGGGGATGATACGCTAACAACCTACCAACGCTTCTTCTCCACAATCTCTCATCCCTATTTTATCTCAAATTAAGGACTATCCAGCGATTCCTTGGAAGAATACAAGGAATCATTTGTTTTGCTCCGGTTGCGACTTGATCCCTATCATGGATTGCGCGCATGTGGTATGATCAAGATATGGAAAGATTCAGACTTAAAGAACAGATCATTACGCTGCTTTTGTTGACGGTGCTGCTCCTTGTCACTTCGGTAACGGTTGCTGCCCAATCGCAGCCTGTGACTCACACAGTCTCCGCCGATGATGTGAACGTGGTGGCGCGCGAACTCTGGTGTCCACTCTGCTCGGGCGTACGTCTCGATGCCTGCGAATTGCAAGCTTGCGAACAGATGCGTGAGGAGATTGGCCTGAAATTAGGCGCAGGCGAGGATATCAACTCGATTAAACAAGATTTTGTAGCCCGTTATGGCGAGCAAGTCTTGGGTGCTCCACCACGCCAAGGATGGGGCTGGCTGGCTTGGTTATTGCCTCCGATCGTCATGCTATCTGCTGGTGCGTTTCTGTTTATGCGCGGGCGCGAATGGTTGAAACCGACTGTAGCCATCAATCCCATGACACAGAAGAAAACAGAGGCTGACAATCAGGCGGACAAACAAAAGGTCGCCCCCGTTGACCCCTATGAAAAACAATTGGATGAGGAATTGAACCGGTATGAGTGATGCATCGAGTTTGAGCGAATCAGTTGAAACTGAAGCGAGCAGCCTTGCCGAACCCGCTGCGCCAACGCAACAAATGACGCCTCAAAATATGTCGCGCCAAACAACTCTTTGGCGCTTCGCCATTTTTGCTGTGTTGTTGGTATTCATCGGATTTTTGGCAGTCGGGCTGCGCAACATGAACCGTAGTGGCGGACGACCGACCGGCCAGGCGCCAGATTTTGAAATCACCACCTTTGAAGGAGAGACCATTCGCCTTTCCGAGTTGCGCGGCAAACGTGTGGTAATTAATTTTTGGGCCAGTTGGTGTATCCCGTGCCGATCGGAAGCGCCAATCCTGGAATCCGCCTCGCAGCGTTATTCAGACAAGGATGTTGTGTTTTTGGGGTTAGATTACCTCGATCAGGATCATAAGGCTAAGGAGTTTTTGAAAGAATTCGGCGTTTCCTACCCAAATGGACCCGATCTACAGAGTGATGCGGCGCGCAATTATGGCATTACGGGCGTTCCGGAGACCTTTTTTGTCGGCCCGGATGGCAACATCACTGGAAACAAGATCGGTGAAATTCGCTCAGAGGCAGAATTGAATGAGTTCCTGTCCCAAGCGAGTTCGCAGTAATGCAGTAATATTGTCTTATTGATGTCTAGGTTGATGATTCATAGGATGTTAGGTGATTTGTGATACGTAATGCGTGAATTTTCACTAGCAACTCACGGCTCACACATCACTCTTCGTAGAAAATATGACGATTCAACCTAGGGCTCAGTATTACATCCGCACTTTGGATTGTTGCGTGCAGGATCAGATTGGTATGGAGTGATGACATGATCTTTCAGCTAGGATATCTACTGCT
The DNA here is from genome assembly GCA_046328715.1 of Caldilineaceae bacterium. GTDB lineage: Bacteria > Chloroflexota > Anaerolineae > Caldilineales > Caldilineaceae > JAXLWB01. The sequence continues at coordinate 6,258 of JAXLWB010000041.1, read as the reverse complement.
CATTATTGCGTTGGTGCTTTCGGCCTATGGTACGATTGCCGGGTATGTGGGCGGTCGCCAACGTAGTGGAGCCTTGGTGCAGAGCAGTTTTCATGCAGTCTATGCAGTAGCCGCATTGGTTTGGGCGGCGGCAGCGATTCTTTGGTACGGTCTTCTGAATGATCACTTTGAAGTCTCTTACGTGTGGAATCATTCTGAACGAGCCCTACCTGTCTTTTACAAATTTGTGGCAATTTGGGGTGGGCAGGATGGCAGCTTGCTCTTTTGGACACTGCTGCTAGGCATTTTTAGTGTAACTGTAGCGCTTTTCTTCCGCAATTCGCAGACGGCGATGATGCCCTTTGTCAATGCCACGATGCTTGCCACGTCGTGCTTCTTTCTGGTCGTGCTGGTCTTTGCCACCAATCCTTTTAAACTTTATAACTTTGTGCCCAATGATGGTCAGGGGCTAAGTCCCTTATTGCAAAACTACTGGATGGTGATCCATCCGGTTATGCTTTATTTGGGCATGGTCGGCTTGACCGTACCCTTTGCCTTTGCGGTGGCTGCACTGGCGAGCAAAAAGCTTGGCAACGAGTGGGTACGTACGATCCGCCGCTGGACGCTGGTGCCCTGGATGTTTTTGTCGGCAGGCATCCTCATGGGCAGCCAATGGGCCTATATGGAGCTCGGTTGGGGCGGCTATTGGGCCTGGGACCCAGTCGAAAATGCCAGCTTTTTGCCCTGGCTAACCGCAACGGCCTTTTTGCACAGCATTTTGATCCAGGAACGGCGTGGCATCCTCAAAACCTGGAATATGGCGCTGATCGGAGCGACCTTTTCACTTTCAATCCTGGGTACCTTTACCACACGCAGCGGCATGATCAACAGTGTTCACAGCTTTGCACAGAGTTCGGTGGGTTGGTACTTTATGATCTTCTGGGCCTTGGTCAGTCTTGGCTTTTTGGCAAGTGTGATCGTCCGCTCACGCCTTTTGCGCGATGAAACGACAATCGAGTCGGGCCTCAGCCGCGAGGCTGCCTTTCTTGCCAACAATTGGCTTTTTGCTGGCATTGCCTTTGCAACCTTGTTTGGCACCTACTATTCGGTCTTTAGTGAAATCTTGACGGGCCGCAAACAGACGTTGGCGGCTCCCTATTTCAACCAGGCGGTAGCGCCGCTCTTTCTCTTTTTGCTTTTGCTGATGGGGATTGGTCCGTTGTTGGGCTGGCGGACCACCAGTATGCAATCCATACGCACGCAACTGACCTGGCCATTCGCCGTTGCAATCGTCTTTGCGGCGGTCTTCTCGATCTTTAGCCCACGTTTCTTTCCCATTTTGGGCTTGTCGATCTGCGTTTTGGTGGCTGCAACCATCGTGCAGGAATACTGGCGTGGCGTTGTGGCTCGGCGTGCGGCCCACCCGCAAGAGAATGCCTTCATTGCATTGCTCAACTTGATGCAACGCAATGGGCAACGCTATGGCGGTTATATTGTCCACCTTGGAATTGTGCTGCTGGGTGTGGCGGTGATTGGTAACTCCTTCTACCAGACCACCACACAGAAGAACCTGGCCATTGGTGAAAGTGTGACGCTTTCCGGTTTTACCTTTACCTACAACGGGCTAGAAGGGGTGCGGGCCAGCAATCGGGACGAATATGTGGCCAATGTGACGATTACCGAAGCTGGCAATCCCAATCGCGTGATCGGCATGTCGCAGCCTAAACGCAATGTTTACGACAAAGCTCCGGATGCACCGACCTCGGAAGTGGGGCTGGTGATGCGACCGAGCGAGGATCTCTACGTTGTGCTCAACGGTTGGGAAGGGCGAGGTGAGTCGGCTACTTTTACCATTTACATCAACCCGCTCACCGTTTGGATGTGGGTTGGCGGAATTGTGATTATCTTGGGAACACTGATCTGTATTTGGCCTCATCCGAAACTGCGCCCTGTGGCGGTTGCTGCACAACCGTTGCCAGTCGGGGCCGGGGATTGATGATCGTTGTTCTAAAACCAGGCGTAGTCGGTACGCGGATCGAGCGGGAGTAACCAGGATAGATGCGGGTCAAAACTGATAAAAGATCCGCTAGAATCCGCATCATCCGTGTGATCCGCGTACCGATCCCACTAAGGAGTTTTGCCGCATGTGGCTTGTCGTAACGGTTGCTGTTTTGATTGCTGCATTGTTGGTTGTCTACATTGCTTATCCTATCTGGCGTTCGCGTAGCCACTTGCTAGTCGATGATAATCACCCGGTGGCTGATTTGCTGCAACGTAAAGATGCCGCGTTACGGGCAATTAAGGAATTGGAGTTTGACTTCAACACAGGCAAGCTGAGTGCCGAGGATTATGAACGAATCAACCAGCGCTTGCGCCACCAAGCAACGACATTGCTCCGTCAAATTGAGGTCATCGCGCCCAACAGCAGTGGGCTGGATGAGGAATTAGAAGCGTTGATTGCAGAAAGAAGGAAGACAACCGTTTAGTGTGCATCCTCAGATGCGCACTAAACACTATTGTTGATAAGTCCAGGTATCCGCGTTTTTGTCATACTTAAATAAATAGTCCGTTTGGCGGGTTTCGCTTTGGGCGACCAGGTTGTAACGAAACTCCATACCAGTCACGGTCATATTGCCATCACGGTCAAAGCGAATGCGCCGTCCTCGATCATCCCCAGTTGGTCCTAACCCGGTCAAAGAGCCATCAAGACGCTCGTTTCCAGCAAACTCACCCTGCCAATCCAAGGCAATGGAACGAACGTCGGTTGTACGTGCCGACGCAAAGTAGAGTCGTTTGCCAGTTGAACCCTTGTAAATATTGATCCCAAACGCATCGACATTATCATAGGTCGAAAGCACCTTCGCCTCGGCCACGCTGATGCGGAAAATTTTTCCTAACTCCTGCTGACGGGTCGAGCCAGCCACTGAGGCAGCATAGAGCGTATTGGTATCACAATCATAGGCGAGCCCCATCAAGCCAAAAGGGTTCTCGGTGGAAGGTGCCTGCGCCGAAGGCAAGGGTAGCCAAGCCGCCATAACACCGGTTGTCCCATCCACTCGGTACACAATATTCTGCTTCTCGGGTGGATTGTCGATCAAACTCACCCGTGGCGCAGGATAGAGATAGACATCGCCTTTTCCATCTAGGATCACGTGGCCCAAATAGCCGGCTTCGGTCCAACTCGGATGTTGATAGTAGCCAGCCTGTGTATTCTTAACATCATACAACACCAGCCCTTTGATCGATCGTTCGGATGTACTCAGCACCGCAGTCTGGCTATCGAATCCCACCGCCTTGCGAAACTCGGGCAGCTTGCGACAGCTATCGACTGCCCCGGTTGCGATAACCGGGTTGGGAGTTGCGAGGATGGCCAGCGGCGTTGCAGTAGGGGGAAGCGTCGCTGTGGGTTCAGGAGCTGCCACCAAGGTCGGTTGACGGCTGATCCAGACCACTAATCCGAGCAAGCCTACCAACAGCAGTGCGCCCACAACCCAAAGAATGGTAGAGAGCGGAGAACGACTGTTGGTTGCCGCTTGCGCAGGAACTTGTTGTGTCGGTTTACGTTTGCTCATGAGTCTCTTTTACTTCTGCGGTACAAAGCGCGGCCCGCTATAACAAGGGTAGGCTTTCGGCGTGTAAACGCCATCCTTGAGCACAAAATCGGCCCAGCAGAACTCCTCGCCTGGCACTGCGTCGTTATGAATTTGTGCCACATACCATACCACAATCTCACTCTTTTCAATCGATTCTGGCGCGGGATCGATGAACTTTTCTGGCCCTTGCTGGTAATCGTCGTTGCAACAGGGACCTATCGTTACCAGGTCGCTTTCCCCTTCATCACGGTCAGGATGATTCAACGTCACATAAATATAAGCATCGTCGCCCCGTTCATACGGCGGTTTGCTCTGACCTGGGCTCATAGCGTAGCGGCTGCCATCCTCTGCCGTAAACTGGACCTGAAATCCCTGTTCCGTTGTAGAGATCTCACGTTGTAACTTCCAACCTTCATTTGTCCACGGTTGCCAATCCGTTCCATTCCAAGTCGCTACCGATTGTTTGCCTGCTAAGACGATGCGCGTTACTGGCCGATAGGTGCCGTTGTTACCACAGCCACGCCCTAAGTTCGCAGCCATTGGACGGAAACTGCCATCTTCGTAGAACTCGTAGCGCTGCTCATAATTATAGTTGCAGGGCATTGGCCACAACTCGCTGCGGAAATCCTGGATCAGCACAAAACCGGCTGGATGGTCGCCCTCTGCCGCAATTGTTTGGACCTCCGGAGGATTGAAGGCAAGTACTGCGGCCTGGCTAAAGACCGGACACCCAATGGCGTCGCTGTATCCAAACCCCTCTGTACCCGAATAGCTGACATGCCAGTCGACCAACTTGATGCTACTGATCACAAATTTCCCCTTGTAGCGCACATTGGAAAGTCGTACCCCATCCGAGCTGGTAATGATATAGTCCATCTCCCAACCACTCTGCGCGAGCGCAGTGGTCTTGTCACAGTAATCCTGGGAAACTACATCGTTTTGCAGTGTCTTTTCGCTTAGGTGGGTCGTTGCTATCAGGCCCACATCGGTCCAGCGGGTGCCAACCAATGCTCCATCGGTGAGATCAACAATCGCCCATAAGGCACGATGGTCATTGGCCATAAAGGTAGGCGCAACACAGAGATGGCGTGAACGCTCACAAATCGAACTGTTGAGCGCAGTCTTGGTATTGGCCATCATCGCAGCTTCGGCACCGGGCTTGACGCCGAGTTCTTTGGCTACTTCAGGTGAATGAATCGCAATCTGCACTGCCAGATCGGTCAATGCGGGTGGAATGTCAGGCTGCGTGTCGGGCACCTTGTTGACCGCCAACACACTTTGCGCCACCACATCGACAATGGCATTGGTCGTTAGGTTGAGTGCGTAGTTGTACATCTCCACCCGATAACAAGTGCTATTGGCACAACTGGCAGCCGCACCCACATGGTCGCTGGCACGGGTAGGATAGATGCCAAAAATCTCGCTGCGTAAAGGTTGTCCACTCTGCGTATCGTGTAACTCAGACTGAAACGTTGGATCGGCAATGGCCAAGGATTGGGCGCGTTGTTGTTCGGCGCTCAACTCGCCGCCAAGTGGCATGATCGGGATGGTTAACGCCAGTGTTTGGCTGATCTCCGCCTGGCGGGTGGCCAATAGGGGAATGGCCGTGGTGTCGCTAAAGGGTTGGCGAACGCTCAAGGAGCCAGCATCTATGGGAGTGGGTGGAATCCGCGGCGTGGGCGTGGCGGTAGGAGCTGACGTTGCCGTGGGGGGAAGGGGCGTTGGTGTTGGCTCTTCATCGCCACAGGCCGCAAACAGGATGCAGCAGAAGAACAAAAATGGTAGCAGTTTCTTCAAAGTGGTCTCCATATCCAAAAATCTGAGAATCTCTGTAGATTTATGAATTGTAAACCGTTTGCTGCTTTACTGCCAAAGGTAAGCCTTACAAAGTTGATATTGAATCCTCTTTACAAGCAGGCAATCCAAAAGGCTTTTCTGGTTTCGTTCAACAGTGTAAGCATTATGCTCCGGATAGGCACTTTTTAGAATAAATCTACAATTATGGTAAGTTATTTTTGTTATTTATAAAATAACTTGCGCAATTCTGAATTTTAACTTGACAATGAGATTAAGTTAAGTTATTATAAGCCAAAATATCGATCAAGTGATTAGCGATATGCAGGATGTTCTGAAGTGACAATTATCTGTTATATGGATTTCGGCAAATAAGGTCACCCGCTGGACTCGATTATTTTCGATAGTACGGACAAGCACACAACAGAATTGCTTCCCGCCGCCATTATCGCGAACCCCTTGCATCAAGCCAACTGATCACAACCCAATCCATGGAGGCATTATGTTGTACTCTACTTCTGGCGCCAAACAGAAGCGTGTTCAGGTGCAGCACTTGCTGGTGATTTGTATCATCACAAGTGTACTGCTCAGTAACTTTGCGCCCTTGAGCGCATTTGCTGCATCCTCTGCGTTAACATCCAGCGCTGTTGAGAAACCTGTAGAGGCTTCTGCACAAGCACCAGATGCTGCGCCTAATCTAGATGCTGGGCCGAGTGACTTTGGAGACCTACCTACAGCGGCGCAATCTGGCTTTAGCAACAACTATCCAACGACTTTAGCGGACAACGGTGCCAGTCATGGGATTACTACCACACTGCGTCTCGGTGCGCAGATTGATAGTGAGGCTGATGGTCAACCCAGCGCCGATGCAACCGGGGATGATACGACAGGC
>JAXLWB010000040.1:0-92927 GCA_046328715.1 Caldilineaceae bacterium | reverse complement strand
CCGATGCTGACTTCTGCACCATCGCCCAGCCACGGTCCCTGGCTGGCGTTGCTGGCGGCGATGTCACCACTCATCACCTTGACATTCTCGCGCAGGATGATGCCTTCTGACCCGAAGACCACGAAGCCGTCTCGTTGCAGTCCACCTTGTCCAGGTGTCGGGGTGACGTTGATGGTCACCGTGGCCAGGTTGGAGGTGGCATCACCATCGTCAGCCTTGAAGCTGAAGCTGTCCACACCGAAGAAGTCGGTGCCGGGTTGGTAGACCAGGTTGGCTCCTGTACCACTCAGTGTACCATTCGCCGGTTTGCTGACGATGACGTACTTGAGGCTGCTCTCGTCGCTGGCCTTGAGTGTCACGGGTAGCTTGACATTCTGGGCGGTGGTCACAACCTGGCTGGCTGCCACCGGTGCGCTGTTGGTCACCTTCCAGACATATTTGCTGGCTGGGTTGCCCTTGACCCGCACCTGGAAGCTATGGGTGCCATCGGCCAAGTTCTTGTAGGTCACCGGGCTGGTGCAAGCAGTGAAGGCTGCACCGTCCAACGAACATTCGGTAGAGCCGTCACCGTTGAACTCGAACTTGGCACTACGGCTGGAACTACTTGCTGCGGGTCCGCTGCTGACGGTGACGAGTGCGCCACTGCCTGCCACATTCCAAGTGTAGCTGGCAGGTGAGAGATCCTCAAAGCCCTGGCCGTTGATGGCCTTGACTCGGAAGCTATGGCTGCCGTTGCTCAGGTCGTTGTAGCTGACCGGGCTGGCGCAGAGGCTGTAGGCGCCTTCGTCCAGTTGACACTTGAAGGCGGCGGCACCCTGGTCACCACTGAAGCTGAAGCTGGCGCTGGTGCTGTTGCTGTTGGCCGCAGGTCCAGTGTTAATCGTCGTCTCGGGCGGGTTGGCAGTCGAGAAGTCGGTTGCCAGACCATCACCGATCTGCGTGACTTGCCCAGCTTTGTCGATGGCACGAACGCTGATGACCAGGGTCTTGTTCTCTGGATCAACGACTGGATAGGCAACACCCCAGCGGCTGTCACCAAAGTTTGCGTCAATATAGGGCTGATCGCCAACCTTGACCTGCACGGCAGCCAGATTCTCCTCGTTGCTGACATTGCCTTCGAGCACAAGGATACCACTACCCAACTGCCAGGTACGGCTGACACCCAGTCCACCGTCAATCGTCAGTTGGGTTGTTTTGTTGTTGACAAAGACCGTCACGCTGCTCATCGCCGACTGCACCGCACCGGTCCAATCGCTGGCATAAGCGGCCAGGGTGTGGGACCCATCGCTCAGATTGAGGTTGACTGTACTCAGCGCACTTTGCAACTTGTCTATGCGGGCGTAGGGGAAGGTTGCCGCCACATCACCATCGACCAGCAGGGTGACATCCTTCAACGTCTTAGCGGCTTCGGCGGCAATCGTCACCTCGACGCTGCCGTTGCTGGCATCCACGGTGCTGCTGTCGGTCGGGTTGAGCACCACTGCCTTAGGTGAATCCGAAATGGTATTGACACTCGCCGCTGCAATTTGCTGACTGGCTGCGCTGGTCTCGACATTGACTGTAGCGCAGTGATCGACGCTGTCACAGGCGGTGAGGGTGCCGGTGGGTGTCGGATCTTCGGCCCAGACGGTGTAGCTGTTGACCATCGTCGTCAACAAGCTCAATTCGGGGAACTGTGCTTGCAGGATCGGGTCGTTGTTGAAGGTGCGCTCTGGCGGTTGGCCGGCATTGCCGGGGCAGTCGAAGCTACTTTCGATCAACGACCAATCTTCCGCACGGCAGACATAACGAATTTCGTAGCGCTGGGTGTTGGTGGCGCTGTCAAGATAGCTGGCACCGGTCGCCGTCGCCGTGAAGCTGAGACGTGGGGCAAGCATGTCGATCACACCACGCCAGGCATAGCTGGTGGGGCGTACATTGCTCTTGCTGTCCCATGCCTCCAGGTCAATCTGGTAGATGCCTTCCAGGTTGGCTGGCAAGGCATATTGCCAGTTAGCGGTGGTTGTGCCTGGCATAAAGTAGTAGCTACCCCAGGTGCGTAGCGTTTCTGACTGGAGGGCACGCACTTCTGTTTCATTCAGCGTACGGGAGATGAGGCGCACGCTGTCGATCGAGCCAGTGAGGCGGCGACTGTTGCTGCGGTCGCTGGCAAAGCGCAGATCCTTGAAGGCGGTGAGCAGATTGGTACCTGCACTGCGTGTACCCATCAGCACACCATCGACATAGAGTTTCATCTCGCCTTTGGCTTGGTCGCGTGTGCCCACCACAAAGTGCCATTGATCATCGTCGATGCGGTTGGGGCTGACCAGATATTCCGTCGTGTTGACGAGGAAGGCAGGTCGTCCCGCATCCATCGAAAGTGTCCAGCCGTTGGCGACGTTGGCCCCCTGATCGATGATGATGGTTGAATTGTTGACGCCGCTGGCTGGTTTGATCCAGTAGCCAGCCGTAAAGCTGCCCTGGATGGCGGTCTCTGCCACCAACACCTGGGTAGCCGCATTGAACTTGGCCGACGTGTCATTGTTGCGCTGAACGGCACCAACGTCGAAGATCGGACAGACCGAACCAGCAGGGCAATAAATACGATTGCCCTGAGTCGAGCTGTCATCGAAGCGGCTATAACTGTTGGGGAAGTCGAGCTTGAGCACGGTGCCGCTCATCACCAGCACCTGTGTGATTGGCGTCACGGCGATGTCGATCTGATTTAGACCGGCGCTTCCAGTTTCAGTAACCACACCACCGATGGAGACTGTGCTGCTGATCGTGTTGGTGAAGATACCCGTGCTGATGTCGGTGGTTGTCATCTGCGCATCGGGTCCATCATTGTCTACGGTCAGTGTAGTTGAAGACTGGCGCAGGTTGCCCACGTTATCACTGGCACGCAGGGTCACCGTGTAGACGCCGGTTGGGTCTTCTACGCCTTCGGGCAGCAGATAGTTGAGTGACCAAGTGCCGGAACCGACAGTGGCCTTTTGCCAGTCAGTGCCGAGAACCAGACCATTCTGTCCTACCACGGTTGCTTCCACCGAAGTGGCCAACACGCCGCTACCAGCAGCCGAACCAATCGCAGGATCGCCCACACCGCCACCCAGCAGCACCACCCAGCGTCCGGCCGGGTTACGCTGCAAGACATTCGGGTTGGGTTGCAGCGTAAAGTTGATGTTCGGTGGTGTGGCGTCAGCATAGATCGTCACCTTCGGACGTGTCGAGGTCGGCTGTAGATTGTTGGCGGCGTCGGTAGCGAAGGCGGTGATATCGTAACGTCCTTCTGTCACTTGCAACGGATAGACCCAGGTGCTGGTGCCGGTAGCAGTTTGTGCGGCACTGCCATTGACACTCACCTGCACGTTGGTAACATAGGAGACGGTGTCGGTCGTTGCCCCTGCTACCTGGATGGTCTTCCCTGTGCTGCTGCCCTGGAGGTATTGATTGTTGCTAACCGAGTTGATGCTCGAAGTCGGCGGGGTCACATCGACGGTCACACTGAGACCACCGCTGGCTGTGATCTTGCCACCGCGCGTTTCCTGTGGCAAGACCCGTAGTTGCGACCAACTCACACCGGTGGTGCGCGATACGGCCACGGCACAGGACGGTAGCGTGGAGCGGTCGTAGAGTGCCTTGATGCGGTTGGCATCGAGTGCTACCGGGTAGAGTTGAATGCCATCCAGCGCACCCGTAAAGCCCTGAGCGTCTACACCACCGATACGCAGAATTTTGTTGACGATCGCCAGATCTGCGCCCGAGTAAGCAAAGCTGTCATCGATCGGTGTCGTGTTGCCATCGATATAGAGCCACATGTGGCGGGCCAGGTTGTTGCTATTGGGGATACGTGTGACCACGGCGTGATGCCATTGATTGTCGTCGATGCGGCTGGGTGTGAAGACGCTATTGAAGATGTTGTTGCCAAACTTCACCCACAATTGACCATTGCTGTTTTGTACGCTCAGATCATTGGCACCATTGTTAAAGGTGTTGCCAGCCGTGGTCATCAACGTCGAGCCAAAGGTCGTAGGATTGCCTGCGGGTGGCGGCATCTTGAACCAGAAGGCCAGCGTGAACTGGGTCAGCGTGATCGGCTTGCTGGTAGCCATGCGTCCATAGAAGAAGGTGCCCGTCGAGTTGAAACTCATGGCATAGTCGGAGGCTGTGCCAAATTGGTTGTCGCTAGCTGGCACGTTGTTCTTGTCGACTGCGCCAACTGCACCTGGACTGGCGCACTGGTTTTCGATACAGACCGCATTGTTGTTGTTGCCTGAACTATCGACATAGGTGGTCGCACCGGGCAGGTCTTCGAAGCGCAGGTTGAGGATCGGTGCGTCGTTGACTACGGGACAGACCAGGGCACGCCCTGTAGTCTTGACTGCTTCGGTTCCACTCCAACTGCTGTTGAGCGCCGGGCTGCTCAAGGTCAGGTTATTATCGACTGTGCCATAGATCGGCTGATTCTTGGTGGTGTCTTGGCCTGCATAGACAAAGTTTTGCGAATGCGCATCCCATGTCACCTGCGGTGAATTGCCGGTGAAGAGCGTGCGTGTGATCAAGGCAGTGGTGCTCGCCCCTTGATGGAGTGCACCGACAACCTGACTCTGTCCCGTCTGGTATGCCAACAGGCTGCGCCGGCTGACTGGATCGTAGGCCACGCTGAAGGGTACGTCACCGGTTGCGGCATTGGTCACGAGGTTGGTGTTGGTTGCAAGCGCAGTGCCAGCAGCATCGACCTCGCGCACATTGATCGTTGTTTGATTGAAAATACGGCGTGTGATGCGATAGCGATCGCCAATCCAGGTAACCTGACTGAAGGCACCGCGCTGGTTGTAATCGCTAAGCAAACCAGTGGCCGACACGTTACTATTGGCAACTGATTTGGCGCCACCATTGGCAGTGCCGTCTGCATTGATCAGATTGTAGTAGAGCATCGTATACGCAGGAGGCGGGGAAAGGCCTGGCGGGCCAATTTCCACATACTCATAGGCGATGAGGAATTTATCACCATCGCTTGCCACCATGGGGGTCATGCTGCGGTCAGGGAAGAAGCTGCTGGGCAACTGGCTACGAACTGTGCCATTGCTGTTGATCATGGCAGCCATCACGCGCATACCATTGTTCGTAGGAGTGGTACCGGGAATTTGTTCGTCCCACGCTACCAAACAGATGCCAGCATTGTTACAAGCGGTGCTGGGTTTGCCAATGCCACGTTTTGGACCCAAGACATTGGTTGTCAGGTTGGATAGCGTTGTCGTTTGTAGCCCAGGCAGGACATAACTGCGCACTTGCCCCAATCCATTCGAAGCGCTGTTGGTCGAGGTCATGACCGAAAGCAGGTAGGGGTCGAAGGTCGCCAAGCGTGGCGCAACCAGATCAACTTGACGAGGTTCATTGCCCAACAGGCCAATCGTCTGCACTGTACCTTGGTTGAGCGTCCAGGGCAGGGCATCGGTGATGGCCAAGCGAGCGCGTACGCTGCTGGTCAGCCGATAGTTGCCTGTGGCTGGTCCAACTGTCATATTGACCGCGTTGGATGCGCTCTGGCTGGTGGCAAAGGTGTTGGGATTGAGCGGGATCGTCTGTGGCCCGTGCACTGGCGTCATGTTGGGGGCCGAGATGTCGACTACGCTGGGCAAGAGTGGCACATCGGCAACGACCGTCGTGGTGTAGATGATCTGCTGGTTGGGGCGTAGCACGCCATCGACATCGTTGATCGTAACAATGACGTTGACCGGGTTGATGTTGTAGACATTCGGATTGTAGGGACGATTGTACTTGTCCAGACGCAGGGCAGCGTTGGCGTTTAGCGCCAGTTGCTTTTCCGCCGCATCGCTAATGCCATCGCCGTCGCTATCGCCACTGGTCGGGTCGGACGAGACGCGCGTGGTAAAGGCGCCGCTGCCATTCATGACAATGTCCCAACCGCCAGCCCAGGTGGTGGTCGGCTGGCAACTGGCATCATAGACCTGATGCCAGACTTCGTCACCATCGGTCAACCCGTCGTTGTCGGTGTCGCGCACCACCGGGTTGCTGCCTGCCAACTCTTCTTGTGGGTCGGCCAGCCCATCGGCGTCGCTATCACATTGCGTGGGCGAGAAGGCAATGCCATTTTGGCGACGAATCAACTCGTTAGCGTCGGAGAAACCATCGCCATCAGTGTCCCACTTGGTGTCATCGGGGTCGAGACCGTTGCGCGCCATCGAGAGCAAGCCATCGTTGTCGGCATCGGCCAACGCCGGGAAGGCTGGATCCCAGGAGAGGCCCGGACCGCCGGACTTGGCACCCAGGGCCATAAAGCCATCCAACGTGGGTGGCAGAATATCATACTGGACCATCTGCAACTGCGTCGAGTTGTTGCCCGTAAAGTCACGGGTATAACAGATGGGAATCGGAATAAAGAAGGGAGGAAGGATCAGCGGCCAGCATTCATAGGCAGGCACGGCATAGCCCATATTGAAGTAGGCTTGCAGCGAGCGGTTCAACCCAGCCGTGTAGGGAACGGGTCCCACCTTGGCAACGGTTGATGCCTGACCCCGATACATGGGGGTGAGTACCAGCTTATGGTCTTCGCTGACAATCCAATCATTGGTCATCTGGCTGCGAGCGACCGAAAGATCCTCTTTGTTGTTCTGCGTCAACGTGTACTTAAAGGTACTGGTACGGATGTTATCGGGCGAGTAGAGCCAGAGATAGGCATAGATATAGAGACCGTTGGCCGGGTCGGGGTCCTTATGGCGAATGGTGGTCGTCACTGGGATGTTCAGCGTGAGATCATTGCCTGTCACGTAGCCTAAATCGGGGTTGGCCAATGTGACTTCGGGCGCTTCCATCACTACCATGTCGCTGCGGCTGGTGTCTACCATCAGATCATAGTTGTAGATGAAGTAGGCGACCAGTTTGATAAAGCTCGTGCCTAAGGTGAAACAGGCACCGCCTAGCCCAGGCACTTTGCGTAGATCGCTCACCCCCAATTCACAGATGGCAGTGAGAATACCATCGATGGCACCGATAATCGCCACAATGATCGAGCCAATGATCGTGGCGTTCAGCACCGTGATCAGGATGAGATAGATCGTCGCTGCGATCGCCTCCGCCAGCGCCTTGTTGAATTCGGGGCTGAATGGCGTCACCTTGTTTGAGACCATGCTGTAGATAAAGAAGCCCCAAGTGATGACACCGCCGATCACGGCACCAATGACACCCGCTTTAAACGAAGTGCCAACCACATCAGCGCGCATGTTGAGAATTTTGGAGACAGACAAGCTGGCAAACATTGGCGAACGGAGGACGGTCACCAAATCGACAATGGGTAGCACCACGGTGGCAACCACAATGGCGCTGTTGATCACCACCTTGATGGCGATGTTTTTACCCAACTCGGTAGACAGGGCTTTCTCCAAACCGATGCCTGCCAAGGTGCCAGCCAGCCCGAGCAACATGACACCTGCGCCATAGGCTTTGATAGCGGCGGTACGGCTACCGGTTAATTTGACGACCTTGCCGTGGAACTTTTCAATCGACACTTTGACTGAGTTGATCGTATCGCCAAAGCCGCCAGGATTGGGAGTGCGCAATGACTTAATCGCATCTTTGCCTGCGGCGAGCGCCGATTGAAAGGCATTGGGGACGCCTTGATAACTTGTCACCAGGAGATGATTGGCCAGACCAGCCACTGCGGAGCGACCAATACCGGCAAACAGGCGAATTTGCGCTTCCAGTGCAGTGTCAGTGGGTTGCGCATACAAGCCGGCGACCACCCGTGTGCCCGATTGAACAATGCTGCCGCTGCCCTGGTTCAAACCGAGGAAGTAGATTTCGGTCGAGAGCATCCGGGCGGGGGCATAGTCGCCAGTAATATCGTCGGCCAGCACACCGAGATTGTCGTAGCGACGTTCCAGCTCATCCCAAAAGGCATCGGTACTGCAGGGTTGCCAGGCCGGGCTGCTGCCGCTAGCCGAGCAATAGGGTTGCCCCTTGACCTGGGCATAGGTCAACTCTTCAAGCGGTGTGCCACCAGGAGAGAAGTCGATTTTTACGCTGTTACTGCTTTGCGTAAAGCCGCCATCCAGGCTGGCGGTGCGCGAGCGCTGTTCGCTGGCAAAGAGCAGATAAGGCATGATACCGTTGTCGCCCTGCCAACTGCTGGTAAAATTAGCGTTGAGGATGCGCGCGGTTTCGCTCATGGCGGTCGTCATCAACGCCTGGTCGTAGATGGGGTAATCTTTCTTTTCGACCCGCAGAATGTTGGGAATCGACCAACGCTGTACCGCAGTGACCGTGCTGTTCTGGGTGCGGTCGAAGCGGCGTACAATTTCGTTGATGTCGATGTCACGCACGCCATTGTTATCGGAGTCGCGGCCGTTGAGGAAGGTGGAGTCCAGCCCAGTCGCAAGGGCAAAGACGGCGTAGTCATCCTTTTTGTCGGTGTCTACGGCTGGGTCTTCGTAGATCACGGCCATGCTGGCACCGCGATCTTCACGCACGGTCAACCCCGTGAGCGAGAAGTCGTCGTAGTAGACATGGATCGGATTGACGACATTGTGGATATAGCCATCGGCAGCACAGCCTTGCGCCGCAGCGTTCTCAGCCTTGGGGTCGCAGGGGCTGTCGGTCAACGCTTGCAAGACCCAGGCTAGGCGCACTTCGTGAGGAGTTGGCCAGGTGCCAGTCGGCAGGTAACGCATGCGAGCGCTGAAAGCAACACGCATGCCGGTCTTCTCATCCTGCACCACATTGAGCGGCACGAGGACCGATTTCTTGGTGCCAGCCGCATCGAGGTTGCGTACGGTGATGCCAAAGGGTGTCAATTCGTCCTGGCTGGGCAGGTTGTTATTGGCACCGTCGATGCGAATTTCGAGCATCGGCACCAGTTTGACATCACCCAAGGACTCGTTGGCGTCGGCGACACGGCCAGCGGCAGCAGCGATGTCAGCATAGGTTTTGTTGTCAATATCCTGCATCTGTCCGCCACTGTCCGTCGGCCAATCGAGCACATCGAAGGCATAGGTCAGATGTTTGGCATCTTTTGGACGCAGTTGGAAATCGACAAAGGTTGGCTTGTTGGCTGCCAGGTTGTCCAGCGTCAATTTGAGGGGGGCCGTGTTGTTAAAGGTCACACTGCTGACACTGCTAAAGGGCGAGAGATCCTTGCGATCGGGGACGCCGTCGTTGTCGTTGTCGGCATCGTAGAGGTCGGGGATCAGGTCGTTGTCGGTGTCGTCGAGCACGTTATTTTTGTCTTTGTCGCGCTCCTGACCATCGCCGATGCCATCGCCGTTGCTGTCCAAGTCAAAGTCCAGCGGGTCGGAATACCAGGTTTTACCGCCAAAGACGACCCCGCGCACCTCGTCGTTATCGCTGACGCCATCACCATCGGTGTCGGGATTATTCGGCTCGGTGCCCAGGCGCGCTTCCTGAAAGTCGGTCAGCTTATCGCCATCGACGTCGCTGCCGTTGTCGGTCAGCGGGTAGGGGGTTTTGCCCGATTCGCGGGCATTGACAATGTTTGTGATTTCAGCCGCAGTCAAGGCACGATCATAGAGCGTTGGCTCGTCGATGATGCCGTTGAAGTTGTACCAACCTGTGATGCCCGCTGGCCAACTGGTTGTATAGCCTGTTCCGAGTTGATAGCGGTAGCGATTGGCATAGGGTTGTTGGGTGTTGTTGACTGTGGCAATTTGCGCGCCGTCGAGATAGAGCTTTTGCCCCACCCCATCGTAGGTCACAGCCACGTGATGATATTGGTTGTTGTTGACTATGCCTGCACTCACCAACACACCCGCCCCCGTGAACATGCTGGCGCGCAACTTGCCATCGGTGCCCACATAAATGGCGTTGACATAGCTGCCGGGATTGGTATAAGGCGTGGTCGTCTGCTGGCCAAAGATCACACCGCCGCTGCTGGTCTTGAACCAGAGTTCAAAGCTGAAGGGTGTTTTGCTGGGGCCGTTGTAGTTGGTTGGATAGGGAAAAAAGTTGTCTTGCAACGCCACATAGCCATTTGTGCCGTTGAAGAGGAAAGCTTTGCCCACCAGCCCCGTGGTGTAAGTGGCCGAGCCTTGCAGGGTGGTTGGTGTCGCGCCGATTTGGTCAACGGTGCTGTTTTCGCCTTGCCACCAGTTGATGGCGCCTACTGGCAGGGCAGCCGGATTCGGTCCGGCCGTGACGCCCAGCACCATATCGGCACCGGTGATGCCTGCTGCGCCCCCTCCGCCACTGCGCATCTGGGCACCGTCCAGGGCTGCCTGTTCGGCGGCGGCGAGTGGATCGAGGTGCGGGTTGAAGCTTTCATCGTCGGTGGTTGCCAAGGTTTGCACAGCGTCCGTTTCTTGCTGGGCGGTACTCTGTGCCTGAGCACGGGCAGTAAAACGATCCAGCGCTTGCACACTGCTCAAGGTGGTAAGCAACGGCCCAACCAGGATGCTGGCGACAATGCTAATCGTGACTGAGGTGTAGACGGCACGACGGCGTTGGTAGATGAGCAACAGCGCCAGCATGACCAATGCAACTGCCACGAGTGCCCACGGTGCTACCCACTGGATCAAGACATTGCCCGAGGGCAGTTGCCAGCCCAGGGTCGCATGCAGCCATTGGTTGAAGGGCGAGCTGAGCTGCACCAGTGTGCCCGCTTCTCTGCCAAAGTTTGAGAAGTTGACCGTGATCTGGGCGTGAACCTGCTGCTCTTTCTGATCCGGGAATTGCAGGGTGAGAATCTGGCGCACGGGCAAGCCACTGCTGCTGATCCACAGTTCACCGGTGCCTTTCATCTCCCGGTAGTAGCTGGGAACATCCAGGTGCATGCCTGGGGCCAGTTCACCACGGGCGCGTAGTGCTTCTTCCATGCGGTCGCGCATGTAGAAGGCGAAGGCAGGGCCATCGATGGTGAAGGTATAGCGCGTGAAATGAACGCCGCCCTTGGTCTCAGGGGCATTGGCTTTGGTATCACGGGTGGCGGCCAGGAAGTTCATAAAGTCGCCAGACGGGGCAAGGCTGTCGGCAGAGAAACCAGGTTCCTCCTGCCAGTTGCCTTCACCTTTGCGCACCAGCGTCTTGCCGTTGTCAACCTTCACTTCCAGCGCACCACTCTGGCTAAGCACACTGCCCCCTTCCGAGTAGATGCGCATTGCTAAGGTTTTGGCGGCCAGGTTGTTCTGCCCTTCCATGTGAATCTGTTCGGTGCGGCTGCTGCGCCCGACATTGGTGACCGTGGCATTGGGGATGGTCACCTGCGTCATGTCGGCGTCAAAATCGTACGAGCCGCTGGCTTTCGCCTGTTGCCAGGCAGCAGTCACTGGATCGCTGCTCCAGGGGGCAGCGCTGCTGCTGCGCGGCCACCAGATCGTGGCCGCCAGCCCTACTGCGAGCAAGATTGCAAGGGTGATGAGAAAATTTCGTTGCCGAAAAAATCTCATACGGGGTAATCTACTACTCATGAGTTGCCTCTCCTCTTCAAGTATTCTCCGTGGTCGTCGTGGAATCTGTTTACACTCGGATTGTTTAGCCCTTGGCTAATAATTCATGGCCTTGATGTTTGCTGCCTCCTTTTTACTCATGTCTTGAACTGTTCGGGGTAGGGTACAGGGTTCCCTTACTGACCGGGTAGCCTTTGGGTCAGGTTATGAACGGGTGTTATCTCGTCTTTTGTGGCTTGGCCTTCAACTTCGCATTGCAAAAAAACAAACAGGCTGGCAATATCACCGAACATCACTGTATTGGCGGTTTGCACACACTGGGCAGAGGCACGCCAATTGCCATGTTCATTGCTCTGCCAAAAACGCACCAAATAGGAGCGGTAGATGCCGGAAGCGGTGGGAGTGGTCTTTAGATTAGTCATAACGACTTTGTATCGCTCCACTGAGGTTTGGATAAGACGGTAAAGAAGATTATGCACAGGTATCGTTACAAAATCGGACTTTTGTCGTTACAAAACTAGAAAAAATTGTTACAAAAGACTAAGTTTCTCGTTACAAAATTATGCTATAATATAGTTCTGTATATTGATTCTATCTATTTATTCGTGTAACCTTTTGAGATAAACTCTGATTATTCAGGTAGTAAAAACTTGACAAACACTTTTCCATGCGATCTGGTTTAAAGGTTGTGTTGCCAATCGATTGCACTGTGAAGTCCCTCTAAGTTGCAGCAGACCGCACAATTCTTATGTACAAATAAATTAGCGTGCCATTGTTGGTTAGATGGCAACACCTCCGGGGATAGATGAATTCGTGACTGCAGACCGAGGTCATTTGTGCATATGCCTTATCTAACTCGACCAGTTCAAGCGATGCGCCAGTTGCAACTGACCTGTTTGGGAAATTTTCATGCTCTACTAGACGGTACGCCACTCACCGCCTTTCAAACCGATAAGGTACGTGCCTTACTGGTCTATTTGCTCGTCGAACCCAAGCCCCACCCACGCAGCGCGCTGGCGCAATTCTTGTGGCCAGGCTACAGCGAAGAAAGCGCAAACAATAGCTTGCGCCAAACGCTTCACCGGCTGCGCCACCTGCTTAACGACAACGAAGCCGACCCGCCCTGGCTGTTGATCACGCGCCAGACGGTGCAAATCAACCCTGCGGCTTCGATCCACCTCGACGTGAGCGACTTTACCAGGCTGATCGCCGATTGTGTTGCCCATCATCACAGCCAACTAGCGACTTGCCAGCCCTGTTTGGATCGTTTGCAACAGGCGATCGAACTCTATCGGCACGACTTTCTCGCTGATTTTTCGGTTGCCGATAGCGAACCCTTTGAAGAGTGGCGACGCATCACGCAGGAACAACTCCACATTCAACGTCTGGATGTCCTCACCTGGCTGGCCACTGCGGCAGAAGCGGCCGGTAACGATGAAGAGGCGTTGCAGATCACCCAACGTCAATTGGCAATTGAGCCTTGGCTAGAGGCGGCACATCGGTGCGTCATGCGCATTCTCGCTCGTCGCGGCCAGCGCACCGCCGCTATTGCCCAATACCAGCGCTGTTGCCAGGTGCTGGCCAAAGAGTTGGGAACGACACCGGAGCAGGAGACCCTATCTCTGTATGAACAGATCCAGAAAGGTCTCTTCAATAAGGAACTCAAACCCTCTCCGCTCGACAGACCAGCAGACGAGGAGACGGCGGCCTCTGCTCCTGCCATCAACTCATTACCAGAACAGCCGATTTCCCTGCCCAACAACCTGCCCCTGCACCTCTCGCCGTTGATCGGGCGCGAACGAGAACTGAAAGAAATTTGTGCTCACTTGCAGCAGCAGGAGACTCGCCTCTTGAGCGTGGTGGGGGCTGGTGGGATGGGAAAAACCCACCTAGCGCTGGCCGTAGCAACCCAGTTGTTGAATTCGTCAATCCAAGCTGAGCAAGGAAGCCCACCCCCCTCCTTCCATCCACCCTATCCGGATGGGATCTTTTTTGTTCCACTGGCACCATTGACGACCACGTCAGCCATTGTGTCCACTATCGCCAACTGTCTTGGCTTGGAGACCTACGGAGCACCCGATCAGGTGCTCCAGCACTTTTTACAAAAACGCCAGCTTCTTTTGATCCTGGACAATTTTGAACACATGGCTGAGGGATCCGGTTTGATTGCCAAGCTGCTTCAGGATGCACCCGGTTTGCAGATTCTGGTCACCTCGCGTGAACCACTGAATATAAGGGGAGAGAAACTTGCTCCGCTGGCTGGATTAGAGTATTGGCAAACCTCAACCCAACCGCCCGCTGCCGTGCAACTTTTTATTCACTATGCGCAGCAAAGTCATCCGGGATTTACCTTCAGCGAGGCAGACCGCACGACCCTCACACAGATTTGCCAACTTTTGCAGGGAATGCCGCTTGCGTTGGAAATGGCAGCAGCCTGGACGAGGATGTTGCCCCTTGCTGAAATTGCGCAGGAGATTGCCCAGAATGCTGATTTTCTGAGTGCAGATTGGGCTGATATGCCAGCACGCCAGCGTAGTATGCGTGCTGTCTTTGCCTGGTCGTGGCAACTGTTGACAGAAAGCGAGCGACGGATCCTACGCAAACTGTCACTTTTTACGGCTCACTTCACCCGCAGTGCAGCTGAACAGATTGCTGGCGCTTCAATACGCACGCTTACCAGCTTGTTGAACAAATCGCTTCTGCACTATGCCCACACCAGCGATGGAACCGAATCGACTGCTGAATCAGAAACGAGAACGTTGCCACAGCATCGTTACGAGTTACATGTGTTGGTACGACAGTTTGCCAATGAACAGTTGATTGCCGCTAAGGAGCAGGCGACAGTTGAGGCGCGCTATAGCGCATTCTACTTAAACTGGCTGGCTGCCCGTGAAACGCCCTTGTTAGGTAGCGCAGTCTGCGAGACCGTAACCGAGATTCAACTTGAGTTGGATCATATCCGCCAAGCCTGGCAATGGGCGATCAACCATCAAATGTGGGACGAAATCGAGCGAAGCGCCTATTGTCTCTCGGAGTTCTTCGCCATTGTTGGTCACTCTGCTGAGGCTGAACAACTCTTCCGCACTGCTGCTACCCAGTGTGAACGGCACCTCTCTGACGGGGCCGGGAAAGAGAGCAATGCATCCCAGCGACAACGCACACAAGCGCTCTTGCTAGCTGTACTCGCCTTGGCCCGCTACCGTCAATCCAAGGCTGATACTTTGCAGATCGCACAGCAAGCGCTTCAGCTTGGCCGTGCGACTGGCTCCTTAACAGCACAGTTCTTGGGCTATTACGCCTGGATCGTACTTGATATCATCAACGAGCACTTTACTGACGTAGCAGATTGCTTTGAACAGGCACGCCACATCCTTGCACAAGCACGCGTCCAAGGCATCGAGGGAGTCCGCGTGCTAGACTTTGGCTGGCGCTATCATCTGAGCATGATCGTCCATGCGATGCGCCAGGGGCGAACTGCGGATGCGCAGCGTTACGGCGCGGAAGGTTTGCGGATTGCCGAGGAGTTGGGATCGCTGCGTGGACAGATTATTCTGCGGCTAAATTTGATCCACCTTTATGAGGAAGCGGGTGCTTTCGCCCAGATCCGGCAAGAGGTGGAGACGATTTTGCCTGTCGTTCTCAGCATGAAATGGCGTTGGGGCGAATCGATTGCCTATCATGAATTGGGTATCCTCTCCAGAGTTACCGGCAGCTTTGGTCCCGCATTGGCAGCCTACCAAAAGGCATTGTCGCTTGCCCAAGAGATCGGTGAGAGCAATCTTGAAGCTGTTTTTACGATTGAATTGGCCTATTTATATCGGCTGGTCGGCAATCCACAGCGGGCAGAGCAGCTACTGGCAGACCGTTCATACGAAGGCTCGCGGCATGGCTCATTCCAAGAGCACGGTATGACGCAGTTGCAAGAGAGCTTCAGCCAGTGGCAAACAGGCAACCTTGTGCAGGCACAGGCGACGGCCATGCAAGCCTATGCGCTCACAGTCGCATCGAAAAATCGATGGGAGCAGATCTGCACCCTTGTCCAACTCGGCCATATCCAGAGCGATCTGAGCGACTTTACAGCAGCAAACAGCAGTTTCCTACAGGCCCAGGTGCTCTGTCAGGATGTAGGCAATCCGGCATTGGGGATGGAAGCCTGCGCCGGGCTAGCCCAAATTGCGCTACGCCAGGGCCAACTCGGCCTGGCGCAGCAGTGGGTCGAAGAACTTTTGCCCTGGCTGACTGACTCACCGTTCACAATCACCAGCCCATTTTTCACCTATCTGACCTCTTATCAGGTATTGGCTGCCAACCAGGATGGGCGGGCGATTCCGATCCTGGAGCAGGGGTATGCCTTGCTTCAGATGATTGCGTCGGACCTGGACGAAGAGACCCGTCACGGTTTCCTCGAAGAAATTCCGCTTCATCGTACGTTGGTGGCGACGGTTCGACCATACCAAGCGCAACCAGGGGCAATGACCACGAAGAACACGCACGAGTTGGGTTTGACCCAGGAAGGTGTGCAGCGCTCCTCGTTGACACCATTGTTACGTCCGCTGCACCATAATCTTCCTGCAACCTTCTCGCTGCTGATTGGGCGTAAGCAGGAAATCGACACGGTGATGGCACTGCTGCGCACCTCGCCTGTCGTTACCTTGGCCGGGGTAGGCGGCGTGGGAAAGAGTGCGCTGGCGCGCCAGGTAGCAAGTGACTTGATCGATCATTATGCGGATGGGGTGTGGTGGGTTGAACTGGCGTCCGTCACCGATCCGGCGTTGCTCGTCACAACCGTCGCCAATGTTCTTGGATTACAGGACAGCTCGAACGAACGTCTGTACGAAACTCTGGTCAGCTATCTGCAATCGAAAGAGACGCTTTTGCTCCTCGACGATTGTGAACATTTGCTGGCAGCAACGCGCCAACTCTGCAGCAAACTGTTGACCACCTGCCCACGAGTACAGATCTTGGCCACCAGCCGCGAGCCACTCCAATTACACCAAGAGCAGGTGCAGCGGGTTGCACCTTTGGCCACGCCGAAGACATTGTTACCCACTGCCGAGTTGCTCGACTATGCGGCGATTGAGTTGCTCGTAACTCGTCTGCACCGTGCCGACCCGGCGTTTTCGCTGACTGAACAAAACGCTCCGAGCATTTTAGCGATTTGCCAGCGATTGGATGGTTTGCCCCTGGCGCTGGAGTTTGCAGCCGCGCGCGGCCATCTTCTCTCGCCGCGCGAGATCGCAGCGCGGCTCGATCAAGGCTTTCGTTTCCTGCGCGCAGTCCCGGGTGGGCAATCGTCGCCTAGCGGAGCGCGCCATTCCTCCTTGCAGGCTGCCTTTGAGTGGAGTTACGAGCGTTTAAGTTCGACAGAACAACGTCTCTTGCGCCAATTGGCTGTCTTTGTGGGTGGCTTCAGGCTAGAGGCGGCTGAGGTGCTGGCTGGCGATGAGGCACTCGATCAGATTGATGCACTGGTGAATAAATCGTTGCTGGTCTATGAGCACCACACGGAAGATAAGCGCTTTTGTCTATTGCAGACGCTTCGTGAGTATGCGCTAGAAAAGCTACTTACTGCTGGCGAAGAGAACAGCGCCCGTCAAGCACACTTGAACTACTACTTGCGACTGGCCGAGGAGGCTGCGTCCCACCTCACAAAGCCGACCCAGGCAGAATGGTACAAACGACTAGCGCATGATCAGGATAACTTGCGCGCTGCACTCGATTGGGCGCTGACCACCAACGCCGAGGAAGGGAGGCTGGCACTTCGTCTGAGTGGCACATTGGAACGATTCCGAACCCTGTACGATCCCAAAGAGTCGCCCACCAATGATCCGGATACGGCGACGGTGGCTGAAGAAGGTCGGCTTGTCCATGCCACCTCTCATTCAACTGCCTGGTCGCCGATCTACGATTGGGGTGAGATGCCAGCAGTGGAATTCTTTACAGGGCGAGCGGCGGAGATGGCCCAGTTGAAGAGCTGGTTGGTACCCGAATACCCGTCAGGTACAATGCCTGGCTTGCGGCCGGCACGTCTCGTTTCGATCCTGGGCATTGGTGGCATGGGCAAGACGACCCTAGCGGCGGCGGCGGTGCAAAGCGCCGCGCCTGCCTATGAGGTTGTGATCTGGCGTTCGCTACTCAATGCACCGCCATTGGAAGAGGTGCTGCGCAGTTGGCTACAGATCCTATCGCAGCAGTCCTTGACCACACCCCCCAACACGCTCGATACGCAACTTCGACTGTTGCTGGAGTATTTGCGCCAGCGCCGTTGCCTGTTGGTGCTGGATAATGTGGAAACCGTTTTTAGCAGTGATGAGACCACAGGTCGGGCGGGGGTCATGCGCGTTGGCTATGAAGGCTATGATCTACTCTTGCAACGGGTCGCAAGCAGCGAGCATCAAAGTTGTCTGGTACTTACCAGTCGTGAGCAGCCCTACATTCTCACCCGATTTGGGCGCCAGGGCCCAGAGCCTGCTTCCGCCGGGCAGGGGCGAATCCACAGCGTATCGTTGACGGGGTTGGATCTGCAAGCGGGCCACGAATTGTTACGCAGCAATGGACTGCACGCCTCGACCCAAGAGGCAACCCACCTGATCGAGAACTATTCTGGCAATCCGTTGGCTTTGCAGATTGTGGCAGCGACGATCAGCGATTTCTTTGGCGGCGATGTGACTGCCTTTCGGCAAGAAGCGGGCATGCTCTTCGACGGAGTCCGTGTCGTGCTTGATCAACAATTTGCCCGTCTCTCGCCGCTTGAGCGCGATATTTTGATCTGGCTGGCGATTGAACGCGAGGCGGTCTCGGTAGCGATGTTGCGCAGCAATTGGGTGACGCCAGTGACAACGCGTGATCTGCTTGAAGCGCTACAAGCGCTGCAGAATCGTTCGCTGCTAGAGAAGAGTAGCAGCGGTCTCGGCCTGCAAAATGTCATTATTGAATACACCACGGAATATCTGGTGGAGCAGGTGTGCCAGGAGTTTGTGGGGGTTGGGGAGGGAGTCACCTCATCTCCCCGACTCGCCATTGCCTCAGCCTTCCTGAGCCGCTTTGCCCTGCTCAAGTCCCAGGCCAAGGAATATGTGCGGCAAAGCCAGATGCGCCTGATCGTGAAGCCAGTCGCCGAACGCTTGGTGGCAACGTTGGGCAAGGCGGAGGTCGTGGCGCATATTCCCCACTGGCTTGATCAGTTGCGCCAGGCCGAAGTCAAGAGCGGCTATGCTGCGGGCAATCTGCTCAATCTGCTCGTAGCGTTAGGTGAAGATCTGGCCGGCCACAACTTCTCGCGCCTTCCGGTCTGGCAAGCCGATCTGCGGGGACTGCTCTTTGCCGCACCGGATTTCACAGGTGCCGACCTGACCAACTCAGCCTTTACTGCTGGTATCGCCATCGGCAAAGTCACATTTCTGGCCTCGGGCGAGCTATTGATTGCGGGCATTCACCAGGGTGTACTCTCTTTGTGGCGCACGGTGGATGGACAACTCGTCGATGCCTTTCGGCGTGAAGGCAGCAATCGCGGGCCACTGATCTTTAGCCCCGATGGGCGCTACGTCGCTGCGGCCGCAGTAGACTATCAGATCCATATTTGGTCTACTGCCACAGGTGAATGTATCCAAAGCTTGCCGCCCCAAAACAACACCATCTATGCGCTGGCATTGAATCAGGATGGCACACTCCTGGCCAGCGCCGCAGCAGATCAGGCTGTCCGTCTGTGGGATCTGCGCAGCAGGCTTTGCCTTCAACAATTCGAAGGATACGACCACGGGATAGATGCGCTGACCTTCAGCCCCGATGGGCGCATTCTTGCCACGGGCGGCGGTGACGGGCTGATTCATTTGTGGGATATCCAAGCAACCACTGAACAAGGTCGGCTTCTTGCAACTTTGCAAGGGCATACCCATGCAATCGGTGCCTTGGCATTTTCGCCCGAGGGTCAGTGGCTTGCCAGCGGCGGCCACGATGGCACCCTTCGTCTTTGGGATCTACAGCAGGATGGGGTATGCGTTCAGGCATTCCAAGGGCACAACAGTATTGTTCGGGTGCTGCTCTTCCAACCTCCTTCTCCATCAGCACCCGGCACTCTGTTAGCCAGTGCAAGTGCCGACCAAACCGTCAGGCTTTGGACATTGAGTGGCAAGCTCTGTTACACCCTGCCTGCACACAAACACGAGATCACTGGATTAAGCTTTAGTCCAGATGGGCGACAACTCGCCAGCAGTGGTGCCGATCATTGTATCTACCTTTGGAATGTTGAGAGCGGACAGGCCATTAACTCGATACGGGCGTACCATGCAGGCCCGAATAGTGTGAGCTTTAGTCGCGACGGCAAGACGGTAGCAAGTGGAAACGCAGATTGGATGGTGCGCCTTTGGCAGATTGCACCCAATGTAACCGACGTCGCTCAGCCTGAAACATCACAGCGCAGCCAGATTCGTTGCTTTCTACGCGGCCATCAACACTTTATCCGCGGCATTGCCTTCAGCCCCAGCGGACGAACGTTGGCAAGTGGAGCTGCTGACCGTACGGTCCGGCTTTGGGATTATGCAACAGGTCAACAGCAACACATCTTGACGGAACACACAGGAGCCATCCTTGGGATCGCCTTTGCACCGCTCCCGCTCGATGCTACGCAATTAGAGTTCCTGCTTGCTTCCGCCAGCGCCGACCGCACCATTCGCCTCTGGGCCGTTGACGAAGACCAACGACGCCCGCCCTACTGTCAACGCCAACTACTGGGTCATGAAGACGAGGTGTTGACCATCGCCTTTGACCCTACAGGTCGTACATTGGCGAGTGGCAGTATGGATGGCAGTGTGCGCATTTGGGATGTTGCCACTGGGGTTTCACGCCATCGCTTAACCGGACATACCACTGCCATATCAATGGTGGCGATCAGCCCGGATGGAAGTACGCTGGCAACCAGCAGCTTTGACTACACGATTCGCCTGTGGGATCTGGCGACAGGTGAATGTTTCCATATCGAGAGAGGATGCCACGTAGGTGCCCGCACGGTCGTTTTTAGCCCCGATGGAGAATGGCTGGCCTACGGCGGCGATGACTTTTCAATCTATCTCTGGCCCTGGCGTAGCCGAGGGACCCCTTACGTCCTTCAGGGGCATACCAGTAATATACTGGCACTTGATTTCAGTCCAACAGCGCCTTTGCTGATTAGTTGCAGCTATGACAATACCCTACGTCTATGGGATCTGGAGACCAAACGCTGTCGCCAGGTTATGCCAGATCCTGGCCCTTATGCAGGCATGAAGATCGCAGGCGTCAAGGGAATCAGTGAGGCACAAAAAGCCGCGCTCAAGGTGCTGGGGGCGGTGGAAGGATAAACAGACGAAAAATAGGGAGGGGAACTCGGATCTGCTTCCTTGAATCCGAGTTCCTCTCCATCCATATTACCCTCTTGTTGATTTACAGCAGCGCATCACCGTGATCAGCGCATCACCGTCGGCAAGAAGATACGATTCTGCACGCTTGTCCGCACCACCCAAGTAGAGAAGTGAGTAACACTTTCGAGCGTCACGGTATGGGCATCGGCATCAAAGCTGGTGACTGCACACTGCCACTGGCTGCTTGCACTATCGAAGCGGCAGAGTTGATAATCCGCGGTTGGTTGGCTGAGGGTTGGCAGCGTGAGATGGACAAAGAAGCTGTTGCCATCCGCTGCGTTTTCGTCACAGCCGGTTTGCTCCAGGGTCCAATAGTGGTTGCCATCAATGGCAAAGTCCACAGGGTCCGGCACTTGGTTAACCAACCGTGCCGTCACCCGTTGCAGACAACTGCCCGTGCTCACCACATCGACCACAGCCCCAGTATTGCCCAAGGCGTAGCGACCTGGACCAACAATCACAGCGGTGCTGGCAACGGTGGCTGGATCCAACACCTGGATCGTTACCGTTTGTGTGCCTTTTTGACCGTTGCTGTCCGTCGCCGTCAATGTGATGTGATGGACGCCCGCGGCCAAGTTTTGCACGACCAGATTGTTGCCCGTCCCCAAGTTGCCCGCTTTGTCCGACGACCAAACCAGACTCGCACCGCTCAATGCACCATCTTCTATGTCGCTGGCGTTACCCAGGAAGTTGATGGCCGCATTGCTGTTGTAGACCAAGGTTTCCGTGGTTGAATGTGAGATGATAAAGGTTTGCGGCGCCTTGCCGGGCACAGTGAACGGTCCCAGCTTGGCTGACGCATTGTTAACGCCTGTGCTGGCAATCACTTCGAAGATGCCCTGCGTCGTGCCCTTGAGATAGGCAGGATCGACCAAGAGTTGTTTGGCCTGGATGCCAGTGGCCAACACCTGCCAACTCTTGCCGTTGTCCGCAGAGTAACGTACCAGGTATGCGGCACCTGCACTACCCTTCCAGGTCAGCGTATAGTCCGCAGCCAAGGTACCCGGTGCTGCCGAAGTCACTGTCACTGTTGGGGTGGCACCTGCCTGTAGCTGACTGATCAGAAAACCCTGATAGTAGAAGCGTGCAGCCACTACCCCATTTTGCGCTGCAAAGCTCTGCGCAAAGGTGGTGAACTTGCCCGAAGGCCGTCCCAACGTCGGCATGTCGAAGGTGTAGTTGTAGAACTCATCCCCCGCCGCATTGACCAAGGCGATGCGATAGGCACCAGCGCCCGTGCTGGAATCGGCTGCGTGGGCAGCATTGATTTCATCCTGGGCGAGAGCCAGGGCAGGATTGCTGATGCGGAAGATCGGTTCAAGCGTGCCCGACTTGCCATCCAGGCTGATCGTGCCGTTGACGACGAAGAGTTCAGCCGCGTTGCTTTGGGCAGGAACTGTACCTGCAGTGGCCTCGGCGCTCACAAGTTCAGCGGCAGGTGTAATGCGCAGTTTGTTCAGGATATAGCGATAGGCATAATCCGAAGTATGGTTCGGTCGGCAGTAGGACATAAAGTCCGCGGTGCTGGCACCCAAGATCTGGTTGCTGATATTGTCCCAAGCTGCGTTGCCAACGATGCCACCCGGATAGGGATAGTTGAGGTCCGGGCCATTATCAGGGGTAATGCCACAGGGTGCATGAAGCAGACCAAAGGCATGACCCAACTCTTGCCAGACCACGCCATCCCACTGTCCACCCGAAGCCACGTTGCCACCCACTTCACCCCAACCACCTGCACCCCACACCGGGCTGATACCGTAGTAGAACTTTTGTCGCTGGAAGGGCAATCCTTCTGCAGTGCGCAGCGCCTGGGTAGCGTTCATCAACGGAACAGAGAAATCGGTACCCTTCACCGCATTGAGATCGAGCGGCGAGTGCATCGTCAACTGATAACCCTTGATCGGGAAGACACGTGTCAGGTGCTTCATTGCATCCTGAATCTGCGCCTGGGTTGGCTCTTCCGTGGTGCCATCGCTGTAGTGAACCCGGAAGGGTACCACGATGATCTCCATATCGCGCGTTTCGATAAAGTTGAGAGCAGTCGTTCCGTTGGCCGGGAAGCGGTTGTTGTTATCATTGTCCTCGACCACGGTATTGGCTGGGTCAATTTCAACGTAAACTTGCAGCGTACCGGTTAGCCAAGCCACGGGCAACTGCCAATGCAATAGATCTGTGCCACTGTTACGGTCCGGATTGACCTTGGCGGTAAAGGGTGCGTTGGTTGGGCTGAGCGGCGAACCAGCCAGTTCGACGCCATTCTTCAGGACGTGAAGCAGACCGGTTACGCCTGTGATGAGAGTGCCCGTACCCAACGTCGCCCGCACCAACAGGGGACGCCCAGCCACCAAGGGGACGCTGTTGCTGGCATCCTGTGCCGCCTGGGTGAATTCGAGATGTTGAACGGTCAGGTCGCGACCGGTCAAGGGCGGCTGTACAGTGACACAGGTGTCGCCATCGCTCGGGTAAGCTTCGCGCTGGCCTGTGACATCGGTGCCACGCGAGCGGAAACAGTAACTATGACCGAATTGGGCATTGGTGTAGACACCATAGGTGCTGGTGATGGCGCTCTTCCAGTCGATCCAATTGCCACTGTCGACGCGCACCTGCACATCAAAGGCAGCCATGCCACTGGTATTGTCGATCCCGCTCCAGAGCACATCAAAGAAGGTCTGCGAACTGCTGCCTGCCGGTGCAGTGACACGCGTGTCGGGCGGTAGCAGATCATACGTGATCGTATCGCCGATCAACTCGCTTTCGTGACCGGCGGCATCCTTCAGTTGTACATAGACCGTCACCGACTGGCCATCGCTGCCCGGCACGTTGAGTGCCTTAGTGCTGGCGAAGGTTTCCCAGTTGGTGTAAGCGCCGTTGACATAGAAACGCATCTGCGTCGGCTGGGTAAGACAGTTACCGACGACCTGCGGTGCAATCGCCAACGTCAAGTTCTGATTGGTGGCATAGAGCGCACCAGTGTTGATCTGCAGAGTCCCATACGGTGCCGATTGATTGCGCACATTGACCAGGATCATCTGGCTATTGTTGCTTTCGTTCGATTCAAAGATGCCGTTACCACCGTCGGCCACCACTTTCAGATACCGTGTCCCGGTGAAAGCGGATTGCGCAGCGAGGGTGAGCGGCATATGAATGTGGCCACCAGCGATGCCACTCACACTGCGTTTGAGCACCAGATTGCTAAAGCCATCGCCGCTGGCGTCGTCGTAGAGATAGACATCGAAGGCACCGATTGGCAGATCGCTGTGATTGTGCAGCAGCAGACCGACGTTCATGGCATCCTGCAAACAGAGTTGCGGGGTATCGGTCTGCACACTATCTACGGCTAGATCGGGCATCGCTGCCTCAATCGCACCGAGATCGCAGAGTGAATCGCGGGCGGTACCGCGCTGATCCTGCGCCTGACAGGAAGCAGCACTGCCTACATTGATCGCCGGGCTACCCGACAAGAGCGCATGCGACCAAGTCGGTCCGCCGTTGTCCTGCAACGGCCCCAGCGATGGATCACTGGTGATCAATGTAGTCGGTGTGAAACCCGCCTTGGGCAAACACGAGCCACCTGCTTCAATCAGGTTCACAGTTCCGGTAATGATGGCGGTGGCGGCATTAGTACAGGATTCGCCGCGCAAGGCGTTGGCAATGATGCTGTTTTCGACAATCAAGGTGGACGCGTTATAGACACTTTTGTTCGAATCATTGTTGCTGACAGTGCTGTTTACAAGGCGCACCTGTCCGTTCCAGCAACACCAAACGTAAATCGCAGCACCCGAAGAGCCAGCTTTGTTGCTGCTGATCGTACTATTCACAATATCGGTATGATAGAGCACAAAGAGAGCACCACCGAATGAACTGGCAGTGTTGCTGTAAAGCGCGCTCTGTTCAATCGTCAGTTTGCCGCCCCAGTAGCGTATCGCCCCGCCGATCTGCGCCCGATTGCTGCGCAGCGTGCTGCGACGGATCGTCGTATCAAAGCCATCTCGTTGATTCACAGCACCGCCATCGACATCTGCGACATTGTTCGCCAGCAAACTATCCTCAATTTGCAACGTCGTTGCCGCGTGAATCCCACCACCGCTGCCGTTGGTCGCACTGTTGTTGAGGATCTGGACATTGCGTAAGGTGACGCTGTTGCCACCTGCATAGATACCGCCGCCATTTTCGCCGCTAATCGTCTTGCCGTTGCGGATAGTGAGGTTAAGCAGGGTCGCCTCGCCACTGGCAATATAAAACACGCGCCCACCCTGAGCCGCATCCAGAACCGTTGGATTGGCAAGCGGGTCAGAGACGGTCCAATTGCCTGCCGGGTTGTAGCCACCCTGTACGGTCAATTTCTTGGCAATACGGGCGACCTGGGTCGTGCCACCCTCACTGCTCACACCAGTGCAGTTGCCTGCAACCTTGATGGTGCTGCCCACAGCTGCGCCGTTGATGGCATCGCGCAAAGCTTGGGCATCATTGCTAGCAAAGAGTTGTGCGCCGTTATTAAAGGTAGCAAAGCAGTTGGCTTGCAGCACGTTGACTGTCACGGTAGCAGTCGCCTGTACCTCACCGTCGCTCACAGTATATGTAAAGGTCTCCACGCCATTGAAACCTGACGCTGACTTGTACTGGATCGCATTGTTGCTGATCAGCGCCTGGCCACCCTGGCTCGGTGTGGTGACCGTCACGATGGTTAAGGTCGTAAAGCGGTCGGCGTCGCTGTCGTTACTCAGCACATTCAACGCCTGCAGATTGCCAGTCGAGACATTATAACTATCATTGACAGCAACGGGCGGATCGTTGATGGGAGCGACAATCACGGCGACCTGGGCGGTGCCGGTGAGTACACCGTTGAATGCTTGATATTTGAAGACATCGGCTCCGTCAAAGTTAAGCGTGGGTGTATAGCGAATGGTGTTGCCCAGGATCGTCGCTGTGCCGCTGAGCGGTGCCGTCACTCCAACCAATTGCAAGCTGCTGTTGCTGCGAGCACTATCGTTCGCCAGCACATCGATTGTTACTGCCTTTTCTTCATCGGTATTCGCTTGGTCGGCCACCAACAGTGGATCGGCCTGGGCAAATTCGACTGCACCGATATCACAGCCGCTGCCCACCGGGCGAGATTGGCTGCGCTGATCAGTGGCGGCACAGGCGGCGCTATTCCCTTGATTGATGACCGGGCTGCCAGCCAGTGGTGCGTGGTTGAGTGTCGCTCCACCATTCAATGCCAACGCCGCCAATTGTGGATCACCCGTGAGATCGGAAATACAACTTGCGTCTTCGATCAGCGAGCCAACGCTGCTGAAGATGATTGTGCCATTGCGTGAACAATCGCGCCCGCTAACAGCATTGGCAAGGATTGTATTGGTCATGGCGACAGTCGAATTCCACAGATGCAGATTGCCGCCACCCGCGCTGCTACCACTGTTGCCATTGACTGTCACGTGCCACAGCGAGAGTGTGCTGTTGTTTTCATGGCGAATACCACCACCCCAGCCAGGAGCAATGTTGCCGCTGACTGTGCTGTTGGTCATCCACAGCGTGGCGTTGAGCATGTTCTGAATGCCACCCGCATCGATCGTGGCACGATTGTTGACTACACTTGTGCCAGCGATGCTCATGCGTGAATTTTCATTGTAGATGCCACCTGCAGTGCTGGCACTGTTGTCGCTAATCGATGTATTGCTGATGGTGGTTGTGCTGCCGTTGCGCGCACCAAGTGCGCCACCCCATTGCGCACTGTTACCCTGAAATTGGCTATTCTCCACAGTCAACACGCCAACCCAACTGTGAATGGCACCGCCGACTGAGTTGGTGCTGTTGCTGATCCATTGCGAATTGCGCACCGTGAGTGTGCCGCCATTTTCAATTGCACCACCGCTGTTGCTTGCGCGGTTTTGAGTCACGATCACTTGTTCGAGAGTCAAATTTGCGCCGGGCAGGACAATTGCCATGCCGCCGTTGCTGGTGCCAGCGTTCCCTTTGGTGAGGGTAAGATTCTTGATCGTTACCGTGCCGCTGCTGACAAGCAACAGTCGCACATCACCTGTGCCATCGTTGTTTGTATCGCCACTAATGGTGATGTTGAGCGCTTCGCCATCGATCACCAAGTTTTTGTTGATGCTAAATATCGAGGCAAGGCGGATGGTACCATTGGCTAAACCAGCCGCAAATTTGATGGTTGAGCCAGCGGTGGCGCTTGAGATCACTTGGCGCAAGCTACCCGTACCGCTGTCGTTGAGATTGGTGACAAGCAATGCGATCACGGTGGGCGTAGCTGTGGGCGGAACGGAAGTGTTGGTTGCTGTCGCCGTAGGTGGAACAGGTGTGATGGTTGGCGTAGCGGTCGGCGGAACCGACGTATGGGTCGGGGTGGCCGTTGCAGGCAGCGCAGTAGGCGTTACAGTCGCTACGGTTTGCGCCTCTACTGCACCGGCATCACAGCCCGCGCCAATTGGGCGAGTCAGATCACGTTGATCCGTTGTAACAGTGGTGCCACAGCCCTGGCTGTTGATCGGAACCGTGTTGTAGGCGACACCACTGGTCAGCACGGCAAAGGTTGCGCTGTCGCCTCCGTTATCCGCCAGTGTGGTATTGAGCACGGTATTGAGCAGCCCAGTCGGAACCCGATCGGTGGCACCGGGGGTTGCGCCATCGAGACCGGCGTCGCCACTGATGCCAAGTACATTATAGGCGTTGAGATTTAGGATACCGCCACTGCTGATCGATGCTTCCGGGCCAGTCTCGGCGCTGTTGCCACTGACGATCGATCCAATCAGCGTGATCGTACCGCCCTCGGCAATGATGCCGCCGCCCACCCCGCTAGAAGGTGCGCTGTTACCGGTGATTGTGCTAAAGCGAATGGTGGCGACGCCGCCAAAGCCGCTGTAGACACCGCCGCCAAAGCCGAGAAGATTGGCAGCCTGGTTGCCAGTTACGGTGCTGTTGGTCAAGGTGAGGACGCCAGTGTTATAGATGCCGCCTCCCAAACTACCGAACGAGCCACTATCGGAGACATTATCACGGATCGTGCTTTGCAGGATCGTCACTCGGGCACTGGTACCGATCGAGACACCGCCACCGAGGCCATCCGCGCCAAAGCCATCGGCGATGGTCAGGTGGCTCAAGGTGACAATCCCACTATTGATCGTGAAGACCGGTACGTCGCCGGTTCCATCGTTGTTGGTGTCGCCGCTGATGGTGATCTTGCGTCCGCTGCCATCAATCGTGACATTCTTAGCAATGACCAGTTCGGAGGCCAAACGAATGGTCTGACCCGTCACACCTGCGCCAAAGGTGATTTGGTTACAGTTTGCGTTGGCGTTGGCAATCGCCTGACGCAGACTGCCTGTGCCACTGTCGGCACTGCTCGTTACCACCAGTGGGCAGTTTGCGGAGGTGGCAGTGGCCGTCGGCGCAACTGGCGTATTGGTTACTGTCGGCGCAACTACAGTATTAGTCGGGGTTGCTGTCGGTGGCACAGAGGTATTCGTCGGCGTCACTGTGGGTGGCACAGGGCTGTTGGTAGGGGTTGCTGTCGGCGGGACTGGTGTATTGCTCGGTGTCGCTGTCGGTGGAACCGGGGTGTTGGTCGCTGTTGCGGTATGGGTCAAAGTTGCCGTTGGTGAGTCAGTTGGCGTTGCGGTTGGCGGCACTGGAGTGTTGCTCGGTGTCGCTGTCGGCGGAACTGGGGTGTTAGTCGCCGTAGCAGTATGAGTCGAAGTCGCTGTCGGCGAGTTGGTTGGCGTCGCAGTAGGTGGCACCGGAGTATTGGTCGGTGGCACTGGCGTATTTGTCGGCGGGACCGGAGTGTTCGTGGCTGTGGGCGTGAATGAATTGGTTGGCGTCGCCGTCGCAGTGTGGGTCGGGGTAAAAGTTGGCGTGTGGGTAGCCGTATCGGTGGGAGTTGCCGTCGGCGGCACAGGCGTATTGGTCGGTGGGACAGGTGTATTTGTCGGCGGCACGGGCGTATTCGTCGGCGGGACAGGAGAATTTGTCGGTGTTGCAGTCGGGTTAGTGACGGCGAGGTTGAGCGCTTGGGTTGCCCCACTGCTAAAGCTAGTGCTCTGGGCCGCATTGACCCCAGCCACCGAAAAGGTGATCGTATCGCCAGATC
Source organism: Caldilineaceae bacterium (assembly GCA_046328715.1). Taxonomy (GTDB): domain Bacteria; phylum Chloroflexota; class Anaerolineae; order Caldilineales; family Caldilineaceae; genus JAXLWB01. Next base: position 64,032 of record JAXLWB010000040.1, on the reverse strand, counting down.
GCCCGCCATCGTAGGCAGAGGTGTTACTGTCGTCAGCAGCCAGCACAATCGAGTAGTAGCCGGGTTGTCCACCACTGGTAAAAGTCGTCGTCGAGGCGATTACCGTTTCAGTGGCCGAATGGGTAATCAACACCTGAAGCTGGGTGCCATCGGCAGCCAGAGCACCGTTCACGGTCACTGTGCCATAGAGCGTATGGGGCGGCAGCGGTGGCGTCGCAGCCAGGACCTGCCGATTGGTAAGCCATTGCTCACCTGTCCAGGTAAGCGCAGCCAGGAAGACGATCAGCGCCAGCGTTCTGTTCACTTTATATTCAATCCATTGCATAGGAGTTTCTCCGGCATATCGGGGCGATTCAGAGATTGGGAGATTAGGAGATTGAATCTTGATCAAATCTCTCAATCTCCTAATCTCCAATCTCTAATCTCTTGGTCTTATCGATTTGCCACAATTGGCAAGAAGACATGCTTATTGGCTGTCGGCTGTTCTTCTGGCTGCATGGTTGTTACTTGTTGAAGGCTCTCATTCGACCAGGGCAACGTGGTGAGGAGGAGACCATCGACACGCAGCGTCACGTTTCGTCCAGTGACCCCACAGTTCTGCAAGTTGCCACTGCCAGCCGCCTGGACATGCAGCGCATAGATCACCCGACCCTCGCTCGTCACCTGGGTGGTGCTCTGACCACAGAGTGTGTCACCGACCCAGGCTTCTACCGCCATCCCGGCATGTGGTACAAAGTTACCCTTGCTGCTAAGTTCGCCGTAGAAGGTAGCTGGCGGCTGTGGCGTCATCGCCTTCGCATCTAAGCCAGCGCTGGTTGCAGCCACTAGCGAGCTGGGCAGCGTGATCGTGGCTGGCTGGGCCAGGTTGATCCAATAGCCCTGACCATACGCAAAACTGGTCAGCCGATTCAGAATGGTGTCGAAGGGTGCCGGAATGCTCGGATCGTACATGCGCCAGGGGTCGTTGGGATCGCTGGCGTCATAGCCAAAGACGGTCGTGTAGGTGCCGCTGATCGAAGCCAGAACTTCGGTCACGAGATGGCTGTTGGCCAGCGGATATCCGAAGAGATTCCAGCCTGCTTCGGGCAGTACGATCGGTGCCGGATTAGAGCCGGTCTGGAAGACATTGATGGTTACAGTGCCAGTGACTGCATATTGGCCGTCGCTGGCGGTGTAGTCAAAGCTATCCATGCCGGTGTAGTCGGTGGTCGGCGTGTAGACAAAGCCACCGTTGCTGGCAATCGTCGCCACACCGTGGGCGGGCGCGGTCACCAACTGCGCCGTGAGCGTGGTACCGTCCGGGTCGCTATCGTTGGCGAGCACACCTGGGGCATAGACCGAAAGCGGCGTGTTGATCAAGGTCAGATCGGCGTCATTGCTGACCACCGGCGGCTGATTGATCTCATTGACGGTTAGCGTAAAGTTGACCGTGGTACTGAGTGAGGGTGTGCCATCGTCGCTGACGCGCACGCCAATCGGGTAGACGCCTGGACCTTGTGCTTCGCTTGGCGTCCATGCGAAGAGACCATTGTTATCGACGGTTGTGCCAGTCGGTGCGCCAGCTTCCAGACTAAAGCTCAGATTCTGAGCAGGCAGATCGACATCATTGGCTACGACCGCAAGTGAGAAGGGGGTGCTTTCGTCGATGCTCTGGTCGGCAATAGCACTGACCTGAGGCGGATCGTTAACTGGCGTCACCGAGATGGTGCTGGTCGCCGTTGCAGTGAAGATGCCATCGTCGATCAGATAGGTGAAGCTGACCTGGCCGTTGAAGTCAGTGGTTGGTGTATAGATAAAGCCGCCATCTGCGTCCAGGCTCAAACTGCCGCTCGCCACATCGCTGACCAAGCTAAGCGTGAGCGGGTCATTATCGGCATCGCTGTCATTGGTCAGCACACCGGGAGCAGCCACCTGAAGCACGGTGTCTTCGGTGGTGGTATAGATATCGTGGCCCGCTACAGGTGCCGACTTGGGCTGGAAGAGCGCAAACTCGGTGAGGTGGCTCAAGAGCACCACGATGCGATGGTTGACTGTATCGCGCTCGACCACCGTCATGCCCGCATTGCTCCACTGATTGCTGGTGGTATCGTAATAGTAGAGTTCCAACTGATTCTCATTCAGGCCATTCACATCACTCGCCAAGTAATCGAGCGTCAAGGTGAGCGGCGGGTTGAAGCTGATACCAGGCAGCAGTTGATTGCCCAGCCACGCTTCCAGATGGAAGGATCGATTGCCAAAGAGCAAGTAAGCCGGTGCCGTCGTGGGTGTGACCACGCTGTTGTAGACCAGGTAGAGCGATTGGGTAATGGTAGCGCCAGGCACTTCGACTGTCACCACTGCCCCATCCTGCGCATTGTAGACCAAGGTCTTCGCTGTCCCTGGGGTCACTGTTTCGACCACTTGACCATTCGGTGTCACTGTCACTGCGGTGGAGGCGCTGACCGAGCCTTGGGCATTGGTCGCAGTGACGATGGTCGTATAGGTGTTAATGGTTGCATAGGTATGGCTGACCGCTGCAGAAGCGCCGCTTACCGGCGAAGTGCCATCGCCAAAGTTCCAGGTATAGTTGACCCCACTCCCGACGCTCAGGGTAGCGGTGAATTCGGTTGCCCCACCCAGCATCGTTGGGCTAGAGTTGACCACTTGCAGACCCGAAGGGGGTGGCAAATTGAGCACAATATCGTTACCGCTGCCGCCGTTGTAGGCGATCTGATAGTTTGTATTGCCAATCGAAATCGAATTGCCGGTGTTGGGTGCGTTGACGAAGCGGGTGCCAGCAATGGCATCGGTGTTGTCGTTGGCCAGGATTGTGATTGCCTGGCTGGGAGCAATGCCCGTGGTGCCGGTCAGGGTGGCGCTGTTGATCGTCACCGTTCCGGTTACAACGACCTGGTCGTGCTCGCTGCCAGGGGTATTGCCGTTGATGTCGACAAAGAGGTTCGAGCCGCTGTTCATGACCAGGTTGCCCTGTAGATCCAGCCGTCCTGGCGATGAACCTGCGTTAAGCGTACCGCCACTGTTGACCGTTACTGCGCCGACGATCTTGCCCTGTCCACCCAAGGTGCCGCCGTTAACCGTGACCGGCGAGGTGACAGTAAAGCCATTGGGTCCGAAGGTGCCGCTGCTGATCACAACGGAGCTAAAGGTGCGGTTGCCCGTAAAGAGTACCTGGCCTCCTGTCTTGGCGACTTCGAGGTTGTTAATGATCCCCGTACCTGTCAAGGTTTGATCACCCGAACCAGCCAGACGGAAGACCGTTGTTCCAAACAAGTCGCCGTCGTTTGAAACTAAATTGCCACCGATCGAGATCGCCTTACCAAGTACCTGAAAGACCTGTGTTACGGTCAGGTTGTTGTTGACCGTCAGGTCAGCGTTGAGCGTGAGATTCTGATTAGAAGCGGCGAGGATGTTGACATCGTCGATGCTACCCGTGAAGCTGACTGTCTCACTACCGAACACGATAGCGCCACCCATGTTCTTCACGCGGCTGCCCGTGCCAGTAAAGCTGCCACCAGAGACAATAAAGTTGCTCGGGATCAGCACATCACCACTTGGCTTGGCAATATCCAGGTTGTTAATGATTCCCACCCCTGTCAAGGTTTGATCACCCGAACCGGCCAGACGGAAGACGGTCGTGCCCAGCAAGTCACCGTCGTTCGAAACCAGGTTGCCACCGATCGAGATCGTCTTACCAAGTACCTGAAAGACCTGTGTTACGGTCAGGTTGTTGTTGACGGTCAGGTCAGCGTTGAGCGTGAGATTCTGATTAGAAGCAGCGAGGATATTGACATCGTCGATGCTGCCGGTAAAGCTGATCGTCTCCGCACCGAAAATGATAGCGCCACCCGTGCTGCGCAAGCGGCTGCCTGCGCCAGTGAAAGCACCACCAGAGACGGTGAAGTTGCTCGGAATTAATACATCACCACTCGGCTTGGCAATGTCGAGGTTGTGTACCCGTCCAATACCCGTCAACGTCTGGTCGCCGGTGCCATTCAAACGGAAGATCGTTGTGCCCAACAGATCGCCATCGCTCGAACGGAAGGTGCCGCCGATGTTGATCGCTTTGCCGTTGATCTGCTGCACATCGGTCATGATCAGGCTATTATTCACCGTCAGGTCAGCATTGAGTGTCACCACTGCGCCTGTACAACAACCAGCGTTGATCGCCACATCGTCGATGCTGCCGGTAAAGCTGATCGTCTGCGGTCCAAAGATGATGGTGCCACCAGTGTTGACCAAATGACCGCTCGCACCGCTGAAGGTACCGCCGCTGATGTTGAAGTTGCTCGGAATCAACACATCGCCGCTTGGCTTGGCGATGTCGAGGTTATTCACACGTCCGACCCCAGTCAAGGTCTGGTCGCCGGTGCCATTCAAACGGAAGATCGTTGTGCCCAACAGATCGCCATCACTCGAACGGAAGTTGCCACCGATGTTGATCGCTTTGCCATTGATCTGCTGCACATCGGTCATGATCAGGCTATTGTTCACCGTCAGATCGGCATTGAGGGTGACAACTGCTCCCGTACAACAGCCGGCATTGATCGCTACGTCGTCGATGCTGCCCGTGAAGCTGATCGTCTGCGGTCCAAAGATGATGGTGCCACCGGTGTTGACCAAATGACCGCTCGCACCGCTGAAGGTACCACCAGAGATATTGAAGTTGCTCGGGATTAGCACATCGCCGCTTGGCTTGGCGATGTCGAGGTTATTCACACGTCCGATACCGGTCAAGATCTGGTCGCCGGTGCCATTCAAACGGAAGACGGTTGTGCCCAACAGATCGCCATCACTCGAACGGAAGTTGCCACCGATGTTGATCGCTTTGCCGTTGATCTGCTGCACATCAGTCATGATCAGGCTGTTGTTGACAGTCAGATCGGCATTAAGCGTCACCACTGCACCAGTACAACAGCCAGCGTTGATTGCCACATCATCGATGCTGCCCGTGAAGCTGATCGTCTGCGGTCCAAAGATGATGGTGCCACCCGTGCTGACGAGGTGTCCACTTGTACCACTGAAGGTACCACCGGAGATGTTGAAGTTACTCGGGATTAGCACATCGCCACTCGGTTTGGCGATGTCGAGGTTGTTAACCCGTCCGACACCAGTCAAGGTCTGGTCGCCACTACCATTCAAACGAAAGATGGTCGTGCCTGCCAGGTCGCCATCACTCGAACGGAAGTTGCCACCGATATTGATCACTTTGCCGTTGATCTGCTGCACATCGGTCACAATCAGGCTATTGTTCACCGTCAGGTCGGCATTGAGCGTCACCACTGAACCGGTACAACAGCCAGCATTGATCGCCACATCATCGATACTACCCGTGAAGCTGATAGTCTGTGGTCCAAAGATGATAGTGCCACCCGTGCTGACAAGGTGTCCGCTTGTACCACTGAAGGTGCCACCACTGATGTTGAAGTTGCTCGGAATCAACACATCACCACTTGGTTTGGCGATGTCGAGGTTGTGCAGGCGTCCAACACCGGTCAAGGTTTGGTCGCCAGTACCATTCAAACGGAAGACGGTTGTGCCTGCCAAGTCAGCGTCATTGGAGGCTAAGTTCCCGCCAATCGCAATCACTTTGCCATTGACCTGTTGGACATCGGTGATGCGCAGTGAGTTGTTGACGGTCAGGTCTGCGTTGAGCGTGATAGCACCAAAACAGCAACCAGCATTTAGCGCCACATCGTCAATGCTGCCGGTAAAGCTAATCGTCTCTACACCAAAGATGATTGCACCACCTATGCTCTTCAAACGGCTGCCTGTCCCAGTGAAAGTACCACCATTGATAGAAAAGTTGCTCGGAATTAGCACATCCCCACCACTCTTGGCGATATCCAGGTTGTGTACACGTCCGCTACCGGTCAAGGTCTGGTCATCCGAACCAGCCAGGCGGAAAATTGTCGTGCCTGTTAGGTCACTGTCGTTTGAGCGGAAATTGCCAAGAATATTGATTGCAGAGCCATTGACAGCCCCTACATCGGTAACCGTCATCGCCTGACCAACCGTGAGGTTCGCATTGAGTGTGATAGCGCCACTACAACAACCGGCATTGAGATTGAGGCTTGCCGTAGAGAAGACGCCACTGCCACTGATTGAACTGACCGCAAAGGTAGAAAGCCCTTCGACAGTCAGGGTTTGGCCACTGTTGATCGTTAGGCTGCCCCCGAAACCCAAGTCAAGTGCGGCTACCGTTGCATCAGTGCTCACGATTGGATCGTTGGCAACATTGGGAATAGTTACACTGTCGCTGTTGCTGGGTACTACACCGCCACAACCACTCCAGTTGCCAGCGGTGTTCCAGTCCGTGCTGCTCGTTCCTGTCCAGGTACAGGTAGCGGCTTGAGCTGGATGACTCCAAATCAATGTAAATAAGAACAAAAAAAATGCGGTACTGCCCAATCGCAACAGGTGCTTCGTGAAAGGCACCCGCGAGGTATGCGATGACAGGAATAGGTTGACACTCATGTTGTGCTTCCTTTTTTGGGAACTCCAGGCGAGCGATTTCAGAAAATAGGGATCCTAGAGACAAGTTTCAGTGCTTGTCCCTAAACACGACAGAAAGCTTAATTTTTTATAGAAATCACAGTAACTAATGCGGCAGGTGTATAATATTTTTACAGAATAACGTTTAGTAGATTAACTTTACAGGCAATATAGAATTATAAAATAACGAAAAGCTTACATCAATTCACACAAAACGCAAAAATATAGGGTCAAGAAGTGCTATAATTTTCGTCTTACCATTTGTTAACTTGGACAGAGGAGAGGTGGAAGAAGCAACGTGGAACTTGCCAAGTAACTTGTTAATATAGACACGTTATTTAAACATTGCACAATTCGCCTCAGAACTCAGCCTTTGGAGATTGTGCAATGTTTAAGTGTCATCTCTATTAGTACCGATTCAAACCAAAATTCACCCAGGCAATACCCGAGTGAGATCATAAGCAAACCTGTTTTCGCAAGATTTAGTAACTGGACATTAGAGAAGCTCTGGGAAGTTAAGGATCAAAAATTGACCTTGCTAGAATACGTTACTTTCAACCAATCGTCTTCATTCAATTGTTGACAATTTCCTAAGTCGTTAGATGGTATTCTGCTTACAGTTATGTATAGTAGATAACAGGGACTAGTTTCTCTTTGCTACGAAGGTTTCATAGGCCCTGGAAACAATATGACCGGCACTTTTCTTGCCCCGTTCCTTGTCGGGCCGAAAGTGCCGGTCACATTTTTGCTACAAAACTCTATCCAAGTTGCCTAGCGTCTGACAATCGGCAACAGAATCCGCTGAGCGGTACCCATCGCAAACTCCGTCAAGTGTGAAATCTGCACGGTGATGCGGTTGTTGGCAGGATCACGTGACACCACCACGATGCCTTGGTCCGACCAACTGTTGGTTGTGGTGTTGTAGAAGAAAAGCGTCAATTCGTTTTCATTCAAACCTGCGACATCGCCGTCCGTGTACTCGATCACCAACGTGACGGGCTGCTGGAAGGTGAAGTTGGATTGCGGGTTATTGTCGCGGTAAGCAGTCAGCGTAAAGGTACGCCCGGCAAAGTTAAAGGCTCCAGGATGTGACAGATCAGCCTTGTCATCGTAGAGCAATGTCGTGTTTTGTGTCACAGCCCCGGCTGGAAGCTGTACGGTCACCTTGCCGCCACCCGGATCGCTAAAGTCCAGCGTTGCGGGCTGACCGGGCTGTACCAAAGTCGTAGCGTCGCTGGGGGGCAGAGTCGCCGTGGGCGGTGCCGTAGGTGGCGGTGTTGGGCTGCCCTTGGTTGGCGTCACACTTGGAGTTGCGGTAGGTAAGATCGGTGTTGGGGTCGACGTTGGCAGAGGCGGGGTTGGGGTAGCAGTGGCCAACGAGGGCGTTGGCGTAGCAGGCTGCGGCGTAGGCGTCGGTGGGTTCGCTGCGTTCAATGCGTAGGCCTGGTAGCTCGCCTCCGTGTCGGAGCCTGAGGAAAGTGCGCCCGAGAGCGAACCTGTCACCAGGATCGGGCCACTTCCGCTGATTAAGACCGTACCGTTATAGCCATTCGGCAACATCAACAGGGTCGAGGCAAAGGTTTGCGTTTGACCAGGTTGCAGATTGTCATTAATGAGCGGATAGCTGCCGCCAAAATCGGCTTGGATAGCGACTGGGAAGGAGTTCGGATTGTAGACGCTCAAACCGCTGTTAAAGGATAGTCCCAAACCAGTAGTTTGCGTCCCACGTACGAAAAGTGGGAAGAGATATTGTGTAGCGGTCTTGTCAAAGGCAGGAAAGACGGATGCCCGGCCATCCTGAAAGCGCATGGCAGCTAAAGCCACAATCGGCTGATCGGAGCTAATGGTAGCCGCAAAGGTTCCGTTGTGGGAACCTGCTGCATAGTTGACTACACCGCGACCATTGGGGGCGATCTGTATCTGCGTATCGCCGACATGGTCGGAGTTAGCAACTTGAACAGTTGCAGCCTGCGCACTGATGTTTTGAATGAACAATGCACTGATTTGTTGCGCTCCCGTTTTCAGTTCAGGCGCATAAAAGGTGGTTGCGCCAGCACTAAAACCAGCATACGAAATTAGCGAAGCTGAGTTGCTATTGTAGTCATCATCAACCACAGCAATCGGCCCCGAAGCGGAGACCACAGCCGTACCAATAAAACCATTTGGGATGAACATTGCTGGGACCGGGTTCCAGGTTGAGTAAGGACTTAATGTGGCTTGTGTCTGCCCTGCCTCGCTACCATTTTGACCGTACAGTTTGATCGTGACGTTGTTTATCCCGTTGCTTACGAGACTTTGAATTGACAAACGGCTGCTCGAACCATTAGACGCGTTTGTCACCGAAGGTAGGTAAACCGTGGTAGCACTGGTTGGTGCAACCCCTTCATAGGTGCCGTTACTCTCCTGGCCATTGCTGCTCCTGCGCGTCCAATGGACGCCAGCCAACGGTTGGTCACTGGAAACTACCACGCCAAAGCGTATATTGGATTGGATCGATAGCTGCTCCAGATGAAAAACCAACGTCTGGCGCGGTGCGATCGTAAACGGATTGGAAAGAGCAATGCCGCCAATCGGTGTCAAGGAGGGAGGTGTAATTTGCTGACCGCTCTCCGTATAAAAGTCAACCTTTACCTGTGCACCTTGACTTATGCTCGGGTTTTGTAGCGCCAAGGTGGAGCGCCAAGTGCTGCTTGTCTGTGCATCAGAAAAGTTGTAATAAGCTGCTGGGAAGAAAAGCTGAGGTGTCAAAGCCTGAATCCCGCCCACACTCGGGGAAAGTTGCGGCGTGGAGGCGAAGGCCACCTCGGTGAACGCCCGCAACCCCCATCCGGCGATCAGGACAAAGAGCAGCAAAGTGTCTGCCTGTTTACGCTTCTTCAGAAACAGATGAAAAAAGAGTGAATGCATCGCATGTTCCTTGGATTTTTCGAGAGGCAATCTTTTGCCCCTCCGCTTGTGGATAGCCACTGTCGCATGGCGACAGTGGCTAACATTATAATGTATTAAATTTCACATTACAAAACATACAGAATATTTAATTAAATCCTTACGAATCCAACCTTATCCCCTACTGTCCAGAAATACAGACACAACAGGATGGACACATTATAGACAACGCAGATTTATATGGCATATAGGTAGGGGCATCCGCTTGCCGGTGCCCTTGGGCGACCGCAAGGGTACGCCCCTACCTATATGCCACCTCTATTTGTGTTGTTTATTAGAGTTCCCGAGCTAGTAATGGTAGGATGATACAATTCCAGAAACTGAATGTATTGTAATGAATTCCATGATTTTCATCCACCATTTACGGAAATTCCTGTTTCGCCTGGGTCTATTGCTGTTGCTCCTGCTAAGCGCGCTTTTGTCATCCAGCGCCTGTGCTGAGAGCTTGCCAACACCGTATATCGACACTAGGCAGCTCGCCCAGCTCAGTTGGCCTCATCGTTCACACTGGTTGCAACCGTGGCGCGCTTACCAAGAAACCGTACCCGCCTCCGCCTTTCTCAATGGCATCGGCATCAACCTGGGCGATGAAAATCCAGCCTTGGTAGCGCAGATGCTGGCAAGATATGGGGTGCGCAATGCACGCATCGAAATCACCTGGGGAGCCTTTAATTACGAGGATGAAACGCAGCTTGTGCCGTGGGCCGCACTCAGTCTGCTTGCCAAGCTACAAGCCTGTAAACAATGGGGCATCCGTCCGCTGATCCTGCTCAATGCCCACCAGGGCAACCCAACCCCGTTTCTTGCCTTCCAACGCACAGTGGTGGCCGATGCAGGTGCTGGGGCCAACCAGTTGACCTTGGACGATACCAGCAACTTACTGCCTGGCCGCAGCGGCCTTTCCAATCTGACTGACTACTGGGCAGCCGAGGACTTGATCACCGCCATCAATGGCAACGTAGTCACCCTCTCCAAACCGTTGCCCAATGTGCTCAGCGTCGGAACCATCATCGATATGGCAACCCTTAAATACCGCCCCTTCGCCACACCCGACAGCCTCTATTATAACGAAGCGGATGCACAGGAAACACTGGCCGCCTGGCAACGTTATGTCAATAATGTGTCGCTGTTTGCTGCCAACGCACTGGGGACCACCAACAACGAGGACAAAGGATTTGATCTGGAGATTTGGAATGAACTAACCTTTGGCAGCCACTTCCTCTACCTCAGCAACTATTACACCCCCGAGTCCAATCACCCGGCGGAGCAGATTTGGGGAGCGTTGGTGCAAGCCACTGCCGACACCGTAGTGGCGCACCCCGAGCGCTTTCAAGGAGTAACGCTCGTCGATGGCTTTAGCAACACCATGCCATGGCGCGCCAGTGATCTCGAACCGGCCCGCGTGGGTGCGCTCAGCAAACATCCCTACCAAACGCGCAACGACTATCCCAGCGCAGATGGCGAGTGGCTCAACGCCCTTGGCCAAGCCGATAACGACCAGCCCACCTGCGTGGCCCGCTTTTTCCCAGAATATTACGCTTCAGCCTTAGCTGCCGACACCTTTCTGCGCGACATGGCGCCACTGACCACGCACTATGTGGACATCTTTGGCGAGGAACATGCACATGGACGCAACGCCCGCCTGATCAACGATCAAGTGGCACCGGTAGCGGCCTGGATTACGGAAGTGGGGATTGCCCCGCGTGAGGATGGTATTAGCGATCGCCAACAGGCGCTCGCCCTCAAAAACAAAGCGACCGCGCGCTACTTTACCTTCTACCTCAACAAAGGGGTGAGCAAACTCTTCCTCTACAGCACCTTCGGCAACGCCGACGAACAGGGCAACAAGGAGAGCGATTTGGACTTTGGGCTACTCCAGCAGAATTTCCTCGACTATCTGCAAACCAACAACAGCTACCCAAGCGATGATCTCATGTACGTCTCACCCGCTTTGCAGACGCTCGATCGCATCGTGGACAAAATGAACGCTGGGCTTGACCCCGACTTGACTAACACCCGCTCACTCCAGATCGAGGCGCTGAGCGACACCCATAACCACTGGCAATTTGCAGGCGACGATAGCGCAGCCCATCCCCCGCTCTACGACCGCGACCTCTTCACCTTTCTGCCCTTCCAGGTTAACACCCATCGTTTTGTGGTCCCCTACTACGTAATGACCCGTGACCTAACCGTGGATCTTGGCCAGGAGGACTTCACTCTCCAACTCTCCGGCATCGACGGCAATCACACCACGGTCAACGTCTACGATCCAATGCACGATCAAGCCATCCCAGTCCTTGTCCACGATCGCACAGATACCAGCCTCGCCCTTACGCTGACTACCAGCGACACACCCTACCTGCTGACCTTAGACGAAGAAACGGATACGCCAGCGGCCAAGCAGATCTATTTGCCGTTGGTTGGGAGGTAACATGATGCTGGATGCAAGTTGCAAAGTTGCCTCCTGCATCCAGCCAACTTACACAGCAATTTCAGCGACTGGCACGAGAAGAGCCACTTGCTCTGTCTTCATCGGCTTGGCTGACGCCTTTGTCTTTCGCAGCTCCTTCATCTCCTTACTCAGAGGCTCGGGCAAGGTTTGAAGTGCTTCGAGCATCCCCCGTTGTTGACGAAAGGCTACCTGCGCCGCCGCCATCAGCACTGCAAACCAGCCCTTGGCCTCATTCAAGTGCAGATCGCGCGTCTGCTTGTTGGTGCGCGCCCGTTCACGGTTTTGTGTCTGCGTCGCCTTACGCATCATCATATTCTCGATCTGCTGGCTCGCGCGCTGGAGTTGATCTGGCGTCACATCAATCGCTGCCAGCTTCTGTAGGTAATCGGCATTGTTGAGCAAGGCACTATAGAACTCCTGGGCATCGGCCAGCCAACTGGCATAATTGCGGGATCGAGTGCGCAAGAGTTGGCTGGCATTGCTTCCTACCACTTCGCGTGCGGCCTGGCGATGACGGCGATAGAGCAGCCTTGCCAACGCCCAATCGTCGTGGAGCGAGACGGTGCTGGCCTTCTGCTGACGAACCTGGTTGCGCATCTCCCAATGGCTGTTCTGCACCTGAAGCAGCAACGCCTTGCCTTCCTGCAAGCGTATCTCATCCATGCCATAGCGGACAAGCAGGCTGCGTGCTGCGGGTTGCTGATCCAGATAATCAAAGACGTGTTTGGCGTGAACCAAGAAGGTACCAATGGAGCTGTCTGGAGAGTAAAACATACGTGGCGTTCCTTTACCTGGTGGTTGTGCCGGTGGAGCGTACTTGTGGAATTGGCTGTGAACAACACGGGAACGCTGGGACTGGTTCACCGTGCTGGGTGTGAGGAATATGGGTACGCTTCCCCCTGGCGAGAGAAGTTTTACATCTGCTGGCGGAGTTGCCAGCAATGAGAGTGATTATACACAAAGCCAAACATTTACGCAAGTTAACTTACGTATATTCAAAAAATTTAGAGAATTATAGACAAAGCAGATAGACATTGCATGATCACGACGCGTAGGGGCAAACCGTTGCGGTTGCCCACTTAGTGACGCAAACAGGGCACTGGCAAGCGTATGCCTCTACAATGGTGCATCTTTGATTTGCTTTGTCTATTAGATTCTTAACTTGTAATTGCTTAGAGACGCGGATACTGATAGGCTAGCTCACCGCCCACTCTTTCGCAATCACCTCAGCCTGCTCCAGCACGGTCTGGGTCGCCTTTTCTTGTTTGTCGGGCGGATAGCCATACTTGCGCAGGATGCGTTTGACCAGCACCCGAATCTGAGCACGCACGGTTTCACGCACGGTCCAGTCGATGGTGACGCTGCGTTTTACGGAGGTAACCAACTCCTGAGCGATATGTTTCAGGGTGTCATCGCCCAGCACTTTGACCGCACTGTCGTTGACTTCCAAGGCATCGTAGAAGGCTAACTCGTCTTCGCTTAGCCCTAGCTTTACGCCCCGTTCGTTGGCGGCACGCATCTCGGCGGCCATGGCGATCATCTCTTCGATCACCTGGGCAGTTTCGATGCCGCGGTTCTGATAACGACGGACGGCGGCGTCGAGCATTTCGGCAAAGGAGCGTGATTGCACCACGTTCTTCTGGCTGCGCGTCTTGATCTCGTTGTTGAGCAGCTTTTGCAGCAGTTCGACGGCCAGATTGCGTTGGGGCAGGGCACGCACTTCGGCCAAAAATCGTTCGTCCAACACCGAGATATCCGGCTTCTTCAGACCAGCGGCAGCGAAGATGTCGATCACCTGGTCGGAGGAGACAGCACGCGAGACCAGTTGACGTACCGCATGGTCGAGATCGTCGCTGCTCTTGCCATTGCTTTCAATTGTGTTCTTGGCCAGCACCGAGCGTACCGCCTGAAAGAAGGCCACAGTATCGCGGATACGCAGCGCCTCGTCATGCGGTACTGCCAGGGCAAAGGCTTTGGAGAGGTCACTGACGGCCTGCACGAGACGGGCTTTGCCGTTCGCCTGCGCCAGGATGTGCTCTTGGGCAGCGGGCAAGAGACCCAGCTTTTGCGCCGGTGTGCCGCTGAGCCACAGCGACCAATTGAAGCCGTGGAAAAGCCCCGTGCAGATTTCGTACTTCTCCAGCATCACGGCCACCGCTTCATTTTGATCGAGTGTATTGTTGCCCTGACCGCCGCTTTCGGTATAGGTTTGCAGCGCACTGCGCAATTCATCGGCCAGGCCCAAATAGTCAACAATCAGACCACCGGGTTTATCTTTGAAGACACGATTGACGCGCGCAATCGCCTGCATCAAGCCATGACCACGCATCGGTTTGTCCACATACATGGTGTGCAGGCTGGGGGCGTCGAAGCCAGTCAGCCACATATCACGCACAATGACGATCTTGAAGGGATGGGCGGCGTTGCGGAAACGTTCGCCCAACTTCTCACGCCGCGCTTTGTTGCGAATGTGTGGCTGCCATTCGAGATCGTCGGCGGCCGAGCCGGTCATGATGATCTTGAGCAGCCCTTGCTGGTCATCGTCGCTGTGCCATTCTGGACGTAAGGCCACGAGCGCTTTGTAGAGATCGATGCAGATGCGCCGACTCATACAGACGATCATCGCCTTGCCTTCCATGGCGGACAGCCGTTGCTCGTAGTGGTTGACGATGTCGGCGGCGATCAGGTTGACCCGCTTTTCGGCCCCGACCAGCGCTTCCAGTTGTGCCCATTTGCTCTTGAGCTTTTCCTTGCGTTCGACCTCTTCCCCTTCGGTCGCCTCTTCAAAGCTGGGGTCGAGATGGGGACGTTCCCGTTCATCCAGTGCCAACTTGGCCAGCCGTCCTTCGTAGTAGATGGGCACGGTCGCACCGTCGCTCACCGCCTGCTGGATGTCGTAGATGCTGATGTAGTCGCCAAAGACGGCGCGGGTGTTCTTGTCGCTCAGCTCAATCGGCGTGCCAGTGAAGCCGATAAAGGAGGCGTTAGGCAGGGCATAGCGCATGTGGGCCGCATACCCATCGATAAAGTCATATTGGCTGCGGTGTGCTTCGTCGGCGATCACCACAATGTTAGCGCGATCCGAGAGTGTGGTGCCAGCGCGCAACTCCTCCGGTAGGTCGGCTTCGAGATCTTGCTCAGCTTGATCCTTCTGCCGACCTGCCGGAGGACGATTCGACTTTGAACTTTCTTCCACGTTCGACCTGCTTGACAGTGGGCGACGAGACGCTTGTTGGTAGGAAAAGGCTGATGCACCACCTCCCGAAGCGTTAGATGGGCTGTCAGGCAAAAACTTTTGGATCGTGGTGAAGATGACGCCGCCGGAGTCAACCGCCAGTAATTGGCGCAGATCGGCGCGGCTGTTGGCCTGCACGGGTGGTTGGCGCAAGAGTTCTCGACAGCGGGCGAAGGTGCCAAAGAGTTGGTCATCGAGATCGTTGCGGTCGGTGAGCACAACCAGAGTCGGATTCTGCATCTGCGCATGTTGGATCACGCGCCCGGCATAAAAAGCCATGGTCAGGCTTTTGCCCGATCCTTGCGTGTGCCAGATCACGCCAACGCGCTGGTCGCCGGGTTTGCCATCACGCAATTTACCACTGAAATAGGGCACACCCGATTCAGCGTGCCGCCGATCTGGGTTTGGTTTGAAACTTGCCCGTAATGTCTCATCCAACGCCACATTGACGGCATGGTATTGATGGTAGGCTGCCATCTTTTTGACTAATTGACTGGCGCTTTTATCGCCCCCTTTGTCAGCACCTGCGACCTCTTCAAAGACCAGAAAGTAGCGCAGCAGGTCGAGAAAACGCCGTTTCTCAAAGACCCCTTCAATCGTCACCTGGAGTTGAGCCAGATTGCTGTTGGCTAGGGCACTGCCATCGATGGTGCGCCAGGGGGTAAAACGCTCGCGGTCGGCGCTGAGCGTGCCGATGCGTGCGCTGGTGCCATCGGAGATGACCAGTGCGGCGTTGTAGGCAAAGAGCGAGGGGATCTGCTCTTTGTAGGTCTGAAGCTGTTTGAAGGCTTGCCAGATGTCGGCTTTCTCGTCGGCAGCATTCTTCAGTTCAAAGACTGCCAGCGGTAGCCCGTTGACAAAGACCACGATATCGGGACGCCGTTCGTGGCTCTGGCGCTGGCTGCGCTCGACGACGGTGAATTGATTGACCACCAGCCAATCATTCTGCGCAATTCGCTCGTAGTCGATCACCTGCACCTGGGCACCCGCAATTGTGCCATCGGCACGTTGATATTCCACGGTGACGCCATCGACCAGCAGCCGATGGATGGCATGGTTGTTGAGAAGGAGCGAAGGTTGGTCAAGACGGGTGAGTTTACGCAATGCATCGTCGAGGGCGTTGGCGGGCAGGGTTGGATTGAGACGACGCAACGCTTGCTGCAAACGTCCCAGCAGAATCACCTGCAGCTTCTTCGACGATTGATTCGGTAAAACGGGTGGTCATGGGGGTGCTCTATAAAATAGTGTAAAAATGCTCTTGTAATTCACAAAACTCAATCTGTCCGCTACGGATGAATGGCCGTGTTGAGGACTGCCAACCTCACCCTCAGAACCTCTGGCTTATATAAATCTTTCCACATCCCCAACCGCACTTCGCCGCTGATCAGTTTGGGGAGGAGGGTGTCACGCAGCGAAGTACGAGCGTGCATTCGATTTAACAAGGCTTTTCGAATGAATGGCTGAGTAAACTCTTCAAAAACGGTTAATATGGTGCTTGGCGGGCGCAGTAAAACAATTTTGCGCAAGTGCACTGGGCCAAAGTTGAGTTGCACACTTCCTGCAGCTAACGCAAACATCTCAGTGAGGAAAGACTCTGATTGAAGATAATTCCAAACAAAAGTCATACCGATAGGAGTTTTGCCTCTCATACGGATTATCGAGGTGTTCAACATTAATGGTAAATGATCTGGTCGAACTATAGCGATTCGCCCAAGTGTACCTGAAGTTGAAATCACAATATCATCTGCCTTTAGCGCAAAGTGTGAGTAAGATTTTTCAAATTCATCTAGTGCAATGGAATTTGCTTTGCCCATGTCAAGATCCCCGTCGACAATACAGCGAATATTCAGAAACTTCATGCCCTCATCCTTATATTGCCAGTTTCGTAGCCCGGGTCCTTCCAGAAAATCTATCTCATTCGGCAATTCAGAAAATGACCACCCCTCCGGTATTTCCCCCAACTCCGACTCCACCAACCGATCCGGGAACAACGCCGCTACCTCCTCCGGCAAGCCGGTCTCTCGTCCATCGGCTTTGGCACGCACCGGGTCGAAATCGACAAACCAGGATTTGAAGAGCGCCTGCGCCATCGCTTCCAGCGTGCGATTCATCTGGCGGTTGAGTTCGATCTTGTCGTCCAGCGCGCCGAGGATAGAGGCGATGGCACGCTGTTCGGGAAGGGGAGGGAGTAGGATTTCTACCCCTTGGATTGCTTCTGTTTGTAATCTTCCCGTTCCATGACTTGCCTCATCAACAAGCTCTAAAATCTCTGGTGCTTTTGCACGAATAGCATTGGCGAGAAAAAGAGGATCAACTCCCTCTTTTGCAATGATTGCCTTGCAATCTTGCCCAAATGTCATGGGTCGACGAGCAATACCAACTCTAAACTCGCTTTTCAAACTCATGCCGCGCACAACAAAGATAATAGTGTTCTCTGGCATCAGCCGAGTGCCGTTTTCAACGCCAAGTGGAGTGACTTTTCGCTCAGAATCGAATAAGTAAAAGTCGTGTAAACTACTTGCTGTGATCCAAGGAATTTCGCCACCCCAGTAGTCACCATTCGTTGTATCTGGCGTGCCTCCAGAGTACCACGTTGCACATTGGCCAAGCGTTGTAACAGACCATTCACGAATTTCGTTGCTTTTCAAGTACACCTCACAAACGGTTGCCCGCACCGCCTACCGGAGGGCTTGCGAGCGTCAGTCCTCCGGTAGGTCGGCTGCGTCATCTTATCTTTCCTACATCTTAACGCCGACCTGCCGGAGGACGGTTCGAGCCAATATCTTTGTTCTCCGCTAGACCCGCCCTCCGGCAGGCGGCATCACCGCGTCAGGACGTGTCGGTTGCCCGCACCACCTACCGGAGGGCTTGCGAAGTGTGAGTCCTCCGGTAGGTCGGCGGCTTCACCTTATCTTACCGACATCCTAACGCCGACCTGCCGGAGGACGGTTCGAGCCCTCATAGTTGGGTAGACACGCCCTCCGGCAGGCGGCGTAACGATGTCAAGTTATGTAAGTTGTCTGCGCCGCCTACCGGAGGGCTAGCGAGTATTACTCCATCAAACTCGATAAATAGGCAGCTAAGGTTGTAGGTAACTTTGCTCGGTTTTGTAGATAGTCGTATAGATATTCGGTGTAGCGGGATGGCGTGCCGAAATGGTCGGTAATAAAGGTTCGATCCACGAGTGTTCCGTTGCGTGTACCGCACCATTCCTGATAGTTTGAGTAACTCCACAATTCAGGCCGTAGGGCAAAACCATCTTTGACTGGGTTGCCGTGAATATAACGACATAGGTGATGTATGTATTCGTCATCATCGACCAGGAGCGCTTTGAATCTGCCTTCAAAGAGGGTTCCAGTACGTTTATGCCGATGGTTATAATGTTGCACATAGCCATTGCCGGTCAATTCAATTGCTTTTCTAACCGGTATTTCTCCATCTTGACGCATCAGAAAATGGAAATGGTTTGGCATCAGGCAATAGGCGATCACGACAATTTTGAAGCGTATACAATGCTTTTTGATACGAGTTAAAAAGGCAATGAAGTCGTCATCATCACGAAAGATGCTTTGACGATTGATACCTCGATTAAACACATGGTAATACTGACCTTGGACAAACTGAACATCGCGTGCTGGCATTGGTTTAACTTGGTCTTTGTGTTGGAGGTCGTTCGGTCCTTCATTGTTGAGTAGACCCGCCCTCCGGCAGGCGGCGTAACGGTGTAAGACGTGTCAGTTGTCTGCGCCACCTACCGGAGGACGCCTCGATCCTACATTCTCCGCTAGACTCACCTACTGGAGGGCTTGTCTTACATGGATAACCACTGCAAATTTCGACGAATCTGTTCTTCTAGCTTCGCACTCTCGGCAAATTGTTGTTCCAACGTGGCGGTTAATCGTGCCATCTTTTCGGCAAATGGCTCATCGTCCTCTGCCATCTCACTAGCACCCACGTAGCGCCCCGGTGTCAACACATACCCATGCTGGCGAATATCATCCAACACAACCGACTTGCAGAAGCCAGCAATATCTGCATAGCGATGTTCGGCCTCCGCATCTCCCCGCCAGGCATGATAGGTACCAGCAATGGTTTGAATCTCTTCGTCAGTCAACTCTCGGTGTACACGGTCGGTCAGCACACCGAGCTTGCGCGCATCGATAAAGAGCACTTCGCCGCTGCGCTCCCGCAATTCTTGCCCTGAGCCTGGCGAACGGGTGCCGTTGCGCTTGGTGCGCGTCAAGAACCAGAGACAGACCGGAATTTGGGTGGAGTAGAAGAGTTGCCCCGGCAACGCCACCATACAATCAACCAGGTCGGCTTCGATGATCGCCTTGCGGATCTCACCTTCGCCCGACTGGTTGGAAAACATGGAGCCGTTGGCCAGCACAAAGCCAGCGATCCCCATTGGTGCCAGGTGATGGAGAAAATGTTGCACCCAGGCAAAGTTGGCATTGCCTACCGGCGGCTTGCCATATTGCCAGCGACTGTCATCCTTGAGCAGATCGCCGCGCCAATCGCTATCGTTAAAGGGTGGGTTGGCCAGCACGTAGTCAGCTTTGAGGTCGGGGTGTTGGTCATTGTGAAAGGTGTCGCCGTGGGCAATCTGGTTGTCGATGCCACGGATCGCCAAATTCATCTTGCACAGCCGCCAGGTTGTATAGTTCGACTCCTGACCGTAAATGCTGATCTGGCCAATCCTACCGCCATGTTCTTCCAGAAACTTTTCGCTCTGGACAAACATACCGCCCGAACCACAACAGGGGTCGTAGACGCGGCCATTATAGGGAGCCAACATCTCTACCAGCAGACGCACAATGCAAGCAGGCGTGTAGAATTGGCCACCCTTCTTGCCCTCGGCGCTGGCAAACTGGGAGAGAAAGTATTCGTAGACCCGCCCCAGCACATCCTTGCTGCGGTTCTCTTTGTCGCCCAATCCGATGTTGCTCACCAGGTCGATCAACTGTCCCAGCCGTGTCTTGTCCAGCCCAGGACGGGCATAGTCCTTGGGTAGCACACTTTTCAGCGACGCATTCTCCCGCTCCAGCGCGCTCATTGCTTCGTCCACCAGTTGACCGATGGTGGGCTGTTTGGCATTGGCTTGCAGGTGCGCCCAGCGCGCCTCCTGTGGCACCCAAAAGACATTGACGGCACGGTATTCGTCGATATCTTCAGAGTCGGCACCCTGCTCGCGTTCGGCTTCCAGTTTGTGGTATTGTTCCTCAAAGGCGTCCGAAATGTATTTGAGAAAGAGCAAACCGAGCACGACATGTTTATACTCGGCGGCGTCCATATTGTTGCGCAGGGCGTCGGCTGTCTTCCAGAGCTGTGCTTCAAAGCCGAGATTGGCGCTGTTGCTCCGTGGTTCGGGCATCTAGGGACTCCTCAGTTGCGGCGTTTCAGTAATTGAGTGGAATGTAACCGCCGGAAGAAACTATCCCGTAACGGTCTTCAAACAGAAGCTATGGTGTTATCAATTACAACTATCTTAACATAAGTCACATAACTTAGCAAACCGTTTTCTCCTAACTCTCACAGGCAATTCCATCTTTATCCCGATCAAAGCGATGATGGTCATAGCCAACGACCTGAAAATCCTTTACTCCCACCTCGGGGCAGTCCAAATCGTAGCTCACATTCGGGATACAGGCTCCGGCATAGTTTGGATCACAATCGGCTTGGGCAGGAGGTTGGGCAACCACCTGATCGGCTGGCGGAGGTGGATCGACTGCGACTGGCTGCGCTGGCTCTTCGGCTTGCGTCATGTCAGTCCTCCGGCAGGCGGCGCCACCGTGTCAGAACGTGTCGGTTGTCTGCGCCGCCTACCGGAGGGCTAACCGGGTCTCAGTCCTCTGGTAGGTCGGCTGCGTCACAAGCCAACTTTATACCTAGTAACAATACTCCGCTACTTCATTCCTTGCTTGGTCATACAGAACCCCACAATCACCCTTGTTGTTCCAGATCGCCTTACCGCTGCCAAAGCTGAAGCCGCCGCTATCGGGGTGGTTTTCGTCGGTATAGACGCGCACGCTTTGACCCGGCGCTAAATCGTAGCTGGGAAAGACAAAATTCTGGCCATTGTCGCCAGCGTTTAGCAGCCAGCCGCCAATGTTAACAGAAGCATTGCCAACGTTGGCGATTACAGCAAATTCGTCACTTTCCACTCGGTAGACCTGCCCGTCATAGTTCACCCACTGAATAATCACTTTGGCACTACCAGACGGTGCAGGGGCTTGAACTGCCGGTTGAACAGCTTCCTGTGCTTGGGGCACTGCAACAACAGGAACAGGAGTCGCAGTCGCAGAGGGTGGCGGAGCGCTAGCGACCGCCAAATCTGTTGGAGGATTATTGACCAAGCTTGCTGCAATCCAGGCGTCATTGCTCAATTTGTACCAGCTTCCGTCGCTGTTTTTACCCACAATCTGCAAGGCGTCCCCCGAACGGGTACCACCAATCACGGTATAGTCGGTGCCCGGTCCTGCACGTAAATTGGCGTCAC
Organism: Caldilineaceae bacterium; assembly: GCA_046328715.1. Lineage (GTDB taxonomy): Bacteria > Chloroflexota > Anaerolineae > Caldilineales > Caldilineaceae > JAXLWB01. The sequence goes on along the minus strand of JAXLWB010000040.1, from coordinate 42,408 downwards.
GATTGGCCGTTGGCATGAGCGGTGCGACGACAACTGGTTTGGGTAGATCATTGGGAACCGGAATCGAGGCGACCGCAACATTGACCCTCAAATTCGATACTTCCATCCACCCTCCCGTCCGATCTGGCAGCCGCACCTGCACCCAATCGCCCGCTTCGTTGCGGCCAAAGATCGTCAAGGGCGTGTTGGTAGGAATGTTGCCACTGATCTCGAAGTCAGTGCCAGGGCCTTTGCGCAGGCTACCTGGTTGCTGGCTGAGGGCATAGGACATGGCCCCGTCGTAGGCGGAAGCACCACTCCAAAAGCCCCGTTGAGCCTGGGCGGCTTCGAGCGTCAAGGCTTCCAACTCGGTGGCTTTGAGAATATCTGGTGGATAGCGCACCGGTTGCGTCCAGCCTTGCGCCGCCAGTTCACCGTTGACCCAACGCCCATCTGCCAGATAGACTTGGCGCAGCAGTCGCCCATAACGATCCGTGTCGGAGATCTCTTTAACAAGATAGACCCTCTGCTCGGCCACCAGCTCCCAGTTGGCGGCGGATGCGGCTTGATAGCCAGGCTGTCCTTGTTCCGGCGTATCGATGCCGATGTAGCGCACGCGGTGCGCAGTGCCAGCGATTAACACCTCGATCGTATCGCCATCGATTACGCGCGAGACTTGAGCTGTCTCCGCATTGGCGACCGGTGGAGTCGCTGTAGCAGTCGCTGCAATCGTTGGGGCGGCGCTGGGCAGCGGCGTGGCCGTTGCAGGCGGTGGGACAGTTGGTTGCGGGGTTGCAGTGTCGCCAAGTATATCGGTCGGGGGTAAAGTTGCTGTGTTGCTAGGCTGCTCTGTCGGCGTCTTTATCGGGGGTAGGGTGGCGACAACCGTTGCAGGAGCAATCTCAGCAGGAGTCGGACTCGCCTCGTTTTGCGGTGCCGCGAGTGCATTGACGACCGGGGTCGTGACCCGGGGCAAGCCCACGGATTGTTGGCTCACGGGCAATTGGGCAACGATCAAGATGCTCAAGCTGACAAACCCTACGATCAGGCTCCAGACAATTGCCAGAAGTTTCCCAATAAAGCGAATCCGCCATAGTTTAGGAATGATCAGGAGTGGCCAAATTATGAACCACACCAACAATTTGAAGAGGTTGCGCATAATCGATCCAGTGGAACCCAGGGGGGCCTCCCCCACCAGCATCGCAATGAGGCCGTGATGTGCAGAAACAGGGGTACGCGGGTAAACGGTACTTGGCCTAAGCCTAGCACACCCCACTTTGTAAGTCACCAAACAAATGACTGATGTTTCCTTAAATCAGGATGCAATGAGAAGCGAAAAAGAAGTTAGAAACCAGGAACATCGCCGATCTTTTTAAGCGAAACAGGAGAACCATACATCCACGTGCCAGTCCAAATTCGTCTTGCAACGCTACAGAATTCCAAGTATGAAACATCGTAACCGCTTTCCAGTGCAACAAAACCCCTGCTTACCATAAAAGCATATTTTCTGTAGCAGAACCAAGCCCACTGGCGGCGACCAGAAATGATCTTGGCGTGAGACGAGGGGGTCGAGTGCAAATTACACTGCGCCTTGTCGGACAGTAAAGCATCTGTTGTGAAGAAGCAGTATGTTGTGCTGATAGTCAATATAGTCTTCTGCAGCGCAATCTTTCATCTGCCACGATGTAAAACAAAATGTGGAGTGGCCAAACGGAATATTGACGTAATGCAAAGGCCTTTTGGGCGAACCCAAGTTGAGTTTGTAAGCGAACAGGACGGGCAGGGCGATGCCAAGAATATATTGGGCACACGACCAAGGAATCATTGCACAATTGAGATGGATTTTGTAGGCGGGCAGCGCTTGCTTGTTTGTCACCGTCATTTTGCTACAAGGCGACCCGACGCAATCGCACAAGCAGTCAGTTGACCTGTCGCGCTACAATCCGGAGATGGGTTGAGCGACCATCCATTTTGTCAACCTGCGATACGGCTTCGCTCGATGCGCCCGGCTATTTTGTCGGCATACAGTGTGGAATGCGGATTGTGCATTGCGTCACGCTGGCGCTCACATCCTGAACGTGTTCGCCCAATCTCACTTCTCCTTGTCTCCAATCTCCCCAAAATTCCCACTTTTGGCTGCTTAATGCTATGATCAAGGGATGAAGCAGAGCAATTCAATCTTACCTTCGAGCGACGAGAAACCGGTCTACGTCAATCAGATGTTTACGCGCATTGCGCCAACCTACGATCTGATGAACCGGCTGATGACCTTTGGCATGGACCAAAGTTGGCGACGTCAACTGTTGCAATTGGCCAATTTGCCCTTGCACGGCTCGTTACTTGATATTGGCACCGGCACCGGCGACATTGCCCAGGAGGCACGCACTCGCTATCCGGGCTTGCAGGCCTATGGTGCCGACTTCACTTATGAAATGATGGCAGTGGGCAAGGCCTCCCCTGCCCGATCTACGCTGCCCTTTATGCAGGCCGATACCTTTCACCTGCCCTTTGCCGATGACAGCTTTGATGCGGTGGTTAGCGGCTTTTTGATCCGCAACGTGGTCGATCGGGTGACGGCCTTTCGTGAGCAGGCACGGGTGACCAAACCAGGCGGGCGCGTTCTCTGTCTGGAGACGACACCACCGAGCAACGCTGCCTTGGGGCCGTTGGTGAGCTTTTACGTCTTCCAAATTTTACCGCTTATCGGTGGCCTGATCAGCGGTGACCCTGCGGCCTATCGTTATCTGCCGCAGAGCACGGTGGAATTCCCTGCGCCACCGCAACTGCAAGGCATGATGGAACAAGCTGGCCTGGTAAACGTTTTCTATCAAGAGCAGAATTTTGGCACCGTGGCGATTCATGTAGGAACCAAGGTGGCAGGATGACAAGGTGATGGGTAGGGGCATGAGGTGGGGCGGCGGCAGTGTTGTCTCATGCTTGTATCCTATTCCGCCCCATCTCGTGCCCGTCGTGAAGTTATAATTTATGTAACTATAAAGCCACCCCACCCTAACCCTCTCCTAATCATAGAGGGAACTATGAAGGGGCAAATTCAGTTTTGTGGACAGAAGAGAAAACTAAACCCATCCACTCACTGTTCCCTCCCTTAACAGGGGTGGGTTAGGGTGGGGTTGGTAGTTCCGACGAGAGGAAAACCAAGATTGTCTAGTAACTCAACACTCCCCAGCGATCTGCACGGGGAACGGGCGGCGAAGCGCGGCAACCCGAGCTTTGTCTGGCGCGCCGGGCAGGATCGCCGGTTGAATATGATTTTGCAGTGGGGACGTTCGACACGCGCCGAACGCTTTGACCGGGTGCTGATCGATGGTTGTGGCGTGGGCATGTATGTCAAGGCGCTACTGCCCTATGTCAGGGAGATCTATGGCATCGACATTGAACCCGAACATCTGGCCATTGCCAAGGCAACCGTGCCCGAGGCGCAGCTAGAACTAGCCGCCGCCGAACAGTTGCCCTATCCCGACAACCACTTCGCCTTGGTGCTGAGCCACGAGGTGATCGAGCATGTGCAGGACGACCGTGCTGCCTGTGCCGAGATGGTGCGGGTGCTCCAGCCAGGCGGGCGAGCTGTGATCTTTGCCCCCAATCGTCTTTATCCCTTTGAGACCCACGGTCACTATTGGAATGGCAAATATCACTTTGGCAACACACCGTTGATCAATTATTTACCGGATGGATTACGCAACAAACTAGCGCCCCATGTGCGCGCCTACACTGCCAATGACATTCGTTCCCTCTTCATCGGCCTGCCGGTGCGCATCATCCATCACACACAAATCTACCCCGGCTACGATAATCTGAGCGCTCGCCGTCCTGCGTTGGGTGGCTGGATTCGGCGCATCACCTATACACTTGAACATTCGCCTATGACCGTCTTTGGCATCAGTCATCTGCTTGTGGTAGAAAAGGCAGATTAACAATGGTAAATTGCGAATTGCGAGTGGCGGGTCCCCTTACTGACGTGCGGGGTTCTTAGACTCGCCACTCGCCACCTGCCACTTGTAACAAACAATTATGCAACGACTTGACCGACATGATTCTATCTTAATGGCGCGCCGCCGACGGGAACGAGCGCTGAAAAACGCTCCGCGTCCCTGGCTGCGGGCCGGCCAGACCAGCCTTGCCGTAGTTTTGATCGTACTCATCGTCTTCCTAGCGTTGATCGGGGCCGGCGTCGCCTCGGTCTTTGCCGTCTACAATACCTACGCCGCTCAATTGACGAACAACGGTCTGGATATCATTGAAAAACAGCAGGAAGATGATTTTGAGACGGTCCGCATCTACGACAGTAGCGGCAAACATCTGCTTTACGAGAGCGTAGATCCCCGCCCCTTTCGCGGCGATCGTCGCTTTGTCTCCAAAAGCCGCATGTCTGAATGGGTGTGGAAGGCGGCAGTCGCCCTCGAAGATCGCAACTTCTTCGAAAATCCAGGTGTGAACGTCCGTGGCCTCTTTCGTGCCTTTGCCTCGAATCTGGGCGGTGGGGCCGTGCAAGGTGGTTCTTCGATTACGCAGCAGTTGATCAAAAACGTGATCATTCCGCCCGAAGAGCGCGCTCAACAGAGCTATGCCCGTAAAATCAAAGAGGTGATCCTTGCCCTGGAGGTGACACGCCGCTTCCCCAAGGATCGCATCCTCGAGTGGTATCTCAACTCCAACTTTTACGGCAACCTGGCCTACGGCGTCGAGGCAGCTAGCCAGGTCTACTTTGGCAAGAGTGCTACCCAACTTTCACTGGCCGAAGCAGCCATGTTGGCTCCAATTCCGCAGTTCCCAGCCCAAAATCCGATCAATAACCCCGACGAAGCCAAAAAGCGACAAGGATTGGCGCTGGCGGCGATGGTCACGGGTGGCTTTATCACCCAAGCTGAGGCCGACGCCGCCTTTGCCGAACCGTTACAGTTACGCAAATCGGCAGCCGAACGCTTCGAAATCACCACAGCACCGCACTTTGCCCTGTACGTCTTGCAGCGCCTGAAAGACGAATACAACACAATCGAAGATCCCTATCGCATCTGGCGCGAGGGGTTTACGGTGTACACAACGCTCGATGTCGACTTGCAGAATTACGCCCAACAGGTGGCACGTGATCAGATTTCCAAACTAATCGAACAGAAGAAGAATGCCAGCAACTCCTCGGCGGTGGTGATCAAAAATGGCACAGGCGAGATTCTGGCCATGGTCGGCTCGCTTGATTACAACAACGAAGCGATCGACGGGCAGGTCAATATTGCCACCTCCGAACGACAGCCCGGGTCAAGCTTTAAACCCTATGTCTATGCCACAGCGCTAGAGAAGAAGCAACTCAACGCTGCTTCGATGATCCTCGATGTGCCAATGACTGTGCCGCTGGGCGACGGCACTTTCTACCGCCCCGAAAACTATGACCGCCAGTATCATGGCCCGGTCTCACTGCGCAACGCCCTGTCCCGTTCCTATAACATCCCAGCCATTAAGGTGATGGACCAGGTTGGGGTGGCGGATGCCTTACGTTTGGCCCATCGTATGGGCATCAACGGACTCAACCGCGGCCTCGACTTCTACGGTCTCAACCTGGTGCTCGGCGGCGGTGAGGTGACCTTGCTCGATCACACCTATGCCTTCTCGGTCTTTGGCAACGGCGGTGTCATGATCGGCGAACCAGCCCCGCCCGCACAGTTGCGCCCTGGTTTCCGCACGCTCAATCCGGTGGCCATCAAGCAGATCCGCAACAGCAAAGGTGATATCATCAAGATCTACGAGCATCCCGAAGCACAGCGCATCTTGAGTGCGGAGACCGCCTATATCATGGCCGACATCATGAGCGACGATGTGGCCCGCGCTCCTGCCTTTGGGGCCAACACCGATCTCACTCTGCCGGACCGAAAGATGGGTGCCAAAACTGGCACCACCAACGGCTTCAAAGACAACTGGACTATGGGCTTTACCCCGCAATTTACCGTGGGTGTCTGGGTTGGCAACACTGACAATACCTCAATGGACAATGTGACCGGTCTCTCCGGTGCGGCTCCGATTTTCAACGCCGTGATGCGCAGAGTCCACGAGAACCAGCCTGTCCAATGGTATGACCGGCCAGGAACGGTACTTAACAAGGTTATTTGCCAACCGAGTGGGCTGTTGGTCAGCCCCAATTGCCCTGGCGATCATCAACGCAGCGAAATCTTTGCGGCAGGCACCGAGCCAACCACGCAAGATAATGTTTGGCAGGCAGTCGGCGGCACTGTTTATGAAATTTTGCCCCAGGAAGCAGCCGACTGGGTACGCGAAAATGGCATTCCACAGCCGGCCAGTTCCAGCGGCAGTGACGCTACCGCCATTCGCGTCGGCGATAGCGATGTTGGCATTAACTATCCGGGGACGGGTGGTTATGTCAATGGCAGCATTGAGATCAAAGGCAACGCACGGGGCGGCCCCTATCGACTCGACTTTGGCCCTGGCGAACAGCCCGATACCTGGACACAGATCGGGTCGGAGCACGGCGAAGAGGTACAAGATGGACGATTGGAGACGCTAGATACAAGCGGCTTAGGCGAAGGGGTCTATACTTTGCGCCTGACCGTCAATCGACCGGATGGACCACGCGAGGTACGCTCGATCTTTACTGTCGATCACACGCCGCCCAAGGTCGAAATCAACGAACCAAGCGAAAATCGACTCTACGTCATGGAAGATGACGAGCAGATCAACGTCAACGTCGATGTAGAAGACGGTCTACGCATCGACCGGGTGGAATTCTATATCGACGGGCAGCGCTTTGGCACTGCCTACGGCGCACCCTTTAACGAGCGCTGGAAGATCAAAATGCGGGATGTCGCCCAGATTGAGACGGGCAACGCTCAAAACTGGCTGGCTTTCCCCAGCAGCGACCCAGAGATCCAACCGGGCCGAATTCTCTTCTTTGGCGATGGCTTTGCCGCTATTCGCACTGCCGGTGCCGTTTATCTGGAAGAACACACGCTCAAGGCGATTGCCTTCGACGCCGCTGGGAATGCGAATACGAGTAAAGAAATCAAGGTCTATGTGAGACATAAAAAACAGTGACAGGATGACAAGATGACATGCTTCTCTTCATCTTGTCATCCTGTCTTCTTGTCCTCTTGTCATGTATTCAGGCAATTATGGCGAACATATTAATTTCAAATGATGATGGTGTTCAATCTCCTGGTTTGTTGGCATTAAAGCAGGCGTTGGAGACGGTCGGCAATGTCTATGTATTGGCTCCCGAGACGAACTGGAGTGCCAGCGGCCATTCACGCACACTAGACAAGCCAATGCGGGTGACCAAAGTACAGTTGGCCGATGGCAGTGACGCTTATGCCTGCAACGGCAGTCCGGCTGACTGTGTGGCAATGGCGATTCACGGTGCCTTGGAAGTACGTTTTGATCTGGTCGTGGGCGGTATCAACAATGGCTATAATCTAGCCAACGATATCAGCTACAGTGGAACGGTCTCCTGTGCGCGCGAGGCAGCGATCTTCAACGTCGCCGGCATTGCGGTCAGCACGGCTCACGCACGCCAGACCAAGGCAGATCTACAACTAGTGCGTAAACTGGCGGCGGACATTTCGGCCAAGGTCGTGGCCCAAGTGCTGGAACAGGGCATGGAGCGCGGTATCCTGCTCAATGTCAATGTACCAGGCGTCTCCCCTGAAGAACTGCGTGGAATCGAAGTGACCCGCATGGGCTGGCGCAGTTATCAAGATGAGTTGATTCGGCGTGAAGATCCCTACGGCTATCCCTACTATTGGTTGAGCGGTTGGCGCACGGTGGACGAGGAGATCGAAGGAACCGATGTCCATGCCATTGCCAACAGTCGTGTCAGTGTCACGCCAATTGAACTAGATATGACCCACTACCACTTTCTGGATCGCTTGCGTTCTTGGAAGTTGTGAAAGAAGTTGAAAAGTGGAAGAGTTGAAAAGTAGCAGAGTAGCAGAAAATTACTTTTCAACTCTTCCACTTTTCCACTCTTCGACGCTCTACCAACTATGGAATTCTCTTCTGCGGTGACCCGTGCGAAATGGGATGCAGTGATCGTGGCCAGTTGGCTCTCGCTGGCGACGCTGTTACTGTTGCGTTGGGTGGATATTCGCGCCACAGATTGGCTGCGCTTTGTGCTCATCTCGCTCGTTGTTTTCATCGGTGCATTGGCGCTGCTCACGATCTATGGTGCGTGGGGCTTGTTGACACTCAGCTATCAGGTGGATCGCAACTCGATCCGCATTCGCTGTCGGCGCTCGACCTTTGTCATTCCGCTGAGTAAGGTCAAACGAGTGATCCGCAGCGAACGGACCATCCAGTACAGACAGGAGTGGTGGCGCTGGCCAGCTTCGTTTATGCGCGCCGAGCGACGCAAGGATGGGCGCTATCTGACCATGTTGGCCACGCGCCCGCTGCACGAATGCATCCTAATCGACACCGGACCCATTCTCTATGCCCTTTCCCCAGCGTCGGCTGAACAGTTCCTAAGTACGCTCCAGGAAAATTTCCGTATCGGACCGATTGGTGTGCTACAGGAAAGTGAATTTGTTGCGCATACGTTTGACCTGCAATTGTTGCTTGGGGTTGATCCAGCCGCCCGGCGTGTACTGCTGGCTGGCCTGACCGGCGTACTGGTCCTGTTTTTACTCTTGGTCGTTCGCTACCCATTTTTGCCTGAAACGATGGCGGTGCGCTTCGATCCGAATGGGGTACCTGAGTTAGTACGTGACAAATCTGGACTCTTCCTCCTGCCGATGATTGGATTTATTTGTTGGATCGTGAATGGGCTGTGGGGCATCTGGATGGCATCGCGCAATCAGGTCACGGGTGCTTATTTGCTCTGGAGTGGCGCAGTTCTTGTTCAGGTCTGTTTATTTTTTGCGTTACTCAGCCTTGTACGGTAAAAAACATTCATGGATTCATCCAAGCATCTTTTCTTAAGTATTGTTATTCCTGCTTATAATGAGGAACGCAGGCTCCCTCCCTCGTTGCAAAAGATCGCCAACTTTTTGCGTCAGCAATCCTACCAGTCAGAAGTCGTCGTGGTTGAAAATGGCTCCAGAGACGACACGACCGGCGCCGTCGAACGTTTTATCACCGAGCAGGTACGAGCCGAAGATCCCTTTGTGGTGCGCCTGCTACACAGTGCCAAGGGTAAAGGCAATGCAGTGAAAACCGGCATGTTAGCTGGGCAAGGCGACTATCTGTTTATTTGTGATGCCGATCTGGCCATGCCGATCGAGGAGATTGCCAAGTTTCTTCCTCCCGCTGTACCCCATAATAGCTACGAAATCGCCATTGCCAGCCGCGAGGTGGCAGGTGCCGTCCGCTACGACGAGCCGGTCTATCGCCACATCATGGGACGGGTCTTCAATCTTTTGGTCCAGTTATTGGCTGTGCCGGAGATTCAGGATACACAGTGTGGCTTTAAATGTTTCACCCGTTCGGCAGCACAGGTGGTCTTTCCTCTCGCCCGGATCGATGGCTGGGGTTTTGATGTAGAACTGCTCTACATTGCCCGCCGAAAAGGAATGCGCCTGATCGAGGTCCCCATCCACTGGTACTATCAGACAGATAGTCGCATTCGTCCCGGTGCCGATACAGTCAACATGGTGCGCGAACTGCTCAAGATTCGCCGCAACGGACGCGCCGGACTCTACGATGACCCGGCTGGCGGTGTGGTGAAGGTGGCAGGGTAGGGAAGAGAGGACATCCTTCTCTATCCCAGGGTACTGCCCTGGGTTATCGTAGGGTAGCCTGTTAGGCTAGAATTTGCATTCACGTTAGCAGAAGAGGGGCTCGCAGTTGCTGGTGTTTCAAGCACCAGCAACTGCGAGCCCCTCTTCTATTATGGGTAGGTAGGTTATTGCCCTGTCACCTAGTCACCCTGTCCGCTCCTAGCGTACTACAACAGGCAGGAAGACCCGCTTCTGAGCATTCGGCTCACCGCTTTCCGGATCCCCGGTTCCGACTAGGAAGACACCCATATCCCAGGTGCGATCATCCTCGCCGCTGATCAGATTGGTTACCGGCGTACGCAAGGTCACCTGGTTAGCATCACTATCTTGGGCCGGGTCGCTGCCTTGATTAGGTTGGCTGATTTTGAACTGCTGCGTCTGATTCGGCGCTGCGAATTCGATGAAGTAATCGCCTGGCACTAGATCGGTGAAGAGATAGCGTCCATCGAGTACGGTGGTGGTGGTCGCAACCAGGGTGCCATTCGCCTGATAAAGGCGTACAATCCAGCCCTGGAGGCCAGTCTCGCCCGCATCCTGGATGCCATCACCAATGTCATTGCCTTGCGGATTGACATCCAACCAGACGCGGTCACCAATTGTCGCCAGTCGGAAGAAGCCGAAATCAACCGTCATGTTGGCTCGTGCATCGAGCGCACCTTGCGGGTTTACTCCACCCACTAGGTCAGTCTCGCCTGTAGGTTCGGTGCTGTCTGGCCCCAAAGTGACCGGTGCACTGCGCACACTGTTACCATTGACCACCACACCATTATCATCGCTGTCATCGACATCCACATCTGGGTCGCCGGCATCGGCTGTGCTGCTGCGATAGCCAGGAGCCACCACCTCCACCAGGTAAGTGCCAGCAGCCAGGCCATCGAAGCGATAGTAGCCGCCGTTCGCCGTCGCCATCGAAGCGAGCACAACGCCGTCGGGAGTACCATCATTGTTGGCATCGGCGTAGAGGTTGACGGTCAAGCCGTTGATGCCCGCCTCGCCACTATCGATCACGCCATTGTTGTTGTTATCCTCCCAGACCCGATTGCCCAGGCTGTAGGGGGCGAAGATACCGAGATCAAGTGAAAGGTTCTGTTGGCCTGCGCTGATGGGACCGGTGGCTGCCGTCTTGCCATTGGCGTCGGCGTCGCTATCCACTTCATCGTTGCTGCCAACGTTGGCCAGGGTCGGTGCGTAGCCAGCAGGCAGGCTGCTTAGATCGAAGACGACATAGTAGTTGCCAACCGGCAGGCCGTCAAAGAGGTAGAGACCCGAAGCATTGGTGGTACGTGTCAGCGGATTGCCGCCAACCAACACCGGCTGATCCGTGGTCGCATCGAAGATCGTGACCCGGACATTGGCGACACCACTTTCGGTGTTGTCTTGAATGCCATTGTGATTGTCATCAAACCAGACATAGTCACCCACGCGCACTTCATCCAACGAAATAGAGACGATGCCCATGTCGAGTGAGAGGTTGGCACCGCTGGGAACCGTGACCGAGGCTGTCTTGCCAGTACCGATCGCCGCATCAGAGTCGATCTCGGAGTTGCTGCCTACGTTCGGCGTTGTGACAACATAACCGGGCGGCAAGGTATTGAGGTCAAAGACGACATAGTAGGAGCCGGCAGGCAAGTTGTTGAAGAGATAGTTGCCATTGCCGTTGGTCTGCTGTGGCTGGATCGGGTTGCCATCAATGTCCTTGGTGACCGCCTGACCAGTGACCGCATCGAAGAGCGTGACCTGTACAGCCTTCACGCCCTGTTCACCCTGGTCTTGCAATCCATTCTTGTTGTCGTCGTACCAGACCCGGTCGCCGACGCTAACTGCGCCGTAGAAGCCGAGGTCGATGGTCAGATCGCCGTTGGCACCGTCGCCGTCATTGGTCGGTTCCAGGCCAGCAGTGAGTTGAATCACTGGGCTACAGGTAAGTCCGCCGGAGACGGTTTGGATACCGTTGTCGTCGTTGTCCTTGCCATCATCGTTGCTGTCGGTCACGATGCTGCTCGTCGGGTATTGGGCAGGCGGCGTCGGAATACAAACCCGATACTGGCCGGGGGTGAGATCGCCAAAGCCGTAGATGCCGTTGCCATCGGTCGTATCAGTAGCTAGAGGAACCGCCGAGGCCGGGTTATCGCTGGCATGGAAAAGTTGCACCAACACGTTGCTCAGGCCATTTTCACCCGAATCGACCTTGCCGTTGTTGTTGCGATCTTGCCAGACCAGGTTGCCCAGGTTGAGTGGCAGACGCACGCCAAAGTCAACGTTCGGGTTGCTCGTTACACCGGTAGCAGCATTGACGTTGGCTCCACCGTTGGTCGAACCAGGTTGGATGGAGAATTGGCTGGTGACAATCTGTCCGCCGCTGCTGCCATTGCCGTTGTCATTGTTGTCGGCGCTGTCCACATCAGGGTCACCGGCGTCGGGTGTGCTGCTCACGTAGCCAGCCGGAGCGGTGATACGAACTTGATAGATGCCGCGGGCAAAGCCTTGGAAGAGATAGAAACCGCCGTTGGCCGTGGTCGTCGACTGCACCACTGCGCCTTGGCCGTCCAGCAGGTCGACCGCCACGCCATCGATGCCCTGCTCGCCATTATCGAGCAAACCATTGTTGTTGGCGTCGTTCCAGACCTGGTTGCCCAGTTCGAGGCGATAGAAGCCAAAGTCGACGGTCTGATTGGTATTGGCATCGATACCGGCCAGGTTACAGTCGCCATCGTCTCCTTCGCCGTTGCCAATGGTCGGCTCGCTGCCCAAGTCGAGCGAAATTGGGCTACTGACGATGTTGCCGCTGCCGTCCGGGCGACCATCATCGTTGCGATCCACGTCATCATCAGTCGTGGGCTCGCCTGTACTGTTTGAATAGGTGTTCAGCACGGCGTTGTTGACAAAGTTGCTGTTGGGGATCACCACTAGATAATTGGCTTCCACCAGGCTCGAAGGAGGCAATCCGCTAAAGGCATAGCAGCCCTTGCTGGTTGTCGTGGTCTCGTCGACAAAGGTGTCGTTACTGTCAAAGACGTCATTGAAGTTGCTGTCAAGGTAGAGTTTGACGTTGACGTTGGCAATGCCGGTGCTGCTGCCAGCGGCACCGCCCGTGCCATCATTGTCTAGACCGTCGTTGTTGGTGTCAAACCAAACCTTGTTGCCCAGACTCATTAGAGGAGCAGGTTCATCAAAGCCAAAGTCGAAGGTATGGTTATTAAAGCCAGCTTCGGCCAGGGCCGCAAACGGAATGGTGTGATTGACACTGAACCCAACGAGTTGGCCATCGGAGTCGCGCAGATCGACGTTGGCGTCGCCAAAGACGTTGGCAGCGGTAGGAGCCAGCCCGTTGAGCGCCACTTGATTGGCTGGGATGCGGATCTCATATTCTGAGTCGCCACCCTGCGTGCCTGTGCCAGGGACAATACCGGTTGCGCCGTTGAGGGTGACGTTGCTGTTGTTGAAGAGATAGGTGCCATCGCCGGCGGTGGTAGTTTCAGCGACTTTGACGCCCGCCCGATAGAGTTCGACAGCGACACCACTGATACCTTGTTCGCCTGCATCCTGGATGCCATTGCCATTGGCGTCGAGCCAGACTCGGTTACCAATTTCAATGGGGGCGGAATCACAGAGCACCAGGACATCGCCCATGCCATTGGCTTTGCCGTAGCTGTAGGGCGGCTGCTTGATATCATCACCGGCGTAGAGTTGGTAGCCTTTGGTTTTGGCACCGCTGGTTGCATTGAGCCAGTAGATGCCACCACTGTTACCCACTCGCCCTGGACGCATGCCCGTATTGACAAAGTCAGCGTAGCCGGGAATCCAGGCCAAGCCACCAAAGGAGTCACCGCTGTGCGTTTCAAAGGCGTGGACATTGTAGTAAGAACCATAGCCGACGCTGGAGGTATAGGGAGGAGTCAGCGATAGCGTGCCCGGTCCATGACCGGTGTTGGGAGGTTGCGTACCTAGCCCATTGCAGCGAGCGTTGTCTTCCAAGGTCCAGCCATTTTGGGGATCACCGCAGGCACGCAAGGTCGCACCGACCATTGCCCCTTCCTGTAGGGTACTATTGCTACCATAAGGCAAGATTAGCCCAGTCTGATCGCCAAAGCGGTCGCGCAGGCCGAGGATAAGGTTGCCGTTTTCAAAGGTGATGTCGCTCAAAATCGGCTGGGGATAGACACGTGTGCCGGCCACAGGATTATTGGCTCGATCCCAGTTGCTGATCCAAGGATTCCAGATGGTATTGCCACCACCGAACGCTGACGCGCGGGGATAGTTGAGAGGAGCGCTAAAGATCGGCTGGGCAGCGAAGGCAAGGCTCGTCGGATCGGCTTCATAGACATAGAGGCGCAGTTCACGCACATCGCCCCAATTGATCAACTGATTGCCGTCGCCATCCGTAAAGTCGTCGGGGTCAGCATCGGGTGCTGACTCTGCCGAACAGACCATACCGATGTAGAGCTTGCCCTGATAGTAGGTCACTGCAAAGGGGCGCACATCACCTGGGCGACAGGCGTTGACTGTGGCAGGGGCGACCAGGGGTGGCTGGGCGGGAACTGTTTGGCTGGTAATCACAGCGCCAGTGCTTGTGTTCAGGGCATAAAGGGTGCGATTCTCCAGATTCATGACGTAGAGCGTCTTCTCGTCGGGGGAGAGGGCAATACCGCCGAGAGATGTCTTGCCCGCAGCATCAAAACCGACCACGCCGTTGTCGGTGTCATAGTTGCTGGTGTCGTGCGCATTGGTGGTAGCACCAGGCACGGTCAATGTACTGATCACATTGTTGGTGGCAGGGTCGATCACGTAGACCGCTCCCGGACCGCCCGGACCAAAGCCGGAATGTTTGCGGTAAAAGGCAGAGGCATAGATGCGTTTGCTGCTGCGCGCATACGCCAAACCCCAGGTCGTGCCGACCTGGTTTACTTTGATCGACAGGGTGTGGGTGGTGGGCTCGGCAGCACCGGTCAGCGTGTCAAAGGTTGAACTGCCCGCCGAGTAGGGGAAGCCAACAATGGTAGGAAAGTTGGCTGCATTGCCATTGATCGCATCGCCGAAACGATAGCAGTTGGCAATCAATTGCGGGTTATTTTGACAATACTCGCTTGGAATAATGATCCCCAGGTCAACATCGGTGGCGGCGCCCTCGACAAAGCGCACCGTCGAGCCATTGTTGGCACCTACCGGCCCAGGCTGATAGCCGGTGGGCAAATTGGTAAATTCGAGTCGGTAGGGAGGGCTGCCGCTGGCCGTCAATTGATATTGACCATCGTTGCCAGAGGTGGCGTTGCCGACCGCAGCCCCGCTGGCATCGTAGGCGGTGACTAACACACCAGCCACACCCTTATCCACCGCCAGGCCAATCTGACCCTGACCGCTGTTGTTGACCTGCAAGTTGCTGTCGCGTACGCCGTTGGCGTTGTAATCCTGAAAGACCGTTCCACTGATAGCCGTGTCGGCCAGCGCCACGGCAGCAGGCTGAACCACCATCCACGCCGCCGCCAGTTGTAAACTACATAGCAGCGTAGCAGTGATCCGTAAAAATAAATCCGTACGCTTTTTTTGAAACACGTGAGACCTCCTATAAATTTACCCACAAATATTGCTTTGCGATTGTGCAACGAGGTATGCAACTTGCCAGTTGCGGTCAGCGAAATGACGAACTTTGCCCGTAACTCGCCACTGGCACACCAATGCACTCTCTGCTTTCTCTGATCATTTACTTTTAATCATCCCATTGGGTTAATCATCTTTGCGGGAAAAGGGCAGCATATCGTTTACATAACCTCAAATTTACGTCAGGTTGGGGAATACGGGTCAAGGCTCACGGGCGGCTTTGATACGTGGGGATAATGAGCTATAGATCGTTTTTATAGTATAGTTACGATAAATTGAGAGGACATCGGTTATTTGTAGGGACTTTTCTAGCCGTTTGAATGAAAAAAAACTCCCCAATCCATCAAATGTAGATTTTTCCCTTAAAGCATAGGAAAGAAGATTAGCGGAAAAGATAAGAGGCTGTGGACAAGTAGGGGGATGGGGAGGTGGGGAGAGAGGGAGAAGATAACGATTCCTCATCTCCTCACCTCCCTACCACCCTATCTCTTTTAGCGCGGAGGAAGTTTCGGCACGGCGCGGCTGGGTCTGTTTTCGAAATTGGGAATGACTACTGGGTTGGCTTCGAGCAGGCGTAAGGCCTCATGGATCGCTTGATCGAGTTGGGGATCGCGACCAGCGGCATAATCATGTGGGGCGATGTCGACCTCGATGTCCGGGATCGCCCCTTGATTTTCAAGATTCCAGCCAATATCTTCAAACCAGAAACTGAATTCCGGCTGGGTCGTCGTCGTGCCATCGACAAGCGAATGACGAGGGGAGATGCCAATCACGCCGCCCCAGGTGCGCTTGCCAATCAACGGACCAAGCTTCATCAGCTTGAAACCGTGGCAGAAGATGTCGCCGTCGCTGCCTGCATGTTCGTTGGTGAGCGCTACCAATGGCCCTGCTACCGATTCGGCAGGATAGGGAGTGAGTCCGCCCCAACGCGAGAAATCGTAGCCAATGCGCCGGCGCGCCAGCTTTTCCAGAATCAACTGACTGACATTACCGCCGCCGTTGAAGCGCACATCGACGACCAAGCCCTGGCGCGTGATCTCAGCCAAGTAGCCACGGTGAAACTCGGCATAGCCATAAACACCCATGTTTGGGATGTGAAGGTAGCCAATCTTGCCATCGCTGGCTTCATGGACACGGCGACGATTGCCCTCCACCCAAGCCCGGTAACGACACCCCGCCTCGCTGGTGAGGGTGCGGATCACAGCGTAGCGCACCTCTTGGCGACCATTGATTGAAGTCGGAGTATCGGTTGACGGCGGCAGGGTCGTTGCGACTGCGGTTTCCTCCGTCGGGCTCTCTTCGCTCTTCACTACAGGAGCGCTTTTTGCACCTTTCTTCTTACCCTTTTTCGGCGCTTCAGCTGAAGGAGATGGCTCCCGTAGCGCAAAGGTCAGAAGTACTTCGTTGTCGGCTTGGTTGACTAGCAACTGTGCCGGGCTCAAGCTGGCACTCAATGACTGTCCGTTGATCGCTAACAAAAGATCGCCATTGCGAATATCTGCACCTGGAGATAACAATGGCGAAGTAGTACCGTTGTTCCAGGCGTCTCCTGCGACAATGTCGCTCACACGGTAGCCACCAGCAGCCGCATCCCAGGTGCAGGTCGCACCCAGAAATCCCTGTCCATAGTAGGGACGGCTGCGGTAATCGCCGCCATACTCATAGGCGTGGCTCGTCCCCAGCTCGCCCTGCATCTCCCACATCAGATCGCTAAACTCGCTACGCGAAGAGACCCGCTCGATCAGGGGGAAATAACGTTCATAGACGGAATTCCAATCCACCTGCGCCATATCCTCGGTCCAGAAGTGGTCACGCTGGAGGCGCCACGCTTCGCGGAACATCTGCTCCCATTCGCTGTGTGGATCCACGGAAATCTTGACACGATGCAAATCGATCCAGCCGCTACGCCGCGAGTTGCCCCCATCTCCAGGTGGTTTATCGCCAGCATTGATCACACGCAAGCGGCGTCCACTGCCGTAGATGAGCTTCTTGCCGTTGCGTGAAAGATGGAAGCCGTTGATATCGTCAACCAAAGTCTCAAATTTGTAGTCCTTAAAGCTATAGGCGCGCAACGTCCCTTCGTTGCGATGGTCATCGTCGTCACGCGGCATGCTCGGCAACAGGCCGACGATATCAAACGAGGAGAAGAGTACCTTGCCCGAAATACCCATCACCTGATAATAGCGACCATCTGGGATGGGGAAGGCAATGACGCGCTGACTGATCCCTTCCAGATCGATGCGCAGGCGGCGCTCTGCCTTTGTGTTCTTTGCCTCATTCGGCTTACTTTGCTCCGGCTTGGCAGCATTTGGATCATTCGGTGTCGCTGGCGCTGCCGAGGCAGTCTCCTCTTGGGTCGATCCGCCATCGCTGGCGGTGTTGTTATCGTCCTGCGGCTCTTGGGCGGGCTGAGCTGCTTTGTCGCTGCTCTCCCCACCCTCATCCTCATCGTCATCATCGTCGTCATCATTGTCCGAAGCAGGAGTTGAGCCGCCATTGCCGTCGTTTTTCCCAGAGCCACTGCTGGCATTGCTTTCCCGCTCGTCGCCTTCCAAATCGGGACGCGGTACAAAGGGATTGAACGAATCGCTTTGCAGCAGCACCAGGTACGGACGCATGCCCCAAGGAAAGCCGATATCGAAGTGCAGACCATCGTGGACTGGGTTAAACTCGCGACAGCTCAGGAAGTAGAGAAAGCGTCCATCCGGGTCAAAGGCAGGTCGCAAATCGTGCAGCACCGGCTGGGTGATGGCAATTGGATTCGGGAAAGCGCTGCTATTGCCTTGGTTGTTGGCAGTTGAGGCGTCGCCATCAGTCAGATGATAGAGGCGGATCTCGGTAGTTTGGGTAGTAGCGGCATAACCATAGGCCAGCCAGTACCCATCGGGCGACCAGTTGAAGCCCGCGATCTGACGGTAGGGACTGCGATCCACCAGTGTAACCCGATTCTGTGCAGTCTCGGCCTTGCTCTCCGTCTCTTCCAAGTTGGAGAGATCGACCAACAACAACTCATGTCGGTGGTTGGTCAGGGCAATCTTGTCTTCACGCGGCGACATCTTGAGTGTGACGATACGCCCAATATCGAGCTTCTCCAATCGTCGCACCGGTGCGTTGGGGTTACCGGTACGGATTTCCAGCGACTCTTCACCCAACTCGTCACTGACAACAACCAAGCGGCGACCATCGTTAAACCACTCGGGCTGACGATAGCGCACGCCATCCCGTTGGCCGAGTTGCAGGACAGGACCTTCGTGATTGAAGAAGGTAAAGAGCTTACCGCGGCTGGTGATCGCCATCGCCTTGCCAGACGGATGCAGTTGGTAGCTGTCCAAGTAGCGGGCGGCATCGGCAAACTTGCGGTTGCGTTGGACGCGCGGGCTTGGGTAGACAATTTCGATGCGCTGACTTGTGTCGCTGGCAATATCGAAGACGTAAAGATCAGCACCGGCGTGATAGACGATCTGGGCACCATCTGTAGTGGCGTGGCGCGTATAGAAATCCTCATGGTCGGTGTGGCGGCGCAGTTGGCTGCCATCCACTGCGCAACTGTAAAGATTGCCCACCCCTTCATGGTCACTGGCAAAAAAGATCCGCCCCAAGCCATCGTTGGCGTTGCTTCCCTGTGCAGAAGCAGTCACAATCCACATTGGTGAGGTGATATTGCCCGCCAGTTCAGCCAGAAATGGTTCAAACTGTGTGTTGCCAGTGCGGTCGATCCACAGTCGCCCCGTGCTGCCGCCGCGGTAGCGTTTCCAACGCGCCAGATCATTGGTATTACGGCCCACGATCACACCACCGTTTGGTCCGAATGAGATGGAGCGCGCTTCGCCGTAGGGCAAACGGGTTGCCTCGCCATTTTGCGAATCGACGGCAATTTTATAAAGTAGATGGTCGTGGCCAGAGGGCTGACCATAACTGCTGCTAAACAGAATCGAGCTAGCATCGGTAGTCCAGCCAATCACACGCGATTGGGAACCGAGAAAGGTCAGGCGGCGGGCTGGGCCACCTTGGGCGGCCATCACATAGACTTCACTGGCTCCCTCTTCGCGTCCTACAAAGGCAAGCCATTTTCCATCGGGCGAAAAGAATGGTGCCGAAACCTCGCCCACATTGCTTGTCAGCCGCCGGGCGATCCCTCCCGAGACGGGCACACTCCAAAGATCGTCTTCGGAGACAAAGACAACGGTGTCGTGGAAAATTGTAGGAAAACGATAGTAGCCTGACATAATAGAGTCAATCCTATTTTAGGTATATAGGCGATTTCCAAATAAAACCATTCCAGTGAATCGCTTGAGCCACCACAAAAAGCCTTGGCATTAGATTCTTTATTTTTTGCAGCGGCCTATATAGCAAAAGTGTTCATAGCGAGTAGAATATCCGTTTGATTTTACAAATAACATCAAGTTAATACTTCGTATTTGACTGTTCTCTATTTGTAAAATCAAGTAGTCGGACTGCTAGGCAAAGAAGTGATGATGCTGGAAAAACAGTCGCTTCGCTCTACATCCGGTTGTCGGGAAATGTCCATGCCAATACGAGTCAACGGCTTAAAGCCGAACTTATGTTACATTACATACTCGCTGCTGCTTTATTGGTAGGGAGAGCGTATCAAACGCAAAAAGTATACTCCGCAACCAGGAGATGGTAAAGAAATTATAACCATTGCGGCGGAATTGACCTCAACTATAGGCAAAACCAGGTCATTACGCCTGGCACTAGTCCTTAAGGATTGTTTGCATGCGAGTTGTTTTTGTAGTTTTGTTTGTTACGCTCTTGATCGTCAGTGGTTGTGCCCCATCGGTGCGCAACAATGTCATTGCCTATCTGATCACCGAGCAGTTTGGCACGACCAACTTGCCCGCCTCCACTGCCCCGCCAGGTTCTTTAGAAGGTTTTGTCGAGCTAGAGGGTAAACCGCTGGCTGGCGTAACCGTAGTCGTAGCCGAGCGGACTGGCAAGCCCTACACCGCACGCACCGATGAGCAAGGACACTACCAGATTGTGGGCATTCCGCCTGGGCAATATGTTCCAGGCGCAGTAGCCCCCGGAATCGATGAAATCGAACCCCTTGGCAGCTTGGGTTTGCCTTGGCTAGTAACCATCCGCAGCCAGGAGGTAACCCAGGCACCGTTGCTGCGCATGCAGCGTCATGTACCTACGCCGTTGCCCGCCCCGTTAGCAAACAGCGTCCAGCTTTCGGTGACTGCGCAATTCACGAGCGCTACTAATTTTCCGGCTGGTTCACAGGCAGATGTCACCGCCTTTCAGTTTGTCTATCAGGGAGTAGCGGTCGACACGTTGCGGCTCTATCTGCCGCGCTCGCAGCCAGCACAACTGGAAGCTGACACACAGTACCCGCTGCTCTTCATGGTCTATCCTTCTCCTGTAGATCTGTGGGTTTCGGTGAGTACGGCCTATGCGGCACAGGGCTATACATTGGTGGCAATTTCGCCGATGGCGGCCCACGCCTTGGATGTCGATGCGCATGCCCAGGATGCACGAGTTGCCCTGGCGTTGGCTGAGAGCGGAGCACTTAGCCCGCACGTCCGACCAGGCAAGGCGATTGCGCTGGGCGGCAGCTTTAGCAGTGCGATCCTCAATCGGCTGCTACGCGATAGCAACGACGGCAACGGGCAGGATGCGATTGGGGCATGGGTAACGGTCGGGGGCATTGCCAATGCCTTTACCGGGGCAGCTGACTTTTATGCAGGACGCATCCAGGTGCCACCTGACTATCGGCTGCTTATTCCAGCCTTAGGGCCAGCCAATCTATACCCGCTGCCCTTTTTACGCTATTCGCCAGTCTATGTAGCAGGGCAACTGCCGCCGACGCTCATCATCCATACCGATGCTGATGCGATTATTCCCATCGAGCAGGCGAAGGAATTAGAGAGCCAATTGCGTGCAGCCGGCGTGCCCACCGAGGTTTTCTACTATCAGGATGTGAGCCATTACCTTCAGATCGGCGACGACATGACCGAAGCAGGTCAAGAAATGTTTTGGCGAATCCTGGAATTTATCAAACGCTATCAGTGAACAAAATCCATGAGTGATCAATTCAATCTCGAATACGAAGCGCTAACCCACGGTGCAGCCCTGCAATTGCGGCCCGATGCGGGTATTCTCCGCTTGCATGGAGAAGATCGCGTTGACTTTTTGCAGCGCATGACCAGCAACGATATCAAACGCCTGCGCCCAGGACAATCGTGTGTCACAGTGTTGACCAGCCCAACAGCACGGGTGCTCTTTGTCTTTACCGTGCTTTGCCAGGAGAATGAGCTTTGGCTATTGCCTGCGCGTAACGAAACCACTTCGCTGGAACGCCATTTGCGCGGTAACATCTTTTTTATGGATAAAGTTACAGTGCGCAACCTCAGTGCGGATTGGCAACGCGGCCGCCTGATGGGTGTAACCCTCGATTCCATGTTGCCTCTTCTCGGTTTTGAGAAGGGATTCGCCGATCAAGAATGGCGCGCCATTGATGGCTTTTTGTTGGTGCGCCAGGATCAGTATGATGTTCCTGGCTACGAAGTACTCATGGCCGCCACCCAGGCAGAGATCCTTCTGCGGCGATTGGCCGATGCTGGAGTGATCACATTGGCTGATATGGACGCCTATCATGTGCGGCGTGTGGAGTTGGGTCGCCCGACGCCGGGGGCAGAGCTTACCAGTGAGTATAGCCCGCTGGAGGCTGGCCTGGCCTGGGCTTGCGCCGAAAACAAGGGCTGTTACACTGGTCAAGAGATCATTGCCCGCCAGATTACCTATGACAAGGTCACGAAAACGTTGGTGCGTCTGAGCAGCCCACAGCCGCTAGCCGTTGGTGCGACGATATTGGCAGACGGCAAAGAGGTCGGCACGGTTACGAGTACGGCAGCGGAGCATTCAACTGCCAATGCGCTGGCCATTGTCAAACGCCCCTACAACACGGCGGGCAATCAGTTCAGTGTCGACGGAATTGCCGCCAACGTGGTATAATTTCTGCATGATGGAACTTTCTCTTTCACCGGGCACAACAGCAAGCGAAGTGGAACAAGAACACATACAGCCGGAAAGCTGGCCGCCAGGTATTTGGCGCCTGGTCGTCGATGAGACACCTCGTTCTGGTCCTGCCAACATGGCGATCGACCAGGCAATCGCCGAAGCGTGTGCAGCAGGCGAGAGTTTGCCTACGTTACGCTTTTATCGCTGGCAGCCGCCTGCGGTCTCCTTGGGTCGTCATCAGTCGGCGGAGGATGTCGATCTTGCCCATATCGAAGCACTAGGCTACGAACTGGTGCGGCGCCCGACCGGTGGACGTGCGATCCTGCACACCGACGAGCTAACCTATTCGGTGGCGGGTCCCCAGCATGAGCCGCGGCTGCAAGGTGGCGTGATGGATGCCTACCTGCGGCTGAGCAATGCCCTCGTGGCGGGGCTCAATCATCTGCATGTGGAGGCGGTCGATAAGGCAGCGGCACATATACGGGCAGGGAAAAACGTCTCGGCGGCCTGTTTCGAGGTACCTAGCGCTTACGAAATTACTGCAGGTGGGCGCAAATTGCTGGGAAGTGCACAGAGTCGGCGGGCAGGCTATGTACTTCAACACGGCACGCTGCCGTTGATAGGAGATATTACCCGATTGGTCGATATCCTGTCGCTACCCGACGACAAAGCCAATAGCTTACGCCAGGAGCTTGCCTTGCGTGCCGGAACCTTGGCCCAGGCACTGGGCGTAGCAGACGATTCGCCCCAAGTGCGCTTTGAGACAGTCTGGCCAGCATTACGACAAGGCTTTGAAGAGGTATTGCAACTCAGCTTCAAACAATCCTCGCTTAGCGCCAACGAACTGCGCCGGGCATCCGGGCTGATTCGTGAACAATATGCGAATCAAGATTGGACAAGAAATAAATGAGCAGGTTGCAGGTTGCAGAAATAACCATTTGCAACCTGCAACCTGCATCTTCCTAACTCTTCAACCCAACGTTTGACCCATGGCAATTGGACTATTAACTCTTGAACTACACTTACCTTTGGCCGAAAGTTTGAAGGATAAGCGCAGCGTGCTCAAGCCGCTATTGGCGCGCCTTCACCGCGAGTTCAATGTCTCCGTCAGTGAGAGCGAAGCGCGGGACGAATGGACGCGCGCCGTCGTCGAAGTAGCCTGTGTCAGCCAAAACAGTGGCTCGGCCCACAGCCTGCTACAAAAAGTCGCCAACCATGTTGAAGGTTGGCGACTCGATGCGCAGTTGTTAGATTATACGATTGAAATGGTGGGGTGAGGGGAGAGAGGTGAGATTTAAAAATTCTTCCTCACCTCTCATCCTTCCCTACTTCATACTGGCTGTTCGGCAGGAACGGGCACTTCTTCTACTGGCGCAGCCTCAACCCAGGCCATGGACTGTTCTGGATGTTCGCGCCAGGACCAGTTGCGATGGCGCAGGAAGAGAATCAACGCGCTAATGACGATGCTGCCAATCGCAACCCATTGTGCGGTCGGCAGGTTGCCAATCACCCAAGCGTCCGGGCGGAATAATTCTACCCAGAAGCGACCTAGCGGATAGGCGATCAAGTAGAGCCAAAGACCATCCCCTTGGCGCAGGCGATGTCCATACTTGTTGATGATAAACATCAAGAGCAAGAACATGGCGACACTCCAGGTCGCTTCATAAAAGAAGGTGGGGTGAAAGCCATTGGTTTTATACCAATCGAGCGTTTCTGGCGTGAGATTGGTGCTACCGCAGGGTTGAATTGACGGCGGCAGATTGGGGGGCAGTTGACAGGGATGCACAGGGTTGATGTGAAAAGCCCACGGTGCATTGGTCGGCGGGCCATACAGTTCCTGATTGACGAAGTTGCCCATACGTCCAAAGGCTTGGGCGATTGGAACATGCGGAGCGATATAATCGAGATAGCGCAGCACTTTCAGCTTGTTCCACCACGAGTAGAGTATGATGGCGAGAATGCCACCTACCAGACCGCCGTAAATGCCAAGCCCCTGGAAACCGCCGTTCCAGAAGCGAATAATGTCGATCGGGTGCTCTTTGTAATAGGCCCAGCCCAATCCATCTTTGGGAGTACTAAAGACATGATAGAGGCGAGCGCCGAGGATGCCCAGAATGAGACACCAAGCCAGCAAGTTCCAAACATGGTCAGGGTTTTCGCCCCGTTTCTGCGCCGCACGGGCGGAAAACCAGGCGGCAACCACCGCACCGCCCACAATAAACAGACCGTACCAACGCAGGGCAAAGGGGCCGATCTGAAAGATAACAGGATTCATGCAGATACTCCTTCATCGCTCCAAAGTTCAAAATTCTATGTAACTACCAAGCTACCCCACCCTAACCCTCCCGCTTTGGGGAGTGAACTGTCACAGAAAGGATTTAGTTTGTTGGATAGAAGATATGGTAAAATCCGTCCCTTCACGATTCCCTCCCTTAGCAGGGAAGGGTTTGGGTGGGGTTTGTAGTTAAGTTTCTAGGAAGATTGTAGCCTATGCAGGGAATTGGCACAAAACAAAGGGTGATCTACTGGTTGATTGTGGTTCTGCTGGGTACAACCCTGTGGGCCTGTGCGGCACCAGCCACACTGCCTCCAGCAAACGAACAGGCCAGCGAGCCAACCGCACAAACGCCGGCCTTTGTCAGTGAAGCGGCCGACGTGGCCTTGCCGCAACTGGTCAACGCCGAGCGCACGGCTGCTCACGAGCGCAATTTAGCGTTGTTGGCGACCTTATGGGCAGAGGCGGGTCAGGTGGTGGATGGGAAGGCCACGGCGGACACCAGCGATGATTATCACTGGCAAGGGCGCGCTGCCGTGTTGGATCGCTACCTGGTGGCAGTCTTTCCCAATCCGCCTCCCCTGCGCGAGCGGGATCCCTCACTCGAATTACGAGTGGATGGCACCCATGCCTATGCAGTTGATACTGAGAATCATGACCAATGGGAATTTACTTTCGAGCAGGGGAGATGGTGGTTACTGGTACTTCGATATAGCTTCAGCACGCCATGAGGGCATCGGCGGCATCTGAGCGAGAACTTCTTGGATCGTCTTGCGCAAGTGATCGACGGTGAATGGCTTGTAGAGAATGGCAGCAACACCCAATTGGGTAGCACTGTGTGTAATTGTGTCACTGGCGTGGGCTGTGATCAGAATGGTGGGAACCCAGGGATACCAGGAGCCAATCCAATGTACCAAGTCAAGCCCACTTTCCCGAGGCATCAACACATCTGAAATCACAAGCTGCCAATTGCCTGTTGCCATTAACGTACGCGCTTCCGCTGCACTGGAGCATGTCTGAGTAGAATATCCTGCCCGCTCAAGCGCCGTTGCTACAAAGCGTCCTAACCGATATTCGTCATCGACTATCAGAATCGATGGACGGTGTCTAGACATTTCCATCAGGAATTCCTCAACAAAGTGTATTCAAATCAGGCACAATCGATACAAACAACATCCCCGAGCATGACTTTTACGGCTATTATGCCCGGGTTAAAGCAAAGATTTAACCACTGCAGCGAATGTCCCGATTGGTTTGAGTGTAACATTGGAGAGTAATCAAGTCGAGGGATGATTGTTGAAAGATCGGTACGCCTTTTGTCGCCTCTGAACCTACCAAAAAATAGCATGCTGTACTAGGAAAAACTATATATAAGACTAGTCTGCACCCATCCACATCTTAACTCGAAGCCACTTACGGGCGAAGGCGCACAAAGCCGTAAATGGGTTACTTTGTAAAGTCGCCGCCCCGTTCCAGCCACACTTCAAGCGTTTGGCCGACCTTATCTAGGCTTTCAACATCTAGTTTGTCCAGCGTGTCAGAGAGAGAATCTATAAAAGGGTAAGTAGTGTCTGCAATAGTAGCAGATTCAGTTCCTTGCTGCAAAAACCAGTTTGTATTATTGGATTGTACTTGACGTAAATCAGTTGAAAATGTCTCAGCAAAGCCAAGTTCTCCAGCCACTTTGCGGATTGCCTGCCCAATAGGCGTGTCATCGCCCACTGGATGAATTTGCACTTGGCTTGCCCCTACCAGATCGACCACAATAGCAAACCGCGGCGCAGCACAACGCACGGCACTGCGATCCAGGTTCTCCAAGAAGAGTTTGCTGCCGATATTTGGTTCCCAACCGGGCAGTCCGCCATTCTCCTCGGCATCAAAAAAGGCAAGACAGATGGTGAGTCCACCCGCCTCAATATCCAAGGTACGCGCCAATTCGGTCAACAGAGCAACGCCTGATGCGCCTTTGTTGGCTCCAACGCCAGGATTGGCACGGTTGGCTGGGTTTGGGTCATTATCCGCAACCAAGCGTGTATCATAGTGAGTCACAACCAAGCCAACGGGGGCATCGGCAGTGGCTGGACTGCGAATGGCAATGATGTTTTGTGCAGGGATCTGGTTAGTAATGGTAAAGGGCTGCACGACCACGTCCCAGCCCTGGCTAGTGACATACTGTATGATCCAGTCGCCTGCCTTCTTATTCGCAGGCGAGCCGACCGGACGCGGGCCATAGTTGACCAGCCGCCTTGCATTCTCCAATGATCGGCTACCAGAAAAGGGCTGATCGGTTCGGCTTGCCGGCATTAAGCCGTAGGCCAGATAGGCAAAGTAGCCGATAGCGAGCAGCAATACCCCCAACAGAATCAGTTCGATGCTATGCGAACGGATAGTATTCATAAACGGTGTTAATCCTTATCGCCTTTGCGATCCGAGGCACGGAAGACAAAGTGGATAGGGGTGCCTGTAAATGGAAAATAGGCGCGAAATTGATTTTCCAGGTAGCGCTCGTAAGAAAAGTGTACCAGTTCGATATCATTGACAAAGATGACGAAAGTTGGCGGGCTGATCGCCACCTGCGAGCCATAGTAGAGGCGCAGCGGTCGGCCCTGGCGGGACGGTGGATGTCCCTGGCTATAGGCCTCCTGCAAGATGCGATTGACTTCGCTGGTGGAAAGACGGTGGCGGCTGGCACTGGCTACTTCTAAAGCGGTCGGCAACACCTTGGCTACCCGTTGTCGAGTCAGTGCGCTGATAAAGAGCACTGGGACATAGCTGAGGAATTTGAGATCCTCGCGCACTTTGTCGGCGTAGGCGTTCATGGTGTTGCTATCTTTTTCTATTGCGTCCCATTTGTTAACCAGTACAACCACGCCCTTTTTTCGCTCCAGGACGTAGCCTGCAATGTGTGTATCCTGAGCAGTCACTCCTTCGGTGGCATCAATGAGCAAGAGTGCGACATCACAGCGGTCGATGCTGCGCATGCTGCGTAGGACGCTGTATTGTTCTATTCCTTGTTCGACACTGCCACGCCGACGGATACCGGCTGTATCGATCAGAACGATTGGTTGTCCGTCGTAGAGGATACGCGTATCGATCGGGTCACGCGTGGTGCCTGGGACATCGCTGACAATCGCGCGCTCCCTACCAATCAAGGAGTTGAGCAGGCTACTCTTCCCCACATTGGGGCGACCGACGATGGTCACGCCGATGACTTCTTCTTCTGCCTCGTCTACTGGGTAGCTGGGCAAAACTTTGACCAGTTCATCCAGCAGGTCACCGACGCCCTCGCTATGGTAAGCGCTGATTGCAATCGGCTCGCTAAGGCCAAGATTCCAAAATTCAACTGCGTCCAGCTTGCGTTGCTTCGATTCAGTCTTGTTGACTGCCACAAAAATCGGCTTTTCTGCCTTGCGCAGCAGCTCAGCCACTTCCAGATCGGCGCTGGTCAACCCTTCTCCCCCGTCCACCACAAAGATGATGGCATCTGCTTCTTCAATGGCAAGCAGTGCTTGGTTTTGCATCGCCTCGATAAAACGCGCCGAATCGACCCCGAGTGGCTGTGCTGACGGGCGGTTCGCAGTTGGGTTGAGTGCGGCAGGAGACTCCAAACCACCAGTATCAATGACCACAAAGCCAACGCCGTTCCAATCGCTATCGCCGTAGATGCGGTCACGGGTTGTGCCGGGAACATCCTCGACAATCGCCACTGGTTTGCCGATCAGACGATTAAAGAGGGTCGATTTGCCTACATTGGGTCGCCCAACCAGAGCGACAACAGGTTTTTGTTGATTCATAAGCTTTATCAAAATGAGAAGCAGCATAAACCTTGTTAGGTTGTACGCGCTCGTCGTGCAGATTCGTTAAATTTGATCTCATTTTTCAGCGACATAGGTACGTCCATCGCTATTTTGTACCACATTTGCCTATTCTGCCGTGGTGATGCTCTCGGTTGCCGTAATTGGCACTTCGGGCAGGGCGACAGTGTCGGTTGGTACGATGGTGGCGGCAGGGGTCGATTTATCCACTATCGTCACCTCGACCGTTTCGGGCAGTACCCCTTCAGAGCGAATTCCTTCAGGTAAAACAACATCCGGCTCGATCGTGTGTGTACCCGGTAGGAGGCCGGCCATATCGAGCATGGCGAAGACATCATCACTGTTCACGCCGTCCACCAAGGTGAGCGGGCCGCTGATAATTACGTCCACAGAGTCGAGCGCTTTGGTTACTTCATAATCTTTACCCAGGTTCTTTTCCAGCAGTTGCGCCCGAATGGTTCGGCTATCTTCCAAAGGAGCAATACTGATGCGCACATTGACGGCCCCCCCATCCGCCACGGTAGTGCCAGAGGGAGGCATCAGGACAATCTGCTTGTTGATTTCGCTGCTGACATTGGTTAAATCAATCGGTTCGGTTTCGATAAAGCCAGGCACGGCGTCAATCACTTGCGGATCGCCCTGAACAATCACGGTGGAAGGTTCTACCTTTACGGTACTGAGCCGATAGCCATAGGCAGGTTGACCGACCAAGTTTAAGCGTACAGCGACAGTCTTCAAACCACGTTGCGGATCGATTGGGATGACAATATCCGCAACCATTGGATCCAACATCACTCCGGTTACCACCCGGTGTTGGCGGTTGATGGCCGTGAGTGGTTGGGTTGATTCAACTTGGCTCTTGGCGTTGTGGACATACATGGATGCCACGATATTGGTAACCAAGTCTACCTGAGTCTTAGGGCCAGCCACGGTAACTGAGATTGGATCGACATTGGGAGTTTTGGCTTCAAACCCCAATGCGACGCGGTCGAGCAATTCGACCTGGATCGGCATTTCTTTTGTAGCCAGTTGATCCAGTTGCACCATCAGTTCGGGTTGCTGGATGTCCACGATTTCTGCCTGCGGATTGGTGCTATCGACGACGATCGGCACTGTATGGGAGCCAATACCCATGCCAGTTAAATCGATATAGGCACTGAAATCTTCGACCGTCAGATCTTGCCAAACGGTTAAGGGTGCCTTGACCGATACCCGCACACTTTGATTGGCTAAATCTTGGATGGGTTGCAAATCGGACTGGAGCCCTCGCACAGTCACTTGAATCCGTTGGCTCAGCTCGCGGGTTACAATGGGGTTTTCCAGATTATTAACGTATAACCAGATCGCAAAAGCGAAGATAATGGAAACAAGCAAAGAGCCCAGCCGACTTAATGCGACAGCCCAGCCCTTTGGCAACTGTAGATCTCTCATTTCGGTAGGTAAAACTCAGTTAGAACGGTCCGCAACAAATGACTATCTACACGAACCATGCGGCCATTGCGTGCTACAGACATCGTGCCTGTCTCTTCGGAAACAACGGCGACTAGCGCATCGGTCTGTTCGGTCATGCCCAGTGCAGCGCGATGGCGGGTTCCCATTTGGGGATCTAACAACTCGCGCTGAGTGAGTGGCAAGACACACGATGCCGCCAACACGCGCGATTCACGAACAATCACAGCACCATCGTGGAGGGCAGTGTTGGGGAAGAAGATCGTGAGCAGTAGTTCACAGGTAACTTGTGCATCCACTGCGATGCCACGGTCGGCAATTTCAGATAAACCAGTTGCTCCTTCAAAAACAATCAGCGCCCCCTGCCGCTTTTGCGCCATCTGCTCGATGGCTTTGACAACCTCATTGATGAGATGTTCAGTGTCGGCACTGCCATTGCGTAAGATAAGTAAGGGTGTGCTACGGCCCAACCGTTCGAGTGCTCGTCGCAATTCTGGCTGAAAAATGACTGGAATGGCGACGGCAATAAACGGGGTCACAGTCGTTAGCAGCCAACGAAAGGCTGTCAACTGTTGAATCTGGTTGAGGAGGGCAATGCCAACCCCAACCAAAACCAAGCCGCGCAACACCTGAACCGCTTGCGTCCCACGAAATAGGCGCAGTAGTCCATAAATTACGATAGTTACCAACGCAATATCGAGTAGATTGCGCCAATCGCGTAGCCGATCTAATACACTAAAGAAATCTGATATGGTCACTATTCAGGTTTTTCCAACGGCACTTTCCCGATCAGGTGCGCCAACAGGGCCTTCTGGGCATGCAGCCGGTTGTGCGCTTGGGGAAAAAGCAAACTATGTTCACTGTCTGCCACTTCATCCGTAATCTCTTCGCCACGATGTGCGGGTAGACAATGCATTACCTGTACATGTTGGTTTCGGGAACGCTGAATCAGATCCTCATTGATTTGAAACGAACTCAATGCGGCACTGCGCTGCGCCCGTTCCGTCTCCTGGCCCATGCTTGTCCACACATCGGTGTAGATAAAATCAGCACCAACCACGCCATCCAGGTCGTCGGTCACATTGACATCAGCGTCGGTGTTGGCGAGTACATCGGGGTTTGGTTGATACTCCTTGGGGGAGACAATATTCACCTGCATTCCCACTTTTCCCGCCGCCTGCAACAAGCTGGTCGCCACATTGTTGCTGCCGTCGCCAATGTAGACC
Source organism: Caldilineaceae bacterium (assembly GCA_046328715.1). Taxonomy (GTDB): domain Bacteria; phylum Chloroflexota; class Anaerolineae; order Caldilineales; family Caldilineaceae; genus JAXLWB01. The sequence continues at coordinate 11,348 of JAXLWB010000040.1, read as the reverse complement.
AGGGTCTTGCCCATCAGTTCCGACAAAGGCGGATAGTTGGCAGCCTCCCAGATGGTGAAAATATCGGCGATGGCCTGGCAGGGATGGCTAAAATCGCTCAGGCCATTGATCACAGGTACGGTTGCCCAGCGCGCTAACTGGATGACATCGCCGTGTTTGAAGACACGTGCCATGATGCCATCGACATAGCCGCTGAGCACACGGGCAATGTCTGGTACACTTTCACGCGTGCCCATGCCCACTTCCTGCGGGCTGAGGTAAAGCGCATGACCACCAAAGTGCTGCATGCCCATCTCAAAGCTAACTCGGGTGCGCAAGCTGGGCTTCTCAAAGATCATCGCTAACGATTTATCCGCTAAGATGGGTTGGTTATGTCCCTTGGTATGGCGCTCCTGTTTGAGGCGGCGCGCCAGATGGAGCAAGGCAATGAATTGTTCGCTACTGACTGAGTGCAAATCCAAAAAGTGGTCCAGATTTGGAAGGATGACAGACAAGGGTAATTCTCCGATGATTTGCTGTTTTGAAAATAAGAATTGAAAGGTTGCAAAGTTGCAAGGTCGGGAGTGGCTTCCAACGCTTCAACGGCTCAGATATTATGGATATTTAGGTTGATTTATAGGATGGCAGTGATGCGTGATCCGTGATACTTGAATCTTCGACAGCACTTCACGCGTCACGGATCACTCTTCATGCAAAATATAACGGTTCAATCTAGCGCTCCGCAATGCATTATTGACCTATTGCTTCTCTACGACAATCGGGTATTGTTCACAATGAGCTGAAACTCACAGCCGAGCAACTTTACCGCTTGTCGCATCATCGTCATGCGGCTCAGAAAAATCTCGAAATATTCAATCACCTGCGCAAAGGAGGTATCAATCTCCAGTTCCAACGAAATGATCTTCTTCGATTCCTGAACCCGTACCACACTGTTTGTGGTGGCATAATTGACCCGGTCATGGATATCAAAGGTGTCCATATCGGCATTCTGCACCCGGCTACGATGGACGTCAGCTTTATCAGCAATGATTAGGGCCGCTGCCACTGGGGTCACAGCCAGCCCGCGCTCTTCTTCGTGATTGCCGATGGCATTGAGCACCATAATGCGCTCTTCAATCGGCATGCCCATCCGAGTCAGGATGTCACTAGCCATTTGACTGCCACTGAGTGCATGATTCTCTCGATGAATACAGTTGCCAATATCGTGCAGAAGACCGGCGATATTGGCAAGCTCACAACTACGTGGCGGGAAGTTTAGTTCCCGTAGCACTTCCTCGGCAACATGGCCAACCAACCCTGCATGGCGCTGCCCATGTTCTGTAAAACCCAGGGCATTCATAATCTCATTCGTCCGCTGGAGCAGAATCACGACATCCGGGTCCTCTTGCACCTGCTTGGGTGTTACTTGGCCACTATCAGTTCGACCGCCAATATGGTTCAGTCGTTTTTGCGGTTGTTTCGTCTTCATAAACAGATCGTTTCACTACGCTTGGCTAAGCGCCAGTGCACTTAGAATCATGGTCATCCACCACCAAAAAGTCAAACGTTGCACCGAGCGATAGCGCAGTATGGTAATCCAGGTAGGTAACATCAAAAAGGTCAGCACTGCCAACCAGAGCGGCAGACGCTCTGCTGCCATCAACAGCAGCAGACCGATGTCGGAAAGGGCAAGCAAGACGAGCCCCAACCAATCATTTTGCAGACAAGTCATGCGCCCTTCTCCCCAATGGTGTAGGGTCCACAGCGCCAACAAGGTCAGATTGACGTTCCACAGAGCATGTTGCGGTGTAATTCCATGCCGCCACAATGCCAACAGCCAGGGCAACGCAATGGTGACCAATGCCTGACAGAGTGCCGGAGGCAGCCCAAAGTTGCGGCGCATCACCCACCCTGTGGCGGTGAGAAGCGTGACGCAGAAGGTCAGGATCAGTGCCACCTTGCCCATGGTAGCTGCGACAAGCAGTGCGACGATGACGGCGGGCAGGGCAACACGCAACAGCCAGGGCCAGACGTCCGCAGTATTCCAACGGAAAAGCTGCGCCGCCGGCGAGTCAGGCTGTAGGTAAGGGAGCCGTACCTGGACCGCCCCAGGTTGACTGCGCAACGGCAACAAATGGTCACGCCCACCAGAGAGTCGCCAGATTGCCCCCCAGAGCAGATCGACGAGCAGACAGAGCAGTGCCAACTCCTGCCAGTGAATCGACTGTAACACGCCGAGGGCATCCCCTGCGATCAGGCCGGCAACCGCCGCCCACAATGCCGAGGGACGCCATAGTGACTGCCCCATCCAAAACTGGCCATACAGTGTGGAGCTTCCTGGCAAATAAGCATTCGGTCGCCACTGCGGAGAGAGCAGTCCACGAACTTGGCGTAGGTTTGCGCTCGCCGATAACCGAGGCTGAGGCTGCATTGGAGTGGATCGCATAGAATACATTATACCGATGCTCTGGCAGATTGGGCATTTTCGTAGATACGAAAAACGCTTCTAGCGCAGCATGGCTGGCGATCCAGGCTGGGGTGATGGCAAACTATTGACTTGGCGAGGGGTGACTGATCGGTAATAGGTGAGGATAGATGCAGAGGCTACGGTACAGCGCACAGATTTCAGGATCGCCCGCAAGTTGCAGGGGCGCCGTGGAGTCAGCGAGTATGTCGCAGATGGTATGATCAAGCTCCCGCAGGTAGCGGCGCAGATATTTCTGATGCTTTTCAGGCACGCCCTTTTGTTCAGTTGCAGGTTCGGCCCCCGAAAGATCAGCGGCAGTATAGCGGCGTGCCAAAAATTCACGTGGACGGTGGGTTTGTAGTTGTCCGTCGAGCGCATCATAACGCAATGCCTCCACCAAGTTGGCAGGCAAATGCTCTAACAAAATCTCCTCAACCGCAGCCCCATCCCTTTTCAGATCCTCTAGGACAGCGGAAGGATTCGATGATGTATATTTGTGTAGTGCCACACCATGTTCCGTCAAAGTGAGCACATACTGGGAATGATCGCTTGGCATTTGCGCAAACTCCTGCCTGTATCTCAGAGATCGTCCAAAAATTCATGGAACAGCGCACACCTGGCAGGTGTGCTTTACCTACATCTTTTCAGGGCATGATAGCCACAAAATCTCTCGTTCACATTAGAACGTCATCAACGCCTGGCGCTTCTGGCCGCAAGTGATATGACGTACATCAAGGGAGTAGTAGAAACAATAAAAATCAGCGGACGCATTTGAAGCGCCCGCTGAGATAACCTTCCAATTCTATCTAGCGCAGACCAGGATTCAATTTTCCTGTGGGTACAACTCGGCTTTCCGCTTCCTCGCCTTCCGTCCACGGGACACCCAAGTAGCGGAGCAGGAGGAAGTCAGCACCGTAATATCCAGCAACCTTCCATGCTAAGACCAAGAAGAGCGCAATCACAAGCAACATACCATTGGTGCTAGCAGCGCCTGCCATGATGAAGTTCCAGTTCATGAAAGCGCCGAAGAACGCTGCGATTCCAACAAATGCGCCGAGAATCAATGCGATGCCGATGAGCATTTCACCATAGGCAACCAGCTTGCCAAACCAGACATAGGCTTGATGGTCGAGCATGAAATTCAGGAAGCTGCGATACCAGTCAAAAGTGATGGCTGGCTTGCCACTTTCAGGAATCTTCACTGCATTCATCCAAAAGCCCTTGAGCGATTCGCCTGTGCTGACCCAACCCGGGTCACCAATCTTGTGCAACGAAGCTGAAAACCATTGGTAACCAAGATACAGACGAAGAATCAACCAAACCCATGCTGTGCGCACATCTGAAAAGAGAAAGCGAGCAAGCGGCGGATCATTGATCATGCGACCAGTTGACGTTGTAGGCATGTATTTCGTGTTGACTGACATAGTTCCTCCCCTTGGAACTAAACTATCACATACGTTCCCGATGAACGTATCTAAAATTACCGCTAAGACTTACGCAGATCACCGAAAGGTTTGCTCAGAAGCCATCTGAAAAACAGACCTGGCAGGCTTTATCGAATAACCAACGGTGGCATCAATGACCATCTTGGTCTTTTCTCTTAACCTGCCAGGTGTATGGTACGTAAGTCCCTACCTGTATACTGCTCTGCTTTGGAAGCTTTACTTCCGTTGCTGAGTCCAATATAACTGGAAGTAAGAAGGCATGGAACGGCAACCAGGTCAGTGGCTACCTAGCCAGGTGGATAGGATAGTCAGTGGGTCAGATCAGGAAGATATTAGCCGCAAAAATGCCCAATGCCCCCAGCCAGAGAAAATTCCCAGACTGGAGGCATTGGCAAAAGGAGAGGAGGAAGCTAACTACCAAACTTTAAAGCCGGGCGACGTCAACTGCATATGATAGAGCAAGTTGAAGAACATCGGCCCGTAACTAAAGATGCACAGTGCCACTGCGCCATAGACCCATGGCGTCCAGTTGTCCAACCAGGACGGGATCTTACTCGAGGGATCGAGTGGTTCTGCCACGGGCATCTTCACTTCTTCCTCTGATTTGCTCAGAGAAAGAACTGTACCCAGCATCACCACAAAGAAGCAGATAGCACTAATTAACAGAATCATTACGCCAACGAGGGTTTCGGCCAGGAAGGGCTGCCAGGAAGCCTGTGCATAGGCTGCCGAACCAAGCATGACACGGCGTGGGGCACCTTCATAGAGACCCAAGGCATGGTAACCATTGGAGAAGAGAATCATGCCAATGAACCAAGCCCAGGCTTGTACCTTCGCCAATCCAACACTAAAGAGCTTTTTGTGGCTCAAGGCTGGCACCAACCAGTAGGAGAGTCCGAAAAAGCTCAGAGTCGTTGCCGAGCCTACGGTCATGTGGAAGTGGCCGGGAATCCAGGTTGTGTTGTGTACCACCAGGTTCATGTCATACGAGGCATTGATCAAACCACCAATACCGCCAAACACGAAGAGGATCATGGCCAGGTTTTGTGCCGCATAGGAAGGGTCACCCCAGTTGAGGCGGGTAATCCAGGCCAAGTAGCCCTTACCACCACGCAGACGTGCACCCACTTCCAACGAAGCAACAACCGTAAAGGCAGTGAGCATGCTGGGGAAGCCGACACCCATCGTCAAGACACTATGCATAAACTTCCAGATCTGAGGAATGCCAGGATCGGTGTATTGGTGATGGAAACCAATCGGCGTCGACAAAATCAAAAAGAGCCAGAATGCCAGGCGGGCCAACGATTCACTGAACATCTTGCCATTGGTCTGCTTGGGCAACATGCCATACCAGGTAATGTAGGCAGGCAGCAGCCAGAAGTAAACCAGGGGATGACCAAAGAACCAAAAGAGACTGCGATTGAGCAACGGGTCAGTGCCACCCAACAAACCAAGGGACCAAGGGATGACAAAGATCAACATTTCAATCGCAACACCCAAGGTCGCCAACTGCCATAGCGCCATCGTAATGGCAACTGCCAGCGCAATAAATGGCTGCTTTTCTCCTGGGTGTTCATTACGCCATGCCGCCAAGGTCATGAAGATGTTCCACCCAATGATCCAAGTGCCTACAACAACCAAGGTAAGGCCGAGATAGAAGGCCCAATGCGCCTGCATGGGTGTGTACATCGTATAGAGCACCGATGCATAATTCATCAGCATCGGAAAGGCGGCCATGAGCAAGCCGACAACCATGGTTAAAAAGCCGGTTGTATGCAGCCATTCAAAACGCAGCGGGCGGTTCAAACTATGGACAGTTGCATAGGTGAAGAAGCCGATAATGAAAAATGTGGTCCACACCAGGGCATTCAACACACCGTGCAAGGTCAAGCCTTGGTAGTAACTCTGCAAAAAGGGAGCGATGTAAGGGTAGACATTTAGCCCTGCATGTTCCAGCCCCTGCAACACACCAATGGTAACACCGATTGAGAGCGCTGCCATGGCAATACCGATGCTCCAACCAGCGATTCGATGCGAGTAATCAATGTCGGACTTTGTCAGCGGCACAGGTTCAGCAATCCGCCCAGCCATCGGCATTGTGAGATTATTAACAGCCATGTATGTACCTCCTATAGAACAAGAAATATTCTTGTCCTACCGAATTATTGATGCAATGTGCGAACGTAAGCGACAACATTGAACAGATCTTGATCAGTGAGTGCCGGGTTGCCACCCTTTGGCGGCATTGCAACACCTGTGGTGTTGAGTGGATCGCCAACCGGTCGGCCAACTTTCAAGAACTCAACCAACTCAGCGTCGGTTTTGGTGGCAATGAACTCACTGGTCGTGAACGGTTTACCCAATCCTTGTACACCTTGGCCATTTGGCCCGTGACAAGCTGCGCATGTCGTAAAGACCACCTTGCCCTTTTCAGGATCACCGATGGGTGCAGCAGCTTGGGCGTCAGAAGGAACAGGTGTTGAGGCGGCGGCAGCTACCGCTTCTGCTGTCGCGGTTTCCGAAGCAATCATGGCTGCATCTTCGACAATAATCCGACCATACATGGTGTGGTGACCGACACCACAATATTCGTGGCAGATAAAGTTGTAGATGCCTGGCTCTGTAAAACGATGGCTCAGTTTCGAGACTTGACCTGGCAGCACCATCATATTCACGTTGGTGCGGTCAATCTTAAAACCATGCTGTACATCTTGGCTGGTTACATAAAGGGTCAATTTTGAACCAACTGGAATGTGAATTTCGCCAGGAGTAAAGAGCCAAATTTGGGCTCGAACATAGGCTTCGTATTCTCCCTCGGCTACCATTTTCACTTCAGGATTGGCAAAGGGACTCACAGCCGGATCGTTCAGTGTGTTTGGGTTAATACGCATGTGGACTCCAGGCAATTGAATGCCCAGTTGCGTACTCGCAAAGAAGACAGCGCCCGTAAAAATGATCAGCACTACGATGGTGATACGAATCCACATTGCTTCCCACCAATCGATGTGAAGGCTTTCTTCTGGTGTGATGGGATTTCCGTTTGGTTCGTTAAATCCGGCACTCATTGCGTGGCTCCTCGTGACAACATGACAAGATAGGCGTTGGCCCACAGGGCAATCGTAATCAAGAGAAAGACTGCCAAGAGTGCAATTGTGCCTTTCGGCGCGCTAGGTTCTTTCATGAATCTCCTCTCTACGGCGTAAATAGTTGCTTTTCAACAAGATCGGTTTAGCCGCAGCGTGGCGTAAGTCCACGAAACTCGAATCAGAGGCAAAAAGCGCGATTCGCCAATAGCCAGCACATGCGGACCTGCGCAACACGAGCTTCTGTTTCTTGTGTCTTGGGAATTACGTTTGCTACATTCCTAAACAAAATTAGGGTAAACTTATATTAATATGAAACTTCAGGGTCAAGCAAATGGTAAACTATGTTGTTGCGACACTTACTCATGCCAGGCTCTTGGTAAAAATTTTTTCTTCCCTTATAACGGGAATATTGTATAAAACCTTTTCAACCAATCGAAGCCCACACTTTCAACACAGCGCTGCCAAATCTAGCTACATTTCTGGTTGAGGTGTACACCCATGCCGAAATAGCCAACTACCCGATAAAATGCAAGTCGCTACTTCGGTTGAAGGATAAAGGGGTTTATCAAAAGTGTAACTAGTAAAGAGGAGAGGATTTTACCTAGCCATTTGACTAGGTAAGTTCAGATGTTAATCTTTGATGGGGACAATCTTCTGTTTGAGGGCAATGGCAATGGCTTCCATACGGTTGCTTGCCTGCAATTTCGAAAGGACATTGCTGACGTGGAACTTCACCGTCGAACGGCTCACAATCATGTGTTCGGCAATCTCATTGTTGTTGAGCCCTTTGACCATTAACATCAGCACTTCACGCTCGCGTTCAGTCAAATCACTGCCTAGTTCAATACCTGGACCATGGGTCGCTTTACGAATTAACACCTCGGTTGCTTCTGGTGAAAGGGTCGGGCGGCCAGCGTAGGCAGCGCGAATCGCCTTTACAAGCTCATCCGAAGATATATTCTTGAGCAAGTAACCAATCGCGCCTGCTTCCAGCGCTTTCTGCACCAATTCATCTTCTTTAAAGCTTGTGAGGACCAGAACCTGAATGTTGGGGAAACTGTGGCGAATGCGCGCAGTCGCTTCGGCACCATCCATGTTGGGCATGACCAAATCCATCAAGATCACATCAGGGTTCACCTTGGCACAGAGTGATAAGGCGCGTGCGCCATCACTGGCTTCTCCAACAAGCTCCAAATCGTCATGAATTGAAAGAAATGCGCCTAATCCGCTTCGTACCACAGGTTGATCATCGACAATCATGATGCGGATGGGTGGTGTATCTGACATTCCATCTCCAGGCTTGGTATAGGAATCACAAACTTTGTAATTCTATGGGATCGCTTGCCGAGAAGTCAGCAAGCATCTTCCAGAAAGCCCCACTCGGTCAACTTTCTGCATCGCGTGGTCCCTTTCCCAGAAGAGATTCTAATAAATCGTTACTGTATTCCTGTACCCTATCACATCTTGTTCGTTTGTGTCCACAAAACAGATACTTTTGTGCCCTTTTCCGGACGGCTGCCGATCTTCAAATCGGCTCCGATCTCGGCGGCGCGCTCACGCATGATATTCAACCCGAGATGATTGCCACGCACCCGGGTCGGATCAAAGCCATCGCCATCATCGGTAATACACATTTCAACCGTGTTATTTTGGTGCGTCAAGGAGAGCATGGCGTGGCTAGCATTGGCATGTTTTGTCACATTGTTCAATGCTTCTTGGGCAATCCGGTAGAGAGCGGTACGCGCCGCGTGGTCGACCACACACTCCTCATCGATCGCCAGGTCGAGTGGCACGCGCGAACGCCCTACAAAGGCAGTTGCCAACTGTTTGAGCAATTCCGGTAGCTCAATATTCTCCAGTGCTTCTGGACGCAATTCCAGCAACAGGGTACGCATTTCGGCCAGGGCACCACGCGTCAGTTCGCGCAGTTCGGTCAGACGGCGCATGGCCTCTTCCGGGCGGCGTTGCCACAACGTGGGTAAGATATCCGAGATCATGCTGGCCGAAAAGAGCGTTTGTGTCACCGAATCGTGAAGATCGTGGGCAATGCGATTTCGCTCCGCCGTGACCGCAGCTAATTTGAGATCGGCGTGCAAGCGCGCATTTTCCAGCGCCAGGGTGATCTGTTCACTCAAGATCTGGGCATGTTCCAATTCATCATTCAAGAAGACGTGGGGGTACTTGAGGTAGAGGCGAAACGAACCGTATACTTCGTTGCGCACAATCAGGGGAATCGCCAATTCCGAGCGTAATCCATAATCGGCCAAAATGCGATGACATTGGTCATAGGCAATCAGTCCAGAGAGTGGCTCGTTATGCAGGTTAAAGATCTGAGAAACTTCCCGGCTACGCAGGATCCGCTCAGCGAGCGAGCGATTGGGCTCCTCGATGTCACTTTGTTGCAGTTGTTCACTCAAGCGCAATAGACTTTGGCCATAGTCAAGGGGCAGGTTTCTTGCCACCTGCACTTCGCACCCTCCGCTCGCTAAATTGCGCACCAGGGCACAAGCATCTACCTTGAGAATCAGCGTGGCATGCCCCAAAATCGCATTCAGAATCTCATCCAAGGGATGATTGGCGTTGATCATCGCCAACACCGTTGCCAAACCATCCGAGATGCGGCGACGGCGATCCAGTTCGCGCGTCCGTTCTGTGACCCGTTCTTCCAGCACTTCCTCGGTACGTTTGCGCACGCTGATATCAACCACGGACGCCATGACCACCAAGTGGCCATCGATCTCCAAGTGACTTAACCCAACCTCAATCGGAAAGGTTGTACCGTCTTTGCGCAGCCCGATCAGATCCATACCTGATCCCATTGAGCGGACGCGTGGAGCCGCCATATAGCCGTGGCGATGTTGTACATGAATGCCACGTGACGATTCAGGCAGCAGTTGTTCAATCGAAGTTTCAAACAGTTCGTCCTTCTCGTAACCGAAGAGCGAATTCAGCCTTTGATTGCTGAACAAGATCCTTCCATGCTGATCTGCAACGAGGATCGCTACAGGCGCAGCAAGCATCAACCGATCGAGTGACACTTGCAAGGAAGCGGTTACTGGTTGAAGTAGATTTTTTTGCATTGGTATAATTTTACAGGAGAATGAAAAACATTGAAAGCTTTTCATTGCTTCAACCATGAATCAGAATATTTTTCTCTCACTTGCTTATTGATTACAAAACATTTGACGCTTGCTGGTATGATTGGAGTAAAGCCGTAGACATGGATTGGTAGTATTACAAACCCAAATATGATTACTCGCCAGTTCATACATCTACTTGCCCTTCTATATCAAAAGGAAGAGAAAAATGACGACTCAAGATTATTTTGGTGCTAAAGGAACCTTTGATACAGGTTCCGGTCAGGCAATTATTTACCGACTTTCCGCCTTGGAGAAGGCTGGGGTCGTGGAAATCGCAAAGCTTCCCTTCTCCATTCGTGTCCTACTCGAAGCGGCGCTGCGCCAGGCCGATGGCTTCGAGATCACCAAGGACTCGATCGAGACCATCGCCAAGTGGGGACCGGAGACGGCGGCCAAGGAAGAGATTCCCTTTAAGCCAGCACGTGTCGTGTTACAAGACTTTACGGGTGTGCCTTCCGTGGTCGATCTGGCGGCGCTACGCAATGCGATGGAACGGATGGGCGGCGATCCCAAGAAGGTCAATCCATTGGTTCCTGTCGATCTGGTGGTCGACCACTCGGTGCAGGTCGATCAATTTGGCAGCGAGTTGGCCCTTTTCTACAATGCCAAACTTGAATTCGAACGCAACCGCGAGCGCTATGAATTCTTGAAGTGGGGCCAGGGTGCCTTTGACAATTTCCGCGTTGTTCCACCGGCCACCGGCATTGTCCACCAAGTCAACCTCGAATACCTTGCCTCGGGCGTCCAATTGCGCACACTCAACGGCGACGGCATGCCGGTTGCTTATCCCGATTCGTTAGTAGGCACCGACAGCCACACGACGATGATCAACGGTTTGGGAGTCGTCGGTTGGGGCGTAGGCGGCATCGAAGCCGAGGCAGTGATGCTCGGTCAACCGATGTTCTTCCTGCTGCCCGCGGTGGTTGGCTTTAAGCTAACCGGCGAACTGCCCGAAGGAGCCACCGCCACGGATCTGGTGTTGCGCGTGACCGAAATGTTGCGCAAGAAGGGCGTGGTCGATAAGTTCGTCGAATTCTACGGCCCCGGCGTCTCCAAACTGAGCCTAGCCGACCGTGCCACTATCGCCAACATGGCCCCTGAGTATGGTGCCACCATGGGTTACTTCCCGGTCGACGAAGAGACCCTGCGCTACATGATCAGTACCGGTCGCGACGAGGCTCAGGTCGATCTGGTTGAACGCTACTGTAAAGAGAACCAACTCTTCCGCACC
>JAXLWB010000004.1:0-307062 GCA_046328715.1 Caldilineaceae bacterium | reverse complement strand
ATAAGATGGACTTATTCCATGACTTCACTCAATATTCTTCTCATCGGCGGTAGTGGCTTTGTAAGTGGTACGTTGGCGCGTACTGCGGTTGCTGCAGGACATCGGGTGTGGGCGATCACGCGGGGTCAGCGTATCCTGCCCCCAGGCGTTACGCCTGTCATCGTGGATCGCAAGGATCGAGCGAATTTTGCGGCAACGATTGAAGCAATCCCACAACAGTGGGATCTGGTCGTGGACTCGATTGGCTACGAGGTCGAAGATGCAGAGCAAGATGTTGCCATTTTTCGCGCAAGAGCCAGCCACTTCGTCTTTATCTCTACCGATTCAGTTTTTGACCCACTGCGACGACGCTTACCCCAGAACGAAGAAAGCGGACATTACTTGACTAGTGGTTATGGTGGCAAGAAACGGCAGTGTGAACTGGCATTTATCAACAGCGACACTGGCTCGATGAAGTGGACGATCCTACGCCCCTGCCACATTTATGGGCCTGGCTCGCTGCTGGGCTGCGTGCCACATCAAAGTCGCAATCCACAATTGTTGGAGGTAATGCGAACAGGGCAGCCTTTGCATTTACTTGCCGGCGGCGTTTTGTTACAACAGCCGATTTTTGCTGCTGACCTAGCGCAGACCATCCTCAGTTGTTATGGCAATCCCAATAGCCCAGGCCAAATTTACATGACCGTTGGCCCCGACTTGATCGAAGCGCGTGATTTTTACCGTATATTGGGCGAGATTATCGGCGTCGAAGTGACAATTGAAGAAGCATCGGTACACGACTTCCTGGCAGGCAACCCGGAACGATCGTTCTTTGTTGGCCACCGCTATTACGATATGAGCAAGTTGCGCAGCCACGGCCTCTACGTACCTTCAACCCCACTAGTGGAAGGATTGCGGCAACATGTGGCGAGTCTACAGAACGGAGAGTAGGAGATGATGAACGATGCGAACAATCCGTTGGGGTATCATTGGTTGCGGTAATGTTACTGAAGTTAAAAGTGGGCCTGGTTTTCAAAAAGCAACCAATTCTCAATTGGTCGCCGTCATGCGGCGTGATGGAGCCTTGGCTGCTGACTATGCACAGCGGCATGGCGTCCCCAAATGGTATAATAATACACGGCAGTTGATTGACGATCCCGAGGTTGATATAGTCTACATCGCCACACCACCTAATGCGCATCGAGAGTACACCTTAGCTGTAGCATCTGCGGGCAAGCCCGTTTACGTGGAAAAACCAATGGCGCTGAACCATGCCGAATGTTTGAGTATGGTTCAAGCCTGTCAGGCAGCAGGTGTTCCCTTGTGGGTTGCCTATTATCGCCGCAGGTTGCCCCGTTTTTTGAAAGTGAAAGAGCTACTTGAAGGCGGCATGATTGGTGAGCCACGCACGGTGACCATCCAATTTTACCGCAATTGGGTCGCGCCAAGCGATGGCAACTTACCCTGGCGTGTCCAACCCGAGATTGCAGGTGGCGGTTTCTTTGTTGATTTGGCGGCCCATATGTTGGATTATCTTGACTACTTCTTGGGTCCTGTTGTCAAGGTGCAAGGAAATGCAGCCAATCAAGGCGGGAACTATCGAGCCGAAGATGTGGTCAATGGCAGTTTTGTCTTTGCTAACGGTGTACACGGGACAGGCATTTGGTGCTTTGATAGCTACCAGCGTCTAGATCAGACCGAAATTGTCGGCACAAAGGGCAAACTGACCTTTTCATCCTTTGGCACCGAGGCAATTCGCTTAACCACTTCCACTGGCGTCACTGATTTCCCCGAACCCACACCCGACCATGTGCAGCAGCCACTGATCCAGACCATCGTGGATGAACTCAACGGTATCGGTCGCTGCCCAAGTACAGGAGAAAGCGCAGCACGAACCACCTGGGTGATGGACCAACTGTTGGCAGAATATTACCGAAGGGCTTGATACCTTATATTGTGTAGGCGAAATTTTTGGCCAGGTAAATTTGTCATTCTGTTCACGAAGTGGTCGGCACGACGGAACGGCTGTTTGCGAACCCGTCCTCTCGAGAAACCAACTGTGCCGACTTGCCCAGGACCCTCATTCTGAGCGAAGGCTTTTTTGAGCGAAGAATCCTGCGTTGTCAGACCAACCAAGATTCTTCGTCGCAAACAGCCGCTCCTCAGAATGACAAGTTATTCTGGTCGGTTTCTTGATTGATTTTTCGGCACACCGAACCAGTTACTACTATGCAATCTCTCCGTTCTACCCATCCATACATTCGTCCACCCAAGCTTGCTCCAGGCGACAAAGTTGCTGCTATCACGCTTTCGTGGGGCGGGCCAGGGAGTTTTCCCCATCGCTATGCGGCGGGCAAGGCACAATTGGAAGAGACCTTTGGCGTCAAAGTCGTCGAAACCCCTCATGCCCTGGTCGACGCCGACTGGATCTGGCGCAATCCACGAGCAAGGGCGGATGATCTACACGAAGCGCTGCTCGATCCAACCATCGGCGCCATCTTTTCGACGATTGGCGGTGAAGAGTCAATTCGGCTGCTGCCCCATCTTGATCTGGAACTGATTCGCAGCCATCCCAAGATCTTTATGGGCTATTCAGATACGACGATCACGCACTTTGCCTTCTTAAAGGCGGGAGTGACTTCCTTTTACGGACCAGCGATCATGGCTGGCTTTGGCGAAAATGGCGGACTGTTCCCCTATATGGTCGATGCGGTGCAACGTGCTCTCTTCTCCACTGCGCCGATTGGTGAGATTCAGCCGAATGTGGGTGGATGGACGGTTGAACATTTGGATTGGAGTGACCCGGCTCATCAACAACGCAAGCGCCAGCTTCAACCATCAACTGGCTGGAATTGGCTTCAGGGTAAAGGCGTTCGACGTGGACGACTGATTGGCGGCTGTCTGGAGGTGCTAGATTGGCTGCGTGGCACCAACTTTTGGCCCAGCCTGGAACAGTGGCGCAATTCGATCCTTTTTCTGGAGACCTCCGAAGAAGCTCCGTCGCCAAGTTGGGTCAAATATGCCTTACGTACCTTGGCCGCGGCAGGCGTACTACACAGGGTATGTGGCATTCTCTACTCTCGCCCCGGCGGACAGATTCCACCAGCACGCTTTGCCGAGTATGATGCAATGTTGCGCCAGGTTGTGGTTGACGAGGAAGGGCTGACCGAGCTACCGCTCATCACAAACATGGACTTCGGCCACACCGATCCCATGTTTGTGCTGCCTTATGGTGTGCTAGCGGAGATAGACTGCGAAACACAACGCTTTACAATTCTCGAAGCGGCTGTTGAGGGATAAGAAAAGGTGACGAATTAGCAGAACCCTGTGCGTCAGCAAGGGCCATGTAGCAGATTGCAAGTGGAATCCGCATTCCGCAATAAACACGCTTACCCCTGATGTCCCAGCCGCAACGCCTGTCCCAAGCGTTGATAAATGGCAGTACGGATGATCAGCAATTCCAAGAAGATAATGCCTAGCGTAAAGATGGCGACAAGTGGGATCACCTGGGTTTGGTCGAGAATGGGCAAAAGGGGAGGCAGCGCCTTGCCAGGATCGCCACTGACCCGGAAGAGCGGGACAAAAAGTTGTGTCGAGATTGTACCAATGGTAACGCCGGCAAACCCTGCATAGGCAATGAGCAATGTGTATTCAAGCCCAACCTGGAGCAGCACCTGAATGCGCTTCAAGCCAATTGCCCGCATCACCGAAAAAAGATAGAGGCGTTCATTGAGCGAGGAATAGGTGTGTGTGAGCAGACCCAACGCAGCCATCAAGGCTGACGCAAGAAAACCCACGGAAAGTGTCCCAAAGACACCTACACGCTCCATCTTGCCACGCTCATCCGTCAGAATTGCAGGGGTATCCTCTACACTGATCGCGTCAATTCCAGTCTCTGGGATACTTTTCACAACATCTTCACCACGCGCCCCTGGTTTCAACTTCAGCCACAGATGATGCGGCATGGTCATGCCAAAGAAAGAGTTGATGTACTCGAAATTTCCGATCACGGCCACTTTTTCCTGCTCGTAAACCGTGGGGAAATAGCGATAAGCACCAACGACGGTGAATTGATCAGTCAAACTGGCCCCGCCATCAGCCAGAACGTAAATCTCCAGTTTATCGCCAGCACGTAGGTTGTTGGCTTTTAGAAAGCTCTCCGAAACCAAAATGCCCTCGGGGGTGGCGGCTAGCCGATTCATTAGCCCCCCCAGCGGCTCGCTGGCAAAGTCGGGCCGAAACCATGAGACGCGCGCAAACTCAGCGCGGTCCAGCGCGATGAAGCGGCCTGAAACGACCTTACCATCTCCGGCAGCGACTTTGATATTGGCACGATAGTCGCCAAAACGTGTAGCAGCAGCAACGCCTGGCAAGGCAGCAAATTCGCTGGGCGGCGGAACCCAGTCAGCACCGAGTGTAGGTTTGTCACCCGAGACCAACGCCCAGTCAAATGGCTCGAAGGTCAGATCGGCACCGGTTCGATAGGAGACACGGTCAATTAGCCATTGATCGAGACTAGCCGCCAAGGCGTGAGAATAAACACCCAGCGAGAGCGAGACAATCACTAGCAACATCGGATTGATGTAGCTTTGACTGTAGCGCGCTAATTGGCGCAAGGCCAGATGGGAAGGCAAGCCAGTGACCCGTTCGGCCAACCAATCGAGCAGCATCATCAGCCAGGGAAAGATACGCATGGCGAGCAGCGAGCCAACCACACCCATCAAGGCGGGTGCGACGATCAGCAGTGGATCTTTGAAGATCTCTTCGGGCTGCTCTTTGACCAGGGCGCTAAAGGTACCCCGCTGTGCCAATTGCTGATAGCCATAGACGGCAGGAATCAGCAGAATCAGATCTAAATAGGCGCGGTACCAAAACGGTCCCTTGAGCGGTCGCGCATGTTCGCGCTCCTGCGAAACGACCGTATCCCCGCTTACTGCTGCCGCCATCCAGACACGCACGAGTAAAATCAGCGCTAAGGCAGCCACGACGAGCGGCCAATTGAGATTGGTAAAGGAGACAGGCAAGGGTGAACGCCAGATAAACTGAAGGAAGTTGGTAGTATAGCCCATGCCACGCGCCACCGCTAGGCCAGCCAATAGCCCCAGTGGCAGGCCAATAGCGACGAGGATTAGCACTTCAGCAACGGTGGAACTCAGAATGCCCCAGCGCGTCATACCCCGGCTAAGCAGGATCGCAGATTCGCGCCGCGACCAGTAGGCGATGACAGCAGAGGTGAGGGCAAGGAAGTAGAGCAAAAAAGCCAGCGCTGGGGTATTGAAACCAAGTAATACCGTCGCCAATGTAGTCTGTCGCCCGACAAACTTGGAAAGCGAAAGCGACGGTGTAGTCATCTGGGCGCCCGGCACATAGCCCTTGATGACCCTGGCCGCCGTAGTGAAGCCGTCTACATATTTCTGGGCAGAGGAAGGAACCGCCTGTAATTCATCAAGAATGATATACCAGGTGGCAGCTCGCACCCCGACCGTGAGATTTGGCTCAACCAGATGAACATAATCATCGTGCCGCACCAGCAATTTATCCTGTAAGGTCATGCTGGGGTCACTAAACCAAAACTCGTGATTCTCGGGATCTTTGGGATGCCAACTGCCTGCAATCCGTATCGAGAGGGGTTGGCTGAGGTCAGATCCAGTCAATTCATAAAGCTCACCGATCTGGAGACCGAATTTAGTGGCTTGGTCGGCGTAAATCCAGACATCTAGCGCATCTTTGCTGGCACCATCATCCAACGGGGCACCTTCAACAATGTCGAGATGTTCGGCCACCTGGGAGAAAATGTTCACGCCAAAATCAGCAATATTCTTTTTGTCGGTGTAGCGCGTATCATCAGCCCTGGGGCGAAGATGCATGACACCGCTGGCCATCATCACGGTCTGAGCACGCACAGGGAGACCAACTTCACTGGAAAGGGTGTCTGCTACATGGCTGCCCAATTCCTCGATCCGTTGCACATTGAAGGGTACAGTACGCGAAGAAGCTGCAAACAGCTTTGTGGAAAGCGGTGGCTGGCCAGCAGATTTGCTATAGTCGGCCAACTCCTGGCGCATGATGACGGTGTCCACCCCTTGCGCAAAGAAGGCCGCACTGCTGACAATGGCGACGGCCAATACCACGCCCAGCAATGAGAGCACGCTGAGCATGAAGTGATAGCGCAAACGAAGTATCGCCAACCGAATTAATTCAAGGCTAAAGGCAAACGAACGGAAAGGCTTTGACACTATCCTACGCTCCACTTAACAACCAATAATTGAAGCAACCAAAGGGGATGGAGAGGATAATGCCACCAAAGGCGGCAGCGAACATCTGCTCACGCGAGCCACCTTCACGGGGAAGCGCGCCGCCGATCAGACCACCGATCAGCGAGGGGATCGAGGTTACATAGATGGTAATCACCATTGTCATCGGTAAACTGATTGCATCAGTGATATTGTAGTGCTCAGGTCGCAGCATGCCAGGAAAGATGGCTGGCCAGATGAGTCCAACTACTATGGTAAAGAGTACCCCTGCAATCCAGCCGATCAATGCAAAACGCAGAAATTTCAATAATCTCATAGTAGGCATTATGAATCGCCACACCCACAGCAGCAAAATAGAACCGAGGGCGATCCTCATTTAGCAGATCACAGCCGGATCAATCGCTACACTGACAGTCATACAAAATCGAGTGCGCGGGTGCCCTGTGGGCGCGAGTGGCGAATCAAGCAGCCATCCGCAATCCAAAATCCGCATTCTGCAATGTCCCTCAGACCGGCAGCAATTCCGACAGTTTGTCTGGGTGGATCATGGGATTTTGATCGTGCAGATAACAGGAAGCTGCCTGATGCTCTTTGAGCCGGAACAGAGGTGGTTCCTGAGAGCACTTTTCCATAGCAAAGGGGCAGCGGGAAAGGAAACGACAGCCGCTTTGGCTAACAGTTAGCTCTGACTCCTTGGCCTTGATCGCCGTTTCACCCCAGCGCCGTTTGAGATCGGGCCAGGGGATGCTATCGATCAAGAGTCGGGTGTAGGGATGTTGCGGGCTTTTGATCACCGCATCCACGTCGCCGGCTTCCATCACCGAGCCACGATAGAGTACAATAATCGACTTGGCAATATGATAGGCGGTCGTTAGATCGTGTGTGATGTAGAGGATGGAAACACCGTGTGTCTTTTGCAAATTGCTCAAGGTTTCCAGAATGGTAGCGCGCAAGGAGGCATCCACCATCGAAACTGGCTCATCAGCTACCAGCAAGCGTGGTTTGAGCAACAAGGCACGAGCGACATTGATACGCTGACGCTGTCCGCCCGAAAGCTGATGCGGGAAGCGTCCCAAGATATCTTCCGGGCGCAGACCCACGGCAGCGAGAGCTTCCTCCATCTTGGCACGTGCCTCTTGTTTGGATTTGGCCAATTTGAAGCGATCAATCGGCACCGAAAGCAGATGATCGACCGTGTAAAAGGGATTAAAGACCGCAAAGGGATCCTGGAAGACAGCCTGCACTTCGCGCCGAAAGGTCATCCGTTCTTCACCACTGAGGTGATTGATGTTCTTACCTTTATAGAGAATTTCACCAGCAGAGGGAGGAATAAAGCCCAGCAGCAACATCGCCAGGGTTGTTTTGCCACTGCCACTTTCGCCTGCCACTGTTACAATCGTCGGTTCTTCTTGCGACAATTTGAGCGAGACATTGTTGAGCGCAATCGTCGATGTGCGAGTGAGTAAACCGCGTGAATAAGTCTTAGTAACGTTACGAAATTCGAGAAGCTCGGTCATGGGTCAGGCCTTTTCCGAATAGAGATGGCATTCAACAATGCGATCTTTGCCGATCGTGAGAGTCTCTGGGCGTTGGGCTTTGCAGCGCTCCATCACATGCACACAGCGGGGATGGAAAGTGCAGCCACTGGGCAAGCGCAAAAGCGCAGGTGCCAAACCAGGAATGCCCTGAAAGACGCCCTTGTTTTCCAGATTGGGCAAGCTATTGATGAGCGCTTGGGCATAAGGATGTTTGGGGTCGGTAAACATGTCCTCCACCTTGCTCAGTTCCATCAACCGCCCTGTGTACATGACCGCAACTTTGTCCACAAATTGTGCCATCAAGCCCATATCGTGGCCGATCAGGATCACAGCCGCACCAATTTCATCCTGAACCCGGTCGATGGTTTCCATCACCTGGCGTTGGGTCACAACGTCCAAAGCGCTGGTCGGCTCGTCGGCGATGATTACCTTGGGCTTGAGCAGAATGCCGATGGCGATACAGACACGCTGTTTCATACCACCGCTCAACTCATGGGCATACATGCGGAAAACATTCGGCTTGAGATCCACCGACTGCAAGGCCTGGATACAGTAGTCTTCCATCTCCGACTTAGAAGCATTGCGGTTGTGGGCCCTGATCGCATCCACCATTTGCGCCCCAATCCGCATGACGGGATTGAGCGAGTTCATCGCTCCTTGCGGAATGTAGGCAATTTTGCTGAGGCGCGCCTTGAGCATTTGGTCTGTGGGCAAGGAGATCAGATCGGTGCCATCAACAATGACCTGTCCGCCTTCGATGCGTCCCGGTGGCTTGATCATGCGCGTCATAGCCAGGGCCATCGTGCTCTTGCCCGAGCCAGATTCGCCAACTAAGCCTAACTTTTCGCCAGCGTTCAAACTCAGGTTGACGCCATCGAGAGCCCGTGCGCGACCGGCGTCTGTATAATAGGAGACCTGTAAATTATTGACTTCGAGAACCGGTTTCATGTTGGAACCAGAATTAGTAGAAGTAGTATGGAAAATCGGTTTACTTTGGCTGACCATAATAGGCTGTTCCTGTTACTCCGAGCGGCGGATTCTTGGATTGGCAAGTTCGTCTAGCCCCATATTGATCAGAGCCAGCGAGCCCAGAATCAAAATCAGGGCGATGGCTGGGGCAAAGGGCCACCACCACCAACCGTTGAAGAATGCACTCTGTTGTTGTGCCGCCCAAATCAGATTGCCAAGCAGTGGTTCGCGCAAAGGACCCAAGCCCAACACCGCCAGATAGAACGAGCCAAAGACGGCGGCAAAGACCTGGGTGACAAAGGCAGCGGCAATAAATGGTAACAAATTGGGCAAAATTTCACCAAAAATGATACCCAAATCACCAACACCAGAGAGTTTTGCCACCGAGACAAACTGGCGTTCCTTCATCGAAAGCACCTGCGAACGCACCACCAGCGTCGGCCCCATCCAGGCCAGCATCACAACGATGAAGGCCATCGTGTAGATCGTGACATCACGCTTGTCGATCGAGCCAGCGATGATCACCTGGATCAGAAAGACCGGAATGGGCGTTAGAATCTGGCAGATGCCTTTGATGGCTGCATCGATATAACCGCCGAAGTAGGCCGATGTGAAGCCAAGAATGACGCCAACCGTGGTGCCAATGGCACCAGCCAAAAGGCCGATCAGCGCTGTCTGCCACAGACCAATCACCATGGCGGCGTGTAGATTACGACCAAAGAAATCTGTGCCAAGCAGAAATTGGGCACTGGGCGGTTGTTTCGTTTTAACCGTGAGCGGGTAGGCTTGTTTCAGATCGAGCGTCATAAAACCCGACACGGTAAAAAACACCAAAAACAGCAGGATCAACAGGCCAATGACCAAACTTTTATTGCGTCGTAAATAACGCAGCAATAAAACGGTGCGGCTGGGCAAAAAATTGGCTGCAGATGGTGTATTTTGCGTAGTTGGAAATGTCGTACTAGCCATGAAACCTCTTTTTACTCGTTGCGAATGCGCGGATCCAGCAAGGGGTAGAGCAGTTCAACTACGACCATCAACGATGCCACTGCAATCGTGATGAAAAGCACCACGCCGTAGATCACCAGAAAGTCGTTGGCCTGAATCGCCTGCCCCAGAATCTGACCCAATCCCGGAAGCCCAAATTGCTGCTCGATGACAACACCCGATGTCACTACATTGCCTAACGCCAAGGCAAGACCTGTTACTTGGGGCAACAGGGCATTGCGTAGGTAGTAATCACGAAAAATAACCTGACCACTTAACCCTTTGTGCTCGGCGAAGTTTACATAATCCTCGCCCTGAATGGTGACTCCCATGCCGCGCATCGAGAGTACCCAGCCACCGACCGAACCTAGAATCAGCGCCAGGCCAGGGAGCAGTTGATGATGGAGCACATCAAGAATAAAGGATAAATCTGACCAGTCTGGGATGAGCCCGGTTGAGTAGGCGCTGCCTAAGGGAGCCCACTTGAGCCGATAGGCAATAAAGAAGAGCAGTAAAATTCCCATCAAAACTGGTGGAACGCCTTGTAACAGAATAAACGGCGTCGCCGCAGTGCGAATCCATTGCGGCGCACGCGGCCAGGCAGCAACGGCGCCCAGCAAGTTGCCAATCACAAAAGATAACACGGTTGTGACCAGCAGCAGTGAAATGGTCCACGGCAACGAATCGCCAATCAACTGCATGACCGTGCGTGGAAACTTATTGAGCGAAACGCCCATGTCAAGACGAGCAACGCTGGAGATATAGCTGAAATATTGTTCGAGTAGAGGCTTGTCGAGTCCAAATTTTGTGTTATAGGAGGCAACGATCGTATCCATGTCCGCTGGAGAAAAACCGCCGGTTCGTGCCAAGGCAGCAAAACGTTCGCGGATGGGATTGCGGTTGGAGATACGCGGAATGAAAAAGGTAATGGTAGAAGCCGACCAGACCACCAAAACGAGAAAAAATAGACGTCGAACAATGAACTTAACACTCATGGCACTTTTCCTTGCCTATTGCACTTGTTACTTTGTCGGTTACGACTTTGTAGAGTGTGGCAGAAAAAATGAGACAGTAAGAAGGCGATCCAGGGAGCCAGCGGAATTTCAGGTACGATTTCACTGACCCCTGTACTACTTCCTTACTGTCTCACTGACTTACTTGCTTGCTGGTTGCAGACCAGTAACTACCAACATACCAGTGTGCGCCCAGAAAGCGCCATTGGTACCCATCGCCAGATTGTCAGCAGTTGGCCAATTGGTCCAATAGGTCTGGTTGTAGGGGATACGGTGCAGCCACTGAATGATCGGGACGTCGATCTGGTCGCGCCAGTAGATTTCGAGCAACTTCACGGCATCGGCCTGGAACTTCGGATCATCTGAACCGAGCGGTGCCATTTCATCGAGCAAGGCATCGTATTCGGGATTGGCGTAGCGCGAGAAGCGGTTGTTACCGGCTGTTGTGCCTACTGCGGCGCTATAGCGGCTGTGGAACAGTTCAAAGGCCGCATAGGGATCCTTCAAGCTGGCACCGTGGCCGAACATATAGAGGCCGGGATCGCCATTTGCCATGTGATTGTAGGCATCGGTGCTGAAGTCGACGGCGGCATCAAAGCCGGCGGTGCGCAGCATTTCGACCAACAACGGAACGATATCCGAGTGAATGCCTTCGAAGCCACTAATGGTAGAAGGAACGGTCTTGCCATCCTTCTCCCACAGATCGTCGCCATTCTTGGTGAAGCCAGCTTCGGTCATCAACTTGGCGCTTTCTTCCAGGTCAAACTTGCGCGGCTGATACTTCTCTTCCAGGGCCTTGACTTCGGGGCTGTCCACAAACTTCTGCAAGCCAGGATAGAGCGGGAAGGGGAAGATTGTGGTCACCTTGGCACCTTCGTAGAGCACTTCGTCGAGTTGGTCGCGGTTGATCGCCAGGCTGATAGCACGGCGCACTTTGACATCATTAAATGGCTCGATCTGGGTGTTCATCCACAGTGAGTTGGGCCACCAGTCGAGGTAACCATAGGGTGGATTTTTGCCCGAGTGCGTGGTGATCTTGTCGTTTGACTCCAGAATTTGCTTGGCAACCGAGCTGCGCACATCGAGGATGGCGTCAAACTCGTTGTTGACTTCGCGCTGGATCACGGTATCCATGTTCTGACCAACCTGACCACCAATGTTGACCATGACCACACGCTTGACGGCAGGAGCGGCAATGCGGCCAGCGGCCACGGCCCACCAATCCTCGCGCAGGTCGAAGATCTTTTGGTTGGCATCCCAGGTTACCAGATTATAGGGACCAGAGTGAGCCATATCCAAGCCACCCTGGAAGGCATTGACATCGGCTTCTTTGCTCAGCACATGGGCTGGGACAATCGGAATACCAGTGTCAAACTTCAGCATCAACACTTCAAAGGCGAAACGTGGAGCCGGGATCTTGAAGGTAACGACCACTGTCTTCTCATCGACTGCCTTGACCTCTTGCACGAATTGGTCAAAGGAAGCGTGATAAGGCAATTTGTCATTCTTCATTTGCCCTTCAAAGGTGAAGACCACATCTTCCGAGGTCACGGGTTGGCCATCGCTCCAGGCTGCAGCTGCGTTGAGCTTGATGGTCAATTCGGTGAAGTCGGGCTTGGTGTACTCCATGCTGTCCGCCAACCAAGGGATCTCTTTGTCGGCGAAGATGGCGAAGTACATCAGTGGTTCCCACAACAAGGCATTGCCTTCCTGATGGGTGTAGCCAGGAACCGCCCACGGATTGGTGACACCAATCGGGGAGCTGATGCTCCAGCCCAAATTCAATGTTTGTTCGCGTGGGACATCCTTCAAGGGACCAGCGCTCAAGGCAGCTTGAGCGGTTGGGGCAGCAGTCGCATCGGCAGCAGGAGCTTGTGCCGCTGGGGCAGCAGGTGCGGCGGCACCACAGGCGCTGATGATGATTGAGAGCACCGTCAACAGCGCGACGATATTAAACAACTTTAACTTCGTGAACATGCAGAAGTATCCTCCTATTTTGGTTTGTGAAAATTGAGGTATGAAAATGAACTGAAAGACAGCCAAAGGAAAGGCTATACGATTAACTATTTAATCAGCGAGACCTCCTTTTCTATATTGTCAGGCCTTACACAGATGATGAAGAATGTGGGATGTTTGAATTCTTGAAAACCAACAAGTGCGTAAGTCCCAATTGTAATGAATTCTGGCGAGCAATTCCCATTATAATTGAACAGTAGATCGCTGTCAATTGGGTGCAATGTGCAGGATTGGGAAGAACTGGGATGAAAACAAGTTGTGAAATCGTTCGCCTTGTCCATTTTTACCACGAATTTGCTCAATTTGCACAAATTCTAAAGGCTAAGGTGCATATCAGGATGGGGCATAGCTTCAGAGCTCCGCACGTTAGTTCAGAGCCCCCGCACGTTAGTAAGGGGGAGCCGTTTCCCTTACTAACGTGCGGGGGCTCTGAGTGGCACGTTTTGACTCGAAGTCGATATGCAAGGCGGCAAGTTGCAAGGCATCGATCGAAGGTCTAGTGGGTGTTGATTTCCAGCGGCCAGTCGGGAAGTTGGCATTGTAGACGTTGCAGTGCCTCTGCTTCAGCCTCGTGGGGATAGTCCAACCTATATTTCTCTACCAACTGTGGTGCATACCAACGATAGATGACGACGAGCGCAACGGCTCTACCAATCCAACTTTCGCCGCTGACCGAGGGAGCGATGAGCGTTTTCTCTAGCGCGTGCCGTTGACTTTCTCCGAGATAGCTGTTTAAATGGAGAGTGCCTTGCGGACGTTGGATGCCATTGAGTGCTAACATCATTTCAAGGATGATCTTGCGTAGCGTTTCGGTCTGTTCATTAGCCAGTAAATGTTCATTGCGTTGAATCAGCTCGGATAATCCTGACAACGTCTGCCAAAAATCTCCGAGACACTGTTGGATTCGGCTTGCTTCCGGCTTTTGCAGCGGATCGGGCCAAGTGGGTACATGCATATTACTATTGTAGCACAACTTGCGTCCCAAATGCTGATTCGCATCTGAGGATGCGGACTAAACACGATAAACTCCTATGCGTAACGATGACGATCCATTTGCAGATTTACTCCGTTCTCTTGAAGAAAATTTACAAAGAGGCGGCAGTTTAGGTGGGCCACCGGACAATCAGCCCCGTCCCCCTCGTGTCGGAGGGGGTGTTCCACGCCGCTTTCTATGGGGTGCCTTCTTTCTCTTTCTCCTGATCCTTTTGAGCCGCAGTTTGGGCTTTATCACGAATTGGATTTGGTTTGATAGCGTCGGCTTCACCTCCGTCTTTTTCACAGGCTACTGGGCACAACTGATCCTCTTTTTGGCTGGTGCAGTGATCTTTTGGATCTTCTTCCTGGGCAATGTGATCGTTGCGCGCCGCCTCGACCTCCAAGGATTGCGCGACTCACCAATCGAACAGGTTGCCGAGGGCTTTGGGATCCGTATCTCGTCGATCTTTCTGGTCATCAGCATTGTTCTGGCCTTGATGATGGGTTTGGCCATTGCCGGTAACTGGAAAGAGCTGCTGCTTTATCTCAACCAAAGTGAATTCGGACTGCGTGACAGACTCTTCAAGCTGGATGTGAGCTTTTACATCTTTAGCCTGCCTGTGTGGGAAATTGCGCGCGGCTGGATGATCACCTCTGTGTTGCTGACCTTGGTAGCTTGTACGATTATCTCCGGCTTTTTCTGGCGGCGTAGCATCATGAAGCGCAGTTCGCTAGTCCATTTGAGCGCACTGGTGGCATTGCTGCTTGTCCTGTTCGCCTGGCAATATCGACTCTATGCCTACGAACTGGTCTATAGCGAATATGGTGTGGTCATGGGCGTTGGCTATACCGATGCCAACGCACGTCTGCCCGCCTACAACTTACTGCTTGTGATCAGTCTGGTTGCTGCCGTGGTGGTGATGGCTGTAGCCGTATTGCGTCGCGGCTGGCAGAGCATCCTGATTGTGCTGGGAGTGTGGTTTCTTGTCAACCTTTTGGCGACTGGCGTCTATCCAAGCTTGGTACAGAACTTTCGTGTCAAGCCCAACGAGCTGAATCTGGAACGCCCCTATATTGCGGCCAATATTGAATTTACGCGACGAGCCTACGATCTCGACTCAATCACGACCAAGCCCTACCAGGGGACACAACAACTGACCGCTTCCTCGATTCTTTCTCAGACCAACACGGTACGCAATGCGCGCCTGTGGGATTATCGTCCCCTGCAACAGACCTATCGCCAAGTACAAGAGAAGAAACAATTCTACGAGTTCACTGACATTGACATTGATCGCTACACGATCGACGGCGAACGTCGCCAAGTGATGCTTGCTGCGCGCGAAATGAATCCCAACCAGTTGACCACATCCGCTCAAACCTGGGTCAATCGCAAATTGGTCTACACCCATGGCTACGGGGTCGCCATGTCGTCGGTATCCGAAGTATCAGCCGAAGGATTACCCAACTTCCTCCTGCGCGACTTCCCGATTCAGGGTGTCATCAGCATTACACAGCCGCAGATCTACTTCGGAGAGTTGACAAATGACTATGTGATTGCCCGCACCAAGCAGCCAGAATTTGATTACCCTGCTCCAGACGGCAACACCGATGTCAACACGAAATTTGATGCGGATTCGGGCATTCGCATGTCCTTGCTCAACCGTTATCTCTTTGCGCTCTTCTTTGGCGATGCAAACCTGGTCCTCAACGGCGACATTCAATCGGATAGCCGCCTGCTCTGGAAGCGCAATATCGCTGATCGTATTCAGGAGGTTGCTCCTTTCCTGCGCTACGACCACGATCCCTATGTCGTCATCGGCGAGGATGGCAAAGTCTATTGGGTCTTGGATGCCTACACCTGGAGTGATCGCTTCCCATACAGTGAGCCGGTGCGCAATGGGTTGTTGACTACGTTGCGTTCCTACCAGGAGATCAACTATATCCGCAACTCGGTAAAGGTGGTGACCAACGCCTACGATGGCAGTATGAAGTTCTACCTGATGGATCCCACCGAACCTATTGCCGCAGCCTATGCACGCATCTTTCCTTCGCTCTTTACCCCAGCATCGGCCATGCCGGACTTTTTGGTCGGCCACCTGCGTTACCCCGAAGACATCTATACGATTCAGGCCGAAATGTTGCGCACCTACCACATGACTGATCCCGATGGCTTTTTCCAGAAGGAAGATCTCTGGGATTGGCCGCAGGAGACGCTTGAGAACCAGGTGCAGGCGATTGAGCCTTATTACGTACTGATGCAACTGCCAGATCGGGACCAACTCGACTTTGTGCAAATACTGCCTTTCGTGCCCGCAGAACGCGAAAACATGATCGCCTGGATGGCGGCACTTAGTGATCCGGCTGAGTATGGACAAAAGGTGGTCTACGAGTTTGGCCGGGAGACGACGATCTTTGGGCCGAAGCAGATCGAAGGGCGGATCGACCAAAATCCGGAGATCAGCGCCCAACTTTCGCTGTGGAATCAGCAGGGAAGCAGTGTCATCCGCGGCAACCTGATTGTGCTGCCGATTGCCAAGGGTTTACTTTATATCGAGCCAATCTATTTACAGGCTGCCAATGGCAGGATTCCCGAGTTAAAGCGGGTAATCTTGGCCACTTCCGACCGGGTGGTGATGGCAGAAAATCTAGGGTTGGCCTTACAGCAATTGTTTGGCCGACGTGTCTTAAGCGATCCACGTTTAGCAGCTCTGGCAATTCAACCCGTAACCAACGAAGATGAAGTGATCGCGGCGTCAGAGCCGTCGACCTCAGCCTCATCGCCATCGAATGCGCCTGATTTGAACGGCTCGTCGCTCGACGAGTTGATCACGCTGGCCAATCAACAATACACCCAGGCGCAGTCGGCTTTGAAGAATGGTGATTGGGCAACCTATGGCAACGAAATCAATGCCTTGCAGAATACGTTACGCCGTCTGGCCGAAGTAAGCGGCGTCACTCTACCAACCGAAACTCCAGCCGCCAGCGCTGAAACACCAACAGCCGAGGCAACTCCTACGCCAGGGCAATGACCAAACGAATGACAAGATGACCGGATGACAAGGTGAAGAGGCGAGATGCCACCTTGTCATCCGGTCGTCTTGCCCCTTCATCTGATTTTCATGATTTCTTATCATTCTCTTACCCTGAGTTCACGCAAAACTAACAGTATCGACCTATGATGTGTAACAGATGTTGATATGGTTCTCACACGAGAAGATACGCAGAGAAATGTCGTTTGCGAGCAGAAGCAGTGCTGTTCAGAAACTTTGGCTTGCGATAACCACAGATCGAGCGGAACTCTTCCTGATGAGAGGCAGTATTGAATCTTTGTCATAGATGGTTTGCCAAGAGCAGGGTAGATCGAAAAGCAGTGAGCACTACCCGTCTCTGGTTGACAAGCCATGACGATCATTTCACCTACAAGAAGGAATAAATAATTATGATGGACCCTAATTTCAAATTGATTGATGCCAAGTCGAATGGCAAACAATCAAGCCGCACACTGCAAAAGGTAGCGGCTGGCGTTGTTGGCGCGTCGCTTTTTGCGGCCAGCGCGCTCTACGCCCCAGCACTGTGGCAGACCCGCACTGCGGAAGCAGGCACCGGCAACACAACCACACAGGCAGCCCCTGCCCAGAGCTCCAGCGATACCACCAATTCGCTCTACGCCGATCAAGACAAATTAGCGCAGATGTATGAGCAGCTAGAACCCTCAGTTGTGAGCATCCAGGTCACTGGTCAAGCTGATGCCGGGACACAATTGCCTGAAGGCTTTCAACTGCCTCCTGGCTTTGAATTGCCGCAAGGCCAGCAACAAGTGCGCGGCGAAGGCTCCGGCTGGATCTTCGACAATGACGGTCATATTGTGACCAACAATCATGTCGTTGAGGGTGCCACTGATGTCGTGGTCAACTTCTACAATGGCTTTTGGGCGCAGGCCGAGGTGGTTGCCACCGATCCACAGGCTGATTTGGCTGTCCTCAAGGTAACTCCGCCCGACGGTTTTGATTGGAAGCCGCTCAAAATGGCCGATCCAAACGCACTGAAGGTGGGTCATACAGTGATTGCGCTGGGCAACCCATTCGCCATGGAAAATACAATGACAACGGGTATTGTCAGCGCTATTGGCCGTGACTTCCCAGTGGGTGGTTTTGGTCAGAATAGCTACTCACTGCCTGGTGTGATCCAGACCGATGCGGCTATTAACCCCGGCAACTCCGGTGGCCCGCTGCTCAATTTGGATGGCGAAGTGGTTGGTGTGAACTTTGCAATTGAATCGCAGACCCGCCAGAGCTCTGGTGTCGGCTTCGTGATCCCAGTTTCCATCATCCAGCGTGTGGTTCCTGCCTTGATCGCTGATGGCAAGTTCACCTATCCCTATCTTGGCTTGAGTGGTCGCTCGGTGGACGCGGACTTGGCTCGCCAGTTGAAGCTCTCCAATACGACATTGGGTGCATACGTTGTCTCTGTGATCCAAGGTGGACCATCAGACAAAGCAGGTATTGTCGGTGCCGATCCGGATACGCTAGAGGGTGGCGATATTGTTACCGCCATTGACAACGAGAAGGTGACTGGCTTTGAAGATATGGTGAACTACCTGGTCACCCAAACCGAACCAGGTCAGACCGTCACACTCACCGTCCTGCGCGATGGCAAGGAAGAAAAGGTCGAAGTCAAACTCGGCACTCGCCCCTCCGGCGACCAACAGGCCAGCGCGGCCCCTGAGCAGGGCAATGACCAGGGTAACGGGCAGGGAAATGGGCAAGGCAATGGACAGGGGAACGGTCAAGGAAACGGTCAAGGCCAGACGCAGGGTACGGTTTCACCCCGCCAGGCGATCCGCATCGCCCGTCAGGCAGTCCAGGATCAACTGACCGGCGAAGTGACTCAGGTCACCACCTTGCCAGACCAAGTGGATGGCAAGTCGGTGTGGGTCGTTGAACTCAGCACCGATTCACAGACTGCCAAGGTCACCATCGACCGCGAAACCGGCGATGTGATTGAAGTGGTTGTTGAATAACTGAAGCAGGTTGCAGGTTGCATAGTGGCAAAGCACACGCAACTTGCAACCTGCCCCTTTAATACATCACCATTCCACCGCTGATATTTACGGCTTGCCCCGTCATATAACGAGAGTCGGGACCTACCAAGAACGAAATTACATCAGCTACTTCGGCTGGTGTGCCTTGAACACCCAAGGGCACCCGCCCAGTCCGTTCATTGGCGATCTGTTCCGGCGTCTTATTCGTGAGCTTGCCTACCTCTGCCGCCACCTGGTCACCCATCGCCGTATCAATAATGCCTGGACAGACACAATTAACGCGCACGCCATAGGGTGCCGCAGCGTGGGCAAAGGTCTTGGTTAACGCAATCACACCGGCCTTCGAGACATTATAAACAGGGTGATGTAGCGTTGAGGAGATCTTGCCCGCAATTGAGGCCAGGTTAACGATACGCCCTCGCCGCTGTTCGATCATGATCTTGAGTGCTGCCTGACAGAGAAACCAAACCGCTTTGGTGTTGACATTCATCACCAGATCCCAATGCGCCTCGGTCACTTCCAAGGGCGACGAAAAGAAATTGACACCCGCATTGTTAACAAGCACGTCGAGGCGTCCCAATTCTTGCAAGCTAGTCGTCAAAAGCTGCTGACGTTGCTCTTCCTTGGTAACATCAATTTTAAAGGCAAACGCCTTCCTACCTAATGCTTGAATCTCGCTTGCCACTTGTTCAGCCTGATCGATTTTGAGATCGGCGACAACCACATTCATCCCATCGCCTGCCAATCGTAATGCAATGGCGCGGCCAATTCCCTGGCCAGCCCCCGTAACAATGGCGACCTGATCGGTAACGGGTGGTTCGTACAAAGCTTGAGACATAGTTTGACCTTTAGATAAAAGTTAGAGAGTGAAAGAGTGGCAAAGTAGCAAAGTGGCAGAGTTGAAGAGTCCATTCAACTTTGCCACTTTGCTACTTTTCTATTTTGTTACTTTGACCTTAATCTCATAGCGATATTGATCGCCTTCGAGCGCAATATGCGCGCCATTCGCCATTTGCAGACGAATCGTGTGTTCACCTTCGGGCAAGGTGAGTGTCGCTTGGGTCTGACCAAGCCCAAAGTGTAGATGTGTTTCATCCTTGGGGATGGCTTGACCCGCCGGAATAAAGTCGCTGTCGATGAGTAGGTGCAAATGTCCTCGGCCTTCCTCGATGACCGCGCCTGCTGGCTCCAGGATCATCCCAGCGACAGCCATCGTCACCGTGAAAGGACTTGAGACTTCAGCGCCATCCTTCGGTTCGACAATTTGGACTTGGGCGGCTGGTGCCTGTTCTGCTACCGTGACAGTAATCGTATCACGATATTGTGCGCCGTCCATGGCGACGTGGGCACCATTGGCAAATTGGAGCAGCAACTGATGTTCTCCAACCGGCAGCGTGAGCGTTGCGGTCAGTTGGCCTTGGCCAAAGTGCAGATCGGTGGCATCCTTGGGCACAGCCTCGCCACTTGCAACAAAACCCTTGTCGATCAGAATATGCATATGCCCTGCATTTTCGTGGACATCCCCTGCCGGTTCGACAATCAGACCGGTAGCGGCCATCACAACGGTAAAGGTCGGCGGCACAGTGGCGAAGTTGGTTGGCTCAACAAAGCGGACAGACTGCTCTGGCGCACCCGCCGCCACCCGTACTGGAATCTCGGCCTGGCTCCCATCTTCACCGGTCACCTTTCCTTCACTGTCACTCAGTTGTAAACGCAGCAGATGCAAGCCGGGCGTTAGGACAACACTAGCGGTCAGCTCGTTACTTGCCAAGAGCAGATGGGCCGCATCGGAAGGGATCGTTTCGCCCGTTGCGGCAAAGGGCGCATCCAGCAACAGGTGAAGCTGAGAACCGTTTTCCAGTGAAATACCCTGGCTACCAGCAATGATGGTTGACGTGATCGGCAGGATGGCATTGCTGGTAGGCTGACGGAAGAAGACACGGACCGCACTACTTGCCGTGGCGCTCGTCACCTCAGTGGGGCTGACGGGGATTGTTGTACTCAACGCATTGCTTTGATCGAGTGAAGCGCTGGCGGTCGCTGTACTTGTAGCAGGGACAATGGTAGCAGTCGGTGGAACGGGAGTATTGGTGGCTGACGACAGTGTAGGAACTGTGGTAGGGATCTCGGCTGAATCGTCGCTGCTGCCGCAGGCGCTCACAAGGGCGATGGTGGCAATTAACAATAGTAAAAGTGCGAATTTCTGCTTCAGTGAGGGCACAAAGATTGGGTACAACATTCTTCTCTCCTTGATGAATGGGTGAACTCCGTTCTTCATTCGCAATTGTGATTACTCGTGTATTAACCTTCGAAATGCGAGGGAACGTTGCTCTTGTTGCTGAAAGACCGCTTCAACTTCCTGTGCACTTTTGGTTTGCATCAGGCTGGCCCGAATGTGGGTCGCACCGGGAATCTCCTTGATATACCAACTGAGATGTTTGCGCATGGCCGGGAAATGATAGTGTTCTAATCGTTGATAAGTTTCCTCAAACAGCCGCACATGTTCAAGCGCGATCCTGATCATCTGCGGACGCGACGGTGGTTTCGTGGATTGTGTTTCCTCCTCCTCAGTTTCAATCAGTTGAAAGACAAAGGGGTTGCCATAGCTGGCCCGCCCGATCAGAACCCCGTCCAAGTCGTAGGTAGCTGCACGGCGCTGCGCATCCAGGCGCGAGGTTGCGTCACCATTGCCAAGGATCATGGTGCTGGTCTGCCTGCATAGCTGTGCGGCAGTGCCAATTGCATCCCAGTCGGCCTGTCCCTTGTAGGCCTGATGCAAGGTACGGCCATGCAGACAGATCGCCACTGGCTCAACTTCAAGTAAACGTGGAATCCACTGCTCAACGGCTGGGCGATCATAGCCAATACGCGTTTTGACACTGACAGGAATCGGCATGCGCTGTTGATATTTGGCAGGTAACTCGGCATGTCTGGCTGCAACATGTTTGGCAAAACGAGCCAGCAGGCGAGTGCATTGGGCTGTTGTCGCACCGTTGCACCAATCTTCCACACCTGCCTTGGCTGCCTGAACAATTGCCTGGGCATTGTCAGGCGTGCGGATCAAACCCGCACCACAGCCGCCATTTGCCACTGTCTTGGCCGGGCAGCCCATGTTGATATCAATCCCATCAAAGCCCAGTTCACAGAGCATGATCGCCACCTGGCGAAAATATTGCGGCGTTCGACCATAGATCTGGGCGATGATAGGGCGTTGGCTTTCGTCGTAGATAAAATTGCGCAGTGAATGCCAATCGCCGTGGCAGAGTGCCTCGACGCTGGTAAACTCGGTGTAGACAATATCGGGATTGCCATACTTCTTGGTGATATGACGAAATGGATGATCGGTGATTGCATCCATTGGGGCCAGGCCAATGATCGGGCGAGGCAACGAGTGCCAAGGGTTCAAAGATTGTATCATTGTGGGCCATTATAAACGACAGGGTATCGAGTTGCAGAGTTGCAAAGTGGCAGAGTTGCAAAGTAACAAAGTGGAAGGCCAGCCAGCTTATTCACTGAAATGTGCAACTTTGCGACTTTGTAACTCTGCCTTATGTTATACTTTCGCCATGGAAACTCATTGGAACGAGTCTGACTCGGAAATCTTTGCTGACTACGGTCGTTACTTTGTCCCCGACCGCGATCGGCAGATTGAAACCATTTGCGCGTTACTCGCCCCGCCCACCGCTCCCTTCAACGTGATCGAGCTATGTTGTGGCGAAGGGCTGCTGGCTGATGCCATTCTCCAGCGCTTTACCAACTGCACGGTACACGGCTACGACGGCTCGCATGAGATGTTGAAGCGTGCTAAAAAGCGCCTTTCCCCCTACAAGGAGCGCTTTCGCCCTAAGCTCTTTGAACTGGCCAGCCGCACCTGGCGGCGATCGACGTTACACCCGCTTGCCGTCGTTTCTTCGCTGGCGATCCACCACCTCGATGATGAGGGAAAACAACGCCTCTTTGCCGACGTCTACCACATGTTGGAGCCTGGCGGCGTCTTTGTCGTTGCCGATGTGGTCAAACCAGCAACCAATGAAGGTTGGAAGATTGCCGCTCAAACCTATGACGAGGTCGTGAAAGCGCGTGCGCTCGAACTGGATGGCAACCTGCGCGCCTTTGCTGAATTTGAGAAGACCCAGTGGAATATGTTTCGCTATTTTGAACCCGATGACATCGACCACCCTTCGACGCTGGTTGATCAGTTGCATTGGTTAGAGCAGGCTGGCTTTGTCAACGTCGATGTCTATTGGATGGTCGCTGGTCATGCAGTCTTTGCGGGCAGGAAGGATGAGAGGGTGGTGGCGTGACGAAATGGCAAGAAGATAAGTTGCAAATGAGCCGCCTTGTCCTCCACAGGTTGCGTGAGAATTGGGCGGCACCGCTAGACCATTCAATTGAACAGATGTCCAGCCAGCCGTTGACGAATGAGCGTTTGCGTGGCCTACGCTTCTTCTGGTTTGATGGACTTTTTGCAGCGGGTAGTGAAGCCTTTTTCCTCAATTATACGGCACTCTTTGCTGTAGCCTTTGGTGCAACCAATGGTCAAATCGGTCTGCTCACGGCATTGGCCAATCTTGCTGGGGCGATTGCACTCTTCCCAGGAGCACAGTTACTCGAATCGGTGGGCAAGCGTCGTTCAATTGTCGTTTGGACCGGCGGCGGGTTGGGACGCATTGGCCTCTTTCTGATCGCCATCATGCCCTTCTTTGTAAAAGATTCATTTCGGGCCGTGGTGGCGATCATCGCCTTCAACTGCATTCGCAACTTCATGAACAACCTGGCCAATCCTGCCTGGACCGGGTTGGTAGCCGACATTATCCCGAAGAGTATGCGCGGTCGCTACCTGAGTAGCCGCAACTTTGCGATGGGATTGGCCACACTCTGTATTACACCGCTGGCCGGTTGGCTGATCACGAGCGGGGAGGCATGGACCAGCAATTCGCTCCTGGGCTATCAGATGACGTACCTCTTGGCCTTTGGGGTTGGGATGCTTTCCACAGCCTCTTTCCAACGTATCGAAGAGACGGAGATGGTAGCCACGCAGACGATCGCACAGTCACGCGCAGGCATGTTTCAGTTGCTGCGCGAAAATCGGGCATTTATGGGGTTTGTAGTCAGTGCCTTTGTCTTTAACCTCGCCCTGCAAATTGCTGGCCCCTTTTTCAACGTCTATATGAAGAGCGGGCTGGGAGCGACTGAAACGCAGGTTGGGTTGGCAGCCAGCATTTCCAGCTTAGCGGCATTGGTCGGGCAACTGCTCTGGGGGCGACTGCTCGATCGCAAGGGATCAGTGTGGATTCAAGTGGTCAGTGGCTTTCTGATCCCAATTATGCCAGTGTTGTGGATCTTTTACAGCCGCCCCGAGCAAGTCTATGTCAATAATATCTTTGGCGGCTTTATGTGGGCTGGGTACAACCTTTCCAACTTTAACCTTCTGCTCTCGCTCACGCCTGATCATGATCGCCCACGAGCTACTGCACTCTATCAGACAGTTGTCTTCACGAGTGCGGTGATTGGCCCGCTGATCGGTGGTTGGATCGCCGATCTCGTCAGTTTCAACCTGATCTTTGTGATCAGTGGTGTCGGACGCTTATTGGGCATGATCTTGTTTGTGCTGATGTGCGTGCCGGTCATTCACCGTGAAAAGATCGTGGTTAGCTAATCAAGCCAAGAGTGAGACAGTTATACAGTAAGACAGTAACAGACCCACTGCCCCACTGTCCTACTGTCTCACTGCCCCACTTTTGTCAGCCGCTAATACAACTCTTACTTGACACCAGGCACTATAAATGTTATAGTGGCCCCATGATTTTTAATCACTACACCTGTTGTTGTACTTGTTGTTGTCAAGGGCGAAGACGGTGGTCTTCTACGCTGACTGCTTGCTGCTGACAGGTCAGAGATTGAAGAGAGTGGCCACTTTCTTCGCTAAGCTGAGGAAGTAGGCCTGGAATATTGCGTTTTGAGCGCACAGGTCGTAAGATCTGTGCGTTTTCTTTTTAGCAGATTTATGTTGCAGCAAATTTACGAATCAAAGATTATGAATCCACTCTGCTGTTGTTGTCTATAGCGGAGACGGTCGGCTCCGGGGCGCATCGAAGCAACTCGGAGCAAAAAGCGCCAGACCGTCTTCGCCGAAAGCGATTGCCGTCTGGTGAGCAGCCACAACAAGGAGTGTGATGCGTTATTCATGCCTGCTGAAGGCCGCCAGAGATCATCTGGCGGCCTTTTTTACACAATGTAACGATCAGCCCCACCCTAACCCTCCCCAAAAGGGAGGGAACTGTCACAAGAAGGATATTGTTTGGTAGACAGATGAGAAAACTCAATCCGTCCCGTGATTGTCCCCTCCCTTTTGGGGGGCTAGGGTGGAGCAGATTTGGCGGTTACGCACACTATCAATTTCACAAGGAGAACACAGTGTCGGTCGAAACACTCAAAGAACAAAGCAATGGATTGCGCGGGGCGATTCCGATAGAGCTGATGGAGCCAACGCCAAGCTTTAGCGAGGATATGACGAAACTCCTCAAGTTTCATGGCATTTACCAACAGCATGATCGCGACATCCGTGGACGCAACAATCGCCACTACCAATTCATGGTGCGCAGCAAGATCCCCGGTGGACGACTCACCGCCCAGCAGTATCTTGTCCACGATGCCCTGGCCGATGAATTTAGCCAGGGCGACCTGCGCTTGACCACCCGTCAGGGTATCCAATTTCACGGTGTGGCCAAGGGTGACATCAAGCCTACCTTGCGCGCACTCAATGACGTTTTGGTCTCTACCTTAGGCGCTTGTGGCGACGTTGAGCGTAACATCATGTTCTGCCCCGCTCCCTTTGGAGACCCACTCCGGGTAAAGATTCAGTCAGTTGCCGAGACATTGGCACAACATCTGGCTCCCCGCACCCCGTGGTATCACCAAATTTGGCTGCAAGATGAAGAGACTGGCAAGCAAGTCCTGCAACGTTTTGACGATGTGGAAGTCAATGAACCGATTTACGGTAAGACCTACCTGCCCCGCAAGTTCAAGACGGCGATTGCCTTCCCCGGCGATAACTGCGTTGACATCTTAACCAACGACCTGGGCTTAGTGGCGATCTTTGAAGAAGGCAGTGAGGAGTTGCAGGGCTTTAATCTTTTCGTCGGCGGTGGCATGGGACAAAATCATACCGACGAGGATACCTTTCCCAAGTTGGCAGAATTGATGGGCTATGCACCGCTTGAGAAGATCGTCGATGTGGCGGAAAAGGTCATCATGGTGCAGCGCGACTTTGGCAATCGTGAAAATCGTGCCCGCGCACGCCTCAAATATTTGATCCACGAGCGCGGGATCGACTGGTTCCGAGCCAAGGTCGAAGAATATCTTGGCTATTCGCTAGAGGAAAGCCGGCCAATGCCTGAATGGAGCACAGACGACCATCTGGGTTGGCACCAACAAGTGGATGGCCATTGGTTCATCGGCATTTACGTCGAAAATGGTCGTGTGCGCGATGTAGAGGATCAACGCATCCGCAGCGGGCTGCGCAAGATCATTCAGCGTTTTAACCCATCAGTGGTGATCACGCCGCAGCAGAACATCATTCTTGGCGGTCTCCGCGGTGATGATCGAGCAGCAGTCGATGAGATCCTGGCCGAATTTGGCATTCGCAGCGTCGAGCAATTGAGTCTGGTGCGGCGCAATGCCATGGCCTGCCCAGCGTTGCCCTCCTGCGGTCTGGCCCTGTCCGAAGCCGAACGCTACTTGCCTAGTCTGATTGACCAGATTGAAGAAATTGTCGAGGAACTCGGACTCGGCAAAGAAGAATTTGCAGTGCGGATGACTGGCTGTCCCAACGGCTGTGCGCGACCTTATATGGCAGATATCGGGCTGGTGGGCCGCACCTTAGGCAAATACAACCTTTACTTTGGCGGCAACATGGAAGGCACACGCATGAATCAACTCTACAAAGAATTGATTCCTTCGGCGGATTTACCTACCACCATCCGCAATGTGCTGAAAAGTTATGTGAATACTCGCCAACCGGGTGAGCGAGTCGGCGATTGGGCCGCACGGGTCGGCGTGGAGACCATTGACAGTTTGCTCGAAGGCTGGGTAATTTGATGCAAGTGGCAAGTGGCAGGTTGCAGATTGCAAAGTCACAGCGTAGTAGTGTTGCGACCTGCAACCTGCAACCTGCTTCCTCCTTGCACCAGACGGCTGCCATCTTGGTTGGGCATGGTAGTTTGCTCAATGATGCTGGTGCGGCGATGATGCGCATTTCGGACCGGTTGCACCAAATGCAGATTTTGCCGATGGTGACGGGCGGCTTTCTCAACTTTAGCCAGCCGACCTTTGCCGATGCGCTGGAGCGCTGCGTGCAGCAAGGAGCCGCGACCATTCTGGTACAGCCTTACTTTCTGATTGCTGGGCGTTACGTCCAGGAGACATTGCACGGTTTGATCGAAGAGGCAAGTGAGCGCCATTTACAGGTTCGCTTTATACGCAACGAGGTGGTTGGAACACATCCCTTGCTCGTACAATTGGCAAGGCAACGGCTTGAGCTGCTAGAAGAACAGCCATCCTTGTCAGTTGTAGGCTGCAATGACAGACGCGCCTTGCTCGTGATTGCACATGGGACACCGCTGGAACATGAAAATTTGCCGATTGTCCAAGCCGTGCAGACATTACAGCAGATGTTAGGCTATGGTCAAAGCAAGATTGGCTACCTCGATTGCAATCAACCCGACATCCCGAGTGCCTTTACAGAGCTTGCAGCACAAGGAATACAAGAGATCGATGTCCTGCCCTACTTTCTGCATTTGGGGCGCCATGTGCGCAAGGATCTTCCTACGCACTTTGCCGAAGCGCAGGAACGCTATACCGATACGACAATTCGCGTCGCACGCCATCTGGACGAGGAAAACATCCTGACTCAAATCTGTGCCGAGCGAATTTTGGAGAGTGTGAAATGCCTTTAAATTTGATGCCTCATGCCCCAACCTTGCGCGTGACAACTGGCAAAGCTTATCTGATTGGTGCTGGCCCCGGTTATGCCGACCTGATCACGGTACGAGGGCTGCGCTTGCTACAGCGAGCCCAGGTCGTGATCTACGACCGCCTGATCGACGACGCCTTGCTCGATGAAGTACCCACCGATGCCGAGCGGATCTATGTCGGCAAGGGGCCAGGCTTCTGTCTCGCCTCCCAAGACGAGATCAACGCCATACTCGTAGATCGGGTACGGGCAGGCAAACAGGTGGTGCGACTTAAGGGTGGCGATCCCTTTGTCTTTGGTCGGGGTGGTGAAGAGGCACTGGCCTTACGTGAAGCCGGTTTACCTTATGAGATTGTGCCCGGAGTGTCATCGGCACTGGCCGTGCCTGCCTTTGCAGGCGTACCTGTCACCCATCGCGGCATCGCCACCAGCTTTGCAGTCGTAACCGGACACGAAGCACACAACAAGAGCGATGAGACCTTCAGCCAAACCAACTGGGAAGCATTGGCAGCCATTCCAACCCTGGTGGTCTTGATGGGGTTGGGCAATCTACCCGAGATCGCGCTGCATCTGCTAGCAGCGGGCAGGGCAGGCGATACACCAGCCATTGCCATTCAACGTGGGGCTACAGCCGATCAGAAGATCGTCTCTGCCACGCTGACCACCATTGCCAGCAAAGTGCAAGCAGCGCAACTGACTTCGCCCGCAGTGATTGTGATTGGCGAGGTAGCAGCACTTCACCATCAACTGGCTTGGGTAGAGCAGCAGCCAGAGCAAGCCGAAACGTTCTATCTGGCGATGCCGCTTTCCTTTCCCTCGTCAGCATTGGTGATGGATGGGGATCAACCTTCATGAGCGTCGAAGTCTATCCGATTTTTCTCCATCAGATGAATGGGGCACGCGTTGTCGTGGTTGGCGGCGGCGCAGTGGGCGAGCGTAAGGTTCAGGGCTTACTGGCAGTTGGGGCACAAGTTTGCCTGATTGCGCCCCAGGCGACGCCCGAACTACAAGCCTATGCTGCTGCTGGCAAAATCGAATGGATCCGACGTGGCTTTCAAACTGGTGATTTGGGAAATGCACTGCTGGCTTTTGCCGCCACCGACCAGCGCGCTGTCAATCAACAGGTTGCTGCGGAAGCAAAACAACAACATATTCTCTGCAACGTGGCAGATTGTGCCGAAGAAGGCGATTTTCATCTCCCCGCTTTGCACCGCACAGGAGACTTGACCATTGCGGTAGGCAGTCGTGGTCGAGATGTCCACGCCGCAAAGCGGATGCGCGACCGAATCGTTCAATTTGTTCTAAGCTGCGCGTAACTATTCAGGCAGCTCACTTCCGGGAAGGCTCTTGCGCAAGAGAAGAGATAGCAAGCTACCCTTCCCGGAAGATATTAGCAGAGAGAGAGCAATCCTATGGTGATCGAACCACAAGAATTGGAAGAAATCAATCAGCAATTTGCCGAAGCTGAACCGCAGACGATTCTACGCTGGGCGTGGGATCGCTTTGGCGGAAGCTTGGGTGCAACGTCGTCATTCCAAAGTCAGAGTGTGCCGCTCTTGCACATGATCGCCACCGCTACCCCCGACATGCCAATCTACTTTATCGATACTGGTTTCCATTTTAAAGAGACGCTAGAATTCCGCGATCAACTGGTGGAACAGTTCGGATTGTGGGTACACAACTTACATGGCGACCAGCGCAATGAAGCCTATCGCCAATATTTTCCCGATCTACATAATATCGACCCTGATATGTGTTGTGCCATGCATAAAGTGCGACCGCTCAAGGTCGCCAAAAGTGGATTTACGGCCTGGATCAGTGGCATCCGCCGCGATCAAACCGAGCATCGACGTAATACCCCAGTGATCGGTATCGACAAAACCGGTCAATATAAGATTGCGCCGCTGGCCAACTGGACCAGTCAGGATGTCTGGCGCTATATGAATCAACATGATCTGCCCATGCACCCTTTAGCGAAAGAGGGGTATATGAGTATCGGCTGCGCTCCCTGCACGGCCCCAATTGGCGCTGGTGATGATGAACGGGCGGGCCGTTGGGCGGGTAAAAACAAAGTAGAATGTGGAATTCACACGACATTGGGTGTCATCGAGTATCATCTGTAGTTAGAATGGCGAGTGGTAAGTGGCGGGTGGCGAGTTCAATAGCGACTTGCTACCCGCCGTTTTGTTGTCTGGCCAAAAGATTCCAGAACCCCGCACGTCAGTAAGGGGCTGTTGCATTCCGATCCAATAGTCAAGGGGAACAATTCCCCTCGCAGCTCAACTTGTCATCCCCGTTTGGAATCTCCGTTTTGGCTGGGCAGAGAGCAACGAAGTAAGCGCTTTGTGACTTGCATTTTTATCTTAGATCGTGTATCAAAAGCTAGACAGAATTACCATTACCATGTTTCCCGGGTCGAACGAATCAGAATAGGATGATGTCCATCATGTCAGACAATCGTACCGAATCCGCTGCATCAGCGGCCAGTACCGGTGGGGCTGAGGCCAGTGCCTTCGACCATCGCTTTGGCTTTAACACGCGTGCTCTCCACGCCGGTCAGCGCCCTGATCCAACCACCAAATCCCGCGCAGTGCCCATCTATCAGACCACAAGCTACGTCTTTGAAGATACCGAGCACGCAGCCAATCTCTTCAACTTGCAACGTTTTGGCAACATCTACACGCGCATCATGAACCCCACCACTGCTGTCTTCGAGGAGCGGATTGCCTCGCTGCACAACGGCGTGGGAGCGTTGGCGGTAGCTAGTGGTCATGCTGCCCAATATATTGCCATCACCAGCCTCTTGCAGGCGGGCGACCAGATTGTCTCCTCCAACACGCTCTATGGCGGCACCCATACCCAATTCGACGTAACCTTGCGGCGCCTCGGCATCGACACCGTCTTTGTCGAGCCGGATGATCCGGAGAATTTCCGCAAGGCCATCACCGACAAAACCCGTGTTGTCTACGGTGAAACGATCAGCAACCCGCGCATCAACGTGCTCGATATTGAAGCCGTGGCCAAGATCGCCCACGAGCACAACCTGCCCCTGATGATCGACAACACCTTTGCCAGCCCCTACCTTTGCCGACCGATCGATTGGGGAGCGGACATCGTGGTCGAAAGTGCTACCAAGTTTATCGGCGGTCACGGCACCAGCATCGGCGGTGTGATCATCGACAGCGGACGCTTCGATTGGGGCA
This sequence comes from Caldilineaceae bacterium, assembly GCA_046328715.1. Lineage (GTDB taxonomy): Bacteria > Chloroflexota > Anaerolineae > Caldilineales > Caldilineaceae > JAXLWB01. The sequence continues at coordinate 276,113 of JAXLWB010000004.1, read as the reverse complement.
AGGGCAAATTTCCGCAACTCTTAGAACCAAGCCCCGGCTATCACGGCATCCGCTTCTACGAAACCTTTGGCGACTTCGCCTACATCATGAAGGCGCGCGTTGAAGGCCTGCGTGACATGGGGCCAACCCTCAGTCCATTCAACGCCTTCCTCTTTCTGCAAGGGGTGGAAACGCTCGGCGTACGTATGGATCGCCATGTCGCCAATGCCAAAACCGTTGCCCAATATCTGCACGATCATCCAGCCGTCACCTGGGTCAACTTCCCATCACTTCCTGACAGCAAATATCATGAGTTGGCGCAGAAGTACACGCCCAAAGGCCCCGGTGCCATCATGACCTTTGGGGTTAAGGGCGGACACGATGCTGGACGCAAATTCATCGAAAGCCTGCAACTCGTCTCGCATCTTGCCAACGTCGGCGACGCCAAGACGCTTGTCATCCATCCCGCCAGCACCACCCACCAACAACTGAGCGATGAAGATAAGATCGCCGGCGGCGTCCTCCCCGAGATGATCCGCCTCTCCGTTGGCATGGAGGATGTGGAGGATATTTTGTGGGATTTAGGGCAGGCGTTGGAACTGAGTCAGAGATTGGAGATTAGAGATTAGTCGTTGGCATTCAATCTCCAATCTCTCCATTTAGATACATAGCATAGAGAAGAAATTATATGATGAACCCACCCACTCCCTCCGGCGCAGTCAGTTCCAATTCGCCCGTAACACGCAGCGCCTTTGCGACGACGGCAATGGAGCGGATGCAGATTTTGCAGCAGAATCGCACAATTGCCATGGTCGGCCTCTCGGCCAACCCGTTTCGACCGAGTCACTATGCCGCCATCTACATGATCGCCGAAGGCTACAACATCATCCCGGTCAATCCGCGTGAGAAGGAGATTCTCGGGCGCAAATGTTATGCTTCCCTACTCGACATTCCCGAAAAGGTCGAGATCGTCGATATCTTCCGTGATCCTGCCTCCGTGCCGCCGATTGTCGAAGAGGCGATCCAGATCGGAGCCAAGGTGGTCTGGATGCAGTTGGGCGTAATCAACGAGCAGGCTGCCGCCCGCGCCAAGGCCGCCAGCTTGCAAGTCGTCATGGACGCCTGCGTCAAGATCGAACATGCCCGCTTCTTTGGTGGCTTGAATACGATAGGATTGAATACAGGCGTGATCAGTTCAAGGCCGATTGTGAGGTAAGTTGTGCAATGACTCCTAATTCCTTAATTTCCCAAAACGGCAACCTCGTCAACTCAATCGATTCCTGGCAGACCCTTCGTCGCCCCGAAATCCTCGAACTCTTCCGTACCCACGTCTACGGTCGCTCGCCCGCCAAGCCAGCGGCACTCTCGTTTCGAGTGACCGCAACGGATCCAACTGCGCTAAATGGCATGGCTACGCGCAAAGAAATTACGGTCGCCTTCTCGGAGCGGGGCGAGGCAGGACCGAAGATGAGCATTTTGCTCTATCTGCCCAATCAGATACAGAAGCCGGTGCCAACCTTCTTGGGGCTCAACTTCTATGGTAACCACACGGTGAATCTTGATCCTGCGATTGCACTGCCTACATCGTGGGTGCCCAACAATGAGAAACTTGGCATTTTCGACCACCGAGCTAGTGCCAAAGGTCGAGGGATAGCAGCGTCCCGTTGGCCATTGGAGCTGATTGTAGGACGCGGTTATGCCCTGGCCACCATCTACTGCGGCGACATCGACCCTGACTTTGATGATGGCTTCCAGAATGGCGTCCATCCGCTCTTCTACCGCTCTGGGCAAAGCCGCCCTGCCGCTGATGAATGGGGCACGGTGGCCGCCTGGGCTTGGGGGCTGAGCCGAGCGCTGGACTACCTGGAAACCGATGCACAGATCGATGCTAAACGGGTGGCCGTGATTGGTCATTCACGCTTGGGTAAAGCTGCACTCTGGGCTGGGGCTGAGGATGAGCGTTTTGCGCTGGTGATCTCCAATAATTCAGGTTGTACTGGTGCGGCCTATGCGCGGCGCAAGCTGGGTGAAACGGTTAAGGCGATCAACGACCGCTTCCCGCATTGGTTCTGTGACAACTACAAACAGTACAACGACCATGAAGAAACCATGCCAGTCGATCAGCACATGTTGCTGGCGCTGATGGTACCTCGCCCTGTTTATGTCGCCAGTGCCAGTGAGGATGCCTGGGCCGACCCCGAAGGTGAGTTTCTCTCCTGTGTCTACGCCGCACCGGTCTATCAATTGTTTGAGAAAAATGGATTGGGCGTTGAACAACTTCCGCCACTCGATACGCCGCTCCACGATGGGCAGATAGGCTATCACATTCGCACCGGGGCGCATGATATTACAGAAGTCGATTGGAAGTGGTATCTAGATTTTGCGGATCGGCGTCTGTAATTCTATTACTCTCGTGCTGCATACCACTTCAACACGCGTAAGGCGCGCAGCGTGTTCCATTTACTCGGCTGCCCTTCGCCCTCGTCGATCTCAACTGGCATCAAGCCGGGGTAGCGAATGTCGAGCAACCAGCGTCCCTCGCTATCGCGCTTGGAGATGACCAAGTCAATTGCCTCGGCCACACGCTCATCGGGTGTGACGCTGGCGCGACGCAGGTACTCGAGTCCGCGCAGCACGTCGTAATGCCACCAAGTTGGGAAGGCAAAGCGAGTCCAGTCGGCACCGCCCTTACGATCTCGCTCGATCACTTCGCCAGTTGAGCGGCGACGGAAGAGGTGGCGATCGAGAAGGTACTTTTGCCCAGCCAAACGGGCAGACCTCACCGCTGGGCTGTTTCCGAAGTTCAGCTCGTACTCAAGCAGTGCCTCCAGTACGCAGATCGTGGTATTGAAGGATGAGCGCGTCGAACCGTTCGGGGCTTCGCAGTTCCAGCCTCCATCAGGTAGTTGTTCACTGAGCAGCCGATCAATGATACCCTGGACCTTCTGGCCAAAGTAGGCACCAGCTGCACCCACCTGGCCGTTGATACAAGGTTCCAGTTCACCGGCGAAGAAAAAGTTTTCGTCACACTCCGACGGGCCGCATCCTTTCCAGGTTACATTTTCCAGGACAAGCCCCAGTGCATGGCGTGCCTGCTCGCTGGCGGGATCAAGTCCTAAGTCGCGCAGCAGCATGAGGACATGCATCGTCGAGTTCCAGCCACGATTCCATGCTGCGCCGCCCCAACGTCCGTCGGGTCCTTGGAGTGCAAGCAAGTGGGCACCCCAGCCTTCAGTTGCGACTCGGGAGCGTTCGGCGGCAACCTCCTGAGCAGGCGCATCCAGTAGATCTTGCTTCACCTGCCAGCGGATCGCAGGGTCAGAATCCAGTAGCCACGCAATGACCGGATGTTCTGGCGGCAAGGCTTGCCATTTGGGTGAATCGTTTACCATCTAGGTCCCTCCTCGCTTGCCGCCAGCAAAACCACTATATTCATCTAGAAACCACTCGGCTTGTTTGGTCATGAAGACGCCGATCTCTTCCCTCTTGAAGGCAAAAGAGATGCGAAGTCCACCCAAGTAATCGTCCGTGATGTAGACTTCAAGATTCAGTGTCTGCTCATCGACCCATGCTGCCGAGGCCAGACACTCGTATGGAATGCCCGATGCTACACCGATCTGTTCGCCAAAGTAGTTGCGTTGTGGAAACTTACCGGCCACCATGCGCCCAATCCCGAAGAGAAGCCGATTATCACCTTGCTTGTTGGTGTACTCCCACGCACCCTGATCCCCATCGAAGACGAGACGCATGCGCGAGATGCCCATTGGATTTTCTTCTAGCGCATACCAGGCGCCATTGACCGCTGAAGTCACCTTTGCAGTCAGGTTTCCGGGGAGCGGCAGCATGGTGAGTTGCTTGATCTTAGCAGTGAGTGCGACTTGGGCATTGCGATCCTCTGGCAACGGCGCATCGGCAAGGTGAGGATAGATCTCTTCCCACATGACGGCAGGGATGGGGCTGCCTGTGGGTGCGCCTTGCGTATCAGCGATACAGGCGAAGAGAAATTCCTTGTCGGGAAAACAGAGGGCGTACTGGCTACCCATGCCGCGGAAGGAGAAGCCGTTCTCTTTCTCACACCAGATCTGATAGCCATAGCCGTCGTTGCCACCAAGGCTGTTGTCGATCTGTCTGGCAGTCGCTGCACGTATATATGACTCTGAAAGGATCTGTTCTGCACCCCATCGCCCACCGTTTAGGCAGACAAGGGCAACCTTGGCCATATCGCGCAGGGTACAAATGACGCCCGAACCGCCCCACGACCCACCCTCAGGTCGGCGCACACACCAGGCATCCGCGGAGAAGCCGATGCGATCCAGGAACCGTGGTCGCATGTAGTCAAGAAAAGGTGTGCCCGCCAATTGCTCAACGATGGCGTTAAGCACGACGGTGGCTGCCGTATCATACGAGAAGATCGTGCCGGGCGGATGCGAAGGCAGCTTGTTAAAGAAGGTCCACACCCAGTCGGGATCATCGCGTGTATAGGAAGTGCTCGAATGGGCAGTCGCCATCCGGAGAAGGTCGCGGACGGTCGAAGCGACCAACCAGGGATGCAACGTTGCTGGCACTTTTTCCGTAAAGTAGTCGGCGACTCGATCATCGAGGCTAAGTCGGCCTTGGTCGATCATCAGCCCGACTGACAGGGCGACAAAGCTTTTGCTAATCGAGTACATCCGGTGTTTACGCTCTGCGGACCAGGGAGACCAATAGCCTTCAGCCGCAATGCGGTTGTGCCGCACCAGCAGGAAGCCATGCATATTGATGCGCTCACGGTCGATGCGCTGTAGGAAATTCAGGATCGCTTGGGAAGGGATGCCCACGCTTTCCGGTGAAGGTGCTGGTGTAAAGATATTGTTGATTTCCATATTCACTTTCTAGTGGAATGTCCGTTTAATTTTTAGAAATAGAATCAGCCTGCTTATTCGAGAATAGTCACAACCTATTTCTAAAAATTAAGTAGGCGGACTACTAACCTTTGGCAGTTACTATTGCATTGTTCCATTCAGGTGGATAAAATGATTTATAACAAAGTGTGCAGGAAAAGACAAGCACAGCAAACCTGTCAACGCGGCGTTTGTTATTCTCCGAAACGACAGGGTATCATTGTATGTCTATCCTCGAGACAGTTGTCGTCCCGCCACGGGTGATTGCAGTTCTCGCTCATTTCGATGCACGATCATAGCTCGATGAAATTCCGGCGGATCAAAGCGGGAAAGGTGATTGATGAATGCCTGGCTCATTGTTTGCAACTAAAGTCAGCTTACCGATCTTGCGGCGTAGTTTTGTCCCCCGGAAAAAGGTTCTCAGACAACTGCACGAGGGCATCCAGGAAGGGCATTTGCTCACCCTGATTTCTGCACCGGCGGGGTATGGCAAGACGACCACCATTCGCATGTGGGCAGAGGAAGTCGGCTGCCCTGTGGCTTGGGTCACACTGGAAAAATCAGACAACGAGCTAAAACAGTTTCTAACCTACGTTTTGGTCGCCCTGCAACGGGCCGAAGATGATCTCGGTCAGGTGGCCCTGGAAGTCATCGAGAACAGCGCAGAGATCAACGTGCAGCACATTCTGGGCCTGTTGATCAGCGATCTGCTTGGCCTCACTCACCCCCTCATCCTGGTCTTGGAAGAGTATCACCTGATTGAAAATGAAGCGATCGATCAATTCATCGAGCGGCTGCTCAATCAGGCTGTCGCGCATCTCCATCTCGTGATTGCCACACGCGAAGACCCCAACCTTCCCCTCACACGCCTACGGGTCAGGAACCAACTGACAGAGATCAGAGCAGCGGATCTCAGCTTCTCGCTCGACGAAGCGGGAGAGTTCTTTGCCAAGGTGATGGGCGTTAACCTCCCCAAACGGGAGTTGGAAATTCTCAAGAACCGGACCGAAGGCTGGGCAGCCGGGCTACAGTTGGCGGCCTTGTCGCTCAGGGAAAGCGCGGAGCCTGCACGCTTGGTAGAGGCGTTTCGGGGTACCCACCGACATATTCTGGATTATCTGATCGAAGAGGTCATTGACAGCCAGCCAGAGGAAATCAGGACATTCCTGCGCCAGAGCGCTATCCTCGATCAATTGTCTCCCTCCCTCTGCGCCGCCGTGACCGGTCAGCAGGAGAGCGGGAAAGTCCTCCATTATTTGGAAAGCAACAACCTCTTCCTCGTCCCCCTCGATGTGGATCGCACCTGGTATCGCTATCATGCTCTGTTCGGCGAACTGCTCAGGAATCAACTGCTGCAATCCGAACCGGAGCGAGCGTCCCAACTGCACGAACGCGCCGCAGGCTGGTATCAGAAACAGGGGCTGATTCAGAAAGCAGTTGAACATGCTTTCCAATCCGGCAACAGCACCACACTATCGAGCTTGATCGAGCAACACGCCCTTGCCATGATCTATCAAGGGGAGGTTGCAACCGTGGTGGGTTGGTTCGACCGCTTGCCAGAAACAGTACTGCATACTTCACCGTTGTTATGTATTGACAACGCCTGGTCGCTAGCCTTACAGCAACGGCAAACGCGCATCGAAGAGGTCCATCGGGCATTACAGGCCGCCGACCAGGCGCTAACCAGGACAGAGGCCGATCAGGCAATGCGTGATCTCGTGGCTGGTCACATTGCGAGTATCCAAGCTTATCTCTTGCAGACGCCAGCACTGGCAAGCGGAACACCAGAGAAGTTGATCGAGACGTCACAGCGTGCCCAGCAGCTCTTACCGAAGGGCGAAAAGGCGCTGCGCAGCGTCAATGCCTTGAACATCGGACATGGCTATGCAGCACTGGCCGATCTGCCAGCAGCGGAGCGCGCCTTTCAACAGGCATTCGAGGATGGGATCGCCAGCGGAAACTTTTACGCCGCCATTTACGGGCCGATTAACCTGATTGGTCTGGCACTGGTTAAAGGCCAGTTGCAGGAGGCGTTGTCTTCATGCGAGACAAACATCTCCCGTTTTAATCGCCTGTTGGCCGGGCAGCGATTTCCCCCCATCGGTGCGCTTCATGTTCTGAAAGGCTGTATCCTCCTAGAAGCGAATCGACTGACGGAGGCCGAAGAGGAACTGACGCATGGGTTGAGTCTGATCCGCTGGACTGGAGAGTATGATGTCTATGTCCATGGGTATGCCGCCTTGGCGCGCTTGCGTTGCATCCAGGGCGACGCAGCTGGCATGACCGAAAACCTACAAGCACTCGAAGAGACTCGACCGGAGGTTGCTCTCTACGCCCAGGCCTTACGCCATCGTCTGTCGGCGCACCATTGGGCAACAAACCTGAACGAGCGAGAAGAGGCGCGTCGTTGGCTAGCGCAATCAGCGGTCAACTTTGCGCACCTGCCCGAACTCAGTGGAGCTGACACGCTGCGCAGGCTCCACTTTCAGAGCTATTTGTGCGCAGCCCACGCCATGATCAGGTTGGCGTTATACGTTCCCTTGGCTGAACCCTTGGGTGACGTTCACGTCTATTTTGCCCGCCAGGAGCGCTTCGCCGAGTCCCACGGGTTGGTCGGCTGGTTGATCGAAATGTGGCTGGTGCGAGCCCTGCTCTATCAGACGGAAGGCAGAGTCGAGGAGGCCCGCCGCATGCTGCAATCAGCGCTGCGTGCAGCGGCACGACGGGGCTATTGCCGCCTCTTCCTGGATGAAGGCGACCTACTGCGCCCGCTCCTAGAATCTGCCGAGCTGCGTCGCCACGAGAACGAGTTGGCTACATTTGTTCAACGTTTACTCGCAGCCATGCCGAACGCACCAGCCAAGAGCGAAAGCATCCCAGTAAACGAAGAGAGCGTGAGTGAGCGAGAACTCGATGTGTTGCGGCTTTTGGCTGCTGGGCAGAGTTACAAGGAAATTGGACAGCAACTCTTCCTCAGCCTTAACACAGTTCAATTTCACGTCAAAAATATCTACGGCAAACTTGCGGTCAACAAGCGGGCACAGGCAATTGAGAAAGCCAGAGCGATGAAGCTGATCTAGACCTGCGTCAATTACCACATACTCCCACGCAGAAGAGCCACATAAGTCAATCCAGAAAAACCACATATTCCAGACCACTCGAACCACATGGTTATGTGGTTCTTTTTTTTGCCTTGGACAATAAAATTGAGTCGAAATAGAGTCGCTAGAAGAGACAGTTTCACAAGACAAACAACCATATTGGAGCGGAGAATCGCAATGAACGCACAAATCGCACACCCGAGCAAACCCAGTTTCGGCAAAAAGTTTGGCTGGGCCTTTCTGTTGCTAATGGCTGTATTTCCAGTTTTGATTAGCCTTGGCTATCTAACCCTGAAGCCGGAAGATATTCACTTTGCTGAACAAAAAGTGGTCTATCTGGCACATCACGCCATGCTCCTGCTACACATTGTACCCTCGATGCTCGCTATCTTGATCGGTCCCTTCCAATTTTTGCCGCAGTTGCGGAAAAGCCGTCTGCTCAAGTTCCACCGCTGGCTGGGGCGAGTTTATCTGATGAGTGTTCTACTGGGCGGGATCGGCGGGCTCTACATGGCACAGTTTGGGTATGGCGGGCTGATTACCGAGTTGGGCTTTGCTACCCTAGCGATCCTTTGGTTATACAGCGGCTACAGGGCCTACAAGCATATTCGCAACAAGGAGATCGAAGCGCACCGCCAATGGATGATCCGCAACTATGCACTGACCTTTGCCGGCACTATGCTGCGAGTGTGGATGCCCATCTCGATTGTTGGCCTAGGGCTTGAGTTCGTAACAGCATACAGGGCAGTTGCCTGGTTATGCTGGATTCCCAATCTACTGCTTGCTGAATGGATCATCCGCCGTAGGATAGCCATTCAGTCCCATGTGCAGATTGCTGCCCCAATGCCCCAGTCAGTTCGTGGACAGGAAGTAATGCAAAGTGATCTTTAAGGAGAAAACAGCCATGTCTACGCTTACGCTCAACGCAAAAGCACCTTTTTCCCAGTCGGTCAGAAGGATGCTGGTGAGCTACCCACTCGTCTCCTATTTTGTCCTCGCCTTTGTCGGCACCTGGCTATTCATTGCGCCGATGGTCTTGGGCCAAGATGGGCTCGGTTTCTTGCCTTACCACGTGCCGTTCGGACTCTATGCCGTGTTGTTTATCGCTTCGTCCTTTACGGGGCCAACGCTGGCAGCCGTTGCGGTAACGGCTGCGCTCCAGGGACAAGACGGGGTGAAACAGTTCTTTCGCCGCTATGGTCAATGGCGGATTGGCTGGATATGGATTCTGCTCATGTTCTTGGGTTTTCCCGCCATCTACTTCCTCGCTGCCACCGTTTGGATGGGAAGCGAGCCCTGGCAAGCGCTCCTCCAACAAGGAAGTACACTCTTCACCGTCTACCTGCCTGCCATGCTGATCTTTCCTGGCTTTATTCAGTGGGGTGAAGAGCCAGGCTGGCGTGGCTTTGCCCAGACACAAATGCAACGTCGGTATGGTGTTTGGCAGGCAAGCCTGGTGGTTGGCTTCCTGCACGGTCTATGGCATCTGCCCAATCATTTGCTGGTGACCGGTCCAACGGCAGCCGGGCCTTTTGATCCAGGGAATTTTGCGCTCAACATCGCGCTGACCATGGCGCTGTCCACTGTCTTTACCTGGATCTTCAACGGAGGGAAACAGAGTATTCTCGTTGCTGTACTTACGCACGCATCCTTTAACATGGCTTCTCTGTGGCTGAGGGTGCTACTTCCCGACCAGCCAGCGCAGGTTGAATACACTGCCCTGTTCATCCTGGCGGCCGCTGCCGTAGCGATCGTTCTCCTGACCAAGGGCCAGTTGGGCTACGTTGCTGATGCAGATGTAACAAAATAGTTTGTCAAACGTCTTCCGGGAAGACCATGCCGACTAGACCTGCGCAGGCACAATTACTTCCTGGAAGATTGGTTATGGAACAGATATGTTACGAGCCATCACATTGAATTCTCAGAATCGCTATGAAATCAAACTTCAGGGCCAGCCGGATCAATCCTGGTTAGGCTGGTTTGGGAAGACCGAAGATCATGCCGAAGTCTTGGTAGATGAGACAGAGGTAACCACCTTCTCCAATGTCATTATGGATCAGGCTGGACTGGTCGGACTCATCCGCCGTTTGCATGGCGTGGGAATCGTGTTGATATCCGTAAAAGTTGAACTGTAACACAGGTTAGAGGCAACGACTCAGGCGCTGTCACTGACCCCAAGAAAAATGCATGACAGAGTTCGTTTGACTAGTGTCAGTCCTCGGTTAGGCAAGAAGTTCATTGGTTCTACGAAAGAGGAGCGTACGATGAAAATCACCATAGTAAGATTTCCGCTCATCGCCTATTTTTTGATGGCTTTCTTATTTTCATGGCTTGCAGTCCTACCGCTCATCTTTAATCCAACTTTACCCGTTGAGCCCTTCCAAATCATGGGTGCATTGACAGGACCAACCCTTGCGGCACTCCTTGTCACTGCAATCCTCGATGGACGAAGTGGCCTAGTGAAACTGTTCAAGCGTTATGGCCAATGGCGTGTGGGTCTGGTTTGGTGGCTGATCGTACTATTGGGCATTCTGATCGCCCTGAATACGGTAGCCTCAGCGATCATCGGTATCCAGATGTGGAGGGAGTTCTTCAACAAGATTGGCTTGATTCTGCCAACATATGCAATTGCCTTAGTGGCTGGCGTCATTCTCGGTCCGTTGTGGGAAGAACCAGGTTGGCGCGGTTTCGCCCTGCCTCGCCTGCAAACACAGTTCGGCCCCATCCTGGGCACTTTGATCCTGGGTTTCCTGTGGGCATTATGGCACATTCCTGGCTACCTTGGCGGCTGGATGACGGTGGGAATCCTACCACTGTTCGTTTCAGGGATAGCTGCCTCTATCCTGTTCACCTGGGTCTACAACAACACTCGTGGCAGCATTTTGTTGATGATTCTTTTGCACTCCTCCAGCAACGCCGCAATCTCGGTGGGCAGTCAAGTTTTGCCTGTACCCTTATCCGATGAGATGAGCGCCTTTGTCTATAGCGGTTGGATTCCAGCAATCACCTATGTCATTTTGGCAGCGATCATCCTTATCGCTACCCGTGGAAAGTTATCGTATGACGCACGGCGTTTTTCAGATCCAAAGACAGCATCGTGAGTTTATGATGTTCACAACCTGGTCAAGCTGGCTAGGAACTTGCTCTACTGAGCTACGCAATTCGGCGGCAAGTTTCATACATTCGGAGAAGCGTACTGTGTTGCGCACCATTGGCAATCAGCAAACAACGCACAGGCTCGCGATTGATGCTCTTTCCAGCCCGCTCGACCTCGTCCAATGGCGTCTGCCCGCGATCATTAGGCGCATTCACATCCGCTCCGTGCGCAAGCAAGGCCTCGATTACGTTGACAAAGCCCGCTTTCGCAGCGCAGTGCAACGCGCTATTGCCCTTATAGCGAGCCGCCGTATCTGCGCCGTAATCGAGCAGGGCACGAACCAGGGCCACATTCTCTCGATGTCCACTGTTGCCGGTGCAGCAGAGTCCGATCCAGGCACCTGGCACATGGTTAACACTCGCACCCCGAGCCACGAGCTTATCGGCGATGGCAGGATAGAGAACCCAGGGGCCAGCCCCGATCATCGTGGGATCTGCGCCATGGTCGAGCAGTAGATCGGACAAAGCTACATGGCCACGGTTCGCCGCAGCTTGCAGCAGGCGGGCGCTATACTTGCCGACATTCGCACCACGCTGCATCAAAAGTTGAGCGACTGCAAGCTGCCCGGTAGAAACTGCGTGCAGCAACGGTGTAATCTCGGCCACATCGCTGGCAGGATCAGTCGCATTGACCAGCTCAGGAGCTTGCTCCAATAGGCTGTGAACAGCAGCACAATCGCCGACAAAGGCAGCGGTAAAAATATCAACCTGTGCCCCATGCTCGGCCAACAACTTGACGATAGCTTCATTGCCTTTGGCCAGCGCGCCACAGAGCGGCGTCATCGGCAACATGGGCAGATCGTGAGCAGTCATCTCGCTTCCGGGCAGCAATGATGGCATGTCTACCTCTACACCCTGACGCAGCAGTTCCTCGACAGCACGGCGCTTGCCACGAACCGATGCAAGCAGCAGCAGCCGTGAACCGTGGCGGCGAAGCAGTTGGGGCTGGACCTTCGCAAACTCGGCAATGCTGGCGACATCGTCGTGCAGGACAGCGTGAAGGAAGCGAGGATCGGCGTTGAGGGTGCTCCCGCGCAGCGGCTCACCCGGCAGAGGTTCGTCGCTCCGGTTGACCAACATCATCGCAAGACGTGTTACAAACGGTTTGATTTGTTCAATCAGGCTAAGGTCTGTGACCACATCCCCACAGGCAGCAAGGAAGTGTTCAACCCACCGATTTGCCATGCCAGGGCTGATCGAAAGTCCGGCGTGTACCCAGGCTAAACCAGGCGGCCAGACCTTGTTGAAGTAAATTGGTGCGCCACCCAACCATGCCTCGAAGAATGATGTCAACTTTGCGCGCTCGTCCATGAGGTTATGAACGAAAACCGGACGCAAGAGGCTGTCCGTTTCAATTCGATCATATAGTCCGTTGATGATTCTGGCAATGGCAGGGCGACCACCAAACGCTTCGAACGTTCCAGGCAGCGGAGTTAGGGGCGCAACGTCTTGATTGACCCTACTACGGTGATCGAGGCAGGCGTAAAGAGGGAGCGACATTGCTCCCATTTGGCGCTTCTTGGCATCGTTCATCAAGCGATCTCTCATTATCTACGAGGTAGATGACTGACCTGAAACAAGACTTACAATAGCAGCATTTTAACTGGCTTTTCCGAAAGCCTGTCCCCATAAGAAAAAGATCTAGCGCCTACCCCTTGACATAGGCAAACTTCTCTGCCACCTTTCCGTTGCGCACGCGAAAGACATCGACCCCGCGGATGTGTCCTTGCTTGCCGTCTTGGTCCACCCACCGATAGCGCCAGCGCACGACACAGCGATCTCCACTGGCAAAACTGTCCTCGGTTTCAAAGTGTGCATGAGGCGAAGAAGCAAAGAAACTTTCCCAAAAGGCACGCACAGCAGCTTGTCCTTCATACCGTTCGCCATCCGGCGCGGGATAGGTATTTTCAAACACACAATCATCCGTCATTGCTGCCATGACAGCATCCACATTGTGCTGATTAAAAGCGGCATTGAAACGGTTCACTACATCAAGTGTATCCTTCGTCTGGGTATCTTCGTTCGCGTTGGTTGTCATGGCAATCCTCTCCATTTGTTGTAGATTACACATCAGATAATATTCTAGCGCAACAAAGCTTCGATTTGATCAAGATGGGGTTGCTCGTGGCTGACAATGCGCTCGGCATAGTTCAATACCGTTTGCTCAGGCTGTCGAGGAGAAACCCCGTTAAGGGTGGCGCAGCGCATCCAACCAGCCTCATCAAGCTTGGCTAACGTTTCGACAAGCTGGTGGCGTTCTTGGCTGAAGGATTCCAGTGCAACCACGAACTCTTGCTTTTGGTACTTGGGCTTGCTCATCGATGAGCGGGGCGACACATAGCGAATGATCGGGTTATCCTTGGTGATCATAGCGATGATTGTGGCACCCCAAACGTCAGAACAGGCGCGCAGATGGGCCAGAATGTCACTAACAGACCAGGGCTCTGCATCGGTTTGCAGGGTCAACCGCGTCGTTGGCTGACTGCGTGTGACCGCTTCTAAACGAATCGGTGCTTGTGTCAACAGCGCCATGATTCGGCTAATTTCCTCGGAACTTGGTTGCATGTTGACTCCTTATACGCTATCCACGATCATAGCAAAGCGTAAATCGTTGCCCAATCTGATTTTGTTTCCATCGGCATCACGATAGGTGATCTTACGTCTGCCGCTTCCACAAGGTTTCATGAGGAAAGTGGCAAAATGCAAGGTTACAAAGTGGCAACGTGGCAGAGTCGCAAAGACAACGCACGACACTACAACTCTACAATTTTTAGCGCGGCAATCGGCTGCCAATCAATTCATTCAGAAATTGGTAGCGCGCTTGGCGGAGTTCTGGTTGGCTGGCCGACTCGACGTCCAGACATATGTAATGGGTAGATTCGCCCGCATTGGCCGCTGGCCAGGCGGGAACATCACCGCCGTTCGGGTCGCCGTTGCGCACAAAGTTGACATAGCATTGTTGCATCAGATCGGAGAGTTGCTGATCCTGTGCGCTCCATTCGTAGACAGTGTTGGTGGCCAAGTTGCCCATGAAGTACTCAATATCGGCGGAGTGAACTGCGCCGCGTGCCTGCGGTATTGGCTGCGCAGTGTCTTCCTCGCCCCGGATCACGCCGCCAGCCAAGCCAGCCACGGCATTGCCCATCTCGGGACGCATGGGCGGACGGGGATGGGCGTAGAGGTAGCGATAGACTGGGTGATGGCTGCTTTGGCCGTGCAAATCGGCCCACTTCCAGGTGCTATAGCCAATAAAGAGATCGCCAGCTAGGTCGGTCGCTGAAGCAATCACTTCGTCTTCGTTGGTGGCGGGGTAGAGTTGGAGCAGTGGCTCGGCAGCTTCGCCAAAGCGCTCGCGCACCATAGCATGATAGTTCGCCAGTGTCGGCGGGTTGTCACCGAGCAAGAAGCGATAGTTCATCTCCTCCGAGTTCCAGCCGACCAGCAGCGGTACCTGGGACTGTGCGCCCGCAGCGTAGAGATCAATCGGTGCGCTGGGAAGAAAATAGCCGTCAATTGTGCCAGGAAAGTGCTGAGGGGTGCGTGTACTTGTCGCCTGCAACAACTGCTCGGCGGGTAAGGAGCGTAACTCGGCCAGCGAGGTTGCGCCTGCGTCCTTGGCAATCTCCAACCCGATCTGCTCCGCAACGGCTAATGGCAGGGGTGAAAGTGCCCCCAGCACTGAACCACTCGACCCAATTGCCCCTGCGATCAAATGTTTGGCGAGCGGCGAGATCATCTGGGCGCTCACCGAGATTGAGCCAGCCGACTCACCGGCGATGGTTATCCGTCCAGGATCGCCACCAAAGGCGGCAATATTCTCCTGTATCCAGCGCAGGGCAGCCGTCTGGTCGAGGTAGCCATAGTTGCCCGAGGCGTGTTGCGGCGATTCCTGGGTCAGCTCTGGGTGGGCAAAGAAGCCAAAGACATTCAGCCGATAGTTAGTAGTGACCGTGATAATGCCGCGTTGGGCAAGTCGTTCGCCATCGTAGCGCGGCTCGGAACCATCCCCAGCGACATTTCCACCCCCATAGAAATAGACCAACACCGGCAGCCGCTCCTCGCTTGGTTCGGCTGGCGTCCAGATGTTGAGATAGAGACAATCCTCGCTCATGCCATTCGAGCGAAAGTTCATATCGCCAAAGATGGGGAGTTGCATGGCACGTGGCCCAAACTGACGCGCCGAACGTATGCCAGTCCAGGTCGATGGGGGCTGTGGCGGACACCAGCGCAAGTTATCGACGGGTGGCTGGGCAAAGGGAATCCCTTTAAAGCTACGTACGCCAATTCCTTGCTCAATACTGCCTTCGAGAATGCCTTCTGCCACGGTGACGCGCGGAAGAGTGTGCTGTTCTTTCATGGTGAATACTCCTACAGGATAAGTTCGACCCTTGTTTGATTCAGTTCGGTTTGGTTGGGTGCTTGTAGGAAGTATAACAAAGTGATGTTCAGAGGAACAATCCGTTGTAAAGAACTACGAACTAGATCTCGACTCCAGGCAGGCTATCCGCACCTAATAGCAGAGACAGCTCCCCGGCATGAGGCAGGTCGTGGTCGAGAAGTCCCCAGATTGTTTGCACGATTGTTACCTCCTCCTCGGTCATAGCGGCGGTCGGAGAACCGCGCATCAGACAGTCGGTGATGAACTGCCAGGTCAGTTCCAACCCTTGTACAATTTCGTCGGCAGTGTGCGGTGGGTCGTCGGCATCCTCCCACCGGATCAGCGGCGTTAACGCCGCTGCCACCTCGCCCAGCGTGCGCTGCAGATGGAGGGCGCGGCCAAAGACAATATGTTCGGCGATTTCTCCAGGCGTGCGCAGCCCAGGTAGGAGCTTTCGCTGTAGTTGTTCCTTGCTGAGCGGCGCAATGGCGCGCTTGAGAGCATCCTGGTAATCTTGCCAACTTTGGAAGGCACGTGCCTCTGCAATAGATGCTCTTGTCATTTACGCTACTCCTTATGTCCTTTATATTGAGGATAACACATGAATTGACGCATCATAGCGCATAGATGAAGTGCCGTCTATCTAGTGCCACTTTAATAAAGCAGTTTGTCAATCGTCTTCCGGGAAGGCTGTAGCTATAGACCTGCTCATATATAGATCCTTCCCGGAAGATTACAAAATTACTCTGTTAACCATGCACTAGGAATTGATACACAACGAAACGCGCCAGCGACATTCGACCCATTTCAGTTCGTGCAAAGCGCGTCCTCAGCATGCCATTGCCAGGCCAGCCTCGCTCATTTCTGTTCAACTGCCGACTTCATATCGTTTAGGTCTTGCAGGAGCGCCTTTTTCACGACGCCCTTGAAGAAAACCATTGGCAGCGCCTGGACTCTGGCAACCAACCTTTGCGGCTTGGAATCATGCGAACTCATCAACGTGACGCCGCTACTGCTCTCGGTGATACGAGTGGTGGCTACGAATAGAAATCCATCACTTTCTGCTCTGGTTTTGTAGAACTCGTATTCAGCAGCATCCGTGATCCACTTTTCCACGGTAGCTGGCTTGCCGAAGAGCATGCGGGTTTCGCGCCACCGTAACCCGACAAGCCCCTTTGCTGGTTTTTCAACAACCTCGATATTTTCGATGCCGCTGATGATTTTCGATGCGTTTTCGATATCGGTCATTACGGCCCAGACTGCCGCCTTGGAGCCGTGGACAGTTACCTGTGCTTCAACCAGCATGCTATTCCTCCTAGGGTTCGAGTGAAGGTTATTGCTTATAGGTAATGCGAGGTATCAGTGCAGAATCAGAGCGTAGGTCCGCTGCCTCAGGGCGGGCCGCCAAGAAGTGATTGGCTCGCATTAGTGTTCGCCAGTTCCCAGGTCGTCGGAATAGCCAGCCTTCAGCCGGGGCCACTGGGCGGTTGGGCGTCCGTTCAGTTGGAACTGGCCACCTTGAGAGCCCCAATGCTGCGGCCAGCCCTCCGGCGACTCCTCCCAGAACTCCTGTCGGCCATAGACAGTCAGATCCAGCAGTCCGTACGACGGTGACATTATTTCGTTGCCGCGACCTGTGGTCCAATAGGTCTCGTAGACCTTCTCCCCCTCCCGAAGATAGGCAACCAGGATGCCGAAGTGCCGATTTGCGATCAAACGCTCCACCGACGCCTGCGGCACCGAGTACCAGGGCATCGGCCAGCCCAGGAAGTCGTGATAGCGCGAGCTCTCCTCATATAAAGAATTGCAGCCTGACGCCATTCTGCGATCAACATCGAGAATGACTGTGAATTGACGTATCATAGCGCGGAAATGGAGCGCTGTCTATAGAAGAATTCACCCGTCTGGGCAGTTACGAGGTAGGAAACAACAGGGGAGAAGTAAGTTATTATCAATTAGCCAAGCGTGAGGAGAGTATTTAAATTTTACAGAGCAGCGATCCATGACTGCCGGTCGCCACGGGCGATGAAAACATCCAAGCAGTTTTTCTCTGCGATCTTTGCGCCTCTGCGAGAAATATTTTCAGGGCAGCGGGAGTCTACCGCTTCAGGCAACTGCGAATTCAGTGATCTTTCGGCGCTCGGGGCGGTAGAAGGCGAGGACAATGTCGTCTTTGGGCACGCCAGCTTCGAGCAATACTTCGGCTCAATACAAATAGCAGCTGAACAGCCTGCGTCAGCCGCCGCCCGCCGAAAGCCACGTTCAGGACCGAGACGCTGGTAGGCATAGAACAGAATGGGAAATCGCCCAGACAGGGCAATCGGCTGCACGCTGTATTGGGCGGCTTGGCTCTATGTTTATGCTCTTACAAGTCGATTGGCTTCCGGTAGAAGATATGTTGCTTGACTTCACGAAAGCCAAGTTGCTCATACAATCCGCGCGCACCTTGACCATTTGCAGCATCCGTAAAAAGCCGCACTTGAGATATTCCGCGCTCGTAAAGTGTGTTCAGTGCTCGGATCATCAGTGCTCGTGCAATGCCACGCCGCTGCCATTCTTTCCGAACGGCGACCTCTGGAATCGTACCGATACCCTTATTGATGCGCGAAAATACAAAGCCAATCACTTGATCTTGTGACCATGCTACTTGATTCAGTGTTGGGTCATACGATGATAGTTTGATATTATCTCCTAGAAATTCCTGATAATCCTCCTCACTTTCCGGTGTGCTGGTCCATATTCCAGCAAACGCGTCTTTCCACGCTCTGTATATATCTCGGTAGTGCTCCGACTTCATTGGCTGTAATATCACATCGGGTGGCATTTGACGATGCGGCAGTTGGGTTAGGGGCGTAAGAACCATATCACTCAGGCGCCTCACCGCAGTATATCCCGCATGTTGTATAAGTTGATCCGCTTCTCTCTCGGTACTTGATACGTTCGTGGCAAATGTCATTGGTCCTTGGTGCTGCTCTTCTTGAACAATCTCCCGAATACGCTGTTGTGACCAGTGAAGCAATGCACTACCAATACCTTTTCCACGACATTCGGGCAACAAAAACCCGAGGTGCAAGTAGACGCGTGTACCAGTTTCTTCTGTCCACCGCCACCAAACGTGATTGTAACCGACGACGCGATCATTAACCTGAGCGAGAAGCATATTTGGATTGTCTCGTGCCTCTACTTCGGGAAAGGTGTCGGCGAGATCTTCAGCGGTTGGAATACTCTCTCGTGCGGAGAGTGGGTCGATACGATCCCACACTTGAGAGCCAGCGTGAACAGCAGCCATTTGGACATAATCATTTTCGTCACGGAGCCTTCGGAAGGCAAGCCCTGGTAATTGAGGTGAATTCCGGGGAGTGACGACGGTAGAGGAACGAGTATCCATTGTTGCTCCAATTATGGCACAGCAGAACTCAGGCGTGTTGCGCGACTATACGCGGAACGTGACAGATTGACAATCGAGAGCGAAGACAGGTCTGAAGTAGCGGGGCGTTTATAGAAGCCGCCCAACGCCGCGCTTGTGCCGCCGCCCGCAGGGCCGAGCGAAAATTTCCGCTGTACATGGGCGGTCGGCACCAAGCGCTTGTTGGGTGCGTTGAGCTTATGAACGCACCACACGACTGCGCCCGGAGTTGACCGAGGCCCGACGGATCGTGCCGCAATATCAATTACCTGAGTGCTATGCCATGCATGCGCCCAACGCTGCGTTGCCCGGCACAACAAATTTTGCGCGGCCATGGCCAGTCGGCTGCAAACGCGTGTTGGGCCGGCTGGCGCCGGAGCAAGAGCAACCGCCGCTGCGGTTTATCAAAGCGACCTTTGGATTGTTGCCAGTCGCTTTTGAAAACCCGTCATTCCCACGCCTGGTAGAAAGCCGACACTCCGGTAGAGCGCTATCGCAGAGGCGTTGTTGTCATACACACCTACTACGCATAGACCCACTCCGCGCTGGCGCAGTTGCTCAAGCGCACGCAGGATCAAGAATTTGGCGATGCCGCGTCGTCGCCAAGCATGGCGCGTCGACAGATTGCTTAGATCACCCTGCGTCGTTCCCACGCGTGGGTTAACCACACCATCAGCTGCGCCAACGATTACCACAGCGGCGATTTCATTTGTCGTCTTATCCCATGCAACCTGCCACAAGCCCAGCTGATGTTCACCGTGATAGGCGATGAAGTCACGCACTTGTGCCTCTGTCGCGGAAACACGTCCTGCCGTATCTTGGTGCCCCTCCATAAGTGCTTCCAGAATTGCTGGCACATCATTGAGCTGTGCTGCGCGAACTTCGATTCCCGGAGGCACCTCACCGGTCGCAGCCGGTATATCTAGCCTGCATTCCATCATCTCGCCGCGCCATTCGACGTGAAAGCCGTGCGCTTTGAGTAACGCAATTTTGCCTGTGACGACGTCAAAACAGTAGGTGTCGAGTAAGACATTGACCTTGCTTGGCAACGTCTGGTTGATTTGCGCGCAGCGCATTTCAAGCCACTCTTGTACCGCGCGACCGATGCTGCGTCGGCGCCACTCGGGGAGTAGAACACCATAGATAAAGAACCAACGTGAAGTCTCGTCATTCTCCTGCCAGCTCACCGTGGCATAGCCGATGATCCGCATGCCGATTTGAACAATCAGTACATTCTCAGCGTGGAAATTCTCCGTGTCACGCCAATGTCTACGACGTGCCTCGAGAGTGTCCCGATCAATGCGACCGTCCAGTGGCCAGCAGTGGTTGTTGATGGCGACAATGGCGGGCAAGTCGTTGTCAAAGTCCAGCGTTCGAAAGGCAAGCTCGTCTATTGCGGGTAGTGGTGACATGATCATGTGTTCTTCCTATCAGGTCCGGCGTGACTCCGTAATATATTCTGCGCGTAGCACGCCGATCACATCTGCGAGGCCCAACGAAATAAGCGATAAGCGGCGGCAAACGAGCCAAGAAAAGAACTTCCCTCAAGAATGAGCCGCCGTTTATCGCATGTTGAACGAAGCCGGTAGAGGAAAGGTATGGGAAATAAGCCGCAAAGAGTATTAGGAAAAGCGTCGAAAGACGAAAAAAGGATGTAAGAAAAGTATAGCAAAGAGCTCATAAAAAGACAAGCCTCCAAAAAAAGTCAGCGTGCGAGAGAGGTGGTTTAGAAAAAACAACTATCAAGGATGGGGTTGGCAAGTAGCAAGCCCAAAAGTAGGCGCGCCAAAAACAAGGAATCAAAAGCGTTCCCCGCAACCTGCGAAAGCTGTTAAGCACAAGTGAGTTTAGCCAGGTGGAGAACGAGCAGTCGGCGACAAGGCGTGAAGGAGGGACAACGGAGTGCCACAATGCGGACAAACAATCGTCTTGGCGGTAGGTAGAACAGTGGGTTGAGTTTCTGAGGTAAATGTAGTGGATGGTGAAGCCGATGTGGTGAAAAGCGCCTGAGCTAAAGTGAGCCTTTGACGATACAGATCCAGAACATTTTGCATGTCACCACGGTTCAGATCTATGCGCACTTAAAGCTTCGCACGCGTCACTCACGTTCAGTGCCGCGCAGATCTAGCACTTTTTACATGTCTCCACGGTTCAGATCCGTACGGATCTAAAGCTTTGCACGCGCCACTCATGTTCAGTGCCGCATAGATCTAGGACATTTTGCATGTCATCATGGTTCAGATCTGTGCGTACCTGAAGCTTTGCACTTGTCATACACGTTCGGTGCGGAACAGATCCAGACCGTTTTGCATGTCACACGGTTCAGATCAGTGCGGACCTAAAGCTTCGCACACGTCGCTCACATTCAGTGCTCAATAGATCCAGAACTTTTTGCATGTCACACGGTTCAGATCCATGCGGACCTAAAGCTTCGCACACTTCGCTCATGTTCAGGGCTACATAGATCGAGAGCTTTTCGCCTGTCACACGGTTCAGATCTGTGCGGTTCTAAAGCTTCGCACACGTCGCTCATGTCCAGTGCTTTGCGTACTTGGAGCTTCGCACAGGTCACAAGGAAAGGATCAACATCTATTTTGCCTGCGAAGGTGGCTTGAATATCAATCTGGTGAACGCTCACAGCCGCATCTTCCGCAGCGCCGCCAACCTTGGCTTGCGACTTTCGGCGCTATCCAAACTAAAGATGCGAAAATCACCCAGTTCGTTGCGAATGTATACTTCGATGCGGGCGATCTCTTGCTGGAGTGATTCTGGCTGGGGGCGGAAGGTCGCCCAGACGATCTTCTGCGCCTCTGGATCGTAATCCCACATGCCGACCAGTTGACCACGGTCGAGGATTGGTTGGTTAGGCAGTTCGCCGAGGCCACCGAGGGTGATCAGCGTGCCCTTTTCGTCAAAGGCTTGCAGGGTCTGTTCATCCTCAGCCAGTAGACCGCCAACATCGCGGCGCAGATGGGTGATGTTGTCCAGTCCGCTAGTGAGCACAAAGTGGGGCCTGGCTGCGGGTTGGAAGCGGTGCAACGCCTCCAAATCGTCGGGGAAGAGCAGTCGGCTGTCGCCATCGGTCAGGGGAGCCAACCCCAAGGCAGCGACGGCTGGTTTGGCCAGTTTACCGCTGAGGCCGGAGAACCATTGAAAGTTGGCCAAGGTCGCTGGGCCGATCCAGCGGAAGTAGCGGCGGGCTAACTCACAATAGGCTTCCTCGTCGGAAAGTCCACCGTGTTGGTGCGGCGGGTTGTGCCAGCGGATGTAGCGATAGCGCTGTTGATCCAGTCGTCCGCTGATCGGCACGCGGCGAATTTCACCGGCGGTCTGTAGTTTGCCCAGCGCTAAGGGCAAGGTTGTCGTCGTGCCGCGCTTTTTACCTTCTGCACCGAGATTGCGCACTACATCACCGAGGGCTTCTTTGAGTTCACGAGGATCGAGCGGCTGTGTGTCGAGCGCATCGAGCACGGCCTGGCTGAGTCGGTCCAATTCGGCATCGGTAATACCCAGGTACTTTTTGGCGGTGCTGATCTGCGCTTCGTCGCCAAACCCTTGACTCACACGCAGGGCCAGGCTGAAATCGCTGGCTGGCACGACATAGGTGCAGCCACGCGCCGCTGGCAATTCGTGGATTTCCAGATTAGTGACCGCGGCGTCGGCATCGTCCCGCCCAATCCCGGCACGCGCAAACAGCGTCATGTAAGGACCTGCGCCGCCCACCGAGCGTGCCCAGCCACTCTGTTCCAACACGCTGGCTGGGGATGCGCTCCGCAACGAGCCATCCAATCCTTGTTTGTGTGCCCACCAGGCACGGAGGTGAGAGTTGTTCATAAGAGGGAATTATACATGAGCCATCTGGGCAACAGTAATGACTAAACACGGAACTCAGGGAACACCCAAAAGGATGCGTGATCCGTGATGCGTGAATTTTCGTCAGCATTCACGCATCACGGATCACGGATCAACCCAGCCATCCATGGATTCACTTTGCCAATCACGCGCTCTCTGCGCTATGCTTGGAACTGTGATGAAGATTGTCTTTGTTGCTCCCTTCGGCTTTGGTCAGAAGACCACGGTTTGGGCGCGCACGTTGCCACTGGCCAAAGAGTTGGTCAAACAAGGCCATGAGGTCGCCCTGCTTGTGCCGCCTTGGGATACACCCGCTGACAGTGGCAAACACTATCAAGAGGACGGAGTCGAGATCATCAACGTCTCGATCCGGGGCGGCCTGCCTTTCACCATCCTTCGCCTTCTCTACCAAATACGCAGACTACAACCCGAGCTCGTCCACATCGTCAAGCCGCGCGCCCACGCCGGCATCATCCAATGGCTCCTCTGGCAACTGCGTAGATGGAAAATTTCACCGTTCACCATTCACCATTCACAATTCACAATTTACTTAGATCTCGATGACTGGGAACAAGCCTGGCAGGAGATCAACCACTATGGCTGGTTAACGAGCAAGTTTCTCGCCTGGCAGGAAGAATGGGGGATTCGTCACGCCGATGGTCTCACCGTTGCCAGTCGTTGGTTGGAGCAACGCGCGCAGCAATATGCAGCGGAGACGCCAATTTTGTATTTGCCCAATGGAGTGGTGGTGGATGGAGAGAGAGAAAGAGGAGGAGAGAGGGAGAACAATCATCGAGTTACCGAACCGCAACCCGCAATCCTCTACCTCACCCGTTATGTCGAAGTGGAACCTGAATGGCTGGTGTGCTTCTCATCTTCGCTACACGAAGCCTTACCTCAAAGTCATCTGATCATCGCTGGCGAACCCCTCCAACCGGGTCGCGACCAGATCTTCCAACTAGCACTTCAATCTTCTTCCGCTCCAACAACTGTCACTTCCGATGTTGCGACAGATAAAGATAGTCGCCGCAATCCGCAATCTCCCTTCACTTTCTTGGGTAAAGTCATCCCTGCGCAGATCAACGAACTCTACCGCCAAGTCGCCTGTGCCATCTTTCCTTCGGCACCGACTGTGTTGCAGCAGGCGAAGTGTAGCGTACGGCTGGCCACTACACTGTTGCACGGGGTGCCAGTAGTGGCCAGCGCAGTTGGCGAACAGACGCACTACGGTGCCGAGGGCGCAGCGCGATTGGTGGCTGCCGAGGCCACACCCGAAGAATTTGCGGCGGCGGTTGTCGAGTTACTGAACGATCCAGCACAGCAACAAAGCATGATCCAACGCGCTCATGAACATCTGGCTCGCAACTACCAGTGGCAAGCGTTGGGCGAACGATTAGAGAAATGGTACATGAGGACGATTCAGAGCCGTCAGCGTTAGCATGCGGAACATAGCGCACACGACCGTACGCTTACGCTAACGGCTCTCAATGTAGCATTCTGCCTCTTTTATCTTGCATCCTGCCCCTCACAATTGTAAACTAGACACTATGGCAAGAAATCCCAAGCAGCCAATTGCGCAGAAGAAATCAACTTCAATTGCGCCTGCCGCCGCACCGATAGAAAAAGCGACTGTGGGTGTGGACGGCGTAGTGATCCCGGCGACCTACGCCGACCAGTCACCGCTCTGGAGTGTGGCTACTAAATCGATCATCGCTGTCGCCGTGTTGGCATTGGCGGTGTTGGTGATTTGGCGCTTTCAGTCGTTATTGACACCGTTGGTCCTGGCGACGATGCTGGCCTATCTGCTCAATCCACCCATCAGTTGGTTGGCCGATCGGTTTCAGGGTAGACGTGGATTGGCGACCTTGCTCATTTATCTGATGCTGCTCGTGCTCTTCTTGGGCGCCAGCACGGCTATTGGCTTTGTCGCAGTCGAACAGATTTCACGTCTGGTAGCCCTCTTTGATTCAGCACCTGAATTGGTTGCCCGCCTTCAAGGACGTGTAGAGACTTTAACCGCCCAGACCATCTCCTTTGGTCCGATCCAAATCGCACTGAGTTCGATCATCAACTGGAACGTACTGCAAACGCTTGCCCAGCAGGCGACCTCGTTGATTCGTCCCGTCTTTAGCACCAGCGGCATCTTCATCACCGGCATCTTTGGGGCAACCGTTAACACAGTGAGCAATCTGGCGCTGATCTTTATTATTTCACTTTACCTGGCCAAAGATAGCCGTCAGATTGGCAATCGTCTGGTGGAATTGGCTGGGCAATCTGGCTATCGAGCGGATACCGAGCGGTTGCTGCGCGATTTCACCCGTATCTGGAACGCTTACCTGCGTGGTCAGGTCATCTTGGGTTTGGTGATCTTCCTGGTAGTCTGGCTCTCGCTGGCGATCCTCGGAGTGAGCAATGCATTGGGACTGGGCATTCTGGCTGGTGTGCTTGAGTTTTTGCCGATTATCGGACCTCTGGTCAGCGCAGGGGCGGCGATCCTGGTGGCCATCTTTCAGGATAGTAACTGGCTTGAACTATCGCCGTTGTATTATGCGCTGACGGTTGCGTTGGTAATGATGCTGATCCAACAACTGGAGAACAATCTGCTGGTACCACGGATTGTCGGCGGAGCGCTTGATCTGCATGAATTGTTAGTGATGATCAGCGTGATCATGGGCGCTTCATTGGCGGGGATCTTGGGCGCAGTCTTAGCGGCTCCAGTGGTGGCGTCGATCAAGCTATTAGGCAGTTATGGCTGGCGCAAGCTTCTCGACCTGCCACCGTTTCCCGAGCCGGAAGTGATACCGAAAGTGAATCAGCACCCCAGGCGGCTGGCTACCTGGCTTCGTAGATGGTGGTAATTGAACAAAACGAATCGAGCAAAGATAGACTTATGACGACTCCACTTTATCCGCTCACTTTCGACCCTGTCTTTAAAGACTATCCCTGGGGTGGACGCAATTTGGAAAGTAAACTCGGACGCAAGATTCCCGAGGGCATTGTGGCCGAAAGCTGGGATATTGCTGCCCATCCCAATGGTTCGAGCATCGTCAATCAGGGGCCGCTGGCAGGCAAGAGTTTGCCCGAAGTGATGAGCGAATGGGGCGAAGATCTAGTCGGCGAACGCAACCTGGATGCATTGGAGATGGGGCGCTTTCCGCTGCTGATCAAGATCCTGGACGCCAACCGCTGGTTGTCTGTGCAGGTACACCCTGACGATGAATACGGCCTGGAACATGAGAAGGAATGGGGTAAAACCGAGATGTGGGTCGTGCTCTTTGCCGAGCCTGGGGCCGAGTTAATCTATGGCTTTCAAGCGGGTGTAACCCGTGAACGCTACGCCCAGGAGCTTGCCGAGGGCCGCGCCGCCGACTCGCTTCACCGCCTGCCCGTGAAGCCAGGAGATGTGGTCTTTGTCCCCGCAGGCACGATCCATGCCCTCGGCCCTGGCATCATGGTGGCCGAGATTCAACAGAACAGCGACACGACCTATCGCATCTACGATTGGGGACGTCCTCGCCCTTTGCACATCGAGCAGTCGATGGATGTGCTCAACTTTGAACAGGTTGAACCCGCGGCGGTCAAGCCGATGGTGCTGATCGAAGATGAGACGATGAAGGTTGAGTTATTGGCCGAGTGTGAATACTTCCAGACCGAACGGATTCACCTTAGCCCGGGCGACGAATTCTTCGGTGAGTGTGACGGGGATAGCTTTGAGATCTGGGCAGTGCTGGAAGGGCAAGCCACGGTCGAATGGGAAGGCGATCCAGTCACGCTGAAGGGGGTCAACTGGGTGTTACTACCCGCCGCACTGGGTGAATTTCAGGTAATCGCAGATGAGGCGAGTACATTGCTGAGGGTGTTTGTACCGGATTAATGGTTAATGATTCACCGCTCCCCATTAACCATTCTGCTTCTTTCTTCAAGCCATGTTTCTTTTCTTATCTAAATTTCTACCCCTGTTTATTTATCCGGTCGGGCTGGCGTCGATCTTATTGATCCTGGCGCTGCTCTTTCGGAGGCGGCGTTGGCAGAGTCTGTTGCTAGTGGTGGCATTGCTGGCACTTTGGCTCGGAGGGAATCGCTTTGTGACCATGGCCCTGGTGCAGACGCTGGAAGGCCAGTATCGCCCGCCGACGGTGGTGCCCAAGGCGGATGTAATTGTGGTGTTGGGAGGGATGAGCAAAACAGGTTCGCCTCCTCGTGTATTGCCCGAAATCAGCGAGGAAGGGGACCGGTTGATCTATGCCGCCTGGCTTTACAAACAAGGGGCCGCTCCCCATTTGTTGTTGAGTGGTGGTAAACCTTTTTTAGAAAGTGGTGAAACTTCCGAAGCGGAAGAGATGGCGCAACTGCTCAATGTAATGGGTGTACCGCAGGAGGCGCTTTGGCTCGAATCGACTTCGGACAATACCTACGAAAATGCCATCGATACCCGTGCACTGCTGGCTACAAAGAGTATTAGCCGCATTATCTTAGTCACTTCAGCATTGCATATGCCACGCTCCGTGGCAATCTTCAAGAAGCAAGGCTTCGACGTGCTCCCTGCGCCGACCGATTATCAGGTAACCGACGCCGACTGGGCCCACTACACCCAGGCGGATCTCAGTCTACAACTCTACAACCTGCTGCCCGCCTCCGCTGATCTCGATTTGACTTCCCGTGCCATCAAGGAATGGATTGGCATCGTTGTCTACCGGATGCGTGGCTGGCTCTGATATTGTTAATTACGAATTGCGAGTGGCGAGTTGCGAATGAATTCGCAATTCATCATTCGCAATTGGCAATTCGCAATCCACAATCGAACCATGCACTATCAAGGACTCCGGATCTTACTCCCCTACATGCGCCCCTGGCATCGTGCCCTCTGGCTAGGATCGCTTTATGCACTAATCGGTGCCGGTGCCAGCGCCTTTAGCCCAACCTTGCTTGGTTGGGGCATTGATGCGCTCGGCAATGGGATCGACACCCGCACGCTCATTCTTTACTCGTTGGGGTTGGTCGCACTTTCCATTACGCTGGCGATCTTTCGCTACCTGTTGCGTATGCTCACCGGTGAAATTGCCGCTGGGGTCAGCTACCAGATGAGTAAAGACTTCTTCCATCATGTGCTCAGCTTTGACCAGCAGACACGCCAGGAGTACGGCACAGGAGATCTGCTCTCGCGCGCCACCAACGACTTTATCTACATCTGGCGCTTCTACAGTGCTGGCTTCCAGATGTCAATCCATTCAATCTTTCTGCTCGTGATCGGCAGCAGCCTGATGGCGCTTTCCAGTCCACTCTTGGCGGCGATTGTGGTCGTTTTGCTCTTGATCAGCATTGTAGCCCAGGTTTGGTTGGGGCAACGGCTCGAACAATCCTTTGTCCAGGTCGAGCGCGAGATTGCCCGAATTTCGGCCTTTCTCCAGGAACATTTGAATGCGGCCCGTATGTTGACCGCCTATTCGCAAGAGAAGGCCGTCGGCGAGGCGCTGGTTGACACCAACCGGGTCTATGTCGAGAAGAACCTGAAATTTGTAGTGCAATCGGGTATTATTTCACCCCTCCCCAGCTTAATGGTGCGCTTGGCCGCCACTTTGATTGTGCTGATCGGCGGCTTGATGATCATTCAACACCAGATGACGGTCGGGGAGTATGTACAATTTATCGTCTATCTGGGGTTGCTCAACAGTGCCACGCGGCAGATCACTGGTGCCTTTGAACGGCTCCAGCAAGGCAGCGCCGGTGCCGCACGGATCGGTGAAGTGTTGCAACGTCTTCCCCGCATCCGCGATTCGGACCGTGCGCTCAGCCCTGCCCTGCACGGCCATCTCCAGTTTGAGGATGTCAGCGTCTGGTCCGAAGATCAAAAGCGCTGGATCCTGCGTCATGTCGATATCGACCTGCCCGTTGGCAACACGCTCGGCATTGTTGGCCCCACCGGCTCGGGCAAAAGCATGCTGATCAGCCTGATCGGCCGCATCTACGAGCCGAGCGAAGGCAACATACGCGTCGATGGGCACAAGCTCACCTCGCTCAAATTAGCGGCCTTACGCGACGCCGTGGTCTATGTTCCCCAGGAGACACTACTTTTTAGCATGGCGCTGCGCAAGAATATCGCCATTGGCAATCTGAGCAAAGGAGACGAAGAGATCCTCAAAGCCATGCAGCGTGCCCGCTTGAGCAATGACCTTTCGCAACTTCCTCAAGGGCTGGATACGATTGTTGGCGAACGTGGCGCAACTTTATCGGGTGGGCAGAAGCAACGCACAGCGCTAGCACGAGCTTTAGTGCGCAGCCCCAAGATCCTGATCTTGGACGATTCGTTAGCCAGCATCGATGTCAAGACCTCCGCCGAAATCATCAACGAGCTGCGCAAGGCCCATGCGCAATGCACCACTTTGATCGTGAGCCAGCGTATGGCCGCAGTCGAACATGCCAATGAAATTATCGTGTTGAACGACGGTGAAATTGTCGAGCGCGGCAATCATGCCGCGCTGATGGCGCTGGATGGTCAATACGCCGCCATGGTCCGCCGTGAGCAGGAACAGGCGGAGAGTGACAAGATGAAGGGCTGACGCCGACCTGTGGTCGGCGTCAGCGTTTTCTCAGGAATCGAGGGTAAAATATTGTTCAAATCACTACTTGCAGGTAGGTTGTTTCGCCCCCAGGAGCAGACCAGGGAAGCAGCGCAGACAGATGTAGCCAGCCAGGACATTGCACTCTTTAAATTGGTGGGTGGGGTGTTGCGCCCCTACTGGCTGTGGACTGTATTGGCTTTGCTCTTGATGGCCGTGGTCGCCGGATTGAACGTGGTGCCACCCTATCTGTTGCAACAGGCAATCGATGGCCCGATCGCCCGCGGTGAAGTTGCAACGCTTTGGCAATTGTCACTGCTCTATGGCTTCACCGCAGTGGCGAGCTATTTGATCACGCTCGGTTACACTTATTTTCTCCAGATGGCTGCCCAACGTGCCCTGGCCGATCTACGATCCAAGCTCTTCAATCACATCTTTACGCAGGATTACGCATTTCTTAACCGCACGCCAATTGGCGAATTGGTAGCCCGTCTCACCAGCGACATCGACACGATCAATGCCCTGCTCTCGAACAGCATCGTGGTCATCCTGGTGGAAGGCATCACGTTGATTGTGATTGTGGCGGTGATGTTGGCGCAGAATTGGCAACTGGCGTTGTTGGCGCTTTCTGTCTTGCCACTGGTGACAATTGCAACACGCTTTTTCCGGCGACGTATTCGCCAATCCTCCACCGGTGAACGAGCAGCACTGGCGCGCATCAGCAGCTTCCTCAACGAGCGTCTACATGGCATGACCGTAGTCCAGCTCTTTGGTCACCAGGAAGAAAGTGAAGAAGAATATGACATCTATAATGGTAATTACCGCCACGCACTGATTGTCTTGCGCAAACACAGCGCCGTCTTTCTCTCAGTACAGGAAATTCTGGCCGCCTTTGGCATGGGCATGATTCTCTATTGGGGCGGCAAGGGCGTGCTGGCTGGCTGGGCAACCTTGGGCGTGCTGGTGGCCTTTATTCAATACACCGACCGCGCCTTTCAGCCCATCCTCAACCTTTCGCAAGAGTATAACACGATTCAGATTGCGCTTGGCGCAGCAGAACGCATCTACCGCATGTTGCAGACAGCACCTTCGATCAAAAGCCCCGCCCAGCCCGTTTCGATCGCTTCCTTGCGCGGTGAAATCGAGTTCAACCATGTCAAGTTCGCCTATAAGCCTGAAGAACCGGTGCTCAAGGATATTTCGATCCGCATCCCGGCCGGCCAAGCATTGGCGATTGTTGGGGCAACCGGCGCAGGCAAATCAAGCATGGTCAGCCTGCTCGCCCGCTACTACGATCCAACCGATGGTGCCATTCTGCTCGATGGGATCGATATTCGCCAACTGCGCATTGAAGAGCTGCGCCGTTTGATCGTGGTCGTGCCGCAAGATCCTGTCTGCCTCGAAGGCTCGATTCGCCACAACATCACGCTATTTCGTCAGGACATCAGCGAAGAGCAACTTCATTCGGCAGCAGAATTGAGCAATGCCGCCCGTTTTATTGAACAGTTGCCAGGCGGCTATGATTTCAAAGTGATGGCGGGCGGTGCCAATCTTTCGCAGGGACAACGGCAACTGTTGGCATTGGCTCGTGCCCTTGCTCATAGCCCGAATGCAGTACTCGTGCTTGACGAAGCCACCAGCAGCATCGACACCGCCACCGAAGCGCTGATCCAGGAGGCGTTAGCTCGTATCCTGCGTAGCCGCACCAGTGTCGTGATCGCTCACCGCCTAAGCACAGTGCGTAACGCCGACCGTATCATCGTGATGGAAAAGGGGCGCATTGTCGAGGAGGGCGATCATCAGTCACTCCTTGAAAAGGGCGGCTACTACGCACGGTTACATCAACATCTGTAGGACAAGAATACATTCTTGTCCTACACAACAAAGGAAAAAATCATGACCAAACGAAAAGTGGTTGTCACCGGTGCTGCGGGCAAGATTGCGGGACAGGTATTGCCTGCGCTGCGTGAGCGTTATGAATTGGTTCTACTCGATGTGCGCAAAATCACACGCGAGGGAGTGGAGATTCCCGAGATTCAGATAGCCGATCTGGTGGATCGCAACCGGGATGCCTATCGCCACCACTTTGCTGGAGCTGATGCGGTCGTACATTTTGGTTTTGTAGGCAGTTCAAACCCTAGCGCTGGCAATGACAGCGATGAGCGCTTCTCCAACGAATTTGCCAACGTGCAGATGGCCTATAACATTTTTCAGACTGCCCTGGAAGAAGGAGTGCGCCGGGTGGTGATGGCCAGTTCGAACCATGCCGCCGACTATTACGAACGGCTGATTCTCGACCACAAGATGGACTTTGTCGATCCCGATCAGCGTGCTCTCTCCGACAATTATTACGGCTGGGCCAAGGAGGTCTACGAACATCTAGGCTTTGTTTTTGCCTGCGGTCAACAGCCGACTCCTGCTTTGCACACCATAGCGGCGCAGGCAGCAACGCCACGGCAGCCTTTGCAAGTGGTGCAGATTCGCATCGGCGGCCCGCGCGAAGATGACCTCGACCGCATTGAGTTGGGCGATCTGCGCCGCATGCGGCGTGCCCTAGCGGTCTATATTAGCGAACGGGACATGCAACAACTGTTTGTCAAGAGCATCGAGACGGAAGAGATCCGAGATGCCCAGGGTGTGCCGTTTCAAATTTTCTACGGCATCAGTGCCAACTCGCAGGCTTTTTGGAGCATTGTCAATGCGCGCAAGATTATTGGTTACGCCCCGCAGGATAACAGCGAATTACGCTTTGCCGAAGAGATCGCCAAACATATTGCGGCAGCCAAAGCCAGGGAGCAATGAACCGGTAATGCAGTTTGCAATACAAATTACAGTCGGGTAAGCTATGTGGCATGTTATTGGCAACAAAATTCTTTATTCCGCGGCGCTGCACTCCGATCATCTCTAGACCCCGGCTTTTCGACAAGTTGGAAGTAGGCCTCTCCGCGCGGTTGACGATTGTTTCAGCTACCACCGGCTCCGGCAAGACGATGGCGGTCGTCGATTGGTTACACTATCTGCGCACACGCCTCGGCAATCAAGCACCAGTAATGGCGTGGCTCACCCTGGAAGAGAGCGACAATGACCCAGTGCGCTTCTTCAGTTACTTGATTGCGTCGCTACAGACGCTCATGCCAACCCTGGGCGTCACCCTTCAGCCCCTGCTCGAATCATCGCAGGCACCCGACTGGAATGGCGTTGTCACCACCTTAATCAACGAACTCCACACGATCCCGTCCGAAATCGTTCTGGTGCTGGACGATTATCACTTGATTGCAGCATCAGTCATCCATCATGCGCTAATCTTTTTCATCGAACATCTCTCGCCCAACCTGCACCTCTATTTGACTACACGCAGTGATCCGCCCTGGCCACTGGCGCGTTGGCGTGTACGTCGCCAGATGGTAGATGTACGCGCCATCGATCTGCGCTTCTCGCGCGGTGAGATCGAATCGTATCTGGCACAGACGATTGGCAAGGTAACGTCTGCCGAAGTCAGTGCCCTGGAAGAACGCACCGAAGGTTGGATTGCGGGCCTGCAACTGGCGACCTTACCGCTACAGGAGGAAGAAGATCCGGCTGCCTTTATCCGCTCCTTTACCGGCAGCCAGCGCTATGTGATGGACTATCTGATCGAAGAAGTGCTTCAGCGTCAACCCGAGCAGCTACAACACTTTCTGTTGCAAAGCTCGATTCTGGAACGACTCTGCCCGCAGCTTTGTGCCCAGGTTTGTACCACGGAGGGCAATTCGCTTTCTGTGGGTGACGCAGGCACGTTGTTGGAATCGTTGGTACGGGCCAATCTCTTCCTGACGCCGCTTGACAATGAACGGCAATGGTACCGCTATCATCCGCTCTTTGCCGATGTCTTGCGAGCGCGCTTACATCAGCTCTACCCGCAGCA
Organism: Caldilineaceae bacterium; assembly: GCA_046328715.1. Lineage (GTDB taxonomy): Bacteria > Chloroflexota > Anaerolineae > Caldilineales > Caldilineaceae > JAXLWB01. Next base: position 242,900 of record JAXLWB010000004.1, on the reverse strand, counting down.
GTTGAACACTTTGCACGAGCAAGCCAGCCTTTGGTTTGGGAGCCAAGGATTGGCCGACGAAGCGATCCGCCATGCCCTATTGGCGAACAAGCCAGAACAAGCGGCCAACATCATTGAACGGGAAAGTGAAGCTCGTTTGCGTCTCGGCCAGCACATCACGCTGCAAGGTTGGTTGGACCGACTGCCTGCCGCTACCGTTGCGGAGCACCCCAAATTGGCCTTGCTCCAAGCCAGACTACATGTGATTGTCCACAAATTGGATGGTGCCGAACGAATGTTGGAGAATGCCCAACAGCGCATCATCATGTTGCCTTCCGCTGCACAGAGTGCCTTGTTGGGCGAGTTGGCAGCAATTCGGGCCAGCGTGGCACTCAACCGGGGCAACTATCCACGTACCCTCAGCGAGGCGCAACTGGCATTGAATCAACTGGCAGTTGCCAGCACCCTTCGCCCTGAGATCTATCTACATCTTGGACTTGCCTCCTCGGCCCTGGGCAAACCCGATGCGGCGTTGACCGCCTACGCTCAAGCCGCCACCGAAAGTAAGAGCAACGGTGACCTACGCACAACGCTGCTGGCGCTGTTTAACCAAGGTGGGCTGATGCACAGTGGCGGTCAATTGCGCCGGGCAGCCGAGCAATATCAGGCCACGCTCGACTATGCGAATCGACATGGAGGCCAACAGATCCCCTCCACTGCCTACGCCTACCAGATGCTCGGCGACCTCTGGATCGAGTGGAACGACTTGGAGCAGGCAGCAAAATATCTGCAAGAGGCAAAGTTGCGCAACGAGCATGGGGCGCAGAAGCGCATGCTCTGCACTACCTATCTGCTGCTGGCGCGCATCCATTTTGCCAAAGGTGACCTCCTTGCAGCCCAGCAGCAACTGAATCAAGCGCGCACCATCATTGCCGAAGATCAGCTTCCGATTCGTTATGCAGGCCCGGTGCAGGGCTTTCAGGTACGCCTGTGGATGGCGCAGGGTAACTTGGTCGATGCGCAGCGCTGGGCAGCCGAGTGTCAAATCCAGGCAAGCGATGAGCCGTTACTGCTGATTCAGGAAGAGCGCTATCATGCTTTAGCGCGCGTGTTGGCAGCTTCGGGGCGCAGTGAGGAAGCGTTGCTGCTCTTAAAGCGTTATAGTGAGCAGATGAGCGGCGAGCGGCGTGTCTTGAGTGTGATCAGTACCGAGTGTCTACATGCCCTGCTTTTGTGGCAACAAGGAGAAAAGCGCCTGGCCATCATGACCTTGCTGCAAGCCCTTCGCTTGGCCCAGCCCGAAGGCATGATCCGCACCTTTGTCGACGAAGGCAGCCCGATGCGCCTGCTCTTGCTAGAATGCAACAAGGGAGCGGATCCACAACTACAGTCTTATGTCAACAAATTATTGTCAGCCTTCCCACTAGATCCTGCCATGGCGCTGGTTAATGCGAAACAAAGTACGATCAGGGAAACCGTTGTGCAACTGGCACCATCACGACCTACACAGAACATCGAGCCGTTGATTGAGCCGCTTAGCGAGCGCGAGATCGAAATTCTGCGTGTGGTCGCCCAAGGGCTCTCTGACCGCCAAGTCGCCGATACCTTGATCATCGCCATCGGCACGGTTAAAAAACATCTTAACAACATCTATGGCAAGCTCAGTGTCGGCAACCGCACAGGAGCGTTGGCACGGGCCAGGGAGTTGGGGCTGCTGTAATGGTTAATGGTGAATGGGTAATGGTTAATGGTTGTGATCAGCTACCAAGTAGGTGCGAGCTTTGAGCCGCACTGTCTATTCGATCCAGATCGTGCGGCTCAAAGCTCGCACCTACGAGACACATCCCCCTAACAGATTATGTTGCTTGGGTATGAGTGAGGCAACTTGAGAGGATACCTATGATTCTCATCACGGGGGCAAGTGGCAAAACTGGGCGGGCCGTGGTCGGCAAGTTAGCCGGTTCAGGACAAACGGTCTGCGCCTTGGTGCGTCGTCCCGAACAGCGTGAAGCGTTGCTGCAAAGCGGTGTTAACGAAGTGATTGTCGGCGATCTGGCATCACAAGCCGATCTCGCACTTGCCACCCGTGGCGTCACCGCTATTTATCATATCTGCCCCAATATGCATCCGGGAGAGGTCGGCATCGGCCAGTCGCTGATCGAGGCGGCGCGTAGCAATGGTGTGCGGCGGATCGTCTATCATTCGGTGCTTCATCCGCAGACGCAAGCAATGCCCCACCACTGGAACAAGTTACGTGTAGAAGAGTTACTCTTTGAAAGCGGGCTGGAGTTCACCATTTTGCAACCCTGCGCCTATATGCAGAATGTGCTCGCCTATCGCAAGAGTATTGTTGATGAAGGGCGTTACCGTGTGCCTTATGCTATAGAAACACGGATTGGCATGGTCGATCTCAACGATGTTGCCGAAGTAGCGGCTAAGGTGCTGACCGAAGCAGGCCACAGCGGTGCCATTTACGAACTCGCTAGCAGCGAAGCGTTGAGCCAAAGTGAGGTTGCACAAATCCTCAGCGAAACATTGGGGCGTCCTGTCCAGGCCGAAGCGCAAGATCGCAGCGAATGGGAAGCAAACGCCCGCAGCACTGGGTTGAGCGATTACGCGATTGATACACTGTTGCGCATGTTTCTCTACTATGAACGGTATGGCTTTGAGGGCAATGCGCAGGTCTTGGAGATGTTGCTGGGGCGGAAGACAGCGACGTTTGCGGAGTGGGCGCAGCAGAATTTTGTTACCCCTTACTGACGTGCGGGGCTCTGAGTTACACTCACTTCGGCATCTGCCACTGCTTGATCGCCGGTATCGGATGTATCAGCATCAAAATATTGAGCAGCAGACCGTCGCGGATCCAAATGGCAAGAATGACTTCGGTCAGGATAAAGATTGCCAGCGTGCGCTTCCAGCCTAGTTTGCGAGCTAGCCAAAACCCCACACCACAGAGCAGAATATCTGTAAGCGAGTTAATGACCGTATCGCCGTTGTAGCCGAGGGCGAGGGTTGCTTCGCGGTAGCGGTCAATGATGGCAGCGGAGTTTTCAGCTACTTCCCAGCTTGCCTCGATCAGGAGCGCCAGCCAGAGTTGCCAGGCTGGCGCGAGACGAGGTAAAAGCCACGCCAGCAGCCAGAAGAAGAGAAAGCCATGCAACACATGGGTGAAGCTGTAGGGGTCGAAGAGATGTTGCGAATTGTCAGCACTCCAGATGTCACCCGCCCAGAGTAAGACCTGACCACACGTACAGATCCACAGGCGTCCTTGCTGGTGCAACAAAAGCGCCGCCAGGGCGAACAAAACCAGTGTCGCCAATAAGGGCATGAGGATTGGTCGCTTTGTCAAGTCACTTGTGTTCAACATAGGATCTCTAAACAGGCAGCATTCCTACGGCACCAACCCCCATAAAATGCGGGTGGCGAGTGGCGGGTGAAAGACGATTCCGCAATCCGCATTTCAAGTCAGCCAACTATGCAAGTCACGTACATCCAGTAATGAAAATCGCTGTGCGACAGAGCCTGCTAGACAATCTGTCATTCCTTCCAGGACAAGCAGCTTAAGAATCTCCAAGGTTATGTTCGACTGAAGATTCTTACGAGTGTTGGGTTCAGCAGGGCCGAAAAAATCTAGCAGGAAACCAACCAGAGTAACATGTCATTCTGAGGAGCGGCTGTTTGCGACGAAGAATCTTGGTTAGACAGCGCAAGATTCTTCGCTCAAAAAAGCCTTCGCTCAGAATGACAAATCTATCTTCCAGGCACAGTCGCTACGGTTAGTTTCTTAGTAGAATGACAATTCATCTTGTAGGTGCTATCGAAAGTTCCTGGTCGGTGCCGCTATTTTCAGATTAATAACTCATGTTACGCAAGCAGTGATTGGCCATCGTAGCATAACGTAAAACGCTGTCTCAACGCGACAAGGTGAACTGTCATTCCGCAGGAATCCTACCAATGCAGTACGAACTTCATTGTTTCGCTGCAGGTCAAATCCTCCGTTGTTGGCTAGACAGCGAGGGATTCCTGCGGAATGACATACCGAGAACGATGAAAATTACGAATAGACTCGTAATTCGTATTTCGTAACCCATATTTTCCAATCAGGACCTATTTCTCCACAACATTCACCGTGGCATATTCAGCGATCTCGTTATCAAGCAGGTCGTCGACGAGAATGCCAAGTGAGTATTCACCGACGTAGCTTTCGTAGGCTGTCACGGTGAAGGGTTTGCCGTTATAGGTAAGTGTGTCGCCTTCGTGTTCGGTGATCTCCCAGTCGCCAGCCGAGTCCTGCGTGTACCATTGTTCGAGAATGGTAAACTTGTCGCCTTTGCGTGGTGTGATTTGGCGTGGCGCGCCACTGCCATCGAGATCCTGGAAGCCAAAGATCGACTTGAAGTTGAGATCGCCATCAAAGTGGATCAAGGCGTAACGCTGCTCTTTGCTGTTGGCAAAGGTGTAGATGCCACGCACCACATACTCCGTGTCACGGGTGCCTTTGCCATAGACTTCGGGTTCAAAGAGGGCAAAGGCCTCGGATTTGCCATCGTCCAGGCTGTAGACGGTGGGTGACCACTCATAGATAAAGTCGTCCAGATCCTTAGCCGTCCAGTGGGGATAGATTACACCGTCAAGTTGATCATTCTGATCGCTGGCGATATAGTCCATGTCTTCCAAGACGTATGCTTCTTTGTCTTCATCGTAGCGCGAAACTTCGATATAGATATAGCCAACATTTTCGCCCTGGATCTGCGTGCTGAGCAAAACCGTATCGTCTGCGGTGATCTCCTCGTCGCTTACCTCCAAAGGGGTCATCGTCAGTTCACTGTCAACGCCGGGTGTCGTGATCTCTGCGTCATCCCCAAGCAAAGGTGCACTGTAGGCCTTCAAGTTCGCCTTTTGTCCCTGTATGGGATCGAGCAGGTTCAGCACGGCGGCTTTGGGGTCGATGTCTTGATTGAGATAGTGGAAGAGCAGGAAATCATCCCACAACGATGCCCCCATAAAGCGGCTGGCATAAGCAGTGTAGGATGGGTCGCTATCTGCTTTGCCAACGTCGCTTAGTAACTCTGGCGTGGGAAAGAAGAGCGAGAGTCCGCTGGCCCCAGGTCGCTCCTCGCCGTGCGTTTCTGCCAGGATCGTGGCGTAGTAGGCTTTTTGCAGCTTCTTGAGCGCCGCAGCGATCTTGGGCGAATCATCAAATTCGGCGACCAACTTGGTGAAGTTGCCGAGATCGATATAGGGCGAAGGTTTTTCAGGGTCGAAAACAGTCTCAAAGGCTTGGGCGTAGGTGCGCGCCTTGGCCACTGCCGCTGGGTCAGCCTCGGTGAGAGCAAAGGCGAATTGGTTGAGCGCATCCATCAAGGCCGAGAACTTGGTCAGGTCGAGGGCGGTCAGAGTGACATCGACGCTCATTTCGTCGGCAAGTGCCTTTGACGTGGTGTCGGTTTCCTCACCTAACTCTTCCAAAAAGGTTCGCCGTGCTTTGGAGTCGGTAATTCGCAAATCGCTCACTATGTAGGAATTAACAATCGATTTGGCCAACTCACCGCCTGTTTGCGCAGGTTTAGCACTTAGATCGCCGAGAAACTTAGCGTAAGCCCAGCCCAAAGCAGGTTCGGTTTCCTGCGAGGCGACGGCGTAACGGACATAAGGTGCAATGCCGGCCATCACTTCCACTTCACTCATCAGACAGGCATCAAAGCCGAGAAATTCGAGTTGTGGCACCTTGCTCTTTTGCAAAATTGTCGCCAATGCCTGGTCGATCTCATTGATCGTCAGCGCACTTTCCGCTTTGGGCACATCATCATTCCAGCCACCCACCCAGCCAGCACCATGATCGGAAAGGATCAGTGCATATTTCTGCGCAGGGTAGGTCTTCATGGCCCAGGTTGCAAAGTCAACCAGCGTGTTGGGCGAGCCACTGTCTACCTCGCCCAAGTCGGCGATTTCTTTTGAGCCGATCTTGGTTAAATTGTCATCTTTTTGCACCAAAAAACGTTTGGTGCTTGTCCAGTTGCCATCGCCGTCAAACTCACCCTTGTAACGGTCCATCTGCGCCACGATCGTCACCTTATCGCTAGAGCCTACCCGCTCTGCTTCGTTGAGGTCGGTGAAAATATCGCCTTCCAGTGTCGGATCGTCGGCATCCTGATAGAGCATCACCAACCATTCCCGTTGTGGTGTGGCCTGTTGTGTCGCCGCTTGGGCCGGCAGCCAGGGTAAGAACGCAACCAACAGAAACAAACTCCAAAGAAGACGAGTGAGTTTAAGCATTTCTACAATTCCCTTTATTTGGCTAAACGATTCGTTGGCAGATTGTACTATGAGCGTGCGCTGGATGCAAGCAATAAAATCCAACGCTTGCCAAACGGTGTACAAACGCCCTGGCGAATAAACTTGCATAAAACGCTTACGCAAAAATAGGGGTCATCAAACAGCGCAGACCCTCACCATTCGCCATTGTCCATTAACCATTATCACCCTAAATATCTGTAAGCGAACTGACACTTGATGAAGACGAGGAGAATCAATACAATGATAGCACTTATGCGAGCAAGCAATTCACAACCGACCCGCTTTGGCGAGTACCTGCGCTTTCTCCGTCGTCGCGCCCGTCTTACGCAAGCAGAATTGAGCATTGCCGTGGGCTATAGTCCTGGCCAGATCAGTATGCTCGAAAACGGTCAGCGTCATCCTGACCCAACCACAATTGCGGCACTCTTTGTTGTTGCGTTGGGGATTGAGAAAGATCGTGAAGCAAGCAAACAGTTAGTCGCTCTCGCACAGACAGCGGCGCTGGCAGCACGAGAAGATGGATCAGCCAACAAAGCACAATTTCCTCATGGCGAAGCCGATGAGGTTGTCGTCGAGCAGATGATTTTGCGCCAGCAGGAAGAATTGGGCTATTTGGAACAAGTTCCGCCGCCGCCTGCCTATTGGGTAGAACGTCCCAAACCGTTGACGCAACTTCAGCAGTGGTTTGCCCATGAGCAAGCCGTGGCGATCTGTGGCATGGCAGGCATGGGCAAGAGCAGCTTGGCAGCCCATTTTGCCGCAGATTACGAACGTCGCCACCCGGTGCTGTGGCACACGCTCGATGAGGGTGCAACCTTGGCACCAGAAGCCTTGTTACGTCAGTTTGCGCTCTTTATCATCGCCAATACTGATACACCAACCCGTACTGCGCCCTTCCTGAGACGCTTCGCCAGCAATGAGCCGACTGTCTCTTTTCATCAGCAGCTTTCACTGGTGGCCAGTGGCTTGAGCGAGTTGGATGCACCACTCTTGGTCCTGGACGATGCACATCGACTGCACGCCGCGCCGCAGACACTACAGACGGTACGGCGGTTACTTACCCTGGTGCCCCAATGTCGTTTTCTCTTTGTCACACGCCAAGAGATGGATCTACCTGGTGTATTACACCTAATGTTGGCGGGTATGGAAACAGGTGAAGCCGATCAGTTGCTGAAAAAATTAGGTTCTGCCACTGTGGCAACTGACCAGACCAAGCTCGCTCTCTGCCCCGATCTCGACGCACTTATCAGCCAAACCGGCGGCAGCCCAATGTTGCTGCGGCTGGCAGCAAGCCACATGCGGCAAGCGCCGACCCCAGGAGCCTTGGTCAGCAGTCCAGCAACGGCACAGAGCTTCGGTCGTTATTTGGTCGAAACAGTCCTAAATTCGCTCGATCCGGCAGCCCGCCATCTGCTTGAATTTCTGGCAATTTGGCGCAGCGCGCTTGATCTTAAGCAATCACAACTGGGGGAATTACTGCATGGTGAGTGGCAGGAGTACGATCATCGTGCTGCACTCAGTCAGTTGCAACGCAGCCGGCTGATTGATCGCCTCGACCATGCAATTCCTCACCCCCTGCTGCGTGAACCGATCCTAAGCGAACTACGGCAGCGTCCACTTGTGGAACGACGACTGCACAAACTCGCCGCTCAATGGTCACTGCACCTAAACCAAGCCAGCGAAGCAGCCTATCACTTCGCCCATGCTGGGGAACTAGAGCAAGCGTGCAGTTTACTCACAGCGCAAGAGGTGGAAAATTTTCAATTGGGGCAAGGTGTCAGCACAGCTGCGGTAGTAGATGAAGTACTTGTACTGGCAAGAACTCAATTTTCCTATACGAAAGAGACCCATATCAGCGATTTAATCCGCCAATTGTTGATATTGCGCGGCGATCTGCTTCTAAACACGACTCAAGCGGACCAGGCGCGCGACAACTACATGGAAGCCCTCTCTTTAACTACACGCAATATCGACCGTGCGCGCTTGGCCGAGAAAATGGCGATGAGTGCCTATCGCCAGAGCGACTTGGAGGAAGCACTTGATCTGTGCGAACAGGCAACAGAGATGCTCGGTGCCAATGTGACCCAAGAAGGCATTCGACAGCGCATCAAGATCGAAACCACACGCATGCGTGTCCTCATGACCCTGACCCGTTTTGACGAAGCACGCCAGATTTGTGAGCGCGCCTTGAGCATGGTGCGCCCCGTGGCACTGATCCTGCCCCATTTGGCCGACACTGTGCGGGCGAATGCCAATCTGGCACTTGGCTACATTGCTACCTTTGAAGGTGAAATGGAGATTGCCCGCCAATATTTCAGCAAAAGCGTCAAACATGCCCACAGTGCCAAAGCTGCCAGCGTCGAGGCCGATGCGCTGATTTACCTAAGCACAACTCTGCGCGATCTGGGTGACTTTGCCGGCAGCGAGGCAACCGGCCAGCAGGCGCTGACCATCGTACAAGCAACGGGCAATGAGTATGCAACCTCGACCGTTCTGCACTATCTTTCGCTGGCCGACTACTATCACAACAATCTGGAGCGTTCCTTTCAGCGTACTGAACAGGTGTTGGCGCTAAAGGAGCCAATGGGAGATATCGAGGGCATCGTCGCCAATCGGTTAGTACGCTCCTTGGTGTTGGGCGGGCAAGGCAAGGTCGAGGATGCGCGCCAGTGTGTGCTACAAGCGGCACAGAGCTGTGCGCTTTTGGAGAATAGCTGGTTGGTTGGTCTGGCCGATTATGGCGTGGGAGTCGTACTTAGTTTTACAGGTGAACTGGCAGAAGCGGAGCAGCGCCTTCAAAATGCCTTGAACACCAAAGAGCTGCGTCTGGATCGCCCCTTTTACAGCAGCGCCGAGATCTATATGGCGATGATCTACGTCGGTCAAGGCCGCTTGACCGAGGCAGACATCATCTTGCAGCGTCCCTTGCATCCCAAGGTCGGCTACAGTACAACCATGCTACGTGAGTTGGTGCGTGGTATGTGGCTCCTGGCAAAGGGAGAAGCGGCAGCAGCCAAAGAGTGTGCTACACACCTGGTCGAACGTGCGACCGCCTGCGGTTTTCGTATCTATGCTAGCGAGGCATCCCGGCTAGCAGCGCTGCCGCACTGCCCGACCAATTTGGCGGCATTGCCGGGGCAGGTTTGTTGCGGGGTCGTACAGGAGCAAGGTGACAAGATGACAAGATGAAGATACAGATCATCTTGTCATTATTAACCATTCACCGTTACCCATTCACCATTGCTTAGCCCTTGACTGAGCCAGCGAGCAAGCCGCGAACGAAGAAGCGTTGCAGCGAGAAGAAGACAACCAGCGGCAGGACCATGGTCACAAAGGCACCGGCGGTGAGCAGATGCCAATCGTTGCCACGCGAGCCGACAATCTCGGCTAGACGCATGGTCAATACCTGGCGGTCGGCCTGAGAGCCGATAAAGATCAAGGCAACCAGGTAGTCATTCCAGACCCATAGAAACTGGAAGATGGCAAACGAAGCCAGCGCTGGCACCGAAAGTGGCAAGACCAGCCGCGTAAAGACGGTGAACGGGGATGCACCGTCGATAAAGGCCGACTCGAAAATATCACGAGGCAGCTCGCCGATGTAGTTGTAAAGAAGATAGGTAGCCAGGGGCAGACCAAAACCAGTGTGTGCCAACCAGACGGCCAGAAATGTACCGGTCAAGCCGAGCCGCATATAGTCACGCAAGATGGGAATGAGCGCAATTTGCAGTGGGACCACCAACAACGCGATCACCACCACAAAGAGTGTCCGGCGTCCTGGGAAACGCATCCAGGCAAAGCCGTAAGCGGCAAATGCAGCCAACAAGATTGGAATGACAGTCGAAGGAATGGTGACCGTCAAACTGTTGAGAAAGGCGTTAGACATGTCATCGCCCTTCACTTTCTGTTCGCTGCCATCTGGGTTCTTCAAGATATACTCTTTGCCGGTGAGTACATTGCTGTAATTATCCAGCGAAAAGTTGCCCAGCATAACCCAGCGCTGCCCCTGAACTTGCACCCGTCCTAACCGTTTGTTGCCCACCCACTTAACCTGTCCACCATCGGGTGTGCGGACTCCAGCACGGAATTCTTCAAAGGTGCCCTTTACCCCTTCGATTTCCACTGTTTCCTGATTCCAGTCAATCGCTGGATCCGGTTGATATTCTTTGAGCATGGCGAATTCGCGATGGGGAATAATGTTCCACCAACCGGAAGTTTGAATATCAAAACGGCTTCGAAACGACGAAACCAACAAGCCAACGGTGGGAACGATCCATAAGAAACAGATGACGGCCAATACAAAATTGATCCAGAACTTGCTGCCGCCAAGTTTTTTTGCACGTGTGGTTGCCATGATTGCTCCTATACTAACGGTTGCCACTCAGCAAGACTTTTTGCGGTATAAAAGTGTTGTTGAGTGCAGAGTATCAGTATAACAACTAGAATGCTTTTCGCTGACCAAATTGGCGCAGGTTGTAGATCATTACTGGCACCACAGCCAGCAGCAAAATCACCGCCAGGGCTGAACCAGTGCCATAGTTGGAATTGACAAAGTATTCACGGTAAAACTTGGTGGCAATTACATCAGTGCCAAATTGACCGCCTGTCATCACAATCACAATATCGAAGATCTTCAATGAGAAGATGATAATCGTTGTGGAAACGGTAATGATGGTGCCCATGATATAGGGAACCATGATGCTGAAAAAGACTTGCCATTCGTTTGCGCCATCGACTCGCGCCGCCTCCAACAGCTCAGCGGGGATGCCTTTGATGGCCGCAGAAAAAAGCACCATCGCAAAGCCTGTTTGCAACCAGATCATAATAATGATCAAAAATAGATTATTCCAGGGCTGAACAAGTGCAGTCCAGGCTTGTGGTTCACCGCCTAAGGCGACCACGATAGCATTGAGCAGACCAATCTGCGCATCGCCTGTTGGGCGCACCTCATAGATAAAGTTCCAGATTACCCCAGCACCGACCAATGAGATCGCCATCGGCATAAAGATGATCGATTTGGCCAATGTTTCAAAATTGCTACGATCAGCCAGTGTGGCAATGAGAAGTCCCATGATCACCGAGCCAGTTGCTCCAAACAGGATCCAAAGCAAATTGTTGCGAAAGGTGATCAACATATCCGGGCTGGTCAGCACTGTAAGATAATTTTGCAGTCCGACAAAGCCAACTGAGTTGCGATCGAGTAAACTAAACCAAATGGTACGAATCGTCGGGAGCGCAAGAAACCAGAAGAGTAAGAGGACTGCCGGCCCCACAAAGATGTAGGGTTGGATGCGTTGACGCGCTGCGTCGGGCAGTTGCTCAACCATATTATTGGCAACCACAAAGAAAAGTCCGGTACCGCCTACACCCCAGATGATGGCGACAATCGCATTTGCCCACTTGGGCAAGGAATTATCCCGCAAAAAGACAAAGCCGAACCATAAGAGGAGCAGCGTTGCAAGCAAAATGACCAGCGCCACGAGAAGGCTCACATAATTGGCCGATGAATTTGAAACTTTTGGCTGATTTGGAGTTCGAGCAGTGCTCTGCATAAACGGGAGCTCCTATTATGGTGCATGCGTTGAACAGCATAGTTGCAATGGCTGGAAAGTGGTGCTACTGATCGACAGGTTGAACTGTCATATTTTTACAGGAAGGGTGATACATGTCTTTGCCCCGTAGAGACACCTGAATTTAGCAAAAACACATTCCATAAAATGTTTAAGCTATGGATGAATGTTTTTCGATGCTAAAATCATGTATCCCTATGGAACAAAGACAAGCGAAAATCCTAGCGTTCAATCATTATTTGGGTCGTGCAGCGTCGATGTCCTTGAGCGCAGTATCCAAATCCTTGGTGCCAGAGACCCAGTTGGTCATTTCTTTCCAGAAGGCACCATTTACTTCCTTCACCATTTGGTCAGAGGCGTCGAAGCGGACGCTGGTCGCGGCGTTGGCCAATTCAGCGATGTGGCGTTCGAGTTCACTGCCGTACCAGCTCAGATCGACATCCTTCTGCGTGGCCAGTGCACCGCCAGTAGCCAACCAGCCCTTGAGATGCTCAGCCGAAGTGAAGTATTCCATCACAGCACGAACTTCCGGGCGGTCGTTGAACATGACCATGAGGTCGCCAGCAACCAGGAAGGGCTTGCCATATTGCTCATCGATCGGTGGCAAGTAGAAGACATCATAGTCAACCAAAGGTTGGGCGCTGGGCGGGAAGAAACTGGTGATAAAGTTCCCTTGCTTGTGCAGCCAGCACTTAGGCGGATCCTGGAACATGGGGACCGGAGCGTCGCTGAAGGAGGTGGTCGCAATGGCCTTGGTACCGCCGTAAACATACTTGTCGTTGAACCAGATCTTGGCCATCATCTCGGCAGCATTCTTCACCTCAGGCGAGGCAAAGGGTAGTTCACCGGTTACCCACTTGTCGTAATTTTCCAACGACGTGGTGCGCAACATAAAATCTTCCATCCAGTCGGTGGCGGGCCAGCCAGTAGCTTCACCCGACTCAATGCCGATACACCAGGGTGTATCACCATCAGAGACAATTTGATCTTCCAGCGCTTGCAGTTCATCCCAAGTGGTGGGCACTTTGTAGCCAGCCTCATCAAAGATCTTCTTGGGATACCAGACTAAGCTCTTGCCATTGAAGCGTTCCCAGACACCAGCAGTAATCTTTTTGCCATCCGGACCAGTCATCTTCGACATGTCGATCCAGCTTTGAATGTACTTGGTCTGCAATTGTGAATCTGGAAGGAAGGTGCTGACATCGACCAACTTGCCTTTGGCCGCCATCGAGGCTGCGCCACCGGGCTGCGGGAAGTCGGCAATATCCGGGGCATTGCCACCCTCGACCTTGACAACGATCTCGGTCTCGAATTGCTTTGAACCCGAGTATTGGATATCGATACCAGTTTTTTCCTCGAAATCCTTCATTGTGTCGTTGAACTTGACTTCATCCTGATCGACAAACGGTCCATTCAAGGTCACGACTGTTCCTTTAAACTTGCCAGCCAGGGCATCGGCCAGGGCACTTCCTTCAGCCGGAGCGGCAGAGCTAGAAGTGATCGTCTCTGTACCAGTCACCGCCTCAGTAGAGGTCATTTCCTCGGTAGAGGTGATTGCTTCGGTCGGAGTCATTTCTTCAGTCGAAGTAACCCCCTCAGTCGAGGTTACGGTTTCCGTAGTTGTCACCGGTTCGCTTGCAGCAGGCGCTTCAGTTGGCGCTTCGGTCGGTGCTACAGTTGGCGTATCGGCGGGTACGGGTGTATTCGTCGGAGCAGCCTGAGCGGGTTCGGGTGTCGGAGTCGGTTCACTGCCACCGCCACAGGCGGCCAGAATGAGCGACGCGATGACCACGATGCTCAGTAAGCTGATGAGCTTTCGGTTCATTGCAAATTCTCCTTACATTGAATAAATTGATGGTAGAGTAGAAACGACAACCAATATCCAAGCACGCGCAACAGAACATCCAGTGGCACCTTGTACTTTCGACACCGTTCACACCTGACACTGAAGGATTTGTGCGTTTGGATACCGTAGAAAGCAATAAGCAAAGACGGAGCAGCAGTTAAATATAGATCAGGAAACTTGAGGGCGTAGTGCCAACTAACTTACGCAGGCACTGCGTATATACAGTTTGGTCCGATTTTTGCTTGTTGCGATTCACTCCTTTACAGTTTTCGCGCAGCGTTGGTAACAATTGCAGTAAGCATTTATGCAGTTTGTCTCTCAATTACTCGCATTGGTAAGCGTACATGCTGGGTTGAACGGTTCTCGTCGGTCAGGCGTGAAAGTAGCAGTTCAACTGCTACCCGTCCTGATTCGTCCAACGATTGCGTAATCGTGGTTAAGCCAAGGTAGTCAGAAATGTCTAGGTTGTCAAAACCAATGACGGCAAGCTGGTCAGGAACGGCGATCCCCCGTTCGCGTGCAGCTTTCAGGGCACCAAGGGCAAGCATATCACTGCCGGCGAAAATCGCGCGCGGTGGCTTGGGAAGATCGAGCAGGCGCTGCGACATCGAATAACCATCTTCGAGCCTGTAGGAGCCAAATTGAATCCACTCTGGCGGCATTTCCACACCCGCTTCGGCCAATTGGCGACGGAAGCCTTCCAAGCGTGCCACATTGGTCTGAACGGTATACTTGCGAATGAACTCTTTATTGTCACCAATAAAGCCGATCTCACGGTAGCCGCGATCTAACAAATACTGCGCGGCCAAGGTGCCGCCAGCCACATTGTCAATTTCAATGCCACTCAATTGCGGGTGCGTCAGCTCAATGGTGACGGTTGGCAACTGATTGCGCACTAAGCGTTTGACTTCCTCATCGTCGATCACGATCGACATGATAATCAGGCCATCAATGCGCCGTGCAACAGGCAAATTTTCGAGTTGGGTACGGGTATTGGCTTCAGAGTTTGTGTTGTAAACCACTAGCTCGTAAGAGCTATCACTGAGAGCTGTAGTAATGCCTCGTAGACGCTGTGAGAATGAAGGCAGATACGCAAAAAAGGGTGCAAGTACGCCAATACGCCGCGTCGCTTTGCGCGCCCGGGCTGAGGCTTCGGCGCGCGGAACAAAATCCAGTGCGTCAATCGCCTGCAATACACGCTGGCGTGTATCCGGGTTCACCGACTGGGGAGCATTGAGCACGCGCGAAACTGTAGAAATGCTTACGCCAGAATGTTCTGCAACATCATAGATCGTCTTACTCATGATCGTAGCAAAGTGATTTCCAAATCAGTCTAGCGCCAAGAATTCTTTCATGAAAGTACTTTCATCGAAAAAGGCAAAATTGTAGTACGGTTATGAAACTATGCACATTAGGCTGAGGATATATCGAATGATTGTGCAGTTTTTGTCCCGTCGCCCCTTTATATAACTTTACATAACATCGGAAAACGTCCTCGGCACGTCGCAAACGATTTTGCTGCTAGCTACCACTTTCTGCGTCGTGCCGGTGACGTTGCTCACACATTACGTAGAGGACGATTGCAATTTAGATCCCTTCCAACTTCAGCTCTTCCGCAAAGTGGCAGGATGCCCAATGATCCGGTCGCACTTCACGGAATTCAGGCGCCTTTTCTTTGCAAAGGCCCTTAGCATAGCGGCAACGCGGATGGAAGTAACAACCACTCGGTGGGTTCGACGGATCGGCTACCTCACCCTGCATCACGATACGATGCGATTGGTACAACGGATC
Source organism: Caldilineaceae bacterium (assembly GCA_046328715.1). Classification (GTDB taxonomy): domain Bacteria; phylum Chloroflexota; class Anaerolineae; order Caldilineales; family Caldilineaceae; genus JAXLWB01. The sequence goes on along the minus strand of JAXLWB010000004.1, from coordinate 227,420 downwards.
GGGCTTGGGAACAGAGGAAAGTAGGGCTTCGGTATAGGGATGGAGTGGCTCGGCAAAGAGTGCATCAGTCTTGGCCATTTCCACCACTTTGCCGACATACATCACAGCAACCCGATCCGAAATGTGTTCAACCACGCTCATATCATGGGCGACAAAGATATAGGCCAGGTTGAATTCCTTCTGCAAATCCTGCAACAGATTGAGTGTTTGCGCCTGAATCGAGACATCCAACGCCGAGACCGGCTCGTCACAGATGACCAGGCGCGGGTTGAGCGAAAGAGCACGTGCAATACCAATACGTTGACGCTGACCACCGGAGAATTCATGAGGGTAGCGGCGCAGATGATCGGCACGCAGACCCACACGTTCAAGCAAGTTGATGATCTTCTGTTCTGTCTCCGAATTTAGCTTTTGTCCATGAATCACCATCGGCTCGGAGATAATATCCGAGACGCTCATACGCGGGTTGAGCGAGTTGATGGGATCTTGGAAGATCATGGAGATTTCACGACGGACCTGCTTCAACTCCCTCGGCTCTAAATCGACCAGATTGACCATCTTGTCGTTGCCATTGCCCATGAGTTTGCTCTTAAAATTGACACTTCCTGCAGTCGGCTCGTAGAGGCGAATAATGCTTCGTCCGGCCGTACTTTTGCCGCAACCGCTTTCGCCCACGACGCCTAATGTCTCGCCTTCGCGCACAAAGAAGCTGACATCATCCACTGCTTTGACGTAGCCAACCACGCGACGCAAAAAGCCTTTGTAAATGGGAAAGTATTTCTTTAAGCCCTTCACCTCTAAGAGGGTTCGGTCTCCCTTCCCATTGGTGTTACCTTGCGCTTGAGTTTGCGACATAGCACTCATTTTCCAGCCTCCTCGTAGAGCAGGCAATTTGCCCAATGCTCTTCGCCCACCATGGTCCATTTGGGTACGATCTTGTCGCACTTGCCGGGCATAAAGGCTGGGCAGCGCGGATGAAAGACACAGCCGGTTGGCAAGTTGAAGGGGCTTGGCACCGAACCAGTGATGGAGGCCAGCCGTTCTCCTTCTTTCTTCTTACCCAACTGTGGCACCGATTTGAGCAATGATTGCGTATAAGGGTGCTTGGGGTTGTAAAAGAGATCTTGTACCTTGGCTCGCTCAACGGCACGGCCCATGTACATCACGACGATTTCGTGCGCCATGCTCGCCACTACACCCAAGTTGTGGGTGATGAACATGATCGCCATGTTGGCGCTTTCTTGCAGTTCACGCATGATGTCGAGAATCTGCGCTTCAATTGAGACATCCAAGGCTGTGGTTGGCTCATCGGCAATCAACATGGCCGGTTCGCAGGAAAGAGCAATGGCAATCATCACGCGCTGACGTTGACCGCCGCTCAATTGATGCGGATAGCTATCAACACGCTGCTCAGGCTTGGGAATGCCGACCTTGCGCAACATCTCGATCGCTACCACACGCGCTTCATCCTTAGAGAGTTTGTGGTGTGCCTGCACATTTTCGATGATCTGCGAACCAACTTTGCGCACTGGGTTGAGGCGGTGCAAACTCACCGCTTCGTTGATCAAGGTGCCTGTTGTATAAACCGGGGTCAGCGAGCTCATCGGCTCCTGAAAGATCATGCCGATCTCGCCGCCGCGGATATGACGAATCGTCTCACCGTCCGGGTCGGTTTTGATCAGGTCAACAACATCTATGTTGCCATTTCCACGACTACGGTGGTAGAGAATCTCGCCGCTCGACTTGCCCGGCTTGGGAACCATGTTGAGGATCGCACGAGCAGTCACCGATTTGCCGCAACCGCTCTCGCCAATCACGCCTACTGTTTCGCCACGATTGATGGTGAGGTTTAAGCCATCGACGGCTTTGACGACCCCTTCGCGTACATTGAACTCGACGCGTAAGTCTTTTATTTCGATCAGTGGTTCAGCCATAAGTTAGCTCCTGCAAAGTTGCAGAGTTGCAAAGTGGCAGGTTGCAGAGTGATCCGAATGACAGCATGACTTTGCAACTTTTCTACTTTGCCACTTTTTCTTATCTTCCGCCATAGGGATCCAATGCATCGCGCAAACCATCGCCGAGCATGTTGTACGAGAGAATGGTGAGCAAAATAAAAGGAACTGTCCACAATTCCCACGGTGTGGTATGGATGGCACGGACAGTCGCCGCATCTTGTAGGAGAACGCCCCAACTGGTGAGCGGCGGGCGCAAACCAAGGCCGAGCCAGCTCAACGCTGTTTCAGAGAGGATCATGCCTGGGATAGCAAGGGTGGCAATGACGATCACATGACTCATGGTGCCGGGCAACAGATGGCGGAACATAATACGGCTATCGGAACCGCCGGCGCTCTTGGCCGCCAGTGCATATTCACGTTCGCGCAGGGAGAGGATGAGGCCGCGCACCTGACGGGCCAAACCACCCCAACGCACAAAGGAAAGAATCAGCGTGAGCATAAAATAAATGGCAATGGGCGACCAATAATTAGGAATGGCGGCTGCCAACGCCATAAAGAGAGGAATATCAGGAATTGCAGCCAGTAGCTCGGTTGAGCGCTGAATCAATTGATCGATCCAGCCGCCATAGTAGCCTGACATGGCACCTAGCACCGTACCAAAGGCAATGGTCATCAGTTGTCCAACCAAACCAATCAGTAACGAAAGGCGTCCCCCATAAATGATGCGTGTAAACCAATCACGTCCCAAGGAATCGGTACCCATGATAAATATAGAGGCGTCTGGATCGTCAGACCTTACACCAAAGAGATGGCGATCCGAGGGGATAAACCCCAGCATCGTATACGATTCACCCTTGGTAAAGAATTCAACTGGGTAGATCTTGGTCGGATCATCGACAAAGGAGCGGGTACGGGTCTTGGCATCCTTTTTCTCCTGTAAACCATAGACAAAGGGTCTCAGGTGAAAACCGCCTTCTTGATCAAAAAAGTGAAGACGTTGTGGTTTGGCTTCGACAAACTTTGTGCTACGTTCAAGCAAATAGGGGGAGACAAATTCGGGAATAATCACCATACCGACATGTAAAACGATCAGCAGCACACCGCCGATCAACGCGGTACGACTCTTGCGGAATTTCCACCAGACTAAGCTTAGGTAGCTCTGGCTCGCTTGCTTGCGTTTTGGCGGAGCCGCGGTTAACGTTTGTTGTGCAACAGCCATAAGTTCCTCCTGAAAGTTTGCAGGTTGCAGAGTTGCAGAGTTGAAAAGTCCAAAGATTGAAGAGACAAAGATTGATATTAAATTTAGGCTTTTACTTTGTCATTCTTCGACTTTGCCACTTTTCATTCCAACCGAATCCGTGGGTCAACCCAAGCCAGGGCTAAGTCTGAGAGCAAATTGCCGATCAGAAGCAGCAGGGAGAAGAGCACAATACAAGTGCCAGCCATATACATGTCAAGCTTTTTCAGCGAATCGACAAACAAGGGGCCAATCGTTGGCAGGTTTAGCACCATGGAAACTAATGCATTACCGCCGAGGATACCAGGAAGGGCCTCGGAGCCAAGGATGACGATCAAGGGGTTGATCGCAATGCGTACAGCATGTTTCCAAATCACGGAGCTGTTCTTCAGGCCACGAGCGCGCGCCGCTTCCACAAAGGGCTGCCCCAATGTGTCTAGCAAGTTGCCGCGCATGATGCGGGTGAGCCCACCGATACCCGTGACGGCGCTGATGACAGCCGGGATCCAAAGATGTTTTAGAAGGTCGACAAAGCGAGCAAAGCTCCACGGGGCATCAACATATTGCTGCGAGAAGAGGCCAGTCGCTTCAATATCGAGCACCGTGATCGCGTAATATAAGATCAGTAATGCCAATAAGAACCCTGGCATCCCCAATCCGATAAAGCTAATCGTCGTGATGATTTGGTCACCGAGCGAATATTGTTTTACTGCGGAATAGACCCCCAACGGTATCGCCAATGCCCAGACTACAAGCAGCGTTGCAAACGCTAGCACAATCGTAAATGTAACTCGTTCGCCAAGCAGTTCCTTGACCGGACGCTCAAATTCAAACGATTCACCAAAGTCACCGCGTAGGAATTTGGTTGCCCATGACGTATATTGCACCAAAAATGGCTGATCTAATCCGTAACGAATACGATAGGTTTCAACTTGAGCTTCGGCACTGCGGTCACCACGGGCGCGCAACTGGGCAATTTTCTGCGTTAGAAAGTCACCGGGCGGGAGTTTGATGATGACAAAGCTGACAAAGGAGATAAGGGCAAGGAGAATTACGGCATAGACTAAGCGGCGAACAATGTAGTTCAGCATGTGGCCTCCGTAATGGTGTAACGATTAACAGTTAATGGTCAATAGTCGATACCTGACCATTAACCATTAACCATTAATTATTAATTATTTTATTGATCCATCCACCACTGTGCAGCGATCTGGTTACCTGGTGTTGATGGAGCCCATGGGCCTACCACACCGAAGTCCAGGATGTTGTGCATCTTGTTGCTGACGATAATCGGCATCGGCTGATCACCGGAGACGCCGATCACGAATGGGCCGTGTTCGACAAAGACATCCACGGCTTCGCGCACCACAGCATGGCGATCCTCGATCGTGGCAGTATTGCGGGCTTTGGCATAGAGATCCTGCAACGCCTTAGCCGGGCTGTCAGCAGCGGGTTCCAAACCACAGGGATAGAGGTTGCCTTCGGCGGCTTCATCCTTACATTGTGCACCACCCTTGGCAAACCAGCGTCCTTCCAACGGGAAGTAGTAGCGGTTGACCACTGGGAACATCCAGTCTGGGTAGGTCAGAATGTCGATTTCGGCAACGCCTGCACCACGAATCATGTATTGACCTTCATTGGTGCGGGTATCCAAAGTAGGCTGACCCTGTAAGTTGTTAATGCGGACATTAATGCCGAGATTTTCACCCCACTGCTTTTGCATCTCAGACGCCGCATCGGTCTGCACTTTTAAGCTGCCGCCCCAGTCACTAACATCCATGACCAGTTCAAAGGGTTTGCCACTGGGCAGTGTGCGGAAGCCATCGCTGCCCTTCTTCATGCCAAGCTCATCCAACATGGCGTTGGCAGCATCCTTGTCAAAGTTGACATAGGATTGCGCCCACTTCTCATAGGCAGCCTTGCCAGCGTCACCAGCGAAGTGCCAGGATTGCGGGCTGATTGTGGTGTTCTTGACATCTCCAAAGCCACCCCACACGACGTCGATCACACGTTGGCGGTCAAAGCCTGTGGAAAGCGCTTGGCGGAATTTATCACTGCGTAGGATGTCGCGAATTTCCTTGGCATGCTCTGGGGTGTCGTCATCATAGTTCTTACCACCCTCGACATAGTCCTGATTGACCATATAGCCAGGCCATGCACCAGCACCGTTCGTGTAATTCTCAAGCAGGTGATAGCCACCCTTTTCAGCATTCTCCGAGATGAAAGGAATTTCATTGGGGCCACCGCAGATACGGAAAGCGGTGTCATACTTGCCCTGTGAGCAGTTGAGGATGCGGGTCTGTTCATCGCTGACGATTTCTACTGAAATGTTGTCAATATAGGGCAGTTGATTGCCGTCGGTATCGACACGCCAGTAGTAGGGATTGCGGCTAAAAGTGTAGTTCTGGCCATCCGAGGACAGTTCAGACAGACACCAGGCAAAGAGACAGGGATAACCCGGGGTTTGCCACCACTTGTCAGCATTGACCATATCTTCCCAAGTCTTGCCATCGGTATATTTGGGATGGAATTGCTTGAGATAGTGAGCCGGCTTCATCATGGTTCGGGCAAATTCCCAGTAGCCTTGCGCCATAAAGTAGGGGTCAATATAGAGCGGGCGATCAGCGGATTTCCAGACAACGGTGTAATCATCCGGGAATTCCATGGTGATCGGTGTGCCATCATCATTGCGCAGATAGGCTGGAATGTTGTAGGACTTCTGATCGGGCGCATTGTCCAGATCTTCCCACATAAATTTCCAGTCAGCGCTGGTATAGGGCTCACCGTCTGACCACTTCAGGCCTTGGCGCATGTGCATGGTGAAGGTTTTGCCATCTTCGGACCATTCATACGATTCGACCAGGGCAGGCTCGTAACCAGTGAGGTCAGCCTTCCACTTGATAGGAGCTTCGACTGCGAAATAGAGCTGAACATTGCCAACCTCTGGCCACCAAGAAGCAGTATGGATAGTGCCACCATACTTGCCAACACCTTCGACAGGTGTCGTTACCAACGGTTGGGCAGGCAGACGCTCGTCAACGGGCGGCAATGTGCCAGCCTTGACCTGATCGGCCAAAGCAGGGGCTTCAGCGTACTGGCCAGGGGCTGCGGCTTCGGCAGGGGCAGCAGCTTCGGCTGCGGCTGGAGTATCTGTAGCTGCGGCTTCTGCTGGCGCGGCAGCAGCGGGTGTGTCTGTAGCTGCAGCTGCTGGGGCCTCAGTTGGAGCCTCAGCAGGAGCTGCACCACCACCACCACAAGCAGCAAGCAGCAATACAGCGACGATCACGCTATTTAGCAAGACAAATCTCTTGCGATTCATTGCGAATCCTCCTTATTGGAAACTACTTGACTACAATTTGAAGAACTACAAAAACATTTATTGATAACCCAAAAAGGGGTTAACCCAAGTGGAGAGGTTGGCAACTAGCCCGAAATAGGGAGTAACGCCAAGCTAACATTTGACAACTTAATTAATTCTAAATATTTATTTTGGTGTAGTGAATTTAGTTGCTGTGTTGCTAGGGAACTAAGAAATGCTTTTATGAAAGCACTTTCAAAGAAGTTTAACATAAAAAAATCTAGATGTCAATTCTGAAATTTGAAAGTTGAAAAAATTTGCACATCAAAGAGTTTGGAAAAATGGGAAAGTGACAAAGTGGCAAAGTTTTAAAAGTAAAAGCTGTCTTAAGTGTGCACCTTTAGCTCATAGACATCAAGTTTAATGATTGTTATCAACAATAAGCGATTGTTCCACACCAACCCATAGGGACGCCTAAATTTAGAGCCAGACATTTTCAAAGCCTTTTATTCATGCGGGGCTGGATTCCGGCTAAAATCAGGAGTCCCTGTGGGACAGTCTCAACTCAATTCGTCAATCGAAAGAAGATCAGTTGGAATGTTCAAATCACTCAATTTTGTTTGCAGTTGAGCACAGTCAGTCTGCGCAAAATAGCTGTCGTCGCCGAGGATCACGACGCGGGCCGCCTTCTTTGCTTCTTGGAAGTCAGCGCCGATTAACGGTTGGTTGAGTGCAACATAACGCAGTAAGGCAATCAATCCATTGCCACTTAAGGCCTGATTGTCGACCCATAGGTAAAGCGAGCCTTGTTTTGTACTCTCCGCGTTATAAGGCGCATTATGATTAGTGGATGGCGAGTCGTACGTTGTGCTTGGGTGTTCGTAGGTGAGAGGATGTGATTCGTCCGCTACGCCTGCGGCTGCAAGTGCTCGCATTGATGTTGAGCTTCCAACCAAGTGCGCCTGCTGGGTCGTGACAGGCAAGGGTAGCAACGTATTAGGTGAGGTTGTCTGCGAAATGGCGCGGAAGGAGACCCAAATAGCTTCCAGCCCAGTCAGTTCGACATCGGTATAAATTTCAAGTCCCTCTGGCTCGATCATGTAAATGCCAGGACCAAGTGGGCTGAATTCGAGAGCAAATTCTCCGAGATCTTTGCGGCTTCCGGTCGTCTGCATCAACCCATCCCAATCATCCTTCCAGATGCGGACGGGGCGATCTTTCTCGCCTTGTACCTCAACTCGCACAGCGCTGAAGCCCGGCATCGAACCGGCATGGCTTACCTGGACTTCCCAAGTTTGGATGAGCGGAGAAAAGAGGACTTCGACCCCGTTGCTGCCGTTTACTTCAATGGCCGACTGTTGGTAGCCACCATCGATCAATAGTGTGTAACTTCCTTGAGGCAGACCGCTAAAGCGCACGCTGTCATCGCTCATCACAGTGGAGCGCTGTTCATTGCCCGCGCCATCGACCAGTCGTGCTTCACGACCGGCAGAAAGGGGAGCAAGTCCAGCGATCACGCTATGCGCCGCGCTTTCAAGTGTGAGCGGTGCAGTTACAATACTCTCGCGGCTGCCGATGACAGTCGAAGTGGGCGCAGCAAGGTCACATTCAATCTCGTTTGTGCCATCCACAGCAATCTGTGAACGGGAGACAACTTCGCTGTCGCCAACCAATTCAACGGTGTAGCGACCAGCAGGCAAATTACCAAAGGTAAAACGGCCATCAGCAAAGAGTACACATTCGCGCGTTTCGCGCATCTCGTTGCTAAGGCGCATCGTCCGTTCATTCGGATTGGGCAAGCCAACCACTCGTCCACGGATGATGGACCGGCTGGGTGCAACACTTGCCGCTTGATCGACATAGACAAAGCGCACAAGCGGAATGCGTCGTTTATCCACATGTACACGAGCCTCGGCATCCATTCGCCGGTTGTTAGTGTCAGCGTTTGCCTCTAAGGTCACAATGTAGTGACCAGCTTCGATGCCAACAAATTCGCATTCGTTCTCGGCCAGGCCAGGATTCACGCCCAAGGGTGTGGGCAAACTACTCCACGAGCCTGAATGGGCGGTGACAAAAGCATTACGATTGCCTTCTACAATCACGCGAAAGGTTGCAATTCCCGTCTCTTCACTCGCAGTTTCAACGGTGTAGCCCCAGCCTGCGACGGCCAAGTTGACCTCACGCTGATTGGTTCCATCCAGGCGGATATCATCGACCCGCGTACCTTCCGGGTCCACACGTACACTGTAAGCACCGGGCGGCAGATCGACAAAACGAAAGGTGCCATCATCCCCAGCCATCGATACCCACTCTTCACCGTCACTGCGCCTCACTAAGATAATTACAGCCGAAGCACCGCCTCGCACTTTACCACTGACCACGCTGCGGCTCACGACACGCTGTTTTGCCTCTACAGCCAAATTCACTGCTACCTCCACTTGTCCTGGTGCCAATTCAATCGGCTGTATCAACTCTTCACCAAGCAATTTCACACTATAGCGACCAGGAAGTAATCCTTCAAAACTGAATCGTCCTGCCAGATCGAGCACAGTACGCGCAATTTCGTTGCCCTGTTTCTCAAGCACCACAGTCCGGTTCTCGGTGGCGTTGAGGATAAATCCACGTACAGCGACTCGTTCCCCCACTTGGCCCTGTTGCGACCAGCGACGCACCTGCTTGGGCTCAGCCTTCAGGGCGCGTGTGACAGGCAACGCACCAGCCGGCCATTGGTTGCTGTACCAGGCGTGCTTTTCCAACCAACTGCTACTGCTGCCCAAAATGGCGTTGCCCAGCAGCCAAAAGGCGGTACAGAAATAATAGTCGGGAGCCACCGCATAGCGCTGGCTCGTACCCATCATCACACGACAGGCTTCCAGGGTTTGCGCCATGTGCAGGTTTGGCGTGGTTGCCGGGTAGCGCGGATCGACATCTTCCCCCACCAAATAGCCTGACTCGGTGGAAAGGATCGGCAAGCTGCGCCCCAGATGTTTGCGATTGAGCGCGTCCCAATACTCAAAGGCCAGAAAACAATTGTGGTCATCAGTGGTGCTCATGCCTGGGTTGCAGCGATCCAGGCGTAAGCGATTGACTTCGGCCAGCGAACGTCCGCGCCAGCCGTTTTCATCCCACGGCTCTTCGCTCACCACCTGATAAAAGCGTTCGGTAAAGGCAGCCCCTTCCTGGTTGCCAATATCATAGGGATAGTCGAGCGGACGGTTGCTCGAATAGTTGTGAATTGCCTGCCAAACGGGGCCATTGAAGAGGTCTTTGCGCCCCAGCGCCACAATTTTTCCGACCAGATCCCAGGTACTGCCATTCGAAAGCGCTGGAATCCCAGGCATTCCCCCACGCTCCAAGATGGCTTCCATATTGGCGATCGTATCTTCCGCTACCAGATCGATGGCATTGGCAGGAACCCGTCCACCCCGCCATTCGCTGTCCCGGTCGGGTTCGCTGTTAAACTCAAAGTAGCGGGCACCGATACGTAGAAACGAATCCACCGTCACCAGTTCCTTCAAACCCAAGCGGCCCGGGTTGGGTGTCGATCGATACAACCGGATGATCGGCATCATGCCTTCGGATACCAAGGCCTCGGCAAAGTCTAGAGCGCCGTCGTGGTTATAGATTTTTACCCATTTCACACCCAGCACGCGCAATTCAGGAATCCATTGTTCGCGCAATTTCGCCATGCCAACAGCGTTGGCGATGCCAGGACTCCAGTGGACACCAATGCCGGTGTCATTTGTCGGACGTGGATATTCGTGCAATTCCATAATAGCGGAGTTAGATAAAATTTAAGAGAATAGGTTACCGATAACGACTACATTCGCCAACTTGACCGGCACTTCACAGTCAAAATGTGGCGGAATCTCAACTTTCCTACACGCTTGTTCGAGAAAGTGCCGGTCAAGTTTTGGTGACGGGTTCGTTTACTGCGTCCAGGAACAATAGTGAGGTTTGGAATACCTGAGAATAGTTATTCATTATAAAGTTGGTTAGAGGATGTGGCAAGTAAAGGAGCGATGGTTCAAGAGAATTGCAGCGAAATTTGAGAGCAAACTCCTTGGATGACGAGCCTTCACTCCTCGATCATGGGATTTGTAACTCACCCACAGCCAGCTACGCACATGAAGAATTTGGCACGAGACAGCTCAGTAAGGTGTGTATTGGACAGTTAACAGTAACAGTTTAACAGCATAGAACACAAAACCAAGTAAAACTTTAGGAAGATGAGGAGGTTCGCAACTAAACGTAAATGAAGTAGACGAATAGTTTAGTCATACTTCCACGAATGTCTATTGCATTGTAGGGAGTTCTAAGACAAAATTCTCATAATTAGTCGATGTTTTGCACGGAGTAGCCACAGCGCAAATTAAGTTTTCCAATAGAATGTACAGCTGTCATTCTGAGCGAGGGCAGACTCGCAATTAGCCCCTTCTCAGAATGACAAATGCCGACGGGAAATAATTTACACAGTGTGGAATAATCAAACCAGAGACAGTACTACTTCGTAGCAACCACGCGTACATCAACTCATTCTGTGAAAATTTAAGTCAAGGAACAACATGGTAAATCGACCTGTCCCTCGCCAGCTACAGCTCTGCGTTCTGTCCTTACTGCTCGCCTTTGTAAGTTTAGCTTTGATCAATATTCCATTTGTTCAGGGATATACAACCGAAGATGAACTTACTTTTGTGGTTACAGAAAACAGCGATGCGATTGACATCAACATAGGAGATGGGATTTGCGACACAAATGCCTCGCTCGAAGGTCAACAATGTACGCTTCGAGCAGCAATCCAGGAAAGCAATGCCCACCCTGATAAAAATCTCATTCTATTGCCAGCCGACACCCTCACCTTGACGATTCCTGGCAATCAAGAAGATAACGCAATCACTGGCGACCTGGACATTCGTGAAGCGGTGGAAATCCGTGGCGCAGGCATCGATCAAAGCATCATTGACGGAGGCGTGCTAGATCGGATTTTTGATCTTCATGCAGGAAGTGTCCCCACCAGCACCGTCGAGATGAGCGGCTTTACCGCACGCAACGGGCAGGCCGATGCGCACCTACCCTTTGACGGCAAGGCCAGTTGCTCGCTGATTCCTGATTGTGGCGGCGTGATTCGAGTCGATTCACATCTTATCCTGACCGACGTGGCGACTATTCTCAGTGGCGCTTACCGCGGTGGTGGCATTGCGGTGCTGCAAGCCGGCACATTGGCGATGAGTGGCGGGCGGGCCGCTGAAAACTATGGCAGTGAAGGCGGCGGGATCTACAGCGAAGGACAGGTGCGGCTGAACAGCGTAAAACTGAGCAGCAACCAATCCAAGCTAGGTGGCGGTTTGGCTGTGGCTCGGGCTGGCTCGGCTCAGGTGGAGAACAGCAATATCCAATACAACCATGCGGAAGAAGGGGGCGGCTATGCGATTAGTGGCATCCAGGCCAGCCTGGTCATGACCAAGGGCGGCGTCCTCAGCAATGAAGCGACAGGCAACGGCGGCGGCGTCTTTGCAACCGGACAAACGTTTTTTAACCAGGTACTCTTCGACTACAACAAGGCCGCACAGAGCGGTGGCGCGATCTATGGGGTCACGCAGCTGGTTGGCGAGAGCAGCGGGGTAGTCACAGTCAATGATAGCCTCTTTGAATTCAACGAAGCAGAGCGGGGAGGGGGAATCGCACTCAACGGGCTGTCATTGATGTTGTCAGGCTCGACCTTTAACAAGAACATCGGCAGCGTCCGCCAATGTGGCGGTCTCTCGATCACAACAACGCTTCCCTCGACAGCAGTTGCGCTGGCCTTCAATAGTACCATCGTGGCCAACAGCGGCGGTATCTGCCATGCTGAAATGGCAGTTGACTTCACGCATATGACCGTCGCCAACAACTTGACGACGGGCATTGATCTGCAAGGCAACAGCCCGGCCAATTTTGTACTGCGCAACAGCGTTGTGGCCAACAACCAGAACGCAGATTGTCAAATGTCCAGCACACAGGCCACCTTGCCATGGCAGCGTACCCATGTACAACATCCTGGGAATTGCACCTTTGCTGGGCAAGAAGTGACAGTGAACAGTGATGCGCAGTTAGGCGAACTCGGGGAGAATGGCGGGAACACGCCAACCTTGCTCCCTTTACCAGGCAGCCCACTGATTGACCGTATTCAAGACAGCTCGCTCTGTGAGGCGTTTGACCAGCGGGGAATCCAACGGCCCAAAGATGGCGACGGGGATGGAACGGCAGCCTGCGATCTGGGTGCGGTCGAGTATCAGTTGGTCATCACAGCGGATCACTCGATCTACCTACCGCTGATTCTCAAGCCGCGCAGCGATGCATGGCGCCTGTTAGGTGATAATGGTCAAAGGCTCTCCACCGTAGCCTTCGATATCCAGCCCACCCAGGGAGTAACGGCCTACGTTGGCGATACCCGACCCTTTGCAAGCGGCGGCGGACTCTACAGCACGCCGATGCCATCCGATTGTAAGGGCATGCCCGCCTTCCAAAAGGTATCGAGCGACTACCGAGTGCTCGATCTGTTGTTCGACAATCAACTGGCGGTCGGGGCAACTTTTGGCAATCGTGCGATCTTTCTGGATCGAGCCAACAATGTCTGGCTGGAAACGCCCAGTTCAATCAATACCAATGTCTACGCCTTGGTACAGGGAAGTGATGGTACAGTCTATGCCGGAAGTGATGATGGCGTTTATAAGAGCACTTCTGGCACAGAATGGGAAAAAATTGGCGGGCCACCTAACATTAATACCCTGGAGTTACGTGGTAATCTACTCTGGATTGGCACAGCGGATGATGGCATTCAGTTACTCAACGTCCTCACCAACGAGATGGAAAAGCAGATCAACGTTGGGTTGCAACGGTCAGCGCTTGAGGTGTGGGACATTTTGACAGTGGGCGACCAATTCTTTATTGCCACATCGGATGGCATCTATCGACGCTCCGGCGAAGACAGCTATGAGGCAAGTGGCTTACAGGGCAAAGTGGTCAACACATTGGAAAGCGACAGCAAAGAGATCATTGCCGGCCTGCGCAACGACGGGGCATGGGTAAGCGCTACGGGTCAAACGTGGCAAGGTTTGCAAAGCGGCGAAGGGTGGAGTGCGACAGAGACCGTACGCAAATTGCAGTTCAACAAGGATTTATGTGGTGGAAGGGTCTTTGCAGCGACAGATCATGGGTTGTGGGTACTCGAACCCCAATAAGTAACCCTGCAATTCGGCTCCCTTTCGTCTGAATTCTACTGAGTTTGTTTGCTGCCATGGCACCAGCAGCTCAAAAAGGATCATGCTTTCGGCGAGACCGACCCCCAGGGCGGTATACCGCCCTGGGGGTCGGTCTCGCTCTATTCATTGATACTACTAGACAAAGCAAAGATGGATCATTGTAGGGGCATCCGCTTGCCGGTGCCCTGCTTGCATCACCAAATGGGCAACCGCAAGGGTGTGCCCTTACACATTGTGATCATGCAATGTCTATCTGCTTTGTCTATAAGATTCGTACTAGAGCCAAGTATATCTACGCTTGAACGATAGCGGGAAGACTTATCAAGTTGCGACAAGGAAACAGTTGCGGTATTGTATGCCGTATTGTTCTGATAATCGCTATACATCTACGGTAACATTAAGGGCGGAACCACGCTTCCCCTTTTACCGTTAACCATTAACCACTTATAGGGTTAGAGGATATCAATGCAAACTACGCAATCAGTGACAGAACGTATTTTAGAGAATGTGCGACGGGTAATCGTTGGGAAGGACAACGAAATCCGTCTTACGATGGTGGGTCTCTTGTGTGAGGGACATCTATTAATTGAAGATGTGCCAGGTGTGGGCAAGACAATGATGGCACGGGCCTTGGCTCGCAGCATCGGCTGTATCTTCCGCCGCATTCAGTTTACACCGGATATGCTGCCCAGCGATGTTACCGGGGTAAGCATCTTCAACCAGAAAACACTGGAATTTGAATTTCGCCCCGGTCCGATTATGGCACAGATTGTTTTGACCGATGAGATCAATCGTGCTACACCAAAAACGCAATCAGCGCTCTTAGAGGCCATGGAAGAGCGCCAGGTAACCGTGGATGGCATCACCTATCCAATGGCGCGCCCCTTCATGGTCTTGGCGACACAAAACCCAATCGAGTACGAAGGCACCTTTCCACTACCGGAAGCGCAGGTCGACCGCTTCATGATGCGCATTCAACTCGGTTACCCGTCGCGCGCTAACGAGGCCGAGGTACTCAGCATACAGACAGACCATCACCCGATTGCCGATATCCAACAGGTTGTCACTGGTGAAGAACTCGTCGCCGCCCAGCGCGAAGTGCGATCGATCTATGTCGACGACCTGATCAAGGGGTACGTCGTCGACTTAGTAGCCAATACTCGTGAACATCAAGACATCTATCTGGGAGCCAGTCCACGCGGTAGCTTGGCGCTCTTTAATGGTGCCCGTGCCTGGGCCGCCATCCAAGGGCGGAACTTCGTCCTACCCGATGATGTGAAATTGCTGGCAGAAGCAGTGCTGGCCCATCGGCTGTTGATCAGCCCTTCGGCACGCATCAAAAATGTGTCGCCGCGCCAAATTGTTGAAGATACATTGCGCCATACACCGGTTCCCGGTGCCCGCGCAAAACTGCGCTAAGGTCATTGCAACGAAAAACGAGCATCCATGTCTTCAAGATTAATCTTTTTACTGATTGCGACCGCTACTGCCTGGATTCTAGCGGCCAACAGCGGTAGCCATCTGGCCTATAGCATCTCCTATTTGCTAACCGCCGTATTGGCATTCAGCTATTTATGGGCGTGGAGTTCATTGCGCGGGATTGAAATGCGCCGGGCAACTCGCTCGCGGCGCAGCCAAGTGGGACAGTTGGCCGAAGAACACTTTGAGGTAAGCAACCAAAGCCCATTTCCCAAGCTATGGCTCGAAATTGAAGATTTTTCGACCCTTCCCATTCACAATCCAAGCCGCGTGATCAGTGCAATTTCACGACGAAGCAGCTATCGCTGGCATACCCGGACCCCTTGCGTACAGCGTGGGCGCTTTCAGCTTGGTCCGGTGCGAATTCGCAGTGGCGATCCGCTCGGGATCTTTGAGGTAAGCCGCGATTTGTCGGTCGTCAGTTCACTGGTGGTCTATCCAATGGTGATTCCGATTGCTACCTTTGAGCCATCGATCGCCAATCTTTCCGGTGGGGAAGCACGCCATCGCCGCACCCTGCAGATCACGACCAATGCCGCTGGCGTGCGTGATTATATGCCAGGCGATGGCTTCAACCATATTCACTGGCCGACCACGGCGCGTGCTCGTCGGCTCATGACCAAGGAATTTGAGCTTGATCCTACAGCCGATATCTGGTTCTATGTGGACCTGAATCGTTCGATGGAGTGTGGCCTAAGTTGGACGCCAAACGCACCTGAAGTTAATATTTTCTCGATCAATGCCAAAAAAACGCAACCTAGCCTCCCCGAGATACCACCGATCACCACTGAATATGCGGTGACCATCACTGCGACACTCGCCAACTACTTTATCAACAAAGATCGAGCAGTCGGTATGACCAGCCAGGGAACCACGCGCGAGTTTCTACAGCCTGACCGTGGCGAGCGACAATTGCTCAAGATCCTGGAAGAATTGGCCGTGGTCGAGGCAGTGGGAAGTATGCCATTTGCCAACTTTGTTGCCGGTGAAGGTGTGCGTCTAAACCGCAACGATACATTGATCGCCATCAGCGCCGATCCCTCACGCGAGTGGGCACTGGCACTGCATATGCTGCAACGTCGTGGGGTAAATAGTGTAGCTATCGTGATCGACGGCACAACCTTTGGTGGTGGTGGATCCTACGATGCACTCTTTGGCGAACTAGAGGCGATTGGTGTGCCTGCCTATCATCTGCGCAGAGAGGATAATATTGAGGAAGCCTTGGGTCATCGTCGTGTCAACCAACGCTATGGATAAGGTGGTTCGCAGACGCCTTAGTAGTCTGCCCGACACTATGGAAGCACTTAAATCACGGCTCGGGCAAGTGCAGCATCCTGTGCTTTGAAGATCTCTTTGATGCCCAACTCCGCCAAGGCCAACATGGCCTGTAGCGCGCCGCGCGGATACGGTTCTTTTTCTGCGGTTCCTTGAATTTCCACGTAACGTCCGTCACCCGTCATCACCACGTTCATATCCACATCGGCGTTTTGATCCAACTCGTAATTGAGGTCGAGCATAGCTTTGCCACGCACGATGCCGACGCTTACCGCAGCGACCTGCTGTTTGAGCACACCTTGCGGTAACACTCCCTTTTTTGTCAAACGCTTGACTGCCAGAGCCAGGGCGATATAGCCGCCGTTGATTGAAGCAATGCGTGTGCCACCATCGGCCTGAATCACGTCACAATCGATCAAAATCTGGCGTTCGGCCAACTTGTCGAGATCGACGGCGCAGCGCAAACTGCGCGCAATCAGCCGTTGGATTTCTTGCGTACGGCCTTTAGGGTGGAGCGTTTCGCGTTGGTTGCGCTGCTCAGTACTGCGCGGCAACATAGCATATTCAGCGGTAACCCACCCTTGCTTCTGTTTGCTATATTTAAGCCAAGGCGGCAAGTTTGATTCTACCGTGGCGTTACAGAGCACACGCGTGTTGCCCATCGAGGCCAACACAGAGCCCTCCGGGTACATGACATAATCTAGATCAAACTGGATGGGGCGCAATTCATCTTGCCCACGCTGAGAGGTTCCCACGGGTTAACTCCATGAAACAGAACGGCGCAATTCGGGAAGCATTAATCTAAGGTAAAAAAAACCCTTCCGAGAAGGAAGGGTTTAGGTGGACCTGAACGGACTTGAACCGATGACCTCTTCAATGCCATTGAAGCGCTCTCCCAACTGAGCTACAGGCCCCTATTATGGGATTATTTTGAATGTTTCGTGCTTAATTGTCAACTTTCGGAACTTCTTGATTAACAAAAGCTGTGGACCTGAAGGGATTTGAACCCTTGACCTCTACAGTGCGATTGTAGCGCTCTCCCAGCTGAGCTACAGGCCCCTATTTAATCCTTGAAAGTTCGCTGACCACAGGAAGAGGAGTATAGCAGAACTTCGGACCCCGGTCAAATCCATTCTAGCCTTAGCTGGCTCAAGCATTCAGCAAGAATCCATTTCTGGAAAAATTCAATCACACTTACTTTGAGATTTGATGAAACAATTGGCCAGCGCCATACGTCTCAAGTATACAGTAACCGAAGCGTAGAAATTACGTCTTGTGATGCAAGACACACTGAGCCTGATTCGTAGGTTACTGTATACGGGTTGAAGATTTGGGTACAATGAGGGCAAGCCCAAAAGAATCAGGTACGTCGAAAAACGGTCTGTAAAGGAGGAGAGTACAGACTGACTAAAGACGAAATCGATCATTATAATGGGAATAGAGCCAATAGGTGCCATGCACGATAGAAGGTTAGCCATGAAAGTCTTACGAATTGCAACAGTGTTGATACTCTTTGTTTTGTCCATTTTGGTGGCTACGGGTTTTGTTTCAGCCGCAACCGAAACCCCCAACATGCCAGCGGTTTTGGACAACGTGCGTTCATTTGCCGCCTCCCCCAACGCAGATGGGATTAGCTATGCCAACGCTGGTGGGAAATTGATTGCAGGGAAAGAAGGCAACTGGCACACGGTTCAATTTCCTGCGGATATCATCGTCGCCGGCATTGCGATTGATACCCAACGGGCGGATGTAGTCTATGTCGGCGCAGCGAATGAGACGAGCCTATACCGCACAACCGACGGCGGCACATCGTGGCTGCGTGTCCCGCTGAGCACGGTCTACAAAGGTGCTGTAACCACAGTCGCAGTAGATTCAACCCATCGCGTGGTCTACGCTGGCACCGACCAGGGCGCACTGTATCGGCTACTGGATGTGGGCTCAAGCATCATCATGGGCGGACAACAGGTGTTGCCCGAAGCGATCGTGGAATTGGCAGTCGACCCAGCCGGTTCGAACCTGGCCTTTGCCCGCACTGCGACGCAGCTCTATCAAGGTGACAATTGGGGCTTAAACTGGAAATCAGTCAATTTGCACACAACGCCAACTGCCTTGGCGATTGCGAATACATCACCAGCGACAGTCTATATTGGAACTTTGGACAATGGCGTGCTCAAGAGCAACGATGGCGTGTTGTGGCTTAAAGCCAATCAGGGATTGAATGATAACCCTGGCACACGACTCCGTGTCGATGCCCTGGCCGTGGATCCCGCTGACCCAACCCGACTTTATGTCGCCACTAGCTATCTTTTTGGCAACACCGAGGTGCATGAATCGCCGGTCGGCGTAGCCATGAGCGAAGATGCGGGTGCGCAGTGGACAATAGTACGCTCGTTGCCGACAGTGGCCGTGAGCAACTTGTTCCCAGTGAGTGGCAAATCGGAAGCAGTCTATGCCTTCTTTGCGAACAGCCGCACACCCTTTGCCTTGGGCAATGCGCAGCAGTTGGTCGCCATCGATACATCGGCACCCGCGAGCAGTTGGCAACAGTGGTTGGCTGGTATAAGTCTCTGGCAGGCGCTGATTGTGGTAGTTGCATCGCTGGCAGCGGTTGTTGTTCTGCTCGTAATGCAACGGAATCGTGCTCGTCAGGAACGCGTAGCTTCTAAGTAGTGATAACAAACAACGGCGCATCAGAACGTTCTGATGCGCCGTTTTCTTTCCACGTTTATTTCTGTTTCTACTTCCTCTTTCCGCCCGACAACATGCTTTGCAGCTTCTCCAGTTCCTCCCACTTTCCTTCCGCAGCCAATCCCGCTTGTTCTGGCCACGTACCTGGATCGTGAATTTGCAAGCTGTTGCTAACCAGAATCTGGCGAAGTTTGTCGACGGCTGTATTGGCTAGGTCAGTATAGGTAATGAGCCCTGCCCCGTGAAGAATGCCGTTGATCTTCGGTCCGATGCCTTCGACAATGGTGTAATCGTCCTCGCCAGCAGGCCCCTTCTTTTGTGCCTTCTTCTGTTTATCCGTCAACCGTGCAACACGCACAGGATCCTCAACAATGACATCCTTGACAGGTGTGGCCGCCACTGTGACAGCAGTGACAGGGGTAGCAACCGTTGCGTTTGGCGTAGCCGACTCACTGACCGTGGGCGTGACTGGTTGCATTTGAGGCGCAGGTGCAGGGCTCGTGTCCGTAGGCTTGACCGAAGTCGTTACCACAGGTTCAACTTTGCTGACGGTTTTGTGGTCCTGGACAGGAGCGGGTTTTACAGAAGAAGTTTGCGTTGCGTGAGTTGAAGTTGCTTTATCCGCAGCAGCTTCCTGGTTGCGCATCTTAAAATTTGCGGACAACGCTTCAGGTTGATTGTCGGATTGACGCAGCCACGCCCAGAAGAAGGCAGCTAGGACAAGAAACCAAAGCACCGGCCAGATTCCACTGGGACGGCTTTCGGTTGCGGCAGTTGATTGGGCTGCCCCGGCACAAGCTCCTAACAGGAAAACTAAAATTGAGCTACCAAGGAAAGGTAAGCTTTTACGAATCATAAAAAATCTCCGATGTTGGTTTGAAAAGTAAACTTGCGGTTCTAACAAAAAGCGGAGTGCTCTCAGCCATCTTTCTAGAAGCAAATACTCAGCTTTTCATCCAGAGCCTAGTTTAATAGCAGCCGTGAAGGCTACGCTGCGCCTGTATGAAAAGCGCAGTTTTTCAGCCCAATCGTCAGAAATCACCCCCCGCTTTTCATCTAGAGCTCGTTTAATCGTCACATCTGCACAAATCAGGATATAATGGAGGTTCAAGGTTGTCAATCATGACAGTGGATTGATGTGATAATCAGCCACGCCAAAAGGGAACATTATGCAACTCATAGAACTCGTCGCTTATCTTGATCAATATCTGCGCATCGCTGAAATCAAAGACTATGGTCCGCAGGGATTACAAATTGAGGGTCGCAGCCAAGTTCGCAAAATTGTTGGGGCAGTCGATAGCCACCAACCCGTTGTGGATCGCGCTTTGCAACAGGAAGCAGATTTTTTGCTGGTTCATCACGGTATCTTTTGGGGCAAAGAGCAGATGTTGAATGGTCATTATGGCCGTTTGATTAAAAGTTTTATGCAAAACGATCTGAGCCTTTACGCCGCACATTTGGTGTTGGATGCGCATCCCGAAGTGGGAAACAATGCGCAGTTGGCAAAAATTCTGGGACTTTCGATCGTCGGCTGGTTCGCCAAAGCCCAAGGCACGTCCGTTGGCGTCATTGCGGAAGCCGAGACAGCGATCCCCTTTTCCACCTTGGTTCAAAGTTATCAATCCTTGGTTGGGCCAGTCAATTTGGCGCAGCAGGTGGCTTCCCCTACTTGCAAGCGGATTGGCATTGTCAGCGGCCTCGGTGCAAACTATATTGAGGAAGCCAAAGCGCTGGGTTGTGACACCTTTTTGACCGGCGAAACCAGCCATGTGCACTACTATAGCGCCTCGAACTGCGGAATCAACGCCATTTACGGCGGGCACTATGCCAGTGAGACTGTGTGTATCAAAGCACTGGGGCAACATCTGGTGGATCGTTTTGGTGTTGACTTTGAATTTATCGACCTGCCGACTGGGCTGTAGTTGATTGATGAATCAATGATCTGAGTGGATAGTTCTTCGATGATTGTGATTCTGAGTTGCGAATGATGCGAGTATCATTCGCAACTCAGAATCACATGTTATACATATTATACATACCAACGGTAGTAACCATTTAACAGACTATCTAATCGGCTGGCGGGATGCCCAGTTTCTCTTCAAACAACCTCACAACTTCACCGGGCTGGGCGTGGCGGTCGAGGGCCTTTTTGCTAAAGATCAACTCATCGTTGACTTTTACTTCAAAACGGCCGCCACTGGAAGGGATCAGTGTAAGACTTTCAAGCAACGGCGTGTAGTTCTCGGTCAATTCTGCTGTCAAACTGACAGCGCGTGGGGTGTAATTTCACTGTACGCAATACTCGATACTGACCTTCACCTTTTGCATTTTCTACTCCTTGATCGTCGGATCAGAAGATCTCTAAAAAGGGGATTACGGGAACCTTGCTTGCTTTTTACCCGTTCATTCTACGTATAATGTGCAAATGCTACAAATTGTAGTAATAATATAAGATTGACAATGACGAAACCAGAGCAAGAGTATTCTCAGCCATCCGAACAGAGGCAGACCGCGCCAACGCAGCCCGCAGGTAACGCAGCCCAACCAGCCCCGTTCTGGAGCCGACGACGATTTTTACAAGGATTAGCGACAGGTATTGGTGCGATCACTGGCGCAGCTTGCTGGGGAAGTGATAACCCAGCCACTCCGACCCCGCGCCCCGTCCCAACCTGGACTGCGACCAGCCAACCAGTCTCGCCGCTTTCGCCTTTGGAAACGCCCGGTGTCAGTGAACTCTACTTACCGATCATTTCGAATGTGCCAGAAGAAGTGGCGAGCGTAGCGTTGCCTGAGCCGACGGCGACACCTCAGCCGCCAACGCCGACACCCATGCCCCCGGCAACCCCTTTCCCGCCAGGTCCACCGAGCAAGTTAGGTCTATTTGTTGGCCGCTACAGTGCGCAATTGTTTGATTTACTGGCGACCAAGGGGGTTGCAGTCGTCAAAACTTTGGAATTGGATGGAGGATTTGCCTCCCAGATCAAATCGACATCGCCAAACACCTTGCTGATTGGCCGCATCGATTTACCGCAATTGGAATTGAGCGGACTCGACCCGAAGGCAGCCGCTCAGGATTTTGTCAATCGCCTGATGCCCATCGCAGATGACGCCGCCCGCCGCCCCTATTTTGATGGCTGGGAGGCTTACAATGAACCAGTGGCCGGCTCGGATGATGAAATGAAACGGCTTGGTGAGTTCGAGGCAGAACGCGCCCGGCTGCTTTGGGAGCGCGGCATTCGCAGCGTTGTCGGCAACTTCGCAACGGGCACGCCGAGTCTTGAACAATGGCAATATTTCCTGCCAGCGGTTCAGTCGGCCAAAGAGAACAATGGCTGGCTTGGGCTACACGAATATGGTGCACCGACAATTTACTTTCTTACTACGCGCGAAAATCAGGGTCGCTATCCTGGGGTTTCACCCGAAGACAACGGCTGGCATGCGCTGCGTTACCGTAAAGTCTATCAAGAAATTCTCCAACCTGCTGGCCTGGCAATACCACTGATCTTTACAGAATTAGGCATTGACGGCCACGTACAAAATGACCGGCCAGGGCCTCAAGATGGCCGTGGCTGGCAAGATTTCCAGCAGTATTGGTCAGAAAATGGCTATGGCTTATGGGGGCCAGGAGCGTATATAGAGCAGTTGGTTTGGTACGATAACGCGATGCGGCAAAACGACTATGTCGTTGGTGGCTGTATCTTCGCCTTGGCTGCTAGCGCAGGATGGGAACGCTATGATATAGTAGGGCCCGCAGCAGGCGTATTACAACAATATCTGAGTGTACATGCTCCGGCATAAGGCAGGATGGAAGGTGTAGGTTGCAAGGTGTACAATGACATCCTGCAACCTGCCCTCTTTGCCATCCAGAAAGGCCCAACCAAATCCACGTGCTGACTCAACTCACACTCCAACAGCTACTTTTTGCGATAATTCTGATCGCGGCGTTTGTATTGCTCTTCACAGAATGGGTACGCAATGACGTGGTTGCCATTCTGATCATTCTGAGTCTGACTATTTTTCAACTTCTCAAACCAGAAGACGCCCTCTCCGGCTTTGGCAGCGAGCCAGCGATCATTGCGGCTTGTATGTTTATTGTCAGTGAAGCGCTCTTTCAAACCGGTGTCAGCGAGTCGATTGGAAATTGGATTGGACGAATCGCAGGCGGAAGCTATACGCGCACCGTCTCAACCATCATGCTTGCCGTGGCAGGAATGTCGGCCTTCACCCATCACGTGACCACCACGGCCATGATGCTGCCGCCCACCCTTAAACTGGCGCGCGACCGCGACATTCCAGCCTCTAAACTGTTGATGCCGCTCTCCTTTTCTGCTTCGTTGGGCACAACCATCACCATCATCGGTGCGCCAGCCTTTTTGCTTGCCAGTTCACTCTTGCAGCAGGATGGGCATAATAGCCTGGGTATCTTTACGATTGCGCCGCTTGGTATCGTGCTGACTGTAGTTGGGACGATCTTTATGGCGACTGCCGGGCGCTTTTTGTTGCCCGTGCGTGCTGCGAGCGTTACCCTGGGTGACCGTTCCCATATTGACAACTATTTTACTGAACTTCAAATTGAACCCAATTCCTCATTGATTGGGAAGTCTTTGGAGCAGATCAAGGAAAGTGGTCGCTATCGTTTTACGGTAGTTGGGTGGATGCGTAACAAAAATCATCTACCTTTACCATTTTCGCAGCACAAGATCGAGCCAAATGATATTCTGTTGGTGAACACCACCCCAGACGATCTGGTGTCGTTTCAGCACGAACCCGGCTTCGATCTACATCCCGCCAAGCGCTTTAAACGTAATGCCGCCAGCAATTCCGTTAGCACTGAAGCAGAAGAGGTAGTACAGGCAGTCGTCGCCTCGAATGCCGAATTTATCCAAAGAACCCTACGCCAAATTGATTTTCGGCGGCGCTACGGTGCAATCGTGATTGGCTTTTGGCGGCAAGGCGAATTTTTGCAGCAGGAATTGGCAGAGATTCGTTTGATGGCGGGTGATGTGCTTGTCTTGCAAGGTGACAAAGAGTCGCTGGCCCGCGTCGAGAAAGATCCAGCCTTCTTGATGCTCGTGCCCTTTCACAGTGAGCCACGCATGCGCCAAAAAGCACGTCTTTTGATCCTCATCGTAATCGGCACCGTTGTTGTTTCTGCCTTTAATCTGTTGCCCTTAACCATCGCTATGCTGAGTGGTGCAACATTGACTGTGATGAGCGGCTGTCTCTCGCTGCGTCAGGCGTACCGGGCAATCGATAACCGCATCTATGTCTTCATCGCCGGGGCCATCCCCTTGGGCCTTGCGATGCAGCAAACCGGCTTTGCAGCGTTGCTTGCTGATGGGTTGCATGGTCTATTGAGCAACTGGACAGAATTTTTCGTGTTGCTCATGCTCTATGCGATTGTCGGTCTTGTCACGCAACTCATGTCGGATGCGGCGACGGTAGCGCTCTTTGGCCCACTCGCACTTGCACTGGCGCATAATTTGGGCGGATCGCCACAAGCGTATATCATCACGGTAGCAATGAGCGCAGTCACCGCCTGTTTGACGCCCACTGGACATCATGGCAACTTGCTGGTCTATGGTCCCGGTCGTTACCAGTTTGGCGATTTTCTACGGGTCGGTGGGCCGCTCACTTTGGTACTCGCACTCTGCGTCGCATTTTTTGCGCCGATCTTTTGGCCAGCTTGAAATGGCAAGATGAAGGGATGACAGGATGACCATCACAGAAGTTCATGCACGGCTCGCCAACACCTGCAATCTCTTTTTGGCGGCACTTACCCTTTGGGCCTTTCTGCTTTGGTTGCGTAAGCAGCCGCTGAGCGGCGGTTGGTTTGGGGCAATGGTTATCTACGAAGTGTTGACGATCACGGAAAGCTTGATCGGCGGCTACTTACACGTACAGGGCTTCAGCGCCGCGCTTGATCGGCCCTGGCTACATATTCTCTATGCGGTCAACGCCATTCTTGTGTTGCCCGCAGCCTATGTTTTTTTCAATTCCATCGAGGATGAGCGGGCCAAAGCGCTGGCAATGACGCTGATTGGCGTCTTTGCCTGGTGGATGTTACAACGCAATTTCTCCACGGGTCAGCCAATTCACACAGGCATACAGGCGCTTTGGCAACTCCTGTCGACCTGGAGTTAGATGGGGCATGAATTATGTCATTACATGACACTCGCAAAGAAAATATCGACGCCATTATCCGGCGCATTTCCGATCTGAATGACCACTCACTTAACCAGCTTTCCCAATTCATCAGCTATTTGAAATGGCAGGAAGAGTTGTGGAACAGCCTCTTGGACGATCAAGCCAGTTCTCCAGGGCAGGTGGTGGTGTGGCAATACGATTTTCTTGAAGCCTTTCCTGCTGCGCGCAAAGCCTCCACCCGCAAGCCTGAGATGATGGAGATCAAAGTGGCTCCAGCCACCTGTGGCATGATTCAGCAGATGGCGCTTTGGGAGCATCCTCCCGTTAGTGGCGCAGCGGTCTGCGAGTATACGGTCCCTATTCCGCCGGGAGTAAATTCGGTAAAGATGCGCTTTGCGGCTGGCATTCGCGATGGCTCGATGATGCAAGGCGACAATCTTTGCGCCTTCCGCATTTATGTCAACGGTGTTCGCCTTTGGAGCATCACGAAACAGAGTTCTTCGTGGGAACGCTACCAGCTCGATCTGCCCAGCCTTTCCGGTCAGGATGCAGTGATTCAATTTATGACTGACGCCCTGGGCGATAACCGCTGGAACTGGGCGGCCTGGGGTGAACCTGTGCTGTTGGGCTACGGTCCCAAACCCGCATAACTTGTAACACACGATAGGAGTACTCCGCATGGCAAACCCTCCTGCGTCAGACTCGTTTCCCTTTGGCCAACCGATTGTCTGGCAGCCCGATCCTCAGGCGATGGCAAACAGCAATTTGCGCCGCTTTATGGATCGCCACTTGCTTGCTGAATATGCCGATTTGCTGGAGTGGGCCAGGCAGGATGTCGGTCGCTTTTGGAGTGCCGTACTGGACGATTTGGGAATTGAATTTTCCACACCCTATTCGCAGATCGTTGACCTGAGCAATGGCATTGAGCGTCCAGCCTGGTGCGTGAACGGGCGGATGAACATCATTCATAACTGTCTCGACAAATGGCAGCGCGGCCCAGCGCGTGAACGGATCGCAATTCGTTATGAAAGCGAAGAAGGCGACGTTCAAACCTTAACTTACGCACAGCTACACGAAGAAGCAAACCATTGTGCGGCAGCACTTCGCCAGTTGGGATTGGGCAAAGGCGATGCTGTGGGCCTTTTTATGCCGATGATGCCCGAGTTGGTCATCGCCTTCCTGGCCGTAATCAAGATCGGCGGCATTGTCCTGCCGCTCTTCTCTGGCTACGGACCCGCACCGATCATCGCCCGCCTGTTAGATGCCCAGGCCAAAGCTGTAATCACGGCTGACGGCATGGTGCGTCGTGGCAAGCTCTCACCGATGAAGCCCGTTCTGGATGAGGCGCTCACCTCCGTACCCACAGTCGAAAAGGTCGTCGTGGTTAAACGCACAGGCAACGAGATTGGTTGGCAAGCGGGGCGGGATGTCTGGTGGGAAGAGCTGATCGGCGTGCAAGAAGGAGAGCGGGCATCCAGCGAAACTGCCGATACCAGCGCCGAAGATGTGTTGATGCTTATCTATACCAGCGGCACAACGGGTCGTCCCAAAGGGGCAGTGCATACCCACTGTGGCTTTCCGATCAAGAACGCCCAAGATATGCGCCATTGCATGGATGTCAAAGCGGGTGACACCTTTTACTGGATGACCGACATTGGTTGGATGATGGGGCCGTGGCTGATCTTCGGCACGCTGCTCAACGGTGCGGCGATGTTACTCTACGATGGTGCGCCTGACTATCCCAATGTGGAGCGAACTTGGTCGCTTGTCGAACGACATCAGGTTACGCACTTAGGGCTATCGCCGGTGATGATTCGCGCTTTGCGTCCCTTTGGCCTGGAACCGGTTGCAAAACATGAGCTTTCCAGCCTACGCATGGTCTGCTCCACAGGTAGTCCCTGGGATCCAGAAAGCTGGATGTGGTTGTTCGACCAGGTGCTGAAGCGAAAGATCCCGATTATCAACTACTCCGGCGGCACTGAGGTCAGCGGTGGGATTCTCTGTGGCAATCTGTTTACGCCGCTCAAGCCTTGTTCCTTAGGTGGGCCGATGCCAGGAATGGATGTAGACGTGGTGGATGAAAGTGGACAATCGGTGCGCAACGCCGTAGGCGAACTGGTGATCCGCCAACCGTGGATCGGCATAACGCGCGGCTTTTGGGGCAACGATCTGCGCTATCACGACACCTACTGGAGCCGCATTCCAGGCATGTGGGTGCATGGTGACTTTGCCGCCATTGACGAAGACGGACTTTGGTACATCCTGGGACGCAGCGACGACACGATCAAGGTGGCAGGCAAGCGCCTCGGTCCCGCTGAAGTAGAGTCGATCCTCAATGCCCATCCTGCCGTGGTGGAAAGCGCAGCGATCGGCGTTCCGCATCCGATCAAGGACAACGAAGTGGTCGCCTATTGTGTCTTGCGCAATGGGTACGAACCCTCGGAAGTATTGCGCAGCGAGTTGATGGCAAACGTCGCCAAGGAATTGGGCAAGTCACTACGTCCGAAAGAGATCAAATTCACCACGGCCCTGCCCAAAACGCGCAACGCCAAGGTCATGCATCGTGTAATTCGTGCCACCTATCTGGGCCAGACGATGGGAGATTTGAGTAGCTTAGAAAACATTGGCACTGTAGAAGCTATCAAAGATGCGGTATAAATGAACCTAGTCACCATTTCCAATCTTTCCAAACAGTTCAGTGAACGTCTTCTCTTCGACAATGCTAATCTGCTAATCAATGAAGGCGACCGCATTGGCTTGATCGGTGTCAACGGCAGCGGCAAGAGTACGCTGCTCAAAATTGTGGCGGGCATCGAGGCAGCAGATGAAGGAAGCATCTCGATTCCAGGCAGAGTACGGGTGGAGTATGTGGCCCAGGAACCGCCGTTGAATGACAATCTGACCGTACTCGAAACGCTCTTTGCCAGTGATTCGCCACAAATGGTGCTGCTGCGTAATTATGAAATTACCAATCACCAATTACTGGCAAACCCAAACGATCTTGTGCTCCAGGAGCGGCTCCACCAACTGACAGATGAGATGGATCGCACCGGGGGCTGGAGCGCCGAGAACAATGCACGAATCGTGCTGACCAAGCTGGGCATTGAGGATTTGGGCGCAAAGGTTGGTACCCTTTCCGGCGGTCAACGCAAACGAGTCGCCCTGGCTCGCTCACTGATTGATCGTGCCGATCTCTTGATTCTGGATGAGCCGACCAACCATATCGATGCCGCCACTGTCGCCTGGTTGGAAGAGTATCTGGCGACTGAGCCAGGCGGGTTGTTGATGGTGACGCACGATCGCTACTTTCTGGATCGAGTAGTCAACAAGATTGTAGAGATCGACCGCCGCCAGTTGGTGGCCTATGCCGGCAATTACTCGCGCTACCTGGAGCAGAGCGAAGCACGCAGCGAGCGGTTGGCGACCGATGAGGCCAAGCGACAAAATCTGTTGCGCCGCGAATTGGAATGGTTGCGCCGGGGAGCGATGGCGCGCGGCACTAAACAAAAGGCGCGGAAAGACCGTGTGCTAGAACTGATGCAGATTCGGTATGACCAAGGCGGCGAAAAGGTCGCCATCGCCCTGGGTTCACGACGACTGGGCAGCAAGGTACTCACGGCGCGCAACATCAGCAAACGCTATGATGCCAGGCAGGTCTTGAATGGTCTTGATCTCAGCCTGGAAGCAGGCGACCGCATCGGCATTGTCGCCCCGAACGGCGCAGGCAAATCAACCTTGCTCGATATCCTGACTAATCGCACTACCGCCGACGGTGGCAGCATTCAGTGGGGCGAGACGGTTCAGATCGGCTACTATGATCAGCGCAGCGTGGCCCTGGAAGATCGCACCCGCATCCTCGACTTCATCGAAAAATCAGCTGCGATCATCACCACTAAAGAGGGAGAGAAGGTAGATGCCCCGCGCATGTTGGAATGGTTCCTCTTTCCCCGACCGATGCAATATGCTCGTATTGGCAGCCTCAGCGGTGGCGAGCGGCGTCGGCTCTATCTGCTCTACACCTTGATCCATCAACCGAATGTGCTCTTGCTCGACGAGCCCACCAATGATCTCGACATTCAAACATTGGGCGTGCTCGAAGAGTATCTAGACCACTTTCAAGGTTGTCTGATCGTCGCCAGCCACGATCGTTACTTCCTGGATCGCACCGTCGATTATCTGGTTGATCTAGAGGATGGCAAACTGGGTCCCCGCTATCCAACGCCGTGGGAGGTTTACCAACGTTTGCGCCAGGAAGAAAAGGAAAGACAAGGGGACAAGGAAACTAGGAGACAAGAGAACAGCGTCGTTCCTTCTACCCTAGTCACCCCTCACTCCTCACCCCTCACCCTGCGCAGTCCGAAATTGAGTTGGAAAGAGCAGCGTGAGTTGGAGACGGTGGAGAATAGACTAGCCCAATTGGAAGCGAAAAAACAGCAGCTTCAACAAGAAATCAACAACATTGGCGATGAGTATCAACGCCTGTCAGCGCTTAATACGGCCCTAAACGAAGTTCAGGCAGAATTAGACGAGGTAGAACTACGCTGGTTGGAATTGGCGAAATAGAAAAGAGTTGGAAAGTTGCAGAGTTGCAAAGTAATTCGGGGTACTCTGCCACTTTGTGCCTTTTCTCCAAAGGAACCTTTTACTATGCTTTACGACTTTACGCGCTATCTCAATATCCGCAGCGCCATTGATGCTCACTTTGTGCGGGGTAGCGATCGGGTTATCTTTCTGTGTGACGTATCGGGCAACTATCAGGTGTGGAGCGTTGGTATCGGAAATGAGGTAGCCGATGTCTTTCCACAACAGGTCTCCTTCTTACCCGATAAGGTGTGGGAATTGCATGTTTCGCCTGCCGGCGATTTATTGGCGGTGAGTGATGCAGGCGGCAACGAAAATCAACAGTTTTACCGCATCCAAATCGACAAAGGCGCAAATTCGTCACAGTTGCAACACTCGATCCAGCGAATCACGCAGCGCGACGATGTGATCTACCGCTTTGGGGCGTGGAGTGCGGATGGATCGCAGTTGGTCTACACCTGCAACGAGCGCAGCCCACGTGACTTTGATCTTTGGTTGATGAATCTGCAGAATGGAGAAAGTCGCCTCCTCAAGCAAGCCAGCGGCAATCGCACGATTGTCGATTGGTCGCCAGATGGGCGTACGGTGGTTTCGGTCGATGCGCTTTCGTCGTTGCAGATGGAGCTTTTTGTGCTAGACATCGAGTCGGGCGAAGAGCGCAAATTGACCGAGGGACAACCAGAGGCGCTTTATCCGCTTCTGCGCTGGGCCAAGAGTGGACTCTACACGATTACCGATCAGACGCACGATTTAGGTGCGCTCTGCCGCATCGATCCCTCCACCGGAGACTTGCAAGAGTTGCTGCGTGCGGCGGATTTTACGGCCAACGGCGAGTTTGAACATCTGACCATTGCTGAGGATGGCCGCCTCGCCGTACTTTCACTCAACGAGGATGGCTTTAATCAGCTCTACCGACTCGATTTGGAAACATTAAGCTATGAAGCGCTGCCTTCGCCTGGCGTTGGCGTGATTGGTGCATTGCGCTTCGACGAGAGTGGAAGGCGATTACTCTTCAACTGGCAAAGTGCCACACAGAATTCCAATCTCTGGCTCCTCGATTTGCAGACTCATGAACTGCGTCAGCTTACCTTTTTCGACTTTGCCGGGATTGCGCCATCTTCGTTGGGTGCTCCGGAATTGATTCGCTTTGCCACCTTTGATCAGCGACAGATCCCAGCCTGGTATTTTACGCCTGTAACTCCCGCTCCAAGTGGCGGTTATCCGTGTATCTTATACGTTCATGGAGGCCCGGCTGCCCAATTGCGTCCAGAGTTCGATGTACGCTTTCAATACTTCCTCAATCATGGCTATGCGATCTTGGCAACCAATGTGCGAGGCAGCACCGGCTATGGACGCATTTACACTGCGCTAGATGAAGTGGAACTACGCATGGACAGTGTGACCGATCTGAAATATGCGGTGGAGTGGTTGCATCAACGGCCTGAAATCAATTCTAGTCGAATTGGGATCTACGGTCGCAGTTATGGTGGCTTTATGGTGTTGGCGGCGATTACCGAGTACCCGGAGCTTTTTGCAGCGGCAGTCGATGTGGTGGGCATTGCCAATTGGGTGACGTTTCTGGAAAAGACAGCCGTTTGGCGGCGTGCCCATCGGGAAAGTGAATACGGTTCGCTGGCGCATCATCGAGCGCTGCTAGAGCGTATCTCTCCTATACACAAGATCGAACGTGTACGTTGTCCCTTACATGTGCAAGCTGGCGACAATGATCCGCGTGTCCCACTCTACGAGTCAGAACAATTGGTTGCCCGCCTGAAGGCACACGGCGGTACGGTGGAGTTCGTCCATTATGCCGATGAAGGGCATATGTTTAGCAAGTTGAGCAATCGCATCGACAGTTTTACGAAGATGGCAGAGTTTTTGCAAAAGGTTCTTTGATACAGAAGTGAAACGTGATGCGTGAATTTTTGCCCCCATTTCACGAGTCACGCATCAGCTTTCAAACAAAAAACGATTTATTGCTTTACAGTTCACACTCTACAATTCGCCAAACTCCTCGCTGAACTTACTGAAGATAGCTCAAGGTAGTACAAGAATAATTGTTGTTCTACTAGTAAACTTTACAATTTGTTGTCAGTCTAATGACGTGATAGACTAAGTTGTGTAGTACGTAACATCATGTCTCATCATTCCAATACGTAATACAGCTAGTCCCTGCTTCTCACACATGATAGTACAAGATTATACAACTCAGGAAGTCATCTGTTCACGCTGCCATCGCGTGGTCCACATCAACCCAGATCGCACGCGCTGTGAATACTGTGAGGCCAACTTACAGTTGCTGATTGCACCCGATGTCGCTCGTGCTTACTTTTATGGTCGTGCACAACGTTTTTTTGAAACAGGTGAGGTGAGCAAGGCGCTCGCCGAAGCGAATCGTGGTCTAAATCAGTATAACGATTCGGAACTGCGCTTGCTGGCAGCGATCCTCTCGCGTCAACTCGGCGATCAGGAACAGATGCGAATTCATGTCGCCGCCATCCCGATTGATGATCGGCTGCGCAAAGAGGCAGAGTGGCTTTTGCGCTCCCAATATTCACCAGAACGCAAACGCCAACGCATCGAAACGCTGGCAACCACCACGCCAACCCAACCCCAGTCCCAAACACACTATGGAACGATATTACGCTTGGCATTGGGAGTCGTAGTCTCCTGTATGATTGTCTACCTGGCCTGGAGCGTTTGGCAACAGGTTCCACTTGTTTCGCTCAATACACCCGTAACACCGCTGCCCGAAGCCACTGCAATCCCCAACGCAACCGAGACGCTGGTACCCTTACCCATTCCAACGCTGGAGAACAATCAAGCCATAGTCGATCAGACCGATGATGCGATCGCAGCGCTTGGTCCACAAGCGCTTGTCGATGGCTCACAACCCTATGATCTAGGTTCAGCCTTGACCAACGCCGGCCTCACTCAGTTGGCAGCATTGCCGATCCAGGCGCGCCAAAATGGCACGGCCTTGCAGTTGATTGGAACTGTAGCAAGTGTTGAGGAACGTACTGCCCTGACCGATTTTGCCAAAAAGATGGAAGGAATTAGCGAGGTCGATGCTTTAAGCTTGCAAGTGCGCACCCCTGCAACCTATACCGTACAAAGTGGTGATTCGTTGTGGACAATCGGTTTTAAATTCTACGGCGATGACTCACGCCGCATTGCTCAAATTTTCGAGGCCAACCGCAACCAAATGAATAGTGCCAATGATCTGCGTGTGGGAATGGTGTTGAATTTGCCACCGTTTGAATGAAAAGTAGAGATGACCAGATGACCAGATGAAGGGATGACGGCAGTTCTGTTCCTCATCTGGTCATCTGGTCACTACTTCGGCTGCATCGGCATGACAACGTGGAGAAACTCTTCCTGGCCCATGCCAATCGGGCGGATAGTACCTGGTCGAGTGGGCTGCGTGGTTTCGATCACGATCTGTGGCTGGTCGATCTGACTAAGGACGTCGATCAGATATTTGGCATTGAAAGCAATTTCTAGCTCCTGCCCTTCCACCATCGCATCAATTTCACTGACATTATCGCCCATCTCATTGCTAGTAGCGGTTAATTTAATCTGACCACCATGCGTACCGTTGCTCGGGGCAATCGCCACCTTGATAATGTTGGCATTGTCACGGGCGAAGAGAAAGGCCACACGCACGGCTTTGAGCAACGAAGCCGTGTCTACCACGGTGCGGGTTGTAAAATTCTTGGGGATAATGCCACGGTAGTCAGGGAAGCGAGCGTCGATTAACTGACTCGCCATCTCGACGCGGTGAAAACTGCCCTTGACATCCTGCTTGCCCCAAATTTGAAAGAGAATCTGATTACGTGCCTGGGTGACGATCACCTTGACCGGCTGCGTTTCGTCGGCGTCAGCACTGATACGCGCCAATTCTGCCAAGCTGCGTGAGGGGACAATGACGTTGAGCGGCTCACCATTTTTCAACCCTTCGACCGCCGTGCCGCGTAAGCTGAGACGAAAACCATCCGTAGCAGCCATACTCATACGCCCATTGTCAAACTTGACCTCGACACCCGTTAAGGTCGGTCGGCTTTCGTCCGAGGAGGCCGCAAAGACTACCTGTTCCACCATCTTTCGCAAGCCAAGCGGATCGAGTTCGAGCGTGGCCCCTTGGAGCGTACTGTTATCGTCGCCATCCATCGTTGGCAGATTGGGGAAGTCGGCGGCGTCGATGCCCTTCATATTGGCTTCGTAGCGAGCGCAACTGAGATGAAGCGTCTGGGTGCGCACCGAAAGATCCATGTCGATTCGTTCAGGCGGCAGACTGCTGACAAATTCAGTCAGTAGCCGAGCAGGTACGGTAATGGAGCCTTCATCTTCTACCTTGGCACCAAGCCAACAGTTGACGCCAATTTCGAGATTGGTCGCAGCAAGACGCAATTGATCATCCTTAGCTTCAATCAAAATATTGCCTAGAACCGGCAAGGTACTGCGCGAGGAAACAGCGCGCCCAACAATCGATAGACCTTTGACTAAGTTTTCTTGCATCACGCTCACACGCACGGGAACCTCCAGCGGCATCTAAACTAAGCTCTGAATGAGAATCGGAGTTTTCCAAGACTCTTTTGAGCTACAAAACTGCGGTTCTCATTACAACCACAGTTTAAAACTTGGATTGAACTCGCTTACCTCAGTAAAAAATTGCTCAAAGTTTGTGGAAACTTTTGGCAATCATAACATAATTCGTAGATTCATCACAAAAAAATGAGCGTTTTCAACTCTTGTCAGCACAACCAAAGCGGATTTCGGGTGTTCTATTGAGGTAGAAAGGGCAGGTTGCAGGTTGCAAGTGGCAGGCAGCAGAGTTGCAGAGATTACCCTTGCCACCTGCAACCTGCCCCTTGTCCCAATATCTTGGTTTTGAGGGTAGATGGTTTGTCAACAATATGAGACAACGTTATACTGTTGCTAATCGTCCATAAGCCAGGAAATGAATGATGTCTAAACTTTCACTTCAGTTTTTCAAGCGCTTGTCGGGGAACGACGAAGGGCAACCGACAAGTGTAGAATCTGCGCTGCCCGCGGTTTCGGCTGCGCCAAACGAAGAGCCAACCCCGACCGAATTTATCGAACCTTCTGCCGTGCTGGCAGTGGAATCGGTGCTGGTAGGCCGTGCCCGCAGCGATCCGAGCGCCTTTGGCGAGTTGTACCAGCGCTATGTGGAACGTATCTACGCCTACATTTATCATCGTGTGGGCAATGAACAGGACACCGAGGATCTCACAGCACGCACCTTCTATCGGGCACTCGATAAATTCGATACCTATGAAGATCGGGGATTACCTTTTGGGGCTTGGCTCTTCCGCATTGCGCACAATCTCGTTGCCAATTGGCACCGTGATCGTAGCCGTCGCTCCTTCATTTCGCTCGACCGCATCTGGTCCCAGCGCCATGAAGAGGATGATCCTGAAGAGGTAGCGCAAAAGAACGAGCAAACCAATGCGCTGTGGGCCGCTATCAATCGTCTGCCCAAGGATCGGCGGGATCTGCTCCTCTACAAGTTTAGCAGCCAACTCTCCAACATCGAGATTGGCGAACTGATGAACAAAAGTGAAAGTGCAATCAAATCACTCTATTTCCGCACATTGGCCTCTCTCCGCAGCGATCTCGAATCCAAGGGTTGGGGTGCGAGTGGTCTTCCCACAGTTGTACCAGAACATGGCGAAGTGCCGGAATAACACCAATTGCGGTTGCAAAAACGATGAATTTTCCCGTTACAAAGGGTTGAAATTCATGGTTTTTCAAAGGAAATTGGTAGAACTAGGTACAACATGGTTGAAATGAGAGCCAGGGAAATGCAAATTAGCCCCTGTTTTCTCGTTTAGAGTTTGACGTAGAGGAGAAAGGTATGGTGCAATGGCACTTGGTTTGGCCGTGGCAAACAGAGGAGATTCAGGTTGCCACGACGGTTGATCTGGGCGGTGGGCGCGTAGTGAATGCAGAAGATATTGTGGATGGCCATGCCCAGCGTCTACACAAAGAGGCGAAACAAGAGACTGACAAGAGTACATCAACCAGCGTAACAAACGCCATGCGTGTGGTTGCACCCGAGTTGGCTCCGCTGACCGATCTGGCCCAAAATATTGCCAATCAATCGACCAAGGCACAGCCAGACGGTAAGTTTCGCAGCGACCTGCAACGTGCTCTCGAAAGTAGCTATCGCCAGCAGCATGTGCGCCGGAAATTGGGCCTGCAACCTGCCGCACAGAAGGATCTGCCGTGGTTCCAATCCCCGTGGCTCATTGGAACGGTTGTGGTGGTGATGTTAATGGTATTCCGCTTACTTTACCAACAAAGCCGACGAAGCATCTCCTCATAACAACCGAGTTGACTCAGTTATCGCTGCACCCTTTGGTCCCATAGAGACATCATGAATTTAGAACATTCCATGCCATGCTTAAAACAATTGGTTAATCTTTCCCGATTCTAAATTCAGGTGTCCCCACGGGACAGTATCAATCTACCGTTGCACGCTCTTGTGTAACATGGCAGCGTAGCGCTCAATCTGCGAGCGCTCCTCATTCCCTAGCTCGTCATCCTCATTGTACTCAGCGCTGCGCATGCCCGGCGGCGAGAGTCGTGCTGGGCCTACACCCGGCACATCGACCATGCCCTGCGCTTCACTTTGGGCCAAGCGCAAGACACCTTCGGCCAATGCTCGCCCTGCTTCCTCACGGCGCATCAGCGCACTGCTGGCAAGAAAGTTCTTAAATTGAGTGAGAATCCCCAGCAGATCGTGAATGGGCTTTGTGCCAGTGCCGATCAGAATGCCTGTGATCAGGAGATCCCAAGCGGGTGCGACATTATTGATGCCAGCGCTGAACAGCAGGTGCATCCCAGCAAAATTCGCCATCAGCACACCAAGGATCATACCCAACAGCAGGCTGGTTGCACTTTTGAAGTGCAGATAGTCGCTACGCTTTAACGCTTCACCATCCCACTTGCGCACACCGACTAGGAACCACTCCGTATAGTTCCAAACGATCTCAATGGCTCGCTCCACGACGACCATGGCAGTCAGCACCGGGATCAAGGCAGCACTCAACATAGAAATCAGAAGCCTTTCGCCAATTCAACAAAGAGGCGTACGCCGTAACCAGTTGCCCCCTTCGCATTGAGCGGATCTTTTTCGGAGCCGGTCCAGGCGACATTGGCGATGTCCAAATGGGCCCAGGGATAGCCTTCGGTGAAGTGTTCGATAAACTTGGCCGATGTGCCTACGCCTCCGCCACGACCACCACTGTTCTTTACCTCGGCCATATCGCCCTTGATCGCATCCATATATTCGTCATAGAGCGGCATCTGCCAGAGGCGCTCGCCACTGGCCTTGGCGGCTGCCAACAATGCATCTTTCAAAGCGTCATTGTTGACAAAGAGCCCGGCAGCGTAGGGGCCTAACGCCACCCCAATGGCACCAGTAAGCGTGGCGGCATCGACGACAGCCTTCGGGTTAAAGCGAGCCACATAGCCAAGCGCATCAGCCAGAACCAGTCGTCCTTCAGCGTCAGTACTCAGGATCTCGGTGGTCTTGCCTGTAATACCGGTGAGAATATCGCCTGGGCGGAAGGCATTGCCATCGGGCATGTTTTCCACGCAGGCAGAGACACCAATCACTCGACGGGGCAGGTTGAGACGAGCGATTGCCTCCATTGCACCGATCACGGCGGCAGCACCGCTCATGTCGTGCTTCATCTCCTCCATCCGATCCCCAGGCTTTATGCTGATCCCACCCGTATCAAAGGTGATGCCTTTGCCGACCAGGATCAATGGTTCTTCGTCACGGTGGCCTTGCGGGGCATGTTCCAGGATCACAAGCTGCGCTTCCCGACGACTACCCTTGCTCACGGCAAGCAGAATGTTCATACCGAGTTTTTCCATCTCGGCCTCGCCCAGAATAGTGCAGGACAAACCAGTTCGTTCAGCCATGGCTTTGGCTCGGGCCGCCATCTCCTCAGGATAGAGAATGTTCGGGGGCTCATTCGAAAGGTCACGCGCAGTGCAGATGGCTTCGGCGAGAGCCACGCCACTCGTTACGCCTTTGCGAATTGCGTTCAGCTTCGATCCGTCATATTCAACGACAGTGAGTGACTCCAGTCCATCCTGGGCTTTTTCACGACGGTAATTAGGAGCACGATAGGAGGCCAGCAAGGAGCCTTCGACCGTGGCTGCCGTCGCATCGTGCACATCCAGTCCGCCGATGCCAGCGCCGTGGACAATGGTTGCAGCACTCTTGACGCCTTTCAATTTGCCAAGTGCTTTGGCAGCAACTGCGGCGGCCTTGCGCACACCATGCAGATCGAAATTGTCACTTGTCCCTAAGCCAACCACCAAAACCCGGGCGGCGGGCAGTTTGCCATTCGTATATAGTAAGGTGGAAGTCCCTGCCTTTCCACTAAAGTCGCCAGAAGCAACCACTGCCGAGATGGCACCATCGAGCGCCTTGTCCACTGCGCCAGTCGCCCCACCTGGAATCTTCACTCCATCGAACAGATTCACTATCAGGCAGTCAACTGGCTGTTCAGCAATGTTGCCCTGCACGGAATCAAGTTTCATGCTTGAATAAATCCTTTCATCGTAGAAATGACACGTAACCATTGTGCAATCGCCAGATATCAAGTTCTAAAGCCAATTGTGCAATGGTTTAATCGCGTATCTATAAGTTCTTCGTCAATCTTCGAACTGCCTCATCGAGCATTTCATCGGTCTTGCAGAAGGTGAAGCGGGCCAGATTGTCGGTCAAATACTTATGCTCGTTGCTGTAAAAGGGACTAGGAGGAATTGCTGCCACACCGACCGTACTTGTCAGCCAGCGGCAGATGGCAAAGTCGCGCCGTTCGCCTGGGGGCACTGGCACATCTAGATGGGTCGTATCAACAATAATGAAGTACGAACCATCCGGCGTGACCGGTGTCAACCCCACGTCACGCAGTGCGGGCAACAATTTGTTGCGCTTTTGGCAGTACATCTCGCTCAACCACTCAAAGTAGCCTTGTTCTTCCACCTGTTCAAAGGCTGCACCAACTGCTTCTTGGAA
This sequence comes from Caldilineaceae bacterium, assembly GCA_046328715.1. Lineage (GTDB taxonomy): Bacteria > Chloroflexota > Anaerolineae > Caldilineales > Caldilineaceae > JAXLWB01. Next base: position 188,455 of record JAXLWB010000004.1, on the reverse strand, counting down.
TGGGGTTGCAACGGCAAAAGGGATCCACTGGTGGGCCATGGTGATGGCATGGGCTAACGGTTTCGGTGCAATCGCCCAGCCGATCTTCCAACCGGTGACCGAAAAGGTTTTACCCGCACTGCCCAAGGTGACCGTGCGTTCCCACATGCCCGGCAGCGTTGCAACGCGGACGTGGTGTGCGCCAGGATAAACCATCCACTCATAAACCTCATCGCTGAGGAGCAGCACATCATGTTGTTGAACCAAATTGGCGATCTTGACCAGTTCTTCCCGGGTAAAGACCTTACCAACGGGGTTCATTGGCGTGTTGATCACCAACAAACGTGTTTTGGGCGAAAAGGCAGCGGCCAACTCATCATAATCCAGCACCCACTCCGCAGCCGACGAGGAGCCTTGCTGAAAGCGTAGCGGCACGTAGACGGGCGTCCCCCCTGCCATAATCACCGATGCGGGATAGCTATCGTAGAAGGGTTCAATCAGGATGACCTCATCGCCTGGGTTGATCAGCGCTTGAATCGTGGCAAAAATCGCTTCCGTCGCACCGGTAGTCACGACCATTTCACTCAGCGGGTCGAGTTCACGACCATAGAGCGGTCCATAGACATGGGCCAGCGCCTTGACCAAGCGCGCATGGCCAGCGCTGCGCGCATATTGATTGATGTCGGCAGCAATGGCGTTCCGTGCGGCTTCCTTTACAAAATCGGGAGCGGGGAAATTAGGAAAGCCCTGCCCCAAATTGACAGCATTGTGCTGGATGGCAAGTGCAGTAAATTCTGCAAAGACGCTTGCCCCAAAGCTACGCACCCGCTCGGCGGGTTGAAATGGACGAGTTGCGGTGAAATCTTTATGTTGAGTCATTAGTGTTTATAGTATATCGCAGCCCGGTAGCTGCCGCTAGTTTTCTATTGGGGTTGCAATGAGAACCAGAGTTTTTTAGCCTATTTTTAAGAAGCAAAACTCCGCTGCTCATTCAGAGCTTACTCTAAAAGTGCAGATGTTACTCAGGCTCAGGTCCACGGCGGACAAACTTTTTGACTTGGCGTGTGAAATCACGACGGGTCAAGAGGACACGACGGCCACAGGTGAGGCAGGTGATACCGATGTCGGCACCGACGCGGTAGATCTCCCACTGTTTACCGCCACATGGATGCTCCTTGCGCATCTCCACGACATCGCCGACGTTTAGTTTTTCGCTGATCTCCATGTTGGCTCCTTCGGAAAGATATGACAGGAGGACAAGATGAATTGGTATATCACTTCGTTCTATTTCTTATTTTGCACCCAGTCTTCCCATCTTCTTGTCTTCTGTCTTCCCGTCTTATACCCCCTCAAACAAGTCTCGTTCTAAATGCGTCGCCGGCGCAGGTGCACCACGGGTATACATCTCGTAGTGCTGGATACGTTTGCGCAGAAATAGGGGCAGGAGCCGTTGGAAAAGCGGCGGCCCACCACTGAATTGGCTGGCATGGGCGCGGCTGGCAGCCAATTTACGATCAAGGTAATTGCTCACATCAATCATGGCGTGGACCGGCTTTTCCCAGCGGCTGATCTCAACCAGGTTGATGTCTTTGTTGCGGCCCAAGGCCGAGGGATCATGGCCAGTCAGGCGGGCAATGACCACCCCAAGTTTCAGGAGACGCTGATCAAAGCCGGTGTAGTAGAGTTTGCCCTGGCCACCATTGAGGTAAAAAGCCGCCGTCGTCGCTTCACAGCAGCGGACATGATCTGGATGTCCATAACCACCATAGGGATCATGGGTGACCACCACCTGGGGACGGATGCGCTGCATATATTCGGCCAGATCATGGATGACCGTAGGCAAGGGCTGCTGCATCAAGGCTTTGGGATGTTTATTTTCAGGGGTGCCACGCATGCCGCTGTCTCGGTAAGGCATTGACCAAATCGAGGTGATGCCAAGTGCGACTGCCGCATTGGTCAATTCTGTCGAACGTACTTGCGCTAAGGTTTCGCCAGCCACCACACCACTCTTTTGTTCTACCGAACCTGCCACACCATCGGTGGCGATAATCACATGAACATCTGCTCCTTCTGCGGCATAACGTGCCAACGTGCCGCCACATGCAAAGCTCTCATCATCCGGATGAGCAAAGACTCCTAACAGAACTCTTCGTTTTTTCGCCATATGCTACCTTTACCAATCAAATTTAAGACTTGATTTCTTATTGCGTAATTTTTACATTGTCCTAGCAAAAGAGCAAAGGTTAAGGGGAATCATTGATATTAGCCAACGATTGCCTGAAATCCCTCTATAACCCAATCGGCCCGTGTAGCGAGAGCGAACATGGACCCCAAATGTTCCTTTTTAAATGAGATATCTATCCCCTTGAACGTTGATTTATGGCTTTATTTCGGGTATCATTGATTAGATTATAAATCTGTACTTGCTGCTTTTATTGCTTCATTGAATTGGAACGCTTTATTGGGTTGGACATACGCATGCGACCCAGGTATTCGGTCAACTTATTTTTCGATACTTGGAGGTGTTACCAGGCATCATTTTTTGAAATATAAGACCGAAGTGCGTAGGTTCTGTTGGCTTATTTTCATTTTCTGCTCTACTTAGGCCACTGCAAAAGATCAACAGTCCAATTCTCTCGTTTTTTGCAATGGCTCAAGCGATTTCATTAGAATCATTTTTATTTTGGAATCGCCTCAAGGCACTTATAGGAGACAGTCTTTATGCGCCTCGGTCCTTTGTTCCGGGTGCTGGGTACGTTGCTTTACGGGTTTATTGGGTATGAACTAGGTATCGCACTTGCTGGCACAACTCAAGTTAATTCATCGAATGCACTGCTGATCTGGGGCGTTACCATCATTGGAGCCCTGATCGGCTTTGTTCTGTCGCCCTGGCTGGTGATGGCTCCGGCGCGTGCAGCACGCAATAGCCTGCGCACATTGCCGATCGGCGATCTCATGTCAGGAACGATTGGGCTTGCGATTGGCCTGTTGATTGCCGCTTTGTTGGCCTTCCCCGTCTCGCGCCTACCCGACCCCTTCGGCTCGATCTTGCCCTTTGTCGCTGTGATTATTTTTGGTTATCTGGGGGCCGCCGTGTTGGTGACCCGCCAGGAAGACTTCTTTGGCTTCACTCGACTTGGCAATCGAATCCAGTCTATCGAAGCACAGACTGTAACCAAGACGACGCTTCTACTCCTCGATACCAGCGTTATTATTGATGGGCGGATTGCGGATGTGGCCAAGACGGGCTTTTTGCTCGGCAAATTGGTGGTTCCTCGCTTTGTACTCAACGAGGTGCAATATATTGCCGATTCTTCTGACACAATGCGGCGCAACCGCGGTCGTCGTGGGCTGGAGATTCTGGATCGGTTGCAGAATAGCCCCGAAGTGACGGTGGAGTTTCTCGACCAGGATCCAACCGACGCCCATGCGGTGGATGACAAACTCGTCAGCCTGGCCATGGAACATGATGCAGCCATCGTCACCAACGATTACAACTTGAACCGTGTAGCCAAACTGCGCGGGGTGCGTATCCTCAACATCAACGAATTGGCCAATGCAGTCAAGTCAGTCTACCTGCCTGGCGAACAGTTAATTATTAAGATTATTCAGGAAGGGAAAGAGATGGGTCAGGGTGTTGGCTACCTGGAAGATGGCACGATGGTCGTCATCGAAAATGGGCGGCGCTTTCTCAACCAGGAACTTCCCGTACAAGTCACCAAGGTATTGCAAACCAACGCTGGCCGCATGATCTTTGCCGTGCCAGAAGCTTAGAAATTACGAGTTACGAATCGCCACGGGTTGAACCTTTTCGTAACTCGTAATTCGCAACTCATAGAGATGACACTTAAACATTGCACAATCTCCAAAGGCTGAGTTCTGAGGCAAATTGTGCAATGTTTAAATAACGTGTCTATTAGTTAAGGAACGCTATGTCACTTCGTCTTTACAATACACTCACCCGTCAGACCGAAGATTTTGAGACACTGGAGCCAGGCAAGGTCAGCATGTACGTTTGTGGGCCGACCGTCTACGCCAACGCCCACATCGGTCACGCTATGGCAGCAATTGTCTTCGATATGGTGCGTCGCTACCTGATCTATCGCGGCTACAAGGTGCGCTACGCCACCAATTTTACTGATGTGGATGACAAGATCATTCGTCGCGCCAACGAAACCGGCCAAGATCCGGTGCAAATGGCAAACTTTTTCTCACAGGAATATTTGCGTCACCTGGGCGACCTCAATGTGATGCCAGCCGATGTCTATCCCAAAGTGAGCGAGACGATCCCCCAGATCATTGAATTGATCGAAGGATTGGGCGAAGGGGGCTATGCTTACGAGCTAAATGGCGACGTCTACTTCCGCGTAACCAAGGACAAAGACTACGGCAAATTGAGCCGCCGCACCTTTGACGAAGCGATCACTGGCACGCGGGTTGCCGAAGACGAGCGTAAGGAACATCCTGGCGACTTTGCCCTTTGGAAGAGTGCCAAACCCGGTGAACCCTCTTGGCAAAGTCCGTGGGGACCTGGCCGACCTGGCTGGCACATTGAGTGCTCGGCCATGTGTGTCCACCACCTTGGCGAACAGATCGACATCCACGGCGGCGGCAATGACTTGATCTTCCCCCACCACGAAAACGAAATCGCCCAAAGCGAGAGTTTCACCGGCAAGTCCTTTGCCCGCTATTGGATGCACAACGGCATGTTACAGCTCTCCGGCGAAAAGATGAGCAAATCGTTGGGGAACTTGATCACTATCGATGATTTTCTCAAAAGCCATAGCGCCGATGCGCTGCGTTTGCTGATCTTCTCCGGTCACTATCGCAAACCAGTGGCCTATACCGAGGAATCGATCGGCGGTGCAGAGCGGTCACTGGATCGCATTTTGGGAGCTTTACGCCCAGCCAAGGGTTCACTGAGCACTGGCGAAGCGGTCGATACGGTGCGTGAAGCGGCAGAGAATGCGCGCTCCAACTTCGTCGCCGCCATGGATGATGACCTCAACACCGCCGGGGGCATTGCCGCCATCTTTGAGTTGGTGCGTGCAATCAACAGTGCACGCGAGGCAGGCGTGAGCGGCCCTTTCTTCGATGCAGCACAGAATACGGTGCGTGAATTGGCGGGCACCTTGGGGCTCACACTCAACAAAGCCAATGCGGTGCCTTCCACCGATGTTGCTGCCAAGCCTTTTATCGATCTGCTGGTTGAAGTGCGCAGCGATCTGCGTACGGCCAAACAGTGGGCGCTCTCCGACAAGGTGCGCGATAGCTTGAAGCAGTTGGGCGTACTTTTAGAAGACAGCAAAGAAGGCACAACCTGGCGGTTTGAAGGATGAGCGAATTACTCTATGGTCGCCACCCTGTGCTAGAAGCATTACGGGCACGTCGCCGCCACATCTTTCGCCTTTGGCTAGAGGGCGAGAGCGAAGCAAAGGTGACCGGCATTGTCGCTGAGATTTTGGAAGAGGCCAACGAACGCTCCATTCCTGTGCGATTTATCAAAGGCGGGCTCTTTGACAAACTCAAGAACGAGCGAGTCAATACGCAGGGAGTCGCTTTGGAAACCGGCGACTTTGTCTATGCCAACGTCGAAGATTGTCTGAAGCTGGCCAAGCGGCGCGAGGAGCCTCCCTTCCTGCTCATTTTGGATCACGTCCAGGACCCGCAGAACTTTGGCACACTCATTCGTACTGCCGAGGCGATGGGTGTTCACGGTGTGATCATACCCGACCGGCGGGCGGTTCACGTGACAGCGTCTGTCAGCAACGCCAGTTCGGGTGCGGTAGAACATCTCGCTGTGGTGAAGGTGGTTAATCTCAATCGCACCATCGACGAATTAAAGGCCGAAAACATTTGGGTAGCTGGGCTCGATGGTGCGCCGGAGACGCCACCACTTGAAAAGGCGAACTTGAGCGGTGCAATTGCGCTAGTCGTGGGCAGCGAAGGTGAAGGACTCAGCCGTCTCACCCGTGAAAAGTGCGATTTTTTGGTGCGCATTCCCATGGTCGGCAACGTCGATAGCCTCAACGCCGCCGTCGCTGGGAGTATCGTCCTGTATCAGGTGCGCCGTAGCCGGTAAGCTAAATTCCGTTGCAGCCAATCGACTCATATTACAGTCGAATCGTTGCATTTGTCATTCTGAGCGAAGGCTTTATCGAGCGAAGAATCTTGCGCTGTCCACCCAAGACTCTTTCCTTACCCAGATAGGCTCCGTAAACCGCCAATCCTCAGATTGACAGGTCTCTCTACTACCGAAAAAACGAATCAACAGAGTATTAACGACTCGGATTTTGAGCAACCTCGTGGTCACGCAGATAAACGCAGAGCTGATCGACACTACCGACGCAAGCTGGCATTCCCGCTTACTCTCACTTCTTCAACGCATCCCACCCCACACGCCGACAACGCTCTTTCCCGCCCACTTTCTAGAATCTACGCTGCCACGCATCGGTGGCAAAGTCGTTGTCTACAGCGACGAGAACAGAGAGATCGGGGTGGGGTTACTCTTTCCGCGCGCCAAAAACAACAATCATAGTTCGATCTTCACATTACGTTTTCATCCGCTCCGTGCGACCCTTGGCGTGGATGCGCGGGCAATCAGTCAGGCGACAGAGCCGCTAATCGCGCCAGCTCAGCTTGTTTTCTACAACCCGCAGGGGGAACATAGCTACAATCCAACCGAGCAACATGTTGGTGCCGTGGAAATTGGCCAGCCCACGCAAGACGAAGCGCTGCAGATTCCGCAACTGCAACAACAGGTGTGGGGAGCGACGCCTAATGAGTGTTACCCGTTTGACATCCATAGTGTAGAGTTTGCGGCAGGCACCTCACTTGTGGCACGCGTGGACGGTCAATTGGCTGGCTTTCTGCTCGGCTTCACCAAGTTTGGAGGTTATCCTTTGCCGGCAGCGTGGGAACAACAGTTTCATGGCGAAATTCGGCTGGAATCGCAAATCATGGGCGTGCTACCGCAATATAGGGGGCTGCGCATTTCGGCCTTGCTCAAGCAGCAACAAGCGATCCAGGCGCAGGAACATGGCATGGAGATTCTCAACTGGACCGCTGACCCGCTGCAATACGTCAATGCTGCGCTCAATTTCGCTTTACTACGCGCAATTGCCTTCGACTTCTTACCGAACCTCTACAGTTTCCGCAACGAATTGAATCGTGTACCCGCTTCGCGCTTTGGGCTGAGTTGGCTGGTCACCACCAAACGTGTTCAAGAGCAACTTGCACTGGATGCCAGTTCGCACCTCTTTCGCCTGGCCGAGCACCCTGAAATTCCCCGTCTCAACCAGGGATGGGAAGCTATTCCTGGCACGGTTGACGCCCCACTCATCGCCATCGAAATTCCTGAAAACTGGAACGCTCTGCAACGGGACAATCTGGAGCAAGCACTGCGCTGGCGTCAGACCACAGACGAGCTTTTTGCCCGCCACATCGGCAAACAAGAGGGTCAATATGTCATCACCAGCGTCGGGACCGACCAGGAACGACGATTTCTGATCGGCGAGCGGGTAACTCAGTCGTTGTGGGAGAGGTTGGGTGCGCGGTAACATAGGGCGGATTGTAGCCTGACAGGTTACCCTATAGCGTCCCGATGGGACTAAGCACCGTTGCTTACTGTGAGACGGTGCCAAGAGATCTCCAACCCTCTATTTGCCTACTTTTCTATTCTTCTCTTCTTGACCTTTATCACTTTTTACAATTGGAAACCTACCTACCGAACGTTAGGTAGGTTTGTGCGATACTTCACCACTGTATGAAAGATTCAGCCCAACATCTGGAAAGCGGTGAGGCAACGGGTGATTCGCGAAATCGAATCTTGGACGTAGCTGAGCAGTTGTATATGGAGCGTGGCTACCGTGCCGTTTCGTTGCGCGATATTGCCAACGCGCTTTCGATCAAGCAGGCGTCGCTCTACTATCACTTTCCCGATGGCAAGGAACAGCTTTTCGAGGCAGTAGTTGAACGGGCGATGCTGCGTCATAAGGCGGGGATTGAGGCTGTCGTGGCTGCGCAGTTACCGAATATACGCCGCCAGTTGCTGGCTGTCATTGAGTGGTTCAACTCGCAGCCACCCATGAACTTCACCGCGATGATGCACACTGATATGCCAGCCTTACGGCCAGAGCGTACCAAGGCGCTAGAAGTGACAGCTCATAGAGCACTTTTCGAGCCGCTCTTTGGTATTGTTATTCAGGCCATGCAGCGAGGCGAAATTCGTCCGATCAACCCGGCGATGATGGCAGGGATGATGCTTGCGGTTCTCAGTGGCTTGGAGTATGGATTGCGCCAAGTCGCTGAAGCAGAACGGCCACGCATGATTGAAGAAGTGGTAGATCTACTCTTGCAGGGGCTTTATCCGAGGTAACCCCACCCTAGCCCTCCCCTGCTAAGGGAGGGGACCGTGACGGAGCAGATAATGTTTTCTCTTTTGTCCAAAAACACAATCTGCCCCGTCACAATTCCCTCACCTATCAGGGGAGGGTTAAGGTGGGGTAGATGGGTGGTCATAACGAATCATTCTAAGTTGCAACAATTGTCGAATGGGGTGTTTCATGAAACGGATTCTTTGGTCAAGTGCAATTTTAGTCGTATTGCTGGCGGCTGCCATCGGTGGCTCAATCGCCTATCGCAGTGGGATGTTCTCGGCACCCGTACTCAAAGCGGCGGATGAGACACCTTCTACAGAGGCAGTCGTCGTGAATGACAATTTCATCACCACGGATGCACGAGTCGTTCCCGTGCGCAAAGCCGATTTGACCTTTCCGATTGGCGGTATCGTGCGTGAAGTATTAGTGAAAGAAGGGCAGTCTGTTGCCGCAGGTGACGTGTTACTCAAACTTGAGTCTTCACAATTACAGGTAGCGGTGGCTCAGGCTCAGGCCAGTTTGCAGCGAGCCAAGGCACAACTCGCCCAACTCCAGGCTGGCCCACGCGAGCAGGAAGTTGCCTCTGCCGAAGCATCTGTAGCTGCCGCCCAAGCACGCCTCGACCGCGTGATTGCATCGGGAGAAACGGGCAATATTGCGGCTGCGCAGGCAGCGGTATCGGCAGCACAGGCCAACTATGCCAAGACGCAGGAAGGGCCAGATGAAAACACCTCCATTGCCCTCCAGAATGACATGGCCAATGCCGAGGCCGAATTACGTCGAGCGCAACGAGCCTATGATCAGATCAAATGGCGCAATGACATTGGTGCAACGCCCGAAGCCGCTGCCCTTGAGAAAGCCACCAACAACTATGCTGCAGCCAAGGCTCGCCTAGATGCACTTTACACTGGAACAAGTCAAGCCACGGTCAGCGCTGCGGCAGCCCAGGTTCGCCAAGCTCAAGCGCAATTGAACACCCTACAATCGACTTTGCCCACCGATATTGCCGCTGCCCAAGCTGATGTAAGCCTAAGCCAGGCACAGCTCGACCTGGTCAAGGCTGGGGTTCGCCCCGAGCAGATTGCAGCTGCTGAGGCCGATGTTGCGGCAGCTACAGCGCAGGTTCAGCAGGCATTGGTAGCACTGGCCCAAACGGAACTGCGTGCCCCTTTCGCTGGCACCGTGGCTCGTCTCAACATCAACCCGGGAGAGGCAGTGGTGCAAAGCTCCGTGGTAGTGCGGCTGGCTGACCTTAGCCAATGGCAGATTGAGACCGAAGACATCAAGGAGTTGGACATCTCAGCCATTCGGGAAGACAAACCGGTCAAGTTGACTTTCGATGCCCTACCGGGACTGCAACTGTCTGGAAACATCCGCTACATCCGCCCAATTGGTGAGGACAACCGTGGTGATATCGTCTACACCGCCGTAATCGAACCGGAACGCATGGATGAGCACCTGCTCTGGAACATGACCGCCGTCGTCACGATTGATCGCTAAACCGTGATAACCACGAAATGCACGAAACACACAAAAGAAAGACCCTGTGAAGTCTTGGTGTATTTTGTGTAATTCGTGGTTACCTAATTCCGGCTCGTCTAGGTGAGGAGACAAGAATCCGCATATCTTCTCAACCAACCTGAGTCAGAATTGAATAAATCCGAAATCTAAACTGTTATGCCCATCTATCTTGCACTCAAAGAAGTCTGGTACAACAAGGGGCGCTTTCTCCTGATCGCCTCGATCGTGGCACTGATTACCACCCTTGTGCTCTTTATTGCCGCTCTTGCTGAGGGGTTAGGCAATGGCAACCGTGAATATATCGCCAAGTTGAATGGTGAACTGCTTGTCTATCAGAAGAATGTCGATCTCTCGATTTCCGCCAGTCAACTGGGACGTAACACATTGGCTGCCGTACGACGTGTCCCTGGGGTGGCAGATGTGGGGCAGGTCTCTTTTGCTCCGGGAGAGTTGCTGCTCGACAGCGGCACCGACAACGTTAACATCTCGCTGATCGGTGTTGAAGCGGGCAAACCGGGTGAACCGAAGGTGCTGGAAGGAAGACAGCTTTCTGCCAATCGGGGTTCCGAAGTATTAATCGACATCAATGTCGTGAGACGAACGCCGTTTCGCCTGGGAGACACTATCAGGATCAAGACAACGCAAGGCGTAGACGAAAAGATCTTTGAACTAAAAGTAGTGGGCATCGCCGATGGCAGTCAGATTTCTGTTGCGCCGGGGCTCATCCTCCCCTTTGAAACCTGGGAAAAGGTGCGCCCCCAGCCCGACCCAGATCAGGTGGGCAAGGGTGCACTGGTATCAAATGTGATCTCGGTCAAGCTGGAAAATCCAGCCGACGAGGCAGAGATGGCGAAACGGATCGAAGCTCAGGTGGACAAGGTACAGGTGGTGGATCGGGTAACCGCCTATGAAAACACGCCTGGCTATTCAGCGCAGCAGAGCACGCTACAGACGCAACGCTATTTTACTCTCTTCATTGGTATTTTGGTCGTCGGTGGCTTTTTCCAATTTCAAACGTTGCAAAAGATCGCACAGGTGGGTATGCTCAAGGCGGTCGGGGTTTCGAGCTTTATGGTGGGGACGGCAGCCTTGTTGCAGATTATCGTTGTCAATGCGTTTGGGGTCCTGATTGGCGTAATGGGTACCCAGTTGCTAAAACTCGGCTTGCCACCTGCCATCCCGATTGTCTTTACTGGCGACGCTGCGTTGACGGCGATTGGGTTATTGATGGTCATTGGTCCGTTGGGTGGTTTGGTTTCGGTCATTTTACTCCTGCGCGTCGAACCGCTGCGCGCACTGGGCTTGGCACAGTAAAGGCAATAGGACACAGAGGACGCTGAGAAGACACGGAGAACACAGAAAGGAAAAGAGAGTTTTCTCTTGTGCTCAGTGATCTCCGTGCATGCTCTGTGTACTTTGTGTAGTGCTTGTGCAGGCTAGTTTTCAATAGTTGAGATAAGGTTATGAATGCACTTCAAGCAGTTACAGTGAGCAAAATTTATGGAGAAGGCCCAGGTGCAGTGCGGGCGGTTGATGAGGTTTCCTTTAGTGTCCGACCGGGCCAGTTTGTGGCGCTGCTTGGCCCGAGCGGTTCTGGCAAAACTACGATGTTGGCGATGATGGCGGGCCTGTTACGCCCAAGCGACGGTAGTATTATCATTGCCGAGCAAGACCTTACCCACATGAGCGATGGCAAGCGGACCCGGTTTCGCGCCAGTTCGATTGGCTTTGCCTTTCAATCGAACAATCTGGTACCCTTTTTAACTGCGCTGGAGAATGTCGAGCTGATGCTCAGACTCAATGGCAAATTGGACCGCAAGGGGCGTGAGCGGGCACGTGAACTGCTGGTGCGTCTTGGCTTGGGCGAACGGCTCAACAGTCACCCTTCTCAGCTTTCTGGCGGTCAACAACAGCGTGTTGCCATTGCCCGGGCGCTGATACACGATCCACAGATTGTGTTGGCCGACGAGCCGACCGCCAGCCTGGATACTGAACGCGCCAACCAGGTAGTGCAAACCTTTGCCGACCTCATCCATGAACGGCAAAGAGCAGGAATTATGGTAACCCACGATCTGCGCATGTGCCGCTTTGTCGATATGGTCATACAGATGCAGGACGGCAAGATCCGTCAGGTACTCACCGACCGCACGGATATCAATACACTGGTAGAATCGGGCAATGCGGGGCACTGAGTCGAGCTGCCATTCTGAGGAACAGCCATTTTTGACGAGAAATCTTGGGGATCACACAACCGTGAAGATTTCTCACTCGAAATGAAATAATCCAACGAGTCATCCCAACTCAATCGTTACCGTGTGCTGTTCACCATCATCCACGAGTGGCACATGCTTGCAGTCCATGACCTTCTCATCGAAAACGACTTGTTTTATGCCCCGATTTACGCCTTGTGGATTAGTGACCTCGATCTGATAATGCGATGTGCCAAAGCGATAGCCCATTTTGAAACCTGGCCAGGCTTTGGGAATACATGGATCGAGAATCAAATGATCGACTCGCCGTTGCAGACCAAGGATGCCTTCAATGCCGAGTCGATACATCCAGCCAGCCGAGCCAGTGTACCAGGTCCAGCCACCCATACCAGTGAAAGGTGCAACGCTATAAACATCAGCGGCGATCACGTACGGCTCCACCCGATATTGCTCACGCTTCATAGGATCGTTGGAGTGATAGATCGGATTGAGCAAACGGAAAAGCGCTTCGGCGGTGTCGCCATCCCCCATGCGGGCAAAGGCCCATACCGCCCAGAGCGCAGCATGAGTGTACTGACCGCCATTCTCGCGGATGCCGGGTGGGTAGCCTTTGATATAGCCTGGGTCTCGTTTTGTTTTATCAAAGGGCGGCGTAAAGAGTTGAATCAGCTGTGCCTCTTCGTCAACTAGCCGCTGGCGAACGGCGTGCATTGCCTGTTGCGCTCGCTCGCTGCTATCACCAGTTGCCGACAGCACCGCCCACGATTGGGCAATTGAGTCGATCTGACACTCCTGATTGCGTGACGAGCCAAGTAGCGTGCCATCATCGTAGTAGCCACGCAAATACCACTCTCCGTCCCAGGCGCTGTTGTCGAGCGCTTGACGCAGTTGTTCCACCGAGCTGCGATATTGCGTCGCCTCTTCCGCTTGTTCTAGCAGGTCACACAAGTCGGCGAAACGTTGCAGGGTTTCGATCAGAAACCAGCCAAGCCAGACGCTCTCGCCCTTGCCGTTCATGCCAACCCGGTTCATACCATCGTTCCAGTCACCGCCGCCGAACAGAGGCAGCCCATGCGGGCCGCGGGTCTGACCGCGCTTCAACGCTTTGCGACAGTGTTCCAAAAGCGAGTAAGCTTGACGGCTCGTATCGTACTTGCCATAGCGTTCGTGCTCACTTTTGTCCAGCGGCTGGCCAACCAAGAAAGGTATCTGTTCATCTAAAATCGAGCGATCGCCGGTGCTGAGGACATAGTGCGCAGTAACAAAGGGCAGCCAGAGCAGATCGTCAGAGATGCGGGTGCGCACCCCGCGTCCGGACGGTGGATGCCACCAATGTAACACGTCGCCCGCTTCGAATTGATGGCGTGCTGCGCGCAAAATCTGCGCTCGGGTCACATCAGGTTTGGCGTGGACCAGTGCCAACACATCCTGCAACTGGTCGCGGAACCCGTAGGCACCGCTGGACTGATAGAAGGCTGAACGACCCCAAACCCGGCAAGCCAGATTTTGGTAGAGCAGCCAACGGTTGAGCAGCAGGTCAAAGGTCGGTTCAGGCGTCTCGACCTGGATCGTGGTCAACAATTCCTGCCAGTTGCCACGCGCTTGTTGCCACGCTTCGTCCACTTGTGCCAGATCCTGGTAGCGCTTGATCAGCGTCAGCGACTCCTCACGATTGGCACCTTGACCCAGAAGGAAGTGAACTTGCCGACTCTCACCAGCCTGCAAGTCGAAATGGACCATGTAGGCGGCACACGGATCGACGCCAGCCTCGACGCTGTTGCTCAAACCGATGCGTTTCAAGGCGGCTGGTTGGTTGCGACGACCACGCACGCCGAGAAATTCGGTGCGATTGCTGGTCAGGCCATGGGCGGGCTGGGTGGCAGTAAGAAAGGCCACGCGTTCAGCAAACTCATCGTTGTAGGGGTTACGTGCCAGGAGGGCGTGGTGCTCATTCACATATTCAGGGATGATATACTGCTGCATCTCATCACGGTTGACGCCAAGTACCCATTCGGCGTAATAGGTCGCTGTAATGCGTCTGGGACGATCGCCTGGATTTTCTAGACGCAGGGTGACGATCTTTACCGGGGCATCAGGTGCGACAAAGAAGCACACTTCCTGCTTCAAGCCTCGACTTTGATGCTCGAAGATCGAATAGCCGCTGCCGTGACGGACGAGATAGGGAGAATCTTCACGGGCGGGCAAGGGAGTCGGTGACCAGATTTCAGCGGTCTCCTCGTCACGCAGGTAGATTGCCTCGCCCTGATTGTCACAGAGCGGGTCGTTCAGCCAGGGAGTCAGCCGATTCTCGCCGCTGTTGAGCGCCCAGGTGTAGCCCATCCCGGTCTCACTGATCAAAAAGCCGAAGTCCTCATTGGCGACGACATTGATCCACGGTGCAGGTGTCTTTTGCCCCGCTTCGAGGTAGATCAGATATTCATGACCATCGGCACTGAAGCCACCGACACCGTTGTCGAACTGCAACCCGGTTGGGCGCTCCAGTTGGAGTTGCGGGTCTGGGGTTGGCGGCAAGAGAACTGAAGGTTGAAAGTTGGGCAGCGCCGGTCGGGGTTGGGCAATGGCATCCAATTGTTCGCTCAGATTACCTTGTTCGCCGCGCAAAATCACGAGCGCAGCGCTGTTGAGTAGCATACGGCTAGCTTCATTCATGGTGTCGCGTCGCAGCAAAAAGATGCCGCCGCGTTGATTGAGCCAGATGTCGCTATTGGTGCGGTGCAGTAGACGATGCAGTTGCCCCTGGATCTCCTGGGCATAGCCGCTCTCCTTCTTGTTGAGAATCACCAGATCAATCTGCAAGTTGCGATTGCGCCAGTAAGTGTGCGCCTGCAAGAGATCTTGGACCAGGGCAATCTCGTCCTCGTCGGCAATCTCCACCAAGAGAATCGGGTAGTCACCAGAGATCGCAAAGGGCCACAGTCCTGTCTGGCCGAGTTGGTTGGCCATCAGACTCTCGTGGCGCGCCCGCAGTGCAGGGTGAGGGTAGATCAAAAGCGAGAGCAAATGCTGAATATGTCCTAGTTCCTCGGAGGTAAGTTCAAGCTGACGTAGCTCCATCTCACTTTGCATGCGCGACTGCTCAAAGAGTTGATGAATCACTGCCCAGTCTCGATAACGCCGGAGCGTTTCGTCGATGGTTGCTCGATCATCGCAGGCGGTGAGTATGAACGCAAACTCCAGGCTGGCACCCGGTTCCAATTCCACGATCTGGCCAGCAGAAAAGACGGGATCGAGCGTAGCATTGCTAGCGTTCGATGGCTGGGGCAACCGATCTTTCTGTAAAGCCATCGGCTTGGCAAGTGAACCATCTCGCCCAAGAAAAAGGCGACGGTCACTTTCAAACCAACTGCTGACCTCTTTGCCAACAGGCGTCAACAGTGAGTAGGCAAGGAAGATCGGACTTTCGTCACTGGAACGGGGGCGGCGGTGAAAGAGCAGTCCAATTGGCTCACGCCCTTGCTGCTCGCCCCGTCGTTTATCCCCGAGAAGCTCGCTTTCGATAAAGAGCTTATTAAAGGCAGGATGGCGGCGGTCTGCACTTTGCGCACCGAGTACGACTTCGCCGTAGCTGACGATCGCCAGTCGACGGGGGCGGTCACTGCGGTTGTTCAGTTGAATACGCCGAACCTCGACATCATCCTTGGGGGAGACGCCGACTTCAATATGGCTGTCAATCTGGTGGCTGGTTGCGTGAAATTCAACCTTGTGCGGGGAAAAGGCAACCTGGCGTTCCACCGTGTTATCCTGGACAGGTTGCGGCGTTAAGGACCAGGTTTCACCGCTCTCCGTGTCCACCAGATAGAACCAATGTCCCCAATCGTCTTGTGTGGTGTCGCTGCGCCAACGGGTCAGGTCATAGGATTTCCAACGGCTAAAGCCACCACCACTGTTGCTGATCAAGGTGCTAAAGTTGCCATTGGAAAGATAGTGCAGCCGTGGATACGGCGTTTGCACCGGGGTGGGCCACGGAATCACCGGCACTTGCCCTTCGGCGACCGGGATCACCATCACGTCCTGTTCGCTGCTTTCCTCAAGCGGCGCATGATAAGGAATCTGCTCCTGTAGCAACAGTTCGACGCTGTGAATACGCGGGTCGGCGTGAAAGCGCTTGATCATACGCTCACTGTCCAGATAGTTCAGTAATGCCAGGAAGGCCATACCCTGATGATGAACCATAAAGGAGCGCACGATGGCACTTTGCTGCCCTAAAGGCAGACGATTCTCGGTGTAGTCGATCGACTCGTAGAAGCCATAGTCGCCGAGCAGGTTAAGATTCTGTAGTACCTTGAGATTTTGTACCACCTCCTGGGGGCGGAAGGGCAGCGCTAGCACGGTTGCATAGGGCGAAACTACATAATCATCGCCCAATCCGCGCTTGAAACCGAGGGTCGGCGTGCCAAAGGCGCGGTATTGATAGAAAAGATTGGCGTCAAACTGATAAAAGCCAGCCTCGGACACCCCCCAGGGCAACTTGCGGGTGCGTGCCTCTTGCATCTGCGCATCCACAGCGCCCTCAATGCTTTGCTGAAGCAAGGTATTAGGGTAGGTGCGCGTGAAGAGCGCAGGCATCAGGTATTCAAACATCGTACCGCTCCAGGAGAGCAAGGTACGATTGCCGTTGACTTGTGTAAGCGGACGCCCAAGGTGCAGCCAATGTTTGGCTGGTACATCCCCCTTGGCAATGGCAACCAGGCTTCCTGCGCGTGCCTCCGAGGCGAGCAAGTCATAGTAGTTACCATCCAACATGCCTGCATCGACGTTATAGCCGATGTGGAAGAGATGGCGATGTTCATCGTACAGAAAGCCAAAGTCCATCTCTTCGACCATCTGCTCGGCCTGGTGGCTTAACTGTTGGCAGAGCGTATCCAATTCCACTGCCCGGCTGCGTGCTTCTTCGATTTGGGTGCGCAGCTTGCTACACCAGCGTTGCGCCTCCTTTTGTTCCATCGACGTGGCACTGACCGAAGCAATCAGTTGCTCGATCTGAGCGATGTTTCCGTCTACGCCCTGGTAGACACCTGGCATTTGGCGCAATCCATGGCGAGCGCAGAGCTGGTCACGCAGTTGCTGCCATTGGGCCGTCAGATCGGGCTGATTGGTGAAGAGTGCGGGTGGTCTGGCAACTAAAGAGACCCAGGGAGCCAACCAATCCAATTCGCGCTGCATTCCTTGAACGTGATGTTCGACCTGTTCGATGCTTACGCGCAGTTGGCGTAGAGTGTGAGGTTGGATGCCTAACGTTTCGTCGCTGATCAGCGCTATCATCTGCTGGTTCAGTTGCGGCCATTCGCGCTGCGAAAATTGCTCGATCTGCTCAAGCCAGGCACAGGGAGTATCCGCTTCGCCCCGTAGTAAGGCCAGGATTTGCTTGAGATGTTTGTGAAGTTGCTCAGCTACTTCGGGTGCGCTGCTGCTCAGTTTGTTCACAATCTCCGAGAAGATCAAGAGATTGTCGGCCAACCCTTGCCAGCGCTGCTGCCGCAAGAGCGGATCTTCACCCATCTGATCCAGTCCCTGGCGCAATACCCACAACGAGGCTGCCAAATTTCCGCTATCGACCATTGAGACGTAGCGTGGCGGCAGCGTTTCGAGTGTGCGTGTGGTGTACCAGTTGAGCAGGTGACCGCGATGTTTTTCGAGCTTGTCGATCGTGCCAAAGCTGCTTTGGATGCGTGTGAGCAGGCTCAACAGATCGTCGTAGCCAAAGTCAAAGGCTGCCAAGGTCGAAAGCAACATCAGCCCAATGTTAGTCGGCGAGGTACGGTGGGCAACCAGCCCGAGTGGGTTTTCCTGGAAGTGATCGGGAGGCAACCAATTATCGTCCGGACCAACGAAGTGTTCAAAATAGAGCCAGGTACGCCGGGCCAGCGTGCGCAGCCACTGTTGCTCTTCAACACTGAGCGGTTGGGGCTGATGGGTATGTGGCTGGCTAATCCAATAAGCGATCTGCGGCGAAAAGAACCAGGCCAACAGCCAAGGGAAGGCCGCCAGCAAAATTTGCGGATGCATGTAGGCAATCAAGCCAGTGAGGACCACCGCCACGAGCGGTCCTGCTATCATCTGCTGCCAGATATTTCCCAACGAATTAGCACCACGCAGCAGCCGTTCGCTGGCGGCCACCGGAGTCCACTGCAGCAGTTGGCGACGAGTAAAAAAGAGACGAACCAGTGTACGACCAATCGCATCGAGAGTAACCGCACTCTCATAGGGCAGCAAGACCAAAGCCAGCAACCATCGTAGCAGACTGGGGCGCATCGTCTGTACAAAGCCACTGCCGTTGCCATTGAACAGAGCGTTGATGCTCCAGATCAGCACGCTGATCAGCACGGGCAAAGCCAGCACTCCCGCCACAATAATTCCCCACACCCAGGCACCGCCAACAGAGATTCCGAAGAGCCAGGCGACAGCCAGGATCAGCAGAAGTGATGGTGTAAGTACGCTGCGGCGCAGATTATCGAAGATCTGCCAACGGTTGATGATGCGTAAAGGATTGGGTGCCATCCCCAGTTGCACATGCGGAACCAGCGGACCGAGCCAGGGTAACAGTTGCCAGTCGCCCCGGATCCAACGGTGCATGCGTTTGGCATAGACCAGATAGCGCGACGGGTACTCTTCGTAAACGATGATATCGCTGACCAGTGCCGCTCGTCCATGGCCACCTTCAAAAAGGTCGTGGCTCAGCAGACGATTTTCAGGCACTCGATCGGCCAGACTGCGCTCAAAGGCGTCGATCTCGTAGATGCCTTTGCCAATATAGATCCCCTGCCCAAAGAGGTCTTGGTAGACATCGGACACGGCGTGGGTGTAGAGGTCGAAGCCGGTGTCGCCAGCGTAGATCTGCGAGAAGATCGAATGATTGGCGCTGGTCGGTTTGATCTCGGTGCGCGGCTGGAGGACGCTGTAGCCGGCGACCACGCGCATTGTCTGCTCGTCAAAGACGGCCTGGTTAAGTGGATGGGCCAAGGTCGCCACCAGTCGGCGTGCGCTTTCGAAAGGCAACTGCGTATCTGCGTCTAAGGTGATCACAGTGCAGATGGCGGGCAGAAAATCCATGTCACCGACGCAGGTGGTGTAGGTGGTATCTTCCGCTCCGCGCACCAAACGATTGAACTCGTGAAGTTTGCCGCGCTTGCGCTCCCAGCCCATCCAGCGCGCTTCGCTTGGATTCCACAAGCGACGACGATGGAAAAGATAGAAGGGACGGTAGGGGCTGCGCTCGACATCGTCGGACATCGGAGCGACAAATAGAACATCGCCGGCACCCGTTTTCTCTTGGCTGGCTTGATAGCGCCGATTAAGTTCCTCAATGCCAGTTCGTGCCCGGGCCAAGAGTGCTTCATCCTCTGGCATAACTTCAGCAGAGCCATCGGTGAAGTCGGTGAGCAGGGCAAAGCCAAGGTTGGGGTCGACGTTGCTTAGATATTGCTGTTCTAATTGACGCAACAGTCCATCGATCTCCTGTTCGCTGCCAAGCAAGGCAGGGATGACTACCATGCTGCGCTGTTCGTCCGGGATGCCTTCGCTGAAATCGAGCTTGGGCAAGGTACGAGGCTTAAGTATGAAGCCTAAGAGTGCATTGACAATCGCAGCAGCAACGGTAACAAAGGGAATCAACAAGACAATGATGGCCGCTAAGGTCGCAAGGACATTGATCAGTGGTGTGAAAGTCGTAACCTCTACCGCTTGCAGAAAGAGGGAGATCAAGATCAAGACAACCAGGGCAATGCCACCCAGATAAACCAGCGTCGGATGTTTGGTTAGCCAACGGCGTAGTCGCTGACCGAAGCGAGGGCGGATAGCGAGCGTCTGTTCCAGCGTCTCTCTACCCTGATCGATCAGGTAGTAGCCAACGTGACCGGTACGGGCTGGGAGCGGGACATTGCTGCTGCCCTGCTTGGCCAGTTCAATCGCCTGTCGAGCAATCTCGACTTCACTACGCTTACCCGAACGGGCCAACTCTTCAATTTCTTCACGGTAGTGGTTACGCGTCTCAAAATCCATCTGCGGGTAGATACCCGTCGGGTCCTGGCGCAACACCCGCTCAACATAACTGGATTGTTCAAAAAAATCTTCCCATTCCAGTGCGTTGAGGGTACGTAGGCTTGGAATGGCATGGGCCACAATATTTTCAGGCGCGATCAATTGCGCCAAACGGGTCAAGGTGTCTGGCCGGGCTTCGCCTGTGGCAAATTGTTGTGACGTATGGGCCAAGGCCAGGGCGAGCGCTTCGATCAGCGCCATGCGCAACATCGTGGGAAATGCCCACAACTCACCCATCGTGAGTGGCGTCACGCTTTGATAGGCTTCGAGCCAGTTGGCAAGGTTTTCGGTGGTGACGTTAATGGTGCTCAGTTCGACAATTTTCGCCGCCACAACAAAAATGCGCGGCAAGCCCGCCGACTCACCTTCCGTCAGCTTAGGCAACTGGCGGTAGTAACCGGCAGGCATATCCTCTTCAATCTGGCGTAGCACGCGTTGGATAAGATAATAGTTATCAAGCAGCCATTCAGCTTCGTAGGGTAGAAATGAATCTTGTCCCGAGCGCTCTCGGTAATGCTGGTAGGCGTTTTTGATGCGCTCAGTATGCAAATTGAGGTTTTCAATTAAGGTGGGTCCGCTACCTGAGCGAGCTCCGATGCGATGGCTTTGCGCCAGTCGTTTCAGGGTTTCGATCGGGCTGTCGTCTACCCGGTCGCTGAGGGTTGTCTGATTTTCAATTCCATCCTGCACTAGGTTACGCTGCTCTCCTTCACCGCTATGGCTTGTTTGTTCGTCTTTGGCCTTCGCAGCTTTCTCTGTAATTAAGACATCTTTCATCGATCACTCCAATGCTGGTTGGACTTGGCGGTTGGAACAGGAAGTCAGTAGGACAGTAAAACAGTGGGACAGTAGGTAAGTATTGGCTTGTCACTGTCTCACTGTCCTACTGATCTTAGTGACCGATTCTTTCCATCACAAAACGTTCGGCCAAAGAAGGTTCAATCTGACTGGCATTCAGATCCTGGATCATCAATACTGGTTTCGAGGCATAGGTTAACAGATTAGTCGTGATA
Source organism: Caldilineaceae bacterium (assembly GCA_046328715.1). Classification (GTDB taxonomy): domain Bacteria; phylum Chloroflexota; class Anaerolineae; order Caldilineales; family Caldilineaceae; genus JAXLWB01. The sequence goes on along the minus strand of JAXLWB010000004.1, from coordinate 167,296 downwards.
CTGCCGTACGGCCAGTCGGCCTTACCAGAATGACCATGTGCGCTCATGACAATCAGATCGATATCTTCGTCATCGATCAGGTGGTGGATCTCCAACGCCACATCGTCACCTGGCAGGATGCGGGTGGCAATATTGCCAGGGAGCCTTGCCTGCAATTTTTCCAGATAATCCTCTGCCTGGCGTCGGTTATATTCGAGCAAGCGCTGTGCCATTTCCACATATTCTGGTTCGGGCGGCATATGGCGGAAGATCTCCGGTTTGTTAATCACATGTGCCAGCAGCAATTGACCTTCCTCAAACTCAGCCAGTCGTGCGCCAGGTGTGATCGCCACTTCGGCGCGTGGTGAACCATCGAGTGGGGCTAGAATACGATTGTAATGGAATTCAACAATGTCTTCCGTGGTGGGTTGATAGGCCCGCACTAACAAGGCAGAAATGTGAACACGTTCCAATATCTTCTGGACCAGAGAACCCGCATTCCAGACGCTGACACCGCCACTGCCATGGCTGCTCATAATGATCAAATCGTTTTGATTCTCACGCACGTATTCGATCATGCGTTCAGCTGGTTGACCTTCAAGCAATACCGTATCTGCTACAACATCGGCTTCGCCTAGCCGTTCGACCTGGGTATTGAGATAGGCCTGCGCCTCAGCCTTACGCATGCGCCAATCCAGTGGATCGATGGGAGAGCTGCCTAATTGTGTTTTGTTATTGCATGCAACAACATGCAATAAGGTGACTTGTGCACCAAAAGCAGCCGAAAAGAGAGCAACGTGTGGCAAAACACACTCTGCAAGCGCTGATCCATCCAGTGGCACTAAAATTTTGTTAAACATAGGGTCCCCTTTGAGCTTGATCCTGTTGCTCTACGCCATGGTATGTGGGTGAACTCTATAAAAGCTTACCCTCTTATACTGGCGCTCTACACCCAGTAACATGTTTTGTAGTATGTTACCGAGTGGCAATCGCTAGTATTTCTAGAAGCATAGATTGGAGAATCGGAACATGCGACGTAATGACAGTAATAATCACTCGATAATGGGACTCTGCACTGACTGTATTTCAGTCGCTATCTTTAGAGAACGACAGCACACAGCAAGCTATTCAGGCAGAAGACAAAGAATATCGAGAAGCCGTAATGTATACAGATCGTGCTGCGAAGAAACTTCTCTGTTTCTCCTGGGTGCCTGTATAGCAAGGCTCAATCCTACTTACGATTTCAGAAGAGAAGGCCTGTCAGTGAAATCGTTCGGGCCGGTGCAAAAGTTTTTGAACCTAGGGGATATCTTTTTTGCATGGCCTTAATCTAAGCCAAAGAGCTACACTCAGCCTATCAGCATAAAATTGAACAAGTTTGGAAGATTCTCTGAAAGCTTTGTCAGTCTCTTTCCTACACCTCTTTGTTCTTCAGAACAGACATTCCACACAACGACAATGACTATCCGAAGAGAACAATATACAAATACAGTTATTAGGAATGACTGTCCGAAGCTCTACCAGTAACCTGGTCCAAGCTGTTTACATAGAACTACAATACAATGAAAGGCGGGAGGAGATCGACGTTGGCTAAATTCTCTCCGTACAAGTCTGCACGGAAAACCATAACCGGTTGCGAGGGGAGATAGAAAGGCTTATTTAGGATAGGATCGGTACGTACAACAAAACGAATCGGGCGAAATTTGTGATTGTCTTGACATAAATGGAATTATATCACAGCTTGTCAAGCGGAATAGTAATATTTTTTACTAGATTTTATAACTATATTTCACTGAGTGTATTCGTGTTTGGCGAGTTGCTGAGTTACTTTAGTAATCACCTCTTCGCCGCTGGTCTCAATCGGTTTGTCGCTGACGTCGATGATGGCAAAGTTGTGGGTGGCATAGAAATGATTGGCAGCCCGAATCTCTTCGCGTGCTGCGTCGAGGTCCAAATACGAGCCGCTGCTGATGCCAAGGCTCTGTTGGCGCCAGCGACGATGCACCAGTAGTTGGGCAGGCGCAATGGTCAAACCCACGATGCGGCGACGGTCGATCTCGAAGAGTTCTTTCGGCGGTTCAACACCAGGGGCCAAGGCCACATTGGCCACCTTCCATCCCAGCATAGACAGATAGACACTCAGCGGCGTCTTACCGACGCGGGAAACGCCCAACAACACAATATCGGCTAGGGAGAGTTCATAAGCACGGGTTCCATCGTCGTGCGCCACCGTGTATTCGATCGCCTCGATCAGTTGAAAGTAGGAGTGATTGAGTTGGCGATAGAGGCCAGGCTTACCGGCAGGTTCCTGTTGGAGGCTTTGGCTCAGATGATCCAGCAAGGGGCCAAAGAGGTCGAAGATCGGGATGTTGCGCGCCTGGGCCATAGCGACCAGTTGTTGACGCAGTTGGCTATCCACCATCGTGTGAATCAACGTGCCGTGGGCGGCAGCCACGCGCTCGATCATCTGCTGCACCTGTTCAACCGTGTGCAAATAAGACTCAATCACAACCTCTTGTTTGGAGTTTGTAAATTGGGCAAGCAGCGTACGAGCAACCAGATCCCCACAATCCCCACTGCCGCCGCTGGCGACGAAGATCGTCATTCGTTGGCTCCTAAAATCATGCAGTTCCTACAGGACAAAACATGCTGATGTTTAGCCCCATCGGGTCTATATAGGCTAACCCAGGACACCGCCCTGGTATCGAGATAGATGCCCTCTCCTCCCCAGGGCGGTGCCCTGGGGCAGCGTAGGTCAGCCTGTTAGGCTAAATTCTCGACTCTCATTATTAGCATACGATCAATTGCGCCAACCATCGCTCACTGCTTGACGAGGAACAGGACTAGATAGGTGGGGAGTAGAGATCAATCAGACCGCCTGTTTGGCTTCCACGTACGTCGGCACGCCCTCTTCGGCAAAAATATGGTCGATCTCGGCGCAGTCGGCGTCGCTCAGTTTCCAATCGGCGGCAGCAGTGTTCTCTTGCAATTCACGCTCGTTGCGCATGCCGACCAGGGCAACCGTCACAGCGGGGTTACTCAGCACCCAGGCGATGGCCAGTTGTGCAACCGATTTGCCATAGCTGGCCGCCAATTCCTTAAGGCGAGCCGTGACCCGTAGTTCCTTTAGAAACGATTCCCGTTCAAAGAGCGGCAAGCCAAAGGCACTACCCTTACTGCGCCAATCCCAGTCAACAAAGGTCGTCTCGGGCGTAAAAGCCCCAGTGAGCAGGCCAAAGCCAAGCGAACCATAGGCCATGTAGCCAATGCCGTTGGCCTGGCAATAGGGCAACACTTCCTTTTCCATGCGCCGGTCGTACAGGTTGTAGCCGACCTGGTTGGCGGTCAGTTTTCCGGCCTTCTGACAGCGTTCCATCATCGCTACGGTAAAATTGGAAACTCCATAATGGCGAATCTTGCCATCCATCTTGAGTTGTTCCAATGCTCGAATTGGTTCCTCAAAGGGCGTGTGATGATCGGGCCAGTGGATCAACATCAGGTCGATCACGTCGGTGTTCATGCGCTTGAGGCAGGCCTCGGTGCGTTGAATGATGTAATGGTCTCGCGAGCTACGACCAATAATGCGATTTTGCTCGTCAAAGACAAAGCCGACCTTGGTTACCAAAACGATCTCGTTGCGTCGTTTGCCCAACGCATTGGCCAGAATTTCTTCGGAATGATAGGGACCATAGACTTCGGCAGTGTCAAAGAGGGTGATGCCATGATCGATGGCGGCGTTGACCGCCCGACTCGCCTCGCTGACGTCGATTTCGCCATACATGGTGGTGCTCATCTCCCAGGTGCCAAATCCAATCGCCGAACAGACCAGATCACTATCACCAAAACGACGTTGTTCCATAGATTTCTCCTTTGTGGGATGGGAAGCCAAGACACATTTTCTTGCTAACGCTGATCTTACCTGAGAATCGTCGATATGGGGAAACAACGTCGTCACTGGTGCGTACCTGTCCACCTGACCAGGTGCCATCCAGCCAAATTGACGGCAACAATCAGCGGAATGTCGTATAGAGTGAGGCTACTCCTTTCATTGATCCATTCTGCGGAGGCCACAGATGAATAAAGCCATGGGCATGCACCCACTGCCACATTTACGCAAGCAAACCAGACGAGATCGGGCAAGCTTGAACGGTACCAGCCACAATCGACATCAAGACAAGTTTACATCACACTACGTCGATGAATCACCAGTGCCAGCCATGAGACTTGCAGCGCTGATATCACTCTCAGCTATGGCCAGCACCCTACTGCTCGCCCTCTATCTGTTTCAACGATAGCGTTTGCAATGGTTGCTAGAACCTCACAAACTAGGAAACCCATCCACTGGTCTGGACCGAATTTGGCCACGTGGGAGGTTGACATTTGCCTCATTCGCTGTATAGTGAGATCGACAGACGCGCAGTATCTGGTGCAGCGTCTGCATAGGCGATTTCAAAATAGAGCTTCTCAATGAAATCGCTTGAGCCATTGCAACAAGCTTTGGAACTAGAGTATTTACTCCTTTTGCAATGGCCCTATAAGGAGATCTTCTATGAACAGAACAGAAATGAAGGGCCAATGGAAACAGTTACGTGGTGAGATCAAGCGTGAATGGGGCAAGTTGACCGACAACGACATGCTCCGCCTCGAAGGTGAGCTCGACAAAATGGTCGGCCTCTTTCAGAAACGCTACGGTACCACACGCGAACACGCGCTCGAAACGCTGACACATTATGTCGAAGGCTATCGCCAACGTGCCAAAGAGTTCGTGTCTGAAGGGCTTGAATATGTGCGCCCGCACGCCAACGAGGCGGCACAGGCGATCACTCCGGCTCGACCTTCAATCAATCTGGTAGCAGTTGCCTCCCTCGTCTTGACAGCCGCAGCAGTAGTCTTGGTTCGTTTGATGATGCAGCGACAAGACCAAACCGAATAATTTCCGGATGTTTCAAAAAAGGAGGCGAACCGTTGACGGTTCGCCTCCTTTTTGTTTTATAACAGTACTTTACATTAGCCGCCCATGGGACCCATGCCGCCTGGCGGCGGTCCACCTTCGCCACCAGGACCCGTGCTGCTGCTATCCTGATTCGAGGTGACACTGCCGACGGCTTGGTCACCTTCCTGCAATTCAGTGGATTGCACCATCGTCCATTCACCTTGTACCTTGCCGGGCGCTACAGTGATGGTCAGTGTATTGGTCCCTCGCACGATGCTGACCGTACTCATGTCGCCATTTTTCACGATGGCATTGGTGGGAACCAGCCAGCTATTGTCCGGAATCGACTGCAGTGAGGCCAAGGTGGCGACCGCATTCATGCCTGGCAGAACACTGGTCACACTTGGGTCGTTCAGACGTACGGTGACTGGATAACTCACCGAGCTGCTGCTGCTGTCATTGGTCGGAGCCACGGCTTCGACTACACCCGTAAAGCTCTGGCCAGGCAGCGCGTCGATCTCGATCTCGGCAGCCTGTCCTACGGCGACACTGGGGATATCCGCCTCGGCAACGCTCACCACCAGTTCGAGTTGGTTTGGATCGGCCAACGTGGCGACCACATGATCGGCGGAGCTGCGTACACCCACTTCAGCATCGAGCGACATCACCACGCCCGAGGTCGGCGCAGTCACGGTGGCAGCCGCCAAGTCACGATAGGCCGACTCAAGGTTAATTAATGCCTGTTGCAAGGTGATCTCTGCACTGCGCAGTTCGTTGTCGGTTACTCCTTGTTTCAGTTCCGCCAACGCAGCTTGGGCATCGGTTACCTGGGCTTCGGCAGTGGCAAGCTCAGCCGTGGTGGGCGAGTTGAGCAGATCGTTGAGCTGCGACTGGGCGCTTTTAATAGTGCTGACCGCCGATTGAACTTCTGAGGTGCTGGCGGCGGCGGTTGATTGCTCATAGGCAGCCTCAGCCGCTTCGTAGGTGATCGTTGCATCCTGTAGGGCAGCCGATTCGCTGGTCATGCCCACGTCGTTGCGCCAGGAGACCTTGTCATAGGCCCGTTGTGCCTCGGCGACGGCGACCTCAGCCTTCTTGAGTTCAGCACTCAGTTGGGTCAATTCAGCATCACTCGGTCCGGCCTGCAATTCACTGTAACTCGCTTGGGCGGCAGCCAATGCACTGCGCGCAGCGGCCACTTCTTCGGCACTTGGGCCAGCCTGAACGTCTGCCAGATTCTCCTGGGCTTCGGTCAATGCGGCTTCGGCTTTGGCAAGTTCGGCCTCGGTAGCGGGGGTCTTCAATTCATTCAGGGCAATTTGGGCTGCTTCGGTATTCAATTTTGCCTGGGCCACCGCACGCTCCAGGTCTACAGTATCCAGTTTGAGTAAGGTTTCACCCGCTTTCACTGTGTCGCCTACCTCGACCTCAATTTCACGCACAATGCCATCGACCTCGAGAGCTACCTCGCGCTCGTTCACCAAGGCGAGATTGCCGGCAGCGCTCACCGCAGTCTGTGCCAGATCGGCGGGTTCAATTGCTACCGTGGCCAGTGAACTGGTTGTACTGGCTGCGGTTTGTACGCTGCTGTTGCCCCAAAAGCGGTCGAGGTATGTGGTGTGGGTTTTCACATAATAGCCGCCGCCTCCCAACACAACCAACATCAGGATCAAGGCGATCCAACGTCCTAGATGAGTCACTCGGTAAGTTTTCATAATTGCTCCTTCTTTATGGTGAAAACCCTTATTGATCGGGTCATTCTGTTTGAAAATCAGTCAATCAATTTGGTAATTGGCAATTACGCAATTATCAATTACTGCTCCAATTACTACATGAATGGCCTTCTACTCATAGCGCAACGCCTCAATCGGGTCGAGACGGGTGGCACGCATGGCTGGGTAAAGTCCAAAGAGAAAACCGCTGGCAGTACTGACTGCGAGTGCCATGACTACAGCCCACGGTTCAATCACAATCCGGTAGGAGATCAGCGAAATCATACCTGCCACGGTTTGAATGCCATAGCCGAGGGTGATGCCAATCACGCCACCTAAGGCGCAGAGTACAAAGGCTTCAATCAAGAATTGCAGCAGAATATCCGAATCGTGCGCCCCTAAGGCCTTGCGCAAACCGATCTCCCGTGTCCGTTCTGTTACCGAAACGAGCATGATGTTCATGATGCCGATGCCACCGACGACCAGACTCACTGCGCCAATGCCGCCAAGCAGTGCCGTTAAGGTACCAGAAACATCGCTTGCCATCTCCAGCAGATCCGCCTGATTACTCACGGTGAAGTCGTTCTCATCGTCTGTGCCAAGCCCGTGACGCATACGTAACACCTGTTCGATCTGCGTTGCAGCGGGGTCAAGCTGATCCTGGCTGACGACCTGGATACTAATGCTCGAAATGTTGTAGCTACCACGAAAACGACTGGCATTGAAGAGGCGTCCCAAGGCAACTTGGATTGGGACATAGACCTGGCTGTCACTGCTGCCAAAGCCAGAGCTGCCGCTTGTCTCTAGAACGCCTACCACGCGGAAGAGTGCGTCGTCGATGCGGATGGTCTGGTTCACTGGGTCTTGTCCGCCAAAGAGATCGCTGGCTACGGTTGCGCCAAGCACCACCACGTTGGCATTCTGATTCACATCCTCAGAGCTAAAAAAGGCACCGTTCTCTACCGTCAAACTGCGTACCGTGGGATAGGCATCTGTGGTGCCAACCACCGTATAGCTACCTTCGCTGGCCCCATTGCTCAGGGTGGCGTTGCTGCTGTACTGAGGCGCCACCAGCTTCAAATTCGGGAAGTTGGCGGCATTACTCAGCGTCTCCGCATCCGCCAGCGTCAATTTGTTGGTGGCTGTCTGACCACGCACGCCGCTGTTTACAGTCAGTAAGTTGGTGCCCCGACTCTCGATCCGTTCGGTGATGCTGGCGGCAGAACCACTGCCGATGCCGACCGTGACCAGCACGGCGGCAATCCCGATGATGATGCCCAACATGGTCAGCGAAGCACGCATCTTGTTGGCAATAATGCTTTCGAGTGCAACCCATAGATATCTGAATAATTTCATATTTCGACTCCCTTTCTACAGGAAATGGCGACTTGCGACTTGCGAAGCCTGCGATGCGCCCGCCCTTACGTTCAGAACCCCGCACGTCAGTAAGGGGAGGCTAGGCCCCTTACTGACGTGCGGGGTTCTGAAAAGCTGCCGCCTCCGCAATTGATGGGCTTAGCAGATCCGTACCGTTGCTGTTTTGGTTCTGGAACATGGCAATATTGGCCAGTTGAATGGTTGTGCCGTTGCTTTTGTCGCTGAGGATGACGCCATCTTTCAGGGTGATAACCCGTTGAGCACGCTGGGCGACGCTCATGTCGTGGGTCACCACGATCAGGGTTAATCCTTGTGTGTGCAGTTCGTCAAGCAAGGAAAGCACCTCGGCCCCGGTCTTTGAATCAAGGGCACCGGTTGGCTCGTCAGCGAGCAGAATGCTGGGGTGGTTGACCAGCGCACGGGCAATCGCCACCCGCTGCTGCTGGCCGCCGGAGAGTTCCTCCGGCCTGTGGTGAAGTCGTTCGCCCAACCCAACCCGCATCAGTGCCTCTTTGGCCAGTTGCGCCGACTTGGCAGCGGGGATACCGGCATAAAAGAGCGGCAACTCTACCTGTCGCTGGGCATCGGTGCGAGCCAACAGGTTGAAACGCTGAAAGACAAAGCCAATTGCATGGTTGCGCAGATCGGCCAATTGGCTTTTGCTCAGGTCACTGACCTCGCTGCCGTTGATCTTGTAGCTGCCGCTGCTAGGCCGGTCGAGCAGACCGATCAGGTTCATCAGCGTGCTCTTGCCCGAACCGCTGGCCCCAATAATCGCCACATACTCCCCTTCGCCGATGGTCAATGAAATCCGGTCAAGCGCACGCACCTCGACCTCACCCATCGTATACACTTTGCTCATCTCGCTGACTTCGATGACTGGGGGTTTTGTAGATAACTGGCTGTTTGCTCGGCTCATAGTGCACTCCATTTGTGAATACCCTTTATCTTGATCGTAGCGCTCAATTCTCAACAGATTATCAAGATTTCCTGGAGGCATTGCGAAATGGTTCACAATATGATTGGCCGAGTTGGGTAGTTACGCAAAAAAAGAGGCCACAGCTTGGCAGCCGTGGCCTCTTCTCGATTTACTTTTCTCTAACCGCTTTTGATTACCTCAGCAGGACAACCTACTTATTGATTCGTAACTAGGGGGATGAATACCCGGCGCTGTGTTCCAGCTTCAGCTTCCAAGAATGCCTCGCCTGTCAACAGTTCTTCTTCAACTTCCGTTTGAACATCAGCGCTTGCGACCATTAGGTTTGGATTCTGAATTGGCCCCACTGAATAGGGACGCATCATCTCGTTATCTTCATGTTCGACAATGTGACAATGCCAGACGTACTGACCGGCCGTGTTGAAGAGCGCCCGTACTCGCGTGACCTGTCCCGGATAGGCAATCACTGTATCTTTGAAACCACGCTCCCACAGTTCTGGCGGCAATGGCGTCGAGCCAGGCACCAACTGAACCGTTTTGTCCATCTCATTCACGAAGATCGGCTGCCGGTCCACAACCTCAAAGAGCACTTCATGGATGTGCATTGGGTGAGCATCGACCGTTGCGTTGTAGATCTCCCAGATCTCAGTGCTATCCACTGTCGGGTTCTCAGTAATCGGATCCATCCACATCTGATGCGACCAAGTACCGTTGCCGCTATTGTCAAAGCTGACCGTGCCTAACATGGCGGCAGCAGGTGTATCGGGGAAGAACATCGACATCTCTTCCAGCAACGCCACCGAGCGGGTTACCGTCGCTGCTGGCAATGGGTTGATGGTTGGCAGGCGTAAATACTGAGGGGGCGTACTAAAGTCGAGCTTCTTGCCTGCAAGTACACGAAATTGCATGATTTGACCCGTTGTACCTGGGTTTGCTGCCACAAAGTCTACACCTGGTACGCCACCACCAAATGGTTCATCTGGGCCGACATTGCCAAGCACATAGTTGCCAGCCGCGACGTTGCTGAAGTCGACGATGAGATCGGCACGTTCGGCAGGGCACATCAACAACCGATTGCCGGTACTGGCTGTAAGATTCACCGGCGCGGCCAGGAAACCGCCCTCGTTGCCAATCTGCCAGACCTGGATACCCGGAATCTGGTTAAAATCTAGAATCAAGAAACGAGATTGGCAGCCGTTCAGCATCCGAAAACGATAACGCACCCGATCCACATCCAGCGAAGGCCAGGTATTGCCGTTGACCATGATCGTGTTGCCAAAGAACTCAGGGTTCCAGATCGGTGATAGATCGGTTTCTGGCAGATAAGGACCGCTGATCCCATCAAAGAAAGTGCGACTGTCGGGATAGAAGAGCGAGCCATCGCTATTAAAAGCTCGATCCTGGATCGCAATCGGAATCTCACGATACTTGCGCATCCACGAGGGGAACAACTGCTCCCATTCAGTCGGGGCCGGGCCAGGTAAAAGTGCAAGGCGATTGTTACGCGTATCGCGCAGCGCCAGATCGCCCTCAGCACCGCCACGTATAATAAAGAAGCCTGCTGGCCCGGCATAGACGTTTAGCCGAGTCATGCCCAGAGCATGATCGTGATACCACATGGTGGATGCACGATGGGAGTTTGGATATTGAAAGACCGCTGTGCCAGCTTCCCAACTGCTTTTACCAGGTGCCTTATATCCCTTGCTTGCAGCTTTGCTTTTGAAATAGTTATACCAGGTTCCTTCTTTGGCATAACCCGCAGGAATGTTGTTCGCATTGGGCAAGAACCAGGCTTCAGCATAGCCATCACTCTCATCCCCCACGTCGGCAGAGCCATGTACATGCGTAACAATCGGTACAGGTCCCGTATAGCGGTCTGGTGTTGCGGCAAAAGTGGGGCGGGTATCGCGTGCCGTTGTACCACCCGCGGGGTTGGCCCAATGCAAGGTCGGATCGACCGGCAAGAGATGGGGCAAATAATTACCATTGGCATCCTTAAGATCGTTAATCCATTTAACACGTACCGGGCGACCTGCCTTGGCCTCGATTGTGAGCGAAGGTGCGTTGTGGAGTAGAAGTCCTGTAGGAATTGCGGCTTTGACAGAACCATATCCCCATACCTTGGTCTTTGGCAGCGGAGATGGTAGGATCTGTTGGTCGAACTGCTTCATCGAAATTTCGTAGTAATCAATATACGAAGCATTTTTACCCTTGCCTACTTGAATTAATCCTGCACGAGGCATGACTGGTGGAATGAGCAGTGGCGTTTGATATTTTGGAACCGTGAGTGGATCTAATGTACTACCTGAACTTTGAGCCAACAGAGTAGGTGAATTGGCAGATTTCTCGGCAAGGTAAAGCCCCAGCGCTCCAGCCGCAGTGAGCTTCAGAAAGGTTCGTCTGGTAAACATGTTTTTCTCCTGGTTCGGTGCTTCGATAAATATAGAAAAGATTTAAGCAGGATGTATCCCTGCATCAATCTCAAGGCAACTATGTTGGAAACATCGGGAGATGTAGGATCAGGACAACCTATAAACTACCTTCTCTATTTGATATTCAATAAACGCATTTTGTAACTGCCCAGGCACTAAACAATAACGACGCCCAGTGCGCACCTGGAATGGAACAAAACGTCTTCAATGTTCCCTGCATTCCTTTCTCAATGGCTGTTATGACTCAGACGGCTTCGTAGTCAGCGTATTTTCATGAAATCGTGCGGTGCAAAGCGACATTACGTAATTTCGATTACCTAATTTATGATGCTCACATCATACTAAAAATACATATTGCCCCCCTGGTCAACTGGACAGATCATACCTGTCTTCATGTTTGGTTTTGAGTAATCTCAAAGTAATCCAGCGTACGTTCAACGCAGGCAACTCATTAATCACATGTAAGCAAACCAGTCAGATGGCGCAATTGTTCTGTGGAGTTGATAACACCACCCATAGTGTTGGAAGTTGTGTAAAAGTGATCGATTTTCGCTTTCCTAATCTACAAAGGAGACCTTTTGAACAGTAAACCGCAGTTGATTGAAATCGAGTGGCCGCACTTTGCCCCTGCGCTACAGCCACCCGCCATTACGTTGACTGAATATGAATCGCGCCTCCACAATACACAGCGACTCCTGCATGAGGCTGGATTTACCCACCTCGTGGTTTATGGCGACCGCGAACATTTTGCCAATCTCGCCTACCTCACCGGCTTTGACCCCAGATTTGAAGAGGCGTTGCTGATCGTGCGCCAACAAGGCACACCCCTGTTGATCGTCGGCAACGAGTGTGAGGGTTACCTGCCAGTCAGTCCACTTTATCGTGCTGGCAAACTACGCAGCGAACTGTTTCAACCCTTCTCGCTGATCAACCAGCCGCGCAACCGCAGCCGTTTGATCAAGGAGATCTTTGCCAGCGAAGCCATCGACGCCCGCGCCAAGGTGGGCTGCGTGGGTTGGAAGTACTTTGCCGACAGCGAACATCCCAACGGCGTCCATGCCATCGAACTGCCAGCTTATTTAGTCGATACCTTACGTGAGCTTTGTGGATGGGAAAATGTCGTCAATGCCACGGCGATTTTGATGAGCCCACGCGATGGGTTACGTACCATCTGCTCGCCAGCGGAGATTGCCTATTTCGAGTATACCAATGTGCTCGCCTCGGAAGCGCTGAAACAGATGATGTTGGGATTACGGGAGGGGATGAGCGACTTCGAGGTCTTACAACTGGCCCAACTGAATGGCACGCCGCTCAACTGCCACATCACCTTTGCCACCGGCGACCTCGGCTTCCTGGGTCTGACCAGCCCCAGTGGACAGAAGATTCGCCGAGGTGCGCCGCTCTCCACCAACATTGCCTATTGGGGTAGTAACAGTTGTCGCGCCGGTTGGGTGGCTGCCTCGGCCAAAGATTTGCCAGCTGACGCTCAGGACTATGTAGAAAACTTTGTCGGCCCCTACTTTGCCGCGTTGGCCGAGTGGTTTGGCCTGATGCATCCAGGCGTAACGGGCGGCGAGGTTGCCAACCTGATCGCCCAACGGCTGCCACTAGAAAAGTTCGGCATCACGCTCAATCCAGGCCACCTCATCCACCTCGACGAATGGGTCAGTTCGCCGATCTATCCCGGCTCGCACGATCCCATTCAGTCAGGCATGGTGATGCAGGTCGATGTCATCCCTGCTTCGCCACGCTACTTCTCCACGCGTATGGAAGACGGCATCGTCATCGCCGACAGCGCCCTGCGCCACAGCCTGGCAGCTAATTTCCCCGATTGTTACGCCCGATGTCAACAGCGCCGCAACTTTATGCAAAATGTCCTGGGAATCGCCTTACCCGACGAAGTGCTACCTCTCTCAAACATTGCCGGGATCGTGCCGCCGTTTCTGCTCGCAGCGAGTCAGGTAATGGCGTTGAGATAGGGAAGTGGGGAGGTAGGGAGATAAGGAGGTGAGGAGAAGGACTGCTTCCTCACCTCTCCAACCTCCAGCTAAACGGAGAAAACCATGCAATCCAAATCCATCCCAACACCCGACAATACCGACTGGTTTGATCGCCCGATGCGCTGGGCACAGTTAACCTTGGCCGAAAACGACCCGCCGACCTACGACCAACAGTTCTGGGTTGACTACTTTGCCCGCACCCATTCCGACGCTGTCTGTCTCAGCGCGGGTGGCATTGTCGCCTACTATCCTACCGATATTCCCTTGCATCATCGCAGCGCTTGGCTGGGAGAGCGCGATCTCTTTGGCGAACTGGTAGCAGCTTGTCGCAAGCTCGGGCTAATCGTTGTTGCCCGCACCGATCCCCACGCCGTGCATCAGGAGATCTACGACGCCCATCCCGATTGGATCGCCGTAGATGCCAGCGGGCAGAAGCGCCGTCACTGGGCTTCGCCGGAGATGTGGGTGACCTGTGCCTTGGGTCCTTACAACCTTGAGCATATGACCGCCATCCACCACGAGATCATGAGCCGCTACCAGGTTAACGGCATCTTCACCAACCGTTGGGATGGCTCGGGCATGTGCTATTGCGAACATTGTCGGCAAAATTTCTTCGAAGCCCATCACATGGATCTGCCGCCACAAGTGGATACACCATCTGACATTCGCTGGCGTACCTACGTGGCCTGGCGACAGGCGCGGCTCTTTGCCGTGTGGGAACGCTGGGACAACGTCATTCGTGCCATCAACCCGGCGGCACGCTTCATCCCCAACGGCGGTGGCGGTGCCTTGAGCGATCTCGACATGAAGCGGGTCGGCGAGCGGGCAGTCACCCTCTTTGCTGACCGTCAGGGACGCTGGGGAACCATGCCGACCTGGGCCAGCGGCAAGGATGCCAAAGAATATCGGGCAACTTTAGGGCGCAAACCGATTGTCGGTATCTTTAGCGTGGGCATCGAAAACCAATACCGTTGGAAGGATTCGGTGCAGAGCGAGGCGGAAATCCGTATCTGGGTGGCCGATGGCATCGCCAACGGGTTGCGTCCCTGGTTTACCAAATTTGCAGGCACGCTCTACGACCGCCGCTGGCTCAAGACAGTGGAGGAGATCTATGCCTGGCATCACCGCTCAGAACGTTACCTGCGCAATGAGCGGTCACTGGCACGGGTGGCTATGGTCTATTCACAACAAACGGCGACCTTTTACGGCGGTGCGGCGGCGCAGAGCAAGGTCGAAGATCATACGCTGGGTATGTACCAAGCACTGATTGAAGCACGCGTCCCCTTCGAGATGGTGCACGACCAACTGCTTGACCTGGAACATACCGGCCAATTCAAGCTGCTGATCCTACCCAACATCGCCGCCCTCTCCGATGCGCAGTGTCAACAACTACGTGACTATGTCGCCCAAGGCGGCAGCCTGCTCGCCACCCACGAAACCTCACTCTACGACGAACAGGGCCAACCGCGCACCGACTTTGGCCTGGCCGATCTCTTTGGCGTGCATTTCCAGCGCCAACTGCCGGGGCCGCTCAAGAACTCCTATCTACGTCTGGAACGAGATAGCGAACATGCTCAGCCGCTCTTAGCCGGCTTTGAAGAGACCGACCGCATCATCAACGGTCTCTACTGGCTGGAAGTAGAAGCAACACCAGACGCTCCGCTTGCCCCCTTGACCCTGATCCCCTCCTATCCTGACTTGCCAATGGAAAAGGTCTATCCGCGCCAGCCGCAGACCGACATCGCTGCCGTCCACTTGCACCAAATCGGCGACAGTCGCATCGTCTACTTTCCTTGGGACATCGACCGCACCTTCTGGGAAGTGCTTGCCGCCGACCACGCTCGCCTACTCGCCAACGCCATCGACTGGGCGACCAATGAAGCGCGCCCGGTAACCGTAACCGGGCTTGGCATGTTAGACGTGACGATTTGGCGGCAAGCTGAGTCACTGACGGTTCACTTGGTGAATTTGAATAATGCGATGACAATGAAGGGGCCATATCGGGAGTTGATACCTATGCCGACGCAACAGGTGAGGATTGAGGTGCCAGAGGGGATGCGGGTGACGAAAGTTCAGTTATTGGGAGGCGGTCTGACGGTGGAGCCAGAAGAGGAAGCAGGATACCTTGTAGTCAAGGTACCGTCGATAATAGACCATGAAATAGTTTCGGTAGATCTGACGTTGGTAGAGTGATATTCAGCAAAAGTACCGTGAACAAGTGCACTAGAGGTTGCTGCACAGCGGTGTGCAATGTCGTGACTGCATGAGATTTTAGGGCCGTGCGCTCATTCAAGGCACTCATTTTGAGGCACGATTCTTTGATGCCAGCGCTATTCGTTAGGATTCAACCAATGCCTCCCGCAGTGCATCAATCTTCGCTTCCACGAGTCCAATCTGCTGCAAGTAGAGACGTACGCCACCATATTTCCGCTCAATATAGGCCAATGTATTGCACATCGCTTCGGGCTTGGATTCTAGCATTCGTTCGTAATGTGCCATATCTTCACCAACTGCCGCAGCTTTTGCGCGTAACTCCTGCTTTAAGCCTGTCAGATATCGGTCGGTCAGTGCGTAATCTTCGGCAATCACAGTTGGTTCGACTCCTGCCAGTCCCAGCAATAGGGCCGCAATCAAGCCGGTCCGATCCTTGCCCGCAGTACAATGAAAGAGAATGATCCCATGCTCTTGTTCATCACTCATTACTTCAAAAATCGTCCGCAGTGTCCCTTGACAACGATTCAAAATGCCGCAATAGATAACTTCCAGCGAAGATGGAACTAATCTTTTCTGATCGACATGTGAAGCATCGAACAGGTTGCTCATCAAAGAAATGTGGTGATAGCGGACCGGATGTTTGCCGACAAAGACATTAGGTTCATTCTGGACCTCAAACGGGAAGCGCAGATCGATAACGGAGCGAAGTCCCAAATCGATCAAAGCTTGTTGCCCGACCGGGGAGAGACGATGCAGTCCGTCGCAGCGAAAAAATGTGCGCCAGCGTGTAGTTTTCCGATCTTGTGTAGGATAACCACCCAGATCGCGTAGATTATAGGTTCCAGCAAGAGGTAAATGGCGTTGAGAAGGTTGGAGGTTCATAAGTTTTGAGTATCAAATCCATATCGCTCAATAAATTCTTCAACATTCAGCATGTGGTCAAAGCGAGCCATCAACGTTTCCCGATCCCAATCCCACCAGGCAATCGTTTGTAGTTGGGCAATCACAGCATCAGTAAAACGCTTACGGATCGGTTTCGCCGGAAGACCCACAACAATCGTATAAGGCTCGACATTTTTGCTAACAACTGCGCCGGCACCGACAACTGCACCATTTCCAATCGATACACCAGGAAGAACAATGGCACCATGCCCAATCCAGATGTCGTGGCCGATCCGGCAGTGATGGGCACGACGCCAATCAAAGAAGTCGAGATCATCCTGGCCAAAGCCATATTGTGCCCGACGATAGGTAGAATGATGTTGCGTGACTCGATTCATGGGATGGTTACCAGGGTTGATGCGCACATCTGCAGCAATCGAACAAAATTTGCCAATCTCGCTGTAGGCAATCATCACATTGCCAGCGGTATAGCTGTAATCGCCAAAGGTCGATTCAAGCAGCGAAGTATGGGGTCCCAACTCTGTCCATTCGCCTACATAGCTATGGGCGATAACGCAAGTGGGATGGATAGTGGGCTCAACACTAAGCAGTTGCGGCGACTTCATTGGAGCGGGTTCTGGGAAATGAGTGATTTGCTGCATAGGTTGCTCCTGAAAAATGACTCCTGGCACTCATAAAGCGATCCCAGTAGACAGGAATGCCGTGACGTAAGGTTCCGTGGACACGCGGGAGTGTTCCGGTGTCGTCTAGTAAGACAATGTCGGCTAGTTTGCCTGGTACAAGTTGGCCGCGATCCATGAGTGTAAGACCATCGGCAACGTTTTCGCTGACCAGTTTGACGGCCTCGTGTAACGGCAAGATTCCCCGCTTAACAATTGCGAAGGCGGCCTGCAACATGGAGGCTGGATAGTAGTCTGTGGCCAAGATATCGACCAATCGCTCACTAACTGCTTCCAGCGCACTGAGATTGCCTGATAATGAGCGCCCCTGCAATGCATTGGGAGCTCCCATCGCTACATGCAATCCTTTACAACGAGCCTGGGCGGCGGCTTCCTTCGTGACGGGGAACTCACTCAAGCCGACCCCGACATTGAGCATGAGATCGACCTTCTCTGCTGTGTCATCATCGTGTGAGGCCAAGATAACGTGATGTTTCTTTGCTACTTCCGCTACTGAGTAGACAGAATCCCACGCTTTGGGGCGAGCTTGGGCCACCAGAACGCTCTGGCGGACTTCCTCTTCGGTAATCTCAGAGCCGCTGCCGCCAAGCGGATCGCCCATACGTTTACGCCATTCAAACATCTGTTTGACGTAGCTTTCAATGTCTCGATATTGGCCTTGACCTGGAGTATGGTCCATGATCGATGCCATTTGCACTTGACCTGCCAGAATCATCTCTTCTAGGATCTCACCCGCCTGCGGGTTTGTAATTTCAAAGCGGGCATGAACATAGTGGTCGGCAAGCAACGTGGGGCGTAACTGGTGAATGGTTGCCATGATCGAGCGCGCTTTTGTATCCGAGCGCAAGCTTTGACCTGTATGCCAGGCAAATGAAATGGCAGCATAGGCGGTTGTGATTCCGGTGGCAACGAGCCGTTTATCTAGTTCATGAAGAGCCATAGCAAAGGGTAGCTCTGCTCCGGGTCGAGGCGAAATGTCGCGCTCAAGCATGTCACCGTGCATATCGATCAGGCCAGGAATCGCTAACAATCCTGTACCTTTCACCTCGGCATTTGCAACCGGACCTTCTACAATTTCCACGATATAACCTGCTTCGATGCGAAGTGAGCCATGTTGGATCACACCATCTGGAAGCACAATCTGTAGATCACTAAGCCACATGGTAAATTCCTGTTATGAAAAGAATGAATGGCAAATTGCGAATTGCGAGTTGCGATTGACTCACCATGCGACCTGCAACCTGTAATCTGCAATCTTTTCATCGCTATTGGTGTAGCGACTCTGTTACCTGCATTGTTTAGGCAGTTTCAACCAAGGGCAGCATCGACTCATGCCCCGCAATCTCCAACTGTCGATCAACCAACCCGTCTGCATCTTCGGCGTGATGAAGCACTGCCATCATAGCGACACCTTGCTGCTTCAGGATTTGAAGTCGATCAACCAGTGCACGGCGCGCTTTGCTATCCAGGGAGGCAGTCGGTTCGTCCAAAAGCAGTAAACGATAGGGTCGAATCAGTGCTCGGGCCAAATTGACCTTTTGTTGTTCACCGCCAGAGAAGGTGGTGGGATACGCACTCCACAGCGCACTCTTGACGCCAAAGCGTTCCAATGCTTCCTTGGCCTCTTCCATGGCGTCTTGTGTAGAAAACCCAGTTGCTAGCAGCGGCTCAGCGACAAGTTCGAGTGCAGTGATGCGAGGCCTTGTCCTTAGAAATTGGGTCACAAAGCCAATCTCGTGTTTGCGCAAAAAGGCAATATCAATATCAGCGGTATGGGCGAGATCCACCGCTCCTTGGGTCGACTCAAACCAGGCATAGCCACAGGTTGGCAAGTAACTGCGATAGAGACAGCGTAACAATGTAGACTTTCCTGCGCCATTACTACCACTTACCAGAAGGAATTCTCCTGCTGCGAGTGAAAATGTCAGCTTCTGAAAAACCGGGATCGTGCGTTGCAGATGGTGGATAGTAAAGCGCTTGGTCAATCCCTCAACAGACAAAATAGGTAAATGATTCATGATGATTGCTATCAACTTTTATAACGAACGACCCCTCCCTAACCCTCCCCGACCGCAGGGAGGGAACAGTGATGGGGCAGATAGTGGATTTTCATCTGTCCACTAAATGAAATTCTTTCCGTGACAATTCCCTCCCTTCGGGTACCCTTTGGGTGGGAAGGGTTAGGGAGGGGTTGCGGCGAGTTGTTCAACTCGCCGCAGACCACGTGCAACCAACTCTGCGATCTCTTTCGGCATACCACTAGAAGCAATAGCCTGGATTGCAGCATCGAGGTTGTAGTCAACGCGCAACAGTTCGATCTGGCGCGTCGCCAAATCGAGCACTGCACAGGCCGCACGCGGATCGCCATCAATCGAGCGTCCCACTGCTCCAGGGTTGATAATCAGAGTCTTCTCGCCATTGGTGCGCACAATTTCAACCGCAAATTGTTGATGGGTGTGACCAATGACTAAAATATCGACTGCGGTTTTTTCGGCTAACTCGGTGAGTCGGTGGGGGAATTCCTGGCCATACCATTCATCTAACTTCAGTGGTCCACCGTGCAACATCTGCAAACTGGTTGAACCAAAGCGATGCCATGTCGTCCAGGGCAGGCTGCGTAGATATTGGCGATGTTCATCCGTGATCTGCTCTTTTGTCCACTCCAGGGCAGCAACTTTGATTGGTTCAGTCAGTAGGCTGGAGGGAGTACTCGATGCACTTGCCATATTCCAGGCCACTGCAGAATCATAATTGCCTAAGACCGTTGGAATTGCCAGCGCTTTCAAGCGAGCAATGACTTCATTGGGGAATGCCCCATAACATACCAGATCGCCAGCACAGAGAAGCAATTCCACCCGTCTTTGTTGTAATTCCTGTACCACACGATCCAACGCATGGATATTGCCGTGGATATCAGCGATCAGCCCGATTTTCATAGGATTATAACTTCGCATGAATCAACTGTTGTGTGTAAGCATCCTGTGGGTCTTCAAGCACCTGGTCAGTAAGGCCGGTTTCGACTACACGCGCTTGCTTCATGACCATCACTCGATCGGCTAGCGTGCGAATGACACCTAGGTCATGCGAGACAATGATCATGGTCACTTGAAGCTCTCGTTGAAGCCGTTTGAGCGTATCCAGTACCATCGCTTGAACCGAAACATCCAGGCCACTGGTCGGCTCGTCGAGCAAGAGCAGCGTTGGACGCAGAGCGATGGCTTTGGCCAACTGCACGCGCTGTTGCATCCCGCCGGAAAGACGTAAAGGCAGATCATCCATGCGGTTTAGCGGAAATTCTGAAGCCGCCAATGCATCACCAGCAGCTTGGCGGAGATGGGCAAAGTTGCGGTCGCCCGCCATAATCAGCCGCTCGGCCACATTGCCGCTGCTCGTTTTGCGCATGCGCAGACCCAGGTGAGGATGTTGATAGACGATGCCGATGTGATGGACACGCAGTGTACGTTTTGAGAAGCGATCCAGTTGAAAAAGATTGCGCCCTTTATAGCCCTCAATTGCAAGTTGATAACTGCCGCTATCGGCTTCTTCTTCGAGGTTGAGCAGGCGCAGCAGGGTTGACTTACCGGAACCCGATTCGCCGACAATACCCAAAATTTCACCAGGATAAACGGTCACATCGACATTATCTACGGCAACGATATGACCATAGCGCTTGCAGACCTTTTGGGCCCGAAGTACGGGAGGGTTGAAGACAAAACGAGGCGTTTGCATGAAGAGATGATCTTGCATCTATTTCAAAAATCCTCTGTGATAAAAATCACCTTGCTCATCAAAGTAAGTCCGACCAATCGCTACCGGCTGTTGTGCAGCTTTTGCTACAAGTTTTGCAGCGTAGCTGGTGTCAGATAATTCATACAGCACCGTGCCATCGGCCTGGGGTAACTCGTTCATAAATTTATATTGGCCTCCACTCTGTCGGCAACGGCGTCCTGTCTGGTCTTCCACTTGAAAGAAGACATCCTCAAACTCAATCGGGCGCACATCCGTGAAAGGGGGAACGGCATAGAGCCGCTTTTCACGGCCTGCGGAAAGAATGGTCAGGTGGTTGGACTGGTGTAACTTGGGCGTATCCCAACGGGGAATTGGACTGGGTGACATCAGATAGCGCCTGTGCACCAGCGAAGGATAGCTGGCCCCATGCATAAAGCGACCGTAAAACACCTGTTGCTCGTAGAGTGTCAACCACATCTGGCTATAGTCAGCATCGCCATGCATGATGCGCGCTTGTGACATGTCCGGCTGAACATGACGCAGCGGCTCGGGGTCAGGCACTTGCAGGACAAGCAGTTGATCGTTGCGCAAAATCTCTTCAGGAATGCGATGACGGCTTTGAATAATTGTCGCCTCTAACGTATCAGTCGTAGTTTGCGCCCCGGTCATGCGTGCAATAAAGCGGCGCAAATTGGCAGCGTTGACTGAATCATCGGCTCCTTGGTCGATCACTTTGACGACGCTGGAAGGTCCCGTAATACTCAAGGTTACCTGCAAGCCACCCGTGCCCCAGCCGCGCGCAATTGGCAATTCTCGGCTGGCATAGGGAACTTGGTAGCCAGGAATGGCAATCGCCTTGAGGACGCGGCGGCGAATCTCACGCTTAGCAAATTCGTCAAGAAAGCCGTAGGAATAACCGCTTTGCTGGGTTTCCACAAAAGGGGCGGCAAGATTACCCAAGACACTCATTGTCCACCTCCATTGTGCGCGACTGGTGTGGAGTCTGTGGGCATCGGCAGCACAGTTTTCTGCGTTGTTCCGTTTGTGTGAGTGGCGATATTTTGTACAAACATACCCTCAAACATGCCGCGCGTCTGCGCTTCTCGCACCTGCCGAATGTTGTCCATACTGCTACTGAAGGTAACATAATGAGGCAGCTTGAAATGAACACAGAAGCCCGATGCCTCTACCGCTTCGGTGTGATAGAGCACAAATTCCTCTTTGTGGGCCGGATGTGGATTTGGTTTGTCCATTTCCAGGTCGAGCATCGAAGCGGCGATCACTTTGACTTCGTTCCAGCCTAAGGTGGCGCAAAAGCCAAGTTCCAGCATCGGTTTTTCGGGCGTACCACCGGTCGTACTCACCACCTCGGCCTGGCTCACGCGTATACGCCCAGCACTAAATTCCTTACCCGTGATCGGATGGGTCAATCTGACATCGGTATAGGCTAGACGTAGTTCATTAATGGTAGGGTGGGTAAGTCCATAGCCGCGCATCGAAGAGTAACCCAAGGCGAGTGTTCCTCCTGTGTCAGAGCGAGCTAATGCCTGCAAACGATGGGCACGTGGAGCCGGAAACTCTATCGGATCGCGTGTGATGTCGGGGATAGGAAAGGGATCGTTAACGAGCGGGTGAACGGGCTCAAGCAAATCCTGATCTCGTTGCCAATCGGCAACTGCAGGGTAACCTTTGTTGGCTGCCTGCTCGCTGGGTTCAACCCGTGCCGGTGTTTCAGCCCTGTTTAACAAATCAAAACGTAGCAGGCGATGGCTGTAATCGAGCGAGGGTCCAAGAATCTGTCCTCCTGGAATCTCTTTAAATGCTGCCGAAATGCGCCGAACAGTCAACAGATCGCTGCTTTGAATGGCTTTGGCGTAGGCCAGACGAGGCTGTGTGGAACAGTAGGCACGCAAGAGCAAAACACTTTCATAAAGGTCGCCACCACTTTGCGTCAGCGCAAGGGCTGCGAGTTCAGGTGCATACAATCCGGCGTCGCTCATTACCCGGTCAAGCAGATAGGGCATTGTCTGCATCAGCGAACTGACAAAATCCGGGGTGACAGCACCGCGTAACTCGTGAAATAGTTTCTCAGATTGTTGAATGGCATTTTCGCCGCCGCGCGTTGCAACATAGGCCATGGCTACTCTAGCTCCAAATGGGTCGTTCTTGGCAATCCTACAATCTGATCACTATCCACGAGGAAAATATCGAAACCTAAGGGCATTGGTGACAAATTAAGCGTTTAGAGCGATTGTCAACTTGAGGGAGAGAAGAGTTGACGGTTGGTCAGAACGGATAGATTTAAGAATGCCCAGGCGTTTGACATTGGCAACAAGATAATCAATCAGGTTGTCGGCATTCCCCTTGTGATGAGTCCTAGCAAAGAAAGGAAGCGAGCGATAGACCATCTCCATAGAAATGCGAGCAAAGGGTTTGTTGAGTTGCTGAGCGACTTGGTCAGTCAGGTCAACCAGAACCGCATAGAGAATCCAGGTCGCCCAGAGTTGCATTTGTACAGCATTCTGAGCCGAACAATGAAAGAAAGCTAAACCGAGCAGGCGTTTGACAATGGCATAGGCATCTTCAATTCGCCAGCGTTGCCAGTAAAGAGCCACGGCATACTCAACGGGAAGATGCGATGCATCGAGGTCGTTGGTGAGATAGCGATACCACTTGCCGTGATAGAGAAATTGAATCAGGCGCACTTGCTGGCGGTCATCACCTTGTCCAATCCAACCGATTTGGTCATGCACCACAGCAGTTTTGAGCAGCAACGATTCCCCCTGGAATGCCAGATTGCTCTTGGCACGTGTGATGAAAAAGACACCTTGTTCACCAAGGTGGCGGAAGAAAGTGAAGTTGGTGAAACCCAAATCGAAAATGAGCAGGCTGCCTGTGAGCAGATGGGAGCGCACTTTGTCGAGAAAGCTTTGGTCATGCGCTTGTGCATCTTCTTCATACCAAACCTGGGTAGGCAGGCGAGTGACGATATCCAGAATCGCTAACATGCGTCCCGCCAATGGATTCTTTTCATTCTCCTGCAGCAACCCGACCTTGCACAAGAGTGCATCCAGAGTTGAGCCATCGCAGGCGCAAACCTGAGTGTATTGCCTTTTCGCCCAGGCAAGTTCAGCGGGTAAGGGGCGGCTGCGTTCCAAACTGCGTTTTGCCAGTCCAGGCAATAGCTCAAGCAGAACTTGCAGAAACAACTCTGCTGGCAACATACGCAAGCGAGTCGAGAGTGCTTGTTGCGTTAAGCCTTGTAAGGGGGCGACCCACAAAACACATTCTTCGTGCACCAGTCGCACCATTTCGCAGATGCTGCCGGTTTGCTGCCAGAGCAGACTCAATACTAAGGCCATCATCACGGGTAACGTCAGGATGCGGGCACGCAGCCCAAGCGCTTCGTATACAGCGATTTGCGCCAGGGTCGCTGGATGCACAATCGCGTGGAGCCGTTCTACCACTTGTTCATCTGGCAATTCGCTGCTCAACCGTTTGCTCCGATCACGCTGAACCGCTCGCGTGTGTCGCACACTGCTTGCTTTTTTAGTTTTATTTTCTTTTTCTGGTTCGCTCATCCTTTCATTTTACAGGCTTGTCTGCTCTCCCCAGATTTGACAACCTCTGTAAATGCTTAATTTGTTACTGATGACCTAAGGGGTAGTTCATTTTCCGATTACGCAGTTGCCAAAATTCAAGAGGGAGTTCATCGACAATCAATTCAACTCGGTCCTGAATACCAGGCCCGTTTAAGCCTAGTTTTCTACCGTGGCCTAACAAACAGGCAACAATCAGCGTAGCCGATTGATCCGGGTAGGTCAGTGTACCAGTCTTGATCTGGTCAAGAGAGTCAAGCGTAACGCGTAACATGGCTGCTTCAAAAACGTCTGGCACAGGGAAAAAGAGGTAATCAGCGCTGGAAGCAGTACGGAAAGGGCTACCAGTTGATTTTAGTGCATGAATCAAATCGAGATTGGGGGAGTAGAAGCTCGTTTCCAAGTCAAGCAGGGAGCGTCCAATCTGTAGGCAACTTTGCACAGTGGTAAAAGTTGAGCCTGCCAATGTGAAAATGCGTCCGGGGTTGCTAAGTGCAAACATCAACGTTTGAAACGTAATACGCGCCTCACTTTCGGCATGTGTAGGACGAGGCTGTATCGTAGCAGTGGGTATTGATGTGTTCACTAAAAGGTCTCCAGTTCAACCCGAGTGCTTTCTATTTTGCGTAGCAACTCCAACTCCTGCTTTTGTTGGGCGTCAGCAGCTCTGTTGATAAATTCCAAGATGATGGGACGTTCCATGCTTACTGCTTCTGCAGAATTCTGTAAAACCGCATCCAGGATTGCAATCGCAATCGCCTGTTCTAAGTCACGTCCCAAACAAGCCGCATACCCTGTTTGCCCTGCAACTGCGACAGTGGCTTCAGCCAGCAATGTTTCTCCCAAGTGAAACGTGATGCCTTTGACACTATCGACAAACGGGAGCATTGCGAGTCCGGTGCGACAATTCGTTACTTCAACAGAGGGCAGACGAGCAAGTAATGTTTCAACAAACTGCTTCACTTCCTCTGCAGGGGTCGCAGTAAGAATCGATAAAGCACTACTTTGGTCAATCGAATATGGACCAGTCACTTCGTCTCGTACTCCGGGAATAAAGTTGCAGAGTTGCAAAGGTATACAAGTCCTCTGACACTTTGCCACTCTGCCCCTTTGCAACTTTTATCTACTTCGCCAATTCCTTCAGATCCAGGTTGAGTAACTTGGCAATATCGCGCAGTGAGTTATAGTACTGATCGAGTCGATCCAAACCTAGGGATTCGCTGGGATCGACATACCAACCATGTACTGCGGACACCAAGTCTGCGTTATCTTTGATAGCCAGTAACGCATCCTTAACAGCCTTTTTAAACGACTCGGGGAAGTCACTGCGCACAGCGAAGGGTGTACTGGGAATTTCGTCCGAGTAGGCAATGATGGCAATTTTACCGTCGGGGCAGGCATCATAGACCGCCTTGATCTCTTCAGCGCTGCGCTTAACACCAATTTTGCCATCCGAAAAACCACAAAATTCGATTTGACCTTCCTTGGCCAAGGTGTAAAGGTTATTTTCAAAGGTAGCGCCTGCTGGGACCTTATCACTCCAAACTGAAAGCGCAGAAGTGGGATGGCTGCCAGCGAAGACCGTCTTCATGTCGGTGTCTGGATTGATCCCATTCTTGATCAGCAAAGTTTTGGGGGCGAGGTGACCTGAGGTCGAGGCTGGATCGACAAAGCTGAAATCTTTACCCTTCAGATCGGCTAAGGTGGCAATGCCCGAACCCTTCTTAGTGAAGATGACACTGTAGTAGTGGGTGGGAGCATCGGGGTTGTACTTGGTTTCAGTTGACTCGCCGCCAATGTTGATGGCCAACGCTTCGGCTTGCGCTTCCTGTACGGCCAAGACATAGGCAAAAGGCCCCACTAACATGCCATCAGCCTTCTTGGCGCGCATCGCTTCAATGACGGCGGTGTAGCTAGCACCCGTAACCAACTTGACTGGAATGCCTAATTGTTCCTCAAGATAAGTACGGAATGCTTCATTGTCCTTGAGCGTCTTTTCGGCATCATCACCAGCAAAGAAACCGACCGTGAATTCCTTGGGCCAATCTGCCTTGTCGTCTGCCGCTGCCGCAGGCACAACACCGTTGGCGACTGCGCCTGGTGCGACTCTCGGTGACGCTGGAGCAATACAGGCTGTCAGCAGCGTCGAAAACGCCACCAACGTTGACGCCAATAAAATCGATAACTTTCTCATATTTCTCCTTGGGGTTTAGTTCGAAAATAATTAAGGCGCAAACAAAGAAATAACTATCCAGAAAGAGAAGGGTATAGTGGGCGAATAAAAACAAAGTATTTTTCCAAGCCCGGTAAGCGCTCAAAGCGTTGTTCAAGAAGAGTCATGTCCTTGAGTGCGAGGCGAACGCCTTTTGGATAGACTTTCTGGATCAGGGTAACAACCGGATGTTGGCGATTCCAAGTCATAGAACGAGCAAAGTTAAGAGCGGTGTCAAGGGAATCGAGCAGCGAGCCATTCCAATGTTGCTCAAGGACGCCCCAAAAGCGTTCAACCGGATTGTACTTGCTGTGATACGGAGGATAATAAGCGAGCCGGATGCTGAGATGGCAGTGGTCGGCCAGTTGGACAATGCGTTGCATAAATTGCGTGCGGCGACTATGATTTTCAGGACCGTTATCTTGCAAAAGCAAGAGCGTTTGCACGGTGGGAAAGTCTTGACCAATCTGCTGCCAACAGTCGAGTAGACAATCGACGATGAAATCGCTCGTCACGCGGCTGGTTGTAAAGTAGAGAAAGGCACGATTGTAATCGGGCAAGAAGATACAATAAGGTGTCACTTTCTGCTTGGCTTGAAAGTCATGGTCAGCGGCTTTGACGACCATGCGGCTCTGTCCACCGCGCGAATAGTCACCGAGCAGAACCGTCGCTTTGGCGTCCAACGAAATGCGCAAAACGCGGATATCTTTCTGTACGGTTTTGCGTACCACCTCTAGTTGCGCAAAGATGGCGTCCGTTTCAGCCGTTTTTTTGGGGGCGACTTTTCTGAACCGTACGCAAGTGATAGCCAAGCGCATTGAGTTTGTTATTGAGGGTGGCAGTACAAGGCAATTCATCCTCTGTATAGCCTTTTTGTTCCAACAATTGCTGACGCACTTCCCTAGCACTCAGGCGTGTGTACAAGCGTTGCGTGCGAAAGGTTGGGTCAGTTTGGCTTTGACTATCGACGATCTGACGCAGATCTGTTAACAAATTGGGCAGTCGCTCTTCTGCTTTCTTCCGTCCTCGCTCATGATAACGGTCGATATAACAGAAGCCACCCTCCAGTTCTGACATCGCTTTGCGCAGCGTCTTACGATTCCAGCCCAATTCCTCTTCGGCATGGGTCGGCTTTCCGCCAAACATGCTTTGAACGATCTGCGCCATGAAATGTCGTCGTTCGTAACCGCTCAGCCTGGCTTGTGTTTCATTCAGTGTCGCTTTTACTGCTTGGCTAATTTCCATTGCTCTCTCCTTTCTGAGAGCAGTTTATCATCTCTCTGTCGGATACTTTATTCTTTGATTGCGCCTAATAAGTTTTGCTTCCCCGACTCCCCTCTCGAATAGCTCTTGCAAAAGGAGGTACGGGTGACGTCATATAATCCGTTTGCGCAAGTCACTAAGCGGTCAATCAAAGTGACCGTGATGACCATCAAAATTACTGTTCCCATCAGGCGTGTATATTGAAAGAGCGCGATGTACTTTTGAATGACAAACCCAACGCCGCCTGCACCAACCAGGCCCAAAATACTGGCATGGCGGATATTACCTTCGAACAGCAGCAGCGTATAGGAAGCCATGACGGGGAGGGCCTGCGGAATCACTGCATAGATAAAGGTTAAGAGCCGATTGGCACCAGTTGCCCGCACGGCTAACACTTGTTGCGGGTCGATCTGTTCAATCGCCTCAGCATAGAGTTTGCTGACAGAACCAATCGAACTGATGGCTAAAGCCATTGGTGACAAATTAAGCGTTTAGAGCGATTGTCAACTTGAGGGAGAGAAGAGTTGACGGTTGGTCAGAACGGATAGATTTAAGAATGCCCAGGCGTTTGACATTGGCAACAAGATAATCAATCGGGTTGTCGGCATTCCCTTTGTGATGAGTCCTAGCAAAGAAAGGAAGCGAGCGATAGACCATCTCCATAGAAATGCGAGCAAAGGGTTTGTTGAGTTGCTGAGCGACTGTCAGTCAGGTCAACCAGAACCGCATAGAGAATCCAGGTCGCCCAGAGTTGCATTTGTACAGCATTCTGAGCCGAACAATGAAAGAAAGCTAAAACCGAGCAGGCGTTTGACAATGGCATAGGCATCTTCAATTCGCCAGCGTTGCCAGTAAAGAGCCACGGCATACTCAACGGGAAGATGCGCATGCATCGAGGTCGTTGGTGAGATAGCGATACCACTTGCCGTGATAGAGAAATTGAACTGTAATAAGGCACTTGCTGGCGGTCATCACCTTGTCCAATCCAACCGATTTGGTCATGCACCACAGCAGTTTTGAGCAGCAACGATTCCCCTGGAATGCCAGATTGCTCTTGGCACGTGTGATGAAAAAGACACCTTGTTCACCAAGGTGGCGGAAGAAAGTGAAGTTGGTGAAACCCAAATCGAAAAATGAGCAGGCTGCCTGTGAGCAGATGGGAGCGCACTTTGTCGAGAAAGCTTTGGTCATGCGCTTGTGCATCTTCTTCATACCAAACCCGGGTAGGCAGGCGAGTGACGATATCCAGAATCGCTAACATGCGTCCACGCCAATAAAATCGATAACTTTCTCATATTTCTCCTTGGGGTTTAGTTCGAAAATAATTAATAAGTTTTGCTTCCCGACTCCCCTCTCGAATAGCTCTTGCAAAAGGAGGTACGGGTGACGTCATATAATCCGTTTGCGCAACGTGTCACTAAAGCGGTCAATCAAAGTGACCGTGATGACCATCAAAATTACTGTTCCCATCAGGCGTGTATATTGAAAGAGCGCGATGTACTTTTGAATGACAAACCCAACGCCGCCTGCACCAACCAGGCCCAAAATACTGGCATGGCGGATATTACCTTCGAACAGCAGCAGCGTATAGGAAGCCATGACGGGGAGGGCCTGCGGAATCACTGCATAGATAAAGGTTAAGAGCCGATTGGCACCAGTTGCCCGCACGGCTAACACTTGTTGCGGGTCGATCTGTTCAATCGCCTCAGCATAGAGTTTGCTGACAGAACCAATCGAACTGATGGCTAAAGCCAGAACCCCACCAAAAGGGCCTAAGCCAACTGCAGCAACAAAGATCAGTGCGTAGACGATTTCGGGCAACGCACGATTGGCATTGAGCAAAAAACGAATGGACTGATAAAACCAGGGATGGGGTGAGGTGTTGCGCGCAGCCAGCAACCCAAAGGGCAAAGCCATAACCACGCCCAACAACGTTCCGATTAATGCCATTTGAATGGTCTCCACGATCGCACTCACCACTTCGGGCACGGCGAGCGTCCACCCAGGCCATCCTACGGTCGGAATCGTGATTCCGAAAAGTTGCCAGCTTGAAATTGCAAGCGGCACGGTTGTCCAATCATATTTGGGGGGAAAGAGTCGCCGGATAAAATCAAGGATGTTGGGGATACCCTCGATAAGCTCTCCTGGCCGAGCATTCGTACCATTGATGCCCCAAACCACAAGTAAGATTAGCCCAACCCAGAGCAGGATACTGCGCAGGTTGAGACGCGGCCATGGATTTAGCAGATCGACAGATTGCTCAAACGCTCCCATTGGTGCGGGCGATGGAACGGGTTGTGATGATTGCACTGGCGCGTCACTCCGCAGAAGATCGGTGGTCATAACCTTTATCCTATGATTGATGCAGAATGCACTTGGATTTCGGACTTTGTCGTTGGATTTGATCGGGTTTGGTCAAAACGATAGATCCGATCCAAGTTGGCTGTCGTTAACTCAGAAGGTTTTCCATCGAAGACAACCTTTCCCTCAGCAATCCCGATCACACGATCTGCGAACATCTTGGCAAGTTCGACTTGATGAATGTTGATCAGCGTCAGGACATGATCTTCGCGGGCGATGCGTGACAAAACCTCCATTACCTGGAGTGCCAGTTCTGGATCGAGGCTGGCAACTGGTTCGTCTGCCAAAACCACCGATGGCTGTTGTGACATGGCGCGTGCAATTGCCACGCGCTGTTTTTCCCCACCAGAAAGTCTGTCGGCTCGATGGCGTGCGCGGTGTAGTAAATTGACCCGGGCAAGATTGTGTAACGCAATCCGTCGGTGGCTAGTGTCAAAAAAGCCCAGTGCGCTTTGCCAACCATTGTTATAGCCAAGGCGCCCCGTGAGCACATTGGTAAGGGTTGGCAGCCGATCAATCAGGTTATATTCCTGCCAGATGAAACCGATTTTGCGCCGCAATTGGATACGGTCTGCCTCAGACAAGAGGTTAATTGTTTGGCCCTCTAAAACAATCTTGCCTGCGCTTAGCGCTTGCAAACCATTGACACAACGCAGCAAAGTCGATTTGCCTGCACCTGAGCGCCCAATGATCGCCACTATTTCGCCTGCATCGGCTTGCAATGTAATAGACTTCAGTGCTTCCGTACCATTGGGATAGACGACTCGCAGATTCTCTATCTCTAGTAGCGCCATGCATCACCTACTCAGGTAAGCCTACTGTGCTGATCGATATCAAGAACAAAATTCTTGAGTCATCTCTCTTATTTAAACAACTTGCAGGAATTTTAAGTAAGAGTAATCGACAAAGGTGAACGAATGATTGTGGAGTTGAGAACAGTTCTTTATGATTTGGGAGATTGGGTTAAAGTATGATTAATAAGGAGTAAATGTAGAGAAGAGTTCACAATGACTAAATCATAAATTTGCGTAAGTTCGTACGATTCGCCCATACTACCGCCAATATGAGCACAACAAATGCGATACTCGCAAATCCCACGACACAGCCAGTTATCCTCATTGTCGAGGATGAACCTGCACTGGTAGATACACTCCAATACAGTTTGCAACGACTCAACTACCAAGTGGTGGTGGCCAACGATGGGGTAGCGGGTATTGAAAAAGCACGAAGTCACAAACCTGATCTCATCATTCTCGATCTGATGTTGCCCAAGCTTGATGGATTTGAGGTGTGCCGGATTCTGCGCCAAGAGATGAGCACACCCATTCTGATGCTTACTGCGCGAGTTGACGAGATCGATAAGATCGTCGGTCTTGAGGTAGGGGCGGACGATTACTTGACAAAGCCGTTTAGTATGCGTGAGCTAATTGCCCGCGTAAAGGCACAATTGCGGCGGGTACGACTTGTGCGCGAGGAAGCGGCGCACCTGCACAACGCCTCAGAGATGGAAGAGGCTCTTGCTCAACTTAAGTTCGGCAATCTTGTCATTGATACCAGTCGACATGAAATCTTACTCGATGGCAAGGCACTGCATGTAAAGCCCAAAGAGTATGAGTTGTTGCTCTTCTTTGCCCGCAATCGAAGAATTGCCTTAAGTAGAGAGATAATTCTTGAACGTGTATGGGGATGGGAGTATGACGGGGGCAGCCGCACCGTCGATGTTCATGTTCGTTGGTTGCGTGAAAAGATCGAGAGCGACCCAACCAATGCCACACGGATTGTGACTGTACGCGGTTCAGGCTACCGTTTTGAAGGCTAAACCAACCACGCTGTTACTGCTTTTCCTCTTCTAGAGCGTGTTATGAACTTTTGGATTTGACAGAATGAGTATGCTAAAAGGATGAACCGAAAAGCATACCCAAGTGATGTAACCGATGAAGAGTGGGTTCGCAGCGCCGTATTTGACCTTGGATGCGAGAAGACGCACCGCAACGGAACATGAGCGAGGAAGCCCTGACGGCTTACGCTGGCTGGTGAGCCGGTTTACTGGCGAATGATGCCCAATGACCTGCCGCCTTGGTACACGGTCTATCAACAAACACAGCGCTGGATAGCAGCCGAAGTATTCGAGACGATGGTGCATGATTTACGAGTCCTATTGCGTTTGCCGCTGGCCGAAATGAGCAACCGTCTGCTGCGATTTTCGATGGTCGTACCCTGCAATCGACACCGGAAAGTGGCGAACGAGCAGGCTACGATGGCCACAAACACAAGAAAGGCAGCAAAGTCCATCTGGCAGTTGATACACTTGGACACTTGCTGGCTTTGCATGTAACTCCAGCCAATGAACAAGAGCGGGCGCGCGGATGAACTGGCACAACAAGTACAAGATGTCACCGGGGATAGTGTTGAAGCTGCTCTGTTGACCAAGGCTACACCGGTGACGATGCCGCTCAGGCTGCCAATCAACATGGTATCGAACTCATCGTCGTCAAACTGCCAGAAGCCAAGAAAGGTTTCGTTCTCTTGCCAAAACGTTGGGTTGTCGAACGCAGTTTTGCCTGGACGGCTCGCTTCCGCAGACTTGCTCGTGATTATGAACGTTTACCAGAAACACTGGCTGGCTCTTATATTTCTTAGCCTTTGCTATCCTTATGCTTAAACAAGCCGTTCATCTTATCTCATAAAGTTCATAACAGGCTCTAGCCAATAATACTGCCCAATGGATTTTGCTCGATCAGCCGACGTTGTTGTGCCCAACGGCAAAAGTCGTGACAAGCATTCATAGCAACACCGCGATCCCTGCACGTAGCTACATAACGAACCAACCACTGGGCATCCAGGGCATCGAGTTGATTGACCCCTATTTCCGCGAGCCAACGTTCACTCATCTGCTCCAGCACCTCACTGTACCGTTGTAAGAGAAAGGGGCGCATATGCAGTAGCTCGCGTAGGTACGAATCTACTGCGACAACGAGTGTGCATTTGCAACTGGCATTCGGCTCGATCATTTTGTTAACTCCATTGGCATCCCAGGATCCACAAACAAGCTTGCAGCTCACTTATAGTACCTTGCGGAAAGAGCCAAACAAATCCCCGCTAGCATTTTTGTTAATGCGCTCTACTATGGGGAGCGCCCTGTGTTACAGGGCATATGTTACAGGGCGTACTCTTCCTTGCTTTCTTGTGCAATCGGAAAGAAAAGAAACCAAGCAATGCCCAGCAATGTCTCCCGTTCCTTCATCGGTCGCAACGCTAGGTCTTCATGCACTTCAACCTGGCTACTGCGGCTTGCAGCCAGACGACAGGTGAGCAACGGCTTGGACTCTACCTCATAAATGATCAGCTCAGTCAAAGGATTATTGCGAAACTTCATATACAACGTTTTATCACCCACGCGCAGAATGGACGTATCACTAAACCACGTTTCAGCATAGACCAGCGCAATCAGCATATCGCTGCCATCCCGGACAAACACTTTGTGACGCCAAAAGCCATCAAAGGCAATCTGAAACTGAGAGTTAGCGGTTTTACAGACTGCTCGCGGTCCACTCAATTGAAAATCTACTTCCATATCGACCAAGGGCATCTGTTGATCCTGCAATTCAAAACGTAATTGTGGTTGTTGTTGTTTGCGTACCCATGTTAGCATCGTAATCGATCTCCTTACACACAAAATAACAAGCATGTTGCTCGCCAGTGTTACAGGAAAATGTCAACACTTTGTTGTGATGCAACTAATTGTTTGTTAATGGTTAACAACTTCTATTCTCCAACCCTACCGAATCCATCGATTTATTCTGCATTTCATTCTGCATCGCTATGGCAAAAACAGAGCATCTTCTGTTCCGCGCTTATTCCAAACGTTAACAATCGTAGATGAACTCTTAATCTTCTCAATAAAGGCTGTTATTGATTGCCCCTTATTGTTCTTTAAGCTGTATTTTCATCATTACCATTTCAATTCAAATCTAAGGAGAACAAGCACATGCAATTCCGCAAATCGCTTGTGCAATGGCTTACAGGCGCAACCCTGACCCTGCTATTGAGCACGACAACCATGCCCTTATTGGCCCAAACCGATGCCCCCGCCGGACCACCGTTGCCAGTATTGCCTGCCGATCATCCCTTTGCGGCCTTTCTCGATAGCCATAACTTCGCCGTTGCCAAAGGTGCAACTGCAGAATGGCGCAAACTCGAAGGCACAGCAATCGATGCAGCCAACAAACGGCTCTACTTCGCTGTCACCGAAATCGGAAAATCGATGGCGGATACCGAAGGCGACTTACAACTAGAGGCCAACAAGTGCGGCGCTGTCTACATGGCGCAACTGGATGATAGCTGGAACATTGCCTCGCTTAGCCCAATCGTTGTTGGTGGCCCCTACGACGAGAATGACAAAGAATATCCTTGCAACAAGGACTCAATTGCCAATCCCGATAACATTTTTGTCGATGCTAAGGGCAATCTCTGGATCGGCGAGGACACCAGTCTGCACCAAAATCAGTTTTTGTGGATGTGGAATGGCACGGAGCTAAAGCGCTTTGCCAGCTTACCCGCCGGTGCAGAAGTCACCGGGGTGCGCATTGAGCCTAACGGCCAGCTCTTTATGAATGTGCAACATCCTTCGCCGATGAATGTCTACCCCTACAACCGCGGCGTCATCGGTGCTGTGAACGGTTATGTAGCTGGCGATGATTTCACGGCGATTGACATCCCGACCGGCGATGCGGCCCATCAGGTGGTATTGGCGAGTGGTGAATATCAAGTTCTTGCCCGTGTCGGCGAAGCAATTCCGGGCAGTGATAACGAACTCTATGGTGAAATCAAGGATGCCGACGGCAATAAGATGATGCTCTGCAACAACCCCGATGGCAATATGTTTTTGCCCACCGATGAAGCGGGCTCCGAAGGTTATCTCTATACTAACCTCGAATGCACGCCCGGTTGATCACAGACTAAACTCAGCGATGGAAAGGGGCACAAAGCCAGTTTCATCGGGTTGAAAGCCATGCCATTGCACCAAAATGTTGAATAGAGCCATGGTGAAAGCGAGCTTGGCTTCAAAGTACTCCCAGACTTTGTGTCTGGAATGCTTGAAATCACAGACATAGGTGAGCATGGAAAGCACGGTTTCGACGACCATACGAACGTTCCACACGCCGCGCTGGCAAAGGCGCAAGTTGGTGGGATGCCAATCGTTTTTTTCAAAGCCGGTATCGGAAAAGACAACCATCCAGTCAGCTAGGTCGTCAACCAGTTGCTGGAAGCTGCTGCCATCATAGACATTAGCCGTATCACAATCCCAACTGACAATCAGACCGAGATGATTGAGCACATAGCAGAGTTTGCCCCCAACAATCCAGCGATGATTGGATTTTCCTTTACGTCCGATTTGTTGCCACTACGTCCTTCTCGCACCGGATGCAACAATTCGATGCCATAGCTGTCAATCACACCGATCAACGACGGTTCTGCCATGAACTCTGACACCAACGCTCGATGACTGACGAACAAGCGGAACAGTCGAGTTCGACTCGGCAGTTGGGGGAACAACGCACGATAATCTCGCGTTAGCCGCGCCCAGAACGCTCGGCTGCCGCCCCTTTCAACGCATACAACAAGGCAATCGTCACGACTTCGCTTGGATACAGTTTCGCTGACTGTGCTTATCATGTTGATCCAACTGTTCTGCCACCACACAGAACAACTCTGTGATAAAATCAACTGTGGTCATGAGTCTCTCCTTGGCTATTCCACATACTTTGATCGGTATCTGCTTATAGCTTAGTCGTTTCTCATGACCTTTTCAAACTAGCACCAAAGGTTACTAACCTCGAATGCACGCCCGGTGGTGTGAACCGCATCTACATCAAGGCCAATGAAACGGGCGCTTGGAACGTCATCGAGGGCGAATTGGTCGACTTCAGTGCTGTGAATGGCACCTGGAACAACTGCAATGCCAGTGTCACCCCTTGGAACACTGCCTTGACCAGTGAAGAATATCCGCCTGACGTTGAAGGTGAATGGACCGGTGGCTGGTTGCCCGTGGTAGATAAACTTGCCGAGCATTTGGGCAAGATCCCCAATCCCTATGATTATGGCTACAACGTTGAACTGATTCCGGCTGGCGGTGAAGATCTGCCGTTGGGAACCGAGGTCATCAAGCACTATGCCATGGGCCGCTTTAGCCGTGAAATGGCACAGGTGATGCCCGACAACAAGACCGTCTATTTCGGGGATGATGGCACGGATCGCGTGCTCTACAAGTTTGTGGCCACTAATGAAGGCGACCTTAGCGAAGGAACCCTTTCTGCTGCCAAGATTACACAAGACAAAGAAACATTGAATCTTGAATGGATCGAATTGGGCAGCGCCAAGGATGCAGACATTGCCGCCGCAATTCGTGAGTTGGATGCACAGTTTGCACAACAATAACGCAACGCTAAATTAGCCTGGCTGGACGATGCGATCCTCCGCATTGTCCAGCCATCATTTTTAATCAAGTATGAATCAATCTTCAACGCTGCTCACCTATTCCTCAGAGGTAAACAATTTAGCAAAAAAAGCGCTTGTCCAGTTGATTGAACAGGCCACGGGGCGAAGCAAATTGGAACGAATTTACGCCTATGCATTGGAAGCCATCAAGCGCGGCGATAGCATTTGGTCGGCAGCATTGCATGGATTACAGGTTACGCTGGATTACGATGTTAACAAAGTAAAGTCGATTCCCACCAGCGGCCCCTTGATCTTTGTTGCCAATCACCCCTATGGGGTCCTGGATGGACTGGCAATCTGCTATTTAGCCTCGCAAGCGCGTCACAATTTTCGCATTTTTATCAGCAAAGCGCTCTGCCGCGAGGAACGCATCGCCCCCTATGTGCTGCCGATTGATTTTGACGGTGGCGAGCAGGCCATTCAGACCAATCTGACTTCGATGCGTAAAGCGGTTGAAACCTTGCAGGAGGAGGGGGCGATCATTATTTTCCCAGGAGGTGGTATTTCCACTGCGTTGACGCCCTTTGGACCGGTGGGAGATCTAGAGTGGAAGCTTTCAGCCGCAAAGCTGATCCATCAAACGAAAGCCACGGTTATTCCCATCTTCTTTCACGGACAAAATAGTCACCTGTTTCATCTGGTCAGTTTCTTCAGCCTCTCGCTTCGTCTTTCGCTCATTATGCACGAGCTAAACAAGATGATGTCGCAAACCCTACGCATTAGCATCGGCGACCCCATACCCTACGAACAGCTAGCGGCCCACAAAAGCCGCAAAGCCTTAACCGACCATCTACGTAAGATGATCTACACCTTGGGCGACACGCCTGACCCCGGCCCTGCTTCGCTGGAATGGAAAGAGAATTGGGAGAGGAATTTGGACAGAATGAAGTATTGATCAGCCCACTTAAGCTTTAACCAAAACGGGATCGTTGACAGTCATAGCAATTTACCGGTCGCTGACTAAACATTAACAATCCGTATACATTTCGTTCATGCCGCATTTTTCTGAGCATTCAATAATTTCCTGGTACTCGATTGCGCATTGATTCCAATTCCACAGCTCCACAAAAGTGAATGTACGTTCGAGTCGTAGTTTAGAGCTAAATTACTTATTTTGTTAGAGCCAAAACCCAAGTTTAACTGGAGAACAAGTTATGAATCTGCGGACAAAGATTCAAGTCGTACTCATTTTGGTTGTTACTTTGTTAACAACAGCTATTTTGCCAGCCAGTGCCCAGAGTGGTTTGAGCGGCAAATTGACCCTGGCCGGGTCCTCTGCGCTACTGCCCATGATGCAAGAAGCGGCCAAACAATTCCAGGCGGCCAACCCTGGGGTGCAAATCACTGTCACCGGTGGTGGCTCGGGTGCAGGGCGCAAGCAGGTTTGTGGGGGGCAGATCGACATCGGCAACAGCGATGTTCGCCTGACAGGCAAGGAAAAGCAGGATCTTAAGTGTGGCAATGCCGTGGAAACACCGGTTGCTATCCAGGCCTTTGCTCCAGTGGCGAACAAAGTCGGCCCAGGCAAAATCGTCAGCCTGAACCGCAAACAATTGGTGCAAATCTTTCGCCGGGAGGTCACCAACTGGAGCCAGGTGGGTGGTGACAATCAGCCCATCGTCTTGATCAACCGCGCCAAGGGCTCTGGTACACGCTCTGTGATGTCCCGTTACCTCTTTGATGGCAAGGACCAATTTGCCGTAGGTGCCTCGGAAGAAGATAACAGCCAAACCGTGTTGCAAACCGTTGCGCAAACGCCGGGTGCCATTTCTTACCTGGGTTTTGCTTACCTGAATGACCCAAACATTCTTGCCCTGCAAATTGACGGCGTGGCCCCTGTCAAAGCTGACATCATTGATGGTCGCTGGCCCATCGTTGGCATCGGTTACGCCATCACCAAAGGCCAACCAAATCCAGTCGCCACCGCTTTCCTGAGCTTTGTGGTGAGCCAAAAATTCCAAACCAGCAAGGCTTTTGATTCTTTAGGCTATGTTCCTGTCAATGCGCCTCGTCAAATTACCGCTCCTGCCCCCGGAGCTGTTGTGAAGGGCACAGTTGATGTCTCTGGCATCGCCACTACAGCCAACTTTAACCGCTGGCAAGTCGATGTACTACTTAACGAGAGCGACCAGAGTGCATCCTTTATCGGTACTGGCACCAATGAGTTGAAAGGTGCTGGGAAATTGCTTTCGCTCGACACTACCAAGTTGCCGAATGGTATTCACACCCTACGCCTTCGTGTTGTTCGCGCTGACACCAACTACAGCGAGTACCGCACGACCATTATCGTGCAGAACTAATCTGAAAATAGCGAGTGGAGAATGGCGAGTGAACCCAGCACTCACCACTCGCTACCCGCATTTTTATCCTTTCAATGGCGAGTGGCAAGCATAGGTTGCTACTCGCCATTCCCTATCTAACCAACGGACACGCTATTTAACCTTTGGTGCTAGTTGATCACAGACTAAACTCAGCGATGGAAAGGGGCACAAAGCCAGTTTCATCGGGTTGAAAGCCATGCCATTGCACCAAAATGTTGAATAGAGCCATGGTGAAAGCGAGCTTGGCTTCAAAGTACTCCCAGACTTTGTGTCTGGAATGCTGAAATCACAGACATAGGTGAGCATGGAAAGCACGGTTTCGACGACCATACGAACGTTCCACACGCCGCGCTGGCAAAGGCGCAAGTTGGTGGGATGCCAATCGTGTTTTTCAAAGCCGGTATCGGAAAAGACAACCATCCAGTCAGCTAGGTCGTCAACCAGTTGCTGGAAGCTGCTGCCATCATAGACATTAGCCGTATCACAATCCCAACTGACAATCAGACCGAGATGATTGAGCACATAGCAGAGTTTGCCCCCAACAATCCAGCGATGATTGGATTTTCCTTTGCGTCCGATTTGTTGCTCTTACGTCCTTCTCGCACCGGATGCAACAATTCGATGCCATAGCTGTCAATCACACCGATCAACGACGGTTCTGCCATGAACTCTGACACCAACGCTCGATGACTGACGAACAAGCGGAACAGTCGAGTTCGACTCGGCAGTTGGGGGAACAACGCACGATAATCTCGCGTTAGCCAGCGCCAGAACGCTCGGCTGCCGCTCACTTTCAACGCATACAACAAGGCAATCGTCACGACTTCGCTTGGATACAGTTTCGCTTGACTGTGCTTATCATGTTGATCCAACTGTTCTGCCACCACACAGAACAACTCTGTGATAAAATCAACTGTGGTCATGAGTCTCTCCTTGGCTATTCCACATACTTTGATCGGTATCTGCTTATAGCTTAGTCGTTTCTCATGACCTTTTCAAACTAGCACCAAAGGTTATTTAAACATGGCACAAGCTGCCTCAGAGCTCAAACCGTGGAGACTGTGCCATGTTTAAGTATCATCTCTATAAGAAAAACTATGTTTCGTAAAGCAGCAATGATTCAGGCGCTCTTTTTCAGTGCAGCCGCCTTTTTGGTTGTGAGCAGCGTTTCGCTGATCGCCTTTGTTGGTAGTCAAGGTTTTACCGTATTTCAAACCATTTCGCCATTGGAATTCTTCACCGGCACAACCTGGAATCCGAATGGTGCGCCTGATTCGGAAGCGGTTACAACGGATTCAGCTTCTGAAACGACCGCCAGCGATGGGAATACCGATACCGAAGGCGACAACACAGGTCTGGGTGCACAGATCAACGATGGACAACTGATCGAGCCAAGCGAACCCACTGCGAGCAGCGACGAACAGAATGGACAGATGGAGATTGGTGGACAATTAATTGAGCCGAGTGAGGCGATGCCTGGTGAAAGCAGCAACGACACTTCTGGACAATCGCTCGACAGCGGTCAACTGATTGAACCGAGTGAAGCCATGCCTGACGAAGGGAGCAGCGAAACGGGGCAGGCGATCCAGGATGGTCAACTGATCGAGCCGAGCGAACCGGTAGAGGGAAGCACATCCGACGGACAACCCACGATGGATGGCAGCGTCAGCACTGCGGCACAGGTCACAGATCCCAGTGTGACAAGCGAAAGCACGCCCGAAGGGCTCTTTGGCATCTTACCCTTATTGGTCGGCTCTTTGCTGACTGCTTTGGTTACGTTACTGATCAGCGCACCACTGGCAATTTTGGTGGCGATCTTCATGGTAGAAATCGCACCCGACCCCATGCGCCGTTTGCTACGTGCTACAGTCGAGATCTTCGCTGCGCTACCATCCGTCATCTTCGGCCTGCTTGGTTTGGTCTACGTTGTACCCTGGGTACGGGAAACCTTTCAGGTAGGATTGGGTAAAGGAATCCTGGCGGCATCGGTGGTATTAGTTTTTATGACACAGCCTACGATTGTCACCATCGCTGAAGATGCCTTACGTTCACTGCCCATGAGCCTGCGCGAGGCAGCACGCGGCATTGGTGCCACACGCTGGCAGATGATCTGGGGAGTATTGTTGCCCTCTGCACGCTCGGGGCTCTTTACTGCAATCATTCTCGGTATGGGGCGTGCCATCGGTGAAACAATGGCGGTACAGATGGTGATTGGCAACATTACAGAATACATCCCAACCAACCTGGTCGATGGTGCAACCACGATGCCCGCAGCCATCGTCACGCAATTACCCGAAGCGGCTTCACCCGAACATCGCGCAGCGCTGATTATGGTTGCTTTTGTACTACTAGTGACATCATTTGTGTTGATTACAGTGGCTCGCCTAAGCGTGCGCAGCCCCTTGTCGCGCAGCTAGAAGGGGCTGAATTGCGGATTGCGGATTTTTTGATTAGTTCCTCCATCTCCAACCCAGCGTTTTCTATCTATTTCGCAATTCGCCATTCTGACACAAGAGGACTTATGAAGGACGTTATGCTTGTCTCAAATGCCCAATTATTACCGCAAAGTGATAGCGCGGCGATTAGCAAACAACGATATAAACGCCACAAAATCGCCGACCAGATTGCCACTGGCGTGATGTGGCTTGCCGCACTTTTTTTGGTCGGTGTGCTCTTTGTCGTAGTCGCCACCATTCTCTACCAAGGCATCCCTGCACTGAGTTGGAGCTTTCTTACCACGTCCAGCTCATTGACTGAATCTGGCGCTGGGATCGGTCCCCAATTGTGGGATTCGATCTATGTGTTGATCTTAACTATGTTGTTTACCGCGCCCCTAGGGATCGGGGCCGCTATTTACTTGGCAGAATACGCCAGCAGTGGGCCACTCACCACGCTGATCCGCTTTTGTATCGAAGCACTTGCTTCCGTGCCATCAATTGTCTTTGGTGTCTTTGGCTCGATTGTCTTTTTGACGCTATTAGGGCTGGGTTACAGCTTGCTCAGCGGTGCCTTGACCTTGACCTTGCTCAACTTGCCGTTGATGGTGCGCATCGCTGAGGACGCCATTCGCAGCGTGCCAAACTCGTATCGGGAAGGCAGCCTGGCGCTCGGTGCAAGCAAGTGGGAGACAATTCGTAAAGTCGTACTACCCACTGCCTTGCCGGGAGTTTTTACCGCGCTGGTGCTTACCGCTGGGAGAATCGTAGGCGAAACTGCACCGCTGATCTTGACCACAGGAACAGCGATTTCACCCAATGCAGAATATAGCTTGAACCCGATGGCGACCGGTTCAACCTTGGCAGTACATATTTGGGTGCTCAAAATCATCGGCGTGCCAGGGCTGTCTGACTCCCAGCAAGTCGCTGATAGTACCGCTGCCTTACTCCTTTTACTGATGTTACTCTTTAATCTAGCAACGACACTGGTTTCCAATCGTGTCCAAAAGCGCCTAAAGGGGAGGGCCTGATGAGTGTACTCCAGCCAACAACGCAGACGCCTGATTCTGCCGTGATTCGAGCTGACCGCTTCAATTTTTACTACGGTTCGTTTAAGGCGCTCGATCAGGTCAGCATGACTGGCTATCGCAATAAAGTTACAGCATTAATTGGCCCCTCTGGTTGTGGGAAATCAACCTTCTTGCGGGCGATCAACCGCATGCATGACTTGACCCC
This sequence comes from Caldilineaceae bacterium, assembly GCA_046328715.1. Classification (GTDB taxonomy): domain Bacteria; phylum Chloroflexota; class Anaerolineae; order Caldilineales; family Caldilineaceae; genus JAXLWB01. Next base: position 124,475 of record JAXLWB010000004.1, on the reverse strand, counting down.
CGGCGCACGCTGCGATGGTGAATTGATCTTCAACGGCCAAAACATTCCCCAATTGAATGACGTGGCAACGCTCCGCAAGAAGATCGGCATGATCTTTCAGCGTCCCAATCCCTTTCCGATGTCGATCTTCGACAATGTCGCCTATGGCATGCGTTTGGAAACACAACGCTACGCCCACAGCGAAATCAGCGACCGCGTCGTCGCCGCTCTAAAAGCGGCATCGCTTTGGGGAGAGGTCAAAGACAAGTTGAAGGAGCCCGGCCTGGCACTATCCGGCGGCCAGCAACAGCGCCTCTGTATCGCCCGCGCCATTGCCGTAGAACCCGACGTGCTATTAATGGACGAGCCTTGTTCTGCACTGGATCCGATTGCAACCGGCAGAATTGAAGATTTGATTCGCAAGCTCGCCGAAACCTACACCATCCTGATCGTCACGCACAACATGCAACAAGCGGGCCGGGTTTCGGATTACACCGCCTTTTTCAGTGTCAACGAGAAGCGCGCAGGTCAGTTGGTTGAGTATGGCTTAACCACCACGATCTTTACCCATCCCAAAGAAGCGCGTACAAATGACTATATCAATGGGCGTTTTGGGTAAATCCTGAACGACTTACTGGACCTCACAACATTATACTGATGCTATAGCAACCGTGTCTGATACTTCCGTCTCCGCCACAACAGCGTCGCTTGCTTTCGTCTTTTTCTTATCAATCTTCGATTGCGGCGCAAGCGCATGCATAGCGGCCAGCAGACCGGGCGCATCCCGGAAGGCAAACAGAGCGTTACTACGCAACTCCTGAATCCAGACAATCACCGCCCGTTGTTGCTGGCGGCGCTGCTGATTGCGGTCGCGCAGGCTTTGGTGGGATTTGGTTTGCGCCGTCTTCTTGTGGACCAATGCCTCTACCATCTGCAGCGAACGTTGCAGTTCTGTGCTGGGAATGCTGGCCTCGTCTAACTTTTCCTGAAAGCTAGGATTGCGCAGTACGGTCGCGTAGAAGCTTTGCACCAGGCTTAGCCAAGGGGAGTAGTTGGACGGCTTGTACTGCTGCACCCGTGGTAGCTCTTTACCCAAAGCACGGCGCGCTGCTTGCAACTGCACTTGATAACGACGATGGATCACGCGCATTTCCTCACGCAGGGCTTGCGTAGTGGCCTTTTGCAGTTTCTGTAACTCTTGCACATCGCGATAGGCGGCTTGTGCCTCTTCCAGCAGCCTGCGCCCCGCTTGCAGTCGCTCCACGGTGTAGCCAAAACGTTCGAGCAACTGCTGTGCTTCGGGCGTCTCCTCGACGAAGCGCAAGATATGGTCAGCGTAGAGATGGAAGCCAGCGATGGTGTTCTGTTTTGCGTAAAGCACAGTGCTCTTCTCCTGATTGCAACCTGGTTTGTAACAGGGCTAAAGAATAAATCTGCGAAGATTACTTTCGCCGATTGTAAAACGGAAGTAAGTTAATTTAAGTTCCAAGCTTGAATTAAAGAGTAAGAAATGGGTCGGTTTGTTCAATAGAACCGAAGAATTGGCTGGAAAGAGGAGCTGAACGAACAACTTCCGGGAAGGGCCTTCCCGGAAGTGGCTGGCAAGCTTGTCGTACCGTACGTAGCGACAAATCGAGGAAGATCGAGCCGTAATCCAGCACAGTTTGTTCCATTTTGAGACAGAGGGAGCGATGATCCAGCCAGGTTTACCCCATCGTGAGCGCAGACATGCCCTCGATCCAAGTAGAGTGGTTCCATTCTTGGCCTTGATGTGAGGCTGATCTAACCCGACTTACGCCATCTTGGAGACAAACGCCTGCTGGATCCAACAAGATCTGCCCTACTTTCGAGTCCAGAACGAGGCTGATCCTGCGCGATCTACATCATTCTTGGCACTGCACAGGCGCTGATCCGATCTTCCTTGCTGGAACTACGGTTCGCAACAGGCCAAGATCCAGCCATACATAGACCTTATTGGAATCCGCAACCTTGATGATCCGCTGTGCTTGAGCCAGCTTGACTTTCGGCAGGCTGGAGGATCCGACATGACTTGCACCAACGACGGCGTGAAGAGGGAGATGAGCCAACCTGACTCACTTGATTGTAGACCGTGAATCGGCAATGATCCAGGTGGCTGCATCAGGAATAAGCATACATCAAGGCACAACGCCACAAAGAACTGCAAGCAGAAAAACTTTGTAGGCCTTGGTGCCTGGGTGAGAAGTGACTAGTCTGCGGTTGCAGAAGGCTCACTCCTGCCGCAAAATGTACTCAATTTCTGCCTCTACACTGGCGGAGAGTGGCTCGGGTTGATGGGTGTCGAGCAGGGCAACGGTGGCCTCACGCACACGGCTGTGCATGTCTTTGCCCCCCTTTTGCAGCCAGGGTTCGAGGCGACGGCGGTCAAAGAGCGACGGCAGCCAGAGTTCGCGCCAGTGACGCATGGTGTGGCTGTGATTCAAGAACTGACCACCCGGTCCAACTTCGTGGATTACATCAAGGGCCAACGCTTCGTCATCAAAGCGGACGCCGCGCGCAAAGACACGGTTCATGGCAATCAATTCATTCGCCAGTACCATCACTTCGGGCGAAGCCGCCAATCCTGCTTCCAGATAGCCGACATCGTGGTTGAGATTGGTTCGGCTGAGCAGGGCCGTCTGGATCGAGAACTGAGCATCGATGGCGGCTTGTTCGTCGAGGATGGCGCTGTCGCTGTGGGCAGCGTAGCCCCACACCGGCAAGTGATAGAAGCGCCCCATCTCGGCAGCCATGACGCGCGCCAGTTGAAACTCCGGCGCACCGTAGACGCTGATCATCTCTTTCATGTCGAGATGATGGACACCGTGGCCGTAGAGGAAGGGTGCACCGGGATTGGTCAGTTGGTGCATGACTAGCCCGCTGAGCATCTCGGCATTGCCCAGTGCAACGGCACCGGCCAGGGTTACCGGTGCGGTGCCGCCGATCATCGGTGCGGGCGAGTGAGTGACCGGGATGCGATGGCGGGCACAGAAGAGTAATTTATCGACGGCTTCTTCGCTGTGGGCTAACGGTGTCGTGGGTTCGGAATAAAGCAGCAATGTTGGTGCCTGCACCAGATTCGACATGCCACCAGCAACCGCAGCCGCCATCGCCGTGATCGCCTCGATATCGGCCAGGTCGTTGCAGACAAAGACAGTCGGCTTGACCGTGTTGCGGATCATGGCGGCAAATTGATGACGGAAGTAACGGCGCGGCGGCACGTCACGCGGGATGCCGACTGACATCACAAAGCCGATTTCGGGCAAGGCATCGCAGATGCGGATGCAGTCGGCGACATCAGCCAGTTGAAAGTCGCGCCGTTCGCCGCTGCGCGGATCGAGATAGCGCAATGTATCCGAGCCAGGGCCAAAGTAGACCTGCGTGCCATCCAATTCACAAGCCACTTGCGTTCCACCGCGACGGTATAAGTTGAATGTGTGTGGAACTGAGGTCAGTGCTTCCTCAACCAATTGCGCCGGAATTTTCACTAGATCGTCTTCGCTCCATGCCCCAGCCTGTTTGAGTAATTGCAACGCACCAGCATGATAAACACGGACCCCGGTGTGCTCTAGAATGCGACATGACGCCTCATGCAGCCGTTGACAGTCATCCGGGCCTAACATAGTAAAGCGCGGGGCCAGATGGGGAACATCCGCAGCAGGATCGAAGGTTGGTGCCTGGGTTCGCCGTTTACGTGGGTGCATAGATGGTTGACTCCTGATTGTGATAAAGCGGGATGATTCAGACTTTCCACCAGCAGAAGGTGGACTGCGTTACCTTAAACCAAAGACTCCCACAGCAGCTTAGCCACCGTGGGAGTTCTTCACCCGGTCAGATGGGGAGTTTAGCGAAGTAAGTCAGTGAGACAGTAGGACAGTAACACAGTGACTGATTTACTGTCCCACTGTCTCACTGTCCTACTGACCTATTCGTCACCAGCGGCAAATAGATCGGCTGATACTCTAGCGCAGTTACGGTGATGGTCACGGTTGCTGTCAGTGAGGCGCTAATGCCATCGCTCGCCTGATAGCTGAAGCTGTCCAGGCCACTGAAGTTGAGTGTTGGGGTGTAGACAAAGCCACCATCGAGGCTCAAGTTGAGTTCACCATTAGACGGCGGCGAGAGTAGCGTTGCTGTGATCGGGTCGCTATTGGCATCGCTGTCATTCGCCAAAATTCCTGGTGCAGACACAGTCAGTACACCGTTTTCGACAACTGTGTAAACATCTTCTTGCACAGTCGGCACACTGTTGGCAGTTGCCAGATAGAGATAGACAGCGCCCTGGTCGAGATTAGCAGCGACGTCTTTGAAATGGCTGCCCACCACCAAGCCCTCTTCGCTGGCAGCCAATGCGGCACCAAGCTGATCGTTGGCCGCACCGTCGCTGGCAAGGAGCTTTTTGCTCTGACTCCAACTATCGCCACTATTGAAGTTACGCGAGAAGATGTAAACGGCCCCCTGATCGAAGTTGCCCCCCACATCTGCGTCATGCGCCCCAGCAGCGACCCAGTCGCCCCAGGTGGCGACGGCAAAGCCGAATTGATCGTCAGGCTGACCATCGTTGGCCAGCAATTTTGTCACCTGTGCCCACTGATCCGCGCCACCGAGATTGCGCTGGAAGAGATAGGCGGCACCTTGCCCGAAATTGCTGCTGACATCGGCAAAGGGCGCACCGACCACCAGTTGATCGCCAGCCAGTGCCACTGACCAACCAAACCAGTCGCTGGCGGCACCGTCACCTGCCACGACTTTGCGCACCTCACCCCACGTATCGGGCCTACCGTGATGGCGAGCAAAAAGATAGGCTGCGCCCTGGGCATCATTGCCGTTGAGGTCGGCTCCATAAGCACCCACGGCCAACGTCGCCTGGTTGAGCGCCAGAGAAATGCCAAATTGATCGCTGGCCGCGCCATCACTGGCGGTCAGCTTTTTGACTTCACCCCAGTTGTCAGCGCCACCGGCATTCCGTTGGAAGAGATAAACCACGCCCTGGCTAAAGGCACCCCCTACTGCCTTGCTGGGTGCGCCGATCGCCACGAACTCGTCATCAATCGCCACCGCGCTGCCGAAGTTGTCACTCGATGTACCGTCGCTGGCAATCAGTTGTTTGAGCAAGCCCCAGTTGTCGACCCCTCCTGCGTTGCGGGCAAAGAGATAGGCCGAACCTTGATCGATACCTGCGCCCACATCATCCGTTTCCGCGCCAACCACCAGCAAGTCACCCGCAATGGCCAGCGCCGAGGCAAAGTTGTCATCGGTGGCACCGTCACTCGCCATCACTTGTTTGAGCAGGATCCAGTTGTCTGTCCCGCCCGCATTGCGCGCAATCTCATTGCGGCCAAAGAGATAGAGCGAACCCTGGTTGCTCTTGCCATCAACATCATCACCTTGGGCACCAACCGCCAGGGTATCGCTGCTTAGAGCAACCGCTGCACCAAACCAGTCACGCGCTTCGCCATTGTTGGCCAGCATTGGACTCTTTTGTTGCCAGTTACTGCGTGGCTGTGGATAGCGCCCATACAGATAGACTGCACCATCAAATTCAAGAGGGATGTGCCCACCGCTCGGCGCACCGGCGGCAATCAGTTCGCCATTCACCGCCACCGTGAGACCCAGCAGATCACCCCAGGCACCGGCCATGATCTTGACTTCGCCCCACTGGTCCGCCCCGCCCGCATTACGCAAATAAGTGTAAGCTTCCCCTTGCGTATAAGCACCTGCATGATCGGCACCGACCACGATGGTGTCGCCACTGATCGCCACCGATACGCCAAAACGGTCATGGGCCTTGCCATCAGAGGAGATTAACTCTTTCACCTCGCCCCAGTTGTTCATGCCACCAGTATGACGAGAAAAGACATAGGCCGCGCCCTGGTCTTCGTTGCCCCAGGTATCGTGTTCGCGTGCTCCTGCCACCAAGGTATCGCCGCTGAGGTCCAGTGATCCGCCGAAGTGATCTTTGATATAGGCTTCACCGGGCCAGATCGTTTTGAACTGCCCCCAGTTATCGGCACCGCCCTGGTTACGCATGAAGAGATAGACCGCGCCATGCTCCTGCACCGAGTACACTTTGCGATAATCAGCGCCGATGGCAATCGTGTCGCCACTGACGGCGACCGAAACGCCAAACAAGTTGATGCGGACACCATCGCTGGCAACGAGGTGTTTGAGCATGCCCCACTGGTCAACACCACCTCGATTGCGCTGATAGATGAAGGCCGAGCCTTGGGCATTTTCTCCTCCCACCTGATCGAGACGTACGCCCACAACCACGATGTCACCATCCACATCCACCGCATTGCCAAACCAGTCGTTGGCCGCACCGTCATCGGCGAGCAACTTTTTCACTTGCGCCCAGTTGTCGGCACCGCCGGCGTTGCGCATAAAGATGTAGGCAGAACCCTGGTCGACGTTGCCGCCAACATCATCTTTGACTGCGGAAACGACCAGGACATCGCCGCTGAGGGCGACATCGTAGCCAAAATAATCGCCAGCTGCGCCATCACTGGCTGTCAGCTTTTTCACTTGCCCCCAGTTGTCAGCGCCGCCGGCATTGCGGGCAAAGAGATAGACAGCGCCTGCCTCGGCGGTTGCACCGATATCGGTCCAATCGGCACCGACGGCGAGCAGATCGTCAGCCAGTGCGACCGATACCCCAAAGTCACCGTAGTTGAGACCGTCTGTAGGATAAATTTTCTTCGGTTCGACCGTGGCATCACTGGCATTGATCTGCTTGAGTACCTTTTGCCACGCTTCGTTCGATAGCCCAGGGGGAGGCAAAGAAGCACCTGTCGCATTGTTGGATGCTTGGGCCGTAGGCGAATCCACCCTGTTGACTGCCAAGCAGGAGCCACTAGCAAGCATAAAAACCAAGAGAAGACGAAGTAGGATGGACAAACGAGGTTTGACACAGGCTAGTTTCATAAGAGCCTCCACATCAGTCATACACGTAAAGGAGCCATCAATTTACGGGGCCGGAGAGGGATTCAACGAGGGTTGCGATGCTACGGTCCTCGTGCATCACACAACATAACTAATGCAATCCAATCATGTGGATCACCCATGAAAATTACGGTTAACTTTAGTTTAACGCCAAAGGCTTTCTCGTGGGCTGGGCAAGCGGTTAGTTCGAGCGTTGGTCAAGGGGAGAGGATGGGAGCACTATGAATGAGCATCAAGAGGTAACTCCAGATTCAGAACATTCATTAAATAGCTCACGACCAGCGAAGAATTGCGTGAGGCTCCTTTACGGTCAGGGTTCGCCCTGTTCTGGCGCTGTAGCCAGGGTAGCTTGAGCATGGATCGAAACAGAGTTTTATCATGGCAACCTAGTGCATGCTTAACGGAGTAATTTTGCAATCTTCCGGGAAGGCTCTAGCAGTAGGGTAACTGGTCAAACGAGGAGGTGACAATCGCACATGTTGAATTTGCCGAAGATGTGCGATTGTCCCATTCAACGAGAAAGCAGCGGCAGATAAGTTTGCCGATCTGGCACGGCGAGGGTAATGGAGAGAATTGCAGTTTGCGTAAGCAGCGAATCGCTAGCTTGGAGCTTCACGGTGTAGGCAGATTCTTTACTTTCTGCGGCGACCGTTACCGTAATCTTCGCTGATTGGCCGATCGCAACAGGAGTGGGTGAAACCGTTACACTGAGCTGATTCGAGGAGGCAGTCGCGCTGAGCATCACCGTGCCGCTGTAGCCATCCCGGCTGTGCAAGGTGACATCGCCACTGTACGTTTTACCAGGCTCGACCTGCCAGTTGAGCGGCTGAACCCTCAATACAAAACCAGGCGGCTGTGACATTACATTCGTGAAACGCGCCCACATAAAAAAGCATCGCCGATCAAAAGCTTTCAAGAACAGATGTCAGTTAGAATGACAGACTGTCTCGTGCTACTTCAACAAAGTAGTTTGTCAATCGTCTTCCGGGAAGACTATAGCTACAGTCCAGCTTAAGCCCAGACCCTTCCCGGAAGTTTGCAAAATTACGCTGTTAATCATGCACTAGGTAACACGGTCAGGTAGCTATTTCATCGCTGGTTATACAATATTTATATGAACGGTTGACTGGAAGGTACTGCGAGGCAAGGAAGAAGAAACCGGTCAGGTGGGGAGTTTTAAAGCTGCTTAAGAATTAGGTAATCAGCAATTATTCATTGCCGACCACCTAATTCATGCTATGAAGCACTACATCGCCTTCTTGCGCTTTGCAATCGCCCTGGCAATCGTGCGAATCGTCGCCGTGATCCAGAAGATCGCCCAGGCACCCATCAACATACCGGCAAGCGGAATACGGGTCGCATCGACTATCGGTTCATAGCGTACACCGTCGGATGTAATGTGTAGATAACCACGAGGCGTTGCGCGTCCGCCGCCACCACCACCGCTCCCGACTCCTTCGTTGTTGGTAGTCGATGTTCCGTCAACTTGCTCGCCCGTTTTGCCATTTGGGCCGCGTCCATAGCCGCCCCCATAGCCAAAGCCCACATCGACTTGGGCCACTGGAATGATTGTGATCCCATTTTCGTGGGTTGGCGTACCAAAGACGCGCTCTACGCTTAACTTTTCGAGCATCTCCTCAATCGGAGTGGTGTGAAGCACGAAGTTCTCTGGCATACGTTATCTCCTTTTTAAGGCTCGTTTACTACGCCCCGCAATACCGATCGTAATGCGCATGATGATCCAGCAGACAGCACTGATGAGCAGAGCGACACCCAGCATGGCACGAAGTGCGGCATTGACCGGGTCGACAAATTCAACTGTCTCTTCGCCCCGTTCGCTGCGCACTTGAGCCGACACGGGTCGGAGGCGCACAAAGGCACCCGTCAAGGGAGCAGTTCTATCCTTACTCTGAATTTGCCAGCCATGGGCATGCGCCGTAAGCTGTATTGTGGTTTGCCCGACTATTTGGGGCTCACCTACAAGTTGCCTGTCGATTTTTGACCAAGGTGTATTTTCCATAGGCATCGATCTCCTTGAATGTGGCATCGTAGGATACACGCAATCACTCTTTACCATCTACCGCCTCGTAGCGAAAACCTGTAATCTCTCTCTCAATTCGCAAGCTTCGGCCCCGTCCAATGGATAATGACTTTCCACCACAGGTTGGCTACATGGTGAACGTAACCTTTCTCAAGTAAGTGAGTATGAAAACACGATTTTAGTTTGTATACATAACACATGTTAATGAATTTGGGTTGCCTCACCACTCTACTACGGCAATGTCTCAGGCGGAATGCCCGTTAGGCGAGCGTGGAGACTCGCTAGCAGACGGGTTTGCTGACTTCGGGCCGCCCGGTCAGTCCGGGCCTAGCCGGATGATGGGTGTTGTTATCGTCAAAGTGGGCATAATGGTGAAAAGTGGAAAAGTAGCAAAGTGGAAGAGTTGAAAAGTTACTTTGCCACTCTTCAACCCTTATTCTTGAACATGTGATTACTATGAACAACGAAAACCATATTGATGCGCTGTTGCCAGTTGAAATGGCGCAGAAGGCCGAACAAGTGGGCATGCGCAAAGCAGAGATGAGTTTGAGCAATCTGTTTGCGTTAGCGGTGCTGGCAGGAGCATTTGTTGCACTTGGGGCTATCTTTTCGACTACAGTCGCCGCCGGGGCAGCCAATGTATTGCCCTTTGGAGTGACACGCTTGCTGGTGGGCATTACCTTTTGTTTGGGGCTTATTCTGGTGATTGTGGGTGGGGCGGAACTGTTCACAGGCAACAATTTGATTGTCATGGCATGGGCGAGCGGCAAGGTGACTAGCGCAGCGCTGCTCCGTAACTGGGTCGTAGTCTATCTTGGCAACTTTGCTGGGGCATTGGGTACGGCGCTGCTGCTCGTTGCCAGCAAACAGTATGCCTTTGGCGGTGGCAGCGTGGGAATTACAGCGCTCTCCATTGCCAACGCCAAGGTGCACTTTGGTTTCGTGCAGGCAATTGCCCTCGGTGCGCTCTGCAATGCCCTGGTCTGTCTGGCGATCTGGCTAACCTTTAGCGCCCGCAGCACCATCGACAAGATCGCTGCCATCCTTTTCCCGGTGACTGCCTTTGTCACGGCTGGCTTTGAACACAGCATTGCCAACATGTATTTCGTTCCGGTGGCGCTCTTCATCAAACAGTTCGATCCAGCCTTTGTGGCTGTCAGCAAACTTGATCTCGCTGCCCTCACTTGGCAGACGTTTTTGCTCGGTAATCTTTTGCCCGTAACGATTGGCAACATTATGGGCGGCGTACTTCTGGTGGCTGCAGTGTATTGGGTGGTTTTCCTGCGGCGACGCGAGTGACAGTCTGACAGGATGACCAGGTGAAAAATGTAGATATTCACCTGGTCATCCTGTCAGATCGTCACCTTGTCAAACCTTCGCGGCTTCTAAGCGACTGAGCCAATGCGCGGCTTCGGTCATGGCTGCTACATCCGCACCTGGCCCACGAATGGCATCAAGCAAGGGCTCTGCCTGTTTTCGCGCATCGACATCGATTGTGTCGTGCAGCACATGATGGGCACTGGCTAGTAGCAACGAGTTGACATTGGAACCGGTCAAAGCGCGCAACAATGGCACAATTGCAATCTGCCCAGCGGCAGCCAAGGCCGAACCGGCGGCCCAACGCACTCCAGCTGCTGTATCGCGTAGTTGCTCGACTAATGCCTCAATCTCGTGCTCATTCAGCGTCTGTTTGCGCAGATAATGAATCGCCTCCTCACGCTCCCAGGTATTACGATAGAGATCATGCATGATTGCCAATGCTTCTTCTTTGGATTGAATCATAAAACATCCTTTCGTCACTGCTTTGTGTTATGGTTGTACTCAAGACGGGTTACCTGCAGGTTGATCTGAAAACCTGAATGGTACCTTCACCATCACTTGAAAATCCTCGGTCGCAAGCACGACCCACACACGCCCATTAGGAATCGCTGTACCGTCAGGCCAAATACTAGGCACCGTAAAGGTCAGTGTAAAGTCACCGTTCTTATTGGTCGTGGTGGTGGCGTAGATTTTCTCTGCCAATTGTGCTGGGTCGGGCGTCGTAAACGGTGCGACATGCACATTGACCGTAGCATTGGCTGGGAAATGATTGCCAGCCACCCTAACCTCGCTTCCACCTCCGCCAAAGGCCGGATCGATAAAGGCAATCGCCCCGCCTAACGGGGTAGCAGTAGGTGCCGAGGTTGGAGTGTCCGTGGGCGGAACCGGCGTGTTGGTGGCGGTTGGGGCCACAGTTGCTGTCGGCGTCGCCGTTGGTGGAACAGATGTGTCCGTTGCAGTAGGCGGGACCGTGGTCGCCGTCGCAGTGGGCGCCGCCGTGGTTGCTGTGGCTGTCGGAACAGACGTCTCGGTCGCAGTGTTCGTGGCAGGGGGTGCGCTGGTTGCGGTAGCAGGGACATTGGTCGCAGTCGCAGTCGGCGGAACACTCTGCGTTGCGGTTGGTGTAGCAGTCGCTGGCGGTGTGTTCGTCGCCGTCGGTACCAGGGTCGGCGTAGCGGTATCCGGAGGCAGCGGCGTCCAGGTCGGCGTGACAGCTTCTGGCAATTGCTGCCACCAGAAATCAATCAGAGCCGTGGCGCTCCGTTCGTAATATTCGACGCGCAGACGTTGCGTGCCGCTCAGTGCTAGATCGGCTGTATAGAGCGCGTTGCCATCGTTGTCGTGCCACTGATCGATCACTAAGTTGTCGTTGACGTAGAGGCGGAAACCATCATCGACCCTCGCATTGAAGCGGTAGTGTCCGGTGGTGAAATAATAATCACGCGTCCAGCGCGCTGAGAAGTTGTCACTGGGCAGGCCAGCAGCAGGCGATCCATTGCCCCAATTAAAGCTGATCGTACCATCGTTGCGCACCAGGGTTGGATTTCCTGAAAGAGCAACATTCGACCAGTACTCGCCCTTCCAGTCAGTGAAGCCATTGAGCCGCTCCCACCAGACTTTGGCACGCGCTTGATTGCCACTCTCGTAATACTCCACCTGTAGGAAATGGTTCCCTTCGCTCATCCAGCGGTCGCTGGTCACCTCGCGCTGGCTGCCATCATACCATTGGTCAATCAGCCGATTGCCATCCACAGCCAGCGTCATACCATCATCGACCAAGATGTGGAAACGATACAATCCTTCGCTGAAATATTGATTGCGCGTCCAGCGGACGGAGAAGTTGTCGCTGGGCAGATTGTTGTCAGGCGAACCGGTTCCCCAGTCGAAATCAATCTGGGCATCGTTACGCACGACCTGAGGCGATCCGCTCAGAACTCGGTTATTGAAATATTCACCTTTCCAGTCCGGGTAATTCTGTACGCGCTCCGACCAAACGTTAATTACCGCCTGTTCTCTAGCTTCAAAGTATTCGACGCGCACGAGATGGTAACCACTACTCAGGGTGTGGTAGGCAGTCAACAGGCGCTCTGAACCGGTCGTCCACTGATCAATCACCGGGTCGCCATCGATCCAGACCCGTACGCCATCGTCCACGCGGGCCGAGAAGAGATAGTCACCGCCATCAAAGTAAAGGCTCCGACTCCAGCGAACGGAGAAATTGTCGGCAGGCAGTTGCTCTGCGGGCGAACCATAGCCCCAATAGAAGTTGATATTTGCGTCATCGCGCACGAGGGCGGGTGCCCCAATCAACGAGGGATTGGCATAGTATTCACCACGCCAGTTGTTGATGACGGGGGGTGTCGGCGTTGGGGTTGCGGGCGCAGCAGTAGGGAATGGCGGAGCAGGCACCACAGGTGCCGCACCCGTGTAGTTCGTAAAGCGCGCTGACACCCAGCCTTCCCCTTGATTGCTTGTGCGCACATAGAGCCATTGTCCGCTTGAATCGCGCCCCAGAATCGTAATACGTTCGCCAATCGGCAGCGTTCGTAGGACATCAAAACGTGTATCCGGGCCGCGCCGCAAGTTGAGTTCGCTGCCGATCACTTGCGCAACGTTCGCTGCCGTAGGAGCCGCCGTAAAGGTGGCGGCTGGGGAGGCCGCTTCTACTGCGGTGGCAATCGAGGTAGCAGTTGATGCTCCGTTCGAAACACCCGGGGTCGTTGATGCAGTAATGACCGCGGTCTGTGCGGGTGACGGGCTGATGGTCACTGGCACGGTGACTGTTCCGATCGGTGTGGTTGGGGTAATAATGGTCGTGGGCAAGGTTAACGGCACGGTCGCTTGCTGGGTGCTCTGCAGCGAATGGGCCACGACCCGAACATTTTGCGCACTGAGCCAAAGCGCGTCGTTGGGATAGAGAAAGGTGACACTAAAAAAGCCATTGTTATCGACGGTTGTAGTCACCAGATTGCGTTGCAACAGCGTTGCGCCGCTGCTGGCCGCCAATATCAGTTGCACTGACTCGCCGGGCGACCAAGCAGCACCCGAAACCGTAATTGGATTGTTGGCCGCAACAACGGGTGGTGCCGCAGAAATCGAAGGAAGATAAATCGTTTGTGGCGTTGCCGGAGTAGGCTGTAACGATTGTAGTTGACAGCCACTGCTGACAACGAGGGTAAGCGTGATTGCGGCCAATAGCAGCGGCGAAATGCGCCACTGCTGACTCCACTTGGTTCGAAAGAGCCCCATCATGTTAGCCACCTCCAGCAGGGAATTTGGAAACGATTTAGCGCAAACCAAATCCCCTACCCTAACCATCCAATTTACGCAGTTGTACTGTCACCTGCCGAGGGATGAAAGATCAGCACTGGAATGTGTGTATGATGCAAAATGTGTTCAGCCACGCTGCCTGCCATTAGTTTGTCAAAGCCTGTCCGGCCATGGGTAGTGATGGCCACCATATCTACGGGTTCGTACTCCAGATGTTCTTCAATGGCTTGAGCGGGTTTGCCAAAAAGCACATCCGTCTTCACCTCGAAGCCGGTCTCGTGCAATTTCTCGACGATGGGCAGCATTTCATCGGCGAAGTTGACACGCATGGCGTATTCGGCTTCATCGCGATAAATATCAACTGGCCCCATCAGAGGTCGCTCGATATGAAGTGTTTGAGGTGCCTGTTCCACATGGAGCAGAACAAGTTCGCTTTGCGCAGGATCTAGAAAATTCTGCAAATGAGGCAAGACTTGCAGGCTGAACTGTGGGTCGCTAATTGGAATCAAGACCTTTTTTTTAGACATATTCGTTTCCCTGATCTATTCTATGCTCCTCAGCGACAGATTTGTGTGAGTTGGTGTCCAATGAACGGGGTTACATCTAGTAAAGACTATTTTATTCCACAAAACTGCGCCTAGAGGCGATATACACAATAAGTCCCATTCATTTCTACAGTACAATGGCGTGAACAGCCGCACACTAGCCGCAGTGAGGGTCTGTACCTAGTTAGAAGGTGGGTTTGTGGATAGGGTTCACCCAGCGAGGGAAAGAGATGCAGAGCAAAATATTGGGCCGCACCGGTTTGGAACTGTCAATTGTTGGGCTGGGAACTGCGTTTAGCGGAATGCGCACGATCAAAGAAGCCCAGGCCAGTTACGAGGCATTGGTCAGTGGAATCGATGAAGAGTTGGGGGTGCAGACTGTCCAGGCGGCCATCGAAAGCGGCTGCACGCTGATCGACACCGCTGCTCTCTACGGCGGGGGCAAGGCGGAGGAGATCATTGGGCATGCGCTGGCTGAACGCCCCGACCTGGCCCAGCGCTGCATTGTTACGACCAAGACAGGGCGCATGATTCATGGCTATGATTACAGCTACGACGGGGTGATGCGCGAGGTCGAAGCGAGTTTGCGCAGGCTACGCTTCTCACAGTTGCCAGTGGTCTACATTCACGACCCAATGGGCGTGCCGATGGAAGAGGTAATGGGCAAAGACCGGGCATTGGGCGCACTGCGCAAATTACAGGATCAAGGGGTGGTGCGCTTTATTGGCACGGCGGCGGATGATCCACGTGTGAATGTCCGCTACATAGAGACCGGCGAATTTGACGCTGCAGTGGTGCCGCGGGCCTGGAGTTTGATCAACCAATTTGCTTTGCGGGGTATTTTGCCAGCAGCAATCAAACACAATGTGGGCCTGGTGATTGCGACCTCACTGGAACGAGGCTTACTAGCCACCGGACCGCAGCCAGATACCGTCTACTATGACCGCAACTACAGTCCGGAGTGCCAGGCGCACGTGGGCAAAATTCAACAATTGTGCCAGGCGCATCACGTACCCTTACTGGCAGTTGCGCTACAATGGGTCACTCGCCATCCCCAAGTGACGACGACCATCCCCGGTGCCCGCTTCCCCGATGAAGCCAGAGCCAATGCCGAAGCCGCCACCGTTGCGATCCCTGAATCCTTCTGGGGCGAGTTAGAGCCGCTGCTCCGCCACTTTGACGACGCCTCGAACTTCTGACAAGGTGACAGGATAATACTGCTGGCGAATTCAATTGGGCAGCAGTATTATCCTGTCGTCCCTTCACTACTTAACCAAAAGCACGGGGCAATTCGCCAGGACGCTGACCTTATAGCTGATGGTACTCAAGCTGGCAGCAGGATCGTTGCGGTCGATGCGGTGCGAGTTCATGACAATTAGGTCGGCAGCCTGTTCTTCGGCGATGCGCACGATCTCGGTCACTCGGTCGCCAAAGACGATCGCATGGTCGATCTTGATGGTTGACGTAGCAAATTCAGTTTGCCACGCCGCCATTTTCCGGCTTGCCTCGTGTTCCAGGTTCTGATAGAAGTCGCGAAATTCCTCAAACGAGCTGTCAGCAATCATCTCGATGATATGCAGCAGATAGATCGTGCCCTGATTGGTCGCCGCCAGATGGTGCGCAATCTCCAACGAGCGTTGATTCTTCTCCGAAAAATCGACCGGGACTAAAATGCGTTGAAACATAGGAAGCTCCTAAACGGGAATTACGAATTGTGGTTTCGCCCGCTAATTCGTCGTGAGATGCAAAGCAGGTCGCTCTTCTACAAAAATAGTGTACGCCAGTTGGCACCAAGGAAGCGTTCGTGCGTGGCTTCGCTGGCAGGGGCGTAGTGATCGAGTTCCATCGTAAAGGTGCCGCGGCCACTGGTCAGCGAGCGGAGAACCGTGGCATAGCCGATCATCCCCGTCAGCGGCGTCATGGCCGCTACCGAGCGCATCCCGTCACCCGTCACCTGCATCTCTTGGATTTCGCCATGGCGGGCCCCAAAGTCGTTGATCACGCTGCCCATCATCTCTTCGGGGGTGTAACTTTCCACGCGCATGATCGGCTCCATCAAGATGGGTCCGGCATGGCGCATCGCCTCACGCACGGCAATCTGGCCCGCAATTTCAAAATCCTCCTGGCTGGACTCGCCTTCGTGGAATTGCCCACCCAGCAACGTCACCACCGTATCGATGACTGGATAGCCAACCAGCACACCGCTTTGTAGCGCCATCTCTACCCCGCGCTTGACCGCAGTGGCATAAATGTGCGGGAAGGTACGCGAATCTGTGCGGTCGCGAAACTTAAAGCCGCCATTTGTCTCGTTGGGACCAATTTCGAGCGTAATGATGGCGAAATGCCGACGTCCGCCTACTTCGCGGTTGTGAACGCCTTCACCCTTGGCCGTTTTGCTCACTGACTCGCGATAGGCCACCTGCGGCGTGCCCACCCGGCATTGCACGCCAAACTCACGATGCAACCGTTCGACGATGATCTCCAAGTGCAGTTCGCCCATGCCGCTGACAATCGTTTGACCGGTCTGCTCATCAATCTGGCGGCGGAAGGTGGGATCTTCCTCGCTCAATTTCTGCAGCGCATCGACTAGCTTTTCCTGTTCGGCCACCGAGCGTGGCTCAATCGCTACTTTGATCACAGGCTCCGGGAAACGGATCGACTCGAGCACGATTTCACGGTTGGCGTCGCTCAAAGTATCACCTGTGGTCGATTCCTTGAAGCCGACCACCGCCACAATGTCGCCTGCATGGGCTTCGGACAGTTCGCTGTATTTATCCGCCTGAACCTGGAGCAGACGTTGCGCCCGTTCACGACGTTTACGGCTGGCATTATAAATAGCGTTGCCCGCCTGGATCGAACCCGAATAGAGGCGGACATAGGCGAGCCGCCCCGCATAGGGATCGATTACGACCTTGAAGACCAGGGCACAAAGCGATTCATCAGCACTGCTCTGGCGCTGAATTGCCTGGCCATTGGCAGGATCGACGCCCTCTACCGGTGGCAAATCCAGCGGACTGGGCAGGTAGCGCACAATGGCATCGAGTAATGGCTGAACACCTTTGTTATGCAAAGCGGAACCGAGCAAAACTGGCGTTAGTAGATTGTTAATCACAGCTCGGCGCAGCACGCGGTAGAGTTCACTGTTGTCGATTGCTTCACCACTCAGGTATTTGAGGGTCAGTGCTTCATCACATTCAGCGACACGTTGAATCAGTTCGTCGCGCGCGGCGGTGGCGGCCTCCAGCAATGTGTCGGGAACTGGCTGAATCTGCGGATGTGCGCCCATTTCATCGCTGTAGAGCTGCGCCTGCATGGTAAAGAGGTCAATCACACCTTGAAAATGGCTCTCTGCTCCGATCGGCAGTTGCAGGAGAACGGGATGCGCTTTGAGCCGCCTGTGAATCATCTCTATAGTGCGTTTGAGATCGGCCCCCAGCCGATCCATCTTGTTGACAAAGCAGATGCGTGGTACATGATAACCGTCAGCTTGACGCCAAACCGTTTCCGACTGCGGCTCTACGCCATTAACCGCATCAAAGACCACTACGCCGCCATCCAGCACCCGCAGACTGCGCTGGACTTCGGCAGTAAAGTCGATGTGACCAGGTGTATCGATGATGTTGATACGTACTTCTTCCTGGGTGACACTGTCGCGCCAACGGGTAGTGATGGCCGCCGCTTTGATTGTGATACCTCGTTCGCGCTCCTGTTCCCACCAGTCGGTCACCGTGGTGCCTTCATCAACATCGCCCAAACGGTGTGTGTAGCCAGAATAGAAGAGCATACGCTCGGTGGTAGTCGTCTTGCCGGCGTCGATGTGGGCAATGACGCCAATATTACGAATGTTTTCTAGTTCCGTTTGGTTTGACATAACTTTCCTAACGCTTGTAAAGGTAACTTTACAGGAAGCGCTCTCGCTGAGCAAGCCATACTCGCCATACATCCAATTAACAATAATCTATTTTTTACAACATAATGATAGTATAGTTATTAAAGGCTTATTATACCCCACCAGCAGGTGAGAGAGGAGGAACTCAGCATCATGAAATCAAAACCTTTCAGTCGGCTTGGGCGTCAAATCATCACGCAGGCAATCCGCTTCGTTACACTGTTACTCTTGTTGACGCTTACCTCTCAGTCTATCGTGTTGGCGCAAACTCGGCAAGGTGCAGCGCGTGAGGTACGCACCATTTTACCGAGTGAGTGGAATGTTCCCTATCCGGCAGGCGTGGCCTATTCGACACAACTGATGCAATTTCAGTTGGCCGGGAAAAATCGCGCCAGTAACCCGCCGTTAACCGGCATCGATATTATCGGGATCACGCCCTACGAGCGCTTCGTGGGCAGTACCCATCTGAATTTTGCGCTTGAGGACTCGATCAACATGGTCTATGTAGACCAAGGGGCTCGTCTCTTTCTGTATAGTCAAGCAACCGGCACGCTGGCCCAAGTCAAGGTGGCGGCAAATCAGTTGTTTGATCCAAACACGCTTTTGCGCTTTGACAGCACCTGGCTGGGGCTTCGCAACCCGCAAGGGATGAGCAGCGACGCAGCAAACAAATATCTTTATATTCTCGATGCTTGGGGACCACGCATCATAGAAATAGCGCTTACCAACGGTTCGGGTATTGAACAATCCGAAGTACGAATTTTGAATCTGGCAGGTCTAGGCTTGACTGCACCGCGCGGGCTCGCGATCCATCCCTTGACCGGTCATTTCTTTGTCGGCCTGCCGGCGCAGAAAGAGGTTGCTGAGATCTCGCAATCGTTAGAAAAGATCGCCACCTACGATACTACTCCACTTAATCTGGCCGATCCACGCGGCATGGTCTTTGCCCCAAGCGCCGATCTGACCGACCCGCCGGATGTGATTCATCTCTATATTGCCGATAGCAATTTGCCAGATGAGCCACCCACGCCGGTTCCAACTTCGGTCACATCGACCCCAATTGCAACGGCACCGACACAAACACCGATCGCTACTGCGCCTACCCAGACACCGATTGCGACTGCTCCCACGCAGACACCCATCGTCACTGCACCAACAGCAACTCCGACTGCCACCCAACCAACGCAGACACCCGTGCCGACGGCCCCGACAGAGACACCCACCGCCACTGAGCCGACACAGACGCCGACTGCAACTACGCCAACGCAAACGCCAATTGCTACAGCTCCGACGCAGACACCAATCGCGACCGCTCCCACCCAGACACCCATTGCCACGGCTCCGACACAAACACCGATCGCCACCGCTCCCACGCAGACGCCGATTGCCACTGCGCCGACGAAAACGCCGGAGGCCACAGTGCCTTCTGAGCCGAATCAGCGCTACTATTTTCCAGTCGTAATTTCTGCTCAATCAAACGGTCAAGGATCGGCAACGCTTGGGCCTGTGTTCGGGAAGCTAGTGGAGGTGGCACTGGAGTAGTGGCTTTCCTCGACAGTTGACTAGGGCAAAAAAGACGCATTGCGCGTACAATGCGGCAAGGCAAGTACCTACCCAATTAGGCGAACTCTTGATAGCGATAGAATGGACCCGGATGCGTCAATCGTTCGCCAGTGTCTCAACATGTACTTGCAAAAGGAGCGTATGCGTCTTTGGCGTTCGATGGCATTGCTGTTGATTTTGCTGCTGGCAGCTTGCGCAAGTGAGGCAAGCAATAGTAGTACCGCTAGCCAATCAACCGCAGCCAATGGCAAAAGTATCGTCGTCTATAAATCCCCTACCTGAGGTTGTTGTGGCGGTTGGGTGGAGTATATGGAGAAGAATGGCTTTACAGTAGATGCCCAGGATATGGCCGATCTATCTGAGATCAAAGCCAAGTATCAAGTTCCTCCACAGCTTCAATCCTGCCACACAGCCATCGTCGATGGCTACGTTGTTGAAGGACATGTGCCTGTTACCGAAGTCAATCGCCTCCTGAGTGAGCGGCCAGACATCGTGGGTATTGCCGTCCCAGGCATGCCCATTGGCTCGCCCGGCATGGAAGTTTCTGGCCAAGCTGCCGAACCATTCGATGTGATTTCGTTCGATAAGTCAGGCAATACTGCGATCTTCGCAAGCTACGGAAAGTAGATGGGGAGATAGAGAGGTAGGGTGATCGGATGATTGCCCCTCACCTCCCTACCTGCCTATTTACCTAATCTTCCAGAGCCTGATAGGCCAGCAGTTGAAAATCCTTATCCGGCAAATCGAAGGCGACCATGTATTGCGTCATCAGCACGCCGACAATCTCCTCCACCGGATCGACCCAGTAGTAAGTTTTGGCCGCGCCAGCCCAGCCAAATTCGCCCACCGATCCAACCAACGCCGATTGCGCCACATTCATCAACACTCGTGAACCCAAGCCAAAGCCATAGCCCAACGAGGGAATGCCGTTCAGCTCATAGGGCAGCAACGCTGGAGGCAGATGGTTGCTGTGCATCAGTTGCAGCGTTCGTCGCCCTAGGATGCGCTGGCCATCCTCACTGCGTCCGCTAAGCAACATCTGGGCAAAACGCAGGTAATCTGCCGCCGTCGAATAGAGACCATGCCCACCGCGTGCAAATTGCAATGAGTTGGAGGGATAGGTTGACTCGACATTGCGGCGTTGATTGTCATGCTTCAACCAGGCCTGAAACAACTTGCCGAAGGTCATCCCTGGCTCAATGATGTCGGGGTGACCGTACATGGCCGAGAGCCGTGACTGCTTCGCATCTGGCACATAGAAGGCAGTGTCAACCATGCCGAGAGGGCGAAAGAGCCGTTCAGCCAGGAAATCCTGCAAGGGTTGGCCCGAAATCACCTGAATCAACTGTGCCAATACATCGATCCCCACACTGTAATGCCAGCGGGAGCCGGGTTGATAGGCCAACGGCAGACGGGCTAATTCTCGAACTGCCTGCTCCAACGAATTATCAGCATTTGAGATAGGCCGTGCCTGACGGTAGAGTTCACCCACCGGAGAATCTTCGAGAAAATCATAGGTCAACCCTGCGCTGTACGTAAACAAGTCGCGGATCTGCATCGGACGGCGCTGTTCCTGCTCACCGCCCTCGCTATAGACCTTGGTGCGCGCAAAAGCTGGAATATATTTCATCACCGGCTCGAACAACTGAAATTTGCCCTCTTCGTAGAGCGTCATCAACGCTGTGCAGATGATGGGCTTGGTCATCGAGTAGATACGATAAATCGTATCGGGAGCCAAGGGAACCTGTGCCTCGCGATCCTGCCAGCCGACTTGTTCAAAATGGATCACCTTGCCACGACGCGCCAACAGGCTGCTGACACCTGCAAAGCCAACTTGATCGACATATTTTTGCATGGCTGGTTTGATGCGCTCCAGTCGTTTGGCATTAAAACCGACCGATTCAGGCGCATGAATGGGAAGTGACATGGTGGTTCTCCTGGGTGTAAGTTGAATTTGTAGGCACTATTGCAGTGAGGCAGAGAGACAGTGAGTCAGTAAGACAGTAAGACAGTATATGTTTTATGCTACTGACTCACTGTCCTACTGTCCTACTGTCCTACTGATTACCTTGGCTGATGTTGGTAGAGAAAATGGTAAGCATCTTCTAGCTTTCTTGCAAAAAAGCCTGACTGCCTTTGGAGATTGGTCTTTGCGGTTCGTCTTGTTATACTGAGCGAAGGGCATCTATGCAAGGTGTGAGCAACGTCCCCGGCATGGAGCAGATGATTTTTGTTATATTTATATTTTCTGCTCCATGCCGGGGACGTTTTTGAGCGCTCACGCGCCTAAGAGACCGTCTGAAAAGTCGTCGTAGAGGCGGTTCGCAACCGCCGGTCTTGCGTGGGCACAAGGGAGCGGCGGTTGCGAACCGCCTCTACAGAGCCTGAATTGAGCCTTTTTAGACAGTTTCTAACAGAGGAGCGACGGAAAGCAGCATTATGAACATTGTCAATGTCGGCTACGACTCGACCAACTATTATGTGCTCGAACAGAACCGCAAACGATTGCTGATCGATGTGGGCTTCCCCGGCACGCTACCCAAGTTGCGCGCCTCGCTCAAGCGCGCTGGAATCACCCTCCAGGGTATCCCTTACTTCTGCGTTACCCACTTTCACCCGGACCATGCAGGGCTGGTGCAAGAACTCAAGGCCGAAGGGGTCAAACATCTGATATTCCAAGAGCAACTGGCGGCAGTTCCTCAAATGAAAGTCTATGTGAAGCCGGACAGTAGTTACGTCGAGATTCGTCTGCATGATAGCCTTCAGCTTACTACTGCCGAGAGCCGTGCCTGGCTCGCAGCG
Organism: Caldilineaceae bacterium; assembly: GCA_046328715.1. Classification (GTDB taxonomy): domain Bacteria; phylum Chloroflexota; class Anaerolineae; order Caldilineales; family Caldilineaceae; genus JAXLWB01. Next base: position 102,106 of record JAXLWB010000004.1, on the reverse strand, counting down.
AAGTTGAGCTTTGCAGGTGAGGTCGTCAGTACCCCTGGCCACAGCGATGACAGCGTCAGCTTAGTGCTGGATGAAGGAATTGCCTTCACCGGCGACCTTACCCCACCCGATTCGAGCGCAGAAGGACAGGCCGAGGTGATTCGACAAAGCTGGGACAAACTGCGTGCGCTCAAGGTTCTTCGCATTTACCCTGGTCATGGCCCGATCCGGCCTCTCCCCTAAAACGGTTTGCTCTTTTCTTACTGGTCGGCTACAATCATTACGAATTACTGAATTTATCTACATTCATTCCTTAGCGAAAAGCCGACCTTTATGAGCACATTTCTACTAGAGTTTTGGACCGAGAAGAACGATTTCTGCATCTACGCCGAGGCCGACGATTACGAAAAAGAGTTGACCTTGGAAGGCGAAGCCAAGAGCATTCTAGCGCAATTCAACACGATCTACGAGATCTTACAAGAGATCAAAACACACGACGTCAAGGTGTTGGAGTCAACCATTCAGACGCTCAGCGCCCGGCTCCTCACACCTTTCGCCGCTCAGATCAAAGTGTGCGATTTGCTACGCATCATTGTCTATGAGGACGTGGTTCGTTGTGCCTTCGACTTGCTACACTTTGAAGGCGCACCGCTCTTTCTACAACGCCCGATCTGTTATCAGGTAGACGAGGGCGAAGGCGAAGACAATCCAACCATTGAGTTGGGCAGCGCTCTGCTCATTGCCGATCTCACCGCCGACCCAGAGGAAGCCTGCCGTTCAGTGGCCAAGCTGCTGCCCGATGCCCAATATGCGGAGATGAAGAATGCTTCGATGCGCATGATTCAAGATGCGGCCAGCGAGTTAGATGTCCTGGTCATCAGTGCTCATGGCGACATCGATGAAGAAAGTCGGGGTGGGTTGTATCTCAATGACGAAACGCTGCGTGCCGGTTTGGTCGGCAAATTGGAGGCATGGGTGGTTTATTTTGACTCGTGTCAGCAGGGGGCCAACATGACCTATCTCGATGCCTTTCAGGAAGAGAGCGACACCCAATACTACCTGGCGCCAATCGTCAGCAACGATGCTGGAGATTCCTCCACCAATACCATGATCTGGTTCTTTACGGCCCTCTTGAGACACAAAAACCCCATCCGGGCCCTGTTTGAGACACGCAAACGTCTCTACGAGTTTTACCACGATCAGAAAAAACTCAATTTGGTCACCGCCCTCAATAAAGCCTTCGTCTTTCGGCTATACGAATTTGTCGGGTAGAGCGCATCAGAGCCGTCAGCGTCAGCGTACAGTCCCCTTACTGACCGGGTACCCCTTGGGTGGGGTTCTGATGTTCCCCCTTACTTACGTGCGGGGCTCTGACTGTTGCGTGCTTTCAACCGCACAAACGCAGGTCATGTCCAGAGTCCGCAGCTACGGTACTTTGTCTTTCTGTTGTACAAATTTGTCGGGTAGAGCGCATCAGAGCCGTCAGCGTCAGCGTACGGTCCCCTTACTGACCGGGTACCCCTTGGGTGGGGTTCTGATGTTCCCCTTACTCACGTGCGGGGCTCTGGCTGTTGCGTGCTTTCAGCCGCACAAATGTGGGTCCTAGCTAAAAGCCCCATGTGTATCAAGGGATTCTGATGGCTCTGCATGTCTAGCGGCACAGACGCAGGTCATGTCCAGAGTCCGCAGCTAAAAGCAGCGGCTACGGTATTGGCGAAAGCGACTTTGCTGAAATTCCTTTGGAATGACCGATCCTCTCTTTGAATTGCCTCATTTATCATCAATTTTTAAACTTCCTATCTTTTTCGTGAACCATTGGTGAGCGAGAAACGTTATCTTCTTGATGTAAGTTTCAGGTAAGATTTCATGCGCTCACAACTGCGTCAACGAAAGGAAGACAGCGATGACATCGATTGAACAGGAGTTGAAACAGGTAGAGTTGATCTTGATCAAGCTGCAGAGCGAGCCGACGTTCCAGGCACCTCTGCTCAGTATTGGCTATAGCATGGAACAGTTACAACAGGGGCTTATGCTCTATGAAAGAGCACGGACCTTGATCGGCGAGCGGAGCGAGGCCCAGAAGGCGAAGTTGAATGCTACCCAAGATTTTCGCCAGATTCGCTACAAGGCGCAACGCCGCTATAACCTCGATCTGAGCCTGGCCAAAATGGCCCTTGGCGATCTCTGCGATTGGCGTGCACTGCTCAAAACCAACGGTTCACAGCACCAGGCTGCGGACAACTGGCAGCGTGAGGCCGAGATCTTTTACAACTATCTGCAAAGCGATGCGACGTTGCTCGAATTGCTTGAGCCCTATGGCCTGACCTCGGAGCGGTTGGCCGCAAGTCTGAACGCGCTGCAAAAGGTAGACGAGGCGCGCTCCACCCATGTTCAACACCATTCTGAGGCAAACTATTCTACACACGAACGCGACGCCGCCCTCAAATGTCTGCGTAATTGGCTGGCGCTCTTCAAAATCAGTCTCTGCCTTGCCTGCGACAACAATCCTGACCTATTAGCCTCGCTAGGTGTCGAGCCACGCGGGCAGAAAGCAAGGAGCCAAGTATGACTGCTATCGAGCGGGAATTAGACGAAGTAGGGTACATTCTCACACTGCTGCTGAACGAGCCCAAGATGGAACATCTGCTCGCAAATTGCGGCTATGGCAGGGAACAGCTACAAGAGGGCTTTACACTCTATGAAAAGGCACGCTCGTTGAGCCATGTACGTGAGGAATCTCGACAGACCAAGGCGGAGTTGGCCGAGGAGTTTGTCCAGGCCTGGAAGATTGCTCGCTTACATTACACATTGGACCTGCGCCTTGCCCGCTTGGCAGTGGGCGAAGAGCGTTCGCTGCGCACCATTTTTCCCGCCAAACGACGCAGCAAACGCAAAATCAGCTTTTACAGTTGGCAGGACGACGCCGAAACTTTCTATAACAACCTTCAAAAGAGCACTGTCCATCAAGTGCTACTGGCAAAGCATGGTCTCAGCCCAGTGCGGATTGCGGATAGCGTGCGCGCCGTGCAACGGGCGAGTCAAGCTTATTCGCAGCAATTCAAGCAGGAAGCAAGGGCCGAAACCCTCATGCAAGAGCGTAACAACACGATGCAATTCCTACGCCAGTGGACGAGGATTTTGCGCGTGGTGATGCGCACCGCCTTTAAGAACGAGCCACATCTGTTGATTGCAGTTGGACTGCGCTATCCGCCAATCGAAGAGACTTAGAGAATGGCAGTACTCTCAAATGCCTATCAGTGACATGACATGGGTTAGGAGCGTAACATCAATTAGGAACTCATCCCAACCGGCACCGTAAGCGTGATGCGCGTACCCTGGCCGGGTGCCGACTGGATCTCCATACGACCGCTAAAGAGGTCCAGTCGCTCGCGGATGCTGAAGAGTCCAAAGCCACCATCCTGCTTTGGGGATAGACTTCCCGAGTCAAAGCCACGACCTTTGTCACTAATGATAATGCGCAGGATTCCCGGCATGCCATCGAGCAGTTCTACCTTGGCGTGGTCGGTTCCTGAGTGCTTGACCACATTAAAGAGCAACTCGCGCACAATCTGGAAGAGCAGCACGCGCATATCTTCACTGGGCAGGCGGAAGGCATGTTGCGCGTATAATTCAACATGCAACCCGTTCACTTCCAGCATTTGACGCACCAGCCAACGCAACGCATCCATTAGACCCTCGCCTTTGAGCACCGGCGGGCTCAGGTCCACGGTGAGTTGGCGCACCATCTGGATCGCCTGCGTGAGCCAGCTATCGGTCTCTTCCACGTGGCGCAGCACCGACGCTGGCACCTTTCCATCAATGTCTTGTACGATCGAGACTATGCGCATCTGTACGCCATAGAGAAGCTGTTGCAGATCATCATGCAGCAGTTGCGAGAGGCGGCGACGTTCTCGTTGCTCGGCCAGGGTGAGAGTAGAGGCCAGTTCGCGCACCTGAGTGGTACGCGTGTTGACCTCCTGCTCGAGCGAGTCATTCAGTTCCTGTAACGCATGCTCGGCTCGTTTCCGATCAGAAATATCGTAAGAAACAGCAAGCACAGCATAGATATCACCATTGGTCGCGCGCAACGGCGTCCCGCGGGTAATATAGGAACGACCGTGTGCGTCATGTTCGTGGAGAAACGGGACACCGGTCAATGCCTGACGCAATTGTGGTTCATAACTTACTGCCAAGCCCGACGTTAACGCTTCGAAAACCGTCTTGCCGACTAGCTCCTCTGATTGCAAACCAGCCACACGCAGCGCCTCACCTTCGGCCAGTAGGTAACGCAAATCAGGGTCGAAAATAAATACGGCACCACCAGGGAGATTCTCAATCAAGCTGCGCAGTTGACCTTCTGATGTGCGCAAGGCTTCTTCAGCCCGTTTGCGTTCTGTAATATCAATGTGGGCACCGACCAGATGCAGAGGTTGACCTTGCCGATCACGCTCAATGGCAGCAACGGCGGCAATCCAGCGTACCTGCCCATCGCTGGGTCGGATGATCCGGTATTCATTTTCGTAGCGACTGCCTGTCCCCGCCAGCGCCTCGCCTAGGATTCGATCCGCTTGTGCGCGGTCGTCGGGATGGACGCGTTGGAGCCAATCCTCATGCGTTTCATTGACCGAGGCAGCAGTGAGGCCATGCAGGCGTAGATATTCGGGTGAACGTCGCCCAGTGAGTCCGCCTGTTACGTCGATGGCAAGCCCGCCCACGCCGCCGATGCGCTGTACACGGGCCAGCTCTGCCTCTCGTTGACGTAGCTGTTCTTCGGCCCGTGCCCGTTCTACCGCCGACCAGGTGCGATCTGCGGTCTCTTGCATCAGTTCTAGATCCGTTGCTCGCCAGGTGTGTGCCGCCTTGCAGTGCACAAAGAGGATAGCCACGAGTCGCCCAGCCTTCATCAAGGGGATATTCACAGTAGAACCGATCTGTAGAACGGCGTAAGACGCCTTCTCCACATCGGTCAGGTTGGGATCGTTGGCAACATCGGGGTAGATCGCGCTTCGGCCGGCTTGTACCTGGCGCAGAAGCGCAGGACCGTAATTGGCATAGTGATAGCGACCTTCGATGCTGGGCACGTCATGCACATAGTTGCGTGTGACCACCACTGTATCATCATCACCCTGGTCCTCAGCATAACCCACGCGGTTGGCACCCAGTGTTTGCCCCAACATACGAGCCGACTGCTCCTGCATCTCTAGCGGGTCGGTCAGAGGTCGCAAGACATCACTGAGCCTGAGCAGAAAGGCTTGACGTTCCTCACTTTCACGTAGTGCCTCTTCGGCACGCGCGCGTTCGATGCGAATGTAAACACGCGCTGTCACTTCACGGATCAGATCGATTTCATCGGCACGCCAAGCCGTGACCTCGCTGCGGCAAACGCTGACCAGAAACTTCCATTGCCCACTTTCCAGGTATGGCGAGTCCACTACGGCACGGATGCGCAGCGCATCCATCATCTCGGGTGGTGCGCTGATCATCGGGTCCTGATGGGTATCACTGATAACAGCCATATTGCCTGCCACATAGTGTCGTCGAGCTTCTGGAGTCAGAAAGGTCGAGATGGCATGTTCGCCCATGACACTCGGCGCATCTGCATCGCGCCGCCAATCATAGAGCGTCGTAATAATGCCGACCGCTTCATCCACGATCGAAAAATCACAACGGCTCAGGTCAAGATAACGGCTAAGTTTTTCACAAAGCAGCGCCGTGATTTCCTCGACACGCATATAGGGAGCAAACTCGACGCTGAGTTCGGCCAGGAAGGCAAGATTGGCTTCACGGCGTTTGCGCTCGGTGATGTCACTAAAGACGGTGCAGACATGATGGTCGCCCACGTTGCCCATGCGCGAAGCATACGCCTCATACCAACGTCCGGTAGCGGTGTGGTAATTCTCAAAGCGCGTCGGCTCACCCGTCCGCACCACCTGGTCATAGACTTCCAGCCAGTAGTTTTCCATATTGGGGGCAAGCTCGCTGCCCAGCTTGCCCAGCGCGTTTGCGAGTCCCGTCTGCTGTTCGAAGACGCGATTGACTTCCAGAAACTGGTAATCAACGGCTTTCCCCGTTTCGTCGTAAAGCAGTTCAAAGAGGCAAAAGCCCTCGTCGATTGAGTTGAACAACGTGCCGTATTTTTCTTCCGACTTGTGCAACGCTTCTTCGGCACGGGAGCGTTCGACCGCCACCCAGGTGCGCTCGGCGATTTCTTGCAGCAGCCTTACTTCAAAGTCGGTCCACTGCCGCCGCGCGCTTTGGGTGAGGCAAAGGTTGCCCGCATAGTGATGATCCTTTATCACCGGCACATTGATAAAGGCATTGATTTTCATTTGCAGGCAGAGTTCTCTTAATGTTTCATCTAGTGCGTCCGTGTGCTTTGTATCCTGAACGACAAGCGGCCCGCCCTGATTCATCATGGCGCTAAAAAGCGGGAAGTCGACCAGCGGATAGACACCGACCACCGAGGGCAGATCTTCACGTGCCGCATCGCGCCGGATAATGGCTTGATTGTCCTCGATTTCGCAATAATAACAGCGGTCTGCGCCGAAATATTCCATCACGGTTCTGGTGACTGTGGCTTGGATTGCCACAGCATCCGCCAGCGAACGTAAAGCGTCGCTCAAGTGCAAGAGAAATTCCTGCCACCGTTCGTGTTGTTTGCGTTCGGTGATGTCCGTGATCGCCAGCAGGATCAGTTGGACGTGATCCAACCGTCGGCCATTGACGAGCATGACACGCCGCCCGAGCTGCTCAAAGGTATGTTCCACCTCGTAGCCGAGGAATACCTTGTTATCCGGCAAAATATCTTCGAGCAGGGTGCGCAGCGCAGGAATGTTCCACTGGCCATTGCCCAGTTCATAGACTAGCCGGCCTTCTGTTGTCTCGCGCTTCACCTGGAACGTCTCGTAGAAGGCATCGTTCGCCATTTGTACACGCAGCGCCGGATCGAGCACCAACAGGGCGTCGGGAATGGTATGGACAATCGACTCGGCATACTCTTTGGCCTTATACAGCTCCGCTTCAATCGCTTTGTTGGCGGTGATGTCGACAAAGGTAATCACCACGCCGTCGATCTTATCTTCCAGCGTGCGATAGGGGCGGACTCGGACCAGAAACCAGCGACCACCCTGGCTTTGCGCCTCGCGCTCGACAGGGATAAGATGGGCTAGCACTCGTTGGGCGTCGCTCTCCAGCTCGTTGTAGAGCAGATTGCTACGCAGATGGGCAATCGGACGGCCACGGTCAGGCGGCATCAGATTAAAGAGTTCAGCGGCGGCAGGTGTATAACGTTTGACGCGCAGATCGCGGTCGAGGAAGAGGGTGGCAATCTCGGTGGCGATGAAGAGGTTTTGCACGTCGCTGTGGGCGTGGGTTACCTCGTCGATCTTGGTCTTCAACTCCTGGTTGATGGTTTGCAGCTCTTCGTTGATCGACTGTAACTCTTCCTTGCTCGTCTCCAACTCCTCCAGCGTCGATTTGTACTCTTCGTTGGTCGACTGCAACTCTTCGTTGGCAGCGCGCAGTTCTTCAACCGTGGTCTCATACTCTTCGCGCATACTTTGCAGCCGATTTTGGACATGGCGCAACTCGCCTTCGAGCTGTTTGCGTGCGGTATCATTGAGGTTGCCCGAGATGACAGCATCGGGATCCACTGTGACCGGCGTTTCGTCCTCCCAGAAGAAGACGAGTGCCTGTGGTGCGCCCTCGCCGGGCTGATAGGGGCGCACCATGAGATAGACCGGGTGCGGTGCGCCGTTGAAACGCACGGGTATGGGGCGGGTTGAGATCGCCTTGTTCTCTTCAAAGGCGCGCGCCAATGCCGTTCGCAACTCGGGCTGTAATTCCTGGCGTACCAGTTTGAGTAGCTCGGTCGTGGGTTGGCCGCCCGGGGGAAGCAGATAACGCCCCACACGCTCGGAAAGATGGAGCACGTTGTAATCGCGATCGACGAGCAGGCTGGGCGGCGCATTCACTTCGAGCAGCCGTTGATGTTCAGCACCAGGGGAGAGTTGCAAGGGACGAGGTGCGTCTGTCTCCAGGGCAGGCAGACGCACGGCATGGGGCAGCAGCGGCAGCGAAGGCAAAATGGGCAGGGTATGTTCGCGGACGCGGCGCTGATAGAGTCGATGACGTTTATCCAGTGTGTCAAAGAGATCGGTGGAGCCTTCGGCAGATTCGGCGTTGCCCAAGAAGAGGAAACCGCGTTGCTTTGCATCGCCACGCAAGGCATAGTAGAAGGTTTCAAAGACCTTTTCTTGAAGCTCGCGCTGGATATAGATCAACAGGTTGCGGCAGATGAGCAGATCAAGGCGCGAGAAGGGCGGGTCCTGGAGCAGGTTGTGTTGGGTAAAGAGAATCGTCTCGCGTAGCTCGGGCCGTACCCGGTAGTGGCTGTTCTCCTGGGTAAAGAAACGGGCCAGACGGCTGGCCGAAATATCATCGGCGATGGCACTGGGATAGACCCCCTCGCGTGCAAAATCGAGGGCAGCCTGACCTAAATCGGAGGCAAAGATCTGAATCGTCGGTGGCGCCACCAACTCACTCACCGCTTCCAACAGCAGCATGGCAATCGAGTAAGCTTCTTCGCCTGTGGCGCAGCCCACCGTCCACACACGCACGTTGTCATCGCGGCCCTTGCCAGCAAAGAGTTGTGGAACGATGTTTGTCTCCAGGGCAGCCCACGCTTCGTGGTCGCGGAAGAACTCGGTGACGTTGATCAGCAAATCACGAAAGAGCAGTTCAGCCTCAGCGCTGTCCTGGCGCAGCCGCTGTAAATAGGCAGTCAGCGTCGTCACCTGGGTAATCTGCATGCGCCGAGACAGACGGCGCAACAAGGTGGCCTGTTTGTAGCCGTTAAAATCATGGCCGGTGCGCACACGCAGTTGGGCCAAAATCTGCGTCAACGTCTGCTGCATCGGCTCGGAGAGGGGTTCGCCGTCGACAGGCAATTGCAAGGTGTCGCGCATCTGCTTAGCCGCCACCAATTGAGTCGCTAACTCAGCTACAGGGGCGACGATGTCGACCAGCCCGGTAGCGATGGCACTGCGCGGCATACCATCATATTCGGCTTCTTCGGGCAATTGCGCGAGCAGCAGGCCGCCCTTCTCCTTGATGGCCTGAATGCCGACTGCCCCATCGCTGCCCGAACCGGAAAGAATCACTGCGCCACCGTCGCCATGATTTTCGGCCAAGGAGCGGAAAAAGGCATCGATCTGCATCAAGTGCGTGCGCCGAGCACCCGCCGGCTCGTCAAACTCGACCAATTCCAGGCTATTGCCGCTCACGACCATCTTTTTGGCGGGTGGGATGACATAGACATGCTCGGCTTGCATCTCCACGGGCTCAGTCACCTGCATCACGGGCATGGTCGTATAAGGTTGCAACAGTGAGGCCAATATACTTTCGTGTTCAGGCGAAAGATGGACAATCACGACAAAGGCGAGGCCGTTGTGTTCGGGCAGAGCACTGAAAAAGGCGCGCAAAGCCGCCAGCCCCCCAGCCGAGGCACCGATGCCGATTACCGACAGGCGCTGAGCGGGGATTGCGGTGGCTTCCTGAAGTTCAGCCTGTTCAGAAGGCATTGTTTCATCTGGGTTGCTTGGCATGGCGTTTCTTTGTGTTTCTGTACAATGATGCTTCTCTCGGTCGCTGTCTAAAATGCATACTTGGCAGGTTTTACTGACGTACCAACCAGTTATCTGTATCAATGCGAGTCTGCCGACCTGCCAAAGCTGCCAGCTGTACGCCAGCTCATGGACCTTTCAACCGGTCTCAAAGACAAGAAGGAATAGTGAAGAGGATATGATAAGTGGTGACTCTTCTCTATACAGTTCAACAGTGCAGCGGTTTAGGAAGCACTCGTGTTCAAAGCGCGCACTACAGTGATTCTTGGCAACTGGCCAGGGTAGCGATGCAGAAGCGTTGAGCATAGAACCATTATAGTATAGTTTTTAGTAGAACAGGAAAGATTCCCGAGAAGTAGACAACGCCCACACCCGCACCGGAGCGTTAAAAACAGCAGTCAACATTACCCCCGATCCTCAATTTTGTCTCTTTCATTCGCCCTCACGAGAAAAATTGCTTCTTTATACCCAAAGCTATATCTCGCAAATGTATCTAAACCATAACGAGCTTTCGTAAAAGCAGGAATGCTGGAAAGAAAGGATGAAAAGGGGCAAAGGGGCAAAGTTGCAGAGTGGCAAAAAGAAACGTTGAAAAGTTATGCTGATACTCTGTACCCTTGCAACTCTGTCACTCTTTTACTCTTCCACTTTTCCTCTTTGCAACTCACTATCTTTACTTCAGGAGTAATCGATGCGACAGCGCAAAATTATTGTGATAGGTGGTTCGGCAGGCAGCATTGAGCCGTTGAAAACGCTGGTCGCCCATTTGCCACCAACGTTGCCAGCGGCACTCTTTGTGGTTGTCCATTTGTCTGCGGATAGCCCCGGGCTTTTGTCGGATATCCTGAGGCAATCCAGCAAGCTTCCGGTGCTGACTGCGGAGGACCAGATGCCTATTCGGCTCGGGCACATCTATGTGGCACCGCCCGACCATCACCTGCTGCTCGAAACTGGCTGGATGCGGGTGACCCACGGCCCTAAGGAGAATCGCTTTCGACCCGCGGTTGATCCACTTTTTCGCTCAGCAGCCTACGCCTTTGACCAGGAGGTGATCGGCGTTGTGGTGAGCGGCATGCTCGATGACGGCACCGCTGGGCTGTGGGCGATCAAGGATCGGGGAGGCATTGCTATGGTCCAGGAGCCCGCAGAGGCGCTCTATGCATCGATGCCAATGAACGCACTGCGCTATGTGACGGTCGATTACCGACTTCCGATTGCGGAGATGGCGGCTCAATTGGAAACGTTGGTTCACGAGCCTCTGGTGGAGGAAGGAGAGCTGCCTATGTCTGATCACCTGGCCATTGAAACCAAGATTGCCTTGGAGGACAATGCGCTCAAGGGTGGCATTCTCCATCTGGGCAAACCCTCGCTCTTTACCTGTCCCGAGTGTCATGGGGTATTGGTGCAGATCGAGGAAGGGGAGATCGTGCGCTATCGCTGTCATACTGGCCATGCCTACTCGCAGGAAGCGTTGCTGAGTGAGGTGGATGAATCAGTTGAAATCGGCCTGTGGAACGCTGTGCGCACGATGGACGAATCGATTCTGTTGCTGCGCCAATTGGCCGATCAGGTCAGCAGCGAGGGGGAGGATGAGCGAGCGCAACGTTTCCGGCAAAAGGCCGACGACGTGGAGCAGAAATCACAATACGTTCGTGAGTTCGCCTTAAATCACAACGGCAAGAAGGCGATGACTGGAGAAGCGTAGGGTAGTCCGCCTCACCCCACCCCCCAGGGCGATGCCCTGGGATGTCGTAGAAGGCCCCGATGGGGCGGATGGAGAGATGCGTAGCCGCTGCTTTTAGCTGCGGAATGGGTGCTTATTTGACCTTTCCGCCCCCAGGGCGATGCTCTGGGTTACCCTAGCGTGCCCCGACGGGGTGAACGTAGAGATGCTTATATTGACGTCTCCGAACCCAGGACGATGCCCTGGGTTACCCTAGCATGCCCCGATGGGGCGGATGCGAGGCAGCGTGGATTTGGTGGGTTAAGAGGAAGTAGCGGTCGCGCCGACGGACTGGCTATGGTAGAGGGCGGTGCGGACTTTGCTGGATAGGGGGTGCCTCGCCTGGGGGTTGATCCAGACGATACTGGGCTGTCCGGCTTGTAACGGAGCGATGCGGATGATCACTTCGCTTAGACGCTGGTAGTAGTTGAAAAAATCGACCCGGTTGCGAAGATGATGGCGGCGCAGAAAGAGGGGATCGTTGGCCTCCGCCCGTTGTTTGACCCGTGACATGGCGAGTTGGAGGTCGGCAGGCGCAAGTTGCAAGCTGTCGACGCCGACGATCAGCACGTTGCTATGTTGCGCCAATAGTTGGCCGAGTTTGCTACAGATTGTGTCGCTCAGGCGTTCGGCGAAGGTTGATGGGGTTGAATTGGCAGATGGGGTTAACTCAGACGGCTCGTCAGAGCGGGCCGTTTTGCCGTCAGCCCGCAGGCGCGTCACCTCGACCATAAAGGTGAGGCTGGTGGTGTAGCTGACCGCAAAATCAGGTGAGCGAACTTCTCGCAACCCCTGCGCTTCGTAAACCACATGTAAGTTCTTTTCTTGCAGCAGCAGATAGGCGGTTTCTAGCTCAAGGCGCAAATCGAGAAAGCTTTCTCGATCCTGCGGTGCGCGCAACTTTTTGCGGATCTTGTCGCGAAAGTTTTCGACAAAGGTGGTAAAACGCCGCGACGTAACCAACCAACTCGACATGGAAGGGGTCAGCAGGTGAGGTTTGCTGTCGAAGATGTAGTTCAGTAATTCATCGGTAAGCATGGTTGCTTGCGATTGTTCCAGAGCTCACCGTTATAGGCTTGGATCAGCAACGCTACACATCGCTCCAGGTCGTCGGAGCGGGATTCACGGATCATTGACTTCTCGGCTCATAATTTGAGTTTTGTTGCCAAAACTCCCTGGCGAAGTGGATGAGGACCAAGATTGAGGCTGAGAGCATCATCCAATCACGGACAGTGTGTGGCTCGAAAAAGTCATGGAAGGCCAACCAGTTCACCGCCAACAGCAGAACCGAGGCGACAATCATCAGCAAGCGATCCGGTTTCAGCATGTAAATTCTCCTTGTAGACCCATTAATTTCCAGGCTTCGTCGAAGGTAACTATTCAGACTATCTTCTTTCGGGAAGGCGCTGGCGCAAGACAAGCCATAGCAATAGGCCCTTCCCAGAAGATACGTCCAAAGTATAAAGTTTGGTGATGAATCGAGCAAGCACACAGGTGTGTCTGGGTACATTTCAGTTGGGGTGAATTTGCAGAGCCCCGCACGTTAGTAAGGGCTGGTCTTCCCCTTACTAACGTGTGGGGCTCTGCATCGGACGCCTGCCCCAACGTTGAGATGCACTCGGTGTGTCTGGTGAAGTTCACTGACTCACTGGCGCACTGTCCACTGGCTTACTCGTCGCATGTCCATTCTGCGACTGGGGAGGGTGGATGTTGAATTCGGGGAGTTTGTTGGCGGAGGCGTGACTCATCTGGGTGATCTCGGCCACGGAGCGCTCGACGATCAGACGCAGGGCTTCTTTGGCTTGTTCACTGGTTAAAGTTTTGCAACTGCGCGCATATTCAGCCTCGATCGCACGCAGCGCAGCACCAACTTCACGCACGATTTCAATATGCGCCTGCGAAAGTTGTTTGACGCGGTCCAACTGGGCGCGTTCACTCTGCATCGCCGATTGGTTGTTGAGGCGGGATTGCAGATCCTGCTGTGCCCCAGCCGAGGTGATGGTGGCAAAGGCATCGCGCAGGGTTTCGACCTGCTCACGGGTTGGCTGAATGCCGACGCGCCGAAACTCCCTGCGCACTGGATCCGGCGTAAACCAACGAATCACCCGCCGCAACAGCCACCAACCCAGGAGGAGAAGCAAAACCCCGGCCGCCACGTTTTGCAGATTCACTGCCAACCAGTCGCTCAGCCAGGCGATCTGTTGTTGAATTGAAATCGAGACATCCATAAAGTGAGATTGTCGTTATAATTAGGACAAGATGAAGGGATGACGCTGCTGGCGAAATCGCTGCCCGATTAAAATCGGATGCTGACACTGAGAAGTGCCCTCAGGCACTAGATACGTTTCCTCAATCGCTGAGGCGACTTCTCGTTGTCAGTAGGGGAATTGATTCCCACCTTTGAATTCGCCAGCAATATCAAGGGATGACAAGATGATGTACTTGCTTTGTCCTCAGCTTGTCACCTTGTCACTTCCCCTGCGGCGACTGGTCGAGCAGGTCGAGCACCTTGTTCATGATAAAACGGGCGTAGGCTTCTTGCAGCATGGGCGAGCTGATACGCGCGGCGTAATCCTGAAAGATCGCTTCGATATCAAGCACAGCCTTGCCGGTAATATCGGCGAGTTGGGTAAAGAGTTGAGCACGCAGTTTGGTGAGCTCCTGGCGCAGAATGGCGTCGCGTGCCTTTAGCGCTGCATCAGAAGCCAACTTGGCCTCCTCACGCAGATAATCGACATATTGCGAGGTCACTTGGTCGATCATGCGCTGGCGATGGCTGGCAATGGCACTTTTGTCACGCCAGGTGGTTTTGTAGTCGCGCAGAGAGCGGATTAAGCTGCCCTGCAATCCACGCGTCGCCTCCATCCAGGCCACTTCTGGGGTGCGCAGCATTACCTTGCGGGTTAGAGAAGTGGCCGATACTTCGACAGCGGCTTGTGCTTCGGGGGCAGCGGCTGGATAGGCACTTTGTGCCAGACGGCCCAAGTCGGGTTTGGTTGATTCGGTCATGGTTTGTGTTCCTTGTCGTCAATCGTGATTGACTCATTCAAGTTACGCTTGTCACCAAGATAATGGGTCTGGTTCGACTTGTTTCTACCGACCAGTGCGTAACGTGGGTGATTCATACAAGGGATGACGTAGCAAATCTTGAGAAAGTAACGTTGATTCGTAAATTTCAAATTTGGTATACCGAACTTTTTTTCAATTTGACAAGCTCAAAATCCCTTGTATAATGAAAACAGTTTGACCATTCCCCAAACTGTTTTCATTCCAAAGCAGCCGTAGTGAAATCCAAATGTAATGACACATGTCAAGTCAACACAGGGTAGCGTAATACCGTTTTAGAGGTTGATTAGGTATGATGCGTGAAATGTGATGCGTGAAGTGCAATCGAAAATTCACGCATCACGTTTCACATCAAATCTACATCTCTGTAATTTTCGTACTCTACCCCTGGTATTAACTGGCATGAGTGATTAAAGCCGTACAATGTATCACGAAAGTAAGAACCATGGAGATCACAAATGTCTACGAAGAAAGTTAGTCTTTTGAGAGCAACAGTACTGATTACGCTACTGGCGATGCTCTTTGCCTGTGCTGCGCCCGCAGCCGCACCGGCACAACCAGCAGCATCCTCCGGACAGGAAGCACAGGCAGCCCCAGCGGCTGCGGCGTCTGGACAAGTGGAACGCAAGGATATTCTTGTCATTCCCTCCAACGTCAACATCCCGGCTCCCGATATCTGGAATCCCTACATCCCTGGCACCTTCATTCTGCAGGGCATGAACCAGAACATGATGGAACCGCTCTTCATGTTGAATTATGAGACAGGCAAAATCGATGGCTGGTTGGCGGAAAGTTACGAAGCGAATGAAGCCCAGGACGAATGGACAGTCAAACTACGTCCAGGCACCGAGTGGAGCGATGGCCAACCTTTGACCTCGGATGATGTGGTCTTCACCATCAACATGCTCAAGGACAATGCACCCAATCTGAACTGGTCGGGTGCGGTGGCGCAGTGGGTCAAGTCCGTCGAGGCGGTGGACGAACGCACGATCAAGTTCACCTTAACCGGTTCCAATCCACGCTTCGTCATGGAAAACTTGGCTGGCACCACCTCGCAGGCGATTGTTCCGCTGCCCAAACACATCTGGGAAGGTAAAGATCCAGTCACCTTCAAAAACGAATACGATGAAAAGACCGGCTCGCCTGTCTTTAGCGGTCCCTATGTCGTCAAGAGTTTCTCGTCAACTGAATTTGACTACAAGCGTAACGACAACTGGTGGGGTGCCAAAACAGGTGCCTTCAATCTGCCAGCGCCACTGGAAATCCGGCGGCCATGGGTTGCTGACCAGGCAGCACGCGACCAAATGCTTGTAAACAACGAATCCGATATGGGCGGCGGTAACTCACCGAGTACGAATCAGGCGATGCAGGGACAAAACTCGAAGCTGGTCGCCTACACGAATGAACCGCCATTGGGTTGGATTGACCCCTGCCCGCGTATGCTGACACTAAATACCACCGTTGCCCCGTGGGACAACAAGGAGATGCGCTGGGCGCTCTCCTATGCCATCAATCGCCAGCAGATTGTCGATGTGGTCAATGAAGGAGCCGGTGCGACATCCAGTTTCATCTTCCCTGACTATGCAGGTATGAAACCATTTCAGGATGCGATCAAAGACATCATCGCACCGATTGGTGAGTTCAACCAGGACAAATCGCGTGAGTTGATCGAGAAGAATGGGTACAAGCTCGATAGTGGTTCCGGCAAGTACGTCGGTGCCGACGGCAAGCCCCTCACCCTCGACATCGTACTTCCTCCCTTTATGGAGCCGTGGGCGCGTATGGTTGTGCAGCAGTTGAATGAGGTTGGTGTCGATGCAGTGCTGCGCATTCTGGAGTGGGGCGTCTTCCGCGACCAGACTGGACGTGGCAATTTCACCGCCGCCACGGATTGGGATGGCTGCGGCAGCGTGATCGAGCCGTGGTTTGGCATGCAGCGCTATCACAAGAAGTGGGTCAACCCGATTGGCACCCCTGGTACCGAATATGTGGATAACACCAATAACGCCGGTCGCTGGTCAAATGATGAGTACTCCGCGCTGATCGATGAGATGGGAGCACTACCCTTGGGCGACCCCAAAGTTACCGATCTGATGAAGAAAGCGGTGACGATTTGGGCGGATGAACTGCCCGACATCCCACTGGTGCAGACACCGGTCTTCATCCTCTTCAATGAGACCTACTGGACAAACTGGCCGACGAAGACTAACAACTATGTTCAACCGCCGAACCACTGGCAGCACTTCCTGCGCGTGTTGACCGAAATCAAACCGGCGCAATAGCTATGGCTGATGATTACGAGTTACGAATTAGGAATTACGGTACTTAATATCGTAACTCGCAATTCGTAACTCGTAATTTGTAACTCATATTACACAGCAAGCTCGAAATGGTGCTGTTCGCCTCATAGCAAAGGAATTCTACTTGCAGTACGAACCTCGTTGTTTCGCTGCAAGTCAAATCCTCGTTGTTGGTTAGACAGCGAGGGATTCCTTCGAAATGATAGTTGACCTTGTTGCGTTGAGACAGCCTTTTCATGGATGCCACGAGGGTCAATCATTTCTTGAGTAACATGAGTTTGTAAAAGTAATTAGACGACAGAGAGGTAGTTTGCAATGCGAGGAATCAACCTCGGTTACTTTGTACGACGCATCGGCATGTTTTTCCTGGTGATCTTTGTCGCGGCGTCATTCAACTTTTTCATTCCACGGATGGCACCTGGTAACCCAATTGGGGCGATTACCTCGCGCATGGCAAATGCTAGCGCGGGGATTGAGAACGGACAGGCCATGTTTGAAGCCTATCGCAAACGCTTTGGACTGGACGACCCGCTCTACATTCAGTATGGCAAATACATGTGGAACACCCTGCGCTTTGATTTTGGTGAGTCACTTTCCGCCTATCCTGCCGAAGTGTGGGATATTGTCGGCCCAGCCATTGGCTGGTCGATTAGCTTGATTGGGGTTAGCGTGTTGATCACCTTTGTGCTGGGTATTTTGGTTGGCGCACTGCTGGCATGGAGAGGAACACCCGAACTAGTAAGAGCTTTACTGCCAATAACTTTGTTTGGTGGCGTGTTACCCTACTATCTGTTAGCGATGTTGCTGCTGTATCTCTTTGCCTTCACAACCCACCTATTGCCGATGAGCGGGGCTTATGACTCTGGTATTACTAAAGGCTTCACTTGGCCCTATATCAGAACCATCATCAGCCACGCCATCCTGCCTGCGTTATCGATCATCCTCACCAGCCTCGGCGGCTGGGCATTGACGATGCGCAGTTTGATGGTCAATACGATTGGCGAAGACTATATGTTGCTGGCCGAAGCCAAAGGCTTACCCAAACGACGGATTTTGTGGTGGTATGCCGTGCGCAATGCCATCCCGCCACAGTTGGCACACCTGGCGATTGCGCTGGGTTACGTCGTCTCGGGTGCCATCCTGGTCGAGATTGTATTCTCCTATCCAGGGCTTGGCTATCAGCTTTATATGTCGATCGTCAACAGCGATTACACCGTAATTCAGGGTATCGCCCTCATCCTTGCGATCTCAGTCGGCTTGGCAGTGCTGATTATCGATTTGATCTACCCACGGCTTGACCCGCGGGTGACCTACGTGTCGGAGAGCTCTGGCTAATGACAACAGCAACCGCAGGAACGACCCCAGCTAAACCTGAATCACCAGGTATCGTACGCAACGTACTTGGCTTCTTCCTCGAAAACCGCCTCTTCACCTCCGGCGTTGTGTTGCTACTCGGATTGCTGCTCTTTGGATTGATTGGCGAGCAGATCGTAAGCCCCAAGATGGCCGACATGGGCGCTGCCAAGCTTAATCTCAGACCATCTGCCGAGCACATACTCGGAACCGATGGCTTGGGCCGCGATATGTTTGCGGTGATGGTGATTGGCATTCCGAACACACTCAAAATTGGCTTCATGGCTGGCACCGTGGGTGTCTTGATCGGTACGCTGATCGGACTGTTCGCTGGCTACTACAAAGGTTATGCCGACACCTTCTTTAGCAGCTTTGCCGATGTGATGCTGGTGATCCCAACCCTGGCCATTCTGATCACGGTCTCGGCCTATGTACGTGTGGTGACTGTGGAAATCATGGCCATGATCGTCGGACTGTTGTCGTGGCCATTGCCCGCACGTTTGATCCGGGCCCAGACACTCAGTTTGCGCGAGCGACTCTTTGTCGAGGTAGCCAGGCTTTCGGGTCAAAACGACTTTGAGATCATCATTTTCCAGATTTTGCCTAACCTGGCTGCCTACTTGGCCGCCTCATTTGTCGGTGCTGTGAGCAGCGGCATCCTCGCCTCGGTCGGTTTGGAAGTGTTGGGGCTCGGTCCGCAAAACATTCCCACAATCGGACGGACGCTCTACTATGCCTTCAACTACTCAGCGCTCTTTAAAGGTATGTGGTGGTGGTGGGGCCCACCCGTTGTTACTTTAGCGATCATTTTTACCGGGCTTTTCCAGATGAGTATGTCATTGGACAAATATGCGAACCCCAGGCTCAAAGGACAGTCAAATGGCTGATCTTGACAGGAAGATGGACCATGGCAATTGATACCCGTACAACCCGAACCGAAACAAAATCCACTGTCAACGATCAGGTACTCGAAGTTCGTAACTTGCGTGTGAGTTATCGCACAGCGCGTGGCTTGGTCAAGGCAGTCAACAACGTCAGCTTTTTCCTCAATCGCAATGAACGACTGGGGTTAGTTGGCGAGTCGGGTTCGGGCAAGAGCACGACAGCCTTGAGCCTGATGCGGCTGCTCAACCCTCCTGCCTATATTGAGGGAGGCGAGGTGCTGTTGGATGGCAAGGACCTCTTAAAACTTTCCGAGGAAGAGATGCGCCAGGCCCGTTCAGCGGAGATCGCGCTGATTCCCCAAGGTGCCATGAACTCGCTGAACCCGATGATGAAGGTCGGTGAACAGTTGCGCGACACAGTGCGTGCCCACCGCCAGAATGAGTCGGGGGCAGTGTTGGAAAACCATGTTCAGAGTGTGCTTGAATCGGTCGATCTAAGCACGGATGTGTTAGAGAGCTATCCCCATGAGTTGAGTGGCGGCATGAAGCAGCGCGTCTGTATCGCCATGGGCATTCTACTCCATCCCAAGGTGATCATCGCCGACGAGCCGACCAGTGCTTTGGATGTGGTGGTGCAACGCCAGGTGATGGAGACATTACGCCGGGTGCAGAATGAACTTGGTGCCTCGGTGATTCTGGTCGGTCACGATATGGGGCTGATGGCGCAGTTTGTCAATCGGATCGGCGTCATGTATGGTGGAAAATTGGTTGAGGTGGGTCCGGTACGCGATATTTTCAAAGATCCACTTCATCCCTACACCCAATTGCTGATCGGCAGTCTGCCCACACTGGAGTCAAAGGCCATGTTTAAAGGTATTCCTGGCTTGACACCCTCCTTGTTGGCACCGCCGCCGGGTTGTATGTTTCACCCGCGCTGCCCCAAAGCCATGCCTCATTGCTCGACTGTCGTTCCCGAACTTATTGAAATCAAACCGAACCGATGGGTTGCCTGCCATCTCTACGATGCCTAATGAAGAAGATGCATTCTCTTGATGAAGCATTTTTTCATTACGTTTCACTCTAGGACGGAGTAAAGCCTGATGCGCCTTTTGGAAGCACTCAATGTAAGTAAAATCTTTGGGGATGGTCTTCTCAGCCGGCGGCGGACCGTTGCCGTGGATGACGTTTCGCTGATCATTAACGAAGAAAAACCGGTGATCGTCGCTATCGCTGGGGAAAGTGGCAGCGGCAAAACGACGCTTGCCCGCCTCCTGCTAGGCATGATCCAACCCTCTACTGGAGCAATTCGCTTTCGCCAGCAAGAATTGGGAAAGATGAAACACGACGATCGCAAAAGCTTTCGGCGCCAAGTGCAGGCAATCTTCCAGGACCCGTTTGAAGCCTACAACCCCTTTTACAAGGTTGATCAGGTGCTCACCATCCCCGTGCGCAAGTTTAATCTGGCTAGCTCGCACCAGGATGCTGAACGGTTGATCGGCGAAAGCTTGCAGATGGCAGGGCTGCGCCCCGAAGATACGCTTGGCCGTTATCCCCACCAGTTGAGTGGCGGTCAACGCCAGCGCATTATGGTGGCGCGCGCCTTGCTGCTTAACCCCAAGATCATCCTGGCCGATGAACCGGTGTCGATGGTGGACGCTTCGCTGCGTGCCACGATCCTGGAAAGTTTGATGAAGGTTAAACGCGAACTGGGAATTTCGCTGCTCTACATTACTCACGACCTCACCACCGCCTACCAGATTAGCGACTATATTTACATTCTCTACCGCGGTTCGGTTGCCGAGATGGGCAGTGTAGAGAATGTGATCAAAGACCCACAACACCCCTACACGCGCCTGCTAGTCAGTTCTATCCCACTACCCGATCCCGATCATCCTTGGGGCAATGAGGGCGATCTGGAACGCAAGGCGTCGGCAACCCGCACGGCGGCCAAGAGTACCCATGGCTGCAAATTTGCCAATCGCTGTCCTTTTGTGATGGACGAGTGTCACGAAAAAGCCCCACCACTTTATCGGACCAATCCTAAACGGGCCGTTGCCTGCTACCTCTACAAAAATGCCCCAACCATCGGTGGCAAAGAAATGGCAGAAGAATTAGCCGTTTAAGAGACAAAAAAGAGCCCGGTGCATTGATTAGCACCGGGCTCTTTTTTGTCACCAAGTCAGAAATTTATTGGCTGGGTGGCATAATCACGCTGTCGATCACGTGAATCACACCATTTGAAGCCTCGATATCGGTAGTAACCACCGTCGCATCATTGATCATTACCTTGCCATCTTTGACAGTGAATTTGACCTTCCCACCCTGTGCTGTCGTTGCTTCCAATCCATCGGTCACATCGGCAGCCATCACCTTGCCAGGGACCACATGATAGAGCAGGATCTGCGTCAAAGCACCCTTTGGATCAGCTAACAGTGTGTCGAGAGTTGCCTTGTCGATCTTGGCAAAGGCTTCGTCACTGGGAGCAAAGACCGTAAAGGGACCTTCGCCCTTCAACGTGTCTACTAGTTCCGCAGCCTGGACTGCCGCGACGAGCGTATTAAAGCTGCCAGCCGCTACTGCGGTGTCAACAATATCCATGGGTTCGGCGGACGCTTCTGTGGTCGTCATGGCCTCACTGGCTTCTGCAGCAGGCGGCATGATCACACTGTCGATTACGTGAATCACACCATTCGAAGCCTCAATGTCAGTAGTGACAATGGTCGCGTCATTGATCATTACCTTGCCATCTTTGACGCTGAATTTGACAGTGCCGCCCTGTGCAGTGGTCGCCTCCATCCCGTCCTTGACATCAGCAGCCATTACCTTACCAGGCACCACATGGTAAAGCAGAATCTGTGTCAAATCTCCTTTGGGGTCGGCCAACAGTGCATCGATGGTTGCCTTGTCGAGCTTGGCAAAGGCTTCGTCACTGGGAGCAAAGACCGTAAAGGGACCTTCGCCCTTCAACGTATCTACCAGTTCAGCCGCTTGTACAGCTGCAACCAAAGTGGTGAAGCTACCAGCTTCTACTGCGGTGTCAACAATATCTTTTGCCTCAGCAACAGGCGCTTCTGTGGCTTCGGCGGGGGCAGCGGTCGGTTCAGCTGCGGCTGGTGCGGCTGCTGGACTGATTGGAGCACAGGCTGTGAGTGTCAAGCACGCAATCAATGAGATTACAGCAATCTTTTTCATCATGGTCTGTTCCCTTTGTTTAGTTTTGAAATTTCTTGATGCACTATAGCTCAAACCTTTGCAAAATCATTTCATTTCTTGTTCAAGCTGTGGACAGCTTAGCGGCACCGGGGACAAACGGAGGTAAAAAAAGTACCAATCTCATCAAAATCTAAGCAAATCCTAAACAGAATATAAACATAACTTGTGCATCCTGTTGATCGCCAGGGTTAAGTGCATATTTTATGTGAAACGTGATGCGTGATCCGTAAATTTTCGATAGCACTTCACAGATCAAGGATCACGTTTCAGATCCAGACATCAATCAGAAATCATGCCCCTTTCTTCTTGCTGCGCCACGGCTTTAGACCGGAAATGACAAGGATAAAGAGGGTTAACAGGATCTGTACCACCACAACCGCTTGACGTAGATAATGATCATGCAGGAAAACGGGGTTGCTCAAAGCAGCCGCCCCTTGAGTTTCCAATAACAGCATATTGCTCACCATCAGGCCATCAACGATTACAATTCCCACCAGGGTTTGACCCACAAAGATGATCCATTTGACCGTTAGCCACCTATGTTTGAAAAATCCCCAGGTCGTAAAGGCACCATAGATCACGCCCAAAAGCAGGTTGCCGACTCCACCATAACGAACAATGTGATCGCTGATTAGCACAATACTTTTGTAACTGGCAAAGACCGCAGCATAGTTGGTCAAATCCATGCCCAAGGTCAGCATGAATGAACTCAGGATGCCACCCAAGAACAGAATGGAAAGGAAGATATGCACGATTTTGAGCCACTTCATACCGGTGGCACCAAACTTCCAAGTTAAATTGATTGGTAATGTCGCAAGTTTCAACATAAAGTTCATCTCACAAAAGCTATCTGTAACGACTACCCCTGAAAAATTAGCTTGTCATTCTCGTAGGAATCCTGCCGTTATGTGTCGTACTGGCAATGAGATTCCTACTGGAATGACAGTTCATCTCACAGGTTGCGTAGCGAATTTTCGCCCAGGCTCACCTAGCCTATTTGACGGTAAGCAGGGTCCGATAGAAGCGCAAAAACCCAACGAAGATAAAGGCTGCACTGGCGGCATTGAAGGCTACTCGTGACCAATGCCAGCGTTGGAATTCGAGCGCAGTTTGGCGTAACACTTCAACCGAATGCACCGCCGCTCCTTCGACAAACAAGATCGTGTTGCGAGGCCAGAAGTAGTTCATCGAGACGATCCCCTCGCAGGCAATCATGGCGACACTCGCCAACACCCACCAGCGCACCGACGGGAAGGGCCAACTGACAATCACAGCGACGACACCAAACAACACACTGGCCATACCAAACGGGCGAAAGTACTGCGCCGGTCCTGTCACCGACATGAACTGAAGCGCAATCCCAAATCGTTCGGGGGCATTGTAGAAGATGTTCGGATAGATCATCAAGGTCTCCAGCACCAGGCTGCCCAGCAAGATCATCATTACCCACAGGTTGATCAGCAGCACGACAAAGGTCAAGTTTCTTACTCTCATCGCTCGTTCCTCTCACAATCGGCATTCCGCAATCCACAATCCTCATCCCCTCTCCCTCCGTGGCACCATCTTACTAGGTAACCCCACACATAACATCCCTTCCTAGTTGTCAACCACGGTCGTCCCCTGTTGACAATTTGCGACAACATGGAACGACATCCCTATCAACAAGAGTGGGTAGACAGAAGCTTTGCAATCCTCTATACTGACGGCATGTCGTCAAACAGAGCATCCACACTGCCCAAGGAACCGCACAGAGCGCTTCCCGCCTGGCTCACTGATCTGCTGCTGGGCATCGCCGTGACGGCAGTCATTGCCATCGTGATTACCGCCGACCAGGGAGGCAGCCATCGACCGGATGGGATTGCCTACCTCTTTGCCTGCGGCTTTGGCGGATTGATGCTTGTGCGTAACCGCTTTCCCATCTTTACCTTGATCGCAACGATGCTGCTGCTCTTTGTCTATTACGCCCTCAGCTACCCAGCAATTGGCCTGGCAGTCCCGGTCTCGGCTGCACTCTATTCTGCCGCCGAAAATGGTCGGCTGCCGGCTGCCATTGTAGTGAGCCTGCTCTTACTGATTGTCTCCACCTACTTTCGGCTACTCGAAGGGCAATCGGTCGCATTTTTGCTTGGATATGAGTTGGTCTCGGCTGCAACGATGATGGCCGCTGCCATTGCCCTGGGTGATGGCACCCGTGCGCGCCATGCCTTGCGTGCCGAACAGGAACAGACGGCCCGCCTGATTGAAAAAGAACATGCCCAGCGCGCCGAACAGCGAGTCGAAGCCGAACGGCTGCGCATCGCTCGCGATCTGCACGATGTGATTGGCCACAGCATTTCGGTCATCTCGCTGCATGCCGATGTGGCCCGTGAGGCACTAGGCAACGACCCGGAACAGGCACACCAAGCGCTGACGCACATTCGCAACGCCACATCGGCCACCATGCGCGAACTGCGCACCACGGTCAAGCTGTTACGCAACCCCAACAAAGAGCCAGCCGAACGTTCTGTCTCTTCGTTGGCCAATCTTTCGACCTTGCTCGACAACGCCCGTGCCGGTGGGCTGTTGGTCCATCTCGAAAGCCAAGGTGACGTCCAGAACTTACCCGCTACGATTGACAACGCCGCCTTTCGCATCATCCAGGAGTCGATCACCAATGTCATTCGCCATGCCAATGCCAGCGAACTTTGGCTCGATATTGACGTGAATGCCAAAGCGCTCCGCCTCTCGATTCGCGACAACGGGACAACTCGGTCCAACGCTGTAGAAGCGGGCAGCGGCATCTCGGGCATGGGCGAACGTGCCCGGCTGCTTGGTGGTTCCTGCACGGCCAAACCACTGGCCAATGGCGGCTTTGCGGTCACTGCTTGTTTACCGAGGGAGAAGAGTGATGATTTCAGTCGTGTTGGTGGATGATCAGGCGCTGGTGCGCGCAGGGTTACGCACGCTGTTGCAAAATGATCCTGATATCCAAGTAATAGGTGAAGCGGAGAATGGGCTGAACGGATTGCTGCTGGTACAACAGCGCAAACCCGCTGTCGTATTGATGGATATTCGTATGCCCGGGATGGATGGCCTAGAGGCGACACGCCAGATCGTGGCCGACACAAGCTTGAAGGAGACAAAGGTAGTCGTGCTGACCACCTTTGACGAAGATGAGCAGATTCAGGAGGCAATTCAGGCGGGTGCGGCAGGCTATCTGCTCAAGGATATTGCACCAGAAGAGCTGCGTCGGGCGGTGCATATCGTAGCAGGTGGCGAGGCACTGCTCGCACCTTCAGTCACACGCCGTGTGCTGCAACAACTGGCGGCGCAACGCCCCAGCAAGCTAAATCGTACCCTGCTCGCCGACCTCAGCGAGCGTGAACAGGAGGTTCTGCGCCACATTGGCCTCGGTCAATCCAACGAGGAGCTTGCCCAGAATCTCTTCATCAGCCCCGCCACGGCCCGCACCTACGTCAGCCGCCTGCTTGACAAGCTTGGGGCACGAGACCGTTCGCAGTTGGTCATCCTGGCTTATGAAAGTGGACTGGTAGTACCGGGACAGGGATAACGCTACGCTCGAATCACATTCGCTGCCCTGCCGTTGGGCGTTGTAGCCGTTGCGGTCGTAGTGCGCTGGCTGATGGGCGGCTGTCCGCTACGCTGGTCGAAGATCACCAACCAGCCGGTATTTAACCCAAGGCCACTGAGGTATTCATCAAGTTGATGTAGCCCTTGGTTCACGGGGTCGGGGTCGCCATCACGCCAAACTTTCAGTTCCATCGCAAGTTGGAGCTTGCCATAAAAGAGGCAGAGATCAAGTCGTCTGGAGCCGATGGCATATTCCCGTTCGATTCTACCGTTGCCATTGACGACACGATGCAAAAAAGCCATCATCACCAAATGCGGGGCAATTTCATGATAGGGTGCGCTTTGCAAAAGCGGTTGTCCATGTTGCCGCCAAAAGGCAAGAAAGGCATCCAACAAACGGCTAGGATTGAGTGAACCGTCGGGATTGAGCCAAGTAGGATGAATCACTGGCAACGATTCCAGCGCGCTGCCAGCAAGAACACGCGGAATGACCTCACCGTAAATCGGATTTGCAATGGCGAGCCGTCCCCCTTCAATCCGCCGCACTAACCCCAAATCAATCACATAGTCACGATCATCAGGGGGTATATCGTCAAGAATGCCACCGCCCAAAATCGGTTCAATCACACTACGCACTCGCCCCTCACGCAGTTTATCGGTTAATTGGCCCAGATGCGTCTGTCGCCGTTGAATCAGCAGTTCCTTTGCAACGTTGATAGACTCAACTTCCACTGGCAGACTGACCGCAGTCACCAATTCCTCCACACAAACTTTGGCTAAGGCATTGACCAGCCAAGGTTGTCCCTGCGTCAGGTCAAAAAGGCGCTGGCTAGCAGACTGAGTAAAAATCTGTCCAGTATCGGAGGTATGTTGACTCAGCAGCAAGCGTACTTCTTCTGCTGTAAAGTTGCGCATGGTAAAGGAGCGCACCGCAATATTGAAAGGGCTAGGCGTATTCAGGTAAGGTGAGCCGCCTGACTTTACCTTGTAATCTCGCACATCACGCAAACCAATCAAGGCAATAGAGCTTGGGAACGCCGTCGGTCGCTGGTTGAAGCCCGAACGCAGTTGACGCAACACGGAGATTAAAACCAGATCTTGCAGCGCATCGATTTCATCAATGAAAATCACCAATGGCAGTGGTGCAGCCAACGCCCATTCAGCCAGAAAATCGCCAATACGACTTCCAGGTGGCGCGTCCGTCTTCCAAGAAGGCGGATGTAACGTCTTGGGTAACTGAAACCGGATTCGCTGGCGCCAATCACCTAGAATGGCATCTTCTGCCATGCCTATCTCGTCTGGGAAGCCAGCACCCACTTCCATCGAAACCAGCACGCCAATATACTCGCCAGCAGCCGTCAACTGATGCGCCAATTCGAGCATAGCCGTCGTTTTCCCAGTTTGACGCGGGGCGTGGAGAATGAAGTAGGATTTTTGAACGAGCAGCCGATTGACATCTAACTCTTCCAATCGTTCGGTGGCAGGAAGCATGTAGTGATCAATTGGGTTGCAGGGTCCGGTGGTGTTGAAGAAACGCATGAACCAAGTATACCGTAGAAGTGACGCTACAACAGAATCAACCCTGCGCGCGTCGCCCGCACTACCGCCTCGGTACGACTCTGCGCCTGCATCTTGCCCAGGATGGCGTTGACGTGAAATTTGACGGTATGTTCGCTGATGGTTAGTTCACGTGCAATCTGTTTGTTTGGCAATCCTTCGGCCATGCGTTGCAGCACTTGTAGTTCCCGCTCAGTGAGTGGCTCCAATTCATTCTGGGACTCTTCTGATGGTATCAGTGGCAACCGCGTCGGTAAGGCGGCATCGCTGACACGCAACCCGTTGGCAGCGGCGACCAAGGCGGCAGCAATCTGTTGCGCACTCAAGCTGCGACTCAACACGCCCTGTACGCCCGTTGCCCAGAGCGCTGAAAGCCGCTCAGCGTTGCTGACCAAAGCGACAATCGGCGGGCTTGTCTCAGCTACAGATGAAAGGGTGGACAATGTCTGCTCGACGTTCCAACCCACATCCCACAAGAGCACATCCGGTCGAAAGACAGCCACGGTGGACGAAAGATCATCGGTCGGCGCGGCTTGGCCGCTGATTTGGAGATTGGTTTGTAAGGATAACAGCGCAGTCAATCCAGCGCGGGCCAGCGCATCACTGGCGAGTATCAATACACGCATTCCTCTATCATCAAGCCGCCAACCGCCCCGCAATGTTGGCAAGCATCCCGTTTTTGTTTGTCCTTTGTTTGAGGTCGTGCCCATACTGAAGAGCATTGGTTCAGAACCAGAAGCGTAAGCGCCTGGGCTTGCTCGGCACGGACACACCCCGTGCTGACGCGTGGGGCTCAGAATGCGTGCTATGTTCAGAATGTGGTCATCCGTCGATAGGTGCGGGGCGACTGCCCCACATAGCGTTTGAAGGCGGCGTAGAAGTTACTACTCGACTCGAAGCCGCTTTGCAGTGCAATGGCGAGGACGGTTTCATCGGTGGTCAACAGCAATCTCTGCGCTTGGGCGATCCGGTATTTGGTCACGAACTCTAGGATACTAAGGCCATAGGTTTGTTTAAAGCTACTCATCGCATAGTTGGGGTGTAGAGCGACTTGGTCAGCAATTTCTTGCACTGTGAGGGGCTCTTTGTAATTTTGGATGATATATCTCGCCATCAGAATTGATTTTGAGTTGCGCCCAATCGCAGGGCAAGGTAGCAGTGTGGTGGATACGGAGGGAGTATGTTTTTCGGCGGCAAGCGCCAATCGCCACAAGCGCGCCTCGATCTCCATCAAGGCGATAAAAGCGCGCCCATCTGCAAGATCGGCATACCAACGTGCAAATAGTTCAACATTGGCGCTGCTATTTTCTCCATTGGGCTCTATGACCAAGTCTCCACACAAAAGAGTGTTCATAAAATCGGCAGGCAACTCCCACGCCAATAAGGTTTCGATTGGAATCGTAACATAATAAAATTCACAATCCTCCGAGCGCACAATCAGTTGGTGGGGGACTGCGGCCCAAAATGCCGCTAATTGACCCGCAGAAATGGTCACGTAGCTATCACGATGAACGTAGATGACTTCGCCTCGAATGATCAGATTTAGCTCTACCTCGCCGTGACGATGCGCCCTTTGCATCATCTCTGGCTGACCATACCAACAGGTCAGCCCAAAATGGTGATCATTCGGGCGTTGATTGCTCGTTGTACGCTGCAATTTAATCATGATGATAGAAGCAATGGATCTTAGAATCCTGGAGATTACAGTCAAATTTGGGATGAAATTCGGCGTGACTATGCTACAATAGTCTATCATACTAAGTAAAACACACTAAAATTGATTTTTGTACTATTGCGCCCCAAGGGTGACTTGTGGGTTGGAGATGCTTTTTTTAGCTTATCTTCAGAACTCACCGGTTTGCACAACGACTTCCCAATCGACGTGGTGATACCACACACGGACGCAACTCGGCTCCTTACTTCGTCTTAAATTTTCTTATCAAAATTCTAACCAAGGAAGGCAAACTTATGGAGTCACTGACGCATGGTCGTTTATCACGTCGTTCCTTTCTGAAGTTGAGCGCAGCTACTGCCACGCTTTCGACATTGGCAGCCTGCGTTCCAGCAGGCGTCGCGCCAAGCGGCGGGACGGGCAGCAATCCTGGAACAGAACCTATCGTCATCAATCATATGTCGCGTGCCGATTTTGAGGCGCAACGTCTGGCGATTGAGACATGGAACCAAGAAAATCCTGGTGTGCAGATCAAGATGGATGAAGTCGTGGGCGACACTTAGGATTACTATCGCATCAAGATGATGCAACAGTTGGCAGCAGGCAATCCGCCTGACACGGTCTTTACCGATGTCTGGTATTTCCGCATGTACTCGACGGATGGCGTCTTTGTCAATCTGGAGCCATACATCGAAAAAGATGCTGATTTCAAGAGGGTTCTCCTTCCTCAGTGCCTCCAAATATCCCGAAGAGTCATGGCAGTGGATCAAGTACAACAGCATTGGCCATGGCCAGGACTTCAAACAGCAGGGCGGTGCCATCCATCCGATCAAGAGTAAGGCGCGTAACGACCTGTTGATGAAACGGACCAAACCGCCATACAATATGGAAGCCTTCATTCAGGAGGCCGAACTCGGTGGCGGCCCGCCCTTCTTCAAATATTGGCACATGTATATCGACATGGTGCCTGCAGAACTGACACCTGCCTACAACAACGAGATCACGGTCGAAGAGGCGCTGAATAAGACCGCTGAAAAGACCGACTACCTCCTCGCCAATGGAAAGTTGCCGTAACTGCTTTTCTTCAAGACGTGGATGTAGCGTCCAGCGAACTGGCCATAGATCCACGTCTTGAAAGCGATTTCTTGGGAGCAAAGCCTGTGTCTAGTGTTGTTCAAACAACCAGACCCAAACGTCGCCTGTGGCGGGCAGAGACACTCGAAGGGGTCATCTTTGCCTTGCCCTCGATTTTGGGTTTTCTATTCTTTGCCCTCGGCCCCACGATTGTCAGCCTCTACCTCAGCTTTACTGAATACAACATCCTGAAACCTGCCACTTGGATCGGTATGCAAAATTATATTGAGGCGTTTACCAATGACGAGTTGTTTTGGATCGCTGTACGCGTGACGGCCTATTATACGGTTGTGTCGGTGCCGCTTAACCTGCTGGTGGCTTTTTTGATTGCAATATTGCTCAATCAAAAGATCCGGTTTTTATCGTTTCACCGCACCATTTGGTATATGCCGGCGATTGTGCCAGCCGTGGCCAATGCCGTGTTGTGGCAATGGGTTTTTAACCCCGACTTTGGTCTATTCAACCTATTGGTCGGCAAGCTGGGCATTCCTGGCCCGCGCTGGTTTGTCGATTCCGACACGGCGATTCCAGCCTTTATCATCATGGGTTTGTGGGGTGTAGGCGGCGGCATGTTGATCTATCTAGGTGGGTTGCAAGGTATTCCACAACATCTCTGCGAAGCGGTTGAAATCGATGGCGGCGGGCTGTGGGCACGCTTTCGCCATGTGACCATTCCCATGATGACCTCGGTGATCTTTTTCAACTTGATCATCGGTTTGATCAACACCTTTCAGGTCTTTACCCCTGCCTTTGTGATGACGCAGGGTGGGCCAAACTACGCCACTCATTTTTACGTCTTTCATCTCTACAAAAATGCCTTTCAATATTTGCGGATGGGATACGCCTCGGCGCTGGCTTGGATATTGATGTTGGTGATGTTGTTGTTGACCTGGCTTCTCTTTCGCTCCTCGAACTGGGTCTATTATGAAGGCGGGGAGGCGAACCGATGAACGCAGCGCAAACAAAACCTACTTTGACGACCCAAAGCAACACAACCTACCAACGTTGGCTGGGAAGCCGACGCAACCAATGGCTGCTACAACGCCTGATCATCTATGTGCTATTGCTGCTGGGCGGCTTTATCATGGTGATTCCATTCTTCTGGCTGTTGACCAGTTCACTCAAGGCGCCCTCGAAAATTTATGTTTTGCCACCGCAATGGATCCCAAGTCCGATCCAATGGCAAAATTACCCGACAGCGGTGACGTCGATCCCCTACTGGGACTATGCCCTTAATACGCTGACCATCACGGTTGGCGCGATGCTTGGCACGATCATTACTAGTTCGATGGCGGGCTTTGCCTACGGTCGCCTGCGTTGGCCAGGACGAGATTTTCTGTTCACCTGCATGCTTTCGACCTTGATGATGCCCAATGTAGTCTTGATGATTCCGACCTACATTCTGTACAAATACCTGGGCTGGCTCGATTCATTTTTACCGTTGACGGTGCCTTACTGGTTTGGTGGCGGCGCGTTTAATATCTTTTTGATGCGCCAGTTCATGATGACGATCCCCAAAGATCTCGACGATGCCGCTCGCGTGGATGGTGCCAATGCCTTCACGATCTATACCCGCCTGCTCTTGCCGCTCTGTCGCCCAGCGCTGGCAATCGTCGCCATCTTCAGTTTTATCTATCACTGGAATGACTTCATGGGGCCGTTGATCTACCTCACCAATCCCGATCTACGCACACTATCCTTGGGCCTCAACTACTTCAAAGATATGTTTCGCGTCAAAACCGAACTGATCATGGCCGGATCGACCATCATGATCACGCCGATCATTTTGCTCTTCCTGTTGGCGCAACAGTACTTTGTTCAGGGGATTGCCCTGACGGGACTCAAGGGTTAACACCAATTGCGGTTGCAAAAGCCATGAGTTTTTCCCTAAATATGGCTAAAATTCATGGCTTTTCGGAGGACAATTGGTATAAGCAGCTTAGGATTCAAGAGGTTTTTCGTCCTTATGGGAAAGAAACTCCTGAATTGTTATGATATGCTAGGGGTCGCCAGCAATTGAGCTTGGCTGCAACGCTACCTAACAACAGGAGTCAAATTCAACCATGGAACCTAGACAACCCTCTGCCCTTGATGATTTCCTTTTTGATACGCGCGGCTATCTTGTGCTTGAACAGGCAGCCGATCAGAAATTGCTCGACGATCTCAACCATGCCTTTGACAATTTTCCGCGGCTGAAACGCCTTGAATGGTGGGGAAATACGCAACGGCGCGATTACACGGAAGAGACTGGCTTCGAACTCCATAACTGTGTGGAGGCAGGCGAGCCCTTCGAACGGCTCATTGACTGGCCCGGTTGGATCAACTATGTGCGTCACTATTGCGGCGAGGAGAATTCGTATGTCTCCGGGCTGTTTATCGATGAGTGCATTGCCTCCATCCGTCGTTCGGGTGGGCACCACCCAGTCCATTCGGGCGGTTATCGGGGTGCATTGCGCGGACGCTACCTCTACACCAACGGCGTCTTCCGCTGTGGTCAGGTGAATATCATCCTTGCACTTACCGATGTCGGCGAGGGCGATGGCCCCACTATGGTGATTCCGGGCAGCCATAAATCGAATTTCCCGCATCCTTTGCAGGGCAATTACGCCCAGGGCGACCGCATGGATCACCTGCCAGGCGCAGTGCCGGTCTATATGAAAAAGGGCGACGCGCTGCTCTTCGTAGACGGCCTGATGCACGGTGGTTCTAGCCGTACGACATCCAGCGGTGAACGACGGGTGACAATCTATCGTTATGGACCCTTATGGGGTACCACTCGCTTTGGTTACGAATACTCGCAGCCCCTGCTCGATCGCGTTACCCCAGAACAACGGAAGATCCTTCAACCTGTTGCCCCGAACCGACCGCCGCAACGCGGATAGGCGTACGAAGGTTCAGTTCTTGAAACTCGCATTGGCTCATTAGGAATGTACAGATGCGCGTGCCCACACCGAAGTGATGGGCACGCAGCCCTAGTCTCTGCGCGCCCTGTAAGTGACACGCACACTTCACAGCCAGAAGCGTCAGCGCCTGGTTTCGCCCCACTGTCACTCACCCCGTGCTGACGCGTGGGGCTCAGAATGACACGCACACTTCACAGCCAGAAGCGTCAGCGCCTGGTTTGGCCTCTCACTCACTCACCCCGTGCTGACGCGTGGGGCTCAGAATGACACGCTCACTTCATCAGCGCCTGGTTTCGCCCCACTGTCACGCATCCCCGTGCTGACGCGTGGGGCTCAGAATGACACACTTCAGAGCCAGAAGCGTAAGCGCCTGGTCTTGCCCCACACTCACTCACCCCCGTGCTGATGCGTGGGGCTCGGAGATGTCATGTAGAGTTCTGAGATTTTGGTATACCTAGTCAAGTGGATAGGTTTTGCCTATCTAGCAGGTTGGGAGGAATTTGTGAGGATGTGTGATACAAGGAAATACAGATCACGTTTATGGGGAAAAGAGGAAGCGGAGTGGATGACGTCGAAGCGTAGCTGACGTCATCCACTCATTGATCCTATCCTTTTTCAACCGATCTCTGCATGCGCAGTGGAGGCTTCTGCTGTTCGGTGCAGTTGTAGAGTAGAACATTGGTAGGTCCTGATCTTATCCAGTTCAAACATCGAAGGAGTCGATATGGAAGATCTTTTACTGCAACTTGAACAATCTGTGATCGATGGCAAACAGAAGGTTGCAGTTGCACTGACAGAACAATTGCTCAATCAGGGCGTATCCCCGGCAGAAATTCTGAGCGACGGTTTGGTTTCAGGAATGGAGGAGGTAGGCGAACGCTTCAAATGTGGTGATTACTTTGTACCCGAGATGGTGATTGCGGCGCGTGCCATGAAGTCGGCCATGCAGTTGATCCGTCCCAAGCTGATTGATACAGGGGTAAAGCCGTTAGGGACGATTGTTCTCGGTACGGTGCGCGGCGATCTGCATGATATTGGAAAGAATCTGACTGGCATGTTCCTCGAAGGAGCGGGCTTCCGTGTCATCGATGTCGGCGTTGATGCCAGCGCAGACAAATTTGTCGCCGCCGTCAAGGAAAATGAAGCACAGATCGTCGGTATTTCGGCACTATTGACCACAACGATGCCCTATGCAGGCGAAATCATTCGTGCCCTCGATAATGCCGGGTTGCGCCCAGGCGTCAAGGTGATTGTCGGCGGCGCACCGATGACCGAGGAGTTTGCCAGCGCCATTGGTGCAGATGCCTTTGCTCCCGATGCGGCAACTGGCGCGGATCGTTGTAAGGAATTGATCTTGCACTAAACTATGTACATCCGCCACTTAGCGTTCAAACCTGACTTTGAACAAACCATAGAGCGTTTCGAAGCGTGGTGGTTGGGCGAGATGATTGATCGCCCACCAATCACGCTTTCTGTCATCCCTTCACGTCCAAGTTACGCTCCACGTTCATCTCACCAAAGCCACCGGCAACGTTGGTTGGATATCGAGTTTGTCATCGAATCAGCGATTGCAACCATGGAGCGGACCGATTACGTAGCCGATTCCTATCCGATCTTCTGGTCCAACATTGGGCCGGAGATCACCTCTACCCTCTTTGGCTGCGACCTCACCTTTACCGAAAACACAAGTTGGTCGGCCCCTGTGATCCATCAGGCGGACGATTGGCAGCGTCTGCTCCAATTTGCGCCCAACTTCGAAAACCCCTATTGGTTGGCGATGGAGCAAATGACCGACCTCGCCATCGAACGCTGCGAGGGTCGCTATGTGGTCGGCCTCACCGATTTGCATGGCAATTACGACATCCTGGCCGGCCTGCGTGATCCGATGCAGCTTAATCTCGACCTGATGGATTGCCCGGAATTGGTGATCCAGGCCGGTCGCCATGTGGCCAAAGGTTATGTGACTGCCTTTGAACGCCTTTACAACAAGGTCAAAAACGCTGGCTTTGGCACGACGACCTGGTGCCCAGTCTATCATGAAGGGCCAGCCTACGTGCCAAGCAGTGACTTCTGGTGCATGGTCTCGCCGCGGATGGCGAGAGAGTGGATTTGGCCCGACATTCTGGTGGAGATGGAACCACTCGAACGCAGCATCTTCCATCTGGATGGCGTACAAGCCTTGCACCACCTCGATCTGCTCCTGGATTTACCCAAGTTGAATGCCGTGCAGTGGGTCTACGGTGCAGGTCATGGTCCAGCACTGCGTTGGGTAGATGTCTATCGGCGCATCCGAGCGGCTGGCAAAAGTCTACAATTGATCGCTCAGGACCCCGCCGATGCCCTGGCTGTACTCGAACAGATCGGCACAAAGGGCGTCTACATCTCGGTCGAGCAACCCTTTGCCTCGGTAGAAGAAGCCGAAACCTTTGTCAAACAGGTGGGGAAAAGTTGAAAAGGGGAAAAGTTGCAAAGTAAATGCGAACACATTGCCACTCTTCCACTTTTCCACTTTTCCACTCTGCAACTTTGCAACTCTGCAACCTGTACCACAAGAAATGGATAGCGAATGAACAATCGACAACGCT
Source organism: Caldilineaceae bacterium (assembly GCA_046328715.1). Lineage (GTDB taxonomy): Bacteria > Chloroflexota > Anaerolineae > Caldilineales > Caldilineaceae > JAXLWB01. The sequence goes on along the minus strand of JAXLWB010000004.1, from coordinate 66,544 downwards.
TTAGCGCCACGATGCACTACCAGCCACGGGATCGCTCGCCGATCACCGACTTCGGCTTTTGGGAAGAGACGATTCCGATTTGGCATGAGCAAGGGCTTCCCGCCGACATCCACTACAGCTACGACGACTCGAACCATCTCGAATACTTCGGCATGGACTTTGGCATCGACGAACTTTCGCACGCCACCGACATCAAATTGAGCCTCTGCCCCGATTTTGATGAGATCGTGCTTGAGGATCAAGGCGACCACGAGGTGGTACAGCAGTCGGACGGAGTGCGTGTGCGCCGCCGCAAGTTTATGGGCTCGATCCCGCAGCACCAAGGCCATTTGCTCACCGACCGTGAAAGCTGGGAGACCCACTACAAACCCAAACTCGACCCTAGCCACCCCGACCGTTTACCTGCTGACTGGGCCGAGCGGGTGCAACGCTGGAAGAATCCCAACCGCGAGGAGATCCTGGTGCTTCCCGGCGGCAGCGTCTACGGTTGGCTGCGCAATTGGATGGGGATCGAGGGCATCTCCTACCTGATCTATGACGATCCCGAACTCTTTGAAGAGATGGTGATCACCGTCACCGACTGTATCCTCGGCACGATGGAGCGTGCTCTGGCCAGCGGCGTGCAATTCGACGCCTGCGGCATGTGGGAAGATATGGCCTATCGTGCCGGTCCCCTGATCAGCCCCAAACACTTCAAACAGTATTTGGTGCCACAATACCGGCGTATCACCGACCTGATGCACAAACACGGGGTGGACATCGTCTGGCTTGACTGCGATGGCAATATCGCGACCTTGGTTCCCCTCTGGCTCGATGCTGGAGTCAACTGCATGTTTCCGCTCGAAATCGGCACTTGGGGTGCGGATCCAATCAAATATCGCCAGCAATATGGCAAGGATCTGCTGCTGATGGGTGCCTTCGATAAACATATCTTGCAGGCTGGGCCAACCGAAATCGAAGCCGAAGTGCGCCGTCTGCTCCCACTGGTCGAAGAGGGCGGCTTTATCGGCTTCTGTGATCACCGCGTCCCGCCCGACGTCACCCTCTCGAACTACATCTTCTTCTTGGAAAAGGTGCGCGAGGTGTGGGGGTACGGGGTCAATCTGCGACCAATGGTGGCAAAGAGATAAGGAAGAAGGGCGAGGGATAGGGTTTGCAACCTCACGCCTTGCGCATTTATTTCAATCAATCGTAACGACGCAACCCCACCCTAACCCTCCCCTGGTAAGGGAGGGAATTGTCACGGGAAGGATTGAGTTTGGTAGACAGAAGAGAGTACATAATCCTTCCCTACATGGTCCCCTCACCTATCAGGGGAGGGCTAGGGTGGGGTTCTGGACGTTACCTACAACAATGAAGACTCCTCTATGAAAGAGAGCATGACGCCCCGAGAACGCTGGCTGGCTGTGCTTCAGGGCAAAAAACCAGATCGTATCCCCATGGATTATTGGGCGACCAAAGAGGCCAGCCGCAAATTGTTGCGTCATTTGGGCTATAGCAACATTTGGCAATTCTTTCGCAACTATCATGTTGACCGGGTAGTGGCCGTGCGTCCACGCTATGTGGGACCACGCCTCAAGCCCGGCTATGATATGTTTGGCATGCGCCACAAGAATATCACCTACGGCAACGGTGCAGGGGTCTATCGTGAATGTGTCACCCATCCGCTGGCGCAGTTCGAGACCGTAGAGGAGATCGAGCGCAACTACACCTGGCCCACTGCCGACTGGTTCGACTACTCGGAGATTCCACACCAAGCCGCCCTCCGCCGCGACTATCCGTTACAAGGTGGCGGCTCGGAACCGTTTCTGATCTACAAAAATCTGCGCGGCATGGAGCAAGCTTACGAGGATATGTTGGTCAATCCCGAACTGGTCCACTATTGCCTCGACAAGTTGTTCGACTTCTGCTACGAAAACACCCGCCGCATCTACGAACAGATTCCCGGCCAGCTCGTCTTCTCCTACATTGCTGAGGACTTTGGTGGCCAGGAGCGCTTGCTCTTCTCGCCCGCCCTGATTCGCGAATATTTTCTGCCCCGTATGAAGCGCATGAACGACCTGGCCCACGAAGCTGGGGTTCACGTTTTCTTCCACAGCGACGGCTCGATCCGCTCGATCATCCCTGACATGATTGCCATCGGCATCGATGTGCTCAATCCGATTCAGTGGCGCTGCAAAGGCATGGAGCGGGCCGAACTGAAACGGGACTTTGGCGACAAAATTGTTCTCCACGGGGCAATGGACAATCAACAGACCTTACCCTTTGGCACGGTCGAAGATGTGCGGCGCGAGGTGTGCGAGAACATCGAAATCCTGGGCAAAAATGGCGGCTACGTCTTGGCACCCTGTCACAACATCCAGGTCGTTGGCCCATCGGAAAACATCGTCGCCCTCTACCAAACAGGATATGAGTATGGCTGGAGCTAAGAACTACACCCCCAAAGAGCGGGCAATCCTCGCACTGACCCGGCAACCACCGCCGCCCGGGCTGGTGCCGACCTTCGAACTGGAATTTCAACTGACCGAGGAGCTCTGCGGCAAAGAATTCTATCGCAGTCGAGAAACGTGGGACGCCGCCACCCCCAACGAACGGGATCGTATGATCCGCCACAACGCTGACCTTTATATCGAGGTAGCTGAGCGGCTCGATTACGCCATCATTATGGTGGTCGGCCCGCATGAGAAGGAGGACATGGCGGCCACGGTCAACCTGATTCGCAAACAGGTGGGCGACCGCTATCTGCTGGTCTGCCACGGCGATGCCACCTTTGCCATCCCCTCCGGCAGCGACATGGAAGAGATGATCGTCGACTTCTTTGAGCATGGCGAGGAGACGCACGCCGTAGCCAAACGGCGGGTCGAGGAGTCGTTGGCACGCGGTCGCTATTTGCGCGAGGAGTGTGGGCTGGATGGCTTTGCCCTCTGCGCCGACTACTGTTTCAACACCGGGCCCTTCCTCTCACCCCGTATGTTCGGCCAGTTTATTACGCCCTATCTGAAGGAACTGGTCGCTGGCTACAAGGAGCAGGGCTTTTACGTTATCAAACACACCGACGGCAACCTGATGCCCATTCTCGATCAAATCCTAGCGAGCGAGCCGCACGGACTACATTCAATTGACTGCCAGGCCAAGGCGATGGACATGGCCACGATCAAGAAGCTGGCGGGCGACAAGGTCTGTCTGCTCGGTGGAGTGCAGTGCAGCCTCTTGCAGACCGGCACAGAGGAGCAGATCATTGAGCAAGCCAAGTACGTCTTACGCCATGCCCTGCCCGGCGGCGGCTACATCTACGGCACCACCAACGTCGCCTTCAAGGGTCTGGCGCTGGAACGTTACCAGCTCATCCTCGACATCCGCAAACAGTTCGGCTGGTACGACGAGCAGGGGAATCCCTGTCCGGCGCTGTATGAGACGTAATTGAGCAATTACCGAGTGTCGCATCGTAGGGACATGAGGTTGCCAGCGCAACGACTTAGATATGCACTAACAACTAGCTCGCTGGCAATCTCGTGTCCGTCGTGACATGACCAAGATCGTTGCCAACGGGTCGAGAGGTCGGGTCATGTCTCGACGGGCATGAGGAGGAATGGCGAATTGGAGTCAGGATGAATATCTCAGTGATTGCGCCATTCCTCCTCGTGCCCCTACATCTCGATCACAGACAAGGCATAAGGATATAGACTCATGTCAACCACTCCCCAACTCGAAACCCGCTTACGCGGTGGCTTTAAATACTTCAACCGCTTTATGCTCTGGCTCTGGCGGCTGGGGTTGGGAGGCTGGGTCAATGGCTGGCCAGCGGTAGGGGGACGCATCATGGTCTTGACCCACGAGGGACGCCGTTCCAAGTTGCGCCGTCAGACCCCGCTCAACTATGCGGAGGTGGCTGGGGAATTGTACTGTGTGGCTGGCTTTGGACCGATTACTGATTGGGTTCGCAACGTGATGGCCAATCCCCGAGTCGAAGTCTGGCTAGCGAACGGCAGTTGGCAAGGCATGGCTGAGGATCTCACCGGTTCAGCCGATTCGCTGACGCTGATCCGGGCAGTGTTGCGCAACAGTGGCTTTGCCGCCTATGCGGCAGGCATCAACCCCTGGCAGATCTCCGACGATGCCCTGCGCCAAGCCACCCAAGAGTATCGATTGGTCCATATTCAACGGCTCGAAGACACCGCCGCCAGCCACAGTGTTGCCGATCTGGCCTGGGTGTGGCCGTTGACCACCTTTGCACTCTTGTTCTATTTGTTGATTGTCGGAAAGAAAGAGGCCCGCCATGATGACCCATCGTGAACGAATGTTGGCAACGATCCGCGGCGAAGCAACCGATCAACTGCCTTGGGCACCACGCATGGATCTATGGGCGATTGCCCTACGGGCGCGTGGTACCCTGCCCGAACGGTTTGTGGGCAAAAATATGGTCGAGGTCGCTAAGTCGCTCGGTGTCGCCTGTCATTCAGTCGGTGCCGACTTCACGCTGCCCGGCGGACGGGACAACAGCCTGCGTGGACTGGGCATCGACAACCATTTTGACTTTCCCTATCGAGTCGAGCTGCGCGGACTGCCCGTGGAAACCAGCGACGATGGCGAGGAACTGCGCACGCTGATCCACACTTCGGCGGGCGATGTCTTCACCCACCTCCATCGCTCGCAACGTATGGCCAAGGATGGCATCTCGCTGCCCTTTGTTAAGGCTTATGCGCTGGATTCAGTGGATGCGGTTGAGGCAGTAGCCGAGGTCTTCGAGCATTTGGAAGTGATTCCCACCCCGGAGGCCTATCACCAATTCCACGAGCGGATCGGCGATCAGGGGTTGGCCGTGGCTCGTGGTCCGATTGCCGCCTCGCCGGTTCACCTGATGCTGCACGAACTGGCCGCCCTTGACCAGTTCTACTATCTCTATCACGATGAGCGATCGCGTCTCTACGAGTTGGCCAAACGGATGGAGCCTTTCTTCGAAAAGGTGCTCGACGTGCTGGTAGCCAGCGAGGCCGAGGTGGTCTTTTGGGGTGCCAACTACGATCAGGATGTGACTTGGCCGCCCTTCTTCCAAGCCGAGATCGCCCCCTGGCTCAAGAAGGTGAGCGATCGTTTACATGCGGCAGGCAAATTCCTGCTCACCCACACCGACGGCGAAAACAAACGGCTGTTGGCACACTACCCTGCCTGTGGCTTCGACGTTGCCGAATCGTACTGCCCGCCGCCGATGAGCAAAACCTCGCTCGCCGAAATGTTGGCCGGGTTGCGCCCGAACACCACCGTCTGGGGCGGCGTGCCTGCTGTGGCGCTACTCAAAGGAGCAATGGCCGACCATGTCTTCGAATGCTATCTGGATGAACTCTTCGCCTCGATTGGCACAGGCGACCATCTCATCCTCGGCGTCTCCGACAACGTGCCACCCGACGCCGATCTGGATCGCCTGGACGAGATCAAACGGCGCGTCGAGGCATTTGGGGCGGTCGGTTAAAGGTAAAAATTCACTACACAGAGCGCACAGAGGAGACACGGAGGGTCAAACGCATGCAAGAGAATTCTCTCATTTTCTCTCCGTGTGCTCTGTGTCTACTCCGTGCCCTCTGTGTCCTGCCTGAATTATTTTTAAAGGGGAACCATGAAATTAAAATGTCTTTGCTGTGAATCGCTGGCGCGTATGGTCTATGCCTCTGCTGCCATCTCGCCCCATGTGGTCGATGTCGAACTCTTCGAGATTGGCCTGCACAACAAACCGATCAACCTGCGTGACCAACTTCAACTGCGCATCAACGCCTTGGATGGCCAAGGCTACGATGCGATCCTGCTCGCCTATGGGCTGTGCGGCCAGGCGGCTGCCGGACTCAAAGCACAGCAGACCCAATTGGTGATTCCCCGCGCCCATGACTGCATCACGCTCTTCCTGGGCAGTCGCAAGCGCTATATGCAGGAATTTGAAGGGAATCCCGGCACCTACTGGTATGCGCTCGATTACATCCAACGTCGCGATTCGTCCAATACTTCGCTCTCGCTCGGTTCGGGCATCGACACCAAGGACCTGGATGCGACCTACGAAGAGTACGTCGAAAAGTATGGCGAAGACAATGCCGAGTATCTGATGGAAGTGATGGGGGGCTGGAAGAGCCACTACAATCGGGCTGTCTTTATCGATGTGGGCGTCGGCAACGGCGAACCGGTGGCCGAGATCGCCGCCCTGGAGGCCGAACGACGAGGCTGGAACTTTGAACGAATGGCAGGCAATCTTACACTGATTCAGCGCCTGTTGTATGGAGAATGGGATGCAGACTTTTTGACCATCCCTCCCGGACAACAGATCGTCATGAGCTACGACGAAGGGGTGATGGGGTGTCGGGTTTATTCGTAGGTTTTTGAGAGGCGCAGTTGGAGATTAAAGATTGGAGATTAGGTTCACAAATCTCTAATCTCAATTATTCAGATGCTTCATCATAATAATAAGGAGAGTTTTCTAATGCAAGGATTTCCCCACCACTACACCGTCAACGCCCAGGGTCAGCCTGAAGGCGTTGTTACCGTTTCCTCGGCCAAGCTGCCCGATTGGGCAACCCAGGCCCCGCCCGAATTTGATGGCCCTGGCGGCTATTGGTCACCCGAAACGATGCTCGTGGGTGCCGTGGCCAACTGTTTTATCCTCACCTGGCGGGCCGTAGCCAAAGCCTCCAACCTGCCCTACAGCGACATCCGCTGCCAAGTACTCGGCATCCTCGATCGGGTGGAACGAGCCAACAAATTTACCGAGATGCACCTCAACGTCAGCCTGACCGTACCCGTCAGTGTCGATGCCGAAAAAGCTACCCGCTTGCTCGAAAAGGCCGAACATGCCTGCCTGATCACCAATTCGCTCACTGCCAAGGTGGAGTTGAAGAGTGAAATTGTCCATGCCTGATGCCCTACCCATTGTGCATCTTTGATTTGCTTTGTCTATAGCTAGATAAAGCACTACGCAAAGTGTGAGTTAAACGTCCCCGGCACGGCGCAAAACGTTCTTGGTTTTGCAGAAATCATATGCGCCGTGCCGGGGACGTGCTTGTCGCTCACACTTTCCAAAGATAAGCCTATCTGCTGCTAAGCCGATAAACTTTGCACAAAGGGTAGGTGCGGTTCGTAACCGCACCTACGAAGATGCAATACTTAGGGTAGATCAATCGTAATCGAACCATCCTTGATCCCCTCACTTGCCTCCTGGATTTGAGCTTTCAGCTCGGCTGGGATCTTACTCTCCCAGTCGTGGAAGGGAGCCAGGCCGACACCGCCGTTTTGCAGGGTGCCGGTGCCGATGCCAGCTTTGAACGAACCATCGGCAACTGTCTTCAAATAGTTGTAGACGGCGACATCCACGTTTTTCAGCGCGCTGGTGATCAGCGCTGACTGGACCTCGGGAGCCGTGTTGTACGGGTCGACATCGGCAGCGACGGCAAGCAGGTTGTTTTCTTTGGCCGCCAGCAGAGCACCGTTCACGGCGCTCCCCCCAATGCCGAAGACAACATCGCAGCCACTGTTGATCAGTTTGAGCGCAGTTTCCTTCCCTTGGGTGGAGTCATTGGATGTAGGAACGTTTTCATCCGTAGTCTCAACATTAATATAATTATTCATAAACCGAATACTCGTGCCCGCCTGCCAAGTTGCTCCCTCAAAGAAGCTGGTCATATAGCGTTCACTTTGCGGGGTCTTCACACTGGCGATGGAACAAACGAAGTCAGACTTTGACATGCCACCCGCCAACACGCCCGCCAGAAAACCCACCTGGTCTTCCGCAAACATCAGACTGGTGAGGTTGGGCAGAGTGCTGTCGGCGTAGGCATGGTCAATGATGGCAAATTTGATCGCCGGATATTGTTTGGCTTTCAAGGCCGTAGCATCGCCCATCGGGGAACCGACGGTGATGATGACGTTGTAACTTTCAGTCGCCAACGCATCGATGTTCGCCTCATAATCGGCGGATTGCCTGGATTCGAGCAATTTCACCTGGAAGCCCATATCGGTGGCGGCTTGTTGGATCCCTTGCCAGGCTAACTGGTTGAACGCTTGATCATTCACGCCTGCGCTATCCGTCACCAAACCGACTTTGATCGACGAGCCATTGGGCAGGGCGGCAGCGGTCGTTGCTGTGGGCGCTGGGGTTGGCGTAGCATCCACCCCGCAGGCGTTAAGTAGAATAGTGACCGTGAATATAACGAACAGAACAAACGTGGGTTTGCTAGACATGCTGATCTCCTGATGGCTGATCACAAATTCTCTTCTTTGAGCGTATCCACGATGTTGTCGTTGCGGATCATCGCTCCCGAGATCATCATGGTAGTGAAGACGATGGCCAGGATGCCCAGCACGCAGGTAATGATCGCCTCCCAGGGTAGGTTGAAGGCGAAATAAATGACCCCGCCAAATTGTTTATAGATCAAGAAGGAGAGCACGATCCCGATCGGCAGCCCGTAGAGCAGGGCCGTCAGCCCGTAGAACAGGCTCTCATAGCGCAGCATGCGTGCGAAGCCAGCCGGCGTCATCCCGACCGACTTGAGCATGGCGATCTCGCGCCGGCGCAGCTTGATGTTGGTATCCAGCGTGTTGATGATGTTGGTCACCCCGATCAGCGTGATCAGCGCCAGGAACCCGTAGAAGAACAGGTTGGTCATCATCGTCTGCAGGTTCCTGCTCTTATTGAACTCCTTCATTGAATAGTACGAGAAATTGCCCCCCACGGTAGACTTGTAGAGCCGTTCGATGGCGGCCACCGCTGCGTCCGGGTCATCGCTCTTGACGGTCATGTGCCCGTTATTGATCGGGCCCAACTGCAGCATTTGGTCGCTCAAAGCGTCGAAGACGGCGTCCGAGACGATCATTTCTGTGCCCCCGCCCATAAAGCCCAAGGGGGTCTCCTGGGTAACTGCGCCCACCGTCCACCTCAGGCTGGGCGTTGCTTCTTCCCCAGCTTGGGTGGAGGACCAGCCAGACATCTTCGTGGCAGTTAGCGTATCACCCGGCTTCAGGTTGAACAGGTCAAAATCGTACAGCTTGCCGCCTTGACGCCGGGTGGTGTGGTTGAGCAGAATCCCCAGCGGCGCAGAGGGATCGGAATACAGTCTCTCGTCCAGACCAAGCTGTGCAGCGTAGTGGGCAAACTCACGTGGCCCCACAGTACACACCTTTAGCACAAACGCCAGATGCCGCCTTCTACCGGTATAGGTAGATTTTCATATTCAGGCTGTTCAGTTCCTGCAGGCTTGGTAGGCTGGGCCGGTGATCATCACGTGCGGGGACATACTGCTCATGAGAGCAGCGCGATCGTAGGAAACTCGCTGCGCTTCTGGCAATTGGCTGACTAGGTCGGCAAAATCCTTGGCATAGCTTTGGCGGTAGTCCAGATCGATCTGCAGATCGTAGTTCATTGCTTGGACAATAAACGAGTGGTGAATGCTCTGTATACAGCCTCAGGGCGTTGAAAGCCACGAACAGGATAATGCTCATCATGAGTAGCGTAGTAAGGTATTTCTTGCAGTCGCGCTGGAGGCTTTGAGCGCCAGCTCACCTTCGAACCCGAACAGACGGCGGATGATCTTCGGCTGGATCAGGCGGACCGAAGCGGGCCGCTGGCTGGTGTCATCCTCGATCTCGCCGCTCTGGCGGATGGCATCGATGGGCGAAACCCGGAGGCGGCTGCTAAGGCGGGAATCCAGGCGGAGAGCAAGATGGTCACTGCGGAGAACAACATGGTGAGTCCGATGATCAGTGGCGAGACCACCAGCGGCAGCCCCTGCTCGGCGTCCAGGATCAACTGGGAGACGAGCCCCTGGGTGAGCTTCACCAGGATCCCCACCCCGGCGATGGCACCCAGAATGCCCAGCGGGATGCCGATCACCGCGATGACCCCGGCTTCGGTCAGCACGATGCGGCGGATTTGTGCCGGGGTGGCACCCACACTAGCAAACATGCCGAACTGCTTCTTGCGCTCACGGATCGAGATGGCGAACGCGTTGTAGATCAACAGGGTCGAGCCGCACACGATCAGGGCGATGAGGACGGCGATGACCTCCAGGAAGGAGCGCACATAGTTGGAACGGCCGCTGCCGCCTAACCAGGGCAGTAGTTCCTCGTTGTAAGTGATGCTTTTCAGCTTGCCATCTGGGCCTATGTTCACCTCCAGCCCGGCGCTCTTTGCCATCTCCGGCGCACGGGTGGAAAGGCTGCGCGGATCGCGGGCCAGGATCGAGATGTCCACTTTGTCTCCGGCTGCCATTTGCGCAAGGTCAAGGTAGTGAGAGCCGGAAACTTTTGAACGGCATGCTGGTCTCATCGGGCAACAGAATTGCCATCACGCCGACTACCGTGTAAGTTTTGGCAACGGACGGGATGAAAGGTTTCCCCATCCGCCAGAGCGACATATTCTTCGCTACCCCAGGCCTTGACCACCGCAGCGTAGTCCGGAATGTGCGCTGGCCAAAAGCCAGGTGTAATGTGGAGCCGGCACCAGTCAGGCCAGAGTCCTTAATCATTACCGACGAAACGAGCAACTCATCCGCGTTTTGGGAAGCGTCCAGAAATCAACTTGATGGAATGGTTATGGAAGGAAAGCGTCATAGGCAGTGACATACAGATAGGGGCGCACTGCGTTATGGCTGCACCATCTTTGCTGGCGCTCGGCAAGCTGAGCATCACCACTCTGAACGGCGCTGTTTTCGGTGATATATTTCGCCTTTGCATAGGGCACGGCGTGAAACTGGGCATTGCCAATTGCCTGACATGTAGATCTCGTGGTCGATCATCACCTGCTGGAAGCTCACCCCGAGTAGGAACACCCCGCAGATCATGGCAGCGGAGAGGATCACTTAGGTGGTCACCGCAGTGCGCTTCCTGTTCAGTCGCAGGTACTTCAGGGTATAGGTCGTCAGGATGTTCATGCTCGGGAGCCTCCCGGACCTGCCTCGTCGCGCAGGATGCGCCCGTCGCCGAGGAGATTGATGCGGTCGGCCTGGGGGCGATGTCGCGGTCGTGGGTTACTACGATCAGCGTCTGGTGGTAGCGCTGGTTGGAGAGTTTGAGCAGTGCAATGATCTCCTTGGAGTTAGCACTATCCAGGTTGCCCGTGCCGGTTGGCTCGTCGGCCAGGATCAATGCAGGGTTATTGATCAGCGCCCGCCCGATGGAGACGCGCTGCTGCTGCCCGCCGGAGAGTTGGTTGGGCAGGTGTCTGACCCGGTCGGAGAGTCCCAGGGTGGCAACGATCTCCTTGAGACGATCCTCGTCCAGACTGCGTCCATCCAGGAGCAGCGGCAGCGAGATGTTTTCCTCGACATTGAGGATCGGGATCAGGTTGTAGAACTGGTAGATGAGACCGATCTGGCGGCGGCGAAAGATTGCCAGTTTCGTCTTGTCGAGGGCGCAGATGTCCGTGCCATCCACCAGCACTTGACCAGAGGTGGGTGTGTCCACCCCACCCAGGATGTGCAACAGGGTCGATTTGCCCGAACCCGAAGCTCCAACGATGGCGACGAATTCGCCTTTTTCTACGCTGAAGCTGAGGTCATCCAGAGCCTTGATCTGTGTGTCGCCTTTTCCATATACCTTCGAAAGGTTTTGCACCTTGAGAATTTCCACTTGTGCCTCCAAAGAATGAGTGTCGTACTGTGATTCTCAGTATACAGTTGGTAAGTGACACTGTGGTGACTGCCATTGTGACAATTTATTCACCTAATACAGCTATAGATAACCTCTTTTAGAGAGTGCCTGAAAAGTCCGATGCTCGGTGAGAATGGGCCGGGTAGAAGCTTGGTTATCTTATTTTCAGACCTCTCTTAGCATTAGATTTCTTCAGCTTTGAAACTTGAACACGAGTGCATCTCGGGTTGGAGGTGAAGCTTCAGAACCCCGCACGTCAGTAAGGAAGAGGTGTCCCTCTTACTGACGTGCGGGGTTCTAAATTGTATACATACCTAACTTGAGATACCCCTTGAACACGGGTGTATGTCTGGTCTGGGGTAACTTCAGAGCCACGAGCGTGAGCAGTGAGCCTCGCTCGTGGCTCTGAAAACCTACCCCCAACTAGATATGCACCCCCTTGAACTACAATCCTATTGACACTTGTGAACATGTGTTCTAAAATGAAAAGGTGATGATGACACGGGAATTGATGAAATGATAAGGAAATGACGATGAGCCCAAATGCTCCACAGCGTTTATATCTGATGCAAGTTGGCGATATGCCGGAATACCAGATTCCACGATTGTGTGCTATCTGGTGCAAACGGGTGACGGCAAGAATATCCTGATTGACAGTGGCCTCCGGAAACTATGCCTGAAGGAGAATCGGACTTCGAGAATGGGCAGGACGTGATCGAGCAGTTGGCGAGCCTTGGCCTACAACCGGACGATATTGATACCGTCATTTCAGCATTATGATATCGACCATGCCGGCGAACCGTCCTTTACGAAGGCGCAATATATCGTGCAGCGATGTGCATCATCTGGATGGCGACAATCCACGGTTTGCTGCCCTTCGATCTGTCCGGATCAACCAATGGAACATTCGGCTCGTGGACGGGGCGCGGAACTGCTGCCGGGGTTGAAACTGATTGAGACGAGCGGACATGTGCCGGGCCATCAATCAGTGCTGGTGCAGCTTCCTCAAACGGGGGCAATTCTATTGACGGTGGACGCTGTCCCCTTTGGCGCGGGCTTTACCCGTGACGATCCGGACGACGGCAGCAACCCGAACGGCGAAGCGGGCCGCGCCAGTACGCTTAAACTGCTGGATCTGGTCGAACGGGAGCAGATCGGGCTGGTGATTTTCGGCCATGACAACGCGCAGTGGGAAACCCTCAAAAAAGCGCCAGCGTTTTACGAGTAAAGCAGCGGTTAAAGGTATCGATTCAGCCTCTTCGGTAACATCTTTCGGGAAGGGTAGCTTGTGATAGCCTCTCTTGCGCAAGAGCCTTCCTAGAAAAAGAGCCCTGAATCGTTACGTTTAAAGTAGCGTTTATGCCCAATGTGAGTATTAGCTGCGGTGATATGGAGTGCAACAAAGAGGGAGTTTGAATATGGCTAATTTGATTTACGTGGTGAACACGTCACTTGATGGATATACCGAGGACAAGGATGGTAAGTTTGACTGGACAGAGCCAAGTGAGGAATACTTCAGATTTATCACTGACATCGTACGGCCAATGCGCACTCTTCTCTATGGACGGCGAATGTATGAGAGTATGAGGGTGTGGGAGACTGATCCCAATCTGGCCGCGCAGTCTCCGCTCATGCGCGACTTCGCCGAGATCTGGCAAGGGGCCAACAAAATCGTCTACTCCAGGACGTTGGCGACGGTATCCACGCGCAAAACGCAACTTGCGCAAAGGTTTGATCCGGAAGCGATTCGGCAACTGAAAGCAACTAGCGAACATGATATTCTCATCGGGGGGCCTGAGCTGGCCGCCCACGCTTTCCGGGCCGGGTTGATCGACGAGTGTCATTTGTTCCTGATCCCGATTATCGTGGGCGGTGGCAAACCAGCCCTGCCTGACAATGTGCGATTGGATCTCGAACTTTTAGCGGAGCGCCGCTTTCGCAATGGTACAGTTTACGTCCGTTATCGAACAAGACAGGGAAGCAACACTTAACACAGCGTGCCGCTGACGGTGGGTATGCGCCACATTCTTGTGGCCTTTGTCTGGCTTTGGGCTTTTCGCGTTTCGCCGGTGTCTCCTACACATAACCTCCAACCAGACCTGTATCCCTGACAAGAACGACCACACCCCTACACCACCCCACGAAAAAGGCGGATCTCGAAGCGAGTCCCCAGACCACGCTGGCTGCGTACGCTGATATCCCCGCCTTGCGCGTTAAAGATGGCTTTGGCCAGCGCCAAGCCGATGCCGACACTATTCTGACCAGCCTTGGTGCCGCGGTAAAAGCGGTTGAAGATGTTGGGCAAGTCCGCACTGGTGATGCCTTCGCCGTTGTCGCTGACCGTGATCTCGGCGTACAGGGCGTTGGCGGCGTACGCGATCTCGATCTTGCCACCCTCTGCCGTATGCTCCACACAGTTTTTGACCACGTTGGTCAAGGCTTCTGCGCTCCAGTTGAGGTCGCCGGTATAGCTTGCGCCAGCATCGCCATGGACTTCGAGGTGCTGTTTTTTGATCTCAAGCGGGATCTGCAACGGCTCCAGCGCCCTTTCGATCAGCCGACGCACCTCCACCGGCTCACGTTTAAAAGCAGCAGTGCCAGCATCCAGGCGGGCCAGTTTGAGCAACGCCGTGACCAGCCATTGAATGCGCCCAAGCTGTGTGCGCAGCCGCTCGACGAAAGCGCGACGGTCTTCCTCGGGCGGGTCTTCGGCCAGCAGGTCAGCTAACACTCCCAGCGAGGTAAGCGGGGTCTTGATCTGGTGAGAGATATCGGTGATCAGATTGGAGAGGGCGGTTTTGTCCTTTTGCAGCAGCTCAGCCTGTTCACGCAACCGCACGGTGACCTTATAGAGATCGTTTTTCAACAGACTAAAGCTGCCCTCGCCGTTGTCGCGCACATCCAGGGCATAATCACCGGCATCGAGCTGGCGCAGATAGGCTGAAAGCCCCGCCACCTGGGCAGTGACCGCCTGCTGATAGCGCACCAGCAAAAGCCCGAACCCAGCGCAGAGCAGCCCGACCAGCGCCAGTCCAGCCAGTAGCAGACGCAGCAACAACCTAGCCCCGATGCCACGTTGTGCGCCGCCCAATTCTTGCAGTCCATATTTTTCCAACACCTGCTGGCCCAGGCTGACGGCGAGCGCGTCCGGCGCGCCGAGATCCCGCACTACCTGGGTCTCGGCATGGGGATATTTCTGCACCACCGTGCCCAAGATGCCGGCATAGCTGTCGGCGAGGGCGCGGTTCACGTAGACGGTCATTGCCAGACCAAGGACGACCACCAGCAGGAGCGCCGCCAGTGCCACGCTTGCCATACGCAATAACAAACGTCGGTCTTCCCTGTGGGTGAGTAGCTCCATGTCAGTCACCTGCCTTGTAGCCCAGACCGCGCACGGTCTTGATCAGCGCCGGGTTCTGTGGGTCGTCTTCGAGCTTCTCGCGCAGGCGCTTGATGTAGACCGTTAGCGTGTTGTCGTTGACGAAATCCTCATCCACATCCCAGATCTGGGCCAGGATCTGGCTGCGGCTGAGCACACGCCTCTGGTTGGCCACCAGCGCAAGCAGCAGACGATATTCCAGCGCAGTCAGCAGCACCTCCCGCCCGTTCTTATAAACCTTGGCTTGCTGCGCAACCACCGTCACATCACCACAGAGTAGGGTACGGTCGGACGCCTCGACTGACCCACGCCGACGCAGCACGGCCTTCATGCGCGAGATCAGCTCGCGCAGGCGGAAAGGCTTGGTGAGATAGTCGTCCGCACCCAGGTCGAGGCCGAGGACGACGCTAGCCTCTTCGTCGCGGGCGGAAAGGATGATGATGGGCGTATCCCCAGCGGCGCGAATCTCCTTACATAGCGTGTAGCCGCTGCCATCCGGCAAGCCCAGATCCAAGAGCACCAGTTCGAAGGGCTGGCGCTTGAGCAGGTCACGCGCCTCCTCCAGCCGGTAGGCCAGGCTGACCTGGAAACCGTCCTGCTTGAGCGAGTATTCCACTCCCATCGCAATGGTGGCATCATCTTCGACGAAAAGAATCGCAGGCATGGAAAGATTCCTACTGAACATTAGGTTAAACTCTCATATTTCCCAGACAGAGTGATGCATGATAGGTGAGTACTCCTTTTTGATAGCCAGGTATCGTAATCAAAAAGAAATAAATCAGCTGTAGATACTCACATAAACTAAAGATATATTGTCAGTTTGACAAATATGTAGCAAAAAAAATCAGCAAGTTACGTTCAAGCTAAAATACTTGAGACACCCAGAGTATACTTGCGATTTGGAGACTCCGATGAAAAAACCAAAGGTTTTTACGATACAAACGTTTAATCGCGCAATGAAGTTTGTTTCCTGCCTGATTGCGCTTACGCTGTTCTTGCCGGTCGCCCGGCCTGTGGTAAATCGGAATAGCGGTGCTCCATTACCGCGCATCCAATCCCTATTACAACAAATGGCTGTGAAATCGCCAAAGCAGACTGTGGCTGTTATCGTGCAAAAGAGCGAACCTTCGAAGCAGGCTGACGACCTAGTAACGTTACTCGGTGGCAAAATCACGAGGGACTTACACATCATTAACGGCTTTGTAGCAGAGATGAGCGCCAGTGCCGCTGTTGAACTGGCGAACTCGGATAGCGTACGTTGGGTTTCGCTCGACTCGCCGATGGTTGAGACAGCGAAAGGTAATCCAACGCCTACACCAACTCCCTCCCCAACCTACAGGCTATCTACCCCTAATCTAAAGACGGTCTATAACCAGGAAATCGGTGCGGACAAGCTATGGGCAGAAGGTTATCAAGGAAGTGGCGTGACGGTCGCCGTCGTCGATAGCGGCGTCGCAATCGCTTCCCCCGATTTGACCAAGAGTAGCCAACGTGTCTTGGCTATGTCTATATTTGCAGGAGGCGCGTCAACGACCAATCCTGATATGTTTGGTCATGGGACACACATCGCTGGCACGATTGGTGGCGATGGTTATAGCTCTAATGGCGGATATATCGGTGTTGCACCCAAAGTAAATCTTGTTTCAGTCAAAGTCAGTGATGATACAGGCATCGCAACCGCATCCTCTGTTGTAGCTGGATTACAGTGGGTCAATGACAACGCTGTTAAATACAACATCCGTGTCGTAAACTTGTCATTGAATGCCACGGTTACCCAATCGTACAACGTCGATCCGATTGATGCTGCGGTTGAAATCCTCTGGTTCAACAAGATCGTGGTGGTTGTATCGGCAGGCAACAACGGAAGCGCGGCCTTGTATCCACCCGCCAATGACCCGTTTGTGATTACCGTGGGTGCGGTTGATGACAAGGGGACAGTGAGCATCGGCGACGATATAGTCACAAATTTCTCTGCCTATGGCACAACGGCTGATGGCTTTGCCAAGCCTGATCTGGTGGCACCTGGCAACAACATCATCAGCATCAATTCAGGCTCGTATTCTGTATTGGCCAAGGCGCATCCGGCCAACATTGTGGAGACGAACTATTTCCGCATGTCGGGTACCTCGACCGCCGCGCCCATCGTCAGCGGTGCAGTGGCGCTTCTTTTACAAGACGAACCTGGACTCAATCCAGATCAGGTCAAATACCGACTAAAGGATACCGCGAACAAAAGCTGGCCTGGCTATAACTCTGCTCAGGCGGGTGCTGGCATGCTGGATGCGTACGCCGCGGTAAAAGGCACTACCACCCAGACGGCGAATACTGGCACTCGACTAAGCAATCTGCTGACCACTGGGCCGAATGGCGTCCAACAGTCAAGTGTGAGCTGGAGTAGTGTCAGTTGGAGCAGTGTAAGCTGGAGTAGCGTCAGTTGGAGTAGTGTAAGCTGGAGCAGCGTCAGTTGGAGCAGCGATTATTGGGCAGATGGCGTTTCAGGTGCCAGTCTAGCAGAGAATGAAGAAGACAATCGCCAGACACGGCTTTATCTGCCTGTGATTGTACAGTAAACTGTACCACAAATGGAGAGGGCCTTGGGTCTTATACAGGCGACTGTCACGAATCAACCAAACAAAAAGAGATTGCACAAATGGTAAGTTCGCTTATAAACTGTTCGCTTATAAACTGTACCTACCGTTTGTGCAATGTTGATCTGCCTCTTGATTTAGGGATCAGCAACGACTCAACAATTTCACTAACGCAACACCACGTCACCGCTTTGCTCCGTCGTGCCTGCGCTCGGTTCCACTGGCGTTGTTTTCTTCTCTTGGGTCTGCGCAGCTTGGCCGCTGTTACGCATGGGGCGCAGCAGCTTGCTCAGCGCCGGTTGGTCGCGGAAGGCAACCCGCGCCACGGCCATCAGTGCTTCCATCCAGCGTTTGACCTCGACCAGTTTGGCATCCCGCTGCTGCTTGAGCAGGCGCACCTGATGCTGGCTCAGATTTTGCTGATCCTTGTTGGCCAGCAAGGTATCGAGCCATTGGCTGGCGCGCACCAACTCCTCGGTCGAAATGCTCATGCCGTTGACACTTTTCCAGAATCGATGTAAAAGGGGTGTTTCTTTGTTATTTAGTGACATGGATTTACGTTTGAGACTCGTGGCCCATAGATTCCCTTGACGTCCTTGACCGCTTGCCATTCTGTCTGAATCTGTTCTCCCAGGTTGGGATAGAATTGACTGAATAGCGATGCAATTTCGATTTGAAAGTCACTAATTTTGCTCGTTGTCTTTGGACTCTGCGAATCGGCGGAATTAGAATGCAAGCCGGTAAAAAAACTGGAGATACAGTGCAAGACTGACGGAGACTTTTTGCGTTTCATGCTGCCTCTACTTGCGATTTACCGTCCCCTAAATCTGCCAGAATTTCCTCAAATTGCTCCAACGCTGTGCGCAGATCCTCCACAATCTCCTCTGCGATCAGATCGGGATCGGGCAGGTTGGCGCTGTCTTCCAGGCTTTCGTCGCGCAGCCAGAAGATGTCGAGATTGACTTTGTCGCGTGCCAGCAGTTCTTCGCCGGAATAGCGCCGCCAGCGACCGTTGGGGGTGGCTTCGGACCAGGTTGGGGTACGTTCGTGGCGGTTGAGCGGGTTGTAGCACTGTACAAACTCATCCAGATCGGCGCGTGTGAGCGGGTGTTCTTTGAGGGTGAAGTGTTGATTGGTGCGCAGGTCGTAGATCCATAGCTCCTGGGTCTGCATGGTTTCGCCGCCGGTTTTGCGGTCAAAGAAGAGTACGTTAGCTTTGACACCCTGAGCATAGAAGATGCCGGTTGGCGGGCGCAACAGGGTGTGGACATCACATTCTGCCAGCAGTTTGCGCCTTACCGTTTCGCCCGATCCACCTTCAAAGAGGACGTTGTCGGGCACTACAACCGCCGCTGTACCATTGACCTTGGTTATCGTCTTGATGTGCTGGACAAAGTTAAGTTGTTTGTTGCTGGTGGAGGACCAGAAGTCGTTGCGCACAATCGTTTCCGATTCACGCTTCAGTTCACCCTTTTCGGTGATAAAGGTAACACTACTCTTTTTGCCAAAGGGCGGATTCGTGAGCACCATATCAAAGCGATCGCCAGGGTCAGAGGCGAGGCTGTCATCGACCCGGATCGGGCTGACGCTGCTGTCGTGACCGATGCCATGCAGATAGAGATTCATGACGCAAAGCCGAGCAGCACTTTCCACAATCTCCCAGCCGTGGAGTGCGTCGTGGCGTAGGTGTTGTTGCGCTTTGCGGGTCATTTGCGAGCGAAAGGTCTCCTGGATGTAGTCATAGGTTGCCAGCAGGAAACCACCTGTCCCGCAGGCAGGGTCACAGACAGTCATCCCTGGCTGCGGGCGCATGACATCGACCATCGCCTTGATCAGCGGGCGAGGAGTGAAGTATTGTCCGGCACCGGACTTAGTGTCCTGGGCGTTCTTTTCAAGCAGACCTTCGTAGATGTCCGCCTTGATGTCGATGTCCAGCCCAACCCAGGTTTCGCCATCGATCAAGTCGATCAGACGGCGCAGTTTGGCTGGCTCCTGGATCTTGTTCTGTGCCTTGCGGAAGATTGTGGGAATCAGACCGGCACCTTTGCCCAGTTCGCTGAGGATGTGCCGATAGTGCGTCTCCAAGATATCGCCCGATTTACCGAGCAGACTCTGCCAGTTCAGTTCAGTAGGAATGACACTGGGTTTGTCCAACAGGCTTTTATTCTCATCATCCATCTTGAGAAAGAGCAGATAGGTCAACTGCTCGACGTAATCGCCATAGGAGACGCCATCGTCGCGTAGCACATTGCAATAATTCCATAGCCGTTGAACGATGGTGGAGGATTGGTTACTCATTCATTTTCCTTATTGTAGGGGCGTACCCTTGCGGTCGCCCTTGTGTGATCATGGTCGACACCTAGGGCACCGGCAAGCGGATGCCCCTACGGTTTCTTCTCTGCTCGAATCCTCTCCAACAGGACCGACGCCGGTTCATCATTCGGATCCTGGGGCACGAGTTTGCCCTCGAACGCCCGCTTGAGAATTGACTGGCGAAGTCGTTCAGCGCGGGCAAGGTCAGCATCAATGCTCTTTTCCAGTTGGTCAATGAGCGAAAGCCGCCGTTCAACTTCGGCGACGATTCGGTGTTGTTCGGTAGGAGGTGGCAGTGGTATCGGAAGCTCCTTTATCTCTTGTTGATTCAATCTTGGACGCCCAATTCCATGTATGATTTGTGACGCAACAGACTTTACAGTTCGAGAATTAAGAGCCGCTCTTGCGTAAGCTGGAGTGACTAGCTGACTATTGGAGTGAAATCTCATGCAGTCAGCTTTAACGATAGCTAGACCAACGTGATCTGGAATAATACAGGCACGAGGCAAATCACTTCCCAATGCAGCGATTACAACATCTCCAGAGAATACCTGGTGCTTTTCAAGAGCACGGAAATGTTCTAGGCTAATATGAGCGTACTCATCATGAAATACCCCGTCTCCTATGTTTTGAAGACGGATTACTCTGGGTCCAGATGAGGTGTAATGGGAGGTCTTTAGTTTCGAACCGAAAGGTCCGTCCGTAATGGAATTAGGTTCATGCGCGGCTAATTGTCCAATTGTCCCCCAACACCACCCATCCGGCAACTCGGGCAATTCGCTCGTGTACGGTGCGGCGGGTTCTATGTACTTCTTGCCTGGGTTTTCGGCTTCCCATTTACGCCGCCGCTCGTTGAGGATACGTTCGAGGAGGGTGGCGGCGGGTTCGTAGCTGCGCCCTTCGGCTTGGGCAAGTGCCGCTTCGGTAGGGACAAGTTTCCCCTCGCAGGCAGCTTTGAGTACAGAGGACCGATAGCGCTTGAGGTTGCCCTGCGCCCGTTTCAACGCGGCGACGGCTGTGTCTAGTCGGGTGAAATGTGTCTCGATGGCTTCGACGATGCGTTGTTGTTCCGATGTTGGCGGCAATGGTATTTGAACTTCATTTAGCATTCCCTGATTGACAAAAGGTTGACCTGAACCTGTGGAATTCTCATTCAATTTTGCCAAGGCAAATGCAATTTTAATGAAATCCAAGTTAATCTTACTTGGAACATACTTTGCATATATTGCATTGTCCGTAACCCACGATGGACCGTTGCTAACAAATACGTTGCCGCAATTCGCACCGACTCGTCCAATAATTATTGTCGAATGTTCCACCAATACCTTGTCATGGAAGCCATTGACTCCATTTCCACCGTAGACCGGAATGTGACCTGTATTCTGTTCTTTTGCGGTTAAGTTTTTCCCACTTGACCAAGAAAACAAAGTGCCGCCAGTAGTGAATTCCCAACTAATTGGGATGCATTGCGCATTAATCATAATAAGTCTTCAATGAAATCATCGAATTATCACCAAGACAGCACTATGGACATCGGCAAGCGGTTGCCCGTACATATGAACATCGTCGTAGGGGCGTACCCTCGCGGTCGCCCTGGTGTGACACGACCAACACCAAGAACACCGGCAAGCGGTTGCCCCTACACATGAACATCGTCGTAGGGGCGTACCCTCGCGGTCGCCCTGGTGTGACATGACCAACATCGTGGGCATCGGCAAGCGGATGCCCCTACAGGTGTATCGTAGGGGTGTACCCTCGCGGTCGCCCTGGTGACATGACCAACAACAAGGGCACCGGTAAGCGGTTACCCCTACATACGAACATTGTCGTAGGGGCGTACCCTTGCGGTCGCCCTGGTGTGGACATGACCAACACCGAGGGCACCGGCGAGCGGATGCCCCTACACGTGAACATTGTCGTAGGGGCGTACCCTTGCGGTCGCCCTGGTGTGGACACGACCAACATCGTGGGCACCGGCAAGCGGTTGCCCTTACGATTGGGTTCGGTTTACAAATATACGAATGTCATCAAGATAATCATCCATCGTTTCCGGGAACGGCAATTGTAAACGATTGCTGGGGTTATCTGGATCATCCACCCAATTCTTAGGATTGTCACGAATATATTGACGAAATGCCGTTAATGCTCGGTCATTCCGCACAATTCTTTCATAATAATTGCGTTGCCAAAATTTGGCACGCAGCGTTGGGTCATGGCGCTTGATCCAATCCAAATACACGTTAGTCACCAACGACTTCCACGCTCCAACGACATCCCCTAATCGTGGATTGTCGTTCGTTTTTACAGATGGAGGAACGCGCCAATCGGACTTGCACTGTAAATCGAATGATTGCGCTTGCTCCTCGAAAACCTGAATCCATGGATCAACGGGTGGGGTCAATGCAACGCTAGACGCTACACTATTGCCATCGCCAAACTCTGAGTAGATCGATAACCAAACCACAAAGTGTGTGTGATTGGGCATGATCACAAATTCATCAAGAGCCACCTCAGGAAACCAATTGGGCAATGCCTGCCATACATCTTTAAGAATTCCAACAATAACCGGATCATGTAGGATCGGCTCACGATTTTGGGTGCATATTGTCACAAAATATGCACCGGCTTGTGTGTAGTCGAAGCCTTGCTTCCGAATAGAGCAACGATGATGGTTTTCGGGGTCGTACGGCACAATATTGTCTCTTTCTAGACAGGTTGTTAACGTGTCAACATCGAGGGCACCGGCAAGCGGATGCCCCTACACATGAATCGTAGGGGCGTACCCTTGCGGTCGCCCCTGGTGTGGACATGACCAACATCGAGGGCACCGGCAAGCGGATGCCCCTACACATACATCGTAGGGGCGCACCCTCGCGGTCGCCCTGGTGTGTGACATAACCAACAACGAGGGCACCGGCAAGCGGATGCCCCTACACGTGCATCGTAGGGGCGCACCCTCGCGGTCGCCCTGGTGTGGACATGACCAACATCGAGGGCACCGGCAAGCGGTTGCCCCTACACGTGCATCGTAGGGGCGTACCCTCGCGGTCGCCCTGGTGTGTGACATAACCAACATCGAAGGGCACCAGCAAGCGGTTGCCCCTACACGTGCATCGTAGGGGCGTACCCTCGCGGTCGCCCTGGTGCGAACATGACCAACATCGAGGGCACCGGCAAGCGGATGCCCCTACGGAATATCACAATTATGTGAGCAATGTGCCATTCATCTCTTCTACTAACTTCAACCATTCTTTGCCCAATACCCGCATGGCACCCAACCGCCCACCCTTATCGTAAAACTCGCCATAATCAAAGTCAACAGGTTGCACGGTCAGGTTCAAGCCGATCTGTTCGGCGATGCGGTCGAGCCACCAACGTTGTTCGGGCGTAAAGATGATACCTGTTTTCTGCTGGTCTTCCAACCATTGCTGGTAGCGTTGGCGCACTCGTTCTGGGTAGGGGACCAGTTCATCTTCCATGCGCAAGGCACGCCGCACCAACGAAATCAGATCGGTGAGAATGCGCTGCGTGCCAACACCTTTCACCTTGTCCCGCTCCAACTGGGCATAGGCTTGCCAGAGCTTTTCGGTGGTAAAACCATGCGGCGGCTTTTCGATGCTTTCCTTGAGCGTCTGGAGCTGCTGGTTGGTCAGATGGCGCAGCGAATAGGGACGATTGTAGAGCATTTGCAACGCCGTGATCTGGTCGAGGTTCTCTTCGACGAACATCACAAAGGAATCAACGGTACGGCGGGCACGCTCGGTCGATTCCTGGTTGTAGCCTGCTTCACGCAGCACATCCACGGTCACGCTATCGATGATCTGCTCTTTGCGCTGTTGCAACTCGATCAACAGGTTGCGCAGCCCTGGATTGTCACCCAAAAGCTGGGCGGCTTCACTCATGACCTGTTGAGCAGCTTCCTCCACCTGTTCCGGCGTTGGCGTCTCGGTCTGAAACTGTTGACGTGCCGCAGCGACGTGGCGGTCCACATCCAGCGCATCAAGCAGGGCATTGCTGAGATCCTTGACCGTCATCCCGCCCGCTTTGGCGGCAACACTATAGTTGTCACTCTCACTCAATTTACGATCAAGCGTAGCAAGGCGACCGGCCAGCGAAGAGAGCGTATCCCCATCCCAGGCATTCATAGCGACTGCTTCAAGCAATTTGTCGAAGGAGGCCGTTCGTTTGCGTTCCAGCGATTGCGTGTCGAATTTGGGCTTGTCAGTCACACCCACGGCATCGACGATCACAAAGCGCTCTTTGCGTCCTGCATCTTGCGTGACAATCTTGAGGTCATTGTCGCTGATCACACGTGTGCCACGCCCCAGCATCTGTTCAAAGAGCAGGCGCGACTTGACATCACGCATAAAGAGCAATCCTTCGAGCGGCTTGATGTCAGTGCCAGTGGCGATCATATCCACGGTGACAGCAATGCGTGGGTTATAGCTGTTGCGAAACTCGGCGATCAGATCCTCCGCCGACTTGCCGCTGACGTTGTAGGTGATTTTGTGGCAAAAGTCGTTGCCCCTGCCAAATTCCTCGCGCACAATGGCTACGATCGTTTCGGCATGGCTATCATCCTTGGCAAAGATCAACGTCTTGGGCACAATCGTCCGTCCGGGTGCAATCTCGCTAAAGAGCCGCTCCCGAAAGGTGCGAATGACGGTGCGAATCTGGTCCGGTGTCACCACCTCGCGGTCAAGCTGGTTGGCAGTGTAGACCAACTCTTCGTCCAGTTCCTCCCAGCGTTCCTGGCGGGTCAATTGATTGCGCTTTGCCAGCCAATAGCCAGCATCAACCTTGCTGCCCTCCTGCGTCACTCGGGTGCGGATATGGTAGACCTCACCATCGACGTTGACGCCATCGCTCACCGCCCGTTGGCGGTCGTACTCCATCACCAGATTACGATTGAAGAAGCCAAGGGTCTGTTTGGAAGGGGTCGCGGTCAAGCCGATCAGGAAGGCATCAAAATAGTCCAATACCTGGCGCCAGAGGTTATAGATACTACGATGACATTCGTCCGTGATGATGAAATCGTAGTACTCAATCGGGATTTTGGCGTTGTAGACCACGTCTTTGGGCGATTGACCAGTCAATGCAGCGTCCATCTCCCAGGCAGAACGCTCTTCGGCTGCTGAGTCAAAGTTCTCATCGCCACGCAACATGGAGTAAAGGCGCTGGATGGTCGTGATGTGGACCTGGCTGACCGGATCGAGCACGTTCGATTGCAGATGCTGAACGTTGTAGAGTTCGGTGAACTTACGTCCATCATCCGGCGTGGCAAACTGTTGAAACTCCTTGTAGGTCTGCCGTCCTAGATTGCCCCGATCCACTAGAAAGAGTACCCGCTTTGCCCCAGCATATTTGACCAGCCGATAGACAAAGTTCACGGCAGTAAAGGTCTTTCCGCTGCCGGTTGCCATTTGGATCAGCGCTCGTGGACGATTTTCGGCGAAGGATTGCTCTAGATTCTGGATAGCTTCGATTTGCGGCTTCCAAAGCTGAGCGGTAGCAAGCGGCGGCATCTGTTGCAGGCGACTGCGCAGCGTTGATTCCTGCTTTGCCCACTCAGCCAAAGTTTCCGGTCGATGAAAGGAAAAAACATTGCGGCTACGCGGATCGGGATCACGAAGGTCAGTGAAAAGCGTCTCTACACCTGTGCTTTCGTAGAGATAGGGCAACGGATCGTGCCAGGCAGTCATCCTGTCACGCAGACCGGTACTATACTTCTGCGATTGGTGGATAATGCCGCTAAGCGCAATGCCGACCGCCTTGGCTTCGACCACACCAATCGCTTTGCGATCCACAAAGATCAGATAATCGGCAAAGCCGCTCTTCAAGGGAAATTCACGCACAGCCACACCCCGTCCAGCACCCAGGTTCAGTCCCTGATAGTGCTGGATCTGCCAACCGGCGTCGGCAAGCATTTTATCGATTGTCTGGCGAGCAATTTCTTCGGGTTGCATCAGGGGTCGGTTCCTTGTCAGGGACAACAAGCTCTTGGATAGGTCGGACCTATCAGAACTTTACACGAGAGTTTTACAATTCTGCAAACTGATATTTGCGTTTGTGTAAGCTGATCAATGAGGTCATTTTGAGTGTTAGCGACGCATGAACTGCGCCATCCATGAACTTTGCAGCGACCATGACGAGATGCGGAAGGTCAAAAACATTGAGGTTCGCTGTACTGAAAAGCGGGAAAGTCGCTCTTTTCGTTGATGTCAGGGTTCACAAATCTCAGGCAAGGAACATAAAGTGCAGCTTCGGCCACTTTAGGATAGGACGAAACGGCATGATTTGCCTCAGCCTTTTGTTGGATTTTTGTACAGCGTGGGATGGAAGTTTCGGTTGGGGCAGGGAGCGGACGGAATGTGTCAATAACCGTGAGACAAAAACGGACGGAAAAATACACTCGAAAAGAGCAACAACAAACTGCGGCTAACCGCTTCGGGGGAGGGAAGCTGCGCCAAAGATTCAGTGGTCTACATTATCGGCGATCAATGATGCGAGCGGAGCAGGAGGGTTGATCCACACTGCGGTCGGCAACGGCGAAGCGACAGGTGGGCCATGAACAAAGCGTTCAGGATGTAAAGTGTAAGCATTGCTCAAAGTGATCTGGCGTTTTGCCAAGATGTCGGCGGCATGTCCAGAGTGAACCATAGCAGGCGTGAGCAAGGCCAAAGCGGCATGGTGATGCTGGTTGTTATACCAGTCAAAGAAGGCTTTCGTCCAAGTATGCGCTTGTGAATAGTCCTCAAAGCGTTGCGGAAAATCAGGACGATATTTCATGGTTTTGAATTGCGCCTCCGAGAAAGGGTTATCATTGGGTGTATAAGGTCGAGAATGGCTCGGTTCAATGTCCAAATCGATAAAGAGTTGAGCGAGCGGTTTGGCTGTCATGGGTGCGCCACGGTCGGCATGGATGGTCAACTGATTGGGGACAATCGCTTGCTTGCGGCAGCTTTCTGTGACCAGTTGCTGGGCGAGTTGCGCTGATTCATGCTGTGCTAAGAGCCAGCCCACCACATAGCGGCTAAATACGTCAATCATGACATAGAGATAGTAGTAGTGCATAGGTGCTGGCCCTCGCAGTTTGGCGATATCCCACGACCAAAGCTGATTCGGTGCGATTGCCAACAGTTCCGGTTTAGTGTAATGCGGATGGCGCAGTTGGTCTCGTCGTTCTTGGACTGCCTCAGACTCGTGCAGGATTCGGTACAGGGTGCGAATCGAGCAATGATAATTGCCTTCATCAAGCAGGGTCGCATACACCTCATAGGGCGACTGGTCGGCAAAACGGTCACTATTAAGCAGATTGTGTACTGTTGTGCGTTCTTCGTCACTGAGTGCTCGGGCTGGCTTGGGACGAGGTGCCTTTTCCGCCTGGACATTCGGCTGCCGACTCCGATAGAGCGTACTGCGTGACAAGCCAAAAAGTTCACAAGCTTGACTGACAGGCATGGTTTGGCTCAACGCTTCGACCATTGTCACCAGAATCATCTGTCTTTGCTGCGGCTCAGGTTTGCTCCAAGGCTTGTGCAAGTTTTTTGCGCACTGATGATCAGTTCGGCCTGGGCCAACTGCTCCTTCAGTTGCTTATTTTCATGGCGCAGTTGACTTACTTCTCGCCTCGCCTCGTCGCTCGGACGACCGCGCTGCTTGGCCGATAGCCGCTGTGCTTGATCCGCTTTCTGCTCTCGTCGCCATGCACTCAAATGGGAAGCGTAGATTCCTTCCCGTCGCAACAAGGCTCCGACTTGCCCTGGCACCGTGCAGGCTTCCGCTTCTTGTAAAATGCGCAGTTTCTCTTGTGCACTAAACTGTCGTCGTTTCGCTCGTGGCATAACTTCCGGATCGACGGCTGTAACACTACTTGTTCCATTTTGATTCTGAGACATTTCATTCGCTCCTGGGCTTACTATTCTACACTAATTTCAGGCTCGAATTTGTCTCACTTATTATAGGCACACAGGGGGAACGCTCACCTCGACGCCAATAGGTAGATTGATACATAAGTACATTGTAAACAAAGTAGGGGCATCCGCTCGCCGGTGCCCAGAGCATCCGCAAGGGTATGCCCCTACCGAATATCGAAAACTTAATCTACAGTGTAACAAGTTAACTAGACAGAATTGATCAGTTCTGCACTCTTGCCCCTCAACCGAAGTTCAGAACGCATCCCTTGCCCATATCCTGGCAGAAACGGAAAGACAAAACGACTGCCTTGACCACTCCCTGCACCTGTCGGCAGGTACAAAACTGCTGCGTTCTCTACCATCGGACGGGTACAACAGTACAAAACGGACGCCTTGCCCACTACCAACACCCGACCAGGAGTACAAAACCGATCCGTTCTGTACTCCCGCGCAGGTGCAAGAGTACAAAACCGATGCCTTGGCGACCTCCGACCAGAATCAGAAGTGCAAAACGGAGCCGTTCTGTATGGTTGACAATCAGCAGAGGTACAGAACTGACGCCTTGCCCACTACCAACGCCCGACCAGGGGTACAAAACCGATCCATTTTGTACTCCTGCGCAGGTGCAAGAGTACAAAATGGATGCCTTGGCGACCTCCGACCAGAATCAGAAGTGCAAAACGGAGCCGTTCTGTATGGTTGACAATCAGCAGAGGTACAGAACTGACGCCTTGCCCACTACCAACGCCCGACCAGCAGTCCAAAACGGAGCCGTTCTATACGATTGCGCGTGCAGAGAAGTTGGAAACAGGTGCCTTGCGTACTTATACCAGGGCAGTAGGTCAGTAAGAAACTGCCTGAAAAGGCTCCATTCAGGCACTGTAGAGGCGGTTCGCAACCGCTGGTCTTGCGTGGGCACAAGGGAGCGGCGGTTGCGAACCGCCTCTACGACGACTTTTCAGACGGTCTCTAAGATAGTCTGTCACTCATTACTGTCCACTGCCTCACTGTCCCACTGTCCCACTGCCCTACTGCTTATCCGCCAATTCCTGGCGTTTGTCAGCGAGGCGACGACTGGCACGGGCGATCGTGTCGCGCTTTTTGTTGCCAGCGTCGGCCACCAGTGCGTCTGCCGTCTGTTGAGCCTCAGTTCTGGACTGATCGGCTTGCTGCGTACCCGTTGCCCGGGTGCTCACCGCTTTGGCGTCGGCGTCAGCCATACTGCGGCGAGCGTCTGTTTTGTCGCGCTCGGCTTGGCTTTGGGCGGCGGCCAGGTCGGCGGCAGCTTGCGCCTGGGCAGCGGCCAGCGTCTGCGTGGCGGCAGTCAGTTTGGCCTTGGCCTCCTGCTGGGCGGCCACGTTGAGCTGCGCAGCGTGCGCTTCGGCGGCTGCCATCTGCGCATGGGCATAGGTCAGCTCGGCATGCGCCTGATCGAGTGCGCTTTGCAGATTAAGCCCACCATCCAGGTCGATGGCGAAGAGAGTCACTGGCGCTTCCTGGCCGTCGAGCCGTCCGGCGTGCAGGTAACGGCGCTCGCTGGTTACCGTCACCAAGCTGTGCGCCCAGGTTGGGTCGGGGCCAGGCAGTTGCTGCCACCCCACTGCCGCCTGCGGCTCGGCCCGGTTCCAGGCGGCAAAACGGATGATCCGCCCCACAAAACCGGCAAAGGCTCGCTTCGCATCGCTGCTGACGACCACCGCGCACGCAATCTCGCTGTGGGTTTGCGCCGTGTTCGCCATCCCCAGGCAATGGCCTTCGAAAACCAGAGTCTCATCCGGCAGATCGATCACTTCCTCAAGCACTTTTTCGCCATCGATAAAGGTAGCGATGCTTCCCTTTCCGTCCAATAGCCAGGTCACACGCTGCGCTTGATTGAGCCGGAGCCGACGGTCTGACACGATCGTGCGCGCTCGATTCAACACCTCGCCCTGCCAGCGCACATGCAGGATCGGCAACCCAACTTGATTGTCCGTAGCGTCCACTTCGATGGCGCAGACCAGCCGCTCCTCGTCTTCAAAGGTCGCCAGTTCGTAGAGGCAGACGGGTTCCGGCGAGGAGACCGACTCCCAAATCAGCTCGGCGGAGACAGTCCAGCCAGCTTTGCAGCGGAGGCGAACTGGCTCAAACTCAACCACATCGGTGGCGTCGCTGAACAGCAGCAGTTTGCTTGGTTCGCCCACTGCGGCTTCGGCTGGCAACAGCTTGTTAGCTGCCACTGCCGGACCGACCGTCACGGCCCCTGCTGCCGCAGTGGCCGTCCGCTGCGCCAAAATTCGGCTTGGGTCATCCAGCGCAGTCACGGTGATCGCAGCGACCTCGCCGAACGCTTGTGTAATTTGTGCCGACCAGGCGATGCGATTGGAGGGTAGGTCAAACGAGACGCGCTCACGCCCCACCTCCGGGCCCACGGTAAAACTGTGCTGGGTATAGTCGGTCAACTCACTCTCGTTGTAGAAGACGCGTAAGGGTTGCGGCACCCCAAATCGGCATTCGACCCGCAACGTACCCCATGCGTCCACGGGTATATTGGCAGCGTAGGGAATAGAGAGGCCGCCCCACCGCATCGAGTCGTCGCAGATCTGAATCGGGTCGCCGGGAAAGCCGACAAGGGTCAGCAGCACATGGGGATAGCGCGCATTGTACCAACTGCTGGAGCGGTTGACGAGATCGTCCGCCTGCTGCAAACGTTGGCCATCCAGGCGGAGTTGGACGGTCAGGACAAAGCCAGGCTCGGTCGCAAACGGGCCAAAGGTGACATCATGGTCGGCATTTTCCGGCAAGTAGCGATCATAGACTGGGAAGGGCATGCCTTCGAGCGGCAACACCCAACGTACCTCGGCCCATTGTGCGCCGATGATCGCAGTAACCGCCACTGCTTCAACATGTTGCATGCCCGGTTGCTGTGCATCGTAATAGAGATCGAGATAACGACCTGGCGTATCGAGGACAGGCACTTCGAGGGTGCGCTGCTCTTTGGCCACCCAATAGACAAAGGCGGCTTCCTTGCCTGAGTTCTGTGCATCGGCCAATCTGGAAACCACCAACCCGCGGGCGGGCTGGCAGGCTGAATACAAGGTCTTGACTGCGCCTCGTGGATTTGCTAGCCTGTCCTGCGGCAACATGCGCACCACTTCCTCTTCTGCATCTACCCAGAGGAGCGAGCCATTCGGTGCGACTGCAAGCGCGACTGGGAAAGGGGAGACAACATGCGGCAAAAGGAACTGAAAGGTTTTTGGCTCATCCGCGGCCACGCTGCTCCAATAGAGCTCCCAGCCATTCGTCCAATAGAGGATCTGTCGCTCCACATCCAGTGCAAGGTCCCAATAGCCAGCGCGGCCCACAGGAACCTGGAAGCCAAAGAGTTGCTGGCGCTCATCATGTTTGGATGCGCCAGGCGGAATCCAGGCCCGACAGATGGCCCCATTTGCTTCGATCCAGTAGAGACCGATCCAGGTTTGGCCATCGCGTTGCGACTTGGCGTGATTGCCCGAAAAATCGCAGGTGAGCGCCTGCGGCGGATTGGGCAGATCGGGCGCATCGGTCGCGTTCTTTTGGTTGCGGATATGCCAAAGGCCGCCATCCAAAGCGACGTACCACTGATCGTCCAAACCGAAGACCAAATCGGTGGTGCGTAAATTGTTTGGATAGTAATGTTCACTGATGGATGCCAGGCCGCCAATACGCTCCGCACCACCCAGCACAAATCCAATTTTCTGGATACCCTGGATGTGAATATCACGGCGCGCCTTTTGGCGGGCAAGCGCCAGGGTACGTTGTGCCCGCTTGTGGGCCAGGGCAAGTTGGTCCGCAGCTTTGTGCTGGGCAACCAGCATCGATTGCTGCTGCTCCAGCGCCAGTTGTTGCTGAATCCGCCGCACAACGATGCTAGCCGTGGGTGCCTGGGGTAGATGGGCGCTGACCGCTGCCGCCGCAGGTGGTGCCTGGAAGTTTTCCAGCCCGTCGGCAAAGAGATCCAGGGTTGGCAGGTCAGCCGGATCGGGGGCGGCAGTGGTGGATGGATAACGACCATCACGGATCTGCTCCAGGCTGCGCACGCAGTTCCAAATCCGCACTTGGGCGAGCGTGCCCCGAAAGCCGCGACCCAGCAACCACGGCCCTACCGTCATGGCTTTCGCTTGTTTGCTTTGTCGAACCAGGCGACCGTTGAGATAGAAGCTCAGGCACTCGCTTTGGCTGTCCCAACTTTGCGCCAGGTGAACCCAGCGATCCGGGAGCAGCCGTTCGCCGCCAAAGTGTAGTTCGTCGCCCGCACCGCGCAGCATTCCCGGTGTGCGTTCGATGGTCAGTCCGCTACCGAGCTCAGTGGCAAGCAGACCGAGATAACGTTCGACGGTCAGCGCGCGATTGTCCGCCGGCACTGATTCAACATACTCAAGGTAGGCGTCGTTGTCAACCAAGAGGCGAAAGCCGGGAGGAAGCCAGCGTTTGCACACAGTGGCTGCGCCAACTTTGCTGCCAGCCGCAAGAACGCTCACACTCCCTTCCAGAGCGAGCAGACCAGCGGGTCCGTTGGGAGCGGTCGCAAAAGCCGCGGCGCGCACGGTCCAGTCCAAATCGCTCAAGTCGTCGCAGCTATCGGCCACCATTGTGTGACGCCCTGAAAAATCAGGGTTTTCAAAGAGGAAGAGCGCACTTTGTTCAGGCATACGAACCGTGCGAAAGGCAGGCAGGGGATCGCTGACAGCCTGGGGTGACCATTTTTGTTCAAGCGTCGGATTGTCAGTTGTCGTGAAGTGTAATTCACTCCCGGCCAACGGCGCATCGCGCCTGGTGGCAATCCGTGTCACACCAGTGGGGAATTGGGATAGGTCACCGCGCAGGGTGAGGCGACCTGCGCCGTTTTCTACTTCCAAGGCAATGCCAGGCGGAACCCAGGCCGAGCCCACCTGCTGAAGGCCAGACTGCGCAGCGTGCCCCCCGGCGCTTGCGGAGGGCTGCCAACGATTGGGGAGGAGCAATACCGCGGCCCTGCCCGCATAGTTGGCCTGCTCGAACAAAACCACAAAATTCTGGCGGCGATGGCTGCGATCCAAGACAATCAGTGAACCAATCTGCTGTTGCGCGTCAGCAATCTGCGGCAGATCATGGCGGCTGGCGAGCGTCTCCCCCTGAAAATTCGGCTCAGGAAAAAAGACAGCCTCCATTTTCTCTGGTAAACAAGCGGAACCGAGCCGCGGCAGATGGTCGGCGGCAAGCTGCTTGTAGAGACCGGCCTTCAGGCGCACTGGCGGCCCAGCATAGCCTGACTGTGGGTAGAGACGTGCCGCCCGATCCATCGGGGCCGGACACACCCACGCTTCCAGCGTAAAGCCGTTGGACAGATCGGGCATCCAGCGACTCAGATCGATTTCATGTTCTTGACGTATGCGGAGTGCAGGAATTTTGTTCATAGTTTTATTCCTCACCAGGGTGTTACGGCGTGCCAGACGCCGCTGACGACTTGCTCTGCTTTCTCTTCGATTTCGGCCAGGAGTTGCTCGATCTCGTCCTCGATTTCGGCAATACTTGCTTCGATGGCTTGCACTGCGACTTCCGCTTCTTGGGCCAACTGATTGACCAGGGCTTTTGCCTCGTCCAAGCGGGCGGCGACCCAGCGGCGTGCTTCATCCAGCCTGGCAGCGACCCAATGGGCCGCCTCTTCAGCGACATGGATCACATAGTGTGCGGCCTCGCTGACCACTACGGACACCTCTTCGGCGATGGCTTTGACACTGGTGGCGGCGTTTTGAGCAAATTGAAGGGCTTTTTCACCCAGTTTCTCTGC
This sequence comes from Caldilineaceae bacterium, assembly GCA_046328715.1. GTDB lineage: Bacteria > Chloroflexota > Anaerolineae > Caldilineales > Caldilineaceae > JAXLWB01. The sequence continues at coordinate 32,944 of JAXLWB010000004.1, read as the reverse complement.
CTTGTCGAGCAACGGCGCGGCGGCCGCCAACGCCTTTGCCGCCGCCTGTTTGGCAACATCCTCGGCTTGATTGCTCAAGTCACTGGCGGTGCGTCCAATCTCGTCGGCGGCTTTGTCCACCGTTTGCGCCACATCCTCAGCAATCCGTTTGACATCCTGCGCCGCAGCCGTGGCAACCTCGGCCACCTCGTGTGCAGCCGCCACAGCCACCTGCGCCACTTCTTTGGCCCCGTCGGCGATGAATTTGGCCGCCGGGAGCAGGATTTCCGCAAAGATCGCTTCAGCCTTGGCCACGATGTGCGCCCAGACCGCTTTCGCCAGATCGGCAAGCGTGCTGAATGGAAAATCGATCTTCAGTTCGGGAATGTGCAAAGAGACCCCTTGATAGTGGAAGGTGCCGTTGATCACAAAGAGGAACTGTTTGCTGTCCAGCGACAGGAGCACATGGGCATCCAGATCGGTATCCAGGTGGAATTGGGTGGCTGGCACATGAGGGAGGATCGGACCCAAGTCACCGTGAAGATGAATGCCCATGTCGCCGTGGGCTTCGAAGCGCCCTTCGTTGTGCCACCAGTGGCATTCCAATTCGGTCGTTACGGCATTGCCTGCGCCGATCTTGAAGTCGAAGCTGAAGCCCTCGTCGGTGATCTCAGCATGAATATCCTCATGCAGAAAGCCGAACAGCTCGGCGTGTAAGTCGGCATGGAAGAAGGGGGAGGTGCGTGTGCTGAGTTGCAAGAGCGCCCCCCCCGGTTCGAGAAACCAATCGGCTTCGTCTTGCCCAGCAGGCGGAGCAGTACTCGGGTCTGCGGGCTGCAGCGCATCCACGTTCGCGTTCACCTGATCGTGAATGGCTTTGGCGCTCTTGGTTGGCTTGCGGATTCCTTTGCCATCGCCCCAAATCTTCAGAATTCGCCCGATCTCGATTTTTTCGGCCTCGAAATGGCCCATCATGCCAGGGATACCTTGCGCCGATAGTTCCAATTCGGCATAGGCATTCCAATCGAAGATTTTTAGGCCACCGCGCACACCGACGCCAGGCATGGCCGTGCTGCCATCGGGCAGATTGACAATACTATCGGCCCAGTGGAAACGTACATCGTTTAGTTCGACCTGGTTGAGGATGGCCTCGATATGACTCAGGGCACTTTCGACCGCTTCAATGGCGGTCGAGGCATCTTGTGCGGCTTCGGCTGTCGCTTCGCCCGCCGTTGCGACAGCGTCGCCAGCATCGCTGCTGCCCAGCGTTGCCACTTCGTTCGCAGCTTCGCCGGTCGCCACAGCGGCTTCGGCTGCCAGCTTTGCCGCAGCGTCCGCCAGATGGAGCCGATATTGCACACCGGTCATCGCCTCCAGCCAGACCGGGATACTCATCTCCTCTAGCCCGAAGGCGACGTAGAGTGGCTGGGGGACTTCTTCGACTAGCTCCAGAACAAAGACCACGTCACCGTAGGTCAGCTCATCTTTGTCCTTGTAGATGGCAAAGGAGCCGCCCAACCCCAGGTCCAGTCCGGGTGGCTCAAATTGCAGGCCAACTTCCAGTGACAAGGGTTTTTCGTTGTTGATGACCAGTTGCACACCGGGCAGCGCGGCGATGGGCGTGAGTGGAATCGGTAGGGAGAGATCGGTGAGTTGGATATGTCCGCTGAGTGACTCCTCGGCGAGTCCCAGCCAACCGTTCATGGCAACACGCGCACCGAACAGATGGAGTTCCAGCCCGCCCTGGAGGTCAAATTCCGGCCCAGCTTCCGGGCTTTCCAGATTTTGTTTGAGCCGCAACTGCGGCGCAGTGAGTGACAAATTGTTGCCCCCGCCGGCGTCCAACGAAAGGGTGCCCGGAATCGAGATCTGGAGGGCCAGCACCTCACCGAGGGTCACCTGACCGTCGAGTTCGTCGACATCAATCACGCGGCGGATGAGATCGTGCTCCCCGAATTTCACGCGCACCCCCACAGCCACACCGCGACTGAGCGCCATCGTGCCAGTACCGAATGGAGTGTTGGGTGCGTCCGCAGCTTGGCGGGCAAAGCTAGGCTGCATGGTGTCAGGCGCAAAGAGCGGCGGCTGATAACGATTGCTGTTCACCGTGGAAAGCAAGATGTGGGTCAGTTCGATGTGCTGGAGCACGGTCAGGGCAGTCGACAGCAAGGGTTTTACCCCATCCGGCAGAAAGGGGAGGTCGCCCAGGAGAGAATCCAGGGAAGCAGTTTGGTTGCCCGGGACGGCACTCTCTGGGAGGGCACTGGCCGTGAAGGCGATGCCAGCCACAATCCCCTCTTTGTCGTCAGCTCCCACTGCCAAAAAGGCTTGCGTACCCTGGCGATAGGTGGACAAGGCGGTAAAGGTGATCGAGTTGTGCCCGCCGTCTGCTTGCCAGGTGAAGCCCAGTTGGCGGAAGGTGAGCAGGTCGTGGATCAGCGTGCCGACGTAGGGCAGACTGATGAGCGTGTCGGCAAGCTTCTGCTGGTGGAGCAATGCCAGCAGATCATCCAGGCCCAGTGTGCTGCTCTCCTGATTGCCCAGCCATGACACTTGCACAAATCGGCTGGTTGCACTGGACTGTGCGCCATCCGCTGCAGGAGCAGACTGGAGGGCGCTCGATTGATTGTACTCGGCCAGGAGTGTGCCATCCCCCAGCGACCGCGTCCAGGCGATGTCGAAAGTATTTCCCGGACGAGCATAGTTCATGGACAGGCTGGAGAGCTGGAAAACAGCATCAAGGAGATTGGACGCTGGCGTTGGTATCTCCGGCAGACCGAGCCCTGTCGCCACCGCGGAGAGGGTGAGAGGATCCCCCTCTGGCGCATCGAAATCAAAGCCAAACGACTGGGCGTCGGCGGAGAGCATCGCTTGCGCTTCGAGTTGATAGGCGTCGGTCTCTCCGCCTGGTCCCAGTGTCGCCTTGCTAAGCGTACAATTGACTGCCAAGGTGACGTTTGTCTTGCCCTGTTGGGGATGGCGGGTCACGGTCAGTTGTAACAGGGCCTTCGCTTCAGAGCCGCCCACCACAGGAACGTCTGACGCCATCTTCCAATCGCTAATCGCCTGAAGATCGAGCGTGCGGGTGGCCGTGGCATAGCTCAACGCAACTTGTTCCAGGTAGACATCTGGCACCTCGCTTGGAACAGTGGCCCCCAAGGCATGTACCAGATGTTCGACAAGTTTGGTCAGGGAGATGCCTTCCGGCGGGGCAGTGGCCGTCCCGGCAAAGGTCCAACCGTCAGCCTCGCGTTCGGCGTTGACGGCGAGTGAGAGCGGCCCTAGCGTCAGCAAGGCAGCGATGCTGCCCAAGGTCTCGCCCTGGTCGGTTTTTTGAAGGTCGAGCGTGATCGAATCCAGTAGCAGAGCATTCGGTACAAGAGCGACCTTGCCATCGAGATAGATGCGCAGAGAGGTGGTTGCAGCGCTGGCCTTGCCATCCGGCAGCATGCGCTGCAACCTGGCTTGCTGCAGGGTGACTGTATCCAGCGCAAAGGGCAGCGGAACCGGTAGGGCTTGCTCAAGAAAGTGGCCGAGATGCACCCCGTCCGGTTCATCCAGGCTGCCTTCGATCAAATCCCAGGTGCGTACACGCACTTGGAAGTGGACACCGGCGAAGGCCAACAGTCCGCTCATCTCGACAATGGGAGGGCCGCCAGCGAGGGGAATCGAAAAGGTGAAATCGACTTGGCTCAAATCAAAGGGGCCGATCTGGACGAGGTGTTTTTCCGCCAACGTGCGATCCCCAGCCGTAACGGTAAAGAGAATCGATTCCCCTGGGGTGTAGGTCAATGCGACGAGCGACAGAATTTCTGGCAGTTCAAGCGCCAGATCTTGCACTAGCTGGCTGTGAGGACCGATCAGTGCGCTGAGGGCGGCCACGCTTTGGCCCAATGGAATCGGATGTCCCAGGCGCATCCCATAGCGAGGGGTAAAGCCTTCGAGCAGGTAGGCTTCCAGGATAATTGGTTCGGCATTTGCTTCACTTGATGGGTGGAGTTCTCGTAGCCAATAATGAAACCCTTGCTTCGGTTGCTTGAGGTCGTAGCGTAGCGCTAAGCCAGCAGCCTGTTGCACATGGGCACCGGTTCCGGCCAGTGCCGTAGCATCCTCCCACCAACATTCCAATTGCAGCCATCCCGCATCGGCATCGCCGCGCAGGTCAATCCGTGTTGGTTCTTTGGAGCGGTCGGGCAAGCTCTCTGTATCTAGCCCAAATGGTGCGGCGTCCGACCAAAGTTTTTCTGGTAACGCTTCGCTCCCACCGACCAGGCCGTCGGCGACGATTTGCAGACCATCCTCTACTTCGTAGCCGCCTAAGGCTATCTTGCGCGGGACAGGGTTTGTCGAGCCAGCACTTTCTTGCGCTTCATCGTCCCCCCGGTCGCGATCCAGTTCATAAACGGTTCGGCTCCCCGCCAGGTGGCGCAGCCCGTAACTGACGACTATCACGCCATCCCGCAAGCGCAGATCGGGCAAACTGGGAGCAGCCGCAACGGCTGGGAAGCCAGTGGCGACTCGCCAGCCTTTCTCGGGCAAGGGGATCAGCAGCAGCAAGCTTTGCACCTCGCCACCGACGAGCAGCAATTCCAGGTAGAGTTCCCGGCTGTGGTGACCAAAGAGTTCACCGACGCCGTGCAGCGCCAGCACCTCACTGCCTTTGTGAGCGGGGGGTGGATTCGGCTCGATTGCAGCATTGCGCAGTTCGATGGGTTCTTCGCCAAAGGCAGCACGTAAGGCAGCGCGACTTTGCCCTAAACGCCCGATTCCAGCAGCGAGGGTAAAGGTCTTTTTGACAGCGTCGTAATGCAGGGCTTGCAAAAGGGCATCTGTGGCGTAGCTCATCGGTTTTTCACCTTTTTCGATTGCTTGGCATGCGCTGAAAATATTTCTCGCAGAGGCGCAGGGATCGCAGAGAAAAACGGCTCTGGAAATAGTCAGGAGTCACAAGTCACAAGTCACAAGTCAGGAGTCACAAGTCACAAGCGTGTATCTGACTCCTGACTCACGAATCTTCTACATCTTCCAGCGTTAGGTCGAAGAATCTGTGAACCGTGATCGACCCCGCGCTCACACTTGTTTGCGGAGATGGTGCGATCGGCGGCATGCCAGACGTCCCCCCAGACCCGGATCCGTGCTCCTGCTCATCTGGTAAACGATCGACATCGGTTACGCCACCAGCGGTTGGTGGTTGCGACTCAAGCGAGTCGAAGCTTCCAGTAAAAGAATTGCCTGAATCTACGTGATCGGTCTCGCTCGTTTCATAGTGCACTCTAATCGGCTTCTCGCCCTGAAGATATCTGACCACCATACGGAATTTCAGGCTGACTTCGGCACGAATGAGCATAGCGAGTGCCCCAATTTCCGCTTTACCTTGATCGAGTTTTGCTTCAAGCTCATCTAACTTCGGATTCACTTTCGCGGCAACCTGATCGAGCTTCTGATTCACGTTCGCGGTAATCTGATCGAACTTTTCTGACGGACTGGTCACGATGGGGGACGAACCAAAAATCTTCTGTTTGATGTACTGTTTCACTTCCTGCCACTTGGTGATCGGGGGTGGCTGATAGAGCAGTTGGGAGGAACCATCGACCAGCATATAGCGTTCCTCGTAGAGATGGTAGCTGGTTTGATTCAACAGACGTGTCACACGATCAAAGTCATTTTTCCAGAGATCAGGCACTTTCGATAGCATCTCACCCTGTGTAAGCAGATCGAACATCCAGCGGTTTTCCGCCTTTAGGGCCTGCCGCTGCAATTCCCTGGCGCTTGGGTTAGACGGATTGCCTACCCAACCGAGGGGCATAATTCCCAAGACCGAAAAAATGTCCACGCCGCGTAGGTGAGGTAAGGTTAGACCCAAGACCGGATGTTTTTTCAACAGTGCTTCATCAATCTGGCCCTGCTGGAGCTTCAGATTGGCCTCTTCCACGGCAATATACTCCTTAACCAAAAGGACAAGTTTGACAATCAACTTGACAAAACTAATCGGTAAGGTGGCGAGGCTGCCCAAGCCAGCGACGCTGCTGGCAATGCCCAGCCCGGTTTTTGCCAGGTCCGTGCCTTTGTCGATGAGGTCTACATTATCGCGATCAATGACCGCCTGTAGCCCCACCTGTTCGATGACAGAGCAGGAAGAGGCAAGCTGTTTGTGACTCTTTGACTTTTCCCAGGCCGTCATAATGACAAACATCGTAAGTCCCTGCGCTTGAAGCACACTAAAGAGCAGGCCAAGCATGGGTAGGTTCGCAAAGAGATCGAGTGCAAGGTTCACACTGCCGATCTCCCCCTGAACGACCGTGGCGATCTGTTTTGCCACTTCTTTTGTGGCTTCCGGAATGGGACCGGAACCCAGTTGGATTCCCTTTTCCGCTAAATCCTTAGAGACTAGGGCTAGTTGTGCGCTCAGAAGTAGCGAGGGGGCAACTGTGCTGACTCCCCCCGTAACCGCAGCAGTGCCAACCCCCATCTTTAACTGCGTCCCTTTCAGGTGTTTGTTCATCCATTCTAGAAGCGCTTTTTTGTGTTGACTCTGAATGGCAGTGCTCATCGTAGAAACCAATGCAGCCTTATCTTTTGCATCGGCGACCCTGCGCATGGCGGGATTGATCGTCTTGTCCTGGTGATTGGCCCAGAGCATCATCAACTGTGAGGGGCGCAGGCTCTGCTGTTGCGCACTTGTCAAGGCAGCAGCTTTGCTTTGTCCAACCCGACTATAGCTGTCAGCTGTACCCAGGGGAGTAGAGGCAGAGATGGGCGGTGCCGAACTGACCTGATGATCGTCAGGCAAAGCCGTAGTTTGAGCGGGAGCACGCCTTGCAACCTGACGCATGGCAGCAGGCAGGATGGGAGCAGAGGGGGAGATCGCAGTAGGAGTTGGCGGCATGAATTCATCCTTACAGAGACGAGACTTAAACAGGACACAATCGTCAAGGATTGGGTTCCGAAGCAACTTGTGCCATCTAATCAAGCGCATGTTTACTAGACAGGATGGGAATTAGTGAGGGTACAATAAGGGAATCCGATCCTATTGTCAAGTACCAAAAAATGCCCCAGCTCACCTGAGCCTCTTCATTGCATAAAAATCAAAAGCAGTGTACCCTGTGACTTACAACACAGCCTGTACGAGAAATGTGCATTACACTTAGTTTATTTGTAACGACTCGGGCAGGGGACAACAACGAAGGAAGAAAGGAACGAAGTGTTTTACATGATGGTTCGTTCCTTTCGCCATTAGAGCTCAACGGATCTCAGGGGGTAGACAAGACTTCCGGGAGGTGGCGGTGGCGTGATTTGAAGGATAGGTCTCGTTGCGCCACCTCCCGGAGGTCGGATCGACGCTTACCCCCTGGATTCCTATTGAGCCTCCAGTCGTTGTTGTTTCCCGCAAAAGTACATCGTTACGCTGATTTCAAGCATTGATTTAGCAATGAACCACCAACAACCCACAACTCACGAAAATATACTCCTCTTTCGTGAATTGCGTGCCTTTCGCGGTTCAGCTTTACCTCAGGAGGAACGATGACGCATCGATGGTCGATGGGTGTCCGCTTACTCTTAACCATAACAATCCTGCTCAGCGCTGGGTTGTTGCCTTATGCTGAAGCTGCCCAGGCGGCTAGCACATCCTTGGCGTTCGCCCAGCAGACAAGCACCACGCCTACCCTCCCCTACGCCCAAGCCAAAAAACAGATGGATGATGCTTTCAAACAGATCGGGGCGCTGCGCAAGTTGGTGGATCGCAGCCAGTTTGATGTGGGTGCGTTGGGTTTTGCCCTGGGCGGTGATGCCGAGAAGATCAGCGACTTTATGCGCAGCGAGATCGCCTTCGAGCAATATCCCGGACTGTTGCGTGGGGCACAGGGCACCTTGCTCAGCCGTGCTGGCAATGCCCTCGACCAGGCGGTGCTGCTGCAACAACTGCTGCTCGACGCTGGCTACGAGACCAAGTTGCAACATGGCAGCCTCACCAGCGCCGATGCCAAACGCTTGCTCAAACAGATGTTTGTCGAGCGCCCGGATGCCTTGCCGATCAGCAAACAGATGGACAAGGTCAAAAAGACCCTCAGCGACCTCGCCAGCCGCATCGGCATGACCGATGCCGAAAGCAGCCAACTGCTTGATGCTGCCTTTTCGCCCCAACCACTGCAGGCGACCGCCGCCTTCTCCGCCACCCAAGCCGACAGCCAACAGTTACAGACGCTACTGACCGAGGCGGGCGTAAAGTTGGGGGATGGCGAGGCCGAGGCGAAACTGCTGACCGAGGCGCAGGATTACTTCTGGGTCGAATATCGACTTGGCCCCACTGACAAGTGGACGCAGGTCCATCCCGCCTTTGGCAGTGACAAAGCGCCTGACGCGCTCAAAGCCAGCGAAACATTTGCCGATGAGAGCAAAATTCCCGACTCGTTGCGTCAGCGCCTGCATATGGAGGTCTCGATCGAGCGTAAGGTGGGGGATGCGCTGGAGACCCAAGTGATCGTGCCTAGCCAAGAGGCCGCTATTGCCAGCATGGTCGGCAAGACCTATACCTTTGCCATGATGCCCGACGGCATCGCTGCCTCCACCCCGATCAGTGACCCAGCGCAGATGTTGGCCAAAAGTAACTTCTTCTTTCCTTCGCTCAACGGCAAGCTGATGAAAGATGCCCAGGCCGTAGACCGCTATGGCAACATCGCCGCCGCCGATGTCGCTGCCTCGCCCCTGGCCGGCTTGGTTTCTGGCATCAGTGGTTCGTTGGGCGGGGCGTTGGATGCCTTGGGTGGCGTCGAAAACAGTTCAGGCGACCAACAACAATTCCTGCTCACCGCCGCCTATGTCGATTTCACCTTTAGTGTGCCGGGGCAGCCGGACAAAACCATCCGCCGCACCTTGGTCGACCGCCTTGGGGCCGAGAACCGCACCGCAGAACGGCTGCAACTCGCCCATCCCGACAACCTGGTCGAGGATCTGACCCAGTTAACCGCCAAGTTGACCTTTATGGTGGCGGCGGGCAGTTACGCTGAAGCCTACACCTTTGACCGCCAACTCGAATACTACCAGTCGCTGCGCCCGCTCTTCGACCTGGTGCTCAAAAGCGATTACCAGAAAATCACGCAGGCCGACCTCAACAAGGCCAAGCTCGACAAGCTCGAATCCTTCTGGCCCGGTCATCTCAACCTCTACCCAATCTTCGATCGCGGCGCCCGCACCATCGACGCACTCAACTATCGCCCGGAAGCCTCACTCGTCATCCATCGCCAGGAGCAGCGCGGCGAATCGACCCGGGTCTGGATCGACGTGGTCAACAACAGCCGCCGTGCCTATCAACTCCAGGGCGACCAGATCGTCGCTGCGCCGCAGACTTTGCTCAAAACCGGTGTCTGGGAGACGATGAGCGAAGGCGCTGTGCTGCCGCTCGAATTGAGCCAGCCCTTGAGCACGATGACCGTCTTTGCCCAGGCTGACCAGGAGAAGATCAAACCGCTCGTGCTCACCCCCGAGCAGAGCGACCAGGTAGACAAACTAAAAATTTCTGCCCAAGCCAAGGCCAATCTGCACGCCGACCTTGCTGCTGGCAACGTGGTCGTACTGCCCTCTGCCCAACCCAAAGCCATTGACCTGACCGGCTGGTGGCGCATCGATCCCCACAGCGGTCAAACCCTGGGCATGCTGGAGAATGGCATGGGCACCGCCATGGTCGAATATGCCCTCACCTTGATCATCTTTGGCACCTGTCTTGCCGCCGCCGGGGGTGCCGTGCCCGACGGCAACGGCGTCTCGGTCCAGGACTTGATCGTCTGTGGCACACTGGCGATTGGTGGTTTCGCCGCCCTGCCCGCCAAGATCACTGTCCGCATCATCATTGGTCTGCTCGCCGGTGCAGCCGGAACTGGGCTCTGGCTCAACAATTCGCCCTGGCTGCAGACCTCGGTGGTGAAACCGTAAATTATAAAGTAAGTTGTCACTGCTATTCACCAAAGAGAATACCTCCCGTGACAATTCCCTCCCTTTTGGGGAGGGTTAGGGAGGGGCTGGTTGTGGGGCCAAACAACGTAGTCGGTCAGACCAACAAACGCCCCCTCTCTATCTCTCCCCACCCAAGGGGTACCCGGAGGGAGAGGACCGTCACGGGATGGATTGCGTTGTCTCTGTTGTCCACCAAACTGAACCTGTCCCGTGACAGTTCCCTCCCTTAGCAGGGGAGGGTTAGGGAGGGGTTGTTCGTACCTTTATCTACAAACTAAACTTTCACCTCAACTTGACTATGCGCAAAAAATTCCTACTCTTCACCCTCTTCCTCCCTTGCCTCTTCTTTGCCCTTCGGGTCGTCCCTGCCCATGCGCAAAGCTGCGCAAGCGAGAACGAGCCGAACGAACAACCAGCACAGGCAACCGCCATTGGCGGGGCGGGCTGTGTCGCTGCTGAGTTGGGAGATGGGGATCAGGACTTTTACCTCTGGACCCTGAACGAAGAGGATGCCAAACAAACCTGGAATTTCTCGTTACAGGGCGTGGCGACGGGCAACACTGGTGCCCAGATTTTGCGCGTCACCTTGGCAGACAACGGCACGGATGTGGTTGATTCTAAGAAGCTCTTTGCACTGAGCGTCTTCGACGGGGAAAGCGCAGAGAGTGGCGAGTTACTCTTCCAACCTGGGACTTACTACATCGGCGTTTCGGCGGCGGGCGGTAACGGAGCTTATCAGTTCGACCTGAAGCCGGTTACGCCCTTGCCTGCCGCAGCCGATGCCACAGCGACCAGCGAAACGCCTGCCAACCTACCCCCGCCCGGTGCCGACCAACGTATCTTTACCGCAGGCGACCTACAGGGCAGCGATGACTATTTTGCCTGGAACCTGAGTGACAACGATGCGACCCAGCGTTGGCGCATCACGGCGCAGTTGCCGCTGGGCGAAGATGGTTACCTCTACCTGCTCAACGGCGATGGCAACCAGATCACTTACCAAGGGATCGCCCCCAATGGCAGCTTTGAACTCAATTCGCTCGGCCTGACGGCGGGCGACTATCGCATTGAGCTCACCTCGGGGCGTGACCACAGTACGCCCTACTGGCTGGCGATCCAACCGGATGGCGAGCGCTCCCCTACGCACGAAGAGGAAGGTAACGACAATTTGCAACAAGCCTGGCCGATTGACCCAGCCCAGCCGATGGATGGAGTTGCCACCGCCGGTCACAGCGACACCGACTTCTTCAAGCTGAGTGTTGATGCTGATTTCAGCGCCAAACAATGGCAGGTCAGCACCGTCACTTCCGAGGAGGCAACCTATGAACTCTGCCTGCTTGACGCGCAGGGCAATGCGTTGCAATGTCGCGAGGGCGATGCACCGATTCTCACCGACTTGACCCTGGCCGTTGGCGACTATTACCTCACCTTCCGCAGTAAAGACTATATAGGTGCTGACTACACGATCCAATTTGAGGAAACAGGCGAGGCGGTGCTGGAGGTTGAGAGCGAGCCCAACGACGATGTTCACCATGCCTCGCTCATGGGCAGCGAGAATGCAATCCAGGGTCGCTTCGTCGGCAGCGAAGATGATTATTACCGCTTCAGCGTGAGCGGTGCGCCGCAACTTTGGCGCATCCAGGCCAGCGGCAGCGGTCTACAAGTGCTCTCCTATCTGGAGATCGATGGCAACGAACTCTCACGCATCGACGGCAGCCAGGCCAGCCGCATGCGTTTAGACGATCTCTATCTGCTGCCTGGTGACCACTATCTGCGCCTGCATGGCGAGGAAGGAGAGTATACGCTGCGTGCCGTGCCGGTGGGTCCGCCAGCGGAGACGACGAAGATGCCGCCAGGGACGGTGGACAGTGGGGCAGTGGTCAGTGATTCAGCGGATAGTGAGTCAGGAGGCAGTGGGGCGGGGGTGACGGAGCGGGAGCCGAATAATAGCCCCGATCGGGCCGAGCATCTGCCCTTTGACACGCCGCGCAGTGGGCGGCTGAGCAACGTCTATGATCGCGATGATTATCGCTTTTCGCTGGCGGGCAACGAACATGTACGCATCATCCTGGTGCAGCCAGCCGGGGGTCTACTCCAATTTGACCTTGACGACCTTTTTTACAATGCCAATCGCAGCGACGGTTCGCCGATCATCTACGAGAGTGTACTCGGTCCGGGCGACCACTTCCTCAACATCGACGCCTCCACACCAAGCGACGAGATCTACTACCTGCTGCTGCAACGGCTGAACCCGCTCGACCTACCTATCGACAATGAGGCGATCAACAACGAGCGCAGCACGGCCCCCTTCTTGCCCGCCACGCTCAGCGTTAGCGGCACGGTCAACAACGCCGAGGATTACGAGGATTGGTATGGTCTGCCCGACCTCGCCGCCGCCACCCAGATCACGATCAGTGTACCGCCAACCGTGAATGTGGAAGTGCGCAGCGGTGAGGAGACCCTTTACCCCCAGACGCAGGATCGCGAGCAGGGACTCTACAGTTTTGCCATCGACAACGGCCAGCCGATCTATCTTGGCATCAGCGGCGCAGGGGCTTACACGTTGAGCATCGCCACCGATCTGCCGAATCCACCGAGCACAGCGCCGCCACCCTTGCCGCTCACTCTGAACCTCCAGCCCTCCGTCCCCGAAATCGCCGCATTCTGGGAGGACGGGCAGCAGTTCAGCCTCAACTTGACCTTGACCAACACTAGCAGCGCCGCACTGGATCTGACGCTGAGTGCATCGAGCAGTGACTATGCCTGGCGCTTTGTAACCGACGAATTAGCGGCGAAGCAGACCCTTCATCTGGAGGTCAATGAGACGCGCAGCTTGGTTCTACCACTCAAGGTGTTGCCCGAAGTGTTGAGTGCACTGCCGGCCCGTTTTGCTGTACGCCTCGAAGATGCTGCCGGGCGCTACGCTACGGCCACGCTCGATCTGCCTGCCACTTGCGGCGCGCTGCCAGTCAACCCCGACAGCACATTGACCACGGCGGATACGCTGCGCGGTGGTCTCAACCTGGCCTGGACGGGACTGGGCGGACAGCCGGTGGACGACCAGGGCAACGCTGACATTGTGCAACTCTTTGATGAGATCAGCAGCCCGGCTTTCGGTTGGGCCGGACAAGCCGACCAACGCCTCACGGTCGATCTGGCGGGGGACGAGGCGGTGCCGGTAGCGGGCGTCATCCTCAACCCCTTTGGCCGTATCGACCTGACCCATCAACTGCGCCACTTTGAAATGTTGCTCTCGGATGACGGTGTGAACTTTACCTCGGTCTACAACGGCGAGTTGGCGCAAAATCCAGTTGAACAAGCAATTGTTTTCAGTCAGACTGTTCCTGCCCGCTTTGCCCAACTGCGCCTGATCGACAACTGGAAGGGCGAGGGCGACATTGGCATCGGCGAGTTCAAGGTGATCGCCAGCGCAGACTATCAGCCAGGGCGCACCTTCAACCTGCTCAACCCAGCGCAGGGCGGTCACGTCGTCTCGGGTCTGCCGCTGCTCTCCAGCCTACAACAGTTGGTAACGGCGGAGAGTGAACAACCGAGCGCCTATGCCAGCGACACGCCACTGCCTGCCGAGTGGGTGGTTGGCTTTCATCATGAGCGGGCGGCACGCATTACCACCCTGCACTGGCGCAACTGGGAGAGCAGCGACCCGCTTCAGCGCTTCTCTGATGTAGCCGTGGAGGTGAGCACGCAGAGCCCGGTTGGCCCTTGGCAACCGCTGGTCAATTGGACGCTCGACCCGACTTCAAGCGAGACACAAACGCTGACCCTCGATGCGCCGGTCTGGGCCCGTTTTGTCCGTTTTGTCGCCCAGCCCCCTGCTGAACAGCGCAGCTACGCCTTCCCCGAGCAGATTGCGATTGACGAAGCCCCCGTCGACGCCACCTATCGCTCGATTCTGGCCGAGTGGGGTGGCCCACGCCCACAGGCGATCTTTGAGCAGATGTCTGAGGTTCACCCGCTGGCCAGCCAGATCAACGAGGTCGAGCCGAACAACAGCCGTGAAACGGCGCAAGCTCTTGGCATCGAGCAGCCGATCAACGGCACGGTGGTGGTCAACGGCGACGAGGATTGGTTTAAGCTGACGGTGCCTGCCGAGGCCAACACGCTCAATCTGCGCCTGGGCGGTGACCCCACCGTCGGCGTCGATGTCGAACTGTTCGACAGCAGCGGCGCGCCGATCAGCCATACGGACACCATCACGAATGGGGTGCTCCTGATCAAGGCGGCAGTCACACCCGGTGACTACACCCTGCACCTGATCGACCCCAAACGCTCGATTGTCTTCAGTTGGGACACCAGCGGCAGCGTCGGCCCCTATCTCACCCAGATCTACCTGAGCATGGCGACCTTCACGCAGGGCATCGACCCGCAGTACGAAGTGGTCAACCTGCTGCCCTTTGGCGACCCCGGCCAGTTTTTGCTTGAAGACTTCAGTGGCGACCCGATCCAGGTACAGCAAGCCTTCAACAACTATCCACGCGCCGAGAGTTCGAGCAGCGCCGAGCGCAATCTCTTCGACTCAAGCGAAAAGTTGGCTCCGCGCAGTGGCACGCGCGCCGTCGTGTTGATGACCGACGCCGAAAGCAGCAGCTACGACTATACCGACCGCCTCTGGCAATCACTGAACACGGTGCGTCCGCGCATCTTTAGCTTTGAGATCAGCAGCGGCGGCAACCCCTACGCCCAGGACTTGATGCAGGATTGGGCGATGGTCAACAACGGCTATTACGAGAACATGTCCACCCTCGGCAGCTTTGAACAGGGCTTTGATCGTGCCACCTGTCTGCTGCGCCGCCCCACTGCCTACACGCTGAGCGTCAGCTACAGCAACGAAGCGCCGCCGCCCACGCCCACGCCCGAACCGACGGCGACGCCGACCGAAACACCAACCCCGACGCCCACGCTCACTCCGACCGAGACGCCGACTCCGACCTTTACGCCCACCCCAACCGAAACGCCTACGCCAGTCGCCCCCGGCAGTTTGAGCGTGGTCGGCAAGGCCAATACCGCTGGAGAACCAAGCCCCGTGATCGGCGGCGGTGCGGTCGAGCTAATCCTGGACGCCTCGGGTAGCATGTTGCAGCGCATCGACGGCGTGGCCAAGATTGCGATTGCGCGTGACGTGCTCACCAACCTGACCAGCAACGTGCTGCCTGCCGGCGCGCCGCTGGCCCTGCGCGTCTTTGGCCACAAAGAGGCTGGCTCCTGCCGCACCGATTTGGAGATTCCGTTGCAGCCACTCGATGCCGCCACGGTCAACCAGACCATTGCTGGCATCAACGCCATGAACCTGGCCAAGACCCCGATCGGTGCCTCGCTGCGTCTGGTGGCCGAGGATCTGGCCGGAGCGAGCGGGCAAAAGGTCGTGATCCTGGTCACCGACGGCGAAGAGACCTGCGGCGGCGACCCCGAACGGGAGATCCAAGTCCTGCGCGCCGCTGGCATCGACGTGCGCATCAACATCGTCGGCTTCGACGTCGATGACGCCGCCCTCAAAGCCACCTTCCAACGCTGGGCCAGCGAAGGTGGCGGCTCCTACTTCAACGCCAGCAACGCCGCCGAACTCGACAGTGCCGTCACCGCCGCTCTGCGTGCCCCGTTTCGCGTGCTGGACGCCAATGGGACGGAGGTTGCGACGGGTGTGGTGAATGGGGATGCTGTCAGTCTGCCTGCCGGGACATATACGGTGGAGGTGGAGAGTGAGCCCGTGCAGCGGGGTGGAGGTGACGGTGGGTGATGGGGAGGAGGTGAAGGTGGAGGTGGGGAGTAGGACAGTAGACAATGAGACAGTGGCTTTCGTGTGCCACCGTTTACTCTCTACTTAATCATATATCTAGTGGCGAACGAACTGCATGAGGACCTGTATTGAGAACATGGGTGTATATTTGCGTCGTCTTGATATCTTTGTGACCGAGTAACTCTTGCACGGTGCGAATATCATAACCCGCTTCGAGTAAGTGGGTTGCAAAACAGTGCCGGAAGATATGAGGCGTGACATGTTTGGTGATGCCAGCCTGTAGCGCAGCACGACGTACGGCTTTTTGCAGACCACTTTCATCCAAATGATGACGACGGATGATCTTGGACCGGGGATCAACTGAGTACTTTTCTGAGGGAAAAACATACTGCCAGATCCACTCACGATCGGCGTTAGGGCATTGGTGACAAATTAAGCGTTTAGAGCGATTGTCAACTTGAGGGAGAGAAGAGTTGACGGTTGGTCAGAACGGATAGATTTAAGAATGCCCAGGCGTTTGACATTGGCAACAAGATAATCAATCAGTTGTCGGCATTCCCCTTGTGATGAGTCCTAGCAAAGAAAGGAAGCGAGCGATAGACCATCTCCATAGAAATGCGAGCAAAGGGTTTGTTGAGTTGCTGAGCGACTTGGTCAGTCAGGTCAACCAGAACCGCATAGAGAATCCAGGTCGCCCAGGAGTTGCATTTGTACAGCATTCTGAGCCGAACAATGAAAGAAAGCTAAAACCGAGCAGGCGTTTGACAATGGCATAGGCATCTTCAATTCGCCAGCGTTGCCAGTAAAGAGCCACGGCATACTTCACCGGAAGATGCGATGCACGGAGGTCGTTGGTGAGATAGCGATACCACTTGCCGTGATAGAGAAATTGAATCAGGCGCACTTGCTGGCGGTCATCACCTTGTCCAATCCAACCGATTTGGTCATGCACCACAGCAGTTTTGAGCAGCAACGATTCTGGAAATGCCAGATTGCTCTTGGCACGTGTGATGAAAAAGACACCTTGTTCACCAAGGTGGCGGAAGAAAGTGAAGTTGGTGAAACCCAAATCGAAAATGAGCAGGCTGCCTGTGAGCAGATGGGAGCGCACTTTGTCGAGAAAGCTTTGGTCATGCGCTTGTGCATCTTCTTCATACCAAACCTGGGTAGGCAGGCGAGTGACGATATCCAGAATCGCTAACATGCGTCCCGCCAATGGATTCTTTTCATTCTCCTGCAGCAACCCGACCTTGCACAAGAGTGCATCCAGAGTTGAGCCATCGCAGGCGCAAACCTGAGTGTATTGCCTTTTCGCCCAGGCAAGTTCAGCGGGTAAGGGGCGGCTGCGTTCCAAACTGCGTTTTGCCAGTCCAGGCAATAGCTCAAGCAGAACTTGCAGAAACAACTTTGCTGGCAACATACGCAAGCGAGTCGAGAGTGCTTGTTGCGTTAAGCCTTGTAAGGGGGCGACCCACAAAAACACATTCTTCGTGCACCAGTCGCACCATTTCGCAGATGCTGCCGGTTTGCTGCCAGAGCAGACTCAATACTAAGGCCATCAGTAACAAATTAAGCATTTACAGAGGTTGTCAAATCTGGGGAGAGCAGACAAGCCTGTAAAATGAAAGGATGAGCGAACCAGAAAAAGAAAATAAAACTAAAAAAGCAAGCAGTGTGCGACACACGCGAGCGGTTCAGCGTGATCGGAGCAAACGGTTGAGCAGCGAATTGCCAGATGAACAAGTGGTAGAACGGCTCCACGCGATTGTGCATCCAGCGACCCTGGCGCAAATCGCTGTATACGAAGCGCTTGGGCTGCGTGCCCGCATCCTGACGTTACCCGTGATGATGGCCTTAGTACATCAGTAACAAATTAAGCATTTACAGAGGTTGTCAAATCTGGGGAGAGCAGACAAGCCTGTAAAATGAAAGGATGAGCGAACCAGAAAAAGAAAATAAAACTAAAAAAGCAAGCAGTGTGCGACACACGCGAGCGGTTCAGCGTGATCGGAGCAAACGGTTGAGCAGCGAATTGCCAGATGAACAAGTGGTAGAACGCTCCACGCGGCATTGTGCATCCAGCGACCCTGGCGCAAATCGCTGTATACGAAGCGCTTGGGCTGCGTGCCCATCCTGACGTTACCCGTGACATGGCCTTAGTATTGAGTCTGCTCTGCGCAGCAAAACCGGCAGCATCTGCGAAATGGTGCGACTGGTGCACGAAGAATGTGTTTTGTGGGTCGCCCCCTTACAAGGCTTAACGCAACAAGCACTCTCGACTCGCTTGCGTATGTTGCCAGCAGCGTTTCTGCAAGTTCTGCTTGAGCCATTGCCTGGACTGGCAAAACGCAGTTTGGAACGCAGCCGCCCCTTACCTGCTGAACTTGCCTGGGGCGAAAAGGCAATACACTCAGGTTTGCGCCTGCGATGGCTCAACTCTGATGCACTCTTGTGCAAGGTCGGGTTGTTGCAGGAGAATGAAAAGAATCCATTGGCGGGACGTTAGCGATTCTGGATATCGTCACTCGCCTTGCCTACCCAGGTTTGGTGGCGAAGAAGACGCACACACCAAAGCTTTCTCGACAAAGTGCGCTCCCATCTGCTCACAGGCAGCCTGCTCATTTTCGATTTGGGTTTCACCAACTTCATCTTTCCGCCACCTTGGTGAACAAGGTGTCTTTTTCATCACACGTGCCAAGAGCAATCTGGCATTCCAGGGGGAATCGTTGCTGCTCAAAAACTGCTGTGGTGGCCACTCGTAAAATCGGTTGGATTGGACAAGGTGATGACCGCCAGCAAGTGCGCCTGATTCAATTTATCACGGCAAGTGGTATCGCTATCTCACCAACGACCTCGATGCATCGCATCTTCCCGTTGAGTATGCCGTGGCTCTTTACTGGCAACGCTGGCGAATTGAAGATGCCTATGCCATTGTCAAACGCCTGCTCGGTTTAGCTTTTCATTGTTCGGCTCAGGAATGCTGTACAAATGCACCCCCATGACTCAGCAGGGGCTGGGCTATTGGGCGACGGTAAGGGGGGGGGGGGGCAAAGGGGGGCGCGCGGGGGACATGTTTAATTCCACCTGCTGAACGACTGACCAAGTCGCTCAGCAACTCAACAAACCCTTTGCTCGCATTTCTATGGAGATGGTCTATCGCTCGCTTCCTTTCTTTGCTAGGACTCATCACAAGGGGAATGCCGACAACCTGATTGATTATCTTGTTGCCAATGTCAAACGCCTGGGCATTCTTAAATCTATCCGTTCTGACCAACCGTCAACTCTTCTCTCCCCAAGTTGACAATCGCTCTAAACGCTTAATTTGTCACCAATGCACTCAGGGCTTGGTTTTGAGTTGATGGAGATACATTCTGCTGCACAGCAAGGTGGGTGAGAAACGCCTCAATTTCAGGCGAGTTCATATCTCGTGGATGGCGAAGTTTGTGAAAGCGGATAAAACGTTCAATCCAGTCCACATAGGTCTTCTCAGTGCTATAAGCGTAGTTTTTGAGGCGCAATGCATCGCGTACTTGGTCGAGGAGTTTTTTCGGTTTTTGTTCCATCTAAAGGCTCGCTTTGGTCTATTAGGCTCGAAGGCTCGAAAACGGCGATTGACAAGGCAACTGAAAGTCAGTATACTTGGCAAAAGATAAGTATGAGCAATATGATAAGAACACACGTTCTGTGCCGCAAAGATTATCACAAGCCAGCCCACTAGCAAAATTACAAGTTAATTACAGTTGTTCGATTTCGTAAGGCATCCTCTCTAAGTAAGTTTTTCGGACTTATACGGGAACAGTGCATAGTTGCTTATAAGGATGCGGGATAAGAGCGGCTTTACGAAGCAGATTGGGTGCTTAATCGGAAGCGGTATAAACATAGTTAGGCGCGTTATCCAAGCCCACTGACTTTATCGCTCCGAGATCAGACCGACCCGTACTTTTATTCTTGACAACTTCTCTCGGATTTGCTATGCTCGTTTCCGTCAACTATACAAAGGCTATACGATGTTGAAGTTAAAAAAGGTCAACGATCTAGAAAACTTGATCCTCAATCAAGTACAGGAAAGTCTTCATTTAGACTATAAAAACAGTGATGCTATTGATAGTGGCAAGAAAAATGACATATCCAAAGATGTTTCAGCGTTTGCAAATTCTGACGGTGGAAGCATCGTTTATGGCATAAGCGAAACCGATCATCTTCCTGTCTCTATTGATGGGGGTGTCGATCATAAGAAATACTCTCGTGAATGGCTAGAACAAGTCATCAATTCCAACGTCTTTCCCAAGATTGACAACCTGAATATTATTCAAATTCCTCTTTCAAAAGATAAATCGGCATTTGTTGTAACTATCCCGAAAAGCTATAGAGGCCCACATCAAGCATCGGATAAGAGGTATTACCGCAGATACAACTTCATGTCTGTACCCATGGAAAACTACGAAGTCGAAGATATTAGAAATAGAGCAACAGCGGTTGTCCCACTGCTCAACTTCGACGCCATCATTCCAGAACATAACATAGTTCATCTCGAATTCTCAAATATAGGAAACCTCCCAGCCACAGACGTTACTTTCAAATTCAAACCAGCGTTAAAGTGGCATGATGCTGTATATTACCCGAAGCTCTTTTCGCAGGGTGCCAGATTTGTAGCACCTGGAAAGAAAATAACATTCTTCTATCACAGCTATGTCGAAATAGTAAACGATCCGTCCATACCAAAGAGTTTCGACATTTACATCACTTACATACATCCAGTGATAGGAAGAAAGGCAACAGACAAATTCCATATCGACTTTATGGACTTCTACAGCAGTTTACACGTAAAGAGTGACGCAGAAGAAAACACCGAAGCACTCAAGAAAGGCCTTGATGAAATCAAAAGCGTCCTATCTAAGATATCAAATCACACGGAAGACATATCTTCCATCACAGATGCAACAGGCCTACGCCTATCTCTTAATACCATTCTAAACCTACAGCACTTGTTGTCTGGAGATAGAACCATTGAAAAACTTAACCCCTATCGTGTCGATGCATCGGTATTCAGAGAAGTTCTCGATATAGACATCGGAACGGCGCATCAACTAGATTGGTTTTTCAGAGACATTGACGAAGTCGAACACAAGAAATTATCTGATGTTCCTGGCATAACCGACGAAATAGCTAAAAAACTACGCCGCTATTTCACAATTCCAGAACATCTTCTTTAGCCCGCCGCGCCTAACAAAGCGTGCAGCCGACCGCCCTGTCTGGGCGATTTTTCATTCCAGTACGATGCGCAACGACGTCTCCGTCCAAACACCCGTACTCAGCAGGCGGCGGCTGACGCAGGCCGTTGGGCGGTTATGTACTCATATTCGTTTTGCATAAATATTTCCAGAAACCAAAGTAAAAAACCGAAAGGAGAGTACTATGAAAGCTGTTCTTGATATACCCGATGCCTCTTTGTTAGCACTGTTTAACATCGAAGACTTGGTGCAGATTTTTTGTGTTAATGCCGGTGTTGAAAGTCCTGATGTTATATGTCTACCTCTATATGATGAAGGTGGCCCTCAATTTGAATCCAAGTTTACATCAAGAGAAAATAGTATGTGGCCGCGCTACCTTCTAGAAAAGGAAGTACAAAAAATCCGCAAAAGATATCCTCAAACGCAGATCTATTTATCTATTATGCCAACTTTACCCTCCGTTAAAGCCAGTCATCTTACATGTCGTAATCAATACGGAGAAGAAACAACTGGTGCTTGCCTAGCCAATCCTTATGTCCAGAAGGTTATTCTTGACATTGTCTCAGATGCCCTCGGGCGATTTGAACCAAATGGGATCGTTTTTGACATTGTAGATATACATGGTCAGACCTCACGTGGCAGGGGCAAGCCAGTAGATATTAGTTGTTTTTGTAGTTACTGTCGAGAAAGTTTGCTTGAATGGAAGTTTGATGCCTCTGTCTTTTCACAAAGAGTCAGTCCACTAAGTCTGGTACTAGAAGCGACAGATACAGGCGTTAGATTTATCACACCCAAGACCCACTTTACACCTGAGCAATTAGTTGATCTGGCTATCAAGGAAGAATATGTTAGGACCGATGATGAGCAGACACGTAGATGGGCGCAAGTTGTTCTGGACTATATTCGAGCACGTTCGAAAGTTACCGGTATTATGGTGGGTGAGATATGTCACAGAATAAAACAATCTTTTCCGAGCATAAGAACGGGAGCCATCCTAAACAATGCTTTCTTTGATTGGACTGGCGGTACAGACATGCATGGTATGACAGGACAAATAGATGAAGTCTGGCTTGACATCGAGGATAGTACGGCTGCCACTGTTCCTGCTAATCTTAATGTACTTGCGTATACTGCTGACCGTGCACGTTATAGGATAGATGCATTCTTTGAAATAGCGTCCGATAGGCGCTTCATTGAAAGTGCTGTAAGCCGCCAAGGTGTAGAATACATTATAGGTCGATTGCGGGAACGCGCGGGTCAATTGGGTCAAGTACAGAATCTAAACAAGACTTTTGTGAATTCAATTTCTAAGATGGATTATTTGGAGGGATTTGTAGGTATTCCCTATGATAAGAAGCTATACCTACAGGTTATGCAGGCAGTTACAGAGGAGGCCAACCTAATGGCCGCTGATATACAGGTGAAGCCATCAACAGTTTCAAAAGAGTTGGTCCGACAGTATATAGCATTACTGGTTCAGAATCGCGAACAAGGAAATGATTTAAACAGACGAGAAATTATTGGTCTGGCAGGGCAACTAGGATTGATCGATTAATCAACGCGATTACGGGTAAATAAAATGCCTATGTCAAAGTTAATTAATAGTGTTTTTAATTGTACGACCGCAATTGGTGCTGAACAGATTGGGCAACGTTCCTACGTTGATCGGCTAGAATTGAAAGAAAGGCTTTTGAGCGCGATTTGCCAAGATAGTGTATTAGTTGTAGCGGGTTATTCTAGAATAGGTAAAACCACACTTATTAACCTGGCAACAACGCCAGGAGAATTCAGACGAGCCGGGGCTCCCTTTAGAACTACTGTTAGAGTTCTAGCAGATAATCTAAGTAAAGACGGCATATTGAGTGGTATCTACGACGAAATTGCACCTTATGGTGGTGGAAGGAAACCTGACACCTTGACACCTACAACTGTTGCCGAATTTATCCTCTCAAATCAACTATTATTGATTGTGGATGGGGTAAATTGCTTATATGAGGACCAACTATCTAGTAAAGCCCTGTTTAACTTGTGCAAAATCTGGACAGATCTTCCTCGGCGTGCAATTGTTCAAAGTAAGATGATCTTAGTAGCTCCAGGGCTTTCTAGTCAAACATCGTTGTGGTTAAGTCAAGCGGGTGCTGGAAAGAGTTTACCCCATGAACAGATTGATGTTCTGCCATGGAGTTCACAAGATTTGTTCAGCCTTGTTGATACAGGAGCGCGTCGTTTAGGGATTAGCTTTACTCCTGATTTGCAAAAATGGATGGCAAAAATCGCCTGCGGTTTACCTGCTACGATGACCTTAGTTGCAGCATTATCATCTCGTCATGCTAATACTGGGCGAGATGAAATTGCCCGAGGCAGTAAGCTTAGAGTAGAACTATCGGATTTGCACGGTATATTGGGGGAAAGTCACAGGTTTAAGAATGTACTTTTGTTTGATGACAGGATAGAAACCCTGAGTGTTTCTGCTCTCTTTGCATTATACATACTTGGGATGAACGGGGGAGTGATTCGCGAAAGCGAAATTTACCAACTTATACAAAGGTGCGGCTTTATACATGATGATATTTCCCAGGAACTAGAAAGTTTGATTTCTGTGAATAGGAGAGAAGAGGAAACGTGGTGGAGCATAAAGGAGCTTTCATACGGAACTTTTGCATTTCTACGCCTTTATCATCGCTCCAAGCTAAATGTACCTGATGCAGAACAAATTAGCAAAGCCTTAGTTTTGTTAATTGAAGAAGAAATCCCTAACCAACCTGGAATTCAAGAATGGGGTATAGATCCACAATCAGAGGAAGTTTTTCAAGGAGGAACACGTAGGATTTCCATATTATTTCTTGCGGCTGATCCAACTGATGCTTCACGCTTGCGGCTAGGAAAAGAGTTCCGCGAGATTGACGAACAACTTACCCTAGCTAAAAAACGGGATAACTTCAAACTAGAACTACCTCAATTATCTCTTCGATCGAGAGATATTGCGAGGACACTGCTAAATACACAGCCGCAAATCGTTCATTTTTCTGGCCATGGTACTTCTCAAGGGGCTTTGTGTTTCGAGAATGAAACAGGACAAGCTCATCTTGTTCAATCTGATGCGTTGGCGGCGCTGTTTGAGCAATTTGCGGACCATGTAAACTGTGTAGTATTAAACGCTTGTTTTTCAAGAACCCAGGCAGAAGCTATAGCTAAACATATTGAATATGTTATCGGAATGAATAAAGCAATTGGCGATGATGCTGCTATCGCCTTTACCATTGGATTCTATCAAGCACTTGGAGCAGGACGCTCAATAGGAGATGCATATAAATTTGGATGCATACAGATAAGACTGCAAAGCATACCTGAACATCTAACTCCTGTTCTCATTAAAAAGGAGCAGGCATAAATATGTACAGCCGCCCAACATCACATGAACCAGATTTGCCCTTGATCTACGCGTTTTCAGAGTTTTTCACCCGCTTTGACGTTGTTTCGTTCACAACGTTGTGTGCCCGCAGCCGGGCAAACTGGTTATGCATGCGTTCGCCCTCCTACCCCTCTCGCCACATACGAAGCAACTACTCGATCACAAAACCAAACTTATCCAAGCAAGCGCCACTCTATTCCAGCGCCCATATCCTCGTTGTCACCTCGCAAGGGGTCGAAACCGTAGGTCAAATTTAGCCCTTCTATCCGCACGGGAAGATTCCGGTTCCGCTCTCGCCTGTTTATACGGCCGCCCTGGTCGAAGGCATCTGCCAGGGACTCAAGGTCTTTGCCAAGGCCGATATCGATTTGACGAAGTTTACGAATACAACCATGCGTGAACTCAAACGAACGACCCGCACCTATGGACCGGTACAAGGTCATCGTGCCGTGTCAACGGTAGTACTTTGCTGAGTTATCGCGAGGCGCGCTATCCGATCTACCTTCCCGCCTACGGTAGGGTCCTCGATCATTTTCTACAAGTCATAGTTCACAATAAATTGCTGGGCTTGTCCTACAGATTTTCGTCGATTTGATGCTTCAAAAAGCAGAGTAGAGAAGCACAAATTACAACCAAAGGAGTTGAACTGTGGGAACTTCTAGGTTACAATTCATGCATGATCAAGAGCTTCGCTCACAAAGGGCTAGAGCAATTTTTCGAGACAGGCAGTAAAGCAGGCATTCAACCCCGCCATGCCGACCGGTTACGATTGATTCTCGCCCAATTGCATCAGGCACGCACGCTGGATGACATGAATATTCCTAGCTTGCGATTACATGAGTTGCGAGGCAATCGCCAAGGAACTTGGGCAGTAACGGTACAAGCCAACTGGCGCATTACCTTTCGCTTTGTAGAGGGCGACGCTGAAGTAGTAGATTACGAAGACTACCACTAAGGGATCAAATGACGAGAAAAATGTACAACCCGCCCCATCCTGGCGAAATCATCAAGGGTCTATGGCTCGATCCAATGGGGGCGAGCATCACCGATGCGGCTCATGCGCTGGGCGTCAGTCGCAAAACCTTATCTAAGATCATCAACGGCAAAGGGCGCGTCACGCCAGAACTGGCGTTGCGCCTGTCTATCAGTTTGGGGAGTAGTCCCGAGAGTTGGCTAGGGCATCAAGCGGCCTATGACCTGTGGCAACTGGAACAGGAAAGGGCAATATTGCACGCAGTACCGCTACTCACGTCAACAGCGACTCTCGCCGCATAGCAACCAAACCTGTTGCGCTTCCCACCTGACAATGCTCCGTTCTTATTGAAGCCGTGAGCCTGGATCCGTACGGGAAGATTCTAGTTCGGCTCTCGCCTGGTTATACCGCTGCCTCGGTTGAAGGCATCTGGGAGGGACTCAAGGTCTTTGCCAAGGCCGATATCGATTTGACGAAGTTCACGAATACGACGATGCGTGAACTCAAACGGACGACCGCACCGATGGAGCGGTACAAGGTCATCGTGCAGGGTTCAACGGTAGCACGTACCTGAGCTATCATAACTCCAGCACATGTGCCAAAGCCAGGACGCGATCCTGCTCGACGTTGAGACGAATGACGATGTCGACACACTCACAAAACCACTCTTGCACGCTGCGTTGATTGCAAAGTATCTCCTCAACCAATGGCGCGAACCACAGTGATCAGTCGAATTAGGGTTGGAAGGCGAGTCGCTTCACCACACATTTTTGAAGAAAGCTCAGCCAAGCATCCTTGACGGATTTTCGAGTAGTCTTCACAAAATGTTCCAAAAGTGGCTCGACAAATCGAGTGAGTTGTAGTAAATTCATCGGTATGAAACTACAGCGCGTCTATATTGATACGTCTGTCATCGGAGGTTGTTTTGACAGCGAATTTGAGCGGTGGTCAAATCAACTGATGGTAGATTTTGAGCAAGGGCGCTTGAAACCTGTTGTTTCAGATATCATAGCCGCAGAAATATACGAAGGGTTTGAGCGGATTCAAGAGCAGTATCAAAAACTCTTGAGTTGGAACCCTGACATCCTGAGCGTTACCACAGAGGCTGTCGAGTTAGCGGATGCCTATCAAAAACAAGGTATTTTGACGCCAAAATATTACGACGACGGATTACATATCGCCTTAGCCACAATTGCAGAGGTTGATGTATTGGTCAGTTGGAACTTTAAACACATCGTTCAATTTTTCAAAATCCGCCAGTTTAACGCCATCAACTTGTCGCTCGGTTACAAACCGATCCAGATTTTTTCTCCACGCGAGGTTAGTACCTATGAAGAAGAATGAATTTAAGTGTATGGAGTGGATCCGCACGGTCCGCGAGAAACATGCCACAGAGTTAAAAGGAAAAAAAGCGCAAGAACGAATTGCCTTTTATCAACGAAAAGCGCAGTTACTGCAAAGCCGTTTGAGACAGGAAAAGGTGTTGGCGTAAGGAACATACCTTTCACGAAATTGCCACAGGCAAACGCCAACCAGAACGAACAGAAAGCATTCCAGTTTTGACGTTAACTCCGAACAACTTGGCTTTGGCACCAGCAAGTTGAGTAAATGGCTGCAACACAATGGTCAAAACAACCGAACAGTTGTTGTCTTGCGGATTCTCTGGTTGCTAAACTTCATTGTCTCTGTTTTGATTTTTCTTTTTACCTTTAAACTTGCTTGCTTCATTCCCATAGTTTTCCTCATACCCGGCTTCGTGGTTGCTATGCAACCGTTACACGAGCAACATGCGAGTAACGGCGGCTCAATCTTGAGGGAAGTTCCTTTCTTAGCTCGTTTGCCGCCGCTTATTGCTTATTACGTTCAGCGGCTTGGGCGTAACATAGAAATGAACATACGTGCATACCCATGCCATAGAACAGTGAAACCTGAGCACAGCATACGGCTCGAATCATCGATCGGGAGGTCACCCTATGGAGCCCGCACTCGTCGTCCAAGGTCAACTCGACGCTTACAATGCCAAAGATATTGAACAGTTTATGACCTATTGGGCAGAAGACGCAGCCTATTATGCACATCCGAATCAGCTGCTTGCCAAAGGTGCCAATGCTATTCGAACGCGGCATATCCTGCGTTTTCAAGAACCGAAGCTGTTTGGAAAACTGGAGTATCGCGACGTCATCGGCAATATTGTGATCGATCATGAACTCGTTACAAGAACGTTTCCGGAGGGAACGGGTACGGTCAAAGTCGTCTGTACGTATGAGGTCATTGATGACAAAATCACGCAGGCGTGGTTTCTCGTGGGCGTCCCGATCCTCGATCAGTCGAGCAGCTAATCTCGACTATGCGCATACAGCTGCCACTGTGGGATGGATGCACATACTAAAGGATACAGTCGTGGCTGAAACACCACCACAACAGGCACCTGAAACAGAAAACTCTATGCTCAATGCGAACGTGTTCATGATCTGCCGACGGCTTAACCTCCATGCATTAAGCACGCTCTCGCAAGACTATCATATACGCACCTGCCGAGAAGATGAATTAGCGATCTGGAAAGCGATGCCTTTCGATACGCCAACGGAGGCCCGTGCCTACGAAAACGATATGACCGATTACTTTTCGCGAGTTTATGCACGAAAAGGTCGCCTTTTTTACGAACGTTGCCTCTTTGTGTGTGATGGCCAGGACAGACCCATTGCAACTGCCTTCGCATGGCAAGCCTATAATGCCTTCACCACCCTCCATTGGTTCAAAGTCATCAAAGCCCATGAGGGAAAAGGTATTGTTCGAGCGCTTTTGTCTCGAGTGATGAGCGCATTGAAGGCTGAGGAGTATCCAGTATACTTGCACACCCAGCCAGGGAGTTATCGGGCCATAAAACTCTATGCTGATTTTGGTTTTGAGATTGTAGTCGATCCAGTTATTGGAAGCAGACAGAATGAAATCGAAGTAAGTAGACCCATCTTAGAGAAATATATGCCCTCCAGTGCGTTCAAGAACCTTAAATACACGAACGCGCCGGAAAGTTTTCTACGAGCATTAGCAGAAGAGGAAACCAGCGAGTTCTAAACAGGATCGAAGCCGCCCAACACGCGCATGCAGCCGACCGCTTCGAGCGCGAGATCGTAGCGATTTCACCAATCATGTGCGGCGCGCTCGCGGCGGCTGATGCGCCACTCCTTTAGCCCTCCTACCTGCAAGAGCCTTCCCGGAAAAAGATCGCCTGAATCGTTACTTTATGAGTGTATATCAAGTTGGGGGGTTTCAGAACCACGAGCGTGAGCGAGTGGGGGCACTCGCTCACGCTCGTGGTTCTGAAATTGCCCCAGACCAGAGATACACCCTTACTTTATTTTTATCTTGACAAACTAGAATAGATGTTCTAAAATAGAACCAAGTAACGCAAACTGTTAAATAGACATAATCGTCGCCCACACAGGAGACCTATCATGAACAAAGTGACACCTTTCCTCATGTTCAACGACCAACTCGAAGCGGCCATAGAGTTCTACACCGCAACATTTCCGGACTCCGAAATCTGCAACGTCGCCCGCGCTGGCGAAGACGGTCCTATCAGCTCTGCCGAGTTCGTCGTTGGTGGTCAACGCTTCATGGGCTACAACGGTGGTTCGTACTTCAGCTTCTCTGAGGGCGTCTCGCTCTACGTGGACTGCGCGGATCAGGATGAAGTGGATGAATACTGGGACAAGCTCGTGAAGGCAGGAGCGACGCCCACGGCATGCGGTTGGATCAAGGACCCCTTCGGTCTCTCTTGGCAAATTGTCCCGCGACGATTCAACGAGCTGATCAGTGATAGTGACCCCAAGAAGGTAAAGGCTGTGATGGAAGCGATGATGACAATGGTGAAGCTCGACGTGGCTGAGCTTGAGAGAGCCTACACTGAGGCGTAGTCAAGCTCGTCCAGGCAGATGCCCGAGCTTGCCATGAATGCCACCCAACAAGGCACTCCAACCATCACGCACGTCAAAGAATTCTGGGGCTTGAACATGTTGATCCCGATTGACCCTGCAAACTTGACGCTGATCGATGCGCTTGTCCACCTGACCTATTTGGCCTTCCAGGTTCATGCGCCGAGCTGGCTGCCAAGTGAAGCTGATGCCAAGCGCCAGTTGTTGCGAGCGATCGAAACGGATCGCATCAACCGAGTCCTGCTGAGCCCCCAGGCAACACCGCTGGGATGGATTGGGGTGATTCCGATCAATCATGGCCGAATCTGGGAAATTCATCCTCTCGCAGTAGCACCCGATCAACAAGGGCACGGCTATGGGAAAATGCTTGTCCGGGAGATCGAGCGGCTTGCTGCAGAACGCGGTGTTTTGGGCTTGCTGGCGGGGACGAGTGATGAAACAGGCGCAACTCCGCTGTACGGAATTGACCTCTACCAGAACCCATTCGCAGGACTGAACAAGCTGAGCGGTGGAGAGAATCACCCAGTCACGTTCTGGCAGAAGATCGGCTTTACGATTGTAGGTGTGCTGCCAGATGCCGAGGGACGCGGCAAGCCAGCCATCTCGCTCGCCAAGCGCATCGGATAGACTGCGTGTCCAAGCCTCCAAGCCGAACTAACACAACTCCAACACGCAGGCCAAAGCCAGGACGTGATCCTGCTCGACGTTAGATACCATTCGGCACTGATTCAATATTGAGGAAAAACGATGGAAGCACAGTTAGATTATGGAAACTGGATACGAAAAAAGAACTTGATGATTCTAGGTGGATGCACGCTAGCAGCAGCAGCACTCATTTTTATCCCACTAGGTTCTCTTTATCGTCTCATTGTCGCAACTTTGTTTGTCCTCCTTCTCGTGAGTTTCCTGTTTCCGCTTTATGCCTATGTGATGTTCTCCCAAAAGGGCGGCCAACTGCAAGTAAAGTTCTACGATCTCATTATTCAGAGCTTGGGGAAAAATGTGAATGGCAGAATCCTCGATATTGGTTCAGGCAATGGCGTCTTAGCCATCACACTGGCTCAACGCCATCCCGAAGTCGAGGTTGTCGCCATAGATTATTGGGGAGAAGATTGGGAATATTCAAAAAGTGCATGTGAGAAAAATGCACGGGTCGCTCAAGTAGAGAATCGTGTCCACTTTCAAAAAGGGGATGCCGCCAAACTCGACTTTGCCAATCACACATTCGATGGAGCCACTAGCAACCTCACCTTTCATGAAGTAAAATCTGTTGCCGATAAAAGGGCTGTGCTCCAAGAGGCTTTGCGGGTCATCAAAGCAGGTGGCACATTTGCGTTTATTGATTATTTCTACGAGGCAAAGTACTATGGAGAAGAACTGGAGTTTGAAAAATTTCTACAGAGCTTGCACCTAGCGCATTTTGAATACAAACCACTTCGTGGCTTGATCGCCATCCCACCCCTCTTGAACCTCCCCAATATTTTGGGAAAAGTTGGCATCCTCTACGGGAAGAAGTAGACACTCCACGACAAAATACGCTCAACCAGCGTGCAGCTAGGGTCCGGCAATTTAATTTTTACAGTAACTTTCAGGCGATCCTCTTCCGGGAAGGCTCTTGCGCAAGAGAAACTCTAACAATTTACCCTTTCCGGAAGATTGTTACAAAGGAGCTGAATAGATACTTTGTACAAATAGGGAATAGCCGGATACGAAGAGGTATAGAGAGAAAATTTATGCAAACTTTGAAGTTTAAGCCGTTTTCTATTCAAGATGTAAAGCTACTCGATGGGCCTTTCAAGGCGGCTCATGAAGCAAATATTGCGTATCTGTTCCGGCTGAGCCCCCAACGTTTATTAGTCACCTTTTGGGCAAACGCAGGCATCCCCGTTCCTGCTGGAATCAAAGCGTATGCAGGCTGGGAAAGTCCAAATTGTGATCTGCGCGGGCATACCATGGGCCATTATTTGACGGCGCTCAGCCTTTTAATTGCGAGCGATCAAAATCAGGAAGCGCAACAACGACTGAACTACTTGGTAGACGAACTAGAAAAATGTCAAAACCAGTTCCCGAATGGCTATTTGAGCGCGTTTCCTGAAAAAGCGTTCGATATCGTGGAGACTTCGGGCGAGGGCTGGGCTCCGCATTACACCATCCATAAGCTTCTGCAGGGCATGTTGGACGCTTATTGTTATGCAGGCAATCAAACCGCCTTATCCTGCGCCGTCAAAATGGGTGACTGGCTAAGCAACCGCTGTGACAAACTCGAACGCGCCACCTGGCAAACGCTGTTTGACAAAGTAGAAACCGGGGGTATTTGCGAAAGTCTTGCCAATCTTTTTTTGATCGTGGGCGATCCAAAATATCTGCAAACCGCCGAATTTTTCGTTCAAGATAGTAAATATTATCCCGCCTTGCAAGGCATTGACCAGCTTCACAAGCCGATTACGGGGAATTACCATCATTCCAACACGACCATCCCGCAGTTCATTGGCCTTTTCAGGCTTTACCAGGCAACCGGAAACCCCGATTATTTGCAAGCCGTTACATTCTTCTGGCAGCAGGTGGCTCTGCACCGTTCTTATGCGACGGGTGGTACTGGTTTTCATGAACATTGGAACTATGGCCCCGATACGCTGAGCCAAGAGTTGGATTATCAGGCGCAGGAAACTTGTTGCTCGTACAACATGCTGAAGTTGAGCAAGGACTTGCTTTGTGAAGATGCCAATTCGCTTTATGGTGATTATTATGAAAGAGTGCTCTACAACCATATTTTAGCGTCGCAGCATCCTGAAAATGGACGCATGATTTACATGCTGTCGCTCCGGCCTGGGCACTGGAAATTGTTTGGCAATGAAGAAGATGCTTTTTGGTGCTGTCAGGGCAGCGGGATTGAAAACCACAACCGCTATGGCGAGGCCATTTATTTCAAAGGCGAAGATGAATTTCTGGTCAATCTCTTTATCGCCTCGAAGGTGAGTTGGAAAGAAAAAAAGGTTGAGATTACCCAACAGACCAATTTTCCGGCGAGTAATATTTCTATCTTGAAGATCTCGGGGCATCCAGGCTCCTTTGTTTTGAAGATCAGAGTTCCTTACTGGGCGAAGAATGGCATCCTTGTAAAAGTAAATGGTGAAAAACTAGAAACCGCTGTGGAGGGTTCTTTTATTGCCATCAGCAGAAATTGGGAAGATCATGACGAAGTCGAGCTTGAACTATCCCTGTCCACCCATTTGGAATTTTTAGCGGATGATGCTTCAAAATTTGCCATCCTGTACGGCCCGATCGTGATGGCTGCGGAATTGGGAAAGTCGGGGATGCCATCCATCTATAGCAACAATAACTACTACAATCCTCCCCCCGATAGCTTACTCGCTCACGATGCTATGCCTGAATTGGACGTAGCGATCGGCAACACAGATTGGATCGTAGCCACTAAAGAGCCTCTGCACTTTATCGTGACAGACAAGCAGCAGGCATTTAGGCTCAAACCCTTATATAGCATCTATGATCAGAAGTATCATGTGTATTGGCAATTGAAAAAAGATAAACGGACAGAACCGAAGTGAAGCGCAGCAAAAAGGTGCCCATTTGATTGACAAGCCTCTCGAAAATCCATATACTGACACAAGGTAATTTGCCTTATCCGGCAAGAACGGCCGTTTTACACCACCAAGATTAAAACATCATTCGGTAGTGGTTAAGTCGTGACTGGTA
>JAXLWB010000039.1:0-96480 GCA_046328715.1 Caldilineaceae bacterium | reverse complement strand
ACCAGGGAAAGTTTTTGGGCACGTCGGCCTGGCTGACAAACCGTTCCAACCGGGCAGGCAGATCCAGATTCGCCAAGTCAGGATAGCAGAGATTGCCCTTGCACTTGCTGACATAGGTGAGAAAATCATCACGGTCGAGCGAATCAAGTTCATCGATATAGGGTACCTTGCGCTCGTAGGCTAGCAATTTGGTCTTGGCAAAGATCGTCTCGGTGGCGACATCGACCGACTCGAAGGCTTGCTTTTGCAAGTAGGGAAGGAGACCTAAGGCAAAGGCTTCTTGAATGATCGAGTGTCCCAGTGCGTTCAAGGTTGAGACCATCACCGCCTCACACCCCGGCCAGCGTGCCAGCCGACTCTTCAACTCACTCGCATTTTTTGTATTGAAGGTCGTCGCCAGGATGCGCTTGGCCTCGAAGATCCCTTCCTGCACCAGGCGCACAATGCGATGTTCAATCGCGGTCGTCTTGCCCGCACCGGCGACCGCAAAGACCAACGCCGGTCCCTGATTGTGGGCGACGATGGCTTGTTGTTGGGTGGTGAGTTGGATCATAAGTTGCAAAGATCAAGGATCGGCACACGGATGACGCGGATTTTACGGATTGCGACAGAGCTTTTAGAATCTGAATATGTAAACAGGCTCGCTACCCGTAGAGGCGTGCTCGTAGCCGCCGATCGGAGTCAATGCGAACCGGCGGCTACGAGCACGCCTCTACAATAATTTTTAAACATGCTCTTACTCATGTGCGGGGTTCTGAATGACATCACTGCCCCCTTACTCACGTTGCGGGGGAGCTTGTATCCACAATCCACAGATATCGCTGAATCGGGTCTGTGCCAGACCTATCCCTTGTGGCTTTTGAACTGTCACTACATCCCACCCGGCGTTGCCTTCGAGTAGCACAGGGCCTCGTGGCGTAAAGGCGACATCCCACCCCAAGAAGATATACTCCGTAATAAGGGAATGCGCCCGTTGTGCCAACCCAACCGTCTGCGACCAATCAGGCAGAGTGACCCCAGTTATCAGCGCCCCAGTGACCGGATGTACATCGTAGCCTGGGCAGATCGGGTGATAGCTGTAGGCGCGACCCAACTGGCCCGATACGAGCGAAATCGGGCTATTCAATCCATGCGTATTGATAATACTCGGCTGCCCAGCCATCTTGAAGGTAGCCACGATGGCCTCAACGTCGCCGGAAGGAGTGCGTCCGGTGACTACACGTGCCGTCGCCAGTGCGCCAGGCGATAGTGCAACCAAGGTTGGGTGATTGGTAAGGCAAGGCTGTACCAGATAGGCTTGCTGCTGGCTCAAACTTGCCAACTCGGTTAGTAATTCCGACCCACTGAGGATGCGCCCACATTGGTCTTGATATCGATTCGCATCCAGTCGCTGCCACAACTGGGCTCCTTCTCCCCGTGCACCCCAGCGTGGTTTGAGAAACAGATCTTGCTGTGCAACTTCCAACTGTTGACAACTGCCTGCTTCACAATGCGCTAGAAGCGGGGGAGTGGGCAGGCTATGCTCGGCACAGAAGCGAGCAAATTCTGCTTTGTCGGCAATGGCCGGATGGTGGCGATCTCGATTGAGCATTGGCAACAGTGCCGCTGCTTCATATTGATGCAGATAGTGATCGATCCATCTATGCCGTTCGCTACGATAGAACTCATAGGTGTAATAAGCAACGGGCGGTAATGCATGTCCCAAGCCAAAGCAAAGTTGCTCAACAGCTTGCCGCCAGCGTGATTTCCCGGTACGCTGCACAATGGCAGGTGCATACTCACGCCCAGTTTGCCAGATCATGTGTAACAAGCGCAGCGGCCAGGTGAGGGTCAACAACTGCACATAGAGCCGCCGCAACCAGCGCCAACTGCCTCGCCCCTGACATCGACTGGCCCAGCGGCGCAAGGTTGCCTTATCCTCTGTCGCCTTGATCCACCAAACGGGGTAGAGGGGACAATACTCTTCGCTGAGTAGTCGCAGCAGTCGACTCGTCAAACGCTGCATGGCGCATTGCTGGCAATATCGGCCAAGATGACTTGTCGCACCCTCTCTAACGAAGCAAAATCATCGGGATAGTACAACCGTTTCACCGCAATTTGACGCACAAATTGCGACCAGAATTGCAGCCGCCGCCCATGATTCCCCAAACGTTGATTGGCTTCAAATAAGAAGGAGTGCTGCACCAGCGCATAGAGCGCCTGGGCTGGTGACAATGGCTCGATTTCCACCTCTGATCCATAAATTGCTGGATCGCGCCGTTCGGGTAAATAGCAGACAGACAAGGCTTGTGCTGTCGTGTGAAAATGACCAAAGCCATCTTTCCCAATCCGCAACCGCCGCTTTTCTCCATCGGGAAACAACGGCGGTAGATCCTGATAGTCACCTACTGCATAGGTAGCTGTTGCCGGCCACATACGCATTTGCGGATAGCCCGGCAAGGCCCAAAAGCGATCTTCTCCCTGCCGAATCGCTAGGTTGTCATCGGTCAAGAGTGGATAGCCGGCACGCACAAAGGCACTGGCCAATGTACTCTTCCCGCAGCCACTATCGGCCACAAAGGCAATGGCACCCTGTGGCGTCGCCACGGCTGCGGCATGAAGGACAGGAATCCCGCGCTGTTCCAGCCAAAAGGCTAGCACTGTTCCCAACAGGCGAATCTCGATCCAATGTTTCTGTGCCACTTGCTCTGCTGCATCGATCGGGCAGCGATGGCATAGGATTTGCGTTGGCCACAGATAAAAATCGCCGATACGCGGACAACGCACTACATCACACGTTGCCAGTCGGTAAAATGCCCAGATACTCGCCCCTTCACCATTAAGATGGGGACTGCTACAAAGTGGCTGCTGGCTGTCCCAATCTACCGTCAATGGTGCCTCATCCAAACAGCAAAAGCTGAGATCGGCCTCACCAGTTCCTTCTTGCGCCAGGGGCGTGATAAAAGGCCATGTGCTATGAATGCGTAGCCCGTAGAGTGAATAGATGGCCATGCCGTTTTCTCACGCTTACTCTTGTTTCGTGGCGAGCAATCCATTACATCGCAAACAGGCTGCTTGTGTGCACTGAATCAGACATATTAGCTGGCGCGACCGTTTTTGCCGGCAGTCGTTGTGGGTCTGGCTGTTGTTTGGCCAGTGAATTGTGCCACCTTGCCCAACCGGGTAAAACTGGGTTTGTGATACACCTTGGGTGGTGTACGTTTTTCCTGGCGAGTAGTGTTTGCCTCTGACATAGTTCTTCCTTTCTTGAAGTGCAGAAAATAACTCTGATGGTATTTGTTCTAGACAAGTGTCCTGTAAAACATCTACTGGCGGGACAGTGCAGCGAACAGTTCTGTTGGAAAGGCAGCATATTGTTGG
Source organism: Caldilineaceae bacterium (assembly GCA_046328715.1). Lineage (GTDB taxonomy): Bacteria > Chloroflexota > Anaerolineae > Caldilineales > Caldilineaceae > JAXLWB01. The sequence goes on along the minus strand of JAXLWB010000039.1, from coordinate 93,120 downwards.
CGCACAGTGGCAACTTCTTTGATTGGCTGGCCGTTGTATTCGAGCCATGCGTGGGCCTCAAACTTGCCTGCCTGCCGCCGCACGCCGATTCGTAATTCAGTGGGTATACCCTGCCTGCGCAACAGCCAGCAAAGTGTCAAAGATTGTGACAGACAATTGCCGGCCTGTAGGCCGTAATGGCTAGCCCAATAAAGCACCTGCTCACTTTGCTGGATCATGACCGAGGTCATGTCTTGCTGTGCAGAAGATCTCGCACTCACTGACCAACGGGCAAGCCACTGGCAACTTTGTGCTAAACCCAAAGAGCGGATTCCCCAGTGAAAGAGGGGAAGCAAGCCTAATGCTTGCAGAAAAAGCCATCGCTCCCGGCTCGATAAACTTTGGAAATAATTCCAGCCCTGGCGCATAACTTCTAGTGGACAGTGGTGAGAACGCCCGCAGCCTGCATCTGGCCCAACAACAGAGTCAAATCTTGGCGTAACTGGCTTTCTTCTACCTGATATTCAGCCAGCATCTGGGCAACGACAGGTTCGACTGACCCAAATTCGTTGAACAACTGCCAGAGTCGCGTGCCCACATCATCCAGCCGATAATAGGCATCATCGCGCAGGTTGAGCATGATCGATTCGTTGTCTAGCTCCTGAAAGAGTACCTCGTGCGAGATGTTAATCTTTGATTGCAATGACTTTGCCCTGATTGTCATTAGTGCTTTTTACTCCAACGGTTTCTAGTAAAGGGTAGTTTGGTTTGGCTGCTAAAATTCGGTCTATTCTAGCGAGTGGTAGGACGAGTGTCAATGGGTAGAGAGGGGAAAAAGTGTGATCAATGTGTGATCAAATTGCGCTTATAGTGACTTTTTATTTTCTTAATATAGGCTTGTTTTGATCGTAGGATTTGGACCAGACGGAATGAATTGTAAGTTTTAGCTTGCGCAGCGGCTGGCCAGCGACTGTGGCATAGAAATTTGTCTTCGCTCAACGATGGAACGTGTAAGTATGTGCGTCGCCCATGATCTGGTTGAGACTCACACCTTTCGAGGATGGGCGATTTATCTTTGTGCGTCTATGTTGCCTTCACCTGCCATTTGGGAGTGAAGTTGTCCTAATGCCCGATTGACAGGCACATTGTATAAGAAAGAAGCGCGCAGCGCGGGATCGCTGATCTTGGCGGCCTGGCTTTGTACGATCTGCCAGGCTTGTTGAAGGATGGCTAAGGCCCGCTCGTCATGGGTTGCGGCTAACACGCCGTAACAGGTCAAGAGTAATTCTGGTGCGTCGGCTGTCCCAGCCAACGCCTGTTCTAAACGCAAGAGAACTTGCTCGATCAGTGATAACGCACCAACCAAGTCCTGTTGGGCTAACCGGACGTTAGCCAGCCCCGCCTGGACAAAGACTAGATCGGACGCGTTGTCTGTCTGCTCGATTAGCGCCATAACCTGTTGATACATCAGGGCGGACTGGCTGATCTCACCACGCTGTAAGTACAATTCGCCAGCCGTAAGACCGGCTGACCGTTGGGCATGGTAGTAATGATAGCGAGTGGCTAAGGCCAGGGTCTCTTCACAATAGGCGAGCGCAGTGTCATCGTGGCCGATTTGTTGAAAGATGACCGCTAATAAGCACGAAAGCTCCGCCACGAGTCGGTGTTCGCCCTGAAGTGCAAAGACTTGGTGCGCGGTTGAGACATAGCTCTGCGCCTTGGCAAAATCACCAACCCGTAAGCTCAAAAAGCCTAGATTCGCGGTGGCATAGGCAATTTCGTTCTCCTGTTCGAGCGCTTGCGCAACTTGTAAATTTTCTTCAAAGTAGGCGAGCGCTTGCCCTAAATCGCCCTCATCTCGGTAGACCATCGCTATGTTGTTGCGAATGCGCAGTGCCAACAGTGGGTCATGATAGGCTTGCGCCAAAGTTAACGCCTGTTGGTGCGCGGTCAATGCTGCGGAAAAATTATAGTAGCCCTGGGCATTCGTTCCTTGGCTCAAGAAAAATTTGATTTGGGGCAGCGGCGTGCTTTGGGTTTGGGCTAGTGGTAAGGCTTTATCGAGCAGTTGTTGTTGTTCAGTAAAATTGCCTAAGTTAAAGAGCGTGAGGCTCCATTCTGCATAGCCTTCGACAACCAGATCATCACGTGCAATTTGCTCCGCCCGTTCAATAACCTCTTGGGCCAACGTGATCACTTGCGTCGGTTGGGCTAAGTAATGGTTGTAGATCTCACATAGTTTTAGTAAAAGGTGGATCAGCAGTTGGGGCAATGCTTGTCTTTGATCTCCAGTGACTGTTGACGGCGGGTTGTTCAACCAGGTGCGCACCTGACTGCTAGCGGTGAGCAAGTTTGCTTCGGCCTGATGGAAACGACAAACTAGGCGATAAAAAAATTGTAAGCCTGGCAGGGCGGCCAGCAACGCTGTCACTTGGTTGTTGGCGAGCGCCCAGGCCCAGGCAGCTTCGACATTCGCCACTTCCTGTTGAATCGCTTGACGAAAGGCCAGCAACTCCGGCGTGTTCTGCCACTTATCCAAAAGGGCCAGGTAATAGGCCATATGGCGATCATGCACCGCCTGGCTGTTTTCTTCGCTTGCTACCCATTGTTCCGCAGCAAATTGGCGCACCAATTCATGGAGCGTAAAGCGGCCATCACTGGCTTGGTTGAGGAGTGATTTGTGGACCAATGCCTCTAGATCGGCTAGCGTTGCGTCAACGATCTGTTGGGCAGCGCTCACGCTAAAGCCACCTTGAAAGACTGAGCAGCGCGCCAAGATCCGCGCTTCCTGCTTGCTCAACAAACCCCAGGCAGTGAGCAAAACTGCCTGGGCGCTGCGTTGACGCTGGGGCAAATCGCCCAGGTTGGCATGCAGCGCAGCGTAATGTGTGCGCACGCTATACAGAATTTCGTCGGGTTTTTGTCTCTCCAGCAATGTAACTGCCAGTTCGATGCCTAACGGCATCCCTTCGAGCAACCGACACAGAGCGCTGATCGTGGCAAGAGTTGTGACATCTTGGGCGAATGGCAACGCTGCATTTTCCGCGCGCTCTACAAAGAGCTGCAAGCTTGCGTAGCGAGCGATAGATTGTGCTGGCGGCTGTGTTGCATCTTCGCCCTCTGGAGGCAAGGGCAACCCCACCACTTGAAAGGCAAGTTGGCCTTGAAAGGATAGCCGATGGCGCGAGGTAACCACCAGCTGTAGATGGGGCGCTTTTTGTAATAAGCTTACCAGCAAATCTACCCCAGCGTTCAGATGCTCAAAATTGTCCAAAATGAGCAAAAGGTTTTTTTCGCGGAGATAGGCTATGAGTTGCTCGGCTGGGCGAGTCGTACCACGTAATGTCAAGCGTAGTGCGCTGCTGATGACTGTGGCGATGCGATCCTGCAAATGGAGATTCTCCTGCGTTTCGCCATCTTCCGTGGTTAGCGCAGCCAGAGAGACGAACCAGACGCCATCCACAAAGTGGCTCTGCATTTGTTCGCCCAAGGCAATGGCCAACCGTGTTTTTCCCATGCCACCGAGGCCGATCAACGTTACGCAGCGGTAGACCGGATGTTGAAGCTTGGCGACCAACTCGCTCAATTCGGCGTTGCGGCCAATCAACGAGGTGAGCGGTTGCGGCAGATTTCCCTGGGGCGGCATGGCTGGGCGCAGCGTTGCTTGGATTTTGGCAAACTGGGCGGCATAACGGGCACGTTGGGCTTGGAGCCAGGTTTGAAAAGGTGCGCTATCCAGTTCGCCAAAGTTTTCCAAAAATGCGCCTTTGTACAATGCTGCCGCCTGTTGTAGGCGCGTCTGACACAGCGGGCAGTTCGCCAGAGAAGCGTGAGGATGGCGCTGGCAAGCGTCGTAGAGTTCGTCGAAGACCAAGGCGTCACACCAAATTAGCGCTGAATCTAGCCGCAGTTGGACGGTTTGGTAATCGCTTTGCAGCAGATCAAGTGAGCCAAGGACCTCGCGCAGATTGGATAAGACCTGGCGCAAATTGGTACGAGCCGAGTTCATTGTATAGTCTGACCAAAGCAGATCGGTTAAGGTGGTGCGAGCAACGGGCCTGCCTTGGGTCAAAAGCAGATAAGCGAGCAGTGCTTTCCCTTTATTGGAGCGAAATTCGATAGGGTATTGATCCTGTGCGAGGATTTGAAATGAGCCAAATAAGCGAAGGACCAGCGGCTGAGAACGCTTTCCTGCAAGATCTGGTGTGACCACACTATTTTTCATTGGTACTGCATACCTGTTGTTTGTTGACTCCATGCTTTGGCATAGGATCCGTTTTGCGCTAACAACTCAGGGTGACTGCCACTTTCGATGATTCGACCGCCAGCCATGACGTGAATGATATCCGCCTGCATGGCGGTAGTAAAGCGGTGTGTGATGATCACGGTGGTGCGTCCTTGGGCCAGGGTACGAAAGCGCTCCATCCAGTCGGCTTCGGCCCATGTGTCCAGCGCACTGGTTGGCTCATCCAGAACAATGATCGGCGCTTGACGCAAAAAAGCGCGCGCCAAAGCGACCCGTTGCCATTCTCCTCCGCTCAACTCCGTCCCGCCAAACCAATGCCCGAGCATCGTGTCATATTGTTGCGGTAGGCGCGCAATTGGGAGATCGGCGGCTGCGGCAGTGGCCGCCTGCTCAATTTGCGCCATTGTTGGCTGATTTGCCAGTGCTCCGAGTGCGATATTGGTGGCGGCACTTTCTTGATAGCGCACAGGCTGCTGAAAGAGCACCGTGATCTGTTGCCGCAATTCATCCTGAGCAAGGTTGCGTAGATCAGCGCCATCCAGTGTAATTTGTCCATCATTCGGATCGTAGAAGCGGCAAAGCAATTTCAGCACCGTACTTTTGCCCGCGCCGTTTTCGCCAACCAATGCCACAATCTGTCCTGCAGGAATTGTGAGATTAAAATTTTCCAGGGCAAGGCGTTGGCTATTGGGATAACAAAAGGAGACATTGTGAAAACGAATGCCCTCTCGTAGTGGTTGAGGCACGGGATGCGGCTTGATCGGATCTTGTAACTGTGGCTCAATCGCAAGAAAGCCAAAGAGGTTTTCCAAAAAGAGCAGGTTGCTGTAAATCTCCCAAATATTGCCCAGAAGAGTATGCATTAAAAGTTGCCCTTGGCTAAAGACCTGATAAAACATCACCACTGTTCCTAGCGACAAGTTGCCCTGCACCACCTGCCAGAGGATCCAGCCATTGGCACCCGTGCTGACCGTCAAGCCAAAGGAACTGGCCCAAAATTCATTGCTGGCCTGGGTGCGTACCAGGCTAAAGCGCTCCTCACGCAGTTGCCGACGAAGACTTTGAAAGCTTTTGCGAAAGTGTTCGCCCGTATTAAAGAGGCGTGTTTCGGCCACTGCGCTGTTGTCTACCATCAGTTCGTCATAATAGCTGACACGGCGGCGAGCAGTGGTGGTACGTTGTAGCCAGCGATTGGCGCGCCCCGTCTGTTGCACTACTGCCCACAGTGCAGGTGCCATGCCAATCAAAAGGGTAACAGGCAGCCACCAACCAAAGCTGAACAGCAGACTCGCCATAGCCACAAAGGTCAGCCCACTTTGTGCCAACCCTCCCAGATTTTCCAAAAGCGCCATAGGGCGGCTCAACGTCTCGGTTTTAGCGCGGTAGAGTCGATCGTAGTAGTCGGGCGTTTCATAAAAGGCAAGATCGAGCGAGAGCGCCTTTTGCTGGATCTGGTTATTGATCTCGTCTTGTACCAATTCACTTTGCACCGAACGAACCCAGGTGTTGAGACTGCTTAATCCGTTGCCGATCAACTGGATGATCCCAGATAAGATGAGTAACAGCAGTGGCAAACGCAGATTTTGCCAGGAGTTGCCACTTTGGATTGCTGCGCTTAACGAATCAATCTGCGCTCGGGTGAGATAGACACTGAACACGGGCAGAATGCCCTGCAACAGCAACAAGATTGCCCAGGCCACTGTCCATCGTCCGGCTGCCTGCCAGATTAACTGCACCGTGCGCGGCAAATAGGCAAGGTTGGCACGAATCTTTGTGAGTTTGTCAAGCATGGTTATTGCGCGCTTGTCAAGGGTTCAGCAATGCGTTGGCCAGCACCAGCAGTGTAATGTGAGTGGTGGGTCATGCAGAGGATCCTCGTTGGTTTGTAGTAAAACGTGAGGGCATCATACCTTATTTCATTTCCTAAGCAAACCTCGTAAACAAAAAAACTACAGCAAGCGCCGTTTCGCTCTCTGCCTGTGTGGCGCTGCCTCAAACTGATCAGTGGCGAGTGGCGGGTGGCGGCTCATCAGAACCCCGCACGTCAGTAAGGGGGCGAGTGGCGAATCATCAGAACCCCGCACCAGAGATCCAAGTATTTGTATGCGTCTATTGAGGCTCAGGTACGCAACGACCGAGTACTTGTGCGCGTCACTGGGAAATAGGTACGCAAAGACCCAGTGCATGTTGGCAGGCACTGGTATTGAGGATGCAGAGACCGAGTACTCGTGCGCATGTAATTAGGTTCAGGTACGCAAAGACCAGGTCCTTGTGCGCGTCGCTGGCACCTAGATGCGCAAAGCCCAGGTACTCGTGCGCGTTACTGGCGTCCAAGTACTCAGAGGCCAAATGCTTGTGTCCATACACTGACGTTTAGGTACGTAAAGACCGATTGCTTGCGGCTGTGCATTGACGGTCAGGGCTGCAAAGACCAAGTGCTGATACGTGTGCATTGAGGTTCATGTACGCAGCGACCTAGAGTTCGGGTGGTAGGCTGCGGCAGCGCGTCTTCCGGGAAGGATGATTGATAATAGCGAGTTTCAGGTGCTTGCCTTCCCGGAAGAGGATGACCCGTCTCCACTGCGATTCTAGACTGAGCGTTTGGGTGGGGTTGGGTTGATTGTGGCAGTGTCTTCCGGGAAGAGCATGGCTAACCACTCTCAAGTACCAAAGATCCTTCCCGGAAGTGGTAGGCTGCGACAACGTGTCTTCCGGGAAGGAGGGTTGGTTCTGGCGAGTCTTAGGTACTTGCCTTCCCGGAAGATGGTGGTCGATCTCACCTGCGATTCTAGACTGGGCGTTTTGATCGAGTTGTAGGATGGTGATTTAGGTTGATCGTAGCAGTGTCTTCCGGGAAGGGTGGTTGGTTCTGGCGAGTCTCGGGTACTTGCCTTCCCGGAAGAGGGTAGTCAATCCCATAAGGTAGCAAGATAATTGTTGATGGCGGAAGGTAAACGGAGTTTGCTGGTAAGGTAATCAAGCAACTTTTTTTTGTATTGTTCAAGATCGGGAAAGAACGTCTGGATAAAGGCGTGATCCACCAATTCGCCATTACGTACGCCGATCCAATCGAGATAGTTAGAATAAGGCCAAAGCTCAGGAGCAAGCGCAAATCGGTCTTTGACTGGGTTGCCGTGAATGTAGAGGCAGAGATGACGCAAGTACTCATCCGAAGTGACGATCCGCACTTTGAAGCGGTCCTCGAAGAGTGTCCCGCTGCCTTGATATTTCAGATTGAAGGCTTGACTATAGCTGCCAAAGACCCGTTTGGGTAACTGATTGGCAGCGACTTCTCCATCTTGCCGCACGAACCAATGATAGTGATTGGGCAGCAAACAATAGGCGATCATTGAAAGTTTACACTCCGTGGCAACCTTCTTCATCGTGCTGATGCATTTACGATAATCTGCATCGCTGAGAAAGATGGAGCGCCGACTCGCCCCACGATTATAAATATGATAGTACTGACCCTGGGCAAATGGAATCGCTCGGCGTGGCATGGAGTGCTTCTTGTTTGCATTAAGTTTTTTGATTACGGATACGTAAGATTATAAATGGATGGAACGTGGAGTGCAAACAGATCGAAAGCCGCGAATCTCTTCCGGGAAGGGCATGGCGAACCTCCCTCAAGTACCAACGATCCTTCCCGGAAGTGGTTAGAAGGTAATAATTGCGACCTCTGATTATTGTGGTTTTATTTAATTTAACTTACGATATATAATCCCTCTCGTCACAATTCAGACGGGAGTGATTTGCCACAACTCGCTCCTCAAAACCCGTCTGACCGAATCAACTGATGAGGACAAAGTCGAGGGTGCCAATAGGCGCCGTGGACCATCTGCACCAGTTTGTTGGGCTTTGTGACCATCTCCGCTGTTGCTCCCTTTTTCTATTGTCTTCGTCATTGTCAAGAATCGCATTTCTCTTCCCATGAATCCTGCCTTTCCACGATGAAATTGTGACACCATCGTTTTAACCAAATAACTAAAGCATAAAGGAGACGACATGGCTTCCCTGGAAAAAACGTTGGAACGAGCGCGCATTGCCTTGAACAATGCACGTTGAACGAAGCCGCCAGTGTCGAACACGCTGACGCAGTATGGCTACGATGTCACCCGTCTGCAAGAGGGATTGGCGCTCTATGAAGCGGCGCGCACGTTGGTGCAAGTGCAAAGTGATGCGCGCCACAGCAGGTGGGCGCGACCAAGAGCTTTCAGCAGAGTTTACGCCAAACCAGAGGCTGCACTATCATCATGATCTGCGTGCGGCACGGTTGGCGCTCAAAGATCATGATGATAGTCGCCACTTCCTGCAATTGAAGGGGCGCGCGCCAGGCAGTTCGACAGTTGGCATGAGCAGGCGCGTGACTTTTACTTCGGTCTGCAGGACAAGCCGGAGTTGCAGATGCTGGTGGCTACCGCAGGAGTCACGGCTGATCAGATCAACCAGGGCATTCAATGGTTGCAAGCGTTGGATGCCGCTCGCTTGCAGAAAAGGCACGGAAAAGGGCAGTGCTGGTGATCTGGCCCGTCAGCGCAACGATGCGTTGCTGGCCATTGGCACGCTGGATGGCTGTTTTCGTCAGGTTGCACCGGGCGGCTTTTGCTACGCAGCCTGCCTATTTGGCAACCCTGGGCTTGGAGCCAGAGCCGCGCAAGCGCAAGAGAACTTCGACGAGGCGCAGCAAGCGCAGACCAAGCCAGCCAAGGTAAAAAAGAGTAGGGCAAAGAGAAGGCGACAAAAAAGGAGGAGAGCGCCGCTGTGACGCAGGCTGCAGGTGAGCTGTGCTGATGTAGAAGAATGCGCATGGCTCTGCTGTGCGCAGCAGTGTGCAGGACTTAACTTTAAAAGAGCAATGGCCGTAATTTGCTAGAGCTCACACTTCAGCGATCAGCCAGCGTCGTGTATAATCAAACTTGCCTTGTCGCCTGTATTGAGAAAAGCAGGATCGCTACGCGGACATCAGACGGAAACAACCAGGATAAACACGGACAAAAATCGCTAAGAGCGTGTTTAGAAATTCTTGTAGAGGCGTGCTCGTAGCCGCCAGTTCGCATTGACTCAGATCGGCGGCTACGAGCAGCACTGCCGCCTGTAAATGGCAGGCCTGTTTATATTCAGATTCTAAAAGCTCCGTCGCAATCCGTAAAATCCGTCATCCGTGTGCCGATCCTTGATCTTGCTTATGATCCAACTCACCACCAACAACAAGCCATCGTCGCCCACAATCAGGGACCGGTGGTCTTTGCGGTCACCGGTGCGGGCAAGACGACCGCGATTGAACATCGCATTATTGCGCCTGGTGCAGGAAAGTCGTCTCTTCGAAACCCAGGCGCATCCTGGCGACGACCTTCAATACCAAAATGCGAGTGAGTTGAAGAGTCGGCTGGCACGCTGGCCGGGGTGTGAGGCGGTGATGGTCGCCTTGAACACCTCGCAGGACACTCGATCATTCAAGAAGCCTTTGCCTTAGGTCTCCTTCCTACTTGCAAAAGCAAGCCTTCCGAGTCAGTCGATGTCGCCACCGAGACGATCTTTGCCAAAGACCAAATTGCTAGCCTACGAGCGCAAGGTACCCTATATCGATGAACTTGATTCGCTCGACCGTGATGATTTTCTCACCTATGTCAGCAAGTGCAAGGGCAATCTCTGCTATCCTGACTTGGCGAATCTGGATCTGCCTGCCCGGTTGGAACGGTTTGTCAGCCAGGCCGACGTGCAAAAACTTTCCCTAGTATCTTGACCTCTACAAGCTCTACGAGCAGGCGCGCAAAACGTTGGGGCTCTTTACCTTTGATGATCAACTGATGATTGGCTGGGAACTGCTTGCCAGCAACGACACAATCCGTCAACGCTTTCGCTTAGCGCCGACTGTCTGTTGGTAGATGAGTTTCAAGATGTCAACAAAGCTCAAGCCGAGATGCTCGATTTGTTGTCGTCACCCCATCGCAACTACATGGCTGTGGGCGACGATGACCAGACCATCTACGAATGGCGTGGGGCCGATCCCTCCTACATTCTCTCCTTTGCCGAGCGCTATCAGGCCAAGGTTTACCTGATGACTGAGAATTTCCGCTGTATGGCCAGTCAGATTGTCCTCGCCAATGCCGTGATCCGCCAAAACAGTGCCCGCCGTGCCAAACAGATCCAGTTGACGCAGGGCTTTGCCGGGAGCACCACAATGCAATCGCACGATTCGTTGGAAACAATGGGGCTGGCGATGGTGCAGCGCATGCAAGGCTTGCAACAATCGGGCGTGGCGCTCAAAGAGATGGTGGTGCTAGTGCGCATCTACGCTCAGACGCCGCCGATTGAGCAGCAATTGATCCTGCACAAGATCCCCTACGAGATTGTGGGCAGCGTTCCCTTCTACATGCGCTCCGAAGTGAAGACGCTGATCGCCTACTGCCGCTTGGCTTATCTGGAAAAGCTGCGCAAGGACGGCACCAGCTTGCTGCCTGTCCATCAGGAACAGTGGCGTGAATGTTGGTTTCAGGTCTACTGGCAGCCTGCCCGTTATCTCAAAAAGGAAGTGGCCAAGAGCATCGCCGACAGCGCCCTGCGCGGCACGCTCTCTCTTGCCAATGCCCTGGCCCTCCACGCCGAACAGGTGACGCCTTCGGTCGGTGAAAAGCTCAATGCCTTTGCCGCCGATCTCACTTGGCTGATGCAAGCCTTCCCCGGTGGTGAACTGGCTAACAACCCTGCTGCCGAAATCTTACAGGAGTTGGACAAACGTCTGGGGTACAGCACCTACCTGAGCAAAAACAGCGGTTTTGCCGAAACCGGTGCCGACCGCGCAGCAACGATTGAAGCCTTTATTCGTTATGCCAGGAATCAAGGAACCTTGCTGGCCTTTTTGCAAGGGGTCAAAAAGCTGAGTGAACAAAACGAAGCGCTCAATCAGGCAGGGCAGAGTGACAAATTGATCATGACGACCATCTTCCGCGCCAAGGGATTGGAATGGCCGCATGTCTTTCTGCCCAACTGCAACGACCAGATCCTGCCCTATAAACTCAGCCATAGCACTGAAGAGGAGCGACGACTACTCTATGTCGCCATCACTCGTGCTCGCCTTGCCCTTTATCTTGATTGCCTGAAAGAGGAGCCGCTCTCGCCCTTCTTGCGCGAGGCGAATTACGCCAGCCTGTTGCCTGCTATTCAGGCCATCGCCCAGGCGGCACACAAGCCCCCCACCGATTGGAACGATGTTGATCTGCGCGCCATCGCCATCCATGCCCCACGGCTGGGACTGGATCGCTACTTCAGTCAATGGTGGCGCGCCTCGGCTGCCGACAAACAAGTGGCCGCTCAGTGGGTGATCGGCTGTTACCAGAGCCTACAACAGCGTGGCCTGCTCGATAAGGTTGGGGTGAGTGAGGAGCAGCGTCAACCCTGGCAGATTTTCCTGGCTGCGGGTGTTGCTCCGCGTCCTTTTACCGATCCGGGTATGGAACGCTGGCTGGATGAATTGGAACGTCGCTTCAAACCGCACAAAACCAACCCACTCACCCGACTGCGCCGCACTGCCGAAACGCAGGCGATCCGCGATCCCCTCCACGACTTGCCGCCATTACTCACTGCCACTGCGCTTCCTTCCCAACCTGCTGCACCAGCGCGCACGGCCCGCTGGCAACGCGGCGACCGTGTACGTCATGCCCAACATGGCTCAGGTCAAATTACCACTGTCTCCACGATGACCGGCGAAATCTGGGTCAAGTTTGACGGTGCGGAGGTGCCACGTACCGTCAAAGCGCACGAAATAACTAGACTTTCGTAATAAAATGAGTTCGGAATTTAGCCTAACAGGCTAACCTACGGTAACCCATGGGGCAGCGCCCTGGGGATTTGAGGGCGTCCTTCTCTACCCCACGGGCAACGCCGTGGGGTACTCTGTACCACCCCAATGGGGCTAAAGGTGTAATCGTCACCTGGAGTAAACAAGGTAAGCTTATTCATCGCAATCCCGAACTCACATGAATAGAATCTTCGCAAAAAGAACTTACCAGGGTCGTTTCTCCTAGATTTCCACGTCTCGACGGTTGGTGATCCCATTCGCCCCAGCAGAACGAACTGCTCATACTATGCTTACCTCTCATTTGTGTGAAAAATGTCAATTTGCTTACAAAAGCGTACTTGACTCGGTTTGAGCGCTATAATACTAAGCTTTATGAAAGCTAGCTGTTTTTACCGTCGGTTTCCCCTTCCCTGATATCGGAGAGATTATGCTGCGCCCAAACAAAGTTCTACTTTTGCTGGTATTGATTCTTGGCCTCTTCGCCATTCTGTTCCGTCCCATACAGGCTGTCAGTGTTTTATCTACATCCGACGATTCAGGCGTTCACACTGCTTGGCGGCTGGCTGAAGAGCGGGGTGCCTACAGCTACAACAGCAGCATCGACCAGGCGACGCAACCCTTGCCATCATTGGCAACTGTCGGCATGAGCAGTCGCCGCCAGCAGATCTACATTGAAGGCGCAGTCGACCGCCCCGCCGAGACAATGCAGATGAAGATCTGGAGCAGCCAGGGCAGTGTGGTCGCCGGTCAGGGCGCAGTTGAGATGAAGGTCGAAGATGGGGTAGCTTGGGGCCGGGGCGACAACGGCATCTGGCAAAAGGTCGAGAGCAACCACGACCTCTTCGCCCCCGGCGGCGACCCACTTGGCTTCCTCAACGCCGCCATCAACATCCGCCAAACAAGCGACGTTGCGCTGCCTTCTCCCTCTCTCTTCACCTCTCCATCTCCCCATCTCTCCTACGCACGCTACACCTACGACCTCGACGGCCCCGCCTTTGCCAACTACATGCGTCAAACACTAACCCGCGATCTGGCGCGTAAAGGAGATCTGCCGCCAGGCATAACATTGGACGCTTCGCCCATCTATCAGGCGATGCGCGGATCAGGCGAGATCTGGATCGACAACGACAGCGGGCTGCCTTTGCGTCAAATCATCGACGTGCAACTGCCACCGACGGGCAACGAGCAAGTGTCGGCCCACATTGTTACTGACTTTCATGATTGGGCTGGGGCACCGCCGGTAACTCTGCAAGCCTGGCTGCAATGGAGAGTACAGCAATCACTCAAAGTGGGCAATGTCCAGGCTGTAGCCTCCACCTGGCTGTTGGTTTTGAGTGGCGCATCCTTCGCCCTGCTCATCATCCTCTATGCACGCTCGCGCAAGCTCTACACAACCTTTGCTCTGGCCCTGATCGCTGCCATGATCCTGATGCCGCTGCTCAACACGCAACAAGTCAGCGCCTTCTATGATCGGCAGGAGGAACGAGCAGCAGAGAACGAAGCACAAAATGCCGAAGATCAGAAGATTTTGGAATTGCAGCGCGCCGAGCGTCAACCGTCGATTGCGCCCCACGAGAATCCGCTAGAACATGTGGATGCCGCAAACATCGAAATGAATAACCAAAGTGCTCCGGCGGCTATGGATGCTTCTGTCAGCGCACAAAGTAATACGACGCCGCCAGCCAATCTCTGTGCCGCACTCGAACAGATCGGTGCGCAATACAATATTACAACGACACAACCAATCACCGATTTCTTCAACCAACTGCCGGTGGGCGTCGATCTGTTGGACAGTGACGGCGATGGCTTGACCCTGACCCAAGAACTGCTGCTCTGCACTGACCCCAACAAAAAGGACAGCGACGGCGACGGACTGTCGGATGGGATTGAAGTGCGCGAGCTAGATACTGAACCCAACGCCGCTGATAGCGATGGCGACGCTCTGCCCGATAACCTGGAAGTGGCGGGTTTCAGCTATGCCAGCAAACAGTGGTATCTCAACCCGTTGGATCAGGATACCAACAAAGATGACATCCTCGATGGCTTGGAATGTTTCTATGATGCAGCGAGCAAAAGCATGAGTTGTACCGATAGCGATGGCGATGGCACTCCCGATGTCTGGGATCTGGACGACGACAATGATCAGGTTCCCGACAACGTGGATTCAGCCCGCACTGCGATGGTTGGTGACCGCAGCAACGGTCTAACGGATGGCGAGTTCAACTTCAGCGTCCAGGATCTCACCGCCAGCAAGCCGATCTATGTCGATTTTCAGCTGCGTCCCACTAATCCTAAACATCTCTGGTACACGCTCAATGTCCTAGATTGGCCGAGCAACGATACGGAGGGTCAGATCCAGCGCAAACTCGACACTACCTTCTACGATATGCTTGCTCCTGAAGAGCAAGCATATGCCGAACCGCAACTGAAAGATGGGGATTTACGGCTAACCCCCATGTTGGAAGTTGAACTGAGTGGAACGCCTTTGCCGCTGCCGCTGACCAATCCACAGACTGCTGTGGACTTCGAAACGGTGGCTACAGGGACTGTTCAGTTGGCGCAGGCAGGTGCAAATATCACTCTCAACTTTGCGTTTGACAATCCAGGTGCGCTCTATACTGCCAATATTTACGCTGTCTCTTCCTGTGCTCAAGTACTCACCGACACTGTCCCTGCCTACAATTTTAGCAACCTCAACCATGGCACCACCAAGAATATCACCAGTAAATGGCTGACCCAGGATTTGGCCAAAGGCGAACATGTGCTGCAACTGCGCAACAGCTTGAGTCAGACCGTCTGTTCGCCAATTCCCAACATCGTCAACGGCGGTTACAACGACAAAATGGTGGATCCGGTGGAGATGGCGAGTTTTGGCGTCACGGTGCGCGAAAAGAACAACAATGGTGCGCTCTTCGCTTACGTCCCTTTGAATTTGATCCGGGATGGCGATGACAATACCCCAGTCGCCTTCAGTGGGCGTATGTTCTACCGCTCATCCAACAACGGTACTCTCGGTACTGCCCAAAGTGCACGCTTGATTTGGCTGGTCGAAGCGCTGAGCGATAGCTGTACCGCCTACCCTGCCAACTTTGAGACGACACTCGAAAAGAGCGAACGCACCAAAAAGTGGTGTGCCGATCCCAGCCACTGGAACTCAAACGGCTCGACCATCGCCCATGTCTATGACGATGATTGGTATCTCACCGGCTTTGATGTGCGTGAAGATCAGGGTGTAAAAGTCGCAGTTGCGTTCCAGGACCCCAGCTACACCACGGCCCAACCCGGTTTTGCGCCTGGTAAATTTAGCGAAGATGCACTTTGGGCACTGGCGCAGGGCTTGGAACACAGTTTTCTCGCAGGACGCAGCAACGGCTCGACCCTCACCTTGACTGTGAACGATATTGTCAGTCGTTTTGACAAGAGCCAGAATGGCAACACGAGCGATGAACAACGTTGGGGGATCAACAAGGCCGCCTTGCGCGTCAGCCAATATAGCTTCGAGCACCAGTCGTTGATTGCCACGCTGGGCATGACCCAAACTCCGCAACTGCTGGCCACTTACTTTACCTCGCTGGCCAGCAGTGGGCAGATCACCAATCCTACCTTTCTCTATGCAAGCGAAGAAGTGGTCCGCAGCCTGTCATTGGACACAACCGATCTGGTAACACCCACTAATCATGCTCAGTGGCAGAACGGCGCAACCTCAGCCAACGGCATTGTCCTTTCGATGCCGCTCAGCCAGGTGCCCAAATTGACCACTGCGAATGTCAACTGGAAGCCCTATCTCTATGACAGCAGCCAGAACAAATGGCAAACAGCACCATTTGAGCAATATTGGGATGCAATCGGCAGTGGGATCGAAAAGGCGTTGACAAGTACTTCCCCCGACAAGACGCAACTGAGCACCGCCCGCTTTATTGCCCAAAGCTACTACCTGACCCTCTTCCGAGGCATCTCGCAACTGATTGCCATCAGCGATGCAAGCAGCTTTAAACCCATTACCACTTCCCCGCAACTGAGTGATAAACAAATTGCCGCTTTTGCTCAGATTTCGTCGGATATTGCCTGGTCGATTAAAAACATGGTAGGTCAGGTTGACCATCTCCTCATTAAGGCGCTGAAAAAATCGTTGCTGCGGAACAGGGGCAGCCTGTTGGCAAAAATTGCAGTAGTCAAAACAGATAAAGGTGCGTTCGAACTGAAGAAAGCCTTCCTGGACGATCTTTTTGGAAAATCACGCATTGCCGGCTACATCCAATCGGCAGATACAACGCTCCCCAAGTGTACATTCTGTAAAATTGTGGGTGACGGCGGTGCAGTGGGTATTGGTGCGGCAGCCCTCACTGTTGCGAGTGCTGCAATCAAAACAATCCTCACCTTTACTGGCGATCTGAACAATGCCACTGTGCGCTGGGTTTTTGCCGTGGTTGATACAACTTTGGCAACTGTGAATCTGACATCGGCGACCGTTACCGTTGGAAAACTATTTTCCGACAATATCAGCGCTGGCAATGGTAAGAAACTAGTCGGAAGAATCGCAAAAGGCTTCAAAGTCAGTGCTGTGGCTGTGGTTGGGCTGATCATTATCGTTGGCGTCAGTATTGGCCTTTTTATCCAAAGTATTGTCTCGGAGGGGATCAGTGTTAATTCGCTTGCCTTTACCCAGGCCCTGTCTGGTGTCATCGCTGGCATTATTGTGGCCATTATTCTAACGGCAATTGGGGCCATCCCTGTGGTTGGCGCGCTGATTGAAGCGATCATTGCCGTGATCGACGCCATTGCTATGCTGGTCTGCGTTGCGACTGGTGAAACACCCAGCGACAATAATTTCTGCACCGGTATCTCAGGCAAACTCGCCCAATTCATCCAGATGCTGATCTTTGACCAAAATCCATTGATCGACCTGGAAAATTCCAAGCGACTGAACTTTGCCAACTTTGATTTCTCGCTGGTCAATCCCGACAAAGGCATGGTCGTGGGCAATCAAATCACGGTGACAGTAAACGTGGGCACTGCCCTCTTCTCTGGCAACCCCACCTTGCTGCCCACCAGCGCCCTATGGTTCTGGCAATTCTACAGCGACGAGCAGGTGAAAAAATCAACCTTTCGTCACTATATTCGCACCGCACCGAAAGATCTGGTGGATGGCTTGGCCTTGGGGCAGATGACGGATCAATGGCAAAAACCGGATAGCAATAGTTGGGCACCCGACAGCAAATATGTCGTCACCGAGACCGTACAAAACACCGTCACACTCGTTTCGGCGGGTGTCAATGCCAAACAATCTTCGTTGTCGCTGATTGAAGGATTTGCGGTTCCAGTCCAGGAATGCTGGGGCATCACCGTTATCAGCGGCTGCTATATCCGCCCACTCAAGGATAGGCTGGAACTTTCGCTGGCCGACACCATGATCTTTGATGTCTTTCCGCAAAACCTAGACCTGTTCTATCGCCTCACTGCACGTGACAACGGTGGCTATGCACTCGACTGGGACAGTACCTTCCCCGTCTTGCAGGATGCCGATGGCGATGGGCTACGCAGCGCTGCCTTTGGCGGCAACGACCCGGACGACAGCAAGCCTGACAGCGACGGTGACACTCTCTCCGACTATTACGAGATCGCCCACGGCACCAATCCGTTGAAGGCCGACGAAGATGGCGACAGCCTCAATGATGCCGCTGAACTGCGTTACGGCACCGATCCGCAGCAGGCCGACAGCGACCGTGATGGGCTGCGCGACGACGTCGAGATCGCCGGCTGGTCCTATGTCTACGCCTTCAACGGTTCCACATCGCTCACCACTTGGGTCTGGTCGGATCCATTGAATGCGAATGCCGATAACGATGATTACACCGATCTACAAGAGCGCGCCTACGGCTTCAACCCGAATGTCTTCTCATCGAGCAACATTCTGGATCTGACAACCGACCTTTCCGATGCGGATAGTATTGTCAAGCCGGGTAACTCCTTTGCCTACTCCGCAACGGTCAAAAACGATCTGCGCAATCGCTATGCCTTCGGCTTGATCGAAACCGCACTACCCGCCTCACTGGCTTCTGCCAACCTTGCCGCAGCCAACCTGACCTTGGCCCCCAATACCAGCTTTACGCAAAGTGGGACGATCAATGTACAACCTGTTGCCTCACAAGCCGTCAGCCTCACCACACGGGTAGGGGCTGCGACTGAGGATCTCTCTGATCAGATCGCAGGCCGTACGCTCTGGCTACACCTGGATGAAAGCAGTGGCACGACCTTTAGCGACGCCTCGCTCAGCGGTCACGACGCAGGCTGTAGTGGCGGCGGCTGTCCCACCTTGGGCGGGCTTGGCTATCAGAAAAAAGCCGCCAACTTTGATGGAGTCAGCGATCAAGTCACCATCAACGGCACAGGCGGTCAACTAGGGCTGGCCAACGACAGCTTTACCGTGCTGGCCTGGGTCAAGAGTGATAGTAATAGTGGCAAACGGGCACTCTTCAGTCAATCCAACCTGGGGGCAACCACTCCCTTTGTGCTTGGCTTTGACAGCGGTCGCCCCACCTTTGGCCATATCAGCAACGCCAGTGCGCCCTCGGCGATCGCGGCCAACGAATGGCATCGGGTGGCCTGGCGCTATGATAAACTGAGCAGTCAAGCCGCCGTCTTTGTCGATGGACAGCGGGTGGCGATTGCCAGCAGTGGCAGCTACAGCCTGAACGCACTCAGCAATCTCACCTTTACCTTGAGCGCCACAGGTGGAGGCTGGAGTCGCTTCGATGGCATGATCGACGAAGTAGATCTCTACCCACGCGCACTCTCCGACGAAGAGATCGACGCCGATGACGCCAGCGGTGGTAGTCAGGTCTTCTACTTCACTTTCGAGGATACCAAGGCTGGTACAGCAGGCAGTGCCATGCTCGACAGCACCGACTATGCCAACATCGTCACCTGTCCCACCACCGATGACTATCTCTGCCCTGGCACCAATCGCACTGGCTTTATCGACAAAGGCTATCTCTTCGGTGATGGCGATGAATTCTCTGATATCCTAGCCGTCAGCGCCGCCCCCAATCTCGATCTCAGCCGGGGCCGCGGCAGCTTTGCCATCTCGGTCTGGCTCAACAAGTTGCCCGACGAGGGCGGCTGGATCATGGGCAAGTATGGACTCGGCGGCGGTGGTGAAAGCGGCTATCCTGCGCTGCGGGTGGAAGGGGATAATGTCTATGCCAGCTTTGGCCCCTCGGGCAGCAATTGTTCGCTGGATTTGACTGCAAACGGCGTTCTCAACAGCACAACCTCTGATCGTTCCTGGCATCATGTCGCTGTCTCCTATGATGGTTCCACCTTTGCTGCCTATGTAGATAATCAACCGATTGGCTCGACCACAGCCTGTGCAGGCAAGAAACCGGCTGCGGTCAATCAGTTCTATATCGGTGGGCGCGATCTCAACCGCGACGGGCAAGGCTTCCAGGGATCGCTGGATGAACTACGTATCTATAACCACGCACTCAATGACGAACAGATCTCCGATCTCTACTGGGCCAGCTCGCCCAAGATCGAGTTGCGCTTTGACGAGGCCCCTGGACAGGTGGTCGTGCGCGATTCATCCTTTAGTGGACTTGATGGCACCTGTAGTGGCAACGGCTGTCCTGTCACCGGCATCCAAGGACGGATCAACCAGGCGGCACGCTTCGATGGCGTCAACGATGCCATCAGCCTGTCTGCCGCCAACACCTTGGGTCTCGCCGAACATAGCTTTACCGTCTCGGCCTGGGTCAAGCCCAAAAACTGGATTGCGCAGCCGGTCTTGGGTACTGTAAGCGCGAGCATCAGCAATACACTCTATCTCGGCTTGAAGGATGGCGTCCCCTATGCCAAGATCGGGACGCAAGAGATCACCGGTACTGCCCCCGCCAACAGCGATAAAAATCGTTGGCTGCATCTGCTTTGGCAGTACGAGTTTGACCCTATCATGCGCAAAGGTACATTGGATTTTTATGTAGATGGACTCCATCGCGGAAAAGTGAGCAACGTGTCGCCGCTGCTCGGAACGTCGCCGATCTATCTTGGGCGCTATGGTAATAGCTACTTTGGCGGCGACATGGATCAGGTTCAGATCTTCCGTCAGCCATTGGGTAGTGTCATGGATTTCTACCGGCAGGTGCCGAAGCTTTCGCTCCAGTTCGAAGAGGTTCAAGGCGCAACCAGCTTTCTCAACGGTGCCAATCCTGCCAAAAACGCCGTCTGTAGCGGCTCTGCTTGCCCGGATGCAGGCACCAAGGGCCGTATCTATCGAGGCGTCGCATTCGACGGCGTCAACGATGGACTCTCTGTCGCCGACTATGTTGATCTGTCTATCGCCAGCAAATTTAGCGTCGGCTTGTGGGTACGCCCCTTGCAGCGCAAGAACGGGGCCTGGCAGACACTGATCAGCAAAGGGACTTCGACAAGCCTGAACTACCAACTCGCCATCAAACCAGGCACGATGACCTTACACTATACAATCGATCTCTGTGCGGCTGGCAGCACCACTCCCGGCTATCGCATCGACGCCGATGCGGGCGACCTGCTGGAGAATGCCTGGAATCATGTGATGCTGACCTATGATGGCAACGAGGCTGTGGTCTATATCAACGGCAGCAAGAGCCATAGCACCGGTTACAGCGGACTTCAGCTTGCCTGTCTCAATACCAAGGCGGTGCAACTCGGTTATAGCGATTCCGGCAAAGACTATTTTGCTGGAGAAATGGACGAGGTTGTGGTCTACATCTCACCGCTCTCGGCAGAAGATGTGGCCGAAGTGGCAAGCTATCAGGCCGGCTGGTTCGACACCAGCGTGGGGCGCACGATCGTGATCGACAATGACACGCCCACCGTGCGCCTCGACGTGGGAGCCGATATTCTGCCGCTCGAAGATCGCGTTCTTGCCATCTACGCCAGCGACCTCACCTCGGCACTGGACAAGGTGGAATACCGAATCAACAACGGGGCCTGGACCGCAGCCGTACGCGACAACGAAAGCTGGCTCTTCTCCTTCGCCCCCGCCAATGAAGGGACCTATACCTTTGCCGTGCGGGCAACCGATGTGGCAGGCAACCAGTCCGTTGCTCAAAAAGTGATCTTTGTCGATGGCAGCGGCCCCGTGCTGGGATTGACCAACGCCGACAGTGGCGCGATCCTGCCTGTGACGCGCAACGAGGCCAACGACAGTTGGGATCTCGCCCTCTCCGGCGCTGTGACAGCCGCCAATAGCCCGACTGCGGCAGTGTGGGTTGAACTCTACGACGCCAATGGCGTTTCCAGCAGCGGACGGCTCACCACCACCCTGAGCACCAACACCTGGCAGATCAACTATCCCTTTGCATTGCGCCCTAGCGGCCCCTACACGGTTAGCATCGAGGCGGTGGATCAGGTCGGTAATCAAAGTAGCCGGTCCGCGCTGGCTAAGGTCGATGGCGAACCGGCCAGCGCCACGATTGACGACACTGGTGCTTCGACCACGACGATTGCCAGCGGCGTCACCCTGGGTGGCACAGTTTCTGAAGGCACGGGCAGTAGTGGTTCGTCGGCTGCGCTGACATCTGCTGCTGCCGCTGGTTCGCCGAGTGTCAGCAATGTTGGGCCAACCGCTTCTGCTTCTGGCATTCAAAAGGTCGAGATCAGCTTCCATCCCGAAGGACGCAACGATCTCTCCAGCGCTAACTGGCAAGCGGATGGCCTGGTGCTGCATCTGGCCTTGGACGAGCCGATCACTAATACGGATGGGCTCTCGACCACGCTCTTTGCCGACGCTTCCGGCAACGGTTTTAACGCCACATGCAGCCAATGCCCAACCCCGGCGCTGCGCGGCTATTACGGCAACGCGCTACAATTCGATGGCGCGGGCGAGCAACTAAGCGTGCCTGCCTTTGGCGGTACACTCACGAATAACGAGTTCTCCATCGGCGGCTGGATCAACGCCGATCCTGCCAGCAGTGGTCAGGATACCATTTTTGCCTTTGTCAACGCTAGTAATGTTGTGCAGCAGAGCTTGCGCTACGAAGCCAGCCAGCAGCGTTTTGTCTACAACGACGCGCTTGCTGGCAACCGGGTCAGCGCCGGTGGCTATATTACAGACACTTGGCATCACTGGCTGCTGTCAGTGGATGCGGTCAATCAGGCGGTGCTTTATCTGGATGGCGTCTCGGCCAGCACCTTTACGACTACCGTTCGACCGGCAGTCACCGATACGCTGCGGCTGGGCGAAAGCCTGCAAGGTCTGCTCGATGATGTGGTGGTCTACGATCATAGCCTTTCTGCCAGCGAAGTGCGCAGCTTCTACCGTGGCTACACGCCGCTCCTGCGCCTGCCCTTCGACGAAAATAGCTTCAACGTCGGCGAGGCGGTCCAAGAGGAGTCGCGCCATCAACATAAAGCGACGCTGCATGTGGGTGACGGCACCACGGAGCTCTACGCTGCGGCTGGCAAAGTGGGCAGCGGAGCCTTGCCCTTTACCCGCCCAGGAGAGTACATCAGCCTGCCTGCCAACCCGATCTTTGATCTGAGCGGCGCTGCCTTCACGCAGCTTGCCTGGATCTATCCGCAGCCGCTCAATAGCACGGATCGCTACCCAATCTTCGACGGCCAACCAAGTGGCGTGGTCAGTAAACGGGCCTTCCCGTCATTGACGCTGGTGCAGCGTACTCGCCTGGAAGTCGGCTTTGGCGATGGCAGCCAATGGCTCAGCTACACGACCGATGAACTGCTCGTCGAGAATAGCTGGAACTTTGTCGCTGTGACCTTTGACGGCGTCACCTACAACGTTTATATCAACGGCGTCCTGCGCGCCTCGACTGCGCTCTTTGCAGGCAAGATTCCTTATCCAACCAGCCAATTCAACATCGGTGGCAATGGCGGCAGCCGCTTCAATGGCTTGCTCGACGAAGTGGTGCTCTATGCCCAGGCGCTGCCCGCCATTGAGATCACTGCGCTCTACTACCAGGGCTGGCAGCCGGTGACCCTTGCCGCTAGCGGTGCCGGAGTCAGCAGCACTTCGTGGAGTTATCCAACCCCGGCCTACCTGCAGGGCAGCTATCAAATTCAGTTGCGCACCACGGACATGAATGGCAACATCAGCTTTGGCTGGCTGGGCTCCGAGCGCTGGCGTGGCTACATCAACACCAAGCCGCTGGCTGACGGTCCGGGCGGCGTCGGCACGACTGATGGCTTTAGTGCGCTTTCGCTCTGGCTGCGCGCCGACAGCAAGGTCAACAAGGGCATCAACGACTTTGTCTACGGTTGGCTCGACCGCAGTGGCAAGGGACAAAACGCCAGCTCGCCGATCTTCACCAAGTCGCCCTACCAGATCCCCAACCAGATCAACGGGCAGCCAGTGATCCGCTTCAACGGGCTGAGTGACGGTGCCGATGATCTGCTGACGATCAGTGACAGTAACCTCTTCGACTATGGCGCTGACCGCAGCTTTATCGTCTTCTCGGTGGTCAAATCGGCTGATCCCGATGTCGGTGCGATTCTCTCCAAGGATGTGGCAGGCGGTCAGGCGGCGTGGTGGACCCGGCTGGAAAATGGTAAATACCGCTTCCTGCTCGACGATGGCGCAGGTCATCAGCCTGCACTGACCTCGTCGGCGACAGTGACCAACGGTGCCCACATCCTGATGAGCTACCGTGACCGCGGCGGCAATCTGCTCCGTCTTGGCGTGGATGGCACGACCCAGAGCACGGCGGATACGACCAATGCTGCGCTGGCCAACAGCAACCCGCTGATCATCGGCAACTTTAACAGTGAAACTAATCGCCAATTGAGCGGTGACATCGCTGAAATCATCGTGATCGATGGCGCTGTCAACAGCGCTGAGCGCAACCTGATCCACAACTATCTCAGCGCTCGCTACAGCGTTACGCTGCCAGTGGCCATCGACCTCTATCATGGTGACAACTCTGTCAACGGCGACTATGATCTCGATGTGGCGGGCATCGGCCAGGAGGCGGATGGCGACCATCCGCTGGCGACCAGCGCCGGTCTGCTGCTCAGCGCCGATCAAGCCACGCTGGACAACGGCGACTATCTGATCGCCGGTCATAACTCAACCAGCAACGACTTTATCTCCGCCGACGACACGCCCGATGGACTGAGCCGCATGAGCCGGGTCTGGTATCTGGAAAAGACCGGCAATCTCTCGGCCACGCTGGCCTTCGACTTCTCGGCAGCCAATCTGCAAAACTCGCTGCTCAGTCGATACAATCTGCTCTATCGCTCCAGTGGCGCAACGCTCTACACCCCACTGGGTGGCGATGGCGTCGTGGCGGGCGACCAGGTGAGCTTTAGCCTGAGCGATGGTCAATTGCAAAATGGCTACTACACACTCGGCTGCTCGACGGGCAGTGCCATCGTCGTCAGCAGCGCTGCCAACAGCGGTCCCGGCTCACTGCGTCAGGCGATCAACGATGTCTGTAGCGGCGGCACCATCGTCTTTGCTCCAGCACTGGCGGGGCAGACAATTGCCCTGACCTCAGGCGAAATTGTCATCAACAAATCGCTGACCATCGATGCCGAAGCGGCACCCGGTCTGACGATCAGCGGCAACAACAGCAACCGCATCTTCCGCATCAACAGTGGCAAAGAGGTGATCATGCGCTATCTGACGCTGGCGAATGGCAGGGAGAGCAGCACCAACAACCCTTGTCTGACCACTGCCTGTGGCGGTGCGATCTACAACGCTGGCACTTTGACCATTCAATATAGCACGCTCAAGGACAACTGGGTCGAGCCTTTCCCCGCTGGTGCTGGCGGTGCCATCTACAACACGGGTACGCTGCTGGTCTTACACAGTACCCTTTTCAACAACAGCACCAAATTTGGTGGCGCACTCCACACAGCAGGCACAGCTACCGTGCTCAACAGCACCTTTAGCAACAACAGCGCAGACAATCTGGGATATTCGATCTTCAACAATGGCAGCTTGCTTATCAACCAGAGCACGCTGCTTTACACAACTGGCAGTACGCCGGGCAACGTCTGGAACTCGGTGAATGGGACATCGTTGATCCAAAACTCGCTCAATCAGCAGATCGACGGCACGCTGACGCCGCTACAGGACAACGGCGGGCCGACCTGGACGCACAAACCGCTCTCCAGCAACTCGGCTGTAGACAGCGCCAGCGCCAGTTGTCTGAGCGACGATCAGCGGGGTATCCCCCGTCCGCAGGGCGCAGCCTGTGACAAGGGCAGCGTCGAATATGACTTTGCCGCAAACGAGGTGACCCTCGCTGCCGCAACGGTCAAAGAAGGGGTTGCGGGCGTGACAACGCTTAACTTTGTTGTCTACCGCCCCAATCCCAGCGGCAGCAGCAGTGTTGCCTATGCTACTGCGGCAGGCAGCGCTCAGGCAGGCAGCGACTACACTGCGACCAGCGGCGTGCTTGTCTTTGCGGCAGGTCAGGTCAGCCGCACGGTCGCTGTGCAGGTGAGTGGTGACATCAACACCGAGTTGGACGAGACGCTGAAGGTGCAGTTGAGTAGCCCAGTCAACGCCACCTTGTTGCGCACAGAAGCGATTGGCACCATTCAAAACGATGATGGTTTGGAGATCAACAACGGCCCTGGTGGTGTCGGCGACCGCAGCGGCGAAAGTGAGTTGGCCTGGTGGCTGCGCTCCGATCAGGTGAGTGCCGCCAATGGTGCCAACGTCACCAGTTGGCCCGACCTTAGTGGCTATGGCAAGGATGCCCAACAGAGCAATGCCGCCATTCAGCCCTCCTTTACCACCAACGCGCTCAACGGTCAGCCGGTCGTCCACTTCGACGATGGCACGCCGGAACGTATGAGCATGAGCGACCATGCAGCCCTGGTCTCGGATCGGCAGACGATCTTTGTGGTGGGGCAACATCAGCTCTTCGATACGGATCTGTTGCTGAGCAGCAGCTATGCCTACACCGTCCCTGCCTCCTTTGCGGCGCTCAAGCAGCGCAGTGTCGCTTCGTTTGTGCCGCCCGAAGTGATGTCGCTGGCTGCCACCAGTGCGGGGCCGCTGATCGAACTGAGCAGCAACGGGGTAAACGACATCGCCCAGGTGCGCGACAGCAGTGACAATTGGCAGAGCGTGACAACGCCTGCCAACAACAGTTACCACCTGCAAGTGTTGCGCTGGGGTGCGGATGATAGCCTGCGCTACTATAGAGACGGCGCACTGGTGGGCACGGCCACAGGTGCCAATCTGCAACCGACGCTGCATCAGTCAACCGTCTTGGGCGCCAGTTCCAGCGCGACAACGCCTCCCGCTGCCGAGCACCTCGATGGCAACCTGGCTGAGGTGATCATCTTCAACCGGGATCTGAATAGCGCCGAGCGCGTGCTGGTCGAGAATTACCTGAGCGCCCGCTACAATCTGCCCATCTCGTCCACCGTGGACTTCTATCACGGCGACGATGCTGGCTTGAGCGACTATGATCTGGATGTGGCGGGCGTGGGTCAGGAAGCCGATGGCAATCACCTCCTCGCCAGCAGTGGCGGGCTGTTGATCGGCGCTGATGCTGCCAGCCTCAACAATGGCGAGTATCTATTGGCGGGTCACAAGACAACGAGCAATAGCTTTGTGGTGACTGGCATTCCGTCGGATGTGGCGGCGCGCTGGAATCGCGTTTGGGTTGTGGAGAAGACGGGCCAACTGAGTGCCACGCTGGGCTTTGACCTGAGCGGCGGCGGCATCAGTCAGCCCCTCTTTGAAGGGTACAAGCTGCTCTACAGCCCGAGCGATCCCTTCAGCTTTAGCACGTTGAATATCTCGCACACGGTGGCCGATGATCGCATCGACTTTAGGTTGAGCAACGGGCAATTACAGAATGGCTATTACACACTGGCCTGTCTGGATCGCACGTTGGTGGTCACCAATACCAACGACAGCGGTGCCGGCTCGCTGCGCGATGCAATCGCGCTCAACCCCTGCTACGGCACTACGCTCCGCTTCGACCCCAGCCTGACTGGACAGACGATCACGCTGACCTCGGGTGAGATTGCCATCAACCGCAACCTGACGATCGACGGCGAAGATGCCCCTGGTTTGATCCTCAGTGGCAACAACAGCAGCCGCATCTTCCGTATCAACAGCGGCAATCGGGTGACGGTGCGCAATTTGACCCTTGCCAATGGCATATCAGCAGTACAAAACAACGGCTGCGCCCTCAACTGTGGTGGTGCAATTCTCAACTTTGGCGCGCTGACCCTCGATGCTGTGACGGTGCGTAACAACACTGCCAACTATCCGGGCGCAGGTGGCGCAATCTACAACAGCGGTAGCCTGACCGTTACTTCTAGCACCTTTAACAACAACCAGATTTCGCTCTCCACGTTAACCTATGGTTACGGCGGTGCAATCGACAATCCAGGCACGCTGGTGGTGATCAACAGCACCTTCAGCGGCAACAGCGCGGGCAGTGACAATCGTGGCAATGCGATCTCCAACAGCGGCACAGGTGTCATCACAGCCACGACGATCGCCGATGCAGGCAACTCGATCTACCTGACTGGCGGCAGCATGAAGGTGCGGGCCAGTATCCTTGTCAATGGCTGTGGCGGAGCTAGCGGTTCCTACGATGTGGACAACAGTAACCTCGGTTCGTGCAGTAATTCCCGAGGCGGCACTATCAACCTGGGGCCGTTACATGCGAATGGTGGCAAGACGCAAACTCGTGCCCCGGGAGCAGGCAGTGCGGCGATTGACGGGCTCGCTTCCTGTGTGGTCAACGTGGATCAGCGCGGTCTGGCCCGCCCGCAGGGTGGCAACTGCGACATCGGTGCGGTGGAAGCGGGATCGGCCGCCTTGCAGATGAGCTTTGCTACCGATCGGGCCACGGTGGCGGCGGGCGAAAGTGTGCATTATACGTTGCTCATCACCAACAGCGGCAACGACTGGGCGAGTGGCGTCAGCGTATCCAACACGTTGCCCTCGAACTGGCAACTAGACGAGAACTCGCTGACCTTCAACCCGACCGATAGTGCTACAAGCGTGGCAACCAGCACACTGAGCATGCCCAATCTGGTCAGTGGGTTAACCATTGCACCGTCCGGGCAGATCACCGTGAGCTATGCGTTGACTGCGGCGACTAACAGTAGTGGCTGGATTACCAACAGCATTGAGCTTTCCAGCACCGCCAGCAATATCAGCATTGTCAACCAACGGGCGGACGCTGCGGTCAATGTGCTGCAACAGCAACTGACCGTGGGCGACGCCAGCCTGAGCGAAGGCAACAGTGGCAGCCGCTTGCTGAACTTTGTGATCACACGTACGGCCAATCTGTTGAACACAGAGGTGACGGTGGCGACCGTCTCCGGCAGCGCCAGCAGTGGCAGTGACTTTGTCGCACTGTCGTTTACCAAGCTGGTCTTGCCCGCAGGTGGAGCCTTGACTGCTACCGTCGGCGTCTCAATTACGGGCGATCTCACTGTCGAAGGTGATGAAAGCTTCAAACTGCGTCTGTTGCAAGTTACCGGTGCCGAAGTGCTCGATAATGAAGGCGTGGGCACGATTCTCAACGACGACAGCGCTAACATTCGCGTAGTCGGCGGCAGTGCGTTAGAGGCAAGCGGCGTGCTTAGCATAGCCCTGGCTCTCTCGGCTCCGGTCGATGTCGATGTCAGCGTGGCAGTCAGCACGACCGATGGCACGGCGATCAATGCCAGCGGCGACTACACACCGATTAGCGGTCAGATCATCACCTTTGCCGCTGGCAGTGTGACACAGACAGTAGCAATCAGCATCACGGATGACACGTTGGTGGAAGGCAATGAAACGATCAGCGTCACACTGGGTGAACTGAACGCCAATGGGCGACCGGTTACCATTGGTGCTGCCAGCGGTGTTGGAACAATCCTGGCTGATGACTACGCCACACTGACCCTCAGCCCAGCGATCACGGTCAGCGAGGGCAATGTTGGGGCAACAACTGTTCCCTTCACCGTCACGCTGATGGGCGAGGTGCAGGATAGTTTTGCCCTGGCTTACGGCTTGAACGACGGCTCGGCGCACGCTGGCGGTGACTATCAGAGACAGAATGGTCAGTTGCTCTTTACGGGTAACTCTGGCGAAAGCCATCTGATCAGCGTAACTGTCAACGGGGATGTCATCGTCGAGGCGGATCAAACGTTCAAGCTCGCGCTCGGCGTGATCACGGGCAGTGCAGCCTCGGCGATTGTGGTCGCCAGCTCGCCGCAGACGGTGACAATCGACAACGACGATCAGACGGCGATCACGTTGAGCGGCGGCATCACCCAGACGGAGGGTAACAGCAACGGGGTAAGTTATCGCTTTACAGCCACGTTGGCAAGCGGCGTCGAAGGTGGCTTCGATCTGGCCTACAGCACGGACGATGAGAGCGCAAGCGCCGAGGATGGCGACTATATTGACAATGACGGTCTGCTTCACTTTGCGGGTCTGGCAGGCGAGACACAACTGATCACGATAACCGCCAAGGGGGATACCATTGTTGAAGGCGATGAGGCATTCAATGTTGCGCTACATCAGGTCAGCAATTTGGCTGCCAATGTGATCAGCACGACCCTTGCCATCTCCGGCAGCCCGCAGCGTGGCATCATCGCCAACGATGATCAGGCGTTGCTTGACCTGGTTGCAGGTGCGCCGATCTCGGAAGAAACCTTTGTAGATGGCAGCTATAGCTTTAGCGTCACCTTGAAATCTCCGGTGCAAGGCGGTTTGAGTGTGCGCTATGCAACACTCAATCGTACTGCCACCGCTGCCGATGGTGACTTTGAGACAACGAGCAAGGATCTCGTCTTTGCTGGTCTGCAAGGCGAAACACGGCGCTTTACCGTTCGGGTCTATGGCGACGCCAAGATCGAAAATGATGAGACGTTTGGAGTCTATCTCGCCGAGGCAACGCCCTTTGCCAGTGATGTGATGAGCGGGTCGTTGATTCTCGCAAGCGAGCCACAGACAGCCACCATCCTCAACGATGACATGATCTTTGTGAGTGTGGGCGATGTAACCCTAGAGGAGGCGGCGCAGGTTGCCAGCTTCCCGGTCAGTTTGAGTGTGGTCAACGGTGTAACTACCACCATTGACTATACTACGTCGGCTGGCAGTGCCCAGGCGGGTGAGGATTATGTGACGACCCCTGGCCTTCTCACGTTGCCGCCAAACACGCAGTATGGTGTGATCACAGTGACCGTCAAAGATGATGATCTGCTGGAGGCTCGTGAGAGCTTTAGCCTAACGCTCAGTTCACCGCAGCCGAGCGACGTGGTAGCGCTGTTGGATGCGGTGGGCGAGGCGACGATCCTCAACGACGACCTGCCGTTGCTCACGATCAGCGATTCGACCGTGGAGGAAGGGGCCGGGAACGCTAAGTTTATTGTCAGCCTGAGTGGCGTCAGCGAGAAGGATGTGCAGGTGAGCTACAAGACAGTCAATCTCACGGCTACGGCTGGCAGTGACTATAACGCCATTCTCTCAAACACGCTGCTCATCCCGGCGGGTGCGATCAGTGCCACGATCACGGTGCCGATTGTAGAGGATCTGCTGGAAGAGGCCCCGGAAAGCTTCCAGGTGGTGGTCAGCAATCCAGTCAACGTTGTGATCAGCGATGGCACGGCGTTAGGCATGATTCTTGACAACGAGCAGCCAGCCATCGCAGTGAGTCTGCAAGCCAATCGCACGCTGCTCAACGTGGGTGATGTGATTACTTACAGCTATCGCATCACCAACACGGGGGCGATCACGCTGGTCAACGTGCAGGCGACGGACAGCCGCTTTGGCGTAGTAACGTTC
Organism: Caldilineaceae bacterium; assembly: GCA_046328715.1. Taxonomy (GTDB): domain Bacteria; phylum Chloroflexota; class Anaerolineae; order Caldilineales; family Caldilineaceae; genus JAXLWB01. The sequence goes on along the minus strand of JAXLWB010000039.1, from coordinate 62,340 downwards.
AATCCGAGCGTGGTAGCTCCAGGTGCAGGAGCCAGCGCGCAACTGAGCAAAACGGTCACCCTGGCCGATCTGCCTGGTCCGCTCATGAACAGTGTTTGGGTGACAGCGACCACTGCGCTCAAGCGCAAGGCTACGGGCAGCAGCACGGTTGCGGTTACTCTGGTCTATGCCAAGGTCTCGCTGAGCAAGACGGTGAGCATCGCCAACATCAAGCCGCTCTGCACACCGATCAGTAACATGCAGGTGCCGGTGAACACACAGATCGTCTATTGTTACACCCTTACCAACCAGGGGCAGGCCACGATGGAACTGGGCGACCTGAGCGATAGTCACTTGGGCCAACTGTTGACCGCCAACGGGCAACTGCTGGCACCGTCGGCGCAGGTACAACATTTGGTCACTGCCACCTTGAGCGTGAGCACGACCAACATCGCCACCTGGACGGTCTCGCTGCCAGGAAGCGTGGTGGCGCAGTCGGATCCGCAGGCAGTGACGCTCATCAGTACGGGTGCGGTCAATGCGGCGACGGTGGTCATCTCGTCCGATGCCGATGACCTGGATGGCGATACGATTCCCGATAATCTGGAGCGCGCCGGGGATGTGGATGGCGATAACGTCCCGAACTTTCTCGATCTCGACTCGGATGGTGACTTGATCTCCGATCGGGAAGAGGCCGGTCCTGACCCGCTGCATCCGTTGGATAGAAACCAGAATAACATTCCTGATTATCTGGAGGCGAGTCGGTCGCCTGTGATCTACTTGCCGCTTGTACAGAAGTAGTGAAACAAGAGTTCGTTGGTGGTTGCGCGCTGCCAACGGATTGTGGGAACGGATTGAGCGGATTTGAGTGGTGGGATTGGTGTGGTTGAAGGGATGTGGAAGATAGACTTTCATATTTTAGGTCGAAGTGGGAGCGGATTGTTCTGTTTCGAGCGAAGAATCTTGTTGGTTTACACCGCAAGATTCTCTCCTTACGAGTGTCGGGTTCGGCATGAGCGAAAATGTTCGTCAAGAAACCGACAGGGTAATCTGTCATTCTGAGGAGCGGCTGTTGGCGACGAAGAATCTTGGTTGGACAGCGCAAGATTCTTCGCTCACAAAAGCCTTCGCTCAGAATGACAGATCTATCTTGATGTTGAAAAGCCAAGTTTACAGCACACTATAGCCGACTCATCATTTGGACACGAGCGGCAGGAAGAGTTTGTTCGCCTGTCCGCTTTCGGGTGACGAGATGTCGGTGGCAGCGCCTACTGGTTGCAATCCGTTGTAGATGGCGTTGACGAGGGTGCCGCTGCTGTCATCGCCATCCAGTGACCAAGCCATAGCACCTCCCAGATTGTACTGACGGATGTATTGGGTTTTGGCGGCGATGGTCACTTCGTCCTCGTAGCTCCAGAAGATGTTGCCATTGTATTTCCACATAGCCACGGCATTGTTGTCGCGGTAGACCGGATAGAGCAAGGGTTGGATCACCTTGTAGTCGTTGACACCTGCTTCGTAGACACCGGGTGCTCCGCCCGTGCCGTTCTGCCAGAGCCCGTTATTGACATTCGCCACTCCTTGCCAGCCACGCCCATAGAGCGGAATGCCCATGACAATCTTGTTGGCGGGCACGCCTGCTTGGATGAAACCACGCACGGCAGTGTCAACTGCATAGCTGTTCACTGGGCTGCCATAGGGTGCATTGTTTGATGGATAGAGCGGTGCTAAGAAGCCGGTTTTCTGCTCCCAGGCCCCGTGATAGTCGTAGCTCATGATGTTGAGGTAGTTCAACAGCGGATGGATTTGATTCAACTCCAGCATTCCATAGGCGTTGCTGGCCCCACCAGTTGCAATCGTCAGCATCAGATTGGGATTGATGGCGTTGAGTTGAGTGCGGAACTCCTGCAACAAGAGTGTGAAGTTGTGCGTATCTTCCGGCCCGTAGGGATTGCCTTCGCCCGGCATACCAGGATACTCCCAGTCGATATCGATACCGTCAAAGAGGCCAGCCGCTGCGCCAGTGCCTCCAGCATTATCGACCATGGGCAAATTTCCACGAATGTAAATATCGATACAGGATGAGACAAGTCGCTGGCGTGAGGCAGCGGTCATGGCTGCGTCGTGGAAACCATCTGACCAGGTCCAGCCGCCGAGTGAAATCAGCACTTTGAGTTGTGGATAGCGTGCCTTGAGCTGTTTGAGTTGGTTAAAATTGCCGCGCAACGGCTGATTCCATTGGTCGGCCACACCACTCACGCTGTCGGCGGCACCGTAGCTGCGCTGATAATCGGCATAGGCATCCATTACGCCGGATTGGGTGGTCATGATGCATTGGCCGTTGACCACGTTGCCAAAGGCGTAGTTGATGACATTGAGCTTGGCCGCCGAGCCGCTGCTAAGGATATTTTTGACATGGTAATTGCGTCCGTAGATGCCCCACTGCGCAAAGTAGGCAATCAAGGTGCGGTTGTTGGTGGCGGTCTGCCCGGTTGGGGTGGCAGTTGCGGTTGCGCCAGGCGTCACAATTGGTGTGACTGTGGGGGCCGGAGTGCTGGCGTTGCAGGGTCCGCGATCTTCCCAGACACCCCATTGTCCGGTGGTGCCTGGTTGCTCGCCTTGAGTCCACCACTTGGCCCGCCATTGGTGGCCGTTATAGGAGACGAGTTGAGCGGCCTGATAGACGGCGGAGACATTCCAGGCAGGGGCGCTACAGCCGGTTGGATTGCTGGTGGCAGTAGGTGCAGCCGAAGTCGCCGTTGGCACAAGCGCAGTGGCGGTCGGTGCAATCGGTGTCACAGTTGGTGGGAGGGACGTGGCAGTGGCAAGAATGACTGTTGCCGTGGCTACCGGGGTGTTGCTGCCATTGCATGGACCACGATCTTCCCAAACGCCCCATTGACCCGTTGTGCCTGGCTGTTCGCCTTGGGTCCACCATTTGGCGCGCCATTGACGACCGTTGTATGAGACTACTTGGTCTGCCTGATAGATGGCAGAAACGTTCCAAGCGGACGCAGTGCAACTGGTTGGAGTGCTTGTGCCAGCTGTTGCTGGTGCAGTGACGGTGGGTAAGAGAGGGGTTGGCGTTGGCGGGACGGGTGTTGTCGTGGGTGGCGGAGGTGCACCGCATGCTCCACGATCCTCCCAGACGCCCCACTCACCAGTCGTGCCCGGTTCCTCATTTTGTGTCCACCATTTGGCGCGCCATTGATTGCCGTTGTGGGCAACCAGTTGATCGGCCTGATAGCTGGTAGCGGTATTCCAGGCTGGGGCATTGCAGCCACTTGGATCGCTGGTGGGTGTGACGGTAGCAGTCGGTGTGTTGTTGCCCGATGCAGCTCCTGCAAAATTCACGTCGATACAGCTATAAAAGGCTTCGCCGCTGTCACTGCGCTGCCAGATATTATAGATGACATGTTTGCCACTTTTCCCCGTCGGCAGGTGACAGGTGATGTGATAATGCCCATCGACCAGCGGCACCGCACCACTGGTACAGAAGGGAGTGTCTTCCAACGCTGACCAGGTGAGTGGCTGGGTTGGATCGTAGTTATCTTTGGTGACGTAAAACTGAAAGTCCTGCGAAGCATGGGGGGCCGTGGCATAATATACAAACTCAAAATTGCCGTTGGCATCGGGTGTGATATTCTGTGCCACCCAATCGGTGCGGGCCAAATCGAGCCCCTTATGGCTATCTAGGCCAGCGCTGCACAGTTTGCCATCGGGAATGACTGTGCGATGTTGACCACTAGCCGAGGGATGGCGCACCCCATTCCAATCGTAGAACTGTTGCACGCCCGATGCGGCCATCGCCGCCTGACAAGCAGGGGAGAGGGTACCTGTCGTCAACTCCTTGTAGCAGTTGTAGATGCGGCTCAGCGGATTTTCCATCGAGCCATGCGCCGATGCGGGTTGTGTTGCCAGGGCCATTACCAATAAGAGCCAAAAAAGTGTGAATCCCGTGAACATTCCCCACTTACGCAGTGGGATCAAGGGGTGTGCTGCGGTTGTCATGGTTTCTCCTTCTCTAAAATTGAGATCGATTGCGGTAGGGTACGTCCCTACCGATCCAAAAAATGAAAAACTCGTACACAGACCTAGCAAGTCAGGCTTGCAGGACGGTTCCAATGCCCACGATGGGCACGTTTCGAGTTTTTAGCGATGTGGGGAATCAGTGAGACAGTGAGACAGTAAATCAGTGCACTTGTAGCCTGGTATAAATACTGTCCCACTGCCCTACTGTTTTACTGGCTTCTAGCCGCGTGTCACAATTGGTAGGAAGAGTCGGCGGTTGGCGTCGTTATTATTACTTTCTGCGGGTGCTGTCTTACACATACCTTGATCGAGCCAGACACCCCATTGACCGGTGCTGCCTGGCATTTCGCCTAGCGTCCACCATTTGGCTTGCCAGTGATGACCCTTGTAGGAAACCTGTGCATTGGCTTGGTAGGTCAGACCCGGTTCCCAAGGCGGCAGCGTACAGCCATCGGCAGCAGGTTGCACATTGACCTTAAACTCGGCCAGGTTGTTGGCAGGGTTGTTCTCGTCGCTGAGGCTGCTCACATTGGCTTTTAAGCGCAACGTTCCTAGGCTGGTTGGTTTCAGCGATAAATGCAGGCTGACATTGGTTCCTGGTGCAACCGTGGGCAAAGTGCAATTTACTATGCCACTGGTTACTATACAACGATCATCGGCTGTGACCAGCGTTACCGTCGCTGGCAAGGTGGGATAGATCGTGACACCGGTTGCTGTGATCGAGCCGACGTTGTAGAGCGTAAGGGTATAGGGCAATGCGGCATGGATGGGAACGGAGTCGGCTGGTGCTACCCATATTAGGCCAAGGTCGGCGTTCTTCCCACTACTCACCTGCAAGCTGGGCAGACAGGCGACAGTTTGCACTGTCTGTCCTTGCCAGAAGGCTACGAAGAGATCGGCCCAGGTGGTATCATTCGGTGCTCGACGTTGAATAAATCGAAACGGCGGTTCATCTGCGTTTGAGTCATAAAAGTGTCCTTGAAAACTGAGGTAAACTTGACCTTCCTGCTGCAAAGCCAACAAATTTCCATAGATCGCAACGCCGCTGTAGCCGTCGTCAAAGTTCCAAAATTGATCAGGACGCATCCATGGGCTGTCGGCCAGGCGCAAGGTTGTCACAGCGGCGGCCAGTTGAGCATGAAGTTGCTGGCTTTGCGCAGCCACTGGATCATTCGGGAAGGCTGTCTGTAGCGCCTGGGCCAAGCTACCCAAGTCAGCCAAGTAGTCGGCATTGTCGATAATCCAGGGATCGTTGCAGAGCGGGGCATCATATTTACGAGTTTGCTGCCAGGCTGCGATCAGTTGTTGGCGACTAGCTGGATCATCGTGTAGACGCTGTTGCAACGCCGCCGCTACGTCATCCCAGGTGGTGCGAATTGCTTCCAATTGGCTGTTGTCAACTACGGTGAGCACGTAGGGATGATTGGGCTCCTTGATTTGATGTTGTTGCGCTAGTCGCCGTGCCAGATCGATGGGTTTTAGATTGGTAGGCAGGCTGAGCAGGCTCACTTTGAGTGCTTCTGGCTTGAGATAAGCATAGCTGGGCGAAGCGACCGTCGCTTGTACATAAGGAGCAACTTCATAGAGTTCTTCGATGGTTGCGCCGAAGCAATGAACGAGATCGAGCACGGTGAAAGGATCGGCCCCTTGTTGGGTGGCTTGGGCGAGTGCAATCCCAAGCTGTTTGGGTGTCAAGACAGTCCGTTTGGGATGACTGTCAGTGTAGCTGGGACTGGCCCAATACTTGGTGGGCAAGGGAATGCTCGCCGGCCAGCTGGCGTTGACTTCCGCCGCCACAGACGCGTCGTGCAGAAGTTGATCCACCTCGGCAATCGGTGCCAGCGGTAGCCCATGACCGACAAAGGTAAGCATTGTCTGGTTGGCAGGATAGGTTTGGCGCGCCCATTGCAGCAAACCGCCTAACGTCGCCCCATCGGACATATCATACTCATGCAGGTTGTCCTGAATGATGCCCGATGCGTTGGGTAAGCCATCGACATCAGTTCGACTGCCAGCCCGGATCAATTCGATGTGGGTGTCATTCGTTCCACTGCCATCGACCACGACTAGTGCCATGCGGTCGTATTTGCCGACCGTGCCTGCTTCGATGTTGCTGATCAATTCATGTTCGTACACTGCCAGGTCGCTGTCCAACGCCAATAAATAGATGGCGAGCAAGCTGTTGGTGGATTGCGGCAAGTGACTGGCATGGACCGGGGCAATTGCTCTGCCGACAAGGCAGAACAGTAACGCCAGCAAAAATGTCAGACGATAGAGTATTCTTTCCCCTGTTGTGACCCTCAACAAACGCTTCAATCGAAACTTCATAGAATGCATCACTCCTGCGGGCGGCAAAGGTGAATCGTTAACCTTACTTTTGCTTTTGGTCATACTATAACAGAAGATTAACTTTCTTACCTCTTAAGTTTGATGGCAAAACCTATGAAATAGACTAAAATTTGTAAAGTGAGTGGCGCGATTCATCGTGCCTTTTGTGGTTCTTTGATTTTGGCTTCACCAAGTTAGGAAAATCATGTCGATCTCTGAGGGTAGGGCTGGGGAATGGTACAGCGATGTTCATCAACTCTTTCAGCAGTGGCGCAAGGGAAGTTTATCCACTGTGAGTGTGCGCTGGCTGATCGCTTCGCCTTGGATCAGCAGTGCCATGCGAACGTTGCCTGTGACGATCAAGGTGGCAACTCCTGAGGCTTCGCTGGTCAACCTGGCATTAGCCTGGCTGGTTGAACTATTGCGGCCCACTGCGACTGAGCCTGATGCCAAAGATCTGCGTCATTTTACCATTCTGGCTCAATATTATGGTGAAAAACAAGCGGCTAAGGTGGTTTATCAACCTTTGGGTGGCAGTGAGAGCACCTTTCGCACCAATTGGTGCAAGGAAGCTACTGCCGCTGCCGCTGACTTGCTTCGTCAACGTTGGGCCGAGGCCGACGACAGCGAGTTCAGCCGCCGTTGGCAGACCTATGCTCACCTGCACCTTTTGCCATCGGAAGCGCAGCACCTTCTACACCTTATAACAGTCAGTCAACAGCCCTGGTCAGCACTTTATTTATGTCAAGCTCCTCGCCATCTGGCTGCAATGACAGAGATGGAAGCGCAGCAAACAGGAGAACCGTTGGCGAGTGCACTGGCAGAGGCAAGCAATCTGCTGCAACAAATTCCTATCGAAGATGCCATCCGCTGTGTAAGTGATCTCGGTTGGCTAACGCATCCGTTTACCTTGCCATGCGCCGTCGATAGCCCTGTTGAACTACACTCCGGTGTTCGTTCACACTTGAGCAATATCTTGACTGCAGAAGAGCAACAGCTAGGGCATCGATTGGCAGCTACCTGCTGCTGGCTGGCACAAGACTGGTTGACTGCCTGCTGGCATTGGCAGGCGGCGAGCGAATTTCGTGTAGCCGCACAGCTCGTACAACTGTTTGGCGAGCCACTCCTAACAAGGGAGGAGGAGCCGGACGAGTCTCCCTTGAGCGATGAGCAGGTTGTCCGCCTTGCTACATTGCTTCAAAAACTACCCAGTCAACCCTTTACAGTCCCAGAATGGGGGCGGATCAAGTGGCTGGGTGGGCGCGTAGCCCAACTGCAGGCCAATCATGCTACCCCAAACGAGGGCGGTGAGCGCGCTGCCTTTGTGCAAAGCGCTATTGTTCAATACGGTGAAGCACTGCGCTGTTTGACTGATCCTGAGCAACGGGCAACCCTCCACTATCAACTGGCGCAGATCACTACGACGTTGGACAGCAGCTTGGCGGATCAACACTTCGAGCATTGCATCGCTCTCTTGAAGGGTACAGCAACGGCCTCGCCATTGTTGGTGCGCGCCTACATGCGGCGGGGGTGGCTCTATATTCAACAACGACCGGATTGGGTTGCAGCGGAGGCGTGGCTAAAACAGGCCCGGCTGTTGCTGGAGGAACTGCCTGAACGCAACGCGCTGCTTTGGAGCGACTGGTACAACGGGTGGGGATCGTTGTGCTTTTGCAAAGGTGAATTTGATCAAGGGGTAGCTGCCTTGGCCAGCGGTATTGATCTATTGCATGAACAGCCAAACCAGTTGCGCCTCTGCAAAATGTTGCACAATCAAGGGCTGGAATTCAGCACGCAACCGAACGGTGACCAACAGATTGCACTGTACTATCTGCAACAAAGCCTCGCCATCGCCCAGCAACTTTCCCATCTTCAACTCCAGATGCTTTGTCACAAGGCGATTGGGGGCTGCTACTTCTACCTAAACCAGTTTGAGAAGGCGATCACCTCTTATCAACAGGCGTACGAACTTATTTCTGGTGACTCTGACTTCAAAGCCCACCTCTGTTACGACCTGGCAGAGGCCCACGCTATGTTGCTCAACGTCGAAGCTGCGATCCGCTACTTTCAACTCGGCCTGACTCTGGCCCAACGGATGAACCTCAGCCCTGTCCTCGCTGTCTATCACCAGCTTGCAGACCAACTCCCTTGGTTGCGCATCTACCCCTACAAGCCACGCATGGAAGTGGCGATTCGTCTCCTGATTGCTCACAAAGCAATCAAGTGCGAAGAATATGCTCAAACCGCCAAGATCAATGACAAGACTGCGCGCAAAGACCTCAATGATTGGGTTGAACAGAAGCTCCTACGCCAAGTGGGTAAGGCGCGCGCTACGACGTACAAGTTTGAAGCGGATTCGATGCTGCCTTGGACTGAATAGCGTGCGTTTGACATCTGATATCCTCCATATACCTAATCTGCTATCCGTGGGGTAGCGTAGGGCAGCCCGTTACCTAAATTCCGAACTCGTGTTAATAGATATTGCTGGAATCAATTGCGTGTTTTGTTTCATGTTAACTTTCTATCATTTTTGTCAGAAAAGTGAAATGTCACTTGATGGGGTTGTATCCTAGACTGATAGTTGATGGACTCGTATTCAAGCATGACTAGCGGCACCCAGTTGAATGCGTAGTGAAGCAATTGCCATAAACGCTACGAACCTAAAGGATTGGTATCCTATGTCAGTCAAACAAAGACATGCTCAGATTTTGATAACCTTACTCTTGGCTATGAACGCGTTTGGTTCCTTGCCTGCCTATCCACTGAGTATGGCCAAGTTGCATTCACTACTAGCTCAGAGCATCACTGAATCGCCAGAGCAATTGCTGGAAGTCATCGTACAAAAGACCGATTCTTCGGATCGAGCGGAGCAATTGGTGGCGCAGCTTGGCGGCGAGGTGACCAAAGATCTTTACTTTATCCATGGCTTTGCTGCCAGGATGAAGGCAAGTACGCTACCTAGATTGGCGGCTGCACCCTTTGTGCGTTGGGTATCTCTGGATGCGCCGACTCGGCAAACCGCCTGCACCGCTGAATGCATGTCAACTGACAACTTGAAAAACGATTATGTCCGTGCCGTCCGCGCCGACCGCGTTTGGAATGAGCCATCGTACCTGCAAGGGCAGGGTATCGGTGTCGCTGTCGTGGATAGTGGCATCATGAGCTATCACCCCGATCTGTCCAGCCGTATTGTTGCCCAGATGAATGTCGTTACAACGCTCTCCACCAATGACTTCTTTGGTCATGGCACCTATGTGGCTGGCATTATTGCGGGTGATGGAAAGTCAAGTAATGGAAAGTATATCGGCATTGCACCCAAAGCCAACTTAATCAATGTCAAAGTTTCGAACGTAACAGGCTCCGCGCGTGAGTCTGACGTGATTGCCGGGTTGCAATGGATTTATGAAAACCATGTTAAGTACAACATCCGTGTCGTCAATATTTCGATCAATAGTGCCGCTGCTCAGAGTTATCACACAAGCCCACTGGACGCAGCATGTGAGATCCTCTGGTTTAACGGCATGGTAGTGGTGGTCTCCAGTGGCAATCAGGGTGAAGGTGCAATCAACCCGCCAGCCAATGATCCCTTTGTCATTACGGTAGGGGCGACAGATCCAGCGGAGACAAGTACGCTTGAAGATGACGATACAGCTAGTTTCTCTGCCTTTGGCGTAACGAGTGATGGCGTTAGAAAGCCTGATCTAGTAGCACCGGGCCGACATCTGGTTTCACTGTACGCTGGTACGATTTCTAATTTTGGGCTGCTTCATCCAAAGAATGTCGTAAACAACTCCTATTTCATGATGTCGGGCACATCGGCAGCTGCGCCTGTGGTCAGTGGTGCGGTCGCACTCCTGCTACAAGATGAACCAAAGTTGACGCCCGATCAGGTCAAATACCGACTCATGAAGACAGCCAACAAGGGTTGGTCTCGCTACGATCCAGCAAGAGACGGGGCAGGGATACTGAATATAAAGGCAGCTATCAGTAACACATCTATCGACAGTGCCAATACAGGTATCAATGTTAGCAATTTGCTAACGACTGGCCCGCAAGGAGTAATGTCGCCAAGTGTAAGCTGGAGCAGCACCGCCTGGAATTCCGTCTCGTGGAGCAGTGTCAGTTGGAGCTCTGTATCCTGGAGTAGCGTGAGTTGGAGTTCTGTCACTTGGAACAGTGACTATTGGGAGAGCGACGGTGTTCTTACCACTGTCAAACGTATGCGCTCACTGTCGTTAGATTCCAATGATACGCCGGAAGAGCTAGAGGATGAGTCAATGGGGACAAAACAAGTCTATCTGCCAATCGTAGTTTTGCACTGAGTTGGGACCCACTCTTTGCGAGAGTATTCGTAGAAGCGTACAAATTAAGCGCATTGAACCAGCGGTAACAGAGGACAAAGATCTTCTAGATGTGCGATGCACTGTCGGCTACGCTGCCGAATTGATCGGGTGGTTTGTGATGGTGCGTCGCACAATAAGATTCATACGAGCTGGTTAGGATTTCTTCGGAATGACCAAGTGAATGGTGCCGTGCAAGTTAACATCCGTTGCTGAGCCGTCGATTACGTCGCACAGGATGAGATATCAAACCTCTTCTTCCCTTGTTGTCATCTAGCCAGAAACCCTAGTGGATACGCTCTCGCATCTCGACCTGCCTGCTTTTACCCCTGAAGAAATTCAGTAGAGCACAATTATCACCACGTTCTTTCCAATCTTTTCAATACCACCAACCCTTAACCCAAACCAAACACTATCCACTTTACCTGTCCTAACCCTGTAACGTTGGCGAGTGACTCGTCAAGAATAGCCTGCTATGGTAAAGAAGGGGAGACTGCGTCTCGAGTTGCCTTGGAGTGCCGTTTCAAGTCTGAAAAGGCAGAGACCGCAAAGCGCGCTGGGTGGAATTACCCCACTTGGCACTCCCCTTTTCATAAAGGAGTCACTATGTCAATGCAAAACAAACAAGGTCGACGCATGGTGCTCGCCATCTTTGTGACGTTTTTATTGCTGCTCGGCGTGAGTGGCACGCTAGTTGCTGCTGACTTTCGCGGAGGCAATGCACTCACCATCGCCAAAGATCAGGTTGTTGATGATGATCTGATCTTGACGGGCAACACCATAGTCGTCAATGGCACAGTCAACGGTGATCTGGTCGCCATCGGAGGTGATGTTACCGTCAACGGCATCGTCAAAGGTAGTCTGCTTTCAGGCGCGCGATCGCTGACGGTCAATGGCACTGTGGAGGGATCGCTCTACTGTGGCGGTGCATCGCTGATATTAGGTTCGCAAGCTAAAGTTGAACGTAACCTCTTCTTTGGTGGCTACAGCGTGAGCGTCGAACATGGGGGCGTGGTCCAACGCGATGTGATGGTTGGAGGCTATCAGGCTATCATCAACGGAGAAATTCAGCGTGATCTGCGCGCTGGTTTGTCGGCTCTACAACTGAATGGCAAAGTTGGCGGGGATGTCGATACGACAGTTGCCAGCCCACAAGAGGGGACAATGCCGCCCTTCTTCCTCGCCTTTGCTGGGCAAAATCTACCAACGCCACTTCAACCCGGCATTCAGATCAATTCAGATGCGCAGATTGCAGGCAAACTCAACTACAGCAGTCCGGTTGAACAACAAAGCGCTATTCTGGTCGCACCACAAGGTGGTGTTGCCTTTACGCCTGCTCCGGTCACAACCGCCCCGACCGTAATCACCGCGCCGCGCACAACCCAGGATCTGGTTCTGACCTGGATTTGGGAACGGCTACGCCAACTGGTTTCTCTATTGCTCCTCGGCGCACTGGCCCTTTGGCTGATTCCAAAATGGTTTGATCGGGCTGTGGATAACGTTTGGCATGAGCCACTTGCATCCACAGGGTGGGGCTTTGTCGTAACCGTGGTAGGCTACATTTTAGCTGGGCTGGCTTTCATTCTACTGATTGTAGTCACTGCTGGACTCGGTCGTCTGACCTTAGCTGGCTTAGCGACGAGCGTCTTTTTCAGCGGCTTGACGGGACTCGGTACTACCTTCACGCTCTTTACGCTCTTACTAGCCTATGGCAGCAAACTGGTGGTCGTCTACCCATTGGGTCATTGGTTGATGCGCCAGCTTTCTCCTGCTCAAGCGGAAAAGCGCACTTGGTCGCTCGTGCTGGGCGTACTACTTTATGTGTTGGTGCGCAGCATTCCATACCTGGGCTTGGTCGTTGGTCTCTTTGTAACGATGATCGGCATTGGTGCCATGTGGTTAATCTTCCGCAATCGCCCAAAAGCTGCCTCGGTCACACCGAAGATGGTGTTGATGCCAACGTAAGTGCAGTAAGACTGTAAAACAGTTGGACTATAGGACAGGAAACACTAATAGAACTGACACTGAGACATTGCACAATCTCCAAGGGTTGGATTCTGCAGAAGATTGTGCAATGTTTAAATAGCGTGTCTATAAGTTGTGTGTACTGTCGTACAGTTCAACTGATTTGTTGTCACACTGAGTAGAGGGTTGTGATAGCACGTTCATAGGAGGAGAGCTAGATGAGTGCGCTCGATTGGCTGTTGGAACCCGACCCCATCAATCCCGGTTTGCGCTACTTCGCGTTTACCGATCTGCTCGGCTATGCGACCGATGCTCCCGAGGTTGTCGCCGCCACTCGGCGCACAATTAGTACTGAAGTCGTAGCTGGAGGAACGTAAGCTCTTTGGTAAAGCCGAGGAAAGTTAGTCTGTCAACGGGGCCCAAGAGATCTTCCAGCAAGCTACTCCACATTTACTTGAGGCGCAAACTGTGACCCCAACCTTGCTCTAGCAAGCCAAAAACGAGTATCAACGCCTGCTCAACCGCACCGACGCCTTTGTTCTTCACGGCTTCTTTCGTGCTGTGGGCGGTAAAGATAAATAAAAGGAAAGTAACGATTACAGCACTACACAGAGGACACGGAGGACACTAGAGGGGTTTCTCGATCCCCTCTCTGTGCTCTCCGTGCCTCCTCTTGAGCCCTTTGTGTAGTGCTTTTGATCTTACAACGATTACGACGAAAGGAAACGCAATGTTAGTCCACAAAACGCGCTGGACTGCGCAGAAGATCGCCCAGCGTCTGCAAGTGATCGAAGCCAACGTCTACCGGCTGCGCAACCCGCTACCTGCCTTACAAATGACCACTGTGCCCGAACCCAAAGCCGCCCCGCTCCTGGGAGATGCGGGCAACGGTCACGAGTGGCAGACCATCGAACCCTACAGCTACTGGGGTGGCCGCGACATCAACTTTATGATGCGCAGCAGCTTCACCGTCCCTGCCGACTGGTCGCATGATCAGCCAATTGCACTCTACCTGCCCCTGGGCGATGCTGGCGATTTTAGCCATCCCGAGACGCTGGCCTATATCGACGGCGAACCCTTTGCCGCAGGCGACCGCCATCACCAGGAGATTCGCTTGCCCGAGCGCTGGTGCGATGGTCAACCCCATCGGCTGGAACTGCACGGCTGGACCGGTTTGCTTGGCTTTGGCGAAAACGAGCCTGGGCACAAGTTGTTGATGCGCCCCTGCGCCGTGGTGCAGATCGATCCCGCCACGCGCCAGTTTGTCATCACAGCGCGTGTGGCGCTGGGAATCGCCGATCACCTTGATGCCAACGAGCCAGCGCAGGGCGAGTTGCTTAACGCCTTAGACGATGCCTTCAATGCCGTCGATCTGTGTGAGCCATTGGGTAGCGCGTTTTATGCATCGATTCCTGCGGCACTAGCCAAGCTTGAAGCAGGTATCGCCAAGGCTGGCGTTGCTTTACCCGTTGAGATCGTTGCCACTGGCCACGCCCATATCGATGTCGCCTGGCTTTGGACGCTGGACCAGACCCGGCGCAAGGCGGGTCGCACCTTCCACACCGTGCTGCGCCTGATGGAACAGTTTCCCAACTATCACTTCACACAGAGCCAGCCGCAACTCTACGACTATGTGCGCCAGGATTACCCGGCACTCTTTGAGGCGATCAAGCAGCGCATTCAGGAGCGACGTTGGGAGCCGATTGGCGGCATGTGGATCGAGGCCGACTGCAACTTGAGTGGTTCTGAGTCACTGGCTCGTCAGTTTCTGCTCGGTCGCAACTTTTTCCGCCAACACTTTGGCCGTGAGGCCGAATCGCCTGTGCTTTGGCTGCCCGATGTCTTTGGCTACGCCTGGAATTTGCCGCAGTTGATCAAAGAGGCAGGGCTGGAATATTTCTTCACCATCAAGATCGGCTGGAGCCAATACAACCGGCTGCCCTACGATAGCTTCTGGTGGCAGGGACTGGATGGCACCAAGGTCCTCACCCACTTCAGTACGACGCCTGAATCGGGCAGCGCCTATGCCAGCACCTACAACGCCAACGCCTCGCCCGAGCAGGTGATCGGCACCTGGACCAACTTCAAACAGAAGGAGTTACAGAAGACGCTGCTAATGGCCTTTGGTTATGGCGACGGCGGCGGCGGGCCAACGCGTGAGATGTTGGAAAACATCGAGGCACTGCGCAACTTCCCTTCAGCACCGCAGATGTGCCAAGACTCGGTGGCTAACTTCTTCCGTAAATTGGAGGCCGAGTCGGGCGAGCGCTTGCCCACCTGGAACGGCGAACTCTATCTCGAATTGCACCGTGGTACCTACACCACACAGAGTCGCAACAAACGTGCCAACCGTAAGAGTGAATTCCTGCTCCACGATGCCGAATTCCTTGCCAGCTTCGCCCACCTGTTCGATCCTGCCTATCGTTACCCAACCGAGACGCTGCGCAAAGCTTGGGAAGTGGTCTGTCTCAATCAATTCCACGACATCATCCCTGGCAGCAGCATCCATCAGGTCTATGTCGATTCGCAGCAGCAGTATGGCGAAATACGAGAGATGGCCGAAGGGGTGAAAGCTGAGGCACTACAAACCCTTGCCGCCAAATTGGCACCCAACAGCAACTCGCTCTTGCTGATCAACTCGACATCCTTTACTCGCAACGATCTGGCCTTTTGGCCTACAGTGCTGCCGGTTGGTCAACAATTGCGCCATGCTGATGGCACACCTGTCCCCACCCAAGTTACGACAGACAGCACCTGGATCGACGCTGGTGCGCTGCCCCCCAACAGTGTCACCGTCTTGCAGATCGTTTCGGCTGCCGCACTGACATCGAACAGTAATCTCACTGTCAGCCTGGAATTGCTAGAGAACGACTTCGTACGCGTCGAACTGAACTCGGCAGGCAATATCACCCGCATCTACGACAAGGTCAACGAGCGCGAAGTGCTGCCCGAGCACAGCTTCGCTAATCAACTGCAAGCCTTCGAAGATCGTCCGCTCAACTGGGATGCCTGGGATGTCGATATCTTCTTTGAGGACAAACAGTGGCTCTCCGATGCTGCCAGCCGGGTAGAGGTCGTGGAGACGGGACCGTTGCGCGCTACGTTGGAGATTCATCGCCGCATTCTGCACAGCGACTATATCCAGCGCATCTCGTTGCGTCACAACAGCGCCCAGTTGGACATCGACACCAGCATCGATTGGCGTGAACGTCACATTATGCTCAAAGCTGCATTCCCGGTCAACGTGCTGACACCGACCGCCACCTACGAGATTCAGTGGGGCAACGTCGAACGGCCTACCCATCGCAACACCAGTTGGGACTGGGCGCGCTTTGAGACCTGCGCCCAAAAGTGGGTCGATCTGAGCGAGGGTGACTATGGTGTCAGCCTGCTCAACGACTGCAAGTATGGCCACGACATCAAAGACAATGTGATGCGCATCAGCCTCCTGCGCAGCCCCACCATGCCCGACCCCGAAGCCGATCAGGGCGAACATCACTTCAGCTACAGCCTACTGCCCCACAGCGGTCGCTGGAACGATGCGACCATCGCTGCTGCCTATGCGCTGAATGATCCGATCCTGGTCTACGCTGGAATGGGCGAGGGCTCTGCTGCATCGACGGTTCAGTCACTACTTGCAGTCGATCAGCCGAACCTTGTGATTGAAACCGTCAAAATCGCTGAGGATGGCAACGACCTGATCGTGCGTCTCTACGAATGTCAACGCCGACGAGGAACCATCACACTGCGCACTGGCTTTGCTGTAGCGGCTGCTTGGCGCGCCAATTTGCTGGAGGAGAAGCAGAGCGCGCTTTCTTTCACCAAACATGGCGTGACTTTCCAGGTACACCCGTACGAGATTGTCACGCTGCGCTTGGCGGTGGCAAAGGAGTAAACTTCGTTCGCTTGGTGGATTGCTGAAAACTTGTGAATGAACTTGTCATTCCGTAGGAACCCTGCTTGGCAAACAAACAAGCATGTTTGCTAGTGCATATTTAACAAAGTAGTTGGTCAATCGTCTTCCGGGAAGGCTCTAGCCATGGACCTTCTTAAGCGCAAACCCTTCCCGGAAGATTGCAAAATCACTCTGCCAAGTTCGTACTAGAAAGGGAAAGGACCACTGCGCAATGACATCTCCCCGAATCTGACAAATCGAGCGCTTTTATTGAAGATTGCGAAGCGGATAGACTATGCTATACTGTAGCCACTTCAATGGCCAGTGATTACTCGGTGCGGAGACGCCTTGCATGCGCCTTCCCTTGCTTCAGACAAAATTGTACATTCCGCCCCTTCGCCACTCTTGGGTCGCCCGTCCAGCGATTACAGCAAAGCTAAGCGCGGGCGGAGGTCAACCCGTTACCCTAGTGGCAGCACCGGCTGGTTTTGGTAAAACTACCTTGGTCAGCGAATGGGTCGTTCAGACCAACCAGACGGTAGCATGGCTTTCTCTAGACGAAGACGATAATGATCCGGTACGCTTTCTTACGTATCTGATTGCCGCCTTGCAAACCCAACAGTCAGAGCTTGGCTCCAGCGCACTGGAATTGGTGGATACTCCTCAAGCTGCTTTACCGAAAGCGATTCTCACGCTGCTCCTCAACGATCTGGGGACGCTCACGACTCCGCTTGTGCTTGTCCTCGACGATTATCACGTGATTACGACGCCAGCGATCCACGAAGCCCTGGCTCTTTTCGTGGAACGATTGCCTTCCTCGTGCCGCCTGCTCATTACCAGCCGCATGGATCCACCCTTACCTTTGGCGCGCTGGCGTGTGCGCAACCTGTTGAGTGAAGTCCGAGTAGACGATCTGCGCTTCCGTCCGGCGGAAGTCTCCACCTTTCTGAATGACGTGATGGGCCTGACCTTAACTTCGGAAGAGATCACAACGCTGGAAACGCGCACCGAAGGCTGGATCGCTGGGCTGCAATTGGCAGCACTCTCCCTGCAAGGGCGGGACGATATCGCCGGATTTGTCAGGGCCTTCTCCGGTAGCCATCGCCATGTGCTTAGTTATCTAGTCGAAGAAGTGCTGAACCGCTGTGCAACAGAGCTTTTGGATTTTCTCTTGCAGACATCGATCTTGGACCGGTTGAGCGCGCCCCTGTGCGATGCTGTAATGAGACGAAGCGACAGCCAGCAGCTTCTAGAGAAAACAGAAGAGGCGAATCTCTTCCTCATCCCATTGGATGACACGCGCCAATGGTATCGATATCATCACCTCTTTGCAGATGTTTTGCGCCAGCGGCTGCAGCAGCATCTATCCGCTGAGTCCGTGGCCGATCTGCACCATCGCGCCAGTATCTGGTATGCGCAAGCAGAGTTGATTGACGAGGCAATCCATCACGCCCTGACTGCCCAGGCATTTGATCATGCTGCTACGTTGGTAGAGCAGGTTGCGCTGTCGATGATTTTGCACGGCGAATTCGCCCGCCTGCGCGTTTGGCTAGCGGCCATACCGGCGGCAGAGGTCAAGACCCGACCGTTATTAATCCTTTATCATATATGGGTCTTGTATATCAGCGGGCAGAGTAATCAGGCCGCGGCTGGTCTGGAAGCTGTTGAAGCGATGCTGGCTGCGGATGAAAGTAAACGGACGGCAGAGGTGCAAGGGCTGATTGCGATTACGCAAACCCGGCTACTACGAGAGGCAGGTGATTTGGCTGGAGCGATTGCCATATCCAAGCAAGCCTTAGCCAATTTGCCCGAGCAAGCGACGTTGCTGCGCGCCAGGATCACGCTGAATCTGGCGCTTGCCCATTATTTGCAAGGTGAGCTTGGGCTAGCCTCCCAATTGCTGGGTGAAAGCGTAACGACCGGTCATATGGCCCGACTGATTGGGCCGTTACCAACGATTTATCTCAAGGCGCAGATCCTGCGTGTGCAGGGGCACCTACAACAGGCGTTGCGGCTTTGTCAGGAAGGACTGGAACTGGTAGCGCGGCACAAATGGCAGGATTTTCCGGCGACTGGCTTTCTCTATTTGACGATGGGTGACTTGTTACGCGAGTGTAATGATCTGGACTCGGCAGCGCAATACCTAGAAAGAGGGATTCGGTTGGGGCAGGCGGGAGGCCACCATCATATCCTGATTATCGGCCATGTCTGGCGGGCCTGGTTGCGCCAAACCGAAGGCAATGTGGCCGGCAGTCAGGAGGATATTCGTATAGCCATTCAATTGCTCCAACAACATGCAGTAAGCCGTTTTTGGCCACTGCCCTCCGCTGCTTGTACCCAGGCTCGGCTTTGGATCGCACAGGGCAATCTAGCCGAAGCCAGCCGCTGGGCCGAGAGTAAAGGTCTGCATCATCCTCCTACCCCGCTCCCTTATCTGGATGAAACCGCTTACATAACAGTGGCCCGTTTGCGCATTGCGGAAGGCCGGCTCGCAGTTGCCGAGTCTCTGCTTTTGGATTTGCATCAAGCTGCCGCCTCGGATGGCCGCAATGGCAGCCTGATCGAGATTCTCATTTTGCAGTCCGTCACCTATGCTGCCCAAAAACAACATGAGAAGGCCATGTTGGTACTCGCCCAGGCACTTGGACTGGGCGAGGAAGGCTACATCCGGCTCTTTGTGGATGAAGGCGAGGTCATGCGCTCGTTGCTTGTAGTGTTTCGTGGCTGGATGTCAGGTCAGCCCACGAATGGACAAGAGAAGAGCCTCTCACTCTATGTTGATAAACTACTGGACAGCTTTGCTCACAAACTACCAGTCGAGCATGCGGCATTGGTAACCGAGCAGTCCAACGCCGAAAATCCCAAATCTCTCCCTGCCAGTGCCAGCCCTGATGGATTGAGCACCCCAACGCTGGTCGAAACGTTGAGTGAGCGCGAGCGTGAAGTACTACAATTAGTAGCAGATGGGCTCTCCAACACGGAAATTGCGGCTCGTTTGATCGTGACCGTTGGCACTGTCAAGACCCACATCAACCACATCTTTGGCAAACTGAATGTACAAAGTCGCACTCAGGCAGTTGTTCGCGGCCGCGGGCTCGGTTTGCTGCGCAATTGATTTTTCACTGTCATCTTTCCCCATTCTCCACCTACATACTACCCTTCCTCCTCGCATAAATAAACCAGCGAATCCACCCGTGGGTAGACGACACCTTGCCCGGCTGATAGCTATACTTGGCGCATGAACACGCAGCCGATTGAATACCAGATTCGGGTAAGCGGTTATTTGATCCCGCCGTAGGTGCGTGCTTTACGCCATGGACCGTTCGCCACGAGCCGAATGGAGAAGCGCTACAATTTGAACTTTTCCCTCTCTGTGCTATCGGCTAATGGTATTTAGGAAGCATGTAAGGAAGGTAAGCGATGAAGAACCTACAAACTCGTCCGCCGCTCAATCGCCGTCGTTTTCTAAAATTGCTGGCGGCAACAGGCATCACTGTCGCCGGTAGCTATGGGCTGGTCGAAGCTGCGCCGTGGCTCGATTATGAGGAAGCGGCCAACCGTAGCCGTCAACCTTTGCTAAAGGAGACAACCATGTCTGCACAACTGCGCGAACTTGTCCGCTATGCCACGCTGGCTGCCAGTGGTCACAACGCCCAGCCGTGGTACTTCGCCATCAAGCAAGACGCCATAGAAATCCATCCCGACTATACCCGGCGCTTGCCGGTCGTTGACCCCGACAACCGCGAACTGTGGATCAGCCTGGGCTGTGCGCTGGAAAATCTGTTGGTGGCTGCCCACGCAACCGGCTATGCCACCGAAGTCACTTACCCCGCCGCCGCTGACTTTGTTCATATTCGCCTGGTCGCAGACAAGCCGCAGCCGAGTGGGTTGTTTGATGTGATCCCGCTCCGCCAAAACACACGCTCCCTCTATGACGGCCAGCCCGTGAAAGTTGCCGATCTGGATATCATCCAGGCATTGCCACTAGAGCCGGGGGTAGAACTGCGCTATCTGCTGGACCCGTCGGCACTAGAGACGGCCCTGGCCTATGTGAATGAAGGCAATCTGCATCAATATGCCGATCCAGCCTTTATAACGGAACTGCTCGCCTGGTTGCGTTTCAACAAGAAGGCGGCCTTGGCGTCTGGAGATGGTCTCTTTACGCGCTGTTCAGGCAACGCCGAAGTGCCGCGCTGGCTCGGTCGGCTCTTTATGGTTAATACACGGCCGCAGCAGCAAGCCGATGCCGATGCCAAGAAGTTGCGCAGTTCCGCCGGTGGCGTCGTCATTGCCGCGACCGCCGACGACAAAGCGACCTGGGTGCGCACCGGCCAGGTCTACGAACGGTTAGCGCTTACGTTAACCTCGTTGAATATCAGATCGGCTTTCCTCAATCAGCCCATTGAAGTGGCGGAGCTCCGTTCCCAGTTCCAAAGCGCGCTGGGGTTGGGTTCGTCGCTCCCCCAGTTGTTGGTACGTTTCGGTTACGCTGCGCCGATGCCCCATTCGTTGCGGCGGCCCGTCGAACAGGTCATCCTCTAGTCACAAAGGAGTTACGTATGTCGCTACTTACGCAAGCCAACAGCAAGCCCGCCATCTACGCGGCGCCGGTGTTGGTAAAGTTTATCCTCGGTTTCGCCCTGATTTACGGCACACTGGAAGTGCTGGCCCGGCTGCTAGGCGACACCTTGCCGACACAAAATGCGCTGCTGATCACCGGCGCTGTGCTGACAGTCACGTTGGTGGTGGAGATGGGGCTATTTACCCGCGACTGGCAAGCGGCGCTGCGCCGTCTGGGATTGGGCTGGTCGGGCTGGCCGGCGTTGGGGGTGGCACTGTTGATTGCCCTCTTACAACTGGCCGTTTACCCGTTGATCACCTGGTTGACCGGCTATCGTTGGACATTGCCCCCCAACTGGCTCTGGACGATGGTTGGCATCTTTGCCCTGCATGGCGTGGCAGAAGAGGTGCTCTACCGGGCTTTTCTCTTTGGTCATTTGCGCCAGGGACGGAGCTTTTGGCGAGCAGCCTGGCTGGCAGTGCTGTTGTTCACCCTGAGCCACCTGCCGATCCTGGCTACGCAAGGGTTGCTGGTCGGTGGTGCAGCGGTCATGCTCTCCATCGCCTCCTCCTTTGCCTTTGCCCGACTCTACGAGCAGGGGCGGAACACCATCTGGGCACCGGCGCTGGTGCATGGCGCGGTGGATACTGTCATTCCCCTGCTGGCCGTGGGTGGGATGGCCGGTGCGGGTCAACAGGCCGCCTTGATCTGGATGGGGTTGGCGATGGTGCTGCCCTACCTGGCATTCCTGTTTCCTAAGTCAAGATCGATTTAGCAAAATCAACCACTAAATCCATCTCTGGGTAGATGATAGGTCACTGGGGTATGAGCATGGATATCAAGCAGATGCACTATCAAATCCAGGTCAAAGGTCACTTTGATAGCAGGTTACAGGAGTGGTTTGCGCCGCTGACCATTACCAACGAGCCGAACGGGGAAGCGCTGCTCAGCGGTCCAATGCGCGATCAGGCTGAGTTGTACGGTCTGTTGCTCAAGCTCTATAACCTAAATTTCACTTTGATTGCAGTACAGCCTGTACCATCCCGCTCTTTTTGTTAACGCTGACCACCGCAGGCGTTTTCTATGGCGATTTGCGTCTGACCTTATCGCCTAATGGAGAGCAGCATTGACCGGAGCTGGCAATCTGAAACAGCGGGGCGATCAGTAAATCAGAAAGGATCATCATGTCTATTTTGCACAAGCGTATTGGCTACCTTCTCGCCCTCTTACTCATAACAGCGACGTTGCTGTTGGCGATGGGTCATATGCCGCAGGCTGAAGGTGCTGCGTTCTCCTCATCGGCAGGGGACGCTGATTTTGCCGCCATTGATGCCTACCTGATCGAGCAGATGGCCGAACTGCGCATCCCTGGGCTAGCGCTGGGCATTGTGCATGGGGATCGAGTGGTGCACCTCAAAGGCTTTGGCATTGCTGACCCAACTGGACGTGCAGTCACAGCGCAGACCCCCTTTGTCCTCAATTCGATCAGTAAATCGTTTGTGGCGCTGGCTGTCATGCAACTGGTTGAACAAGGGCGCATCGAGCTGGATGCCCCGCTACAGCGCTATCTACCCTGGTTTCAGGTGGCGGATACCACAGTTGCGTCTCAAATCACCGTCCGCCAGTTGTTGAACCACACCAGTGGCTTGCCGGCGTCAACGGCCTATCCAGAGCTTGCCCGACCGGCAACGGCAACCGATACATTGGAAGCACGGGTGCGCCGCCTGCACACAACGCCACTCAACCGACCGGTGGGAACAACCTTTGAATACACCGATGCTAATTATGATCTTCTTGGTTTGCTGGTGCAGACAGTGACGGGTCAACCCTATTCGCGCTACATACAGCAGGCGATCTTGCAGCCATTGGGAATGACCCGCAGTGCAACGATGCAACCCGCTGCGTTGCCGCCTGACCTGGCGATCGGCTACCGGTCGTGGTTTGGCTGGCCCGTGCCGTTTACCCAGTGGTATGCCCATGCCATGCTGCCCTCCGGCGACCTGATCGCAACCGCCGAGGATATGACCCATTATCTTGCCGCCCAACTCAATGGGGGCCGCTATGGCGATCAACAGCTGTTGTCGCCACAGGGGATTGCGATACTGCACGAACCGGCTGTGCCGGAGGGGCGGGGCGACCGCTTCTATGGGATGGGCTGGATCAGCCGTTCGCTCAATGGCATTCCGGTTGTGCGACACGATGGCACCAGCGCCAATTACTACGCCGATGTTGTCCTTGATCCGGCAGAAAAATGGGGGGTGGTGATCCTGCTGAATTTTAACTCTTTTCACCTGAACGGTGGACGTATCCAGGCATTGAGCGGTGGGATCGTAAGCTTGTTGCACGACCAGCCACCGCCCACGCTCCCGGCCATGCACCATCCGATCCTCTATCCGCTCTTGCTCACCATCTGGGGTGTCACAGGATTCCTCCTACTCTGGTCGGCGCATTCGCTATGGATTTGGCGTCGCCGCCAGCTGCGCCGAAGGTCAGTGGGGCTGCGGCTTGCACTGCCGTTGCTTTGGGCGTTGGTGCTCCTTGGTCTCGTGCCGCAGATCACCTACCCCCTCGCTGTGTTGTGTATTAACATTCCAGACTTTGGCTATACGCTTTGGGTCTGTGGCGTGAGCATGGTGCTATGGTGCTGCGTGTGGGCCGGGGTAAACTGGTTTGGTGGGCGTCAGCGTATCACTGAGGTTAGTGTCGCAGATCGCGTTGTCACACCGGTCAACCTCTAATCGCTGTTGATTCTAAGGTTAAGCGCGTGATCACAAGATGACAACTGCAAAGTTGGGTCAACTGGGATCACCGCGCAAACAGTGCAACGTAATGAGGAGGTTTCCATGAGAACAATGACTGCGACAGAAACGATGAAGCGACCGTTGCCTAAGTCGTGGGCGCGTAACCGACTGCTGCTTTGGGGCGGACGCGTGCTGATGAGCTGCCTCGTGCTGGCCTTGATCGGCGCAACTTACCAGGCACTTGCCAGCGCACGCGATGCCCGTACCTTCCCACCCCCGGGTCAACTGGTGGATGTGGGCGGTTATAAGTTGCACATCCACTGCACCGGCACCGGATCGCCGACGGTGGTGACCGAAAATGGGTTGGGTGGCTCCTCCCCCGACTGGAGCCTAGTACAGCCTGCGGTCAGCCAAACCACACGCATCTGTAGCTATGACCGGGCGGGCACAGGCTGGAGTGAGGCTGGACCTGGCACCCGCACCAGCCGACAGATCAGCGCTGAGCTACATACCTTGTTGAATAATGCTGGGATCGCTGGACCCTATATACTGGTCGGCCACTCGGCGGGTGGCTTGCATGTGCAGGTCTATGCCAGCCAATATCCGGCAGACGTGGCCGGTCTAGTCTTGATTGACCCGACGCCAGCACAGGCCATAATGCGCTTCACACCTGAGCAACGGCGCACCGTCCTCCCCAATCTTAGCCAACTTCCGCTGCTGAAAGTGATGGAATTCTTGGGGGTAATGCGCTTGCTGCCGCTCCCCGGCGCTGAAGTCCTGACCCCGTTACCATCGACAACCCAAGCGCAAGTGCGTGCCCATCGCTTGCAAAGCGGGGCGATGGCAGCCATGACCGCTGAAGCCGAGGGCCTGGAGACGAGCATCCAGGAAGCAGTAGAAGCCAGTCCCTTGCCGCCAGAACGACCCTTGCTCATCGTTTGGCATGGCATTCCCGCTGAGCCGGTCGAGTTGGAGCCGTTAGCGCAAGCGAACATGGAAGAGTTGCTACAACAATCGGCCAACAGCAAGTTCGTGGTGGCCGAACAGAGTGGCCACGCCATTCCCTTTGAACGGCCGGCGGTGGTAATCGATGCCATCGACCAGGTAATAACGGCGGTGCGGACGGGAACACCGCTGCGCTGACCCAGGGCAATCGCAAACTTGGGCTAAGTTCCACTCACCTCAATGCTCTATTTGCTATGGTAATGGACAGATCAAAGGAAGCTAACATGAACACGCCAAAAGTAGTGTCGCCCAGTAATTTCCCGTTATCAACTGTGCGATCAGGCACTCGGTGGTTGACAAAGAAAAGCAAGTGTCGGTTGGCCCAAACCTTCACCCTACTAACCTTTGCCCTCGTGCTCGGCCTAGCGAGTTTACCCGGTAGGACACTTCTGGCGGCAGAGTCGCCGTCCGCTTTTAACACGATTGATGCCTACATCGCAGCACAGATGAAAGAGATCGGGCTGCCAGGTTTGGCACTCGGCATCGTTCACGGTGATCAGATCGTGTATTTGCAAGGCTATGGCATCGCTAGTCCCTCTGGGCGAGGCGTGACCGCACAGACCCCGTTCCGGCTGGCTTCGCTGGCAAAACCAGTGACTGCTCTGGCGATCATGCAATTGGTCGAAGCGGGCAAAGTAGAATTGGATGCCCCCGTTCAACGCTACCTTCCCTATTTCCGGCTTACTGACGAACAAGCTGCCGCCACTCTCGCTGTACGCCACTTGTTGAACCATACCAGCGGCTTATCACGCCTGACTGGGGATGAGAAATTTCCGAGCCAAGCTGCGCTGGACTGGACACCTGAACAACGTGTGCGTGAATTGCGCGATAACGTTCTAACTTATCCGGCTGGCACGAGATACCAATACAGCAACGTCAACTTTGTGATCTTAGCCTTGATCGTGGAGGCGGTTTCCGAGCAACCTTTCGAGCGTTATGTGCAGGAACGGATCTTCACGCCGCTAGAGATGCGCCACGCCACCTATGATCAACCCGCAGCCGCACCGCCCGACATTGCCACCGGGTACACGCAGTGGTTCGGGATTCCATTTGCCCGCGACCTTCCCTTCCCACGCAGTAGCAACGGTCACGGTGGCCTGATCGCCAGTGCCGAAGATATGACACACTTTATGATTGCCCAACTCAACGAGGGGCGATACAGGGATGCGACCGTGCTTTCACCGGCTGGCATCGCCGCTATGCATACACCGCCGGCGAACGTTGCTGACACGGCTTATGCTATGGGTTGGGAAGTACAGCCCGAGAATGGGTTACCGCTCATTACCCACAGCGGCGACTACGGGGACTTTCATGCTGATATGACACTGACGAGCGACGGCTGGGGTATTGTGGTCATGACCAACGCCAACAGCTTATGGGCCGCCGGTCGCCCCGCAGGGATCAAGACGGGAGTACTCAGCCTGTTGCGCGGGCAGCAACCGGTGGCGAATGAAGGGCTTCTCTTCCTCCGTGTGCTTGTGATAGGCATCATGAGTATCGTCGCTTTCCAGATTATCGGTATGGTCTGGTCGTGGGTGACGCTGTGGCGCTGGTTCCAGGGGTCATTGACAGTGGAGCGACCGCGTGGCTGGTGGAGGATCGGATGGCGTGTGATTGCGCCGCTTGTGGTGAATCTCTTCCTGGGATTTATCATCACGGTGGCTGTTCCGGCGCTGCTAGAGGTATCGCTGCAAGGCCTGATTTTCGTCTATCCTGACCTTGGCTATGCAATGGCGGCGAGCGGTGGGGTCGCGTTCGTTTGGCTCATCCGAACGGTGCTGGCCTATTTTGTTTTGCGAACCACCAGCAACTCCGCCGTGCATCGGGTTAGCACGGACGTGAGCAAATCGCTAACGGTGTAGGCTGGTTGATTGAGTGAGCGTTGCACACAGAACGTTTTCGGATCGAAACAAAGGAGAAAAAGACATGAAACATCATAAAGTACGAGTCGCAGTCAACGGCTACGGCGTCATTGGCAAACGCATTGCGGATGCGGTCGTGGCGCAAACGGACATGGAGTTGGTCGGGGTGGTGGATGTAGTTACCGACTGGCGTATCAAGGTGGCGCGCGAAAAGGGTTACCCGATCTATGGGGCTACCCCACAGGCGCTGGTTGAGATGCGGGCGAGTGGCATTCCAATCATGGGTAGTCTTGATGATTTACTGGGCAAAGTCGATATCATTGCCGATGCTACGCCGAAGAAGATTGCCTCGAAAAACCTCGACCTCTATCGAGCAGCCGGTGTGAAAGCAATCTTTCAGGGTGGTGAGAAGCACGAATTGACTGGCCACTCATTTGTGGCCCAAGCAAACTACACCACTGCGCTCGGACGCAATGGTACGCGTGTGGTTTCCTGCAACACAACCAGCATTGTACGCACGCTCGGTGCCTTAAAACAGGCTGGTTTGCTTGCCAAAGCACGCGGGGTCTTGGTGCGCCGCGCCACCGACCCCTGGGAATCGGACCACACGGGTGTGATGAACACCGTGGTTCCTGAGAAGGTGATTCCCTCGCATCAAGGGCCGGATGCACAGACCGTTGACCCCACGTTGGATGTGATGACAGTGGCGCTCGTGGCGGCGCACACGACCAGCCATTTGCATTCTTGGAGTGTGGAACTCACTCGCCCTGCCAGCCGAGAAGAAGTGTTAGCGGCTTTCCGTGCGGCACCACGCATTGCCTTTCTGCAGATGGCCGATGGTTTGGTCGCCCTCAATAGCACGCTGGAATTAATGTCCGACCTGGGCCGTCCGCGCGGTGACATGTGGGAAGTTGGCCTGTGGGCCGACGGCGTGACCGTGGTGGGCAACGAACTCTTTTACAACTATCAAGTCTATAACCAAGCCATTGTGGTGCCTGAGACCATCGATGCCATCCGTGCCCTCACCGCTATCGAAGAAGATGGGGCAACATCGATTCAGAAAACGGACGCAGCGTTAGGGCTGATGCGCGAGTTTGTACCCGTCAGCAGCCCAGTTATCGCTTGAGGAATGCCATTCACTGTCTGCAAATTAATAAAAGGAGAGGAGCATATGATGACGACCTGGATGAAGGAGACTACGCTTCCAACGATCCGTTCATCACCGATGATGGTGAGGTTTATTCTTGGTTTTCTTTTGATTTACGGCACCCTAGAGGGGGTGGCGCGCCTGCTAGGTGATGCGCTTCCCACGGAGAATGCCTTACTCATCACTGCAGCGGTACTGATTGCAGCGGTGGTGGTGGAAATTGGACTGTTCAAACAGAACTGGCATTTCGTGTTCCGAGATTTAGGATTCGGCTGGCCTGGTTGGCGAGCCATGGGGGTGGCACTCTTGATTGCCGTGCTTCAGCTTGCCGCCTACCCATTGATAACCTGGCTGACGGGGTATCGATGGACACTACCGCCTAATTGGCTGTGGATCATGGTCGGCATCTTTGCGCTGCACGGTGTGGCGGAAGAGGTGCTTTATCGAGCTTTTCTCTTTGGACATCTGCGCCAAGGTCGCACCTTTTGGCAGGCGGCATGGTTGGCGGTGTTGCTCTTTGCCCTGAGCCATCTGCCTATTCTGTGGAACCAGGGCCTCATCGTTGGTGGTATGGCAGTGGCACTGTCGATCATTTCGTCGTTTCCCTTTGCTCATCTTTATGAGCAAGGACGGAACACCATCTGGGCACCAGCATTAGTGCATGCGGCTGTGGACACGGTGATTCCCATCCTTGCCGCCGGCAGCATGGCCAATAGTGGTCAACAGGCAGCGCTGATCTGGATGGCGATTGCGATGGTGCTGCCGTATCTGACCTTTGTAGTGGGCCGAGGGACGGTAAAACCGTAGGACAGTGGGACAGGCAAATGACAAGGTATGACCTAACTCACTGTCCTACGGCCTCCTTGTGAAGAGAATCTGGCATATCGTTCGGATGGTCAACATGCCTACTGCAGTATTCGCTTCGTCCTCGAACTACTCAATTCTGATTCGCCCACAACAGATCCAACTCGGCGAGTTTGGCGATGGTGGGGTTACCTCCACCATCCCAACCGGCCATTTGATAATAGAGGCTACGGGCACGTTCAAATTCGCCACGGTCGATGGCTTCGCCCTTGAGTTTGCCGTTTTGCAGCGGTTCAAACATGCGTTGCGGCAGACCATCGTCGGCGTTGGTGAAGCCTTCACGCATGTTGAAGAGGCGGGCCATGGTGTTAGCCCGTTCGCCGACCTTGAGCAACTCCCACAGGCTCATATCCCAGCCGGTGGCGGCATTGATGTAGTCATTGAGCGGTTTGAGCTTGAGCGGGCCAATCGGAATGCCGACGAAGTCGCACATGCCGATGCTGTTGTAGAGATTCCAGATCGCCTGGGCATAGAAGTAAGTCTGCACCTTTTTCGGTCCCAGATCCATGCGATCCACCGGCTCGATCAAGCCGGCCTCGCTCAGCCCATTGTCCAAGGAACCAAGCCCTTCAAAAGCAGGGTCGTGGATTGCCTCCATGTGGTCGGCCCCGGTGGGGGAAAGCGCATAGGCGAGCGCCAGACTGCGTTTGCCGCGCGGTTCGTGCATGGGAAATTCCTGACCCTTGACATGCACGGCAAAACGTTCTGAACCGCGGCCAAGATTGGCCGCAGCCCGTTTGACACCGTCGGCCAGCAGGTTGCCTAAGCCTTCACGGTGGGCAATCTTGTGGATCATGGCGATCATGGCGTCGGCATTGCCCCAGGTCAACTCGATGCCATCGGTATCGGCTTTGGTCAGGATGCCATTCTCGTAACATTCCATGGCGAAGGCAATCGCTACTCCAGTAGAAATGCCGTCCAGCACGTAACGGTTGACCCACTGCGACGCTTCGGCCACCGCTTTCAGATTACCCACACCGCAGAGTGAACCAAGGGCACCGATGATCTCATACTCCATGCCGCCAAATTTGGGCGAGACATCCCGCTCGGCAACCTCGACTTCACGTTTACAAGCAACGGCACAGGAGAAGCATGTGCCACGGTCGACCAGAATCGTGTTCGACATCGTCTGCCCACAGATAGCCTCGGCCTCGGCAAACGAGCCGTCCCGAAAGTTGTGAGTGGGCAAAATGCCATCCCTGTCCAATCCCATAATGCCGCCGGCGGTGCCATGCAGGTGCATTCCATCGTTTTCCTGGTCGTAGTGCTCGCGCACCCATTTGAGGACACCATTTGTGTCCTCGCGCACGACGGGTGTCAACCGCCCATGACCGCGGGTGACAATTGCCTTGAGGTTTTTGCTGCCCATCACGGCACCCAATCCAGCCCGGCCATGAAAGTGACGCAACTGATTGGTGATTGCAGCATAGAGCACATGTTGCTCGCCGCCGATGCCGGTCTGCAGGACGCAAATCTGTTTGTCGCCCAGCTCTTTTTCCAGCCCTTCTTGCACCTCGTCGGCGAGTTTGCCCCAGTAATGCTGGGCATCCCGAAACTCACAGACGCCGTCATGGACAAAAAGATAGACGGGTTGGGTTGCTTTGCCATGAACCACAATGCCGTCGAAGCCAGAGCGTTTGAGTTCGGGCCCCCAATAACCGCCTGCCTCGGCCTCGCCAAAGCCGCCCGTCAAGGGTGACTTGCCCGCTGCGGTGTAGCGATTGGCACCAGAGAGTGGCAGCCCATTGATGACACTGGTGGTAAAGATCAGCAGGTTCTCAGGGCCAAGGGGATCGATGCCAGGTGGAATGTCGCGCAACATGAAATAGGTAGCCAGCGCACCTCCACCTAGATAACGTCGGTAGATCAATTCGCTAGGCTCTTCAATCCATTGGCGTTGGTCGGTGAGGTCTACGTGGAGAATTTTGCCGTTGTAACTTGCGGCCATTGTACACCTCCATGAATCATGAAGTAGGGACAGGGGGCGAGGAGCAGGTTGCAAGTTGCATCTTTACCCGTATAACCTGCCACTTGCCACTTGCACAAAAAAATGTTCTGAATCGATCTATTATCGCGCTCTTGCTGCATGGTGCTAGACTCTCCACTTTGCTAGTGTCATACCTCGACAAATAGACAGTTTTTTGTCATAAGCATGCCCTCTCTTCGCTTAAAACTCTTCGCTTGGCTAGGTTCAAGACACGCCAGAGGCACAAGCCACTGAGCGTGACTGTATGGTACGCTCAGTTCACGCCAAGTATGAATCGTCTTACACTTGCTTGTGCCAGACCATTGAAAGGAATATCCAATGTCAACCGTATCGTTTGTGAAGCAACCGACGGGTAGCGCATCGGTGCGCCGCACTGAATCGAAGTCACTTTTGTGGATGGCGTGGGGCGTGATGTTGCTCGTCTCTGCGCTGCCTGACATCTATTTTCTCGAATTCGGTGGCGGCGTGCCAAGCTGGCTGAAGTGGACGAAGATCGCATTCTTGGCTGCGCTTGCCTTGCTCAGCGTTGGCTGGCAATCGATACGCTCCCTCCGTAGCTACTTTGTCCTGTTAGCGCTCATCTATCTAGCTCCTGAACTGCTGTTCCGCCTGACCCAACTCGATTGGTGGCAAACTCAATTTAACTATAGCGGTGCCACCTTTGCTGTGACGATGCTGGGTGAGCAGGGGATTCGGTTGATAGTTTCACTGGTGATGATTGCCAGCTTGCTGCTGCTTGGTTTCCGTCGTGCTGACTTCTTTCTAGTCAAAGGGCAACTGGATGCCCCTGCTGCGCCGGAATGGCTCTTTGGCATGAAGAGCACCGAACCGTGGAGCCGCTTTGGCTGGCGAGTCTTGGGTGGCGCAATTGTTGTGTTGGGCATCTTTCTGTCTGTCGCTGCCTGGTCCAAGTTGGATGCCTTGCCGTTGGCACTACCGATCCTGCCCGCTGTTCTATTGATGGCGCTGCTCAATGCCTTCAACGAAGAGATGACCTATCGGGCTGCGCTGTTGGCATCTCTGCACAAAGTGATCGGTGATCGCCAGGCCGTTTATCTTGCCGCTGCCCTCTTTGGCCTCGGCCACTACAACGGTGTCCCCTACGGCGTGACGGGTGTGCTAATGGCGACGTTCCTGGGCTGGCTACTAGGCAAGGCCATGATCGAGACCAAGGGTTTTGTTTGGGCCTGGTTGATCCATATCGTGATGGACGTGATGATCTTCAGCCTGATGGCGATTGGATCGATCACGGCAGGCAGAGTGTAGGAAGTAAAGCTGCGTTGGTGTTGCCAAACTCGCCCCAACCCGCATGGCCATCAAGTTAGCGCCAGGGCAACACAACAGCAGATTTGGAAAGGAACAGATAGCTTATGCGCCAGCGCATCTACCGTAATCATAATCTTTGGCTCGCGTTGACCATGACGATCCTAGTCGCAAGTCTGTTGCTGTTCCCAACAATAGGTGCCCAAGCACAGACGACTTTGTCAACGCAACAGGCAGTCCAGAGCAGTCACCCAGTCGCTATCTACTTTTTCTGGGGCGATGGCTGTCCTCACTGTGCCAAAGCCAAACCGTTTCTAGCCACGCTGGCGCAGCGCTATCCGAATGTAGAGGTGCGAGCCTATGAGGTCTGGTGTCACGAACAGAACCAACTACTCTTCACCCAGATGGCTGCCGCCTTTGGTTTTGAACCGTCGGCTGTCCCGACCATTATTATCGGTGACCGCTATTGGGTCGGCTATACCGACGAATTGGCGGTCGAAATTGAGAACGCAGTGGTAAGCTGCGCCGTCTCCGGCTGTCGGGATGCTGGGCTTGGCGTCATTCCAGGTATTCCTACGCCCGTTTCAACTCCCGTACCAGTGCAAGAGGTGGCCAGCGCGGCGATGGCAAACCAGGCGGTGACGACGCCAGTGGTCGCAGCCACGCAGAGCATGGTCGATCGACTCTCCTTACCCTTGATCGGCGAGATCGATCTGGCGGCGCAATCGTTGGCGGTTAGCACTGCGGTGATTGCCTTTGTCGATGGCTTCAACCCTTGCTCGGTCTGGGTGCTCTCCATGCTGCTGGCACTTACCCTCAACACCGGCTCGCGACGCAAGGTCTTTCTGGTGGGATTGGTCTTCTTGCTTGTGACCTCGCTCGTCTACATGGCCTTCATCACGGGCCTCTTCACCATGTTTAGCGTGATCAACTTTGTCGGCTGGATTCAGATCGTGGTGGCGCTAGTGGCGCTCGTATTTGCCTTGGTTAACATCAAGGACTATTTCTGGTACAAAAGCGGCCTTTCCCTTACCATCGCCGATGAGAAGAAACCAAGCATCTACCGTGGTATGCGCCGTGTCCTCAATGCCAGCGAGTCGACCTGGGGCATGATCGGCGCAACTGTAGTGCTGGCGGCTGGCGTCTCGCTGGTCGAATTCTCCTGTACGGCGGGCTTTCCTGTAGTTTGGACCAATCTGCTCATCTCGCAGCAAGCGACGATTGTGACCTTCGGGCTGCTGCTGCTGCTCTATATGTTGATCTACCAAATCGATGAGTTGGGCATTTTCCTGGTGGCTGTCTTTACGCTCAAATCGAGCAAGCTCGAAGAAAAGCATGGCCGCCTGCTCAAGTTGATCGGTGGCATGTTGATGTTGGCACTGGCGGTCGTCATGCTGGTCCATCCGGCCTGGATGGACCAGATCAGCTCTTCGTTGATCGTCTTTGCGATTGCCTTTGCGGCGACTGGGCTGGTGCTGCTGGTGCATCGTACCCTCTTGCCGCAGTTGGGGATTCGCATTGGCAGTGAACTGTCGCCCAAGCCCCGTCCACCCGCGCAGAAACATAAACATCGTCATGCGTAGCAGGGTTGCAAGGAGGAAATCGTGTGTTGCCATATGAAAGATAGTTACCCGTCGATCGGTGCAAACGACTTCTGTGTAGAGTGGATCAATTGGAGGTCATGATGACTGACAGACAACTTCTCACGCTCATTCGCACCATCCATACCGCCATCTATCTGGTTATGGCGCTCTCGACATTTGTTCTGGTATACGCGGGTGCTACCGGAAGCCAAGGGATCTGGCTTTGGCTGGCGCTAGCGCTCCTCGCCGTCGAGGTTGTTGTTTTCGTTGGTAACGGCATGCGCTGTCCACTTACTGCGCTCGCCGTGCGTTATGGTGCTGAGACCGGATATGTCTTCGATACCTTTTTGCCCGAGCAGGCTACACGCTATACCTTCAACTTCTTTGGTACGGTGATGGTCGTGGGGCTTGGTCTGCTGATCCTGCGTTGGGTCGGTTTCTTGGACTGAAGCCGCTACTGGTAGCGCCTCAGAAAGGAGAAGGATAGGACGACCATCTCCAAGCAGAAAGGATCTGAAAAATCATATTGCACTGATGCCATCATTATGTCGTTTGGGATGGTTGATGACCCATACCCACTACTGAGACGGACAGAGCTATACCCGTTACAATCAACCCCGTAATGCGCGGGTCGTAGAAAGAACCGTTGACCGGAAAGAGCTGCCAGGTGACATTGATCATGGCGTGGTAAACCACGGTAAGGAAGACGCTTCGTCCGCTCTGGTTGTAGAGCCAGACCATGATCACGCGTTGCGCCACGGTCGTAAGTGTCCACCAGGCAATCCAGGTGAGCGAGCGATCGGCTTGCAGCAATGGTATAAAGTGCCAGACCGCCCAGATTAACCCCAAGAGAATGGCCGCAGGTAGCGCACCAAAGCGTTCTTGCAGTGGGTCAATAGCATAGCCTGTCCAGCCCAATTCCTCGCCGATCCCAGCAACAAAGGTGACCAGGAAGAGAACGAGTGCTGCTACCAGTGAGAAGCGCGGCACTGGTACGGCTGTCCCCATCCAGCGCAACACGCCAAATTCCAAAAGCATCACGCCTGGCATCAGCAAAAAGGTGTGGAGAACCCACAACTTGTTGCGAATGCGTTGATAGTCGAAGGAGCGTTTCAGCAGTGCGGTCATGCCGCTGGTTTGTGTTTGGCGGTAGACGATCAGCAGCGCCGCCAGTAATGGGCAAATCAGGGCAAGGGCACTGAGGGGTAGACCTGGCAAAAGCTGTTTGCCACTTAGTGCCCCTAGCAGCCAAAATGGAACAGAGAAGGCAAAGGTAAAGCCGAAGAATGCCAGTGGCGACTTGAGCGTGGGCGTTGACTTCGGTAGCGGATTGCGTGTAGTGACATGAAGGACAGGAAATGCTGCTGCAATTTGTTCGAATTCAGCCAGTGGGGCGTCCTTATGGATGGGAATGTGGGGCCGAGCGCCATCGGCACGCTGGATATAGGCTTTTAAGATTGGAGCGCGCTGATCGACTGGGATCTCAACAAGTTGAACTTCCTCACGACTGCCGCTGCGCAGGAGGGCGTGGCCGTCGGCAGCACGCACATTTTGTACCCACTGTGTATTGTCACCCAGCATCGAGACCAGATAACGTTCACCTGCTACTACAGCCGTGACCAATGGAAAGCTGATGATCCGACCCGACTTGCGCCCGACCACCTCCAATGTGATCACACGACTGCCGGTGATCCCGGTCGCAGCTACGGTCGCCCACATGCGATTGGCTACCCGTGCTAGCCAATTGGGACGATTATCGCGGTACATCCAACGTTTTACACGGCTGAAGATGGTGTCACTCTGACTCGTAATCGCGCTTTGCATGATTGGTGCTCCTTTTCCTTTTGCGTCTTTACATCTTTGCGACTTTGCGTTAAAAATTAGTAACTATGTTATGTTTCATTCTGGATTGCCTTTAGTAAAGCGCAAATGGGGCGTAGTGGGTAACAGTGCTCTGTTACAAAAAGTGTGACAATTCGGGATGGTAAGGCAAAGATGGAGACCTTTGGCGAATGGCTTCGTCAACAACGTACACAACAGCATCTCACTCGTGAACAGTTGGCTGAACGCGTGGCCTGCTCGGTTGCACTATTGCGCAAAGTGGAAGACGGTGAGCGCCGGCCTTCGACCCAAATTGCGGAACTGCTAGCCAATGCGCTACATATCCCGTCAACTGAGCGGGCGATGTTTGTAAAAGTAGCGCGTGGCGAATGGCGAGTGGATCGTTTGTCCGCCATCGCAAATTCGAGCGTCAGCGGTCCCGTCTCGCCCAGCTTGACGACGCCCCGCACCAACCTTCCCCATCTGGCAACGCCATTGATTGGCCGCCAAACCGAGCTCGCCGAGCTTCGCCAACTCCTGAACGATGACCGCTGCCACCTGCTGACGCTGGTTGGCCCAGGTGGGATTGGCAAGACCTGCTTGGCACTTGAAACTGCAACCCACATGCAGGAACATTTTGCTGATGGCGTTTATTTCGTATCATGCGCATCGATTGATTCCCCGAGCAAACTTGTACCCTTGATCGCGGACGCCCTTGGCTTTGCCTTTCCAAGCGCGGGTGCTACGGATCCAAAGCGCCAGTTGCTGGACTATCTCCAGACAAAACGATTGCTGCTGCTCCTGGACAATCTGGAACAACTCGTCGCTGAACCAGGTATTCTCTGGTTAGCGGAAATCCTGACCCACGCGCCGGAAGTGAAACTGCTGGTTACCTCACGCCAGGCTTTGGATCTGCATGCCGAATGGGTCTATGAGGTGTCAGGGCTGCCGATCCCTGAGGGCGGAAGCTCAGAGCTACAGGGCACTGCGCTTGAGTTGTATCTGCAACGGGCGCGCCAGGCAAAGGCTCGTTTCCAGGCGACCTCTGACGATGTCCTTGCTATTGTGCATATTTGTCAGTTGGTCGAGGGGATGCCGCTGGCGATTGAACTGGCTGCGACTTGGATTCGTACCTTGACCTGTGCCGAGATCGCACACGAGCTTGAGCAAGGGCTCGATTTTCTGCACGGATCTGCTCGGGATCTGCCCGCCCGTCATCATTCGTTGCGGGCTGTCTTCGACCACTCATGGTTGCTGCTGAGTGATACCGAACAGAGCATTCTTCGTCAGTTAGCCGTCTTTCGTAGCGGTTTTAGGCGTGACGCAGCCGAGATTATCGTTGGAGCAACACTGACGACACTGGCCGCCTTGCTGAACAAATCACTGCTCCGGCGCAACGAGGCTGGACGCTTTGAGATGCACGAGTTGATCCGCCAGTTTGCCGCCGAACAACTGGCGCAACAACCCAGCGAACAGAGGGCGGCCCAGGCAACTCACGCTCACTATTACCTGACCTTGTTTGGCAACGCCGATGAACACTTGCGCAGTGCCGCACAGCAGGCGACCCTGGTCGAACTGACTGCCGAAGTTGATAACCTCCGCACCGCTTGGGAGTGGGCCGTCAGCCAGGGCGAAGTTGTTTTGCTCGATCAGACGTTGCGGGCGTTTACGATGTATTACGACACCCGTGGCTGGTTCCAGGAAGGTTTTGACTTGCAAGCGCACACAGCCAATGTTTTGACTAGCGCTGCTGCGAGCACAGAGCGTACAGCCTTGGTGACGCTCGGTCGTGTTCTGGCTTGTCAAGCCCTGTTTGCCTTTCGCCTGGCCCACTATGAGCATGCTCAAATCCTGCTCGAACACAGCTTGACTCTCCTCCGTCCGCTGAACGTGCCATCTGCCCTGGTCGAGGCGCTCACCTTTCAGGGGATTGTCACTGGGGTCACTGGAAATTACAACAAAGCCACCCAATACCTGAACGAGGGGCTCACCTTGGCTCGGGCGATCGGCGACCGCTGGTTTGCTGCGTTGTGTCTAATTCTGCAACTTGACCTCAGCCTGGCCTTTGGTCCATCTGATGCCAATTACGCTCAGTTGCAACAGGCGGTGGCCGAGTGGCGGGCTATTGGTGATCCCCGCTTTACTGCCCTGGCGCTGAACTCACTCAGTTTGAGTGCCTTGCTATTAGGACACCTTGTCGATGCGCGTGTCGCGTTGGAAGAGTGTGTGGCACTCAATCAAACCATTGGCGATCGCTACGGTGTAGGCTCGGCCTATCGTAGCCTCGGTATTGTTGCCCAGGCACAGAATGAACATAGCCAGGCAATCGCACTGTTTCAGCAGAGTTTGGCGATCTTTAGCGAACTCGGTGCGCGCCAGGATCGGGCACGGGCGTTGGCTGAATTGGGTGAGAGCCATTTTGCAGTCGGAAACATAGAGGACGCAGAGCGCGCCTGGCAAGAAGCGCTGCGTATTGCCACCGAGACCCAGGGTTCGCCGGTTGTCATGCTCGCACTACTTGGCTTTGCTCGTCTTCATGCTGAACGAGGTGACTTAGCACAAACATTGACTTATCTAGAGCAAGTCATCGATCACCCTGCCAGCACACAAGAGATCAGGCAGCGGGCGATGCAGTTGCGCGCCGGATTGGAAACGTAACTGGCTCATGCCAACAGAATCTTTTGTTTGGGTATTAGCGCTGTTCTGCTTGGGAAAGTGGAATGAATATTACATAACTGAGTGCCTCGATGCGTTAGACTGACTCATGCAAGATGCAGTAAGTTCTATCACGACTAGTTTGACTCAGCCGCTTAGACTTCATAGTCAGGCGGCTTTTTGTTTGACCTCTTTGTTAGGAACAACTTCGTTTTGTAAATTTAATGTGTTTGTACTATCAGTTTAGGAAAAAGGAGTTTTCCAACAATGAGCAACCGTGAAAAAGGAACCGTCAAGTGGTTCAATGATGCAAAGGGCTTTGGTTTCATCGCCCCGGAATCTGGCAGCAAGGATATCTTCGTTCATCACTCTGCGATCATGTCCGAAGGTTTTCGTAGCCTCGCTGAAGGGGATCGTGTCGAGTTTGGTATCGAACAAGGCCCCAAAGGCCCCTCTGCCACCAACGTCAACAGGATCTAATTCGTTGACCTTCCTCACAAAAAAATAAAAAGCGCAGGAATTTAAGGTGTCAACCTGGATTCCTGCGCTTTTTTGTTGCCCATGACTATTCTCTTGACCAGTCAAAAAGCACGCTAGTTGGCCGATTGTGCTGAGATACTTTTGTTGTACCCTTAAACGTAACTACTTCCGTATTATCAGCATAGGAGGAATCGCCATGCGTAACGCAACTAGGATCATCGCTTCCACCTTTGGTCTTCTGGCTGGGCTGGCTGGACTAGAACATGGCATTGGCGAAACCTTGCAAGGAAATCGTGCTCCCACCGGGATCATGATCGAGTCCTGGCCGACATCGACGAGCATGCGCGTCTTGGGTGGCGAGCCGGCGATGACGCTGATTCCCAACTTGCTGGTTTCTGGACTCTTGACTATCCTGGTCTCGCTGATCCTTCTGCTTTGGGTGGCAAAATTTGTGAAATGGCGGCCCAGCGGCCTGATCTTGCTGCTGCTCTCAGTCAGCTTGCTTCTGGTAGGAGGGGGCTTTGGTCCACCCGTGCTTGGCTTCATTGCGGCGGCAGTGGCGACGCGAATCAACGTCTCGCATCGCTGGTGGCGTTCCCATCTCTCTGCCCCAACGCAGCGCCGATTGACAAACGTGTGGCCGTGGTCTTTTGCTCTTTGTCTGGGTGCTTGGCTGCTGCTCTTCCCGGGTACGCTGATCATCGGTTATTACCTCCCACTCCTCATACCGAGCCTGCTTTATATGCTGATCTTGCTGGCGTTTGGCTCACTGTTGGTGACGATTGGGGTGGGCTTTGTGCATGATAGTTACGGTCAAGCTGTGTCCTAAAGGAGAGGATATGGATACGCTATCGCAGATCATCAGCATCTTATTGTGGCTGTTCATCGGTTTTCCAGTTTGCCTGGTATTGCATGAAATGGGGCACGCCCTCATGATCCTGCTATTGACCAAACAAAGGGTCACCTTTCAATTTGGTGTGCGAGGAACCCAGCGGGAAATTCGCTTGGGACGCCTAACCATCCATTTCTATTTCGAACCGGGTACCTTTCTGGGTTGCCGTTACCACCTGGAAGATGTTGCTGCCCTCTCTAAGCGACAGATCTTCTGGATTACGGTGGGTGGGCCGCTCGCCTCGTTGTTGTTGGCGATTCTGTGCAGCGTCCTGTGGTTCACTACAAACAACATCGATACATGGCGAGGTCTAGTTGTTATAAACCTCATCGCTTTTCTGTACTCAAGCATTCCAGGGTATTACGCCAAGTGGATGGGAGCGCAGGCTGGAATTGCCAATGATGGTCTTCAGGTGGTGCAGCTTTTTCACTGAGCACCGGGTGTGATGAGTGTTCACGCAATATCGAGCTGGACTCGTGTTTTGCGAAAGGAGACAAAGATGGAAGCCTCAAAATTGATCAAACAATATCCGTTGTTGTCCTTTTTTGTTCTGGCCTATGCCATTTCGTGGCTGCTCTGGCTGCCCTTGGTGGCTGCTGCCGAGGGCTGGATCGGGCCTGTATCGCGCTATTGGCATTTGGTAGGTAGTCTGGGACCAGCGCTGGCCGCCATACTTTTTGCATGGCTACTAGAGGGAAAGTCAAGCGTTCAACAACTGGTCGCCGGGATGACAAAATGGCGCGTGAGCCGCCTGTGGTGGGCAATCGCTGCGTTGGGACCGGTGGCCCTACTTGTCCTAGCCTTGCTAGCGGCACGGGGGATGGGCAGTCCGTGGCCCGAGTGGCGCAAACTCGGTGCCGTGGCTGAATACCCGCAGTTGGGCTGGCTAGGACTATTAGCCGTGGAAATTATCTTCTATGGCTATGGCGAGGAGGTGGGCTGGCGTGGCTATGTTCTGCCTCGTTTGCAGCGTCGACACAGTGCCTTGTGGGCCGCTGTGGTGATCAGCATTGGCTGGTCGCTCTGGCATTTGCCGTTGTTTGTGATCAATGAAAGTTATCGGCAAATGGGGTTAGGTGGCGTGATCGGCTGGTACCTGAGCATGTTGACTGGTTCGATCTTGCTAACCTGGCTCTACAATAGCAGTGATGGCAGCATTCTGCTGCTGGCGATCTTTCATGGATTGCTCGATCTCGTCATGATTAACCAAGCGGTGGGGCCAGAGATGATGAACATCATGGGAATGTTGACCACGCTATGGGGTGTCGCTGTTTTGCTGCTGGAGCGTCCAGCTCGGCTTTCACATCATGCCAAGGTGATCCAACAACCTGCTTTTTCTAGTGCCGCGTAGAAGCTCGTCTGTTACAGATTTGTATTGGTTGTTGACCTCGCTTGGCCGATTGAAGCCGAGCTACAGGGAAGCAGTGAAAGCAAGATACAATCATGAAGCACGGCGAAACAACTTACAATGGACTCAAACAGTTGCCTGCACTCTGGCTGAGATACCTCTTGCTTGGGCTGCTTGCTGAGAAAATTGTTCAACATCTAGTGGTAACGCTGGCATTTGCCTTCAACTGGGCGGATATTCGAGCAACCGTTGTCGTCAACCCCAAGCTGCTGATGATTTCCGGTGCAGTCGTCGCACTCCTTTTTGCGGTCAGCCTGTGGGGCATGATGCGGCAGACCAAGGGCGTGATCAATCTCGTAATCGCCTTGGCGCTCTTTGACATCGTTGGCGAGTTTGTCGTGCAGGGAACAATGAGAATTACGTTGACGGTCTCCTTCCTGGTTGCGATTCTTTTACTTGTCTTGGCACTTTTCGAACGCCAGTTAGGAGGTGAAAAATGACGCAAGGCGGCGTTGCGGCAACCTGGCGGTTTCGGTCATTGTCCATGCGCTGATTGATGCGGTGTGTAACATGCTGTTGCTGCTGTAGAACGGCAAAGAGAAGGCTATGAAAAGGGTCAAACAACTCGGCTTGTTTATGATCATCACCATCATTGCCATCGCCCTCCTGTACTGGGTGTTGCAGGCGCTTGCGTGGCGCAGTCCACTCTTTGCTTTCCTCGTCAATTGGCTTGTGATGGCCTGGGTTGCCACGAGCAGTGAGGTGATCCATGTCGCCTTTGCGCCCAGTTACTATGCTATCAAACCGTTTGAAGAGAGCGGGCAGCTTTACGAACGGCTGGGGGTTCGCGTTTTCAAACGCCTGATGCGGCGTGGACCATTGGCAATCTTCAGTCTCAACCTGCGTCTCCCGCCGGAGAAAAGTATCCCAGCACTGCGCGCACTGGAAAGCAACATGCGCAACGCTGAAACGCTACATGTGCTCATCTTCTTAATCTTGTTTCTGTTCATCGGCTACGCCTTGGTCCAGGGCTGGCTTGATGCCGTAGGCTGGCTGCTGTTGTTCAACTGCCTGCTCAATGTCTATCCTGTGATGCTGCAACGCTACAATCGCATCCGGCTGCAAGAACTGATCCAGCAACAGGAGGCTTTACTATGATGCAATCGTCATCTCAAAGGTTGTTTCTTCGCAATCCTACCTTCCAGGTCTCAGCTACTTGGCTTTGGAACCTTCTCGGCACGTTCGTAGTGGCGATCGGGATTGCCATTTTCCTTCCCCACAATATCGCCCTCGATCGGTCAGCATTTCAGCAACAACCTTCGCTTGCTTTGATTCCAATCCTTTCCGAAAGCGTCTTGGTTGGCCTCCTCCCGATACTCTTCTCCATTCTCTGTAAGCATCAGCCTGCTGATTATGGCATCACGACCAAACGCTTGTCCGCTAGCCTCATCTTGGCTGCGGGTATCGCTCTTGTTTACTTCGCCTACTTATCCTTGCTCGCAAGGCATCTCACCACAGGCATACAATGGCCCGCTTTTCAGCATATTTCTCTCGGTTACGCCATCTTTGCTATCGTAGGCTTATTCGCTTATGGCCCGCTCGAAGTCTTTTTTGTCATCTGGCTGATCCACAACACAGATCGCATTTTCAAAAGCGAGGCGAAAACATGGTCATGGGGCCTCCTGCTAACCATCGCCTTATATGCACTTCTGCATGCATTTTCCCAAGGTGCGAATTCGCTTGTCATTGCCGCAGAGATGCTCGCATTTGGCCTTGTATTCAAGCGCACACACAACTCAATCGGCCCCATGCTTGCCTTCATGCTGATGAATGAATATGCCTGGTTCTTGGCGACCGTGTTGCTGCAATAGGCATTGGTTGTCTTAATCGTGCGCCAAAACGTGGATTTGAGATGGGGGTGTTGGCACACATGTGGAGCAATCGGCTATGTCGTTGGCGCGCTCTTTTCCGTGACCTCTATCCGACAATGACTATATTCTTCCATTCTTGCAGAAGATGATCTGACCGCAAGCCGTAGAAGTGGCAGAACGCAAAGCAATGATTCCTGCCCTCTCTGCGTACTGGGCGTCTGCGCTAGTCTTGAGCTTGTTCGCTACAGAAACGAAACTAGCCCTTTGTCGAGTGTGGTAGCAATACGGTTGACCGGTAGAGAAGGGTATTAATCGTGCTACACTGAGTTAGGCGCGCCAACGCTTGGCGCGCCGTTGTTGGTTAGCGTGGAGCAGACAGTGCAAAGATGCGACCTTTCCACTGGGTGCAGGACTAGTCATCGGTTGAATCGAACAACCATGCCAATCACTGGTGCGGAAGAGATCATACATGGCTACCCCAACGTTGGCTACGACGATCAATTAAGGAGCAAGGTGAATGACCTCCATCGCCAAAAGGAAGTAAGCCGTCCGGCTAACTCCGAGTGAGATGCCGCGAAGTGAAAATCATCAGGACTGATCAGCTCATGCTCACGCTACAGAGGCTGAAACTCCAACCCGAATTCAAAGGAGGTAAACGATGTTACGGAAGATCTTTCTTGTTTGCGGGATCCTGTCTTCACTTACCTATGCCTGTATGGATGTAATCGGAGGCACACGATGGCAGCACTACAGTTGGCTCTCTCAGGAGTTCAGTCGCCTTAGTGCTGTCGGTGCTCCTTCGAGACCCATTCATCTTGTGCTGAGCCTCGTCTACTC
Source organism: Caldilineaceae bacterium (assembly GCA_046328715.1). Classification (GTDB taxonomy): domain Bacteria; phylum Chloroflexota; class Anaerolineae; order Caldilineales; family Caldilineaceae; genus JAXLWB01. Next base: position 18,884 of record JAXLWB010000039.1, on the reverse strand, counting down.
GTTGCTTGTGATTGCATTTGGAGTGGTCGTTTGGCAATCGGCTGGTCGAAAATACGCTCTTCGCATCATCGGCGGCGCGTTTATCATCTATGCAATTGGCAGCTGGATGTGGCCACAATTTTTCCCAGAGAATCTTTCGCAGCCCGTGAGCGCATTGACAAATACCATGCATATCATACTCACGTTTGTAACCGTGCTCACTTGGATACTTATTCTAGGCTTTGCAGCCGTTGCGTTTACAAAGTGGTTTCGGCTGTACTCAATCGGAACTCTGCTCATCGTGATCCTATTTGGGGCACTCGCTGGTTCGCAAGGCCCTGCACTTGCCGCAGGGCAGCCTACGCCGTGGCTTGGACTCATGGAGCGCATTAACATATATAGCTTCATGCTCTGGGTCATTGTATTGACGATATCGCTTTTACGTGCCCCAACCGAAGAAGTGTCTGGTCTAAACTTGAGGACCCCCTTCGCCCCAGCCGTCGGTAACGCGAGCCATTAGGCTTTTTGCATTTGCCTGTATCCAATCACAGCCGTGCCTTTTCAGATAATATTTCAGGGTGAACTCTATACGACAGTAGCAGTAAAGGCTCCTATCAAAAAAGTGTGCAAAGACTTGACAGGTTCTTCAGACCGACTTAGGGGCAGCACGATAACGACGCTAGAAACAGAACGGCTTCTGATCAGAAACTTTCACAGAGGCGACGCCGATGCGTTGGTTGCGATCATCACCCGCTATATGGCATCCGATCTTGCCGCCTACGACCAGCCCTGGCCGACCTCGCCGGAAAAGATCAGAGAGGTCACAGCTTGGTTTGCCAGTGGCGATAATTACCTCGCCGTCTGTCTGAAAGAGACCGGCCAACTCATCGGGTTTGTGGCGCTGAATCCGGAAGGGCCAGCCGACCAACGCACCTTCAACCTCGGCTATGTTTTTCATTTTGACGTACATGGTAAAGGCTATGCCAGCGAGGCCTGCCGCGCGTTGCTGGCCCATGCCTTCGAGCACTACCAGGCAGCTCGGGTCGTGACAGGCACAGCTTCCCTCAACCTGGCTTCCTGCCGCTTGTTGCAACGGCTTGGCTTTCAGAAAATGGGCGAGTGTATCACATCGTTCCGGAACGCACCCGATGGCAAGCCGATCCAGTTCCTTGGCTACTTGTTCGAACTGTCCCGCAATATGTGGGAAAACCTGATCGAATGACCCGCAGCAGCTAGGAGGAGCTAGATGCAAAAGTCAACCCTATTGCAGCAAACCCATGCTATCCCAGCACAGACCACGCGTTTATTCTATCTAGATTGGTTACGTGTCATTGCTACGTTGGGGGTCTTTCTCTTCCACGCCAGCGATGTCTTTAATACAGCGGGCTTTGAAATCAAAAATGCCGAACAAAGCGATTTGATCACGCTGATCCAGGGATCCTTTTACCCGTGGGGAATGCCGCTCTTCTTTTTTGTCGCCGGAGCGGGCAGTTGGTTTGCGTTGCGACGGCGCTCGGGGAGCCAGTTCACGCGTGACCGCACGCTCCGGCTATTAGTGCCTTTCCTTACCGGTACCATCCTCTTAGGCCCGCTCCAACTCTATCTTTCTTGGCGTCACCGGGTCGAGACTGGTATATTCGATTCGACGTTCGGCCAGTTCGTAGCGGCGCGTTTCGAGCCGATTGGGCCGAAACTCTTTGGTGCCGTTGGCTATCACATGTGGTTTCTGGGCTATCTGTTCGCCTCACCCAACTCATCCGCCGCGATTGGTGGATTCTGCTCATTGCTGGGCTTGTCGGCACCTATGCCTTTGGGGCGGTTGTGACCTCGATCCCTTCATTTGATATGGAGAAAGCCCCGACGACGATGCTGGAGTTTCTGGTTTGGGTGCTGGTGGCTGCCTGCGGTTGGTGTGGCACTGCCCTGATATTGTTCGTCGGCACACGCTTTCTCGACCATGACAGTAAAGCGCTGTGCTACGGCCAAGAAACCCTGCTACCCTTCTTCGTGATCCATCAGCCTATGGTGCTCGCCGTCGCCTACTTTGTCGTGCAGTGGCAGGTGAACCTTTGGAGCAAGTTCCTGATCGTCACGCTTGCTTCGTTTGTGATTTCGATTGGACTTACCGAATGGCTGATCAAACGTGTGCCGATTCTGCGCCTTCTGTTTGGGATGAAGAGTGGAGAATCTGAGTCGCACTCGCTGATATACGTATTTCGGTAATCATGGAAAGGAGATGAAGCAATGCTCACTTTCATTGCAGCTAAACTCTCCTGCCCAACTAAAATCGGTTATCAAATATAAGAGGTCTTTACATGATTTAGGCAGACGCTCTATGCGTAAATTCTGGAGGAAAGATGATGAACCGCTGGCACTCTTGGCTCGGCTTGGCCGTACTATTGTTAACCGTCACATCGATTTTGTCCTTTGCCCGAATGACCCATGCAACGAGTGTGCAGGCCGGTACACTCTGCGGTTCGTTGAGTGGCGCAGTGATGCTGACATTGCAGGAGAGTCCCTACACCGTTACCTGTGGTGTGACTGTCGGTGCTGGAGCCAGCTTAACCATTCCTCCTGGCGTAACTCTGCGCTTTGGCAGCGAGGGTGGCAGCGCCAATCTCTTTGTCAGCGACGGTGGCACGCTGATTGCAGAAGGGACAGCCGTCCAGCCCATCATCTTTACGTCGGTGGCAGCAACTCCGCACGCGGGTGATTGGCAAGGCATCACGATTGGTACGGGCGGCGTTGCGCAGTTTGCTTATTGTGAGATTGGCGATGCCGGTCGTAATGCGCTGCCTGCCTTGCGGCTCGATAGTAGCGCAGTGCAAGTACGCCACTGTCGTATCCACCACAACCAGGCCGATGGCATTTTCCTCTTTAGTTTTGGCATTACACCCTTGATCGAAGATTCTACGCTCGATCACAATGGTGGTATCGCCATCGAGCAGATTTCAGCCAACATGGCACCGATCTATCGTCGGCTGACGGCTAGCGCCAACGGAACTGATGCTGTGCAGATGGCAGGCGGCTTCTTTACTGGGGATCGCTCCTGGCACTTTGGCGAGGCTGGCATCCCGATCCTGGTCGATGGTAGCTTACAGATTCCCACGGGGGTTGCTCTGGAATTGGAGCCAGGGTCGGAACTGCGCTTTCTGGCCAACAGCGACGTTTCGGTGAGTGGTAGCCTCTTTGCACTCGGTTCTCCGACACGACCCATCACCTTTACCGCTCAACCCCAGCATCCGGGCGTCTGGCAAGGGCTCGAGGTGATCACAGGCGGCTCAGCGATTTTGCGTTATTGTAATATTGCCTATGCTGGCCAGTTTGGCACTGCCAATGTGCGCATCACGACAGACGATGTAGTTTTGCAGGGCTGTAAAATTCATGATGGCGCGGGGGATGGGATCCAAGTCAGCAGTGAGCATCCTGCGCTCCGCCAGAATCAAATCTATGCCAACGCTGGCTTGGGGCTGCGCAACCCCACACTGCTCTATGAAGTCGATGTGCGCGACAACTGGTGGGGCCATGCCAGCGGACCTTTCCACGCCACGCTCAATCCAACCGGTCAAGGCAACGGTGTCAGTGACGGCGTGATCTTCGACCCGTGGTCTACTGCACCTACCAGTGAGCTGGTATTGCCAGAGACAGTGGTGGTGCAACTCGATGGTCCTGCCGTCGCCAATCAGGGGGAGACTGTTGATTACCGCATCGCCTACGCCAATCTCACCGGTCAGAAGTTGACCAATGCCGTACTACTCGTTGCGCTGCCTGGCCATGTGGAATATCTCGAACACACAGGCCCAGGGATCTACTGGGCTGAGCGGCAGGTGATTTTCTGGAAATTTGCCACCCTTGCCTCGGATGCCACGGGTGTGGTGACCTTCCGCCTACGCTATCAATCCGGGCTGCCTGACAACCTAATCGACCACCTATTGGTCCTGGTCGGTGCAACAGATTGGGCCAACAGCCCCTTCAACGTCCAACCTTATCTGACCTATACACCAGTGACGGTCACGAGTCGTCAAGCTTTGGGTCAGGCGGAGTTGCTGAGCGAACAACAGACATCGCCACAATTTGCTCAGATCTTTCAACGCACTGGTCAGGCGGGTTATCAGTTCAACGATCTCTCGCGCTTTACATTAAGCAGCGGCGAGGTGGTGACCCAGGCCCTGCTCACCATATTAGACCAGGGGCAAGCCAGCCTCATTCAGCATAGTGGCAACACGGTCCTGGAAACCAGAGCGGGGCGCGACACATATGCCTTGAACGTCGTGAATGGCGGCATGACTGTGCCACTCTCGACCATGACACCGCAATATTGGGGAGCCTGGCAGCCTGCGCCACTGCAGGTGGCTGGCGTCACTGGCCTGGGGACTGGTTCCTGTGTTTACAACTGCCTCAACGAAAAGTCCAAGGATTGGATTTTTGGTGAGTTTACGGACAAGATCGATAAACTTTCGGCTGGGTTGACCTGCAAGTCCTGTGCAGCATCCGCTGATCCGCTCTCTGCCGAATGTAAGGCCTGCGCCGAACAGATCGTCAATGAAATACCAGGCGTTGAACAGACCATTGGCATTAAACGTTGTACGGAGGAGTGTGCCAGCGACCCGGACACACACCTTTGCACCGACGATGTGATTAGTTGCGAATACGATCCCATCCAAGTCGGGTTGGAAGATCGGGGCGTCAATAGCTATACACGCTTTTTCTGTGATCGAGCCACCGGTCAACTGAGCCGAGGCGTCTGTTACTGCGATCAGGGTTATGCCTGCCATCGTGATTTCGGCTGTGCCAAATGTAACGTTGGCCAGAATGAAGGCGATGGCGGTCCGTGGCCTACCCTGCAACGGGTCAACGCAGCCACGGTTGTGTCCGACATTCCTGCCTGCCCGTCGGACGCGCGGGCGGTGACGGTGGACGGTGAATGCGACGAAGATGATACACGCATTCGTCGTGCCAAGGATCCCAATGCCAAATATGGGCCACTCGGCGATCTGCTGCCCGAAGCGCTGGTCAGCTACACTGTCACCTATGCGAATGAGGGTAGTGGTGTCGCCTATGGCGTATTTATCGTTGATCCGTTGGACCAGAACTTGGACGAAAATACGCTCAATATCGATGGCAACGGCAAATACTTTGCAGCCAGCCGCCAGATCATCTGGTCGATTGGCGAAGTAGCGGCCAAGGGTGATCCAGGCGCACAGGGATCGGTCTCGTTTACTGCCAAACTCAAAGCCAACCTGCCCAGCAACACGGTCATCATCAACCGTGCCACCATTTATTTCCCCAGCGTACCGGAGACAACACCTACCAACCCGGTCGTCAACCTGATCCAGCCTTTAGTGGCCGTTCCCCAGCATCTGACCACCAACGCCGGTCAGCCCTTGGCAATTCAACTACAAGGCAAAGATGCAGCCAATAAATCGTTGACCTTCGCCATTGTCGATCCGCCAGTCAATGGAACACTGAGCGGTACCGCGCCAGCGCTCACCTACACACCCGCCCCCAATTTCAGCGGGGAAGATTTCTTTGGCTTCCGGGTCAGCAATGGTATCAGCCAGAGCAAACCGGTGGCTGTGCAGATCACGGTCAACCCTGCGGCCAGCGACACGACGCCTCCCCAAGTGTTATGGACCAGCCCGGCCAACCTTGCCGAATTCGTGCCCGTGCTGGCGTCGCCCCTGTTGACCGATACCAACGGTGCGCTGTACGGTCCAGCCATCCGTATCCGCTTCTCCGAAGCGCTCGATCCCGCTACCGTGAGCAACGCGGTCGTGCAGCTACAGAATGTGGCTGGTCAGTCGATTCCGCTGGATGTGACTTATGAAGGAACAAGTGACCAACTCATCATCCTGACACGGCAGGCCCTTCAGCCAAACACACAGTACAAGGTGACACTTCAGCAAACGCTCAAAGATGCCAGTGGCAACTCACTAGCTAGCGCCTACACTTGGCGTTTTGCAACAGGGCAAGGGTTGCGCGATCTCTATCTGCCACTGCTCCATCGCTGACCTTACGCTAACGACTGAGCACGGGCAGGTAATAGAAGAGTGTGGGCGTCACGGACGGCGAAATCTGAATCTCGGGCGAATAGCCATAGCGATACGCCCAACTCCAAAAGCCGCAGTACTCTTCGCCATAAAGTTCAGCCGTGAGTTGGACTGTACCTGGATTGGTCGCTTGGAGGAGGAATTCTGCATCGGTTGGGGCTGGCGGCCCTAGTCTTTCTGGTGACAGAAAGTGGAACCATTGGGTGTCGCTGAATGGCTGGCGCAACGTCAGATCGTACATGGAGAAGGAGCACGTCCGTGGCCGATTCTCAATATGAACAGAGACTGTTAGTTGCTCGCCGACGTGGATGTTGGTGGCTGAAGGTTGCACCGTGATCGTAATCAGCGCTTGTTGATTCGGAATTTCGGTTGGTATTGCGGTGGGTGTGACAGTTGGCGTAGGTGTTGTGGTCTGTTCGAGCGTGTCAGAGTCGTAAACGAATCCACTGTCGGCAAACGTGGCTGTTGCTAATAGTAACCATAACCCAATAGATAATATAAGGATTACCAGCGCTTTGTGAATTCTGCCTGACATAGTGCCTCCAGTTTTCATAGAAACGAAGTATTCACAGTGTGTATGATGATCATACGTTTTGTGTATCCCAAAAGCCACGCCTACGGACTGGTTGACAGATGTGCCGTTCCTCTGGTAGCTCAGGTTACGCACGAGTTGTTTAACGCAAAGCCGTAAGGAAACAAAGATGGAAAGAAACGGGCTAGATGCATTTCATTGGAATTCACTTTCAAACGAGTTAGCCAGATGACGCCTTGCGTCTTTGTTCCTTTGCGCCCTTGCGTTTAATGCTTTCTGTCTTTGGCGTAATCTGACCCAAACTCACCAGGTTACCAGTGCGATCAAATGCAAAGCGTGGTATTACCTTGATAATCATAGTTGATTGATCAAGGAAGGTATCATGATGGTAGAGATGGAAACTGAACGATTGGCGTTGGAGATGCCACACGCTACGGCGATTGGCTTTCCACCGGAAACTTGGACGACGACACAGCCCGACCCGCGCGTCGCACGCATCAAACAACGTCTGCTCACTACCCCGCGCTGGTTGGATGTGGAGCGGGCGCGCCTGAGCACCGAGGCTTACCAGGCCAGTGAGGGTGAGCCAATGGCGATCCGCCGTGCCAAGATGTTGTTATACCTGGCCTGTAATATGAGCATCACGATTCATCCTGATGAGATCGTCGTTGGCAATCGCTCGCTGCTGCCACGAATGGGCGTGATTGCGCCAGAGGGCGCAGTCGACTGGGTGGATAAGGAATTGGACAAGCTGCCCACCCGCCCCCAGGATCCCTTCAACGTAACGCCCGAGGTGATCAACGAACTGCGCACCACGATCTTCCCGTACTGGCGCGGCAAAACCTTGGAAGATAGAGTAGCCCAGCGCGTGCCTGTCGATGTCCGTGTCGCCGTGACGGGCAAAGCCTTTTCGCTCAACCAGACCGATCATGCGCAGGGGCATATCCTGCCCGATGTGGAGGGTTGGCTGTGCTTGGGGTTAGGCGGGCTGCGTGCTCAGGTGCTGGAAGCCCGTCGTCAACCGCAGGTGCAAGCGCCCGCACAGCAACTCTTTTATGACGCTAGTCTGATGGCTCTGCAGGCCGCCGAGACATTGATGTTGCGCTATGCGGACTTGGCCACACAGCAGGCCGAAGACGCAGTCGAAGAGGAACGTGAGGCTGAATTGCGCCAGATCGCGGCCATCTGTCGTCACCTTGCACAGGGACCGGCACGCACCTTCCATGAAGCGTTGCAAGCGGTCTGGTTCCTCTTTGTGCTGCTGCAAATCGAATCCAACGCCAGCAGCTTTTCGCCAGGCCGTTTTGACCAGTACATGCTGCCCTATCTGGAGGCCGACCTCGCAGCAGGTCGCCTGACCTTGGAAACGGCACAGAGTTTGCTTGAACATCTCTGGCTTAAGTTCAGCGAGATCGTGCTTTTGCGCAGCAGCCACAGCGCCCGTTACTTTGCCGGTTTCCCAATCGGCTTCAACATTGCGCTCAGCGGGCAGCGGGCGGATGGCAGCGACGCCACCAATCTCCTCAGCTATATGTGTCTGCGTGCCCAGGCTGACTTGGGCATGACCCAACCGAACCTCTCGATCCGCATCCACGCCCACAGTCCAGCAGAATTTTTGCGGGCGGCCTCATTTGTGATCGGCAAGGGCAGCGGCATGCCGCAGGTCTTCAACGACGAGGTGATCATTCCCGGTCAGATCAATCGTGGCATCTCGCCCGCTGATGCGCGTAACTACGCCATGGTCGGCTGTGTCGAGCTTTCTACCCCCGGCAAGGCGCTGGGTTGGAGCGATGCCTCCATGTTCAACTTGACGCGCATTCTGGAATTGACCCTCTTTGGCGGTAAAGACCCACAAAGCGGCGCACAGATTGGTTTGCCAACTCCGACTGTCGCCGAAATGCACAGCTTCGACGAGTTGGAGGCGGCCTATGAGCAACAGCTTGCCCACTTTGTTCCACTGATGGTCAAGGGCTGCAACATTGTGGACAGCATCCACGCCGAACTATTGCCGTCACCTTTCCTTTCGTTGGTGATTCAGGATTGTATCGAACGTGGGCTAGACGTGACAGCGGGCGGTGCCCACTACAATTTTTCCGGCGTCCAAGGGGTGCAGATTGCCAACGTGGCCGACAGCTTGATGGCGGTGAAGCAGGCTGTCTTTGAGGAGCATTGGTTGCCCGCTCAGTTATTGCTTGACGCTCTCCGCAACAATTTCACTGACCAGGAAGTATTGCGCCAACGCTTGATCCACCGTGTCCCCAAATACGGCAACGACGACGAACGGGTGGATCGTTATGCCAGCCATTGGGGTGACCGCTACTCGGAATTGGTGGCTCGTCACGCTACGATTCGTGGAGGTGTCTATCAGCCTGGCTTCTACACGGTCTCGGCTCATGTGCCGATGGGCGCCAATGTCGGGGCAACGCCCGATGGTCGCCATGCTCACACGCCGCTGGCCGATGGTGGATTGTCGCCCAGCGCAGGCCGTGATCTACGAGGGGCTACCGCTGTGCTCCAGTCGGTGAGCAAACTCGATCTGCGCCTAGCCTCGAACGGTACGCTACTCAACATGAAGTTTTTGCCTACCTTTTTTGCGGGTGACCGTGCCTTAGACAAATTTGTGCTGCTGTTGCGTGGTTTCTCTCGACTGCACATCCCGCACGTGCAGTTCAACGTGGTCTCCGCCGAAACCTTGCGTGCTGCCCAAGCCGACCCCGACGCCTATCGCTCGTTGGTGGTGCGGGTGGCGGGGTATAGCGCCTACTTTATCGAGTTGGACAAAGAGTTGCAGGATGAGATTATCCGGCGCACGGAGTTCGAAGAGGCATGATGCACAGAGACTTCGCTCAGGTGCAAGGCATGGTCTTCGATATTCAGCGCTATTCGTTGCATGACGGACCAGGATTACGCACCAACGTTTTCTTGAAGGGTTGCCCGCTGCGCTGTCCCTGGTGCGCCAATCCCGAGTCACAATCGATGCAGCCCGAATTGTCCTTCTCGGCGCACAACTGCATCGACTGTGGACAACTGGGCGAGTCGTGCCGCACATGTTTCGCTGCGTCGGATTCAGACGCAGGCGTGCTGGCTGAGCGCGTGACCATCTGTCCTACGAGTGCGCTGCATTGGATTGGGGAGATGCGCACAGCAGGCGACGTGATCGCCGAAGTGCTGCGGGATGCTCCGTTCTACGGCGAGGATGGGGGACTGACGCTGACTGGCGGTGAGGCCACTATGCAGCCGACTTTCGCTGAGGCGTTGTTGCAGTTGGCCAAGCAAGCGGGCATTGCTACCGCGTTGGAAACCTCGGGTCATACCCAGTGGCCGGTCTTTGCGCGTTTGCTACCTCTACTCGATCTGATTCTGTACGACCTCAAACATGTCGACTGCGAACGCCATCGTCAGGTTACCGGTCTCGGCAATGAGTTGATTCTAGCCAATCTGCGCCAATTGGCTGCACAGAATGCACCACTGATCGTGCGCATCCCACTCATTCCCGGTTTCAATGCCGATGCGGATAGCTTGCGTGCGATGGCGGAATTCATCGCAGAGTTGGGTGAATCGGTCCAACGGGTCGATCTGTTGCCTTACCACACACTGGGCAAGGCCAAGTATCGAGCATTGGGGCGTCCCTATCCGTGGATCGACCATGCACGCTTAACGGAGGACCATGTGCGGGACTGCCTAGCCTACGTTGCGACATGTGGAGTGTCGGTTACGATTGGCGGCTGAGTGCAAGCTAGAGATTGGGAGATTAGGAGATTATGCCTTCAGGTCAGAAACCAACCGTGGCGACTGTCACTGAAAGGTAAACTCGTCATTCTGCAGGAATCCTAGACGATTACGCCATCATGTCAATCTAACACAATGTACGCTGTCGGTTCTCTACAAAGTAGCTGGCTCGACCAACGAAGGATTCCTACGGAATGATAGAGTGTCGCACATGATTTCTTGCCGTTTTTTTCGGCAGCGCCGAACCTGACACGCTAAAGGTGCCAAAGCGTTACCCCATGCAGTTTAGCAACGAGAGTGCCACAGGTTGCGTAATGATTGGTAAGGCGTTTCACGGTTCGATCTCTCTGTTAGACGATTGAGTAACGCCCTTACAAGGAGAAATTGGTTATGTGGTGGCAAGACTTGTTATGGGGCTTTTGGAATGGGATTACGGCTTGGATCGTCTTCATTGTCCATGTTTTCGGCGGCTGGGACGACTATCTGCTCTACAATGTCGCCCGCAGCGGCAACTGGTATGATTTCGGTTTTCTGCTAGGTGCAGGCTCGCCCTTTCTCGGCGCGCTGAGCGGGCGCAAAAATAAACCCAAATGAAGTTTCACAATTCTTCAAGACAACAATTCAGATAATCATCTTCCGGGAAAGCACTTGTGCAAACAAAATTTGAATAAGATCACCTTCTCAGAAGATCACTACGATGCTTATAAATATCGAAAGGAGGAATCATGGCTGTAATTGATACAATGGTAAAGGAATTCCTCACGCAGAAGAGAATTGCCGTGGTCGGCGTTTCGGACAAGCGCGAGACAGGTTGTAACGCAGGCTATCGCAAGTTCAAGGCGGCGGGCTATACTGTCTACGGAGTCAATCCGCGCCTGACTACCTTTGATGGCGCTCCCTGTTACCCTGACTTGAAGTCGATTCCCCAGCGGCCCGATGCCGTATTCATTCTGGCTAACCCTAAGGTAACAGAGCAAATCGTCCAACAGTGCATCGATCTTGGTATCAAACATGTCTGGATGCACTGTATGATGGGCACGAAAGCTGATTTGGCCGCCACTACCACGAGTGTCTCGCAAAATGCAGTCGAGATGTGCCGTGCCAACGGAATCTCCGTAATCCCCGGCAGTTGCCCGAACCAATTCCTCCAGCCAGACTTTGGCCATGCCATGATGCGGGTGCTTTGGCGTACGCTCGGTTTTCTCAAGATTAGCCAATCTGGTGCTGTAAAAGCTGCGGCGTGATCTCGTTGCTTTTGCACTACCCGGCTGACCAGGAAAAAGACACACTAGATGGCTGATCCATCTGGCGTGTCTTTATTATATGGTCAAAAAGAATTCGGTAGTTCTGATTCCTATGATCATTTCACGCAAATGAGTTGTGGAGGTTTCTCATGAAAACAAATGTGCGCTCTCCAATAGTATCTATGCGCCACCCAGCCAAGGCCCACCGCGGCGCCCGCATCTGGTTGCTCAGTGAGATTCTACTCTGCATTCTCATGGCTGTCTTGCTCTTTGTCTTTGCCGGTCGTTGGGATTGGATGATGGCCTGGGCTTTGGTTGTGCTTTATGGCATTTGGGTGACGGCGAACGCTGTGCTCTTGACGCCACGCAGCCCGACCATGCTGGCCGAACGGGTGACTCATCGCTTCAGTGATAAAACGTGGGACAACATCATTCTCGTTCTCTATGGCATCCTAACTGTAGGTAAACTGATTGTGGCAGGATTGGACTATCACTATGGTTGGACGCCTCAAATGTCAATGACGCTGCAAATCTCGGCGCTTGCAGTGGCGGGCATAGGCTACGCCATGATGACCTGGGCGATGATAGCCAACCCCTTCTATGCCATTGGCTCTCGCATCCAGGCTGAACGAGGACACACCGTAGCGACCGAAGGACCCTACTATTATATGCGGCACCCTGGCTACGTGGGTTCGATCATCTTTGAATTGGCAACGCCCATTATGTTGGGCTCGCTTTGGGCACTGATTCCTGGCGGGTTGGCAGCGCTGTTGATCATTGTACGCACGGCGATTGAAGATCATCTGTTGTTCGCAGAACTGGAAGGCTACGGCGCATACGCTCAGAGCACACGCTTTCGTCTGCTGCCGGGTGTCTGGTAGGAGTTGTATCGTGAGGAAATGAAGTTTGCCAATGCCCAGGGTAAGGGCATTGGCAAACTTTTTGATCAACGACTCACTACCGGCAGATAGATGCGCACTTCTTCATTCAAAAGGATCGAGTCGTAGACAACCAACGACTCATTCTTGGCAGCATCGCGGAACTGGGCAAAGACTCGGCACACTTCCCCATTCGCACACTCCAAATCCCACGCTTTGCTAAAGGCCAGCGGCTGCCAGCGCACGCTCGATAGATCGGCGTAGTTGGCGAGGCGCATCTCAACACCGCCACTAACGGTGTTGTAGAGCAGCGAGAATTGGTCAGTGAGGTGACCATTAGCACCTTGCGCTGCGCCTTGCAAGGGCGTGTCGGTCGAACTGATGTTCAACACAACATGTTTGGAAGGCGTGGTAGGCGCACCACCCGCAATCGCAATTGCACCGGAAGGCGGATCAGGATCGGCCTTGGGTGTGACCGCAATGGTGGCGCTGTAGTCGCCTTGCGCCAATCCTTCGGTCTGCGAGAAGACGCCAGCGATACGCAGATAGTAGGTCTGGTCGTTCTGCAACCTGTCGACCATGTAGTTTCCTTGTTGACCCATCGAGACAGGCCGTCCAAACTGGTTCGGATCGGTGCTCAGATAGAGCAGCATGTTGGTGTAGGAAAGTGGGCGCGTCCAGTCGATCAGGATCCGTTGATTGAGGGCTCGCACGTTGACATGCCCGATCTCGAGCACCTTATCATCCTTGGGATCGAGCGGATTGCGGCTGTGCGTTACCTCAGAACCATCGCGTTCACCGCCATGATCGGTATCGGCGACACAGGGCAGCGTACCCGCTTGGAACTCGGGTAGGTTGTTGAGATTGTCGTGGTCAGGGTCTTCTTGGGCATCGTTGCGCTTGGTGTCCAGCTTGCAGCGCAGTTCCCAAGGATCGGGCATGCCGTCGCAGTCATGATCGTTCTCCTTGTCGCAAACGTCCGGCTTAGGCCCCTTGATCCAGAAGCCACCGTTCCATTCGCGAGCGAGCAGATTGGCGGGATTGGTCGGATCCTGGAAGAGCGCAATCGTGCGGACGCTGTAGGAGCCACCATAGATCGTTTGGGCAAAGGGTGCGGCATAGATGCCATCGCCAGCCTGCCCATCGCCATGTGCTCCGTCATCAAACAGGAAGAAGGCGTGCGTGCCACCAACATTCTCAATCACCGTGCCAACCAAGGCACCCTTGACCGTGCCTGCACGATTTAAGAGAACAGCAACCACTGACACAACGTCGCCAGCGCTTCCCTGATTGTGGTTCAACCCTAACAGACGCCCTTCGAGTTGAATGGTCGATTGGGCAGATAGGTTTATCATAAAGTCAGAGGTCAACGCCGCTGAGTTTTGTGGCGCTGTAGTTGCGACATCGCCCAGGCAGTAATCGTAGGTAGTGCGGATGCGCCAAGTACCCTCTGCCGGGTTTGGCACAACCAGCACATCATCGTAGAGGTCGTTGCGAATATCCCAGGTGGCTGGTGGTGCCAGCGGATCGCCTGGCGTCACCGGGCGCGCCGGACTAATCGCAATCCACGGACGTTTCGGGTTGATGGCGTCGGGCGGGGCAACTTCGACAAAGCGTCGGTAGCCGTTACAACTGCTACTATCCGCCTGTTTGCCTGCCACCACAAAGCGCACTTCGTTGACGCTCTTATCGACATAGGCCGACCACTCCTTCCAGGTGAGAACGTCACTTGGTACATTGGTGAAGTTGACATGGAAGATGCGCGCTGCATTCTGGGCGGCAGTATCAAAGTAGTCGTAGACGTCAGCCAGCCCCAATTGACCGGGCAGTAAGGGCGCACTCAACAGCGTGTTCATCTGGTCGATCTCTTCGCTGGGGGCGTCGGGCACGTCTAGGCTTGCCGCAGTGGCTAATCCTGCACCGCCAGCGGTCGTTGCCACGGGGCGATAGACGCCACCGGTATCGGCTGCCATCTGCGCCAATAGATTGCCAGGTGCCTCCGGACCAAAACCAATCGTGTTGATGACCACACCCGAAGCCGCCAGTTCAGCCTTGACCGCCGCATAGAGTGGATTGACATTTTCACGCCCATCGCTGAGCAGGTAAATGTGTTTCGGATTCAAGGAGAAGGGGGCCGCCAGTAGTTTGTTCTTGGCATCCTGTACACCGCCGCCGATCGGTGTCCATTCGCGGGCCGATAGGGTATTGATGGCGTTACGGGTTTCGTCGATGCGGGCGGCCAAGGTGGCTGCGCTTACATCGCGGCGCGAGAGCAATGTACGCACATCAAGCGGACAGTTGCCATCACCGCTGCCATCCGGCGGCAGACCACAGCCCGCAGGGCTATCGTTGGCCGAGAAGTCAGTGACCAGGATGCGATCCCCGCTGCGCAGGAGGTCGGCAACCACTTTGCCTGCCTTCTGTGCATTGAAGAGACGCGTGCCTTCGCCAATGATATCCTCCGTGCTCATTGAACCACTGGCATCGAAGGTGATCGCTGTATCGGTATTACCAGGAGTGACATAGAGTAAGGCATTCGTCTCGCTGTCACACAGGCTATCCATACAGACGGTGAAATTGACAAAGGTCGTACCGGCTGGCTTGACGGGCGGCAAAAGCACTGCCCAATATTCATCGCCGACCTCTTGGAATGTACCCGTGACGACCGTTACTGGGTCGCTGCCTGCGCGAAAGCTGAAGGAACTCTCCACCAGCCCGCGCACGCTCGAGCTGCCGTCGCTCACCGTCCAGCGGGCCAGATAAGCGATTGGACTGCTCGGTGCGCCAACCAAGGCATAGTTGACCTGGCGTGGCTCCTTGATATCGACGTTCGGACTGACACAGGTGAAGGTGACCTGGTAGGAATAGGTCGAGGCAAAGCTGTTCACACTGGCCACGATGCGGTCAAAGACGCCAGCCCCTGCGAACGTTCGTACATAATCCTCGCCCAACTTGGCCGAGCGAAGGACACGGGTGGGGGCGGTTGTCTCTGCTGCCATCAGGTTGATGCCCAGATAGGCACCCGTCGCACCGTTCACTTCGGCCTGGACATAGGGACAACCCGCCTGCGGTCGTACCTGGTAATAGGATGCTGCGAAGTCGTCTGGGGTGGTTCCTGCCCAACTTTGGCTGCCACTCGCCAGTGTCACATCTTTGGTGAGCGGTGCCGTGTTACCGTACGGGCTGCCATCATCATCGTAGTAGACGAGTTCGGGCTGTGTGGCCGGGTCCGCCCAATCTTTGGTCCAGTTGGCGGCAAAGAAGTTGAGGAAGAACTGATTGAGGCTCCACCTTCCGCCGCTAAGCGTGGGTATCAACGAGTCCAGCACATAGAGCGAATCCTGATGGTCACACTCGCGGTAGTGGTTGTACATGGCGTCGATGTGATACCACGGATCGCTTGCGCTGCCTACGCTACCTAGCTGCTCGATGAAGTATTTGTTGAAGAGGTTGCCGTAGGACTTTTCGTACATCGACGTGCTGGGATCATAGGTGATGCCTGCATAGCCAGAGGCGTCGATCGTCGCATCCACGGTGTCGGCACCCAAATCAGCATACCCTTCGACAAACTCGGCATCATCCGGATAGCGGGGTCGGAGGTAGTCGTAGCAGCCATCGTCAAAGGAGTATTGCAGGTAATGTTGTGCTTCGTGATAGGCGACCCATTGACCGCCACCGGCGCGCACCATGCCGGAGTCGATTCCGATCCAGCAACTACCTGGGCTCCCCCAGTAGGCGATGCCTGCCCAGCCAACACCCTCCTCAATCCGCACATTCAAATTGTTGCCACAACCTGTGTCGTAGAGATGGTGGCCCGAGTCGGTATGGTAGCGTTGCCAGGCCTCTTCCATCCATTGTGCGACTTGCGAGGCTTGCGCATTGGTATTGATCCAGTGCGATAACACGACTGGATTGCCATCGACGATGCGGGTGGCTGTGACCGGCACTTTGGTGTACCAGACGGTGACCGACTTGGCATCGCCGCTCACATTGAAATTGCGTTTGACACATTCGTCAAGCAAAATGCCGTCGATGACTGGGCCACCAGAACAGGCGGACGTGGTATCGGCAGGCACAACGGCGGGTTGATCTTCTTGGTGGATGGTGTCAGCCATGCTTGCGACAGGAGCCGCGCTCTTTTGTGCAAAGGTCAACCCACCAAAGACAATCAGACCCAAGAGCAACAATAAGAGAATTGTGAATGGCCTAAAACGTGACATATCTCCTCCTCACACAGGGCTGCCCAGTGGGTTGTAAGATGGTCGTCTTTATAAACGATGCTCTGAATGAGTACCGGAATTTTCCAGTTCTCATTGCAACCGCAGTTTGGGAGGGATTCGTAAGTGGCTGCGCTAAACCAACGGGGA
This sequence comes from Caldilineaceae bacterium, assembly GCA_046328715.1. GTDB lineage: Bacteria > Chloroflexota > Anaerolineae > Caldilineales > Caldilineaceae > JAXLWB01. The sequence continues at coordinate 2,105 of JAXLWB010000039.1, read as the reverse complement.
GAAGACCCTGTGTTACAAAACGCTGCACGGAGACTTATTGAAAGTTCAATCAATGACCGTGCGATGTCCAAAAGGCGAATAGACTAACGAAGGTGACTGTCGTTCGGCGATGGATAGAGACCGAGTTCGTTCTCGTGGCGGATGACAATCACCAGAACGCGCGAACGTTGTAGGCTGACACTATCAGTCTATACCAAAAAAGCACACTATTCCCTGGTCGGCTAGGTGATTTTTGCCTTGGCCATTTAGTTAGGAAAAGCAACGACAACCCGCTGACTCTGAAAAATTAGCCAACTAACCAGTTTACAACAAGCCGAATGACTCGTACTATGGATTTATCTCGCTGTCATATTGGGTTCAGACGAATACGAAACTGAGAATGCAGGTTCAAAGATGCAAAGTTGCAGAGTGGAAGTATGACTTTGTTACTTTGCCACTCTGCAACTTTGCATCTTTCGTTGTGCGTCTCTCACATTAGTATCTGATAGAAGCCAGAGGAACCTGTATATATGCAGTTGACTTGTGCGAAGCTTGATTCGGAAAAGGAGCGAATTTCTATGCAACTTGCCATCGTCGCAATTGAAAAACCGGAAGCGCTCAACTTCATCCTTGGCCAAACTCACTTTATCAAAAGCGTGGAAGATCTGCATGAAGCCCTGGTCAATTCGGTTCCGGGCATTCATTTTGGCTTGGCCTTTTGTGAAGCATCGGGAGCCTGTCTGATCCGCATGAGCGGCACGGACCCGATTCTGGTGGAACTTGCCACCAAAAACGCCAAGACGATCGCTGCCGGCCATACCTTTATCATCTTTCTGGGTGAAGGCTTCTACCCCATCAATGTGCTCAATGCCGTGAAAAATGTGCCGGAGGTTTGTCACATTTTCTGTGCTACGGCCAATCCCACCCAGGTGATCGTGGCCGAAAGCGAACAAGGACGTGGCATTCTCGGCGTGATCGATGGCTTTAGTCCCAAAGGTGTTGAAGGGGAGGAAGATGTGGCCTGGCGCAAAGGGTTGCTGCGAAAAATCGGTTACAAAATTGGATGAGACCTATGAGCAAAACAAAACAAGGTGCCCACAATCGCATGATTGGTGAGAAGGTGTTGCGTCCCGAGAGTTTGATGATGAGCTACGGCTATCGTCCCGAATGGTCGGAAGGGGCAATCAAATGTCCGGTTTTTCTCACCTCGACCTTTGTCTTCAAAACGGCGGAGGAAGGCAAACAGTTTTTTGAGCTGGCCTATGGGCTGCGCAAAAGCAAACCCAACGAAACGCCCGGACTGATCTACAGTCGGCTCAACAACCCCGATCTCGAAATCCTCGAAGATCGGCTGACGGTGTGGGATGGAGCGCAAGCCGCAGCCGTCTTTGAGAGTGGCATGGCAGCGATTAGCACGACCTTGCTTCAGTTTCTGCGCCCAGGTGATGTCGTCTTGCACAGTGAACCGGTCTATGGCGGCACGGATTTTCTGCTCAAACATATTTTGCCTCGTTTTGGCATTCGCCCGGTTGGGGTACCGGCTGGCCAGGGGATGGCCGCCTTTGAGCAACCTCTGCTTGACCGCACGATCCGTGACCACCTGGCTATGATCTACATCGAGACGCCTGCCAATCCGACCAATGCCTTGGTTGACATCGCTGGCTGCGCCGAACTAGCCAAACACCATTCCCGCCCCGATCATCGTGTGCTGGTCGCCGTAGACAATACCTTTCTTGGCCCGCTCTGGCAACATCCCCTGCAACATGGCGCTGACTTGGTGCTCTACTCGGCGACCAAGTATATCGGCGGCCACAGCGACGTGATCGCGGGTGTCTGCCTGGGATCGCAAGAACTGGTCCAGTCGGTCAAGATGATGCGTACCATCCTTGGCACCGCCGCCAGCCCGATGACCGGTTGGATGTTGCTGCGCAGTCTGGAAACGCTCAAGTTGCGCATGACCTCGCAGATGAAGAACGCTCGCTACGTGGCCGACTTTCTGGCCGACCACCCCAAGGTGAAGCGGGTCTACTATCTTGGCCATCTGCCACAGGACACAGCGGAGCATGCCATTTATAGCAAACAATGTCTGTCGCCGGGCGGCATGATCTCTTTCGAAATCGTTGGCG
>JAXLWB010000038.1:0-103727 GCA_046328715.1 Caldilineaceae bacterium | reverse complement strand
ATTCAGTGCATAGAGTCGAATCAAGCGCCGATAGGTGGCCTCGTGCAACGGGTCGATACGCAGCAGTTGCAGGTTGGCTTGAATCGCATCGCTGTAATTTCGTTCTCCTTCATGCAGGGTGCTGAAGCGTTCCAATGCGGCGAGATAGAGTTGTTGAGTCTCCTCGCGCAAAGGCAGCAACCATTCGTCATAACACCCTGGTAACAATTCGCCTTGATACAACTCAAGAGCACGCTTCAGGGTTGCTATTGAATGGTTCGACGTTGTACTCGTGGAAAGTCGCTTGCGAAACTCGGTAACATCACAATAGAGCGCACTTGGATCAACCCAGCCTATCGTTTGACGGTCGCCAACCAGCAGTTGGTCGGCATCTGGCAATGCGTCACGCAGGAATTTCACTTGTTTGCGCAGATTGGTCAACGCCTGCTCTTCGTTGGATTCAGGCCAGAGACGAAAAGCCAGTGCTTTGCGCGATTGCGTTGCATCGCTGTGCAGTGCCAAATAGGCAAGCAGTGACTGTAAGCGCGGCGTGTTGAGTTCAGGGACAAGCTCGCCATGGTAAATTACTGCGAACTTGCCGAGAAGGGTAATCTCAAGACGACGTGAGGAATCTGTTTGGTAATTCATGTCCGATCCACTTGATACTGATACACCTAGTGATCAGTGAAGGTTATTCTTCCTTCGATGAAAGAGATTCATCCCAAAATTCGTGGGACAACCCTTCCTGTCTTGGCACAATAGTCCCGATATGCATTGCCAAAGTGGTCAACCATCATCTGCTCTTCGCCTGCGATGCGTGTCCAGTAGAAGGGCGCAAAGGTAAGCAGCCCAATCCAGCCAGCAATCCAGTTGGGGAAGAGAAAAATCTGGGCGATGCTCCAAACCCATTGCGAGGCATACATCGGATGGCGGATCCAGCGGTAGATGCCGTTAGTAATCAGGGTTTGTTTGACATTGATTTCGAGCGAAGGCGACCAGTTGCTGCCCAAATCATGATGCGAACGCCAAAAGATCCAGAGCGAGACAACAAGGAGAAGTGTGCCAATGATTCCCAGGTAGACTTTTGCGCTTGGAGATAGGGAGTAGTTGGCGAAGTCAAGCCAGGAGGTGAGGCTATAGAGAAGCTGCAAGGGAAGGAACCCTGCAAACAAGAGGGTGAGGACAACGTATTCTGTAGTGTTCACGCGCTGATCCGTTTTGGCGATCTGTCGTTGTGGCCGCGCATAGGGTGAACGGATCACGATTTGAGCGATGATGCCAGCAAAATAGATGGTTGCAAAGAGCGTTTTCATTGCTGTTGACCCCGAGGTTTATTAGGCTTTTGCTGACTGGTTGTTCTTTCGTTCTGTGAAATAGTCTCGAAATGCACTTTGATAAAGCGCGCCCACGTCGCCCAAGTCCATCGTCATGCCGCTTTTGTAATAGAAGTTGGCCGCCCAGCCGAGTGCCGTCGTCATGGCAGCGGCGATGGCGGCAGCGATTCCTGCCGAAGTCAACATGCCGGCGGGACCAAAGAGATCGCCGATCAGTTTGACGCCATTGCGATAAAGGGAGCGACCGGCGAGACCCGTCACAGTGGAGCTGAGAAACTTCATGACATCGCCTTTGGTCACTTTTTGGTTGTAGATGTAGGCGATCTTCATGCAGAGCAGCACCTGCAACGAGGTCAACGGCACAATGTCCGCTCCAGGAATCGGGATGGCACCAATCGTAAAAGCTGCAACAGCCGCGGCGTTGATCCAAGCTCTTACCCTTGCTTCCTTGTATTGTGAAACTTTGAGAAAGAGAATCTCCTTGCCCTTTTCGGCCAGAATTTCGGCAATCTTATTGCTGAGTGCTTCGACGTTGGTACCTTTGGTGGCGGAGATGGGTACGATCAGATAATAGCCCAAGCGCTGCTGTAAGTCTTCCACAACCATTGCCAAGGCATCCACCTCGATGGTATCAATTTTGTTCAAGACGACGATGGTTGGCTTTTTGAGGTTGAGAATCGCTTTAAAAGCATTGGCCTCCTCGGGGCTGCGATTGCTGGCGGCGTTGACAAAGAATAGGATGATGTCCGCCTCCTTCTCGACAAACTCCTTGGCCTGTGTGCCCAATGCTAGCGTACGCATTTCATTCAAGCCAGGGGTGTCGGCGATGAAAACATTTTCGGCATATTGATGCAGCGCGATCTGTTTGGTCCAGCCCGCAATGGGATGAACCTCACTTAGTTTCTTGCCGGTAAGGGCATTGACTGTCGCCGACTTGCCTGCGTTGGCCTCGCCGATCAGGCTAATGATGAGTTTGGTTTGAGCAATTTTTTTGAACTCTTCGGCGTGTTCATCGATTCCACTGGCAAAGGTTTCTTCGTAGCGCTCCGCTTCCATTTCGGGCAACTCATGCTCTTGTGTGTTCATAAATCCTCCAGCGGAAATCAAACCGCGAATTAAGCCGATTTAGCAGACAACAGCCGGATTTTTGATAAATATCCGCTCTTTATCCGCAGAATCTGTGTCATCCGCGGTTCATGTTCAAGTCAGGCTTTTAACAGCCCCAACTCCTGCACCTTCTTCATCAAGTCCTGATGGTCAAGTTGAAAGACAATACGCAGCCCTTGTTCCTGCTGTTGTAAGATGTAGGTAGCTGAATTCTGATTCTCAATGGGATGGTTTGGATCTTTTTCAAAGCGCATCACCCAACCGACTTTGACGGAGACGTAGTGCTCGTCGAGCCAGGTTTCTTGCAGTGATTGGATCTTTGAAGAGGACAAGCCGACTGTCTCAAAGAAACCCTGCCGTCGTGGCAGTGCCTTGAGAAAGCCCTCCCGTGTAACTGCCTGCGCGCCCTGCGGGCCGGCAAACAGAAAGGATTCCGCATAACTGGAACCAATCACTTCTAAATCGGAGGACGCCAACCCCTGCTCATACGCTTTGAAAAAAGTTTCAACGGCTTCGCTAACTGGCTTCATCTGTGCTCCTTGAAATAGGGGGAGGATGTACGATTCTACCACAAAAATACATGCCAGTCTGAGATACGAGTTACGAGATACTTGAATACTCCAGGTTGGACATTCGACCCTTATCGACAACGCAAATAGAGGTGACACATTTGTAGGGGCGTACCCTTGCGGTCGCCCAAGGGCACCGGCAAGCGGATGCCCCTACAAAGTGCCATGTTTATCTGCATTGTCTATTAGCCCTATTGCGGCAGGACAGGACACCCCATGGTCGCCACTCCTTGGTTACCGTTGGGTAGCCTTTCGGACTACAATCCGAACTCACGTTATTTATCTATCAGCCAGACGCCACATTCCGAAGGCCGGGCCATTCGCTGGCAGTGTGACCATGCCTTTGCTGTCGGCGCTCAGATCTGGGCTTCCAGCGAGACCGGCAAGTTGCTTACCAATGATAGACGCTGGAATCTGGGTCGGTTCGTGGTTGGCGCGTGCAGCATGAACGAGTACGCTTTCGCCGGGAGCTTCGCGCAGGAAGGTTAGCGCATCGTCGTCAATGCACAACCAGCGCAGCCCACCACGACGCAGCGCTTCACTGTTGGCACGCGTACCAAAAAGGTTGCGTGTCAACGCCAAACGCCGCTGATCCCAACGCTCCGGATGCGACCACGGCATGGGGATTCGTGCATACTCCGGCCCGAGCGTCGCCAGGCCGATCTCGTCGCCGGCATAGATCATCGGGACACCAGGGTAGGCAGCCAACATACCAAACGCCACATCCACCAACTGTGCATCGCCAAGCAGCGAAATAATGCGGTGCGTGTCGTGCGACCCGATGAGGTTCATGGCATGCAGTGTACCTTGCCACGGCGTGACACCCGACAGTTCACGCATGGCGCGCACAATCATACGCCCCGGCAGGTTGGGCAACATCGGATATTTGCCATGCGCATAGGGCATTGGCTGGGGTGGCAGCAGCCATTGCCAAAGCGGTCGGGTGAAAGCGGCGTAGTTCATCGTGCCCTGATAGCCATCACCCAACAGGTCACGACTGGTATCATGATTGGACTCGGCTTGCAAGAACGATTCGGCCACAGTCTGTGCCATCGTACGCCGGATGGTCGTCGCCACCTCGTGGCTGAGATGAATGTCACCGTGAATGCCGGTCATATTGGCGACATCAATGCGCCAGGCGTCGAGTGCGTGGGGACCAAGCCATTGCGCCACTACCGAGTCTGGGCCAGCATAGAGGCGACGGCGCAATTCAAGGCTGCGGTGGTCAAAGATCGGCATCTCGCGCATTCCCCACCAGGCATCGTAATGCTGGGGGTGTTGGGTGAAGAAAAAGAACTGCGCCTCTGGAGCATTCACATCGGCCAAGGCCGCCTGGAACCATTCATGGGTATCGCCGCAATGGTTGGTCGTGAGGTCACCCATTAGGCGAATGCCGCGGGCGTGGGCAGCAGCGGCAAGGCGCGCCATCGCTTCATCGCCTCCCAGCAGCGGATCGACCTGGCGGAAGGTCGAAGCATTGTAGCGATGATTCGATTCGGCCGGGAAGAAGGGGGTCAAATAGATCGTGCCCACGCCCAGCGCGGCAATATAGTCGAGATGCTGGCAGATGCCATCCAGATCACCACCGTAGTATTGGCGTGGCGTGTCAGGCCCTTCGCCGGTCACCGGATCGTCCCAGGCGGCTGGCTTGGCCCAGGCGGGTGTTGGGCGGTCAACAGACTTGGCAAAGCGGTCGGGAAAGATCTGGTACATGGTGCCAGTTGCCCAAGCGGGCGGCGGCTCGTAGGTGCTAATACGAAAGTCAGCGGCGTCGGCAACATCGTGGCTGTGGAGCCCGATGCCATTGAGCCACTGGTAGCCATAGGGACCGCCGTCGAGTAGCCAGCGGTAGCTCACCACTGGATTGACGACACGCACTTCGGCGCGCAACCATGTCTCGCGCTCATCCTGGCGATCCACAGTAGCGCGCACCAGTTCAGGTTCGCCATCGCAAAGTACGCGCACCCAAGCGCTTGTAACATCACTTGTGCGTGGCACGCGCAGCAAAACAGTGGTCTGGCCCCCCAATCTTGGGGTCGGTTCGGGGACATATAGGGCCGAACCATCGTGATGCGGCAAAGACCAAACTATTTCCTTCATGTTGTTCCTCACTTCAGAAAGTCGTGATGTGCGACGTAGATTTTATTCACTTGGGACATACGCAAGACGCTGGTTTTTGACTGTAGCACAAGATATTTTCTTGTGCACTGTGTCATCCGAAAACGAACAAGAAATTATCTTGTTCTACAAAATGCATGTTTGTCTTGTGAAAGTCCTAATACTCAAGTCCGATTTGTAATGCGAGGAGATTTTTGCCAGTTCGATATTCTCAGGGAGGCAGTAGGCCCATTGTACCTGACGAAAGAATTTGCGGTCAATAGGCAATGATAGTAATGAAGAAACAAGTTGAATAGATGACAGTTTTCGTCCTCTTTTCCTGCTATTCTGGAAAAATTCAATCATCGTTTAGTGCATCAACAAGGAGCTACCTATGAACTACGGCGTGGTCATCACAGGCGGCAGTGCCGATGAGCAGTTGCAGACAGCACTGGAGGCAGAGAAGGCAGGCTGGGATGGTGTTTTTCTATGGGAAGGCATCTATAGCAGCGATCCGTATGTGACGATGGGGGCAATCGCTGCCCGCACGGAACGAATCCGCATGGGTACAATGCTAACACCAGCGCCGCGTCGGCAACCGTGGAAGCTGGCAAGCGAAATGTTGAGCATCGATCAACTCTCCCAGGGGCGGGCGATTGTGGCATTGGGATTGGGTGCGACCGATTTTCCTGGCTGGCGACAGATCGGTGCAGAGACCGATCGCAAACTGCGTGCCGAACGTTTGGATGAAACTATCGACATCTTGACCAACCTATGGAGCGGGAAAGCTTCAGGTTATGCGGGCAAGCACTTTCCGATTGACGAGTTTGGCGGTGGTCCCGCTTCGATGCAACAGCCGCGCATCCCAATTTGGGTGGTTGGTGCCTGGTTTAGCCAGAAGTCGATGGCGCGGGCGGCACGTTGTGATGGCTTATTGCCCCACGTCTTACCACCTGCGGGACAAAGTGAATGGGGTGCCGACGATGTTCGCAATGCCCTCACCCCTGAACTGTTGCGCCAGATGAAAGCCTGGATCGAACAGCGGCGCACACTTGCCACACCTTTTGATATCGTCATTGAGGGTGAAACCCCGGGCGACGATCCAGCCCAGACAACGGCAAAATTGCAACCCTTTCAAGAGGCTGGCGTTACCTGGTGGATTGAAGCGCGCTGGTCGGATGATCGGGAAGGCGTGTTGAAACGGATTCGCCAAGGGCCGCCCCAGCAGAACCCCGCACGTCAGTAAGGGGACGGCGACATTAACATCATCGACACTGACCCCACCCAAACGTACCGTACGCTAACGCTAACGGCTCTGAAATCCACTCAGAACCCCGCACGTCAGTAAGGGGACGGCGACATTAACATCATCGACACTGACCCCACCCAAACGTACCGTGCGCTAACGGCTCCGAAATTCACTCAGAACCCCGCACGTCAGTAAGGGGACGGCGACATTAACATCATCGACGCTGACCCCACCCAAACGTACCGTACGCTAACGCTAACGGCTCTGAAATCCACTCAGAACCCCGCACGTTAGTAAGGGGACGGCATGTGTTATTCCTTTTTCTCGGACAAAAGCGATGCAATGTAGCGGCTCGTCACCTGGACATACTTATCGCTATAGTAGCCCTCCGTGCCAAAGTGCCCCATGTCGCCAATCTGATGTTCCTGATAGCGTCCTTCGGCTTGCGCTTTAGGCAGCGGCCCTCTGGGCCAACGGCGACTAGGGGTGATCGAGATGCCGAAGTCAACCCAACCATCGCGTGATCCCAGCAATTGGTGAAAGCGCTCAACACTTTCAAAGCCCTTGCTGCTGCCGTAGACGCCGCCACACATGATGGCGGTAATCTTCAGCCCTGGCCAGCGCTCACACAAGAAGGGCGCCGCGCTGAGTAGGATCGATCCACCGGCGCTGTTGCCGATCACGATCAAACGCTGTGCTTTGTTGCTGTCACCGAGTCGGGCGGCAATACAATCGGCAACCACTCGACCATACCAGTTGGGAAACATATTGGCCAGGGCAGCCTGTTCAAAATTGCGCAGGGAGAAGATAATCAATGGCGTTGACTTCCAGCCAAGCCGACGCCAGAGATCATAACGCTGAAACTCCTTGGCGGTCTCAGCTTCGTAGGGGAAGGCGACGGTGAGCATTCGCTCTGGCTTGGCTACTTTGGCCACCTGTTTCAACATCGTAACCTGTTGGCGCAACAGATCGGGACTGGCAAAGTGGCTGATGCCAGAGAGATAGATGACGGCGGTGGACCAGTTCGTGTGAGACTGGTGTGCAGATTGACGCAGTCGTCGCAGCCAGAGCCGCCGCCAGATCAGAATTTCGACGAGTGGATAGGCCAATAGTAAAAGAATGACAAGTAAAATGATCCCCAATAACCATGCTAGTACCTGTAACAATACCCCGATCATCTGCAAGCACGCTCCCTTTGATTTGTCCGTTGCGGTCGTGTAACATTGGATATTGGAAATTATCATGCTAGGCAGGGGATTGAGTCAATGTATCCATCTGGTCAGCAAATGTAATGCAGATTGATTACAAGACGTGAGGACATAAGGTATTATCCAGGGGAAGTAACAGATCCCAAACCACCCAATAAGCGGCACAATTGACTGCTTGTGAACGGTAAGGTGTTGGGTACATAGGATTTACGGAAGATACGATGCCACAGATCCGATTTGGCTTTACAATGCCTGCCGACCAGTTGGACAAGACGTACCGGGCAACTTTCATTGACAATCTCAATCAAGCGCTCAATACAGTCCACGGACATTTCGATTCGGCCTGGTTTATTGACCATCTGCAGTTTGGTGATACGGACGTACTCGAAGGTTTCACCGCACTGAGCTATATGGCGGCTCTCCATCCGCAGCTTAAGTTTGGCCATACCGTGCTGTGCCAGTCGTTTCGTAACCCAGCGCTACTGGCCAAGATGGGCGCAACACTACAATTTCTCAGTGGCGGACGGTTCCTTTTGGGCATTGGTGCAGGGTGGCACAAGGAAGAATACCATGCCTATGGGTACGATTTTCCACCCGCTGGTGTACGAGTGCAACAATTGGAGGAGACGATCCAAATTATCAAAGCGCTGTGGACGGAAAAGAAGGCTAACTTTGTAGGAACGTATCATCGAGTCACCGACGCCTACTGTGAGCCAAAGCCAGATCCGATCCCGCCCATCATCATCGGTGCATTCGGGCCGAAGATGTTGCGCTTGACGGCGAGATACGCCGACGGGTGGAACGTGTCATCGACCGGTATCCAGAAATATAAAGGCTTGGTAAAGGAATTTGAGCGCGCCTGCGCCGAGGTAGGCCGGGATCCGGCGACAGTGCAGCGCTCGTGGGGCGGCGGCTGTGTCTGTGCTCCAACCGAGGCAGAAGCAAAACGCGTGGCGGGGACGCGCTATTGTATGGATGAGGAGGATTTCAACTTTGTTGGTACGCCCAGGCAATTGGTTGAGCAAATGCACCCCTTTATCGACCTGGGCGTCGATTATTTCATGGTCGACTGTGGTGGGTTTCCAAATTTGACTACACTGGAGCTACTTGTCAGTGAGGTGGTGCCAGCATTGAACGATAGGAGGAGACAATGAACCAACCAGAACTCGAAACCTTTATCAGCAGCTTGGAGAATGTCCAGCAAGAAGAGAACTTTGGCTACCTCTTCTACTTCGTCGGCGACGACCATCGCTTGTCGTTTGTCACCATCGCTAACTCCGACAATGAGTACGATAAGGTCTCTAACCTTAACCGTGAAGATGTTTTCCGCCTCAATATCGGCGTCAGCAAAGAAACTTTTCAGCAACTGATTGGTAAATCCAGCGAGGAAGCAATTGATTATACGCAGCTAAATGTCTTCCTTCCTCACCCAGAGTATGCGCGGCAGCACTTTGTGTGCATCCTCAATCCTTCTGGTGAAAACGTTGAAGTTACAAAGAAGTTGATTGGCGAGGCCCATGCGATCGCTACGGCACGATATCAGCGCAAAGCGAAAGAGTAGTATTTACAGCAATAAGCAAGCCATATGAAATGATTTCTGCCCAACTACCACCTTGAGCATTCCACCACTCCAGTATATGATGCGGGGCATGTTCAATCGATATTATCATATACTCACTTCTGTTCACTTTTTTGCAAAGACCAAGCAAACGGTGCGCTTTGCACTTTTGCTCAGTACCTTGTTCGCTCTGCTTGCAGGGTGTCAACCGATCAAATCTGCCGAGGTTGCGCTGCCCTTGCCGACGGCTACTCCGGCCCCATCTACCGCCCAAGTCGCTTTGGCATTGCCGTCGCCAACTGATACCCCGCCTTCGACACCGCAGGTCAGCGCCAGCAAATCGATCAATGTCCGCAGCGGCCCCGGCACCGATTATCCCGTGATCAATGCGCTACAAACGGGTGCCACCGCCGAGGTAACAGGTAAAAATCTGGACGAGAGTTGGTGGCAAGTCACACTGGCCGACGGCACAACTGGTTGGGTCTATGCGCCGCTGGTACAAGCGCAAGGTCCCGTAGCAGCAATTGCCGTGGTCGATGCACCGCCACCGCCAGCCACCGCCACACCAACCCAAGCACCCACGGTCGAAGTGGAAAATTCACCCACGCCTGCTGAGGTTGTTGCCGAGGCCACCGCAGCGCCCACTCCACAACCAGCCACGACCGATGCGCCCAGCTTCCGAGTGATCGAGAAGCGACTGTGGGAGGTCTATGAAAATGGTGGATGGCTCAATGGGGAATCGGTCATCTGTGGGGAAAAGCGTCAATTGGTCGTAACCGTGGTCGATCCAAATGGCGTCCGTATTAATGGGGTCGCCGTTCAGGTGCAATATGGCGCCAAAGAAATCTTTGTCACTGGTTCGCAGGGCAAGGGCGACGGCAATGCCGAGTTTGTGCTCGGTTCCGGACAGGATGTGGCGGTGCTACGCGATGCAGACGGGCGTGAAGCCAGCAGTGAAGTTGCCACCGGCTTGGTCACTCGGCCCGATGTGATTCCCTTTCCGGACTTGATTGCTGCCCACTACTGCACGGATCAGACCAGTTGCGAGAGTTTTGTGTCCAACCGCGGTTGTTATGGTCACTATAGCTGGACAGTCACGTTTCAGAGGAATTATTAGAAGAAATACCGGACAGGAAGACAGAATGAACTCGTAAATCTTCCTGTCTTCTTGTCTTCTTGTCTTCCTGTCTGATTACGCCAGTCGCACATACAACCGCTTATTAATTTTACCCTTGTTTTCGGTGCGCCAGATCGAGAACCTGCCCACCTCGCTGGTACGATGAACGTGGGTTCCGCCACAGGCTTGAGCATCAAAGCCTTCAATTTCGACCACGCGCACCTGCCCATTGATGATCGGCGGCTTGGCTTCGAGCGTCCGCAACAGGTCGCTTCGCTGCTGGAATTCAGCTTCGCTCACAAAGTAGGATTTGAGCAGATGATCCTCCTCGATCACGCGGTTGACCATCGTCTCTACCTCACCGCAGAGCGCGGGTGAAAAACCCTCCCACTTGAAGTCAATGCGCGACTGCTCGGTACCAATCTGCACCCCGGTAATCCAGCCATCATACTGTTGCAGGACGGTCGTGTTGAGGATGTGCAACACCGTGTGATAGCGCATCAACAAGAGCCGCCGCTGCTGATTGAGCCTCAGCGTCACCGACTGGCCGACCAGATCAACAGACAAGGGCTTCTCACAAATGTGCCACAAGACGCCCTCATCCCCGGCCTGCATCGTAGTGATCCCGATAGATTCACCACTTGGCAGCACAAGCGTACCCTCATCCGCAGGTTGACCGCCGCCGCCAGGGAAAAAACAGGTACGATCCACTGCCAGCCGATTCTCCTGAATCTCAAGCACGGTGGCTAAATTTTCAAAACAGGTATCATCTTGCCAATAGAGGCGAATGGTTGGTTTGCTCGACATGGTATGTGTACTGTAGGTCTCCAAATGAAACTGAACAGTTTGTACGCTGGAAATAGGTATTGGGTAATTGCGTAATTACCAATTACCGCAATTACTGAACGACAAGCGTAAATACAGTCATTCCTCTACCGCCGCTCCACAAACGAGAAACCGCCATCCTTCTGCACCGCCATAATATGTCCACGCCAGTTGATGCGACGGGGAGCCAACAACGCCCACAGCGTGTGCAACGGTAGCAGAAAATACATTAACACCAACAGTGGCAATGCCCAAGCTGGCGTTGCTCGTTGAAGATAGCGCCGATTGAGATCCCAGGCGATTGTTCCGCTCAGCGCACAATAGCCAAGCAGAATACTCAACATGATTCCAGTTGGCTGCAACAGGGTCAAGATCAGCAGTAGCAGCGGAACGAAGGTTGGCACAAAGGCGAAAAGGTAAAAGAGCCACTGTTCGCCCCAAGCCGCACTGCGCATCACCGAGACCTGGGGAAAGATCAGCCAGCGCGTCATAATGCGCAGATAGTGACGCCAATCGCCGACCTGGGTGCTGATGGCGTGGCGCAGCGGCGTCTGCACGATCTGATAGCCATGCGTGCGCAAGTGCTGAGCGACCGCATAATCGTCACACAACTGTGTTTCCAGCCCCACAAAACCACCAATCGCATCCAGCGTACTCCGTTTGAGCAGATAGAACATGCCATTGATCGTCAAGGGTTCATGCACAAAAGTGTAAGGCACATAGGTGAGCAGCGAGAAACCATTGACAAAAGCCGCCACCAGCGCCGACCAGCGATTGCTAAAGTTGACATAATAAGGAAGCCCAAAGACCAACCCAACGCCCGGCTGTTCGAGATAAGGAAGCGCCTGCTCCCAGGCTTGGTCGGGCAACATCGTGTCATCATCCAGCACCGCCACCCATTCCCCCGTGGCCTGACGCAGACCAGCAATCAGCTTGAAAGTTTTGGGATTTACACCATTCGGCGGCGGGGGATAAATGAGCATACGGACGTTGATAGTTGGATGGTGGTCGATCAACTGTTGGCAACCCTCGATGGCAACCGGATCATTCTCATCCACCAGCCAGAGAAACTCGCGCTCATAGTTGCTCTGGGCAGAAAGGTTGCGTGCAAGACAATGCCACAAGGTCGGATCGCCGCTCAGAATCGGCTGCAAGATCGAAATCATCGCCGTCTTCCCTCGTTGGCTGACGGGCAGTGAGCGCGCAAAAAAACGGCGGACAAGCAGATACTTCAGCAGCCGCTCGCCCAAAATCAGCAACAGAACGATTCCGATCCATCCTTGCCACATGGTGTACGTCTCACTTGCTAAAATCAGAGGAGTGAGGGGTGAATTCCTCCAACCTCACCCCTCACTCCTCCACCCTCTGAAATGCCCCACCCCGTTCAATCTGCAATCGTTGCCCGCGCCAATCAATCACCGGCTTGGCTAAGAACATCGCCCACAGCATCTGCAACGGCGTCACCCACAGCGTAATCGGTGTCAGCAACCAAGCCACTCGGGGAAAATCTGCCTGCAAATAGGTTGCCCGTAACCACTCCAAACTGCCACAAAAGAGCAAAAAGACCAGCAGCAGATTCAACCACGTTTGCCAAGTGGGATGGAGGATTGCCATCCCTAACGAGAGCAGTGGTAGAATCAAACCCACACTGAGCAGGCTAGAGAGCAGCTTTTGTCGGTTAGAAAGGTGAGGCAGAATCGACTGGCGCGGCATAATAAACCAACGTTTGATCTGGCGCTCATACGCGTGCCAGGAACCGAATTGATTGTGAACGCGGTAGATGACTGGCGTTTGGACCAGGCGCAGATGTTTTTCAATCAATCGGCGGCCTAGATCATTGTCGTCATCCACGCGTGTTTCCATCTGCTCCCAACTGCCCACGCGCTGCAAGTCTGTCGAGCGAAGCATAAACAGGTGCCCCGTGATCGACACTGGATCGCTCAGATAGGTGAGCGGGATATAGGTTGGCAATGCGCTGCTGTTGACAAAGAGGCTCATCATGCTTGACCAAGGCGTTTCCCAACTGACCGCGTGTGCCAGACCAAAAACGGCACCGACCCCAGCAAGTTGCAGATGACAGACCAAACGTTGCAAAAGATCGGCGGGAGCTTCAATGTCATCGTCAATGCAACAGATAAGCTCACCGGTCGCCTGCGCCAAGCCAGCATTGAGTTTGGCAATCTTCGAGGCAATTGCAGAATGCTCACCAGTTGGTGCAGCCAGCACCAAGGTTGCCTGCGACGTCGTGCTCTCGTTGATCACCTTTCGACAGATCGCCTGTGAGCCTTCATCTGCACGATCACAGACGAGAAGGTGCTGCACTGACCCGGCATACTGTTGCGCAAATCGAGCACGCAGGTTGCCATCCAAATTTGCCGCCCCGCGTGTAATGGGCTGGATCAACGAAAGCGAAGGCCAGACAAGCGGCGACTGCGGATTAGCCTTCTGAAAGAAGTGCGTAATCGCCGCCATTCGTAATAGACGATCAGTTAAGTACAAAAGTGTAATAAACGTTGAAAACATTGCTGATGTGAAAGGTTGCAGGTTTATGGATACTTTGCCACTTGCAACCTGCATTCTTACCCTATGTCAAAAATCCTCTTCACCGTGGTCCCAGCGGCAGGCCACATGAACCCGACTATTCCGATTGCACAGGCGCTTCAGGCGCGCGGACATCAGGTGCGCTATCTCACCGGACTATCAAAAGTTGCCCTGCTCGAACGAGCAGGACTATCGGCGACAGCACTGCTGCCTGGACGCTTTGATACGGTTGAGATGATCAGCCATCCGGTCGGTGCGCATGAAGATAGCTATAACCCGCTCCGCATTTTCACCTGGATTCACTATTTTCTCAAGTTAATCGAGCTCGGAGTGGTCGAGATGGAGCGTATCCTGGCCGATTGGCGACCCGATCTGGTCGTCACCGATTTTTCCACGCCGGTGGGGCTGGCCCTGGCTCGGCGCAACCACCTGCCCTTTGTCACCACCTGTACGGTACCCTCCTGCATTCGCACACAAAACGGCACGCCTGTCTTCCTCGGTGGATTAAGCCAACCGCGTACTCCGCTGCATCATCTGCGCGATTGGGGCGGTCGCCAGTTACATGAGTTGCTGCGGGGCTCGCTTACATTTTTGTTACGTCCTTATTGGCGCAGATTGCAGATCAAGTTAAATTTGCCCGATGGTGGCGATGGCCTTTACTCACCCGATGCGATTCTCGGTTTGGCTCCCAAAGAATTGGAATATTCACGCAGCGATTGGCCTGCTCAGTTACATTGGGTCGGCCCAATCGAGTGGTCCGAAGCTGGAGCGCTTTCCCCGGAGAGTTTGGCCTTTTTGCAATCTGGACAGCCGACCGTGTTTGTCACCTTTGGCTCGGAATGGTTTGAACGCAAAGAGGCGCTACTACGCTTGATCTGCCAGACGTTGACCAGTAACGGCATTTGTACTGTGGTCACAGGTGGTGGGGCAGTCGATTTGAGTGCGCTGCAATTGCCCAATCTACATGTGCTGCCCTACGCCCCCTACCCGGAGATCCTCCCTCGTGTCACTGCCGTTATTCATCATGGCGGCGCAGGAATCACCTATTCGACCTTGCGGGCGGGAAAACCAGCCCTGGTCATTCCCGATGGCAAGGATCAGCCCGACAATGCCCAAAAAGTGGTAGAAGCGGGTGTTGGCTTGCGGCTCAATCAACCACAGGTCACGCCAGCGCGCGTTCAGAACGCTACTTCTCAACTGTTGACGGAGATTGCTTATCACAATCGAGCCGCACATATAGCAGAACAGTTGGAGCGATACACGCCAGTGCCCACCTCAGTCGATGTGATCGAAGCATTGTTGGAAAGGAAATATTGAACCGATGAGTAGCTTATTGAATGATCAAGTTGCGATCCGTACGGCCCGTCAGGCCCAAAACCTGGCGATTGCAGAAAACGATCTCGATCGCGTTGCCAGCTTCTGGACCGAGGATATCACCATTCGTCGCGCACTCGGCCAAACAGTAGAAGGACAAGTAGCGGCTCGTCAAGCCCTACAAACCACAGGTGATCCGCAAAAACAATTGGTCTATCAACGACATAGTACGACCATCGAAGTGAGTGAGCAGTGGCCGCTTGCCTTTGAAGAAGGATCGTGGGCTGGGCATCTCGGCAGCGTAACAGGACAAGTTGTGATTGGTGGACGTTATGCTGCCCACTGGGTAAAACGAGAGGGCCAATGGTTGATTCGTTCCGAGCTGTTTGTGGCGCTGACCTGTGCAGCGGAAGGCTGCAAATTCCAGGCTCTACCGTAAAGATATGTGATAGCCACGAAACTGACGAAATGCACGAAAATGTTGCAAGTCTGCCCACCCTTTGAGAGAGCATTTCTTATCCCTCTGTTTCTACAACTATCCAGGTTTGTGATAAGATAAACGGTATACCATTTTGTCCCTGCCCCAATAGTGAATTGAGGAACTTCTCTTATGTCAACCAAACTACGCGCAGGCGTGATTGGCTGTGGCAGTATTAGTGGCAACCATATCGGCGGCTACATTAACAGTGGACGCTACGAAGTTGTCGCCCTGGCCGACCTCAACGAAAGCGCCATGAACGATGCTGACACTAAATTCGGCATCACCACCCACCATTACACCGACGCCCGCCAGATGCTCGAAAAAGAAAAGCTGGATGTTGTCTCGATCTGCGTCTGGCACGGTGGCCATGCCCAATGGACAATCGCCGCCGCCAACTATAGACCCAAAGCGATTCTTTGCGAAAAGCCAATGGCTGACTCGATTGGCAACGCTGAACAGATGGTCGTTGCCTGTCGCCGCAATAAAGTCAAGCTTGTGCTCGGCCACCAACGCCGCTTCTTACCTGCCTACACATTGGCCAAGCAGATGATCGCCGACGGTGTAATCGGCACCGTGCAGCAGATCGTCAGCTTTGGCGGCGACGGGCTGCCTAACTATAGCTCACATCAAACCGACATGTATCGCTACCTACTCAGCGACGAGGAGTGCGAATGGGTGATGGGCAACATCGAACGCAAGACTGATCAGTTCGAGCGCAACACCCGCATTGAGAATTGTGCTATCGGTGTCTTTCATTTCCGCAACGGTGCCCACGCTCTCCTACTCAGCGATGTCACGCCAAGCTGGTATCAAGGCGCGATGATCTACGGCAGCGAAGGCATGATCAACATGACCACCAACAACCTGCAACTGCTCAACAAGGAGACCGGCGGCAGTTGGAAGCTCTACGAGCCGGATGGCAAGTTTTTCAAGGTGGCCGAACAAGGGGATCGCTTTGAATGGCTGGAAGGCGGCGCAGCGCAGGCCGACGAATTGGCTGATTGGCTCGAAGGGAAAGTAGAAACCCATCGCGGTCGTGCCGAAAATGGCTACAAAGCGCTGGAAATGATCCACGCCATCTACGAATCGGCGCGCATGCACGAAAAGGTGATCCTGCCCATGCGCACCCGCCTCAATCCGCTTGATCTGATGGTGGAAAGTGGTCACCTAGTGCCAGAGAGACCGGGACGATATGATATTCGGGCGTTCTTATTGCGGGGAGAACGTATGACGAGTGACGCGGAAGGTTGATGTCCGTTCAGTCGGAAACTTCAATTATGTCCTTGCGACCATCAAGTATGATGCGAAGCCGATTCAGCACGTTGCGTCCTAACACAACTTCGTCTGAGATTTCGTCGCCGACGACTTCGATTCCAGGAAGCGTTATGTCGCCAATTTGGACGTCTACTAGAAATAACATGACACGATAGCGCTCTCGCCATTGACTGCGAATGAATTTTTCTTGAGTGGCGGGAGCTTGAATCGCTTCCAGATAACGGACTGGGACGATTGTTCCGTCTGCTCCACTGTCAACAAACGCATGAAGTACATTCGTACGTAAGGGTTCAGTTGGCGTAACCAGAACAATGTCAACAAAGGGCGCAGGTGGATAATAGGCAGAATTATAATTGAAGGTAAACTTTGACTTCATGAATTGCTTTGCTCAAATTTCGGGCTACGGAATACGAGATCAGGTTCTGAATCGACAGTGACTTGTTTTAGGAGAACGGGCATTCGTCCTAATCGCGCATGGACCCGGAGATGAAGCGTTCGCAAATCTGGATCGTGGTCAATGACTTGCTGATTGTGCATGGCAACAAACTGACCCAGATAGTTCTTGACCAAGCTACTCTGTTGTTGATGAAATGCTTCTGTTTCAGAACGAATTTTCGCTCGTCGATAATTGGCCATGTACTCACGTAGTGCGTGATCAATTAATGATTCAATCGTTTCATGCTGTTGATTAGCTATCTCAGCAATTTGAGTGGCAATATCTGGTTGCAAAGTCACTGTCGTCATGCTGATAGTATATTGCTAAACTTGATGATTTCAAAAGTTGATCTGTGAAAGGTCTTTATGAATAAAATCCGAATTGCCCAATATAGCACCAAACATGGTCATGCCGGTGCCAAGATGGAAGCAATGCGTAACAACCCAGATGTCGAAGTGGTTGGCGTCTTTGAACCGGATCTGGTCCGTCGTCGCCAAGTACAAGATCAGGATGCGACCTATCGGAATCTGCATTGGTACGAAAGCGCCGAGGAGATGCTCAATGATCCCACCATTGTTGCCATCGCCTCAGAAGGCCTCAACCGGGAGAGCCTCGACCATACCGAGGCGATCATTCGTGCTGGTAAACATTGCTGGTACGACAAACCGGCTGGCGACAATTGGCCGCAGTGGCAGCGCATCATCGCCTTGGCCGAAGAAAACAAGCTACAGGTGCAGATGGGCTACATGTTCCGCTATCATATCGGCTTTGCCCAACTTACACAATGGGCACGCTCCGGGTTTCTAGGCGACATTTTTTCTGTGCGTGCGCATATGTCCACCTGGATTCCCTACGAGCGCGGCAGTGCGATGAACTACAATACCCGCGACACCATCGCCTATCATAAGGGCGGTTTGCTCTACGACCTGGGCGGCCACATGCTCGACCAGATCTGTTGGATGCTTGGACGCCCCAACAAAGTGACCTCCTTTCTGCGTAACGATACCGGAATTGTCCCCGAGTTAGCCGACAACACACTCGGCGTCTTCGAGTTTGAACGCGCCTTTGCCATGGTCGATATCGCCGCCATGGAGACCCGCCCGATGGCGCGCCGCTTCGAGGTCTACGGCACTAAGGGCAGCGCCATTCTGGTTGAACCCTTCGAACCAGCCAACGTGATTCGTCTCTGTCTCGAAGAGGCTTCAGGCGGCTATGAGAAGGGCGTCAACATGATCCAACTGCGCCAACAACAGCGTGACGAAGCCCATGCTCTGGAACTCAAGTCCTTCGTCGCTACCATTCGTGGCGAACAGCCGCCGGACCGACCGCTTTCGCATGAGTTGCTGGTGCAGGAGACGTTGTTGCGGGCGACAGGGGGAATTCAATCCGCCTAAATTGCGCAACGGCTGACAGAACCCGTTCACAGATCCCTTTATGCTCAGTTGTGACAAACCTTCCTCCGCACTACAATGGACATTTCGTCCTTTTGCGCCCATAAAGGAGCAAACAACAGATGAAAATCGGATTACAGATCAGTCGCTTTAATTGGGATGGCGTCTCACCGCATGAAATCGGCGGCAAGTTGGCAGAGATCGCACACACCGCCGACAGTGTCGGTTTTGACAGCTTGTGGGTGATGGATCACTTCTTCCAGATGGAGATGCCTGCCCGCCATTACGAGGCGCAGCAGCCGATGATGGATGGCTATACCTTACTCGCCTACATGGCTGGGCACACAAAACGGGCAACACTGGGCACGATGGTGACGGGCGTTCACTATCGTCAACCTGGCCACTTGATCAAAATTGTGACCGCACTCGATGTCATTTCCGGCGGGCGGGCGATGTTGGGCATTGGGGCGGGTTGGTATGAGCGTGAATCGCACGGGTTGGGGTTTCCCTTCCCACCCTTGGCCGAGCGTTTTGAACGGCTGGAAGAGACGTTGAAACTTGCTCATCAAATGTGGCGCGACGATGCTTCGCCGTTCCAAGGCAAACATTATCAACTGGCCGAGCCGATCAACCATCCGCAGCCGCTTTCTAAACCGCATCCACCCATTCTGATCGGTGGCGGCGGTGAGAAAAAGACCCTACGCCTCGCCGCCCAGTATGCTGATGCCTGCAATCTCTTCGCCTACGGCGGGCCCAACGCCGTGCAGCAGAAACTCGACGTGCTCAAGGCGCACTGTGATGAGATTGGCCGCGATTACAACACCATCGAGCGCACTACACTCGACACTGCGATGATCGGCCTGGGCGGAACGACAGCAGAAATGATTGATCGTTGCCGCCAATTCGCCGCCATCGGCGTACAACAAGCGATCTTCAATATGCCAACTGACTATCAGATTACGCCAATTGAAACGATTGGTCGCGAAGTGATTCCGGCAATCCGTGAATTTTAAAGAGACATGGAAAAACTAAAGCCTGTAACACCTGGCGAACTTTTAAGTGAAGAGTTTCTCAAACCGATGGGGCTGTCACAATATCGCCTTGCCAAAGAAATCGGCGTGCCAATCCAACGCATCAGTGAAATCATTGGAGGTCGGCGTTCGATCACTGCTGAGACTGATCTACGTCTTTGTCGCTTCTTCGGTTTATCAAATGGCTATTGGCTACGCGCACAAGTAGCCTATGACACGGAAGTCACAGAAGAAGCTCTGTCCGAAGTTCTAGCAAAGATCAAGCCGTGGCAGTCAAGTACCCCGCAACTTGCGGGCATATCCTAGAAAAAGCTTATGCACCTCTCGTAAAAAGAATCCCGGAATATGCAGATATTCCGGGATTCTTTTTATGTTAGCAAAAACAATCCTTAGTCAAAAGGTAAACCCATGAACACACCACCAGAAAATTTTGTCGTTGTCGAAGAAGAACGCCTGCTCAACTTTGCTGTCACCTGCTTCGAAAAGGTCGGGCTGAGCCATGAACACGCAGCGGTCATCAGCCGCCTGCTGGTCAACTCCGACTTGCGTGGAGTGCGCAGTCACGGCACGCGCACTGTCAATGGCTACACGCAAACCTTTGCCGCTGGCAAACTGAACCCGCAGCCCAACATCCAGAAAGTCCATGAAACACCCACTGCCGTTGTCTATGAAGGGGATGGGACTCTCGGCTACTGGCCGATGGTGCAAGCGACGCAAGATGCCATCGCCAAGGCCAAGCAGGTCGGCATCGGCATGGGGCTGGTGCGCTACATTGGCCATTACGGATCAGCAGGTCACTATGCGCGCATGTGTATGGATCAAGGTTGTATTGGTTACTCGGTGCAGGGCTATCGCAATCAAGGGGTACAGGCGACCGATGGCGGCGGCCCTAACCCTGGCAAGCATCTCGCCTACTTTGGCAACCCACCGATCTGCTTCGCCATTCCCGGCGGCGAGGAACCGGATGTCGTCTTGGACGCCGCCACCTGTATCATGGCTGATGGTCAGCGTGGCCCCGAACATGACGCGCTCTTCACGCTGATTCCGGCCGCCTTTTTCAAGAGCATCGGCTATGGTGCCGTTGCCACTTTGATGGGCGGCGCACTGACCGGTTTTACCCTCTCCGACGACAGTTGGAATCGCTGGTCAGCAGCGCGCCACGGTGGTATGGTCTTGGCCATTGACGTCGCCAGTGTCGTCCCAATGGATGTCTTCCAGGCCGAATCCGACCGGCTTGCCCGCGACGTACGCACTCACTACGTCCCCATGCCCGGCTATGATCGATCCCTGCTGCCCGGTGCCATCGAAGAAGAGATCATGGCCAAACATCGCAGCCAGGGCATCCGCTACGGCGAAATGGAACAAAGCAACCTGCGCGCTGCCAGTGAACGACTCGGCGTGCCGCTGCCGTGGGAGTAAATGCAGACAGGAAGACAGGAAGACAAGAGGATGGCAAGCGAGATTCGTCTTCCTGTCTCCTTGTCTTCTTGTCACATCTTTCCTTCAACTTCAATCGAAAGGAACCACCCTTGCCTACCCCAACACAATACATCAACCATGTGCGCTTTATGGATCGCATGATCAAAAACAAGACCAACGGCTTGAACCATGCTGACAGTATGCGCCAACTACCCTTTCCAGCCAATTGTATGAACTGGAATCTAGGTCATCTTTTGGTCTACCGTATGCAGTACCTCGGACTCATCGATGGCAGTACAAAACCCGATTCGGCTGAATGGGCCATCTACGGTGGCGGTTCTCCGCCACTAACCGACAGTGAGAAGGCAATTCCGTTAGAAGTGTTACTGCAACGGCTGGACGAGGCTTCAGAGATGGTGATCAGTGCTTTGCAGAGTATGCGTGTGGAGAAACTCAGCGAAATTTATGATGCCGAGAAAGGCACAACCGTGGATGATCGACTTCAGTTTTACTTAATTTTTCACGAGTCGTATCATGTGGGACAGCTTGAAATTCTGTACGAATTAGCACTGGCTGAGCGCTAATAAGGGGCAGCAGAAACAACGCAATCCTTCCCGTGACTGTCCTCTCCCTCCGGGTACCCCTTGGGTGGGGAGAGTTAGAGAGGGGGCGTTTGGGCTCTAACCGATATCTCGGTTCTGTGCCACAATCCCCACCGATACAACTCAAATTTGGCTAAATCTGTACAAAGGGCAGTACCATTATGCTGGTATACCAATAAACCGCCCCACCTGTACAGAAACCATAGTTACCAGAAATGAGGAACCATGTCTGCAAAATACCGTGTTGGAATCATCGCCAGCGGGCGCATTGCCCGCGAACATGGCCGTGGCTGGCAAGGCTGTGAACACACCGAAATTGTCGCCATTGCCGATGCCCATCCCCAGGCATTGGCCGACTATGGGCGCGACTTCAATGTGCCCGAAACTCATCACTATTTGGATTATCGCGAGATGCTTGCCAAGGAGAATCTTGACATTGTCAGTGTCTGCTCCTGGGATCCGCAACATGCCGAGATGACGATTGCTGCCGCCACCTTCCGCCCCAAAGCCATTCTGTGTGAAAAGCCAATGGCCGTATCCTTAGGCGAAGCTGACGCCATGGTCACCGCCTGCCAACGCAACAATGTCAAGCTAGCAGTCGGCCATCAACGACGCTTCTATTCCTCTTGGAACGAGGCGCGACGACTGGTGCAGAGCGGCGAAATTGGAAAACCAGTGCGCCTGTGGTCGGCGGTGGGTGCGGGTATGATGAACACAGGTACACACTGCATCGACTTTCAGCTTTATTTGCTGGGCAATCTAGATGCGCAGTGGGTGATGGGTGCGGTCGAACGTCAAACCGACAAGCACATTTTTGGTCACCGGGTTGAAGATCGCTGCGTAGGCCTTATTGGCTATCCGGGCGACGTGGAAGGCGTAATCGAAAATGAGATGAACAAACGCTACGAAGTTGGCGCGACCGTCTATTGCACCGATGGCATGATGGTTGTCCAGGATAACAGCCTGCGCTATATGACCAGCAGCAGCAACGGCTGGCAAACCTACACGCCGACTGATGCCGATCCCTCCAATCCTTATGGGCGAGCACACATCGACCAGGCCTATGGCATTGTCGATTGGATCGAAGGCAAAGTTGAGGACTACCGTGGCCAGGCCAAGTATGGACGGCAAGCGATCGAGATCATGATGGCCGTCTACGAGTCTGCCCGCTGCCACGAACGGGTGAACCTGCCCCTGCTCACACGTGCCAACCCGCTCGATGTCGCCGTCGAAAGTGGCATCATCCCCGTCACCCGCCCCGGCTTTTACGATGAACGATCCTTCCTCGTGCGTGGGGAAGGGATGAGTTGGGTTAAGAAGTAATAGGGAGATAGGGAGATGAGGAGAATATACATCTCCTCACCTCCCCATCCCCTCATCCCCCTATCTGCTTTTCCCCCCTGCCTGCACCCAGGACTTATCCACAAACTCTACTGCCTGCCGAAAACCATCCTCGCCAGTGCGGCTGGCTTCCTCGATACTGAGCCAGCCATCGTACCCATTCTGGACCAGTATTTGCAGCAACGCAGGGATCGGCGACGATCCAGTGCCGATCACAACCGGTTCAAAAGCACCAGGACGCCGAATGTCGGCAATGTGGACTGCCGACACGCGATCTTTTACCTGCGCCAACACGGCGATGGGATCATCGTTGAGTGCCAGACAGTTGGCAGTATCAAAAAGCAGCCGCAAATTTCCGGGCGCACTCTTCTCCACCACTTCGAGAAAGCGATCAGCCGGTTGGGTAAAGTCATTCATCGTCCAAAAGGCACCACGCGTATGATTTTCGTAGAGTACGGTTACCCCGCTGCCGCTTGCCGCTTCCTGACTGGCCAGTAGCCCCTCCACCGCCCAAGCCAATCCTGCCGCACGTTCCACGCCTGGATGGTTTTGCCCCGCCGTCAGCCGCAGAAAAGAGAGACCTAGGTGTTGGGCAGCCTCGATCCATTGACGTATATCTTCCACCTGGCGCGCCCGCTCTGCTGCATCAGGATGGGTAAAATCAGAATAAGTCGCCATCATCATAATCTGTACGCCAGCATCGCTTGCCTGTTGACGGAGATCGTTCAGATAGGCGGGCGTACGACTTTTAACATGGGCAACGCTAAGATCCGCTCCATCCAAACCCAACTCGTGGGCGAAGCGGAACCAATCGCCCAGTGTGCGGGCTCCGGAGTTGAAATCGGCGTAGAGGGAAACAGGGAGACAACTAAGTTTCATGAAAAATTCTCCTGTTGATGATTTATTGGCCATTCTACAAGGTTGTGAACTGCGCTGATCATACCACAAAAGTATTAGTCGCTATAGCTTCTTTGTGATTTTTGTTATCCCACTTTCCCGCAAGACTGTCAGATAAAAGAAATATCTTATCATGAAAATTAAGTATAAATTAATGTGTAGTGTATAGGAAGTCAGATTTTATTGCGCGCTTTACACTTCTTGAAGGGCGTGTTTCACCCCCTAAAAGGTGGCTCAGCCCTAGACTGGCAAAGTGACGTAGTAAATCTACACCATTTATCACATATTTGTAGCAATCATTTCAAACTATCGAAGGAATCATCTATGAGGAGCACACCCTATCAGACAGGGCTTCGGATAGTGTCACAGATTTTCGGCGGGCGGTCGCGCTGGAAATCACAGTATTTCACGTTACTGTTGACACTTTCGATGCTCGTGAACAATGCGCTACCTATCCAAGCTCAAATCACGGATAGTAGTTCGACCCCGCAGCAGAGCGAAGCGACCAATCGGGTCTTCTTACCACTGATCTCCTCTGCCTCCGCGCCAGCGAGCAAGGTGATCTCTGGCATTGTCTACTACGACTACAACGCTGACGGCACCCGCCAACTCAACGCAGCCGCTGCGGGTCAGGTTAGCGAAAGTGGCGTTGGAGGCATCACTGTTACCGCCTTTGATAGCAACGGACAGCAGTGCGGCCAGACGGTCTCTAGCACAAACGAAGCCAACCGTGGTGCCTACTCGCTCACACACACTTGCAATGCTTCAACCATTCATGTGGAGTTTAGCGGGCTGCCCAGCGGCTTCGAATCTGCGCCGGTCGGCGAGACTAACAAATCAGAATCACAATTTGTCGGTCCCAACGATCAAAATGTTGACTATGGCGTTTACGAGCCAGTCAACTTCTGCCAGAGCGCACCGCAGATGGCAGTGGCCAATTTGCACTGGGGCACCAGCCGCAATTCAAATGCCATTAGCCTTTTCCCGGTAGCTAGCCTTGGTGGCAAAGAGGCACAGAATCCTGCTGGTGATACACCGACACAGATGGAGCAAACGACTGTGGCAACGCAAGACCAGGTCGGTGACGTCTATGGTCTGGCCTATCAAGCGAGCACCAAGTCGATGTTTGCAGCGGCCTTTGTCAAGTACTCGAATAAGCCTCTGGCCAAAGCTCTACCCAATGGTGCAGGAGCGATTTATCGCGTTTCCATGCTTGGCGGTGCGCCCTACCTCTTTACAACCATTCCCGATGTCGGATCGCTCACCGGTTCCAACGGAAGCGTTGCTCAATCGGATGTTGGTAACGTCGGTTTGGGCGACCTTGAGGTCTCAGCGGACGGACAATCGCTCTACGCCATCAACATTGGCGGCAAAAAGCTGGTCCAACTGGCTTTGACGGGCAATCCACCTGTTGCAACCTTGGCACAAACTGTGGCCCTGCCCCAACCCGCCGATTGTAGCGCCGCCCAGACTCATCCGTTTGGTTTGGCAGTGCGTGGCAACAATGTGTACGTTGGCATGGTCTGTGGTGGCCCAACGAACAATGATCTCAAGGGGTATGTCTACGAGTTCAATGGTTCCAGCATGAGCCAGAAGCTCAGCTTCCCATTGAATTATGCGCGCTCCACCAACAAGACATGGATGTCCCCGTTTACCGGGACCAACAACCAATCCTTTACGAGCTGGTCAGCCACTCCAGTGGATGCCACCAACGGCAGCACACTGAGTACAGCCGCCAAAATGGCTCCCTGGCTCACCGATATTGCCTTTGACCAAGGTGACATGGTGCTTGGCCTGCGTTCGCGCTGGGTTGACCAGAGCCAGGACGCATCCACCACGATTGGTGGTGAACTCCTGCGTGCCTGTGGCAATGACCCAATTGCGCCCAACACATGGTCGTTGGAAAGCAATGGTGTTTGTGGCGGCAAAAGCACAACCAATCCCCCCCCCTCTGACGATCCATGGACCGGCGAAGGTCTGACCCTTGTCAATAGCAAAGGTCCAGGCGGTTTTGAATACTACTGGGGTGATGATGGTTTTGAAGGTGAATCTGTACAAGGCAGCATTGCACAAGTTCCAGGCACATCTATCTTGTATGCTACACAATCCGGAGCCTTAGGACGTGGTCGCCAAATCGGTGTAATGGCATTCGACAGTGTTAGTGGTGCAATCACTGCGGCAGGCAACGTGGGTGCAGCCAATAGCTCACTCAACTCCGTTGGTGACATGCAATTACTCTGTGATACACCTCCAGTTGAACTCGGTAATCGTGTATGGAAAGATCTGAATGCAGATGGTCTCCAGGATGCCAACGAGCCTGGCATTGCCAACCTGCTTTTACAACTGTTCAAAAATGGCGAAGTCATCGCAAGCGCCGTCACGGACAGCGAAGGAACCTATTACTTTAGAAGTAGTTCTACACCGGATGATAACCCAAATGACTCTATTGGGTTAGTCGAAGGTGGCATTGACCTGAACGCAACCGGTCCCGATGGCAAATGGAGCTATGAAATCCGCATTCCCAATGTGAGTGGCTCACTACACCAGATGGCTTTGGGCAATGAATCGATGACAGTTCAGAGCAGCAGTGGTGAAGAAGTGGAAATGGTCAACGGAACGACAGCCGTCTATGCTGTGAGTAATCAGACCTACACCAACCACAACTACGACTTCGGCTTTGTTGCAACGGTCTCTGGGCAAAGTGCGTATTGTTCAGCCGATATTGCCAATACCGCTGCTATGATGCAAAAGTACGATTTGATCGTACTTGATGACCTCTCAACCACCTCTGATATTGAAGGACGCACCTTTGTTGGCAACAACTTTGTTGGCACCAATTCTGCAAACTTCGCAAATAAACTTGGTGGTATCGCGGGTGCCACGGAAAGCACCTTTGTTGTGGTAGGCAACATTGCTTCAGGCAATGCGATTAACCTTCAAGCAGGAAGTGTACGTTTAGGTGGCGCACGCAATGGACGAGCAATCAACTTCAATGGTGGTGGCTCTTTGATTGCAGATGCATCGCTCTCTGATGTGTCAATGACATCTCAGTTGCAGAATGCGTCAACAGGTTTGGCAACGCTTGCCGCCAACAATACTGCCACCTTATCGAGCGGTTCGAGCAACGCAATCAAGTTCACTGCCAGCACAATTAACAGTTGTGGCATTGCAATCTTCAATGTCAATGCCTCCGATATCTTCGCAGCCTCCACCGCAGCGCAGATTGAATTGTATCCGAACAGTGCCACTACGATTGTGATCAATGTTGCTGGTACAACCGTCAATTGGTCGAATGGTGCCAACATGGTCGGCAACTTCACTAATACGGCATGGCGTGGCAAAGTGTTGTGGAACTTCTACCAAGCCACCAGCATCAACTTTGGTAGCCACAATATGATGGGTGCTGTCCTCGCCCCACTGGCAGCAGTCACAACGCAGGGCAATATTGATGGTTCTACAGCAGTTCGTGCCTTAACAACTTCGGCAGAAATTCATCAGCCAGAATTCACAGGCGATCTCAGCTGTGCTTGTACTGTGGCTACACCGACCAGCACACCAACCAATACGCCACTGCCGACGAATACGCCGACAAATACTGCAACACCAACGAATACGGCTACCCCAGCCAATATTTGTACAAACAACTTGCTGACTAACCCAAGCTTCGAGACATCGACGCTCATTCTAAACGCTCCCACAGGTTGGAGCGGATGGGGAACCACAGCAACCAAATCGGGAAACATGGTTGTGCCTGACGGCTTGCGCTATGGCTATAATCACAGTTCGTATCCGTCACCGCTCTACCAAGATGTGACAGCACAACCTGGTCTTTCGTATACCTTCAAGTTCTATTCGGCATCACATGTGCCAGGCTCGCAGAAGATCAAGTTGCTCTACATCGACAGCGTGGGCAACACCGTTGGAACTGAACAAGTTCACACCATCACCAAAGATGTAGACGATGCCGATGGCTTGTTTGGCGGGCCTTACACCCTTTCATTGGGTGCCGCACCCGTCAATGCAGCAAACGTACGCGTCTCCATCTCGGCCAATGGCGTAGACTGGGCCAAGATCGATGCCGCTTGTCTGCAAAGCAGTGGTAGCCCCTTCACCCCAACCAGCACGCCACTGCCGCCCACCAATACACCAGTGCCGCCAACGGCTACCCCGCTACCCAGCGTTAGCTCGTCCAAGGTCGGTGTGGTTGCTAGCTCAGTTTCGGGACGCACCGGCAACCGCAGTGATGCAGCTTCACCGAGTAACAAGACTGGCTCCACTGACACCATTAGCTGGACCGTCGCCTACAAGCCAGCTACGAGCGGTGTGGTGAGTGCGCAGATTGTGGATGTGGTCGACAACCCCAGCCAACGTTATGTCGCTGGCTCTTTGAAGCTGCCAACCGGCTGGCTGGCTGAATGGTCAACCGATGGTGGAACTACGTACGGAACAAGCGAGCCACTAGCTGGCACTGCCAACGTCGCCATTCGCGCCTCCAATGCAACCTTGGCTACTAACGGTGGCGGCTTCGTAACAACGATTGCCCAACCGGTCAACGTCAACACCATCTCGCAAGCCAACACTGGCGGCGACGGCCTGGTGCCAATCATCTATGGCAACCGTGTTTATAATGTCTTCCATCACATGGCGGCTGGCACAAACTGGCTCATGTGCTTGGATATGCTGACCGGCGCTGCCTGTACCGGCGTAAGCTACCCCACCTACGTGGGCGCTACCACCAACACCAACTTTGGCAGTGGTACAAACAACATTCAAATTAGCAGTGCAGACATTCATTATCTCGACAGCGCCAATGGCAAGCTTTACCTGCCCGCCAGCCGCGCTCCCTCGGATGGTGGTGTACTGTGTGTTGACTTGGCCAATAACAAGTCCTGTGGTTTCGTCAAGCTGGCCACCATCACGATTCAGAGTCAGTACATCCACACCATGGGTGGTGCGATGTATAACAATCGCTATTACGTGGCGGCCAATACTCAGATGCTCTGTTACGATCTGACCAATCAGACGCCCTGCTCTGGCCAACCCTACAGCAACGGTCTCACCACCGATGCTTTCAAAGTCACGGCCATCGGCGACAAGTTCATTGTCACCGACTACAGCAGTTCGCCAAAGGTAACCTGTTTCGACCCCGCCACCAATGCACGTTGTGCAGGCTGGCCCGCTAGTGCGGTTACGGCAGCCCTCCCATCTGGATATGGCACCTACGGTTATGTGCAACCCTTCCCGATGCTGAGCACGGTAGGTGTTCCCACCGGCCTTTGCTATAGCATCTTTGATAGCAATGGCAGCAAGACAACTCAAATCGAATGCCGCAGTTTGAGCGACGGCTCTGTGGTGACAACACCCGCAAACTTGGCGAGTGCTATGCCATCGTCAACCTACATGCTGGGTAACTACACCTGGGCCACGGTTGGCACCAAGATGTATTTGCCAGTCAACAGCACCGCCTACAATAGCTCAGCCGACTATATCGCCTGCTATGATTGGTCAACCAACCAGGCTTGTGGCAGCCCCTATCCCAAGGTCTTGGTCAACGGTTCCACCAACACCTGGCCTTACACAATTGTGAATGATCCTTCACGCCCGGCTTGTCTCTGGACATTGGGAGACATCGGTTACCTGACCAACTTCAATGCAGTTGATGGCAGCTCACCCTGCAACAGCACGGGTGCTACCGTCTCTAACTTGACTCCTGCCAACTCCTACTGTGCCAGCGGCGAAGCTGCGGTTACAGGCTGGAGCAAGATCGAAATCTTAGGCGTAAATGCCGGAACCGGTTTCAGCACTGCCTATGCAACCGTACGTGATGCTACAGGCGCAGTGGTGACAGGCTTCAACCAGAAGGCATTCGTCGGCAATGTGCTCGATATTTCGTCCATTCCATACAGTGGAAACAACAAGAAGTTGAGTGTTGACCTGACCGTGAATGGCGCAAACTTCGGCGCAGTACAGCCAAAACTGTCCATCACCTGGGTCAGCAACAAGCCAGTTGAGATGTGCTATCAGACCAAGGTTGAGAGCAGCTGTTCACTGACCACGGTACCGAATAGCGCAGCACTGACAACCAATGGTGGTAACCTGCAAACGGTCAGTGCGTCCTTCGCCTACCAGTCAGCAGCCGCTTGTACACCAACAAGCACGCCAACCAGTACCGCGACCAATACGTCGGTGCCACCAACAGCAACTAATACGCCAACCAACACATCAACCAATACGCCGGTGCCGCCAACAGCAACACCGACCAATACGCCTGTACCGCCAACCAACACACCGACCGCGACGGCCACAACCGTGACCACATCCGCAGCCAAGAAGGGTGTCGTAGTCAGCTCAAGTGCAGGCCGTGTCGGCAATACAACAAGTGCAGTCGCACCCGCCAATAATGCTGGTGCCAGCGATACGATCAGTTGGACCGTTTCGTATCAGACCACGCTCACCGGTACGGTCAATGCACAGATCGTGGATGCGATTGACACGCTGTCACAACGCTACATTCCAGGTTCAGTCAAGGCACCTGCTGGCTGGTTAACTGAATGGTCAACCAACAGTGGCAGCACCTACACAACCACGGAACCAGCAGCCAACAGCGCCAACGTGACTCTGCGCCTCAGCAACAGCAGCTTCACCGGTGGCAAGGGCGTCGTCTCTACAATTGCCGCTCCGGTCAATGTCAATACTATCACGCAGACCACCACTGGCGGCGATGGTCAGGTTCCGATTGTCTATGGCAATCGTGTCTATAACATCTTCCATCATCTGGCTGCTGGCACGAACTGGCTAATGTGTTTAGACATGATCACCGGCGCAAGCTGTGCTGGGAACACCTACCCAACCTATGTCTCACCCACGGCGGGTGCAGCCTTTGGTACAGGTACCAACACAATGCAGTTCAGCACCACCAATAACCCCTATCTGGACACTGCGACCGGCAAGCTCTACATGCCTGCCAGCCGTCTGCCCTCCGATGGTGGTGTACTCTGTATCGATCTGGTCAATGGCAAGTCTTGTGGCTTTACAAAACTGGCAACCATCACCTTCTACAATGCAACCAACATCCACACAATGGGTGGCGCATTCTACAATGGTCGCTTCTATGTATCGTCCGACAGCCAACTGATGTGCTATGACATCACCACGCAGTCAGCCTGTGCGGGTCAACCGTACAGCAACGGTCTCACCACAGCGTTCAAGGTGAGTGGCATGGGTAGCAAGCTGATCATCACAGCCTACAACCCATCAACACCGCAGCTCACCTGTTTCGATGCAGCGACCAGCGCACGTTGTGCAGGTTGGCCAGCAAGTCCGGTCAATGCAGTGATTCCAAGTGGTTATGGCATCTACGGTGAACTTCTGCCCTTCCCGATGCTCGATACCTCGGGCGTGCCGACAGGCGTCTGCTATAGCATCTTTGACAGCAATGGTGTCAAGCCCACGGTCATCGAATGCCGCAGCCTGGCAACCGGTGCCTTGGTCACAACCCCGTCGGGTTTGATCAGCTCGATGCCGTCGAACATGTACATGCTCGGTCACTTCTCGTGGGAAACACTGGGCACGAAGATGTATCTGCCAGTCAACAGCACAGCCTACAATAGCGGTGCTGACTACATTGCCTGTTACGATTGGGCAACCAATGCACCTTGTGGCAGCCCCTACCCGAAGGTGATCATCAATACGTCAACTAACTCTTGGCCGTATGGTGTTACTGCCGACCCATCTCGCCCGTCCTGTTTGTGGGCCTTGGGTGACAAGGGGTACTTGATCAACTTCAATGCAGTGGACGGTAGCTCACCATGTAACAGCACAGGCGCTACAGTCAGCAACGTAACACCAGCCAATAACTACTGCGCCTCAGGTGCAAGTGCTGTAAGCGGCTGGGACAAACTGCAGATTACAGGTGTCACTGCGGGTACAGGCTTTAGCGCTGCTTATGCGACCATCTACGACAAGAATGGCGCAGTTGTCAGCGGCTTTAACCAAAAAGCCTTTACAGGGAATTCGCTCGATATCTCATCCATTCCGTACAGTGGCAACAATACCTCGTTGAGTGTGGACTTGACCATCAGCGGTGCCAACTTTGGCGGTGTAACGCCCAAATTCACAGTCAACTGGGCCAGCAGCAAACTTGTGGAGGCTTGTTACCAGACAACAGTACAAAGCAGTTGCTCGTTGACCAACGTGCCCAACAGCGCTTCGTTGACCAGCAATGGTGCCTACACGCAGACACTCAGTGCATCCTTTGCCTACCAAGCTGCGGCTGCCTGTACACCAACGCCAACCGACACGCCGACAAGTACGGCAACCTGGTCGCCAACACCGACCTTTACACGAACGCCGACCAACACACCGACGAATACGCCAACTCCAACCAACACGGCAACCTGGTCGCCAACACCGACCAATACGCCAACAGCGACCAATACACGGACGCCGACAGCAACGCCGACCAATACCCCGATTCCGCCAGCGAAGATCAGCGATCTCTTCTGGTATGACTCGGATGGAGATGGCCTCCAGGATGTGGGCGAGCCAGGCGTCGATAGCGCTAAGGTGAAACTGTGGGTTGACACCAACAACGACAGCATCGCCGATAGCAACATCCTGACGACGACCACAGCAGCCGATGGCAGCTACCAATTTGCCAACCTGGATGCAAGCAAGCGCTATCTCGTCCAATTCGTGCCACCAGCGCAACGTTGGTTCACGCTCAAGCAGGTACGCGGTATCGACACCGCCTCAGATGACAGTGATGCCAACCCGACTGGCTACACCGATGTAGTCGTCGTGGCCCCCGGCCAAACCGCCGAAATCGGCGCAGGCCTGGCCCCGATCGTCAGCATTGGCAACCGCTTCTGGGATGACAACAATGGCAATGGTATTCAGAACTTGAATGAACCAGGTGTCAATGGCGCTACAGTTCGCTTGTGGGTCGATAACAACAACGATGGCACGCCCGATACCAACATCATGACGACCACCGTCGCCGTAGATGGCAGCTATCAGTTTGCCTTCTTGGATGCTACCAAGCGCTATCTCGTCCAATTCGTGCCACCAGCTGGTCGCAGCTTCACGCTCAAAGACGCGGCTGGCACCACGGAAGACCTGGACAGTGATGCGAACGCAAATGGTTACAGCGATGCCTTGATGGTAACCCTCGGTCAGAATGGTGAAATTGGCGCAGGCTTGGCTCCGTTACCAACGCCGACGGCCACGTCTACCAGGACACCGACACCCACCAGCACGCCGACGTTGCCGCCGACGCCAACGCCGACCTTTACGCCAACGTCAACCAATACGCCGATCCCGCCGACGCCAACACCAACCAACACGGCGACACCAACCTTTACACCCACGCCAATCCCCTATGGCTGTATCGGTGACACAGTTTGGTTCGATGCGAACAGCAACGGTATCCAGGACGGTGGTGAGTTGGGTGCAGTAGGTGTCACGGTCTCACTAGGTAGAGATAGCAACCTGAATGGCCGCTTGGATGCAAATGAAGTTACAAGCTCGAAGCAGACAGGTGCGAATGGTTACTATCAGTTCTGTAACATTCTGCCGCAGTTTGCAGTCTATCTGAAGGTAACACTGCCAACCGGCAAGTTGATGACCTATCGCCACGCCAACGGTAGCACAGCGGCGAATGATAGTGACTTCGACATTGTCACCAGCGAAGTTGGGCCAATTAGCTTGAATAACAGTGAGATCAAGAGCGACATCGACGCTGGTCTGATCGATCCGCCAACCTGTTCCTTGGGTGACTTGGTCTGGTATGACAGTGATCAGGATGGCATTCAGGATGGTAGCGAAGTTGGTGTGTCAGGGCTCAATGTTGAGTTGCATCCGGATACCGACTGCTTTGCCACCACCTTGATGACCACGACCACCAGTAGCACAGGCAACTATCTCTTCTCGGGATTACAGCCAGGTGATTACTGTGTGTCGCTCACCAACATCAATCCAAGTTGGTATGTGAGTGATCTGCACGTCGTTGCAGATACCACCATCGACTCGGACGGAGTGGTCAATAGCTCGCCAACCCATGCCGACTCGCGAGTTACGATCAGCGGAACAACCACGCTGGCCGTCAGTTGCGACGACATGACCAACGACTTTGGCCTCTACGCCGCAGGCACGATTACCGAAACTGTGGCGTGTGTAAACAATGGTGTCAGCTCACCGCTGAACGGCGTCACGCTGAAGCTCTATGCAGATACCGACTGCGATGGAATCGCCAATGGAGATCCAATCGCCACTGGTGAGACCGGTGACTTTAATGCCCGCACCGGCGTACAGGTAGATGGCCAATACGACTTCGAATACCTGCAAACAGGCTACGAAAACGACCCATCTCATCGCAGCTGTTACGTGGTCATGCCCGACGTTACGGATCCTGATCTGCTCGCCTGCAACAGCAGCCCGAGCTTCACCCCGTACGCCGTCGAACTGATTGGCAAGCAAGCCACGGATGCCAACCAACGAGTCGGTGGGCCAGGATTCAACATCCAAGCCAATCCGACGCCGACGCCATAACCGGTGAAGGTCTTGATGTCGTACTAGTGTTTCTGTAAGAAAAGAGGGCCAGTGAAGCAATTTCACTGGCCCTCTTTTTGCCTAATTGTCATTGCGTAGTCGTCTCTCCTCCAGAACGAGTTTTGATTCAAGCTTCCCCTTTGAAACAGCTTTGTAGCTGTTATCGCATCTATCCCAGTTGCTCTTTCGCCCTAGTGCAGCTTTAACAAAGTATCTGGTCAATCTTCTTCCGGGAAGGCCCGAGCAAAAAGCCGGCTTATACGTAGGCCCTTCCCGGAAGATTGCAAAATTACTCCGTTAATCATGCACTAGGGTGCAAAGGGTATCGCTGTTTCTTAAGAAAAACCTCTCTTTCATTGCAAGTGCGCTTTAATTATCCCTTTTTTTGTGGCATTGGCTTTTCTATGGCAATCTCTAGACAGTTCTAGATTTTTGCAAAGTATTACCAAGTCCTGCCCGCTTGAACGGCAGGTTACGGTCAACACGGGTTGGAAATAAAACTTACCTGCACGCCCCTACGCGAAAGTGCGGGGTAAGTTTCATAAGGAGTTGTCTCCCATGAACGTAGAACGCTACCGCATCAAACCGGGTGAAAAAGTAAACCTAGAGTCGTTCGACGCCAGTGAAAGTAAAGCATTCAAGGGTGATAAAGAAGAAGGCTTGGCCGAATTGGCCAAACTAAACGAGCGTCTAGAAGAATTGCAGGAGTTACTTTACGCCGAAAACAAACATAAAGTGCTGATCGTGTTTCAGGCGATGGACGCTGGCGGCAAAGATGGTACCATCCGTAGTGTCTTTGAAGGCGTCAACCCACAAGGGGTGAAGGTAGCCGCCTTTAAAGTGCCGACCCCCGATGAGTTGGCTCATGATTATCTTTGGCGCATCCACAAACAAACGCCGGGCAAAGGTGAAATTGTAATCTTCAACCGTAGCCACTACGAAGATGTATTGGTCGTGCGGGTACACAATATTGTGCCCGAGACGGTTTGGCACAAGCGCTACGACCATATCCGCAATTTCGAACAGTTGCTCGCCGATGAAGGCACAACCATCCTCAAGTTCTATCTGCACATCGACCTGGATGAACAGAAGCAGCGCCTGCAAGAGCGACTCGACGATGCCAAGAAACGATGGAAGTTTAACATCGGCGACCTGGACGAGCGTAAACTCTGGCCGCAATATATGCGTGCCTTCGAGGACGCTATCGAAAAGACAAGCACCGATGATGCACCTTGGTATGTGATTCCAGCCAACCGCAACTGGTACCGCAACCTGGTTGTTTCACAGATCATTGTCGACACGCTGGAAGCACTCAAGATGAAATACCCTGCCGAACAGGAAGGGCTCGATAACGTTGTGATTGAATAAACAGACAAGATAAGAAGATGAAGGGATGACACGATGAAAAAAGTCAATAATCACCCTTCGTCTTGTCATCTTGTCTTTCTGTCTTCCACCTAATCAGGAACCAACCATGTCCACCTACTCACCTACCATTCTCGTAATGATCGACGGCCTGCGCCCCGACGCGCTCGACCAGATCGATTGCCCGAACCTGCGCTCGCTGATTACACGCGGCGCTTCATCGCTGACAGCGCGTTCGGTGATGCCCTCGGTCACCCTACCCTGCCACACCAGTATCTTTCACTCGGTGCCACCCACCCGCCACGGGATTACAGTCAATGTCTGGACGCCGATGGCGCGCCCGCTGCCTGGACTGGTAGACGTCGCCAAAGAGGCTGGCAAACGCTGCTCCTTTATCTACAATTGGGAGCCGCTACGCGATGTGAGTCGTCCGGAAAAGCTCTATGCATCTTTCTTCCGCGATACCTCCTACAACCTACCTCACGGCGATGATTGGGTCGCCGATCATGCCGCCAGCCATATCCGTGAGGAGCAACCGGATTTTGCCTTTGTCTATCTGGGCACGGTTGATACGATGGGTCATGCGTCTGGTTGGATGAGCGAAAACTATCTGCGCCAGTCTGAAGTGGCCGACCGTAATCTGGGCAAGGTTCTGGCGGCATTGCCTGATTCTGCTCACGTTCTGGTCCAGGCCGACCACGGTGGTCATGAGCGTGGCCACGGCACCGAGATGGCTGAGGATATGACCATCCCCTGGATCATTGCTGGCCCACGCATCAAACAAGGCTATACGATTGAAGCGCCAGTTTCGTTGGTCGACAGTGCCCCGACCCTCGCCCACCTGATGGGAGTCTCGGCCCATCGTGACTGGGAAGGGCGCATTGTGACTGAGGCATTGCGTGAGAGCTAAATTCAGTTGTCCTTACGGGACATGAAACAAATGCCTGATGAGACAGAAATGGAGTTTTCATGCTGAAAGTTGAGAGACTATTGGCTCAGAATATTCGTAACTTCATCTTGACCCTTTTCATTGTCCTCTTTCTGGCCAGCTGTGGTTCCTCGTCTGGCTCTACCTCCGACCTTCATGTATCCTTGGCATCTGCTCCAGAAGGGCGGAATGGTAGCTATCTGACCGTCAATTTGACCGATAAGGATGGCAAACCGGTCACCGATGCGAAGGTCGGGCTACAGGGCGACATGACGCACGCAGGCATGGCACCTATCATCGCTGATGCGGTCAGTGATGATGCCGATGGAGCCGCCGATGGGGTCTATCGCGTACCCTTTGCCTTCAATATGGCAGGCGACTGGGTCATCACAGTCTCGATTGAGCGCAACGGCAAGGGGGAGACGCAAGAGATCAAGGCTACAGTCAATGAGACTGAGGTCAAGTTTGAGTGAGTGGGAATTGAAGAGTGGCAAAGTTTCAGAGTTGCAAAGTAAAGTCAGGCTTTTACATCGACTTTTCTACTTTGTTACTTTGCCACTTTGCCACTCTTCCCCTTTTCAAACCCGAAGGAGATACAGGTTGAAACGTTTTAGCCGTCTGAGTTTTATCTTATTGAGCATTCTTTTGCTGGGTACATTCTTTTTTCCAGCACAAACGGTGACCGCCCACGGCGGTTTTGTGATCGACAGCGGCGAGGTTGACAATTATGAATGGGCTGCCTCGATCTTTCCCTATCCGGTGCCAGTTGGAGCCACGGTTCTGAGCATTTTGCTCTTTGACAAGACGAATGGGACTCCAGCCATGGACCTGACCGGCGAGGTTTATCTGGCTGAGCCGGGAGATACTCGTCCTTGTTGCCAACCAGGGGTACACCGCGGCCCCTTTCCGCTGACGAGTGACCAGAAGCTTTATCCTGGCGACTATACGACCTTTATCCCGGTCGATATCGCTGGGCGTTGGCAAGTCCTGTTCAAAATGAAGTCATCGACGGGTGAATATGGGGTCGTGACTGGCTTTGACGCTGTGCCCTATGGCGATGGGTCACAGCCGGTCGACAAGCCAGCCATTGCCACTCAGGTTGCCATCGCCTTCTCAGCCGCAGCAACGGCCAGTGCGCAGAGTGCCGGCTCAGGCGATGCCTCGGTTGCGGCGCAGCCTGGTAGCCCGCTGGCGCAGGCGGCCTCACCCTTGGCGCAACCAGCCGCACAAATCGTGCAATCGACCACACTCAGTAGCACCGCACCCGTTGCCGATAACGTCACCACGACACAACCGGGCAGCAACCGCACCTTACTCTTGGTCGGTGGCCTGGGATTAGTCGTCGTCCTTGGCGTGGTGGCGATGATGATGATGGGAGGACGGAAGAGTGAGTAGAGCAGTGAGACAGTAAGCCAGTAAATCAGTGAGTCAGTTCTCTGTCCCACTGTCTTACTGACACACTGAACAGGGAGATTCCAGTGGCTCGTACAATTGCTAATTCGAACGTTCGCTTTGACATTTTACGTGTTCCGTTGCTGGGCCGCTTTCTGCTTTGGAAGCATAGCCGAACAGCTTTACAACTGATTATCTTCGTGTTGGCGGCAGGTATTATCGTAGACGGGCTACTGGGCAGCCAACTCGCAGCACGCAACTTCGCAACAGTGGCGGCATGGGTGCATTACCGTGGCTTGGTTGTATTGGTTTTGCTGCTGGCAGGCAACCTCTTCTGTGCAGCCTGTCCTTTTATGCTGCCGCGCAAATTGGCAAAATGGATCGGTCAACCCAAGATGCGTTGGCCCAAGTTCCTGCGCAACAAGTGGTTGGCGCTGGTCTGTCTGGTTGCCATCGTCTACTCCTACGAATTGTTTGATCTCTGGGCAACTCCTTGGTGGACAGCTTGGCTCACCATCGCTTATTTTGCCACCGCCTTTGTGCTCGAAGCCTTCTTCACACGCAATAGCTTCTGTATGTATGTCTGCCCGCTGGGGACCTTCAACTTTCTCTACAGCACCGTCAGCCCGTTGCAGATTACCTCGCGCAATCTCCATACCTGTCATGACTGCAAGGGCAAAGAATGTCTCAATGGTTCAGCCTCACAACAGGGCTGTCAGCTCGAACTCTTTGTGCCAACCATTAACAGCAATCTCGACTGCACCTTCTGCCTTGATTGTGCTAAAGCCTGCCCCTATGACAACGTCGCCCTGACCACCCGGCCACCCGGCGATGAGCTCTTCAAAGAGAATTGGCCCCACCGCCTCGATCTGGCGCTGATGGCAATTTTGGCCTCGGTGCTGGCCCTGGTCAACGCCTTTGGCATGACGCCGCCGGTCTATCAGTTGGAGAGTTGGCTCGCCAATCTGCTCGGCATCCAACACGAGTCGGTGATTCTTGGTTTGATCTACGTGGGCGGGCTTGCGCTGCCAGTTGCGATTGTCTATCTGGCAGCCTGGATCGCCAAACAATTGAGCAAAAGCACGGTATCGCTCAATCGGATGATCATGCGCTATGCTTATGGCTTCGTGCCGATGGGGTTTGCTACCTGGATTGCCCATTATCTCTATCACTTTGTCACGGGTGGCATGACCATCTTGCCAGTGACACAAACCTTTTTTGCCAACACTCTGGGCGTGCCTCTCTTTGGGCAGCCGAATTGGAAACTTGCCACGCTCTTTACACCTGGGGTCACTTCCATTCAAATGGCCCAAATGGTTATCATCGTTGTAGGTCTGCTTGGCGGGGTGATGGTGGCGATGAGTGCAGCACAGCGGGCGCAAAAGTCACGGCAACGCGCCTTGCTGGAGGTGGCTCCTTGGCTGATTCTGCTGGTGGTGATCGCCTTTACCAGCATCTCGATCTTTACACTGCCGATGGAGATGCGTGGAAGTGTGTTGGGAGGATAAGAGTGGAATATACTTTGCTTTCTTGTTATAATATCCTGACACGCTGACCGATGAAATAGATAAGCGAGGGCAAGATGACCCAAACACAACTTCTGAATGAATTCCGCCAACTTTCGTTACAACAACAGATTGAAGTAATTCAGGCTGCTATGCGGATTTTGGCTGAGCAGTTTCAATTGGTTGAACCGCGTGTCAATGGAAGTAAGGTACATAAGCCACTTGCTGAAGCGGCCAACCTACTCCTCGAAGATTACTTGGAGGACTCAGAATTGACTAGCTTTAGCACGCTTGATGGAGAACCCCTGTATGTGGAGAAGTGAAATCTGGCTTATCAACCTTGATCCAACAGTTGGTGCAGAGATACAGAAAACACGCCCAGCCGTTATTGTCAGTGACGATAGCATAGGGGTATTGCCGCTGCGGGTGATTGTACCCATAACCGATTGGAAAGAACGCACCAAGTTGCAGCATGGATGGTACGAATTGAGCCAACCAGAAGCAATGGTTTGACTAAAGTATCTGCTATCTGCGGCTGACGCTTTTCAAGTACGTTCAGTGGCAAAAGAACGGTCTGTTCGCAAACTTGGTAATCTCACAGAAGATCAAATGCAAGTTATTGCCAAGTCTCTAGCAGTTGTATTGGTGATTAAATAAGTTAGCTTATCCTCTTGGTATCTACCCACTCATCGCATTAGTAGGAGCAACCACCATGCCCATTCAACAAACGATTCAAAACTTCCTTGAGCAGGAGGACGAAAAACTTTCCTACCTCGCTAAAGAAATCTGGGATCACCCGGAAATTGGGCTGCAAGAGAAGTTTGCCGCCAATTTACTCTCCAATGAACTAGAAGCTGCCGGCTTTCGAGTGGAGCGTGGAGTGGGACAGATGCCGACCGCTTTTGTAGCGAGTTGGGGCGAAGGCAAGCCGATCATCGGCATCCTGGGTGAATATGACGCTTTGCCCGGCCTTTCGCAGAAGGTCGCCAGTGAGCTGGCAGCAATCCAGCAGGGTGGGCCAGGGCATGGCTGTGGACACAATCTCTTCGGCTGCGCCAGCTTTGGCGCAGCCCTGGCCTTGAAGGAAGTTCTCATCGAGTACAAGATCCCTGGCACTA
Source organism: Caldilineaceae bacterium (assembly GCA_046328715.1). Classification (GTDB taxonomy): domain Bacteria; phylum Chloroflexota; class Anaerolineae; order Caldilineales; family Caldilineaceae; genus JAXLWB01. Next base: position 63,100 of record JAXLWB010000038.1, on the reverse strand, counting down.
TCCGCTTCTACGGCTGCCCAGCCGAAGAGACGTTGGTTGGCAAAACCTTTATGGCCAAGGATGGTGTCTTTGATGATTTGGACGCAGCCTTGGCCTGGCATCCGGGCGACACCAACATGGTCTGGCACAGTTCCTCGCTGGCGATGAACTCGTTCCGAGTCAACTTCCACGGCGTGGCCGCCCACGGGGCTGCCGCCCCCCACCTGGGACGCAGCGCGCTCGACGGCGTGATGCTGATGGATATCGGCGTCAACTATCTGCGCGAACATATCATCCAAGAAGCTCGCATCCATAGCGTAGTCACCAGCGGCGGTCAGGCACCGAATGTGGTTCCTGCCTATGCGCAAGTCTGGTATTTTGTGCGTGCCCCAAGCCGCACCCAGGTCGATGAAATTTACGCCCGCGTGCTCGACATTGCCAAAGGTGCGGCCTTGATGAGTGGCACGACCTACGACATTGACTTCGTCACCGGCTGCTACGACTTTTTGCCCAATCGTGTTCTCTCCGACCTGATGTACGCCAAGATGCAAGAGCTCGGTGAGATGCACTTTGATGAGCCGGAGATTGCTTTTGCCCGTAAGCTGCAACAGAGCTTTCCCGCTGGCTCCCTGGACTATAGCTATGCGCAGTTGCAGCGATCCACGCTCGGTGGCTTTAGCAAAGAGGACTTGAGCAATCCTCTCTGGACCAAAGTCTTACCACACAGCTTGAATTCACCTGTCATGCCCGGCTCGACCGAGGTTGGCGATGTAAGTTACATTACGCCCACTGGACAATTGACGACCTGCTGCTGGCCGCTTGGCGCACCAGGACACAGTTGGCAGATTACCGCATCCTCTGGCTCCAGCATCGGTTTCAAGGGAATGCTCTTCGCTGCCAAAGCCCTTGCCCTCAGTGCGCTCGACCTGCTCACCAAACCCGAGTTGCTGCAAGCCGCCAAAGCCGAATTCGCCGTCAGCACCAACGGGAAGAAGTATGTTACGCCGATTCCGGAAGGGACGGTCCCGCATTGAGGCAGTGAGTCAGTAAGACAGTAGAACAGTGAATCAGTGGACTGTTCTACTGTCCCACTGTCCTACTGATTTACTGACTTACTATTACCCGCCAACGCTCGCACGCCCGCCACGCCCTGTTTCATCGCATCTAAGTAAACAAAAAAATCTGCGCTGTAGGAGATGATGTTAAAGCCCATTGCCATCCACTCTTGTGCCTGGACCAGAGTGGCAGGTTGGATACCTACGCCTAATCCATACTTGCGGCAGGTGGCCACTACCTTATGCATCGCATCCAAGAAGATAGGATTTTGGAACTGCCCGGGAATGCCCTGCGAGTTGGTCAGATCGAAATGGCCGACCCAGAGCACATCGACGCCCGGCGTGCTGGCTATCTCCTCGATGTTTTCCATCCCTTGCACACTTTCAATCTGACAAATGATGGTCGTGTTCTGGTTGGCTTCGGCCATTGCCTCGCTGGGAACGACGCTGCGAAAGTCAGTATGGGCGTTGCCGAAGATACAGCCACGATGGCCCAAGGGAAGATATTTGGCGGCATCGACGATGGCTCTCGCTTCGGCCCCGGTCTTGACGTTGGGAACCATCAGCCCCAGCGCGCCATTGTCCAGCGTACGGGCGATCCAGTGATAATCGACCTGCGGAATGCGCACAAAGGGTGCAATCGCAGTCGCCTTATACCAGGCAATCTGATCAGCAATCTGCGCTGTGGAGAAGGCAGCATGTTCACTGTCGATGACCACAAAATCGACCCCTGCATTCTCCAGAATCTGCGCCATGCCCCGTGTGCCAAACTCAAAGATCATATGTCCCACCGGAAGCGTGCCCTCGGCGAGAAGTTGTTTGAAGCGGTTTGTTTTCATGGTAAACCTTTTCTATATTTGGAGATTAGAGAGATTAGGAGATTTTGGCTGTGCTTTCACAATCTCCCAATCTCTCAATCTCTTACTCTCAATTTTTTAACGCCGCTACCTTAGCCTTAAACCCATCCTGCTCCACCACACTGCGATTAACAATATAAGGCGGTAGTTCGCCACGGAAGACACTGAGGATGCTTTGGCAGGCGTCGTAGCCGTTGTCGTGGTAGAGTTCGTCGTTCCAAGCCAAGGCGTGTGGGGCGAGGATGACATTATCCATCTGGATCAGTGGGCTGTCGAGCGGCAGCGGCTCAACTTCAAAGACATCTAACCCTGCACCTGCAATTTGCTTCGCTTGCAGGGCGGCGATCAGATCGGCCTGGTTGACAATCGGACCGCGCGCCGTGTTGACCAGATAAGCCGTTGGTTTCATGCGGCTAATCAACGAAGCGTTGACCATACCGCGGGTCTCAGTGGTGAGTGGGCAGTTGACCGTGACGAAGTCGGCCTCGGCAAAGAGCGTTGGCAAATCGACCAGTTCGATCCCCAACTCTGCTACCACTTTGGGCGAGGCGTAGGGATCATGGGCGAGCTTGCGCTTCAGCCCAAAGGGTTCGAGCAGACGAAACATCTCAGAGCCGATGTTGCCCAGCCCAACCGAGGCGAGTGTCTTACCCCGCAATCCTACACTTGGCTCTAGTGCCCGAGCATTCCACTTGCCTTCACGCACCAGCCGATCCTTTTGAACCAAGCGCATTGAGAGGGCGTGAAGCAGGGTGACGATCGCCTCGCCCACAGGTCGGCGCACCGCATCGACCGTGATCGCCAGCAGCACGTCGGCTGCGGTGCAGGCAGGAATGTCAATCGTATCGTAGCCGACGCCCCACCGAGCAAGCACGGCCAACCGTTGTGACTGATGGAACGTCGCCGCCGGGAAACGATAGGCAAGGGCTAGGACCGCGTCAAAATCGGCAATATCCTGTGGCGTGACATATTTGCCTTTCTCGTCCTGGCCCGTGGCTTCAAAGTAGCGATAGCGAATATTGGGCAAGGGATCAAACACTTCGGCAAGCACCGGCTCAATACGTCCCGGCACAGCGACCTGAAAGTCGGCAGTCACGCCGATTTGGAGTGGAGTTGGCATGGATGGCTCCTTCTTGAACAAACGTTGGAAGTAGAGATTGGAGATTGAGAGTAGAGATTATCATGCTTGCGCCTAATCTCCAATCTCTGGCTTGACAATATCAGAACCCCGCACGTAAGTAAGGGGAGTATTTTAACAGCCCTCGAAAGTAGTTATAAGAAATGTCATTTCCCAAGCAATCAGCCGTGGCGCATGTTCATGAAAGAAAATTTGTCATTCTGAGCGAGGGCCTTTTCGAGCGAAGAATCCTGTGCTGTCCAACCAAGATTCTTCGTCGCAAACAGCCGCTCCTCAGAATGACAAATCATCATGTCGGTTTCTTGAAGGATTTTTCAACGCAGTCGAACCCGACAACCGTCATAATCTTTGTCGGTATCGATTCAAGTGACACAGACTTGACCGGCACTTTTCTTGCTATGCGAGCTTTAAGCTTTTCTAGCGAATGATTTGAACCGTGAAGTACCGGTCAAGTTTCAACTTCAAATCAATCGGCTGAAAATTTTCCAATAGGAGACGGGAAAGAGGCGCTGCACACTGTCGATCAGACGAGCGTCGTTGCCGATCAAGAGACGTTGACTGCGCTTCTCGATGGCTTGCACAATTTGAGCGGCGGCCCTGTCGGGGCCGAGGCGCAGGGATTGAGTAAAGGCCTTGGCACCTTCGGCAGCAGCGACCTGATCGGCGGCGGCAGCAATCCGCGCGCCGAGGGCAATGTTAGTCTTGACGCCGCCAGGATGAACCACAGTCACACCCACCGAGCTGCCTACCAATTCATGGCGCAGCGCTTCGCTAAAGCCACGTACAGCAAACTTCGCCGCCGCGTAGGCGGTTTGGTAGGGTGGGGCGATAATGCCGAAGACACTGGAGAGGTTGACAATTTGCGCTTGCGATTGGTTGAGCAGGATGGGAAGAAAAGCCTTGGTCATGCCAACCACGGCGAGGAAGTTGATCTCGATCAGCCAGCGATATTCTTCCAAAGTCAGTTCGCTGAAACTGCCGACGAGCGCTACTCCAGCATTGTTGATCAGAATGTTAATTCGAGGATGAGCCGACAACACCTGCTCTGGCAGGGTCATAATCGCTGCACTGTTGGAGAGATCCACCACGTGCTGGCTAATGCGAATCGGCTGGGCCTGGACAAGCTGGGCAGTCTCTTTGAGACCGGACTCGTTGCGATCCAACAACGCCAAATGACAACCTCGCGCCGCCAAGGCCAACGCAGTTGATCGCCCGATCCCGGACGCTGCGCCCGTGACCAGGGCGACGCCGTCTTTTAGTTGTATGGTCATAGCGCAATCTCTCCTGAAAAATAAAATGACAAGGTGAGCGTGTTTCCTTGCCATCCTGTCACCTTGTCACCTTGTCTTCATTTGTCAACCACTCTACTATGCAAACCTACCAGTGCACATACACCTGTGTCCCCATATCCGTCCAGTCGTAAAGCTTCTTGGCCAGTTCAGGAGGCAGATGGACGCAACCGTGGCTCATGGGGACGCCGAAGTTGTTGTGCCAGTAGGCACCGTGGAAAGAGAAGCCTTCAAAGAAGTACATCACCCACGGCACATCCGGTAAGGGGCCGTTGAAGCCATTCATGTCTTGCTTTTCAAGCTTGCTGTAGATGGCGTAGTGGCCGAGTACCGTCGGCGTATCGGGCAGGCCGGAGCTGATCAAGGTGTGCATAAAGACCTTGTGACCATCCCAAGCTGTCATCCACTGGCCGGTGAGATCGACCTCAAGCAGGCGTTGCCCTTCGGGTGGGGCATTGGTGTAGTCAACATCGGCCAAATCCAAATCTGGCATCTGCGGGATAATCAACTTCTGGCCCACTTCAACCCATCCCAATTGCTGAATGTGATTAGCACGCATCAGGATCGAAAGCCTCACCCCATAGAGCTGAGCGATCTGCCCCAGCGATTCCCCAGGTTGCACAACATGAATCTTATCAGCATCCCAATTGGGCAGCATCTCTTCCATTGAAGTGACCGTACCATCTGCATTGGCCACACGTAGCCGTTGACCCGCCTGTACCAAATTGGGATTGGTGAGGCCATTGAGCGCCATCAGCATAGTGGAGTTCATGCCGTAACGCAGCGCAATCTGACCCAGCGACTCGCCGGGCTGCACGATCACATAAGCTGGATCCTCACTTGCGCTCTGTGCTGAAAAATCGGAGTCGGTCGCTTCGTCCAGTGTGACATCCTCTGCCGAGTCCATCTGTGCTGAATCCACCGTGTTGCTCTCATCGCTCGTCGCTTCGGTGCTCGCCATCTGCAGATCAGACTCAGACGGAATGACGAGTGTCTCACCAATGGTGACCAGATTTTCATTAGCAATTTGATTGACTGTCATCAGCGCAGCAACGCTCACGTTATAATCAGCGGCAATCTGGAGTAATGACTCCCCTGGTTGCACGATGTGCTCTTGCGAGCTGGCATAGAGTACAAGCGGGGTGCAGATCACAAACAGACTGGCAATCACCAGCGCCAAAAACGTGCGGGGCAGTTGTGAGTGCGTTGTCCTCATTAGTTGGCTCCTTGGTATTGATCGCAGGACCCATACGCATGTTGATTCAAGTTCAGCGAGCTCGACCCGACTTCTCGCTGACGTGCGTATGTCCGATCTTGTTAACTCGAAAGAATGATGAATGCGTGCTCGCCCTGAACGGGCGCATCAACGATTTCTCAAACACTAATTATAAGGCGATTGTCAGCCATTTTCAACCAAAACCCCTCTTTACTATACGAATATCTCCTCAAAAAACCTCTCTAAAGCCCCAATTTTGGCCTAATTTGACCCGAAATTGTCAATCCTGGACTAAATTTCGCTTGACTATGCGATCATGGCGAACATCAAGATTATTGCATCAAAACCCCTGTCTACTCCTCTGAAATTAGGTATGTTTTTGACAATCCCTGCATAATTAAAAGAAATCCCACCCTAACCCTCCCCTGATAAGGGAGGGAACTGTGAAGGGGCAGATTAAGGTTTCTCTTCTGTCCACCAAACTGAATCTTACCCGTGATCATTCCCTCTCTACTTTGGGGGGTTTAGGGTGGGGTGTATTTCTATGAAACAGTAATCGTGCAGCGCGGCGATATTCCCCTACCTACACGCTGTAGTCAGAATCGAGGATGTAATGTTGGAATGGTGGCAGTGGGCATTGGCGTTTGTGGCGGCAACGATGACAGGAATGTCAAAGACGGGTATTGCGGGCTTAAGCGTGCTCTCCGTAGCGATCTATACCAGTGTGATCCCAGCCCGTGAATCGGTCGGTGCAGTCTTGATCTCCTTGCTTGGTGGGGACGTGGTGGCGGTGCCCTCTTATTTCCAGGACATCCGCTGGCAGTATTTGGGACGTCTGATGATCTGGGCAGCGATTGGCGTGGTGATTGGTGCCTTCGCACTAGGACGCATCGATGATAGCAACATCCGGCGTACGATCGGAAGCGTTCTTGTTCTGATGGTGCTCATCAACTATGTGCGACAGTATTTAAATCGTAATGCCAAGCAAGACAGTGAACCGTTGGTTGTTCGCTATCCCTGGCTGGGCTGGTTGGCTGGGTTGACCGCTGGCTTCTTTACGATGATTGCCAATGCGGCTGGGCCGATTATGGTGCTCTATCTGCTTTCACTGCGCCTACCCAAGCGTGAGTTCATCGGCACATCGGCCATCTTCTTCTTCGCCATCAACCTCTTCAAAATCCCCTTTAGCTACTATCTCGGCTTTATCAACCCTGCGACATTGCGCATCAGCATCTGGCTACTGCCTTTCACCATGCTCGGTGCATTTTTGGGGCGTTGGCTTCTCACCCGCATCAACCAGAAAGCTTTTGAACAGTCAGCGCTGATTTTAACCTTGATAGCAGGGATTCGACTCTTATTTTAACTATGCCTCTCAATCAACTCTCTTTACCCCAACGTATTGAACTCCCGTTTGTTCCGGGAAGCACTGTCAACGTCTATCTGATCCGTGAACCCAAACCAGTGTTGATCGATGCTGGCTACAACTCGGCAGAATGTTGGAACGCACTGCAAGAGGGGTTAGCCCAGCAGGGATTACAGGCTAGCGACCTCGATGCTGTCATCGTCACCCATCCCCATGTCGACCACTATGGCCTAGCCGCAAAGATCGCCAGTGCCGGCCAGGCCGAAGTCTGGATGTGTGAGACAGGCGTAGAATGGCTCTACGACTTTCCAACCGTTTACCAGCAACGCCTTGATTACCATCGCGATCTCCTCTTGCCCGGGCTAGGAATTTCTCAAGAAGGCCAGGCAGGATTTATGCAGTGGATGAATTTTGCTATACGCAATTGGGAGCCCATTCCCGAAAAACGCATCAAATCATTTGCCAAAGATGCGGTGCTTGAGCTAGGTGGTGCCACCTGGCAGGTTACCCACACGCCCGGTCATGATGCAACGATTGTGGTCTTTCACCAGCCAGAGAGCAAACAACTGATCGCCTCCGATGCGCTGCTGATCCCAACCGCTACACCCGTGGTTGAGACACCACCACTCGGCCAACCTCGCCAGCCATCGTTGCCAGAGATGCTCGCCTCTATGCGAAAAATAGCCACATTGGATGTCGAGACTGTTTACCCAGGGCATGGTTCGCCTTTTACGGCGCATCGTAACGTGGTCGAGGCCCAAATCAAGCGCATCCATCAGCGTAAAGAGGAATGCCTACAGCATATCAAAAACGGTGCGACTACGGTAGCGCAGCTCTTTCAACGCATGTATGGTGCACCTGCTACTGTGATGGGCATGGCGGGGCTATGGATGGCGTTGGGCTATGTCGATCTACTGGTCGCCGAAGGACGAGTTGCCATACAGGAGAAAAATGGCCTGTGGGAGCTGACCGTCGTATAGTCATTTGTGCTTTTGGGTCACGGATCACGAATCACGGATCAAAAATCTTGATCCGTGATTCGTGAATGGTTACTCATCATCCAAGAGTGATGCGCTCTGCCATGCCTCGATCACGTCCATCGTCTTACGCAACCAGCGCAGACTATCCTGGAAGACCGCTTGGAAGAGGTTGGTCAACTGCGAAAATTGATAATCCCACAAACACTGTTTCCATTTGTAATTAGTGATGCCTCTCTGTAACAGTCCTGTATGGTATCGTCGGATCAATGTGAGGTCACGATCAACGCGCCGCTCTGAATCAACAGCCAGCAGCATATACATTAGATCATGGACTCCCAGCCCGCGCTTGCTCTGCGCCCAATCGAGGATTTTGAGTGGCGGTTGCATCGCCGGATCTCTGGCAAAGAAGACGTTTCCGAGCAGATGAAAGTCGCCATGAATTAACGTGATGGCTCCGCCGCTTTTCACCCGCTGCGCAAAGAGCGTCCCCCACTGCCATCTAAGTTTGGTCAGCAGATTGTTTTCAGCTGATGTCAGTTCGTGAGCATGCGCTTGTTGAAAATGTTCAGTTGCCGTAATGGCGAATTTTGCATTCGCCATTACTGTATCTGGGTCAAGTGCCTGCGGCATGCGGCAGACGCTCGTGTCGGGCATCAGAAGCCGTGGTACGTTCAAGCTTGGAGCTTCCCACCAGGTGGCGTGCAAGTTCACCAACGTGTCGGTGACCAGTTCCAATCGCTGCTGGCCTAGCGGCAATTGAGCGATAGCATACTTCACCGCCAAATCTTCCAACAACACGATCAGGCTCGGTTCGTTGGCGTCCTCTTTGCTACCGTAAAAGGTGACTATTGGGATCTCCGGCATCCGAGGAGCAAGCGTTCGATAAAAATAAAGTTCAGGCAGCCCTTGCGTGATAAACCAGCGTGCGCCATATCGCTTGCAGATGACAGTCTGTGGAGCTGACTCTGATACCGGCTGTGTATAGTGAAGATGTAGGCGGCAAACCTCATCTGCCGCCGCCGAAAAACGCTTGCCGATTTCGATCTGGGTAACTTCGGCATTCTGTAGATGACCGTTCTCACGCAGGATCGCCGTGAGTTCGGTCGCAGTGACGGGTGTCATAGTAAAAAGCGGTATTTCGCCCAACGGGCTCCCCTAACACAACCCACAGGCATCGCCCTGGGTAGTCGTGCCGATCCCCACGGCGATGGTGGTAAGTTATCCCAAACCACGTTTAGTGCCGAAAATGAACAAAAATCCGCCCAAAGTTCTTATCATCCTTCTCCACCCGATGATAGAGAGCCTTGATCTTAGGATCATTCAAGAAGCGTAACACACTCTTTTTCAGTTGACCGCTGCCCTTGCCAGGAATAATCTCCACCAGTTCAATCCGATTTTCCACGGCTTCCCGTATGACGCGGTTAAGTTCCGCCTCGATTTTATAGCCTTTGTTATAGATATCGTGCAGGTCTAGTTTTAGCTTTGCCATAATTTTCCTCGGCACCTATTCTATAACAGAACGCCTGAGAACGGCTAACCCAGCTTACCTATTCCCAAAACCTCCCCACGAAAGCAGAAGCCAGCCTATTTGCCCCTTGACAGTCCTCTCCCGTTTGGGGAGAGATAGAGAGGGGCTGTCTCCCGCCGACCGCAAACCTCTAGTTTCTCCTGAAAACATCTTCACAATTGCTTGAGAATTGCCCGCCATACTGATAAACAAGCGAGCAAACAAAAGCAAAGCTCGAAACGAAACAAAACAAACGGGGAAGGACAAGTCAAGAACACACTTCCCTTACTATACAAGGAGGATCGTATGAATTGGTTAAAACACAATTGGCTCTGGACAATCATCAACAGTGTGGCAGCAGGACTCTTTGGTTCATTTTTATGGCAGGCTGCAAGTGAGAATTTCGCAGGACAGGCGTTGCATCATCTGGTAGGAAGCACAGGCAACTTTGCAATCATCTTCTTATTACTTTCCCTGGCGATGACACCGCTGCACATTGTCTTTAACTGGCGCGGCGGGTTACCGCTCAAGAAATCAACTGGGTTGTGGGCATTTGCCTTTGCGGTAGCGCACCTGCTCTTCTTCGCCATCCAACAGGGCACAATTTTGGCGGCGTTCTCGGATTTCTTTGTGATTATCGGTTTGATTCCACTGCTGATCATGTTGCCGCTGGCCATCACATCGACCCAATGGTGGATGCGCACCTTAGGTAAATGGTGGAAACCGCTGCACAAGACTGTCTATCTCGCTGGCATCACAGCCGCTATTCACACAGTCATGGCGGGCAACGTTCTACTGGCAGGCTTGATCGTACTAGCACTGGTCGTGCGTATCCCGGCGATCAAACAGTGGTTCACCAGCCGCCATCAACCGGGCAAGCGAATCCCGTCGGCCATCCCGCAGCCACGGACAGCGCTACAACCTTCCGCTCTGGCCCAGTAAGATGAACGGGAGTTCAACATAGACAACAAAACGAGGTAGTAGGTTTTCAAGACCTGCCACCTCGTTTTGTTCTTTCCATGTTCCTTCTGTTCCTATTCAATCTCCTATAGACAAAGCAAATCAAAGACGGACCATTGTAGGGGCATCCGCTTGCCGGTGCCCTGCTTGCATCACCGAGTGGGCAACCGCAAGGGTATGCCCCTACGCATCGCAATCGTGCAATGTCTAATCTGCTTTGTCTATTAGTATGCCTAACGATTAAACACGTACACAAGGAACAAGCAGTTTTCCACTATGGGATGATGTATCAGCCCTGTACTCTGCCACCTGCCACCCACACCAGTTCACAAAACCTCCAGAATGCCTTGACAATTCCTTGAGGTTTGAAAGCTAAAATTAGGGCAGTACCGATGTAGTGCGTACAGAACAAAGAAACACGAAATCAGTAAAATCATTACCTTTCAAGGAGAAAACCATGTTAAATCAAGCGACAACTTTACTCGATGGGCGAATGGCTGGCGGTGCCCCTGGCGCAATGATGCACGGCGGCGGTCACGGAATGTTCCTTTTCGGCGGTCTAGGCAGCGTAGTGTCAACCGTTGTAATCGTTCTAGTCGTGCTCTGGGTCGTCAACAATTGGTCCAGGATCAAAGGTTGGTTCGGCAATGCAATGGCTTCCGTCAAACAAGGCATTAGTACCCCAGCCACCAGTGCCCAGTCACCCCTAGACGTTGTGCAGATGCGCTATGCCAAGGGCGAAATCAGCAAAGAAGAATATGAGACCATGCGTGGCGTTCTGAGTGGCGAAGGCACACCAATTCCGGTGACCGAGGCACCGGCCAACAGCTAATAGACAAAGCATTTGAAAGTTGCATATTTGTAGGGGCATTCGCTTGCCGATGCCCTGCTTGTACCAACGCACGGGCAACCGCAAGGGTGTGCCCCTACGCCACGTAATCATGCAATGTCTATCTGCTTTGTCTATTAGTAACTGGTAATTGTGTAATTGGGTAATTACTCAATTACACATCTCCTAATCTCCTAATCTCACAAGTACAAGTTCTATTTGAGATTAGGAGATTAAGAGATTAGGAGATTTTATGCTTCAACCGAGTCAAGCGATAATGGCAACTATGAGCAAACAACGAATTTTGGTCGTCGATGACGATAAAGCAATTGTCAAAGTAGTGCGTAGCTACCTGGAGCAGGCAGGCTATGAGGTGTACAGTGCCTACGACGGCGAAACTGCCTTGCACACGTTGCGCCGAGAAAAACCAGACTTGCTCGTGCTCGACCTCATGCTGCCGGATCGTGATGGCTGGGAGATTACACGGTTAATTCGCAGCGACGCCAGCATGGGTGCCATGCCGATCATCATGCTGACGGCCCGCGTCGAAGACACCGACAAAATTATCGGGCTGGAGTTGGGTGCGGATGATTACATCACCAAGCCCTTTAATGCCCGTGAAATTGTGGCCCGCATTCGAGCCCTGCTACGGCGTGCTCAATTCGCCCAAAACACAACGCCGCAGCTACTACGCATCGGCAGTCTGACCTTGGATGTAGATCAGCGCATCTTGACAATTGACGACAAGAGCATCGATCTGACCCGCACCGAATTTACCTTGCTGCACATTTTGATGGCGAATCCTGGTCACACCTTTACCCGCGACGAATTGCTCGAAAAGTGTATGGGCTATGCCTACGAAGGCATGGGGCGCACGCTCGATACCCACATGAGCAATTTGCGCAAAAAAGTCGAGCCAGACCCAAGTGCGCCAATCTATATCCAAACCGTTTATGGCATCGGCTATCGTCTGGCCAAAGGGGGCGCATGAACCGTCTGTGGGTGCGGCTGAGCGTTGTTATGAGCAGTTTGATCTTTGTCATTACCATCTTGCCGCTCTTTAGTTTTCTGATCTTTCGGCCCGACCCACCCAGGAAAGATGATCATCACGATCGGCCCGTGATTGAGCAACGGATCTTAATTCCATTGCGCGATATTCCACAGCGACTGCTGGGTGGAATTCTCACCGCCGGAGTGGTGGGGATTGTTGGCGGCGTAGCTGCCAGTCGCCTGCTTGCTTCGCCAATTACAAAAATGGCGAAAACAGCACAAAGCATTGGCGCTGGCGACCTGAGTGCGCGCGTTACAATAAAAAGTGGCAGCCGAGAGTTGGACGACCTGGCCCAATCGCTCAACACGATGGCGACCGATCTGCAACGTGCTGCTGAAATACGCAACAACCTGATGGCCGATGTCTCGCACGAGTTGCGTACCCCGCTGACTGTGCTCGAAGGCAACCTGCGTGCTGCGCTCGATCACGTCTACGAGTTGGATGACGAACAGATCGCTAATCTCTACGAGCAGACTCGCCACTTGATCCAGTTGGTCAACGAACTGCGCGAATTAACCCTAGCCGAGGCCTACCAACTGCCGCTAGAGAAGAAAGAATTCGACTTGACCCAGTTGATTCAGGAGACCATTGCCGTCTTTGAGCCGCTGGCCGAGGAGAAACAGATTTCATTGCTGAGCGAACTGGAGCCAAATCTGCCGCTGGTAACCGCTGACCGTTCACGCATTCGCCAGGTGTTGCACAATCTGCTAGCCAACGCGCTGCGTCATACAGCGGAGCAAGGGCGCATTTTGCTCTCAGCCCGCACCGTCGGCAACCGGGTACGACTGGCTGTCAACGACAACGGCGAAGGCATCGCTGCCGAACATCTGCCCCACGTCTTCGAGCGCTTCTACCGCACCGACCCTTCGCGCAGTCGCGAAAGTGGTGGCAGCGGTCTAGGTCTGGCGATTGTCAAAGCCATCGTCGAAGCCAATGGCGGCAACGTCACCGCCAACAGCCCTGGCCTGGGTCGCGGCAGCACCTTTGCGCTTGAATTGCCAGTCTAGTGATAGTCGGTTAGTAAAACAGTAGGACAGTGCGTCAGTAAACTGTCCACTGATCTACTGTCCCACTGTCTCACTACCTGTTATCGTAATAACAATGGCAAGAAAATCTCCTCTTTGGGCAATTTAAACGCCCACAACTCCTCACCAATCTTCCCATCTGAAGCTACGAAGAAAAGATAATCGTTGGTGACTTTGACGTTACTCATATTGTTGTAAAAAATGGCGGCTTGCGGCGAATCAAGGCGCAAAATCGTATTCGTGCTGCCATCCAGGCTGTAGAGCGCAAATGGGGTCGTGCCATCTGAGCCGAAGTAGTAGAGCATATTACCGACCACTGCAAAATTCGCTGTAAAATTTTGCGGCGTGACAGGGCTGACGTTCGTTACAAACTGCGTACCGGTGATGGTACCATTGCTCTGCCAAAGTGAACGAGAACCATTGACGGCCGCTGAAAAGTAGAGTTTGTCCGCAAAGGAGATAAGGCCAGTCGGGTATGAGTGATCAACCGGGTCAATGTCTGCAACCAGACTGCTCCCTGCGGCAGTGCCATCGCTCTGCCAAAGTTCCTGACCATGAACACCATCATCCGCAGTGAAGTAGAGCCGATTGCCAACTGCTAAAAACGTGTAGGGATTGGAAAGCGTGGTGGGGTTGACATCGGCAACCATCTGCGTTCCCTCAGCAGTACCATTACTCTTCCACAACTCCTGGCCATGCACACCGTCGTCAGCGGCAAAATAGAGATTGCCATTCATCGCCACCAGATCGGTCGATGCCGCATTCGAAGTAGCTGGATTGATATCCTTGATCATGATGGTGCCTTCACGGCTGCCATCGCTGCGCCAGAGTTCATTGCCATGTGTGTCATCGTTGGCAAAGAAGTAGAGCAGATTGTTGAAGGCGATCAACTTTTGTGGAAAACCGCTATCGCTGCCCGAAATGATGTCTGAAACCAGCAGGGTGCCCGCGTTCGTACCATCACTCTTCCACAATTCAGCACCATGCACTAGGTCGTCCGCAACTAGATAGAGCGTGTCGCTTACCACAGTAAAATTGCCAGGCAAATAAAACTGTTCGCTTGCCGTAATATCCTTGACAAGCATCGTACCTGCACTGGTGCCATCACTTTTCCACAACTCAGCGCCATGTACCCCATCATCCGCCCGGAAGAAGAGCTGATCCTGGAAGAGGGTAAACCAGACGGGGGAGGAACTTGCGCTGCCGGGGTTGATGTCAGTCACCATTACGGTTCCGGTCACTGTTCCATCGCTGACCCAGAGTTCGCTACCGTGGACTCCGTCATCGGCGCTAAAGTAGTAGCGGTCGTTATAGACAATCGAATCGACATCGCCAATGCCGTTTTCACCCGAATGACCAATATCAATGAAAAGTGCAGTGTTCGCCTCACTGCCATCGGTGCGCCACAACTCATTGCCGTTTTGAGAGTCGCTTGCCGCAAAATATAGAAAATCCTGAAAGGGAAATAAGAAATTTACCGCAGGTGCTAGGATGGGAGTTGTATCCTTCAACACGATTGTACCCGTAGGTGTACCATCCAATTTCCAAAGTTGGTCGCTATACAGCTCAGAAACAGCATGAAAATAGAGCGCACCATGAAAGACTGTCAATTCATTCGGGTAGGAGCCGCTGAAAGTCGGCGTATCTATCACTTGGGAAAGGGTGATGCCATCGCTCTTCCAAAGCTCATTCCCGCTGCTGCCATTGTCGCCCGCAAAGTAGAGCTCATCATTAAAGATGGCAAATTGAAAAGTATTATTGGGATTCGAGATGTCGATGCCATCTCCACTAGGGTTGAGATCTTGCAGAAGCTGCGTGCCATTACTACCACCGTCGCTCTTCCAAATCTCATAACCGTGGACACCATCGTTGGCAACAAAATAGATGGCGTTCTGAAAGACGGTAAACTGAAACGGATACGAACTTTCTGCGCCGTTGAAGATATCTTTGACCAACGCTGTACCTGCCGTTGTTCCATCGCTGTGCCATAATTCAGCACCGTGGATGCCATCATCGGCAGCAAAATAGAGATGATTTTGGAAGATCGCCAATTCATTTAATACACCAAAACCGGCGCTAAAATTCGTAACCGCTTGCGTACCTACATCCGTGCCATCGCTCTGCCAAAGTTCGCTGCGGGTGCCATCATCGGCCACCCAATAGAGCAGATTGTGAAACACCGTCAATGCACTAGGGTTTGAACTGCCATTGGGATTGATATCTTTGACCAGTGTTGTGCCCTCGGCCGTACCATCGCTCTTCCAGAGTTCATAAGCATGCCCGCCATCATTTTGAGCAAAGTTGCCGTCGGTGGCTGCAAAAAAGAGCAAGTCGTTGAAGATGATAAACCCCTCTGGGAATGAACCACCGTTCGGGCGAAGATCCTTCAACATTTTGGTGCCTGCAGCCGTGCCATCACTTTGCCAAAGCTCGACATCATGTACGCCATCATCGGCGGCAAAATAGAGCCTACCGTGAAAAGCCACGAAGTTAGAGGGATTCGAGTCGCCGGTTGGGTTGATGTCAGTGACCATTGTCGTACCGGTAATCGTGCCATCGCTTTTCCACAACTCACGTCCGAGAGTTGGATCCGTGGCGACAAAATAGAGTGTATTGCTGAGGGTCACGACCGCCTGGGGCGTAGAACTTTCTGTAAAATCGGGGAAGGGGTTAATTTCTTTGACGAGATAAGGAGAATCATCGGCGTGGGCTGTGAGCGTCCAGCAGTAGAGTAGAATCAGTGCAAAGAATAACATCAGCGACAACTTGGCGAGTGTGCGCGGTCCAACTGCGCCATACAGTAGGGGAATACGGTGAAGCATAACAACCTTTCCATCTTATTGAGTATTGGGAACGATTTGATTCAAGACAAAAGCCATCTAAGTAAAGCCTGAAAAGTCTTTTGAATTTGTGTTGAGTGAGCACGCCTCGTGCGGGTCGAGTCGCACGAGGCGTGCTCACTCAACATCATTCTAGAAATTTTTTCGGTTTTACTTATAGACAACGCAGATAAACATTGCACGATTGCGCTGCGTAGGGGCACACCCTTGCGGTTGCCCACCGGTGATGCAACCAGGGCACCGGCAAGCGGATGCCCCTACAAAAGTGCATCTTTGATTTGCTTTGTCTATTAGCACAAAGCTAGTGCATGATTAGCAGAGTGATTTTGCAATCTTCCGGGAAGGCTCTGACACTATACAGGCTTGCGTACTGGCCCTTCCCGGAAGAAGATTGACCAACTACTTTGTTAAACTGCACTAGTTACCCTACGCCGCCCGCCCGCTCGCTCCAAACAGGCGCAGGCGATGTTGAGCCACTTCGCGCACGCGCACCATCGCCTGTGTGAGCAGGCCATAATGGTTTTCGCCAGCGTCGAGTGCTTCCTTGGTTCCTTGATTCCAGGCCCGTGAGAGCGCAGCCCCAATATTGATCTTCACTACACCCATTTGAACCGCCGCACGCACGTCGTCCTCGTGGATGCCGCTGCCGCCATGTAGCACCAGTGGCGCATTAGCCTTAGCTGCGATTGCCTTGAGCAATTCCAAATCCAGACGACTGGGGCGGCCATGCTCCGAGCCGACCGAGACCGCCAACATGTCGATCTGGCCGCGTTCAAACATCAGCGGCACCTCAGCCGGGTTGGTAAATTCGTGGCTGCCTTGACCTTCACCAAAGGTGCCTAACTCGCCTTCGAGGGCAGCGTTGAGCGCATGGGCGACGCGCGCAATCGCTGCGGTCTCGGCCAGTGCCTCTTCCAGCGAGAGCTGATGGCCATCAAACATCACCGAACTATAGCCCTCCTTGAGGCAGCGCACGTTGTACTCCAATCCCGGCCCGTGGTCGAGATGGAGAAAGACAGGCACATCCGTCTGTGCTGCCAGATGTTTGATGATGGTGGGCATCGAGAACGCGCCATTGAATTCGCTATGCGATAAGTCGCCAGTGTAGGTCTGCACAATCACGGGAGCTCGTTCAAGGGTGGCGGCTTCAATCACAGCACGCGCCATCTCCAGATTGCAGACGTTAAAGGCGGGCATGGCGAAGTGATTTTGATAGGCGTGACGCAGATAGTCACGCGGGTTAGAGACAAGCATAATCGATCCTATTCTGGTAATGATATTCGACTGAAAACCCTCTCAGCAGGCCAGTAAGTCAGTGGACAGTAGACAGTGTATGGAGACTAGCTCACTGTCCACTGACTTACTGACCCGCTGTCCCACTGGCTGCACTCATCCGATTTCCAGTCTGTAAATGATGATAGGGAAACACGTGTAGTGTATTATACCGTCATGCGCTCACCATCCAGTATTTTTATAACGATTGCAGTGGCACTGCTGCTGCTGTTGACCTCCTGCCTCCGCCCTTCGATTGCAACTGGCATAAAAGATACAGGTGGAGCAAATTCGACCGATATGCAAGCTACAACTTCCAACTACCAGATCGTTGCTTACTTTCCCCAGTGGACAGCCGATAACAATTTCTTTGCCAAAGAGCTGGTCAGCAACGGCTCGGTCAACAAGATCACGGTGATCAACTACGCCTTTGGCAACATTGGCGATGGAAAGTGTATCATGACCACCCAAGCGGGTGTGATGGACGCCTTCAGTGACTATCAACGTGCGTTCAGCACTGAGGAAAGCGTAGATGGCATCGCTGACACGGCTGACCAGCCCTTGCGTGGCAATTTTAACCAACTCAAAAAGCTCAAGGCGCTCAATCCCAACCTCAAAATCGTCATCTCGTTGGGCGGCTGGACCTGGTCGAAGGGCTTTTCTGATGCAGCGTTAACGTCCGAATCACGCACGGCTGTGGTGCAATCCTGTATTGACATCTACATCAAGGGCAATCTGCCCGTTGTCGATCAGGCAGGCGGTGAGGGCAGCGGCAGGCGTCTTTGACGGCATCGACATCGATTGGGAATATCCCGCCACCCCGGCAGATGTTGGGCATGTCTATCGCCCGGAAGATACGCAGAACTACACCCTGTTACTTGCCGAATTTCGTCGCCAACTGGACGAGATCGATCCAACTTGCTGCTCACCGTCGCCACCCCTGCCGCCCCTCTACCTACGGCCACTACGAACTGGACAAGATCCACCCCTATCTCAACTGGATCAACCTGATGAGCTACGATCTGCATGGCACCTGGGAATCGACCACCAACTTCCATGCCCATCTGCACCCTGCCGATGGTGATAGTTCCAAACTAAGCGTTCAGGAGGCGGTCGAGGGCTACCTTGCTGCTGGGGTGCCCGCCAACAAACTCGTGATGGGCATTCCCTTCTATGGCATAGGGTGGGCCGGCGTGCCCAATCAAAATAACGGCCTTTACCAATCCGCCGCCGGTCCTGCCCCCAGCACTGGCGGACCCGGCAGCGAAACCTACCGCCTACTCAAGACGCTCGCTTATCCCAGCTTTCGCGACCCTGTCACCGGTGGCTTCTGGATTTACAACGGCGATGTTTTCTGGAGCTACGACGATCCACAAGTGATCGCCGCAAAGGTGGTTTGGCTGAAAGAGCGGGGTTTGG
Source organism: Caldilineaceae bacterium (assembly GCA_046328715.1). Classification (GTDB taxonomy): domain Bacteria; phylum Chloroflexota; class Anaerolineae; order Caldilineales; family Caldilineaceae; genus JAXLWB01. The sequence continues at coordinate 44,320 of JAXLWB010000038.1, read as the reverse complement.
CCGGGGCCATGGTCTGGTCGATTGACCAGGACGATGTAGAGGGAACGTTGCTCAACGCCGTCAGCGAAGGGTTAGCGAGTGGCTCTATCTTCTTACCTGTCATCACAAAAGCAGAAACCGGCGGCTAATAGACAAAGCAGATAAACGTTGCATGATCGCAATGCGTAGGGGCACACCCTTGCGGTTGCCCTCTCGGAGATGCAACCAGGGCACCGGCAAGCGGATGCCCCTACATACGACAACCCAAAGGAGCTAAGCCCATGTCCTCGCCTTTTCTCATCTCCTTGGACGCAGTACGGCAGACAGATGTGGCGCTGATCGGTGGCAAGGCAGCCACGTTGGGTGAATTGCTCTGGGCTGGCTTTCCCGTGCCTGACGGTCTCTGCGTCACCACCGCCGCCTTCCACCTCGCCTTGGCCGACTGGCAACCCCGCATTCAAGCGCTCCTCCAGGGGGCCGATCTACGCAATCCAGTCACAGCCCAACGCACTGCGCTGGCCATTGCTGACCTGCTTGTCAACCTCACCTTGCCTGCAGTACTGGCAGAGCAATTAGCCACTACCCTACCCCAATTGGCTACCCCTTCGACCTCATTCGCCGTTCGCTCCTCAGCCACTAACGAAGATGGTGCGACCCTCAGTTATGCCGGGCAATATGCGACCAGCCTGGGGATACGTGGTCTGGAGGCGGTGAAGACAGCGATCCTATCCGGTTGGCGATCCTTCTTTAGCGCCAATGCATTGGCAGCTCGCGCTGGGCAAGCAGTAGGAAGGGAAACCGAGAGCATGGCCCTGCTCATCCAACCGATGCTGGCGGCGGAATGTGCGGGCGTCGCCTTTTCGGTGGACCCGGTGCAGGAGCGCGACGATCTGTTAGTGATTAACGCCGCCTGGGGCTTGGGGGCGGGCGTGGTCGATGGCACAATAGGGAGTGATACCTTCTGGGTCAAACGGGCGGATCTGTCCATCGTCCAGCAACAGATCGTTGAGAAGAAACAGTCCATCGCCTGCGATGACCAAGGCCACCTGATTATCGTCGACGTCCCCGCCGAGCAGCAACGGGCTGCCACACTACCGCCGGCCTGGCTCGAACGGATTGCCCAGTTTACGCTTGCCGTGGAGTCAATCCTTGCTACGCAACACCTAACACCGCAAGATATTGAATGGACCGTGGCCGAGGGGCGACTCTGGCTCTTGCAGGCACGGCCACTGACCGGTCTACCGCCAGCTCTCGCCACCCGCCCACCCTTTCCCGTCGCCTGGCAGGATGAGGAGGAACGGCGCAGCCTCTGGCAGCATGAACGGCAAGGCGACCCCAACACCGTCACCCTCAGCGATGTGCAACGCCCGCTGCAACTCGACAATCTACGCGACATGGAGACGACACGCCTGGAAGCTTGTCGCCTACTCGGTGCCGAACGCAACCGGGCGATCAAATTCTGCAACGGGCGCATGTACGTTCGTCCGATTCCGATGCCCTGGAGCGCAACTGACCAGCGCATCCGTCAGACGGCCATGCTTGATCTGCGGGAACGTTTACAACAGCAAGGGTTAACGACTTGGGATCATTGGGGGCCAGAGATCATCAAAGCGACCGAACGGCTGCGTAGCTTTGACCGGAACAATGCCGACGGTCCAGCCCTGGCTGATCATTTGGAAGAGGTGTTGGCGGTGCGACGTCGGCATCTACCGCTGCATCCAGCCATGAATTTCAACCCGCCCCAGCGCTACTACGACGCCTTTGCTGCGCTCTCCGGGCTGAGCGGCGAAGAGGCTAAGGCCGTGGCGAACCGCCTGCTCGACAGTGAAGAGACACCGCTCACCCACCTGATCGATGAACTCTATGCACTGGCAACGCTGGCCTGCCAGGAGGATGCCGTGGCGGATTTGGTTGCACAGGCACCAGCCGATGCCATGACGCAGTTGGCCGTCTTGCCCCAGGCCGCCGCCTTTTATGCCCGCCTGAAAGCCTTCCTCGATCATTATGGGGAACGCACCGGTGATGGTTGGGGCTCGGAAGTCACCTTGGCGATGCCGACGTGGCGTGAGCAGCCATCCATCGTGCTAACGCTGATTGCACCCTACCTAGCCGCCAATGTGAGCGCACCTGCCCTTCACCGTCAACACGCCCGCCAGGCCCGTGAGGCGGAGATCACCACCTTCTGTGCTGCCTGCCCCGACCCGGCGGTCGTGGTCGAATTTCGTCGCCAGTTGACCTATGCGCGCAAAGTCTGTGCCGTGGTCGAACAGCACAACCATTATTTGGATCAGATGTACACGGGGCAGGTGCGTCAGGCATTGGTGGCTGCCGGACACTGGCTGATCAAAGAGGGCGTGCTTACCACACTCGACGAGATCTTTTGGCTGCACTTTGCCGAGATTGGCCAGCTATTGCGCTCCCCAACGGCGCTAGATGTGCCCACCCTTCTCGCCAGCCGCCAGGCAGAACACCAACGCTGGCAGACATTGGAGACGCCACCCATTCTGGGTATGCCCGCCGCCACTCTGCCCCAGCGACCGCCCTGGTGCGACGAGGTGACCGACAACAGTGCCAACCCTGAAAGCGAGCTGCTTGGTCGCCTCCAGGGTTTAGGCGTCAGCCACGGACGCCATTCCGGTCGTGCTCGTGTGGTCAACGATGCCCTAGTTCTGCCCGCTCTCCAAGCCGGTGACATCCTGGTGGCACAAAATGTCGGCCCAATGTGGACGCCGATCTTCCCGATCCTGGGTGGTCTGGTGCTGGAGCATGGCGCCGTCGGTCAACATGCTGCCGCTACCGCCCGCGAGTATGGTATTCCCGCCGTTACCCACATCCGGGATGCCTGCCGCCGCATCGTGGATGGCAGTTGGATTACGGTCGATGGAGCGAGTGGCGTGGTGGAGGTTGAGGAACTCCATCCTCCTGGCATTACGCCCCAAACACAAGCGTGATCCCTTCACGATGAACCTGGGCGGCTGTGTAGCTAACGCCGTGAATCTTGATGCCTTTGTCATTCAACAAGGTGATGATGCCGCCCGCATTCGAGAGTTGCAACGGTACCTTGACCGCAACGCGCAGGGTTTCACCCGCTGCAATCTCACCAGCAAGTTGCATCTTGTTCTTTTGTTTGTCGGCCAGTGCCCAGCCGGTCAGTTTGATCACTGCATTCGTGGTATTGATGAGTGTTACCGTCTCCGCCTCGGGAGCAGGGCCGACCGGGTTCACCAACGCCGCGATAATGCGCACTTGGAAGTCGGGGTCGTTGCCCTCGGTCATAGGATTGCCGCCACCGTTCGTGCCGTGGCCAGTGGAGCCACCACCCTCCGTCTCTTCGCCGCTGCCGCTAATCGCATGGCCGGTCTGGTCGTCCGTATGCCAGCTTTGTGATTGGAACTTGGTAAAATAGGCAACGTAGCGGTTCTGCGCAGCATAGTACAGAATCAAACCGCCATCTTGGTAGACGCCATCCTCCTGAGCGTAACTGCCCGTGAGGTCCCCTTGGTTCATGTGGATGTCATGCACCCCATTCCCCGGTGCGAAGCCGAAGATCTTGTCTTTGGCCTTTTCATTAACCCAGGCTTCGCCAAAGGCATAGATGAGATTCTCTTCATCGCCTTTCATATCGCTGATCAAGTCGTCGATGCGCTCGTTGAGATCATTGTGTGCCCCTTCCAGATAGCCGGGGAAGAGTTTCATCTTTGTTCGGTCAAAGAGATTCATGCGGATGAAATCGAGCGCCACGCCAGAAGCGCGCCGCTCCTCGCTGGTTGCCGTAGCATCGAATATTTTGCGCCCAAGTGGTAGCGCCTTCAACGCTTCAAGCATGGGATGGTGAAAATCTTCATCGAGGAAAAACCACAAATCGGGACCAAAGTTTTTGGCCTGCGAACGAACATTAATGGCGATGCGATAGTCCAGATCATCATCGACCACATGGACGGCATAATGATCTTTGCCAGGTCGAGCCGGCGAACCGGCGATCACATGGCCTTTGAGTACTGCATAGTTTTTTAGTGGCATCGCAATCCTCCTCAATTCCATCAAATATTGGGTAGTTCATGCAGAGGAAAACCAAGACAGGTGGGATCAAAGCGCTGCGCTTATCTGCGTACGATGTGACAGAAACGTCCCCGGCATGGCGCACATGATTTCCGCTAGACCAAGAACGTCCTGCGCCATGCCGGGGACGTTACGAGTCGCACACGCTTGCTAGAAGAGCGAGCTCTCTATTCTATTGAACGTTGCCTGGCTTGATTTTCCGGTACCGGGATGCGAGCAGAGAAACTGAACAAACGACTTCCGGGAAGGCTCCGTCTACAGAGAAAGTAAATCGGCAGCGCCTTCCCGGAAGTGTCTACTCGACAAGCGGCACAGACAAAAAACTATCTCAACCACGTCGTTTTGCCAGAAAGCACGTGCAGAAGCAGGCAAATGGAGATCGGTTTGCCTCATTTGAGCGGTGAAATGAGACAAATGGAGATCAGTTTGTCTCATTTGAAACGTAAAATGAGACAAATGGAGATCGGTTTGCCTCATTTGAGCGGTGAAATGAGACAAATGGAGATCTGTTTGTCTCATTTGGGAGGTGAAATGAGGCAAACTGAGGTCGGTTTACCCTGTCGAAATCCGCAAAATCTACGCAACGCTGCCGCACTTCTCGCTAACCAATGCGCAGCAAGCCCAACGTAGCGATTGAAGCTCGCTTGCCGCTCGTGCTATAATCAGGTCACTTTTCTGATATTTGGCTTACATCGCTGTTACAACGAGCCCCACCCTAACCCTCCCCGAGGAGGGAACTGTCACGGGGAAGTTATTGTTTGGTGGACAGAAGAGAATACCCTCTCTGTCCCTTCACGGTCCCCTCCCTTTTGGGGAGGGTTAGGGTGGGGCCACTTTTTATCAACCAACTTCACGAGGAACTCATGGACATCCAAATCGCACTCGCACCCAATCTGCATATAAGCAACCAGGAATTTATCGATACGTGGAATGGTCAACCACAAAGCAGCCAACTCGCTACGGCTAGCCAGCAACTTTCCAAATCACCGCTTGACGCCTTTCCGATTGACCCGCATCAGGTCTTGATCTTTCTCGGCGGCATCGCCGGCGGCGTTGCCCTCGACGTGATCAAAGAGATGCTCAAAGAGCAAATCAGCGCCCTGCTCAAACGTCTAGACGCCAAGCGCACCCCTCGCATCCGCGTCGAAGCTGTTCCCCAACCGGATGGAGCCGTGTTGTTGGTCGTTCACGAAGAGGAAAAATGACAGGGTGACAGGATGAAGGGATGACAGGAGCATGCTCATCTCGTCTCCCTTCAGCCTGTCATCCTGCTGGCGCATTCAAAAGTGGAAATCAATTCCCCTGCTGACACCGAGAAGTCGCCGCAGCGACTGGGCGCATCTAGTGCCTGAGGGCACTTCTCGCTGTCAGCAGCCGATTTTAATCGGGCATCGATTTCGCCAGCAGGTTCATCTGGTCATCTTGTCTTCTTGTCTTCTTGTCACAAAACCTATGCCCCACATCACCATCCGCCAAACAGGCGAACTGACCGAGAGCCCGAATGCCGAACTCAGCTTTGAGGGCGAGCCGGGCTTTCCCATTACAATCGAGGACCCCTTCACCCCAGTGGAGGAGGAACGGCTGGCCTGGTATTTTGAGCGTTGGCTGCGCTTCCCCTTTACCGACCAGGTGAAGGCGCAGGCGGCGGCGGCCAGCGTGCGCCGTTATGGCGAAACGCTCTTTGCCCAGACGCTGGGCAGCGACGAACGCATCAGCAGCCGCTACCGTCAGGCGCTGCGCCAGGGCGAGGAGGGGTTGCACTTCCAGATCATCGGCGCGCCGGAGTTTCACCAGTTGCATTGGGAGGCACTTTGGGACCCCGAGTGCGCCCGCCCGTTAACCCTGGCCGCAACCATGATCCGCTCCGGCACACAGCCGATTGTCTACCCGCTGACCGTGCAAGCTTCACCCACCATCCACCTGCTGCTGGTGACATCGCGGCCGCGTGGCATCCGTGACGTGGGCTACCGCACGATCCAGCGCCCGCTGGTCGAGATGTTGCAGCAGACGCAACTGCCGGTGCAGGTCGACATGGTACGTCCCGGCACCTGGCGCGCCCTGGTCGACCATCTGCGCCGCACCCGCCAGCAGCAGGGCGTGGGCTACTATCAGATCATCCACTTTGATTTGCATGGGGCCGTACTGACGCGCAGCCAGGTTGCGGGGATTCGCAGCGTGGAAACCAACAGCTACGAAGTGCGCCAGAGCGAACGTTACGCCCGTGCCGATCTGCACGAACTGGGCGAGGGGCGCACGGCCTGGCTCTTCTTTGAGGATGACGAGATTGTGGGCGGTGCCGAGGAGAACCCGCCGCTCGATGCCGTCAACGCTCAGGAGGTGGCCGATCTGCTGCTCGAACAGCAGATCCCGATTGCCATCCTCAACGCCTGCCAGAGCGGCCAGGAGACGGGTGATTCCGAAACCAGCCTGGGCAGCCGACTGTTGCAGGCGGGGGTGCAGACGGTGGTGGCGATGGGCTATTCGGTGACGGTGAGCGCCGCCAGCCAGTTGATGGCGGCACTCTATCGCCAACTCTTCCAGCCGCCCCACGATCTGCTCAGTGCCCTCGCCGCCGGACGCACGGCACTCCATCACGACAAGAGTCGTAACGCCAGCTACAACCAACGCATCCGCCTAGAAGATTGGCTGCTGCCCGTCGTCTACCAGCCGAGCGCCCGCACCCCCACTCGCCTGCCTCTGCGTGAGCTGAGCTTTGAGGAGAGCATCGCCTTTCACCAACGGCTCGCCACCCGCTACACGCCCCCCGCCCCCAACTACGGCTTTGTCGGGCGCGACATCGACATCTTGCAGATCGAAAAGCGCCTCTTGCAGACCAGCGAGGGCAAACGGCGAAACCTGCTGCTGATCCAGGGCATGGGCGGGGCGGGCAAGAGCACACTGCTCCGCCATCTGGGCAGTTGGTGGCAGACGACCGGGTTGGTGGATGAGGTCTTCTACTTTGGCTACGACGAAAAAGCCTACACCCTGCAACAACTGCTCTTCGAGGTTGCCGGGAGGCTGCTCAACCGCGCTATCCCAACCGGTGCGGCGGTGAGCCGGGAGTTTGCCACCTTCCAGGCCATGCAACTGCCGCTGCAAGCCAGCCTGTTGGCCAAGAAGCTGGGCAGCGAACGCCATCTGCTGATCCTCGACAACCTCGAATCGGTGACCGGCGACCCGCTGGCGATTCCCAACACGTTGCCGCCCGCCGAACAGAATGCCATCCGCGTTTTCTCTACGAATTGCTGGGCGGGCAGACGCTGGTGTTGCCGCCCGCGCGGCGGGGCGGAATGGCTGCAAGGCGGCAACAACCGTTCAACTGCGCTCACGGCAAGTCCACCCTTGCGCCCGGTTGACCGCTACGCCCTGCCCGGTCTCGACCCGAGCGCCGCTGCCGACCTGGCCGAACGCATCCTACAACGCCAGGTGGCCGACCCCGGCAAGGTGCGCAGCTACGCCGCCAGCGACGCTTTCGCCCGCCTGCTCACCTTGCTCGACGGCTCGCCGCTGGCGCTGGAAGTTGTCTTGAGCAACCTCGCCCAGCAAACGCCCGAAGAAATTCTGACTGCCCTGCAAAGCGGCGAAGTCGCCCTTGACCCGCAACGCCCGCTCGCCGCCGAACAGATCGCCGAACGGCGCACGCAAAGCATCCTTGCCTGCATTGCCTATTCGCACTCCAACCTGGATGCTGAGGCGCAGCGACTCCTGCTCTGTCTTTTTCCCATTCACTGGCGTAATCTGGGCAGCGCAAATCGAGAACTACGTTAAGCATCTTCACACCCTATCCCCCCATCTCCCCACCTCCCGACTACCTGCTGTCCCGCCGCCGCCCAATCCTGGGGTTTGCTAACACCGCACGAGCAGCCCGGCTTTCTGCGCATCCAGCCGGTCTTGCCTTATTTTCTCAAGACACGCCTGGCACAGGAGCCGAGTGAAGTGCGCAGCGCAATTGAGACGGCTTTTCGTCTGCACTATGCCGACCTTGGCCGGGCATTAGAACAACTAATCGAGTCAAAAACTGCACAAGAACGAAATTTTCTTGGTGCTTGTGCAAATTGAGTATGAAAATCTGAGCAACGCTATGTCTTTGGCTTTGACCAGCAAAGAAGATTTTTACAACGCTTTTGCGGCACTGTACGAATATTTGCTCGCAACACAAGCACATCAACGTAGACTTCATCTGTGGAACTGTCTTTGCAGCAAAATCCAGATATTCCTAGCACAACTGGAAGGTGATATCGGTACAAAGTTCTATTTGGTTGAGGCGCGCCTGGCACGTACCTATAATGAATCGCAAAACGAACGGGCGAAAGCTTCTATGAACACCTTTCTACGATTTCAGGATTGAAATCGATCGTTCACAGACACGGCCAGCTTTAATGCTGTTACCTATCAGATGGCGCAGGAGCAGCGGCAGTGGCGCAGGCCGAGCAGCACTACCAGCACGCCCTCGCACTCAAAATCGAGTTCAACGACCGCTAGCCAAGCTAACACCTATCATCAGTTGGGGTGGTGGCGCAGAAGCAGCGGCAGTGGGCGCAGGCCGAGCAGCACTACCAGCACGCACTCGCCATCTACATCGAGTTCAACGACCGCTATGAGCAAGCCAGCACCTATCATGGTTTGGGGGGGGGCGCAGGAGCAGCGGCAGTGGGCGCAGGCCGAGCAGCACTACCAGCACGCACTCGCCATCTACATCGAGTTCAACGACCGCTATGAGCAAGCAGGCTCCTATCATCAGTTGGGGATGGTGGCGCAGGAGCAGCGACAGTGGGCGCAGGCCGAGCAGCACTACCAGCACGCACTTGCCCTCTGTATCGAGTTCAACGACCGCTACAGCCAAGCAGTCGCCTATCATAATTTGGGGAGGGTGGCGCAGGAGCAGCGGCAGTGGGTGCAGGCCGAGCAGCACTACCAGCAAGCCCTCGCCCTCAAAATCGAGTTCAACGACCGCTACAGCCAAGCCAGCACCTATCGTCAGTTGGGGAGGGTGGCGCAGGAGCAGCGGCAGTGGGTGCAGGCCGAGCAGCACTACCAGCAAGCCCTCGCCCTCCAAATCGAGTTCAACGACCGCTTCAGCCTGGGGAGTACCTATGTAAACCTTGGCTCGTTGGCAGAAGAACAGGAGCAGTGGACGCAAGCCTATGAATATTACATCGAGGGTTTGGCGCTTGCCGTTGAATTTCAGGATGAGTATCGCATCGGGACAAGGTTCGAAAATCTGCAAACGTTGTGGCAGAAACAGACCGATGAGTCCATGTTGCCCAAGATCGCAGCAACATTGGGTGTATCGCTTGAAGAAGCACGGAAACGGCTAGAAAGCGCAAGTGGTTAGCCTGTGCTGGGTTTGTCGTTGGAGGAGGTGCGGGGGTGGATGGCGACAGCGGGCGAGTGACTACAGCGGATTCTGGGAAACAGCGGATGGGTCACGGGAAGGCAGTAAGGCAGTAGGACAGTGAGTCAGTGGGTCAGTAGGTCAGTTGAGTGGTTACTGATTCACTGTTCTACTGTCCCACTGATCCTTGCGGCTTTTCATCCACGCAACAACCGTACAGCGTCAACCACGCATCTGTTGTTCCTCGCATCCGCTGTAGTTTTTGTGAGCCAATCTGGCCATGATGTAGATCCAGCACAATATACGTTGTAGGTGCTCTACAGAGTGGCTCGCTTGACAAACGTAAGATTCCTGCGGAATGACAGGTCGATCTTGCAGGGACAGGGACAAGGTTGGTTCTTGAGAATAGCAAAAGCAATACGTTGAGATCATGCACAAACACGAACGTCTCCGCAACCAACAACGTGAAGCCTTGCGCCAGGCAGAGCATCTCTTTCAGACGTTGTTGGCGCGGGGTTTTGGAAATTCGGCCTAATTCTTTGCAAACTCTAAAATCTTGAATTTCTTTGCGCCTTTGCGGCTTTGCGTGCGATTGATACTGTTACGCAACAGGAACCAGGCTAAAGGTTAGGCCACCGCAAATTCCGTATAAGGTCGCATCTCTGGCGGGTGGAAGGCCAACACAATTTCCTCCTTGGCGATGCCCGCCTCCAGCAAATCGGTAGCAATCCCTTGCTCCAAGCCATCTTCCTCGATCCAGATTTTGCCGTTGCGTAGACGGATATGAACGATGTTGCCCTTGATGCGCTGCTCTTTGCGCCAACCAAGCGTAGTTAAGAAGTAATGATCGTGTTGTTCATCAAAAACCACTTCGACTTCCTGATTGGGTAAAGGCGAACGGTTGATAATTTCGGCATACTTTGTCAAAAGCCGCCGCACCGTTTCACGCTGGAATTTTACTCGCTCCATTGGGCTATCTCCTCCCGCTCGACATCGACGATCAGTAATGGCATCTGTACTTGAGCGATGATCAACTGAATGGCAGACCGTTGAAAGATGGTGTAATAGGTACTGTCGCTGATGGCAACGAATAATTTGCGGGGCGGCTCATTGACACTTAAGAATGCCAAATAGGTTACATATTGCCCAACTGCTTGTTCAATGTCATGAAGTGCGGAACGCCCCAGAAATGTTTTAATTTCGACGGCAATTTTTTCGTCACCGCGTTCTGCTGCTAACACTCGTTCAGCACCCAAATCGACGAAAACCGTTGTATTATCATACAACAAACTGAGCGGGTCAGCAGTAATGGTCCAACCATCTTTGATTAATGCATTGCGAACTGCATCATGAATTTTGTCCTTGGCTGCCATATAGCCTATTTTACTACAGATGATCAAACTAGAGAAGTAGATTTGTGCAAACACGAACGCTACGCAACCAACAACGTGAAGCCTTGCGCCAGGCAGAGCATCTCTTTCAGACGTTATTGGCGCGGGCGTTTGGGGATGCAGGCAAAGGGGTAGACAATGGCAACTTTATGGCGCGCCGCAGAGGAGGCACGGAGAAATGCAGGTCGAACAAGCTAATTTTATAATGGGAGAACATCATTTCAGTTTGCCAGTTGTGCTGTCCGACATTCACTCCATCCGTGCCTTTGCGCAGATGCTTCATTTGCGTGGTGAAGCATGGTCGGGCACATTTGAAGGCTGGCCCGCCAGCTACACCCCAGAAGATCGAACACGACGACCCTCCAACTCGAAGATGACATTTGTTCCTGCCGAATTTTTCGTTGGAGAAAGTGAGATTTGGCACATTTCCATCGCTTGGGAAGATGGAAAGAACGAGCCCCCAGTTGAGTTGGAAAATCGTCGTGGGGTAGGGGGGCAAAGTCGGGTGACTTATCTGGAAAGAATAAAATAAAAAGCAACTTCAACGTCAGTGGAACTAAAGCAAGCTTACTTTCGCTTTCCTTTTGCTGGGCAGGTTGCCCGCAGGTTTGTTCGTTGAAACGGTTGAAAGCATTGCTGAAAAGGAAACAACAAACATGTTCCACACCTTAACGTCCTCGATTCACGATTTCCTCATTCATGTTGCGCATTTGTTGGATTATTTGTTTGGTTCGCAGATGGCACTCGATCTGTTGCAGCAGCACAACTATGGCAGTGACCGGCTGGCGAGCGGACGCATCCTTTTGCAAGAGGCGCAGGCGGCGTTTGATAACGTGCTCGATTTGCAGCGCAAGCAGAAGGCGGCGACCGATGCCTTCAACGCTGAGTTGCAGCAGGTGCAGCGCTATTATCAGGTGCATATTCAGGCGGCGCGGCGTATTTTGCCCCGCGATGCCCAGCGGCTGTTGACGCGTGTGCCGGACGCCTACACCCGTTGGTTGGCGCACGCCCGTGACTTTTACACGGCAATGTTACAGAATCCCAGTTATCAGGAGAAGTTGCGCCAGGTCAGCATCCCCACGGAGGAGCTGGTGCGGATCAATCAGATGATCGATGGGGTGGTGGCGCGCAAGCAGGAGCAGACGCAAGCCCAGGAGTGGGCGAAAATGGCGAATGAGCAGCGTCAAGCGAAGCATCAGGCGTTGCTGAATTGGTACGTGGATTTGATGATCACCGCCCGCTTTGCCTTCCGCACGCAGCCGGCCATTCTACAGACGATGGGCACCTTTGAGGTTCACAAGAAGGGAAAGAGGCAGAAGGTAAAGGTGCAATCGCCGGTGATTGTTTAGGAAGCGGGGTGAGGGGTGAGGAATGAATTCCTCCTCTCACCCCTCCCTCAGCAAAGGAGCTTGGCCAGACAGTGCAGGATTCTTCGCTCGAAACAGCCCTCGCTCAAAATGACAAATTTCTCCTTCAAGGACAGGTGTCACAGCAGGTTTCTTAAAGGAATGGTACTGTTTAGGCATCCCGATGGGCGCGGATTCTGGGTAGCGCGGATCCTTTGATTTGCCTTGCGACAATCCGTGTTTCCTAACCTGGACAAACCAGAACCCAAAGTCTCTCGCAAAGGCGCAGAGAGCGCAAAGAAAATCTCTGCGGGCCGGGTACCCTCTGGGTGCGTCTTTGCGAGAAATTTTTCTTGAGGTTCGTTCAAGGATTTTGTGATAAAGGTACTAAAATCTGTGCCCATATGCCTGTGTTTGCGCAGTCGTCCAATCTGCAATCCGCCCCTGACTACTCCTTTTCCGCTAACTCAATCACATATTCCAACAATGCCAGCCCTTCGTCCACTTCGTGACGTGAGATCGTCAGCGGCGGGATGAGGCGGAGGGCGCTTTGGCCGCAGCCGAGCAGGAGCAGGCCATGTTCGAAGCCAAGCTGTTCGATGCGATTGCGCAGCTTGGGGTGGGGCTCGCGGCTGGTGCGATCCTTGACAAACTCGACGCCGATCATCAAGCCCTTGCCACGCACTTCGCCAATGGAGGGATGGCGCTCAGCGATTTGGTGCAGGGCGTCGATTAGATAAGCCCCCTGAGTGGCGGCGTTTTGCAGGCCACATTCATCGAGCACTTCGAGCGTGGCGTTGGCGGCGGCGCAGGCGATTGGGTTACCGCCATAGGTGGTGCCGTGCGCCCCGGTCGGCATGGTCATCACGCTCTGTTTGCCGAAGAAGCCACCCAGCGGGATGCCACTGGCGATGCCTTTGGCGGTGCAGACAATGTCGGGCTCGACGCCCCAATGTTCAATCGCCCACCATTTGCCGGTGCGGGCGACGCCGCTTTGCACTTCATCGACAATCAGCAGAATGCCATGTTGGTCGCAGACTTCGCGCAGACGAGGAAAGAAGGAGGGAGGCGGCACCACATAGCCCCCTTCACCCTGAATCGGCTCGACCAGGATGGCGGCGACATCTTCGGGGGGCAGCACCGTCTTGAAGACCATTTGCTCCAGGTAGTTGACCACCGTATCGCCGTAGTCTTCGTCCAGCGGCTGTTGGGCGAGGACGGGGCGGTAGGGATTGGGGTAGGGGATGTGGGTCACGTCCGAAGAGGGGGCGAAACCTTTACGCTGAGTGGCGGCTTTGCTGGAGGTAAAGCTGAGCGCGCCAGCGGTGCGGCCATGAAAGCCGCCCATAAAGCCAACAAAGCGATGGCGTCCGGTGTGATAGCGGGCGGCCTTGATCGCCCCTTCGATTGCTTCTGCCCCGGAGTTGCCGAGGAAGGTCACGGCTGGCTCCATAAAGGGGGCGATTTCATCGAGCTTTTCGCTTAGTTGGACCCACGGTTCGTGAAAGTAGTCGCATGATATATGCAAAAAGTTCTCGGCCTGGCGTTGGATGGCAGCCACGACCTTGGGGTGGCTGTGTCCAGTCGAATTGACGGCGATCCCCGACACAAAATCGAGAAAGCGGTTGCCATCGACATCAAAAAGTTCGCTGCCCCGCCCATGCGAAACCACCAGATCGGCAGCGCGGCCATAGGCATGCGACACCACCTTGCGGTCCCGCTCGATGATGGCACGCGCATTCGGGCCAGGTACGTTTAATCGAGTAAATGAGTGCGTCATAAGATCCTTTTCGTACTCTTACAAAATCTGTCATCGTTGACTGTGAGTATTGTAGCGCAGGTGGACGATTTTGTAGGTTTTTGGAGGGAGGTGGGAGTGGGGCAGTGGAGCATAGCGTTATGGTGATACTCGGTCCCATTACTCACATGCGGGGTTCTGATATTTTCAGGGCAGCTACCCAAGCGTGTCGGTTGCCACGGATGATGAAAATCTTGGCCCCTTACTCACGTGCGGGGTTCTGAAACTTTGGCCTATCCCGGTGCGCGTTACCTGTAACACGGTCAGTTGTGATTCAATACATCCATATAAATGTATGAGTGTGAAAGTTGAGCAGATCATTTTTCGCAAGGAGAAATATGAACAGCTATCAAGTCCAAGCATCGGCTGTGGTTCACGCCCCCGCAGACGTAGTCTATGCAGTGATTGCCGACTATCGTAATGGGCATCCGAAAATTTTGCCCGCCTACTTTAGCAATTTGGTGGTCGAAGAAGGGGGTGTCGGTGCTGGAACCCGCATCCGTTTTGAGATTACAGTCATGGGCAAAAAACAGAGCTTTCGGGCAGATATCAGCGAGCCACAACCGGGACGAGTGCTCGTGGAAACGAATGACGCCATGGGCGGCTCGATCACGACCTTTACAGTTGAGCCAACCGGCAACCATGCACGCGTGACCATCAGCACGGAAGTCAAGAAGCGTGGCGGTCTGGGCGGGATGATCGCGCAGCTCATGACCAGCATGTTCCTGCGGCGGGTTTATGGACAGGAGTTACAGTTGTTGGATGAAGTTGCGAAAGCGTGGAAATCGTGACACAGAATCAATAAAGCTAGATTGCCCCTCTTCCGCTTTCGCTCATCCTTTAAAAGTGTGAGTCTCAACAAGAGCTTGTATGAGGCACTGGCGTCAAGCGCTTGGATCGATCCACAGAATTTCACTAGTCCGCCTGTCTTAGGGAGGAACGCACGTACTCACACTTTCCATCAGTGAGGGTTGTGCTTTTGTAATGTGAAAGGTTTTGTAGTTATTTTTGAGTCAGTTGGAGAGAAAGAGCAGGCTCGACCTTTGATTGTTTTTCTTCTGAAGCTATGTTAGACTGCTTACTACTTAAGGTACTGCTTATCAGTTTGCACTGATGCTTTGTGCTAATAGACAAAGCAAATCAAAGATGCACTTTTGTAGGGGCATCCGCTTGCCGGTGCCCTGGTTGCATCACCGAATGGGCAACCGCAAGGGTGTGCCCCTACACATTGTGATCATGCAATGTCTATCTGCTTTGTCTATAAGTAACACTTCTCAACCGCTCCCAGCGGTTCCCCAAAGTGTTACTTAGCGTCAAGAGTTTGTATCATTCTTCATTACATTGCACCACGGCCTACCTCCAGATTACGTTTCATTGCTGGCCAGGTTCAGGTAAGAAACAAGAGTAAATGTCGTGTAGTATAGGAAAACTGTAACTATGGCACCGACTACATCTTCATCTTTTGTTGTCAATCCCAAACCAACGCATTTCAATCCCGATCAACCATTGGGTGCCAGCGATTGGATCTCCGCCCGGGGTGTCGGATTGATCCCAGTGTATTTTCCAGGACGGCATTCTGTACAGATCGTTCCCGAGCTCCCGTGGGATCACTTGACGCTCCATGTGCAATATCCCACTAAGCAACGAGGGAAACTCGTGCACAAATATGACACTGTGTCAAAGCCCGGTGATATTTACATTATACCGCGCGGTGTGCCAACCGAATGGCATAATGTTGATGGGTGTGAATTGCTCTTAATCTTTCTTTGGCATTCACTCCTCACCGATGTGGCTTTAACAGTCTTTGATCTCGATCCAGCACGGGTGCAACTCCGAGAACTGGTAGCCACGCCCGATCCACTGCTGCAAGCGATTGGCCAAACGCTGCTTAACGAGGAGCAGAGCACAGGTCTCGGCGATCGGCTATACACAGAGTCCTTGCTAAACACGTTAGTGCTGCATCTCTTCCGCCACCATATCACCCTTCCACGGCAGCCGCCACCCTGTAAAGGTGGACTTGCTCCTACGACCCTACGTCATGTCCTCGCCTATATCCACGAAAATCTGGCGCACGATCTGTCACTCGCTGCGCTAGCCAAGGAAGCGAACCTCAGTACCTACCATTTTGCCCATCTCTTTCGTGCATCCGTGGGTGAATCTGTACACCAATTTGTGATTCGCCAACGGGTCGAGGCCGCAAAACAGCTTCTCAACCAAGGAACCTTGACCTTGCCAGAGGTTGCGGTCCAGGTTGGCTTTGCCGACCAAAGCCATTTAGGTCGCCACTGCAAAGCGCTCTTGGGAGCTACACCCAAAATGCTACGAAAAGAGCGCAAGAATCTTCCAAATCCAGACAAGAATCAGCGAGACGCCACAAAGTGAACTGAATATACTGTCTTCTAAAGTGAGCTCTGTTTGAAAACGGCAGTGATGTGCACTGGTAGCGAGCGAAAAATCTGCCGTTTTCAAAACAAACGCACTTTAGGATTGATTGACTGCCAAGTGGAAGCAACTTGCGCTCTCAACCAATGTCTTTCGATAGTACTTTTCACAGCATTGATCAGGGCGTATTTATGACAACCCTACATTTTCAACTGCTGGGCGAGTTTAGGCTTACCGATGGCGATACCTCGGTGGTAACGGTCAACTCGCCGCGTTTACAATCGCTATTAGCCTACCTCTTACTCCACGCCGGTACACCTCAACGACGCCAGCACATTGCATTTTTGCTTTGGCCTGATAGCAGTGAAGCACGTGCCCGCAATAGCCTACGCAACCTGCTCCACCAATTACGGCATGCCCTGCCTGCGGCGGAAGCGTTTATCGAGAGTGATGATGAGGAGATTGTTTGGCACAGCGAGGCCAGCTATACACTTGATGTGGCGGCATTTAATGACGCCATTGCCCAATCCCAGTCAAGCGATGAAGGTTCAGCACAACTAGCATTGGAAAAGGCTGTTGCGCTATATCAAGACGATCTCTTTCCTGCTTGTTATGACGATTGGATCATACCACTGCGTACACGGTTGCGATTGTCCTACACTGCTGCATTGTCGCAACTGATCCAATTGTATATGGTGCGCAAAGAGTATACACGCGCCTTACAGACCGCCGAACAATGGCGACAGTATGATCCATTGCAAGAAACCGTCTACCTTCACCTGCTGCAGATTGCGGGTGCCAGTGGCGACTATGTGCGCGCCCATCGGATATATCAAGAAGCCGTGGATCTGTTACAGCGCGAGTTGGGCCTTGCACCAGGAGCAGAGCTACGTAGTGCCTATTTAGCCTTGAAGAATAAATCCTCTGTCCCTTCCGCTTCGCACGTTCAGAACAGTCTTACTAATGATGTTCCAGGGATCGTGGGACGCGTCCGAGAAATGACAGACATACAACAGCACTGGCGTACGCTCCAACCAGGTCATCCTCAAGTGATCTTATTAAGTGGTGAACCAGGGATTGGGAAGAGTCGATTAGCGCAAGCGTTCATGGCATGGCTGGCGGAACAGCATTCTCCAGCTATCAGTGCCCATTGCTATGCAGGCGAAGGCTCATTGGCCTATGCGCCCCTGGTTGAATGGCTGCGGACGCCCCTGGTCACAAAGGCGATTGGCAGCCTGGATAAGCTCTGGCAGTCAGAATTGTTGCGCCTCCTCCCGGAATTGCGCAACCACCGTCCCCCGCCGCCCAGTCCCGCCCCCTTGCACGAAGCCTGGCAACGACATCACTTCTTCGAGGCGTTGGCGCACACCTTGTTTGCGTTGCCACAACCGCACTTACTCTTTTTGGACGACTGGCAATGGTGTGACTGGGAGACATTGGAGTGGCTAAACTTTTTTCTTCGTTCTGCCACCCACCATGCACTGTTCATCTTAGGTACCATACGCCGTGAAGAAGTGAGCCAGAATCAGCGTTTACAGACGTTGCTATTGAGTTGGCAACAGTTGGGTTGGCTGACCGAGATTCGGTTGGGACCATTGGACGAAGTGGAGACAGCCACGTTGGCGAACCAAATCGCGGGCTATGAGTTGCCGCCAGCGCAGGCCCAGAGATTGGCCTACGAGACTGAAGGAAACCCACTCTTTGTGGTGGAAACTATCCGCGCCCAACCGACAAACTTTGAAACAGCAATTGAGGCTGCCGAGGATAACGTTCGGCCAATTGGCGCAGTGCGCTTCAGCGCAGAGCTTCCGGCCAAAGTCCAGGCAGTAATTGAATACCGGTTGGCGCAACTGTCGCCATTGGCCCTAGCCTTAGCCAGCGTCGCCGCGGTGATCGGTCGCCGCTTCATGTTTGAGCTGTTGGTGGCAGCAAGTGGTCAGCCGGAAGAAGAAGCCCTGCATGGTCTGGACGAGCTTTGTCAGCGACGACTTGTACAAGAGGTAGAGGGCGGTATCTTTGACTTTAGTCACGACAAAGTTCGTGAGGTTGCCTACACTCAATTGAGTGTAACCCGGCGCCAGTTTCTCCACCGCAAAGTGGGCCAGACGCTTACGCAACTTGTGACAGCGGATCAGGCTGCGATCAACACCCAGGCCGCCTGTCACTTTGAACAAGCCAACTCATTGGACCAGGCGGTGCGCTACTATATCCAGGCCGCAACCGCTGCGGCTGACTTGCATGCTTATCATCGTGCGGCTCAACTTTATGCCCGCGCCGCACAAATAGCAGGCAAACTCAACCTGCCATCGCCCATGTTGATCCAAATTTACCTGGAGCAGGGGCGCATGCTCGAACATACGGGTGAGTTTGTCGCTGCTACGCAGGTTTATCACCAGTTAGAAGCATTGGCATACCGCCGTGCTGACAAAAACATGGAGGCAACCGCTGTCGCTCACTTGGCCACGGTATATAGTGGGCCAACCCATGCCCATGATCTGCAACAAGCCCAAACTATGTCTGTGCGCGGCGTGACATTGGCGCAGCAATTGGGCGATCACGACCTAGCCGCCCGTTTGTTGTGGAGCCAAATGGTGACCGCATCGCACTATGGTGAGGATCGAGCAGCACAAGCCGCCGGGGAAGCCAGTCTGACGCTTTGTCGTCAATATCAGTTAGACCAGCGCCTGCCTTATGTGCTCAATGATCTGGCCATCAATCTGCGCTTGAGTGGCCGCCAGGCCGAAGGGCAACGTCATGCGGAGGAGGCGCGGGCGTGCTTTCATGCGCAGAACGATCTGCCGATGCTGGCGGACAATCTCGCCCAACAGGCGTGGAGTGACTATCATCAATTGCGTTTTGCCGATGCCTTGCATTGGGCGCAGGAGTGTATTACCCTCTGTCGCAAGATCGAGAACGGATGGAATCTATCCTTAGCGCTAGCTACACGCGGTCTGGTGAAAATTAGATTGGGGGTGTGGGGTGATGCCCTCAATGACTTGGCCGAGAGTATCCGTATTGGCAAAGCCGCAGGTTTTGCGATTGCAGTTACGTCAATACCAGTCTGTTTGGGGGCGCTGTTGCGTACACTAGGCGCAAGCGAGCAGGCAAACGCCCTCCACCAAGAGGCATATACAGCGGCACAACAACAGGCGCCCTTTACCCTGACCGCCATTGAGACGCAACTGGCGCAAGATGCTTTTGCACTTGGACAAAATGAAGAAGGAAGCTGTTGGCTGCAAGCAGCGTTTGCTCATCAGCCGCAAGGTGCTATCAGTCGGGCATGGGTAACACTCGCCGATCTACCGTTGGCCAGCGTGGCCGCGGCGCAGGCCACTGGTGACTGGACCCATGCCGTTTACTGGGTTGCGCAAACGCTGGCTGAGGCGCAGCAGCGCCATCTGCCAGTCTATTGGCCCCAACTGCAGATCGCCCAGGCCCAGGGCTATCTGGCAATTGGGCATCTTGATCAAGCCGAAAGCACCTTGCAAGCGGCGTTAGCCCTGGCCGAATCCCACCAACTGATTCCCGTCCTCTGGCAGGCTCATTCCATGTTGGCCACACTTTATAAGCAACAGCAACGTCCTCAGGCGTCGCAGCATCGGCAAGAGGCCATTGCTCATCTGCGCACACTCGCCGCTGCGCTGCCCGATCCGCATCTGCGCCATACCTTTCTGACGACGGCTGCGGTACAAGCAACACTTATCTTGTAAAATTGCCGCCTTTAACGCCAAATTTAACGTTCTGATTTAACGCCTGTCTAACGCCAGCCATGTTACCCTCTGTCTGTCGTCACGTTCCATTCTACAGTTTCAAGACACAACAGGAGAATACTCAATGGCTACCACAGTTGCAACTGGTTCAGTCCACCATTTGACACTGACTGTGACCGATATACAACGGTCAGTCGAGTTCTACACGTCTTTCCTCGGTTTTCAGTTAGTCATGGAGTTGGGGCCACGCCGCCTGCTCAGTAACGGTAGCGTAATCCTGGCGCTCACCCCACCACCCGATCCAGCGCAGTCTATTCCAGGCGACCGCTTCAGTGAAAACCGCGTAGGGCTGGATCATGTCAGCCTGAATGTCGCACGCCGCGCCGATCTGGAAGCGGCAGTTCGTCTCTTTGCTGAACAGGGTGTAGCCCATGGCGAAATCAAAGACCTCGGCGCCGACCTAGGGCTCTACGTCCTCGCCTTTCGCGACCCCGACAATATTCAGCTTGAACTCACTGCACCGTATGCATAAAGCAAACACTGCGCAAGAAATCGGAGAACAAACTAATCAAATCAAAAGAGCAGGTCTATGCTGCATCGATTTAACCCATAAGGAGACAGGCAGGTGATCAAATGAACTATCAACACCCTGAATACCTTGTCGAGACCGACTGGCTGCACGCCCATCTCGCCGATCCGAATCTGCGTGTACTGGACTGTACTGCTTATCTGCCCAACTACTTTGACGCCAGCGCTGCGCAAAAGGTCGAGATTGTCAGTGGTCGCGCCCACTATGAACAAGGTCACATACCCGGCAGTGTCTTCGCTGACATCATCCATGATCTGAGCGATCAGCAAAACAAGAAGTTCATGTTCCCCATGCCCTCGGCGACGCAATTTGCGGCAGCCATGTCACGCTATGGCGTGGGCGAAGGTAGCCGCGTCGTGCTCTATGACGACATGTTTAACGTCTGGGCGGCGCGCGTCTGGTGGATGTTACGGGCCTTTGGCTTTGAAAATGCGGCGATCCTGAACGGCGGTTGGAAGAAATGGGAAAGCGAGGGACGTCCTATCACAACCGAGCCTTCAAGCTATCCAGCAGCGCACTTTGTCGCCCATCCGCATCCCGAACGGATTGCCACCAAGGATGAAGTACTGGCAGCAATTGACAGTGGCGCCACCTGTCTGGTCAATGGGCTTGATCCGGAAGAGTTTGCCGGTCGTGGTCCTGTGCGCTATGGACGACCGGGGCACATTCCCTCCAGCATCAATCTACCCTTTGTAGGCGTGGTCGATCTGGCGACCAGCACTTATCTCAAGCCGGATCAACTCCACGCCTTGGCCCTGCAAACGGGAGCAATGGACAAGGAGCGGGTCATTGCCTATTGCGGTGGAGCAATTGCGGCCAGCAGTGCCGCCTTTGCCCTCTCGCTGCTCGGTGTGGAAAACGTGGCGGTTTACGATGGATCTTTGACCGAGTGGGCCGCCGATCCGACATTGCCTTTGGTGACTAATGAAGCGTAAAAGGAGAAAATCAACATGTCACAAAAAATTTACAAACTTTGCTTGATTCATGGCTATACCGAAGCCTATCATCAACTTTCGGATGCAGAGAAGCAGAAACTCTGGGCTGACGTGACCAGCGCCATCGAAAGTTCCGGTGCAAAAATGACAACCCCTTACTATAACTGTCGCTGGTCGACCGATAAGTATCACACCTTTTTTACCATGGAGTATCCCAACATTGAGGCGGCCATTGCCGATACGGCTGGCGTGGAGAAAGCAGGGCTGTTCCGCTACATGGTCAGCGAGACGATTTTGGGCATCGAAGAAAGTATGGAAGAAGCAACTGCGTAACGTTGCAATCAGGAGAAAACCATGGCAACCGTGCAAAACCCACTCGTTGCGCTCAACGATCCAGTGGCGCAGATGCTGTTGCAATCCACCCTTCCAGCCCATCTGGCCTATGTGGCAGATGATGGGACGCCACGAGTGATCCCAATCTGGTTTCATTGGACAGACTCAGAACTTGTCTTTGGTTCGCCGCCGACCGCACCCAAAGCAAAATCTGTAACCAATGGCTCGCCGATCACAGTGACGATCGATACGATCACCTGGCCCTACAAAGTGTTGCAAATACGCGGCAATGCCGAGGTTTCCACCGTCAATGGCGTTGCCCGAGAGTATGCGACAGCGGCCCGGCGCTACTTCGGGGAAGAACAGGGCAAAGCCTGGGTGCAACAGGTTGGTAGCCTCTTTCCCGCGATGACTCGGATTGCGCTCAAACCTACCTGGGCAAACATTCTAGACTTTGAACAACGCTTTCCGAGCGCCATTGCCGCAGCAATGGCTGGCAAGTGATTTTCGCTGGAACGTTGTTGCCAACTCTGGCCGCCGCCGGACAATCAGCGGCCATTGTGTCAGCCACCCTTGCGGGCTGTGCAGATGATGAAAGATCAGCCCCAGTAGCTCGGTTACGCGTTCTGCCCGGCCCACTTTGGCGCATTGGCGGGGCAGTATTGGATCAGGCTGATTACTAAGAGACTATACACATGTGGCTAGGCAACCAACAAATCCCACAAACCACAGTCTGCCCAAAGGAGCTTCCCGTGAACACAACAGTTTACCCTTTCCACATCGGCACGATTGAATGCACGATTATCAGCGACGGCAGCTTTGCCTATCCACAGCCGGGTCAACTCTTTTTTGATGAGGTTCCTGTGCAACAGTTAAATGCAGCGTTGACCGAACACACGATTGATCCGACAACCTGGGAAAGCTATCTCAGCCCCTATCCTAGTCTGCTCATCAAGAGTGGTGAACGCCTGATCCTGGTTGACACCGGTGCCGGCACCCTTGCTCCCACCACAGGGCAATTACTGTCCAACCTGCGCGCCGTTGGGGTTACGCCCGAAGAGATTGATACCGTTGTCCTCACCCACGGCCACGCCGATCACATCGGCGGCAATCTGGACAGCACGGGGCAAGTGGCCTATCCCAATGCGCGCTGGATCATGAGCTGCGCCGAGTGGGACTATTGGGCCGCCGATCCCGACCTGGCCGAGTTCAAAGCTGCCATGTTCATTGAACCGCTACGCAGCATTGCACGCACACAACTGCCGCCAATCCAAGCGCGGCTGACCCTCGTGGATGACGGTGCCGAAATCGCCCCTGGTGTCCAGGCGGTGACAGCGCCCGGTCATACCCCTGGTCACATCGCGCTCAGGATCGTTTCGGCCAGCGAGCAGTTGCTCTGGGCCGTGGATACCTGTATTCACCCCATCCACGTTGAGCAACCGGATTGGGTCAGCAAGGTCGACCATCTACCGCAGGAAACGGTGATCACACGACGCAAGTTGCTAGGTCAGGCAGCCGTGGATGGTGCGTTGGTCCATTTCTATCACTTTCCCTTCCCTGGGTTGGGACATGTGACACTGCACGATGGCAGTTGGCGCTGGCAACCAACGGATTATCCCTGAAGCGCACTGGATTAGGATCTGAGTAATTGTATTCATAAAGAGGCCCAATCATGTCCCAAAACGCACGATTTTCCCGCAAGATAACAGAACTTGCCCAAATCGAGGCACCTTTATTCCGCAATTGGGAAAATCCAAAGGCGGCAACCCTGCCCGCCGATGCTTGTATTTTTGACTCCGGCAATCCAACGGAATTGCCGCTTCCAGGGTATGTGGCGGCACTGCAAAAATGGAGCGTACCCCAGGCGAACGATTGGTTTGGCTACTTTGGCGGCGAGGGTCATGCCAAAAAGGTCGTTGCCAATTCGCTCCAAGCCCAATTTGGTCGTCCTTACACCCCAGACGACATTATCATGACCAACGGTGCGTTTGGCGCATTAGCCGTTGCGCTCCAATGTTTGGCCGAAGCTGGTGACGAAGTCATTTATCTGTTGCCGCCCTGGTTCTTTTACGAGGGGATGATCCACAATACTGGCGCCAAGCCGGTAGCCGTCCAAATCCGGCTAGATAACTTTGATTTGGACCTGGATGCGATCGCTGCGGCCCTCAACGAAAAGACCAAAGCCATTGTGATCAACTCGCCCAACAACCCAACGGGCAAGATTTACCCACCCGCGACCCTGGCTGCCCTGGCTGAAATCCTGCAAAGCGCCAGTGAACGCTACGGTCATCCCATCTATCTGATCTCCGACGAAGCCTATCGCCGGATCCTGTATGATAACCGGGAGTTCCACAGCCCGACTTCATACTACCCCCATTCGCTGATGGTCTATACTTATGGCAAAACCCTGCTCAATCCAGGTGAACGGTTGGGCTATTTGGCGGTTTCGCCTGAAATGCCAGGTCGCGAGGAATTGCAGAAGCCACTCTTTCTTGCCCAGGCTTTTACCGGGTTTGCGATCCCCAACTCGCTCTTGATGCGTGCACTTGAAGATATTGAGGAACTCTGCGTCGATCTCAACCAATTGCAACGCCGCCGCGACCGACTGGTCGGTGCGTTGCAAAAGATCGGCTACCAAGTTCATGTACCCGAAGCCACTTTTTACCTCTTTCCCCGTTCGCCCCTGGCCGATGACTGGGCGTTTGTTGACTTGCTGATGGAGCAAAAGATCTCCTGTTTGCCCGGTAGCGTTGTCAATCTGCCCGGCTATTTTCGCCTTAGCCTCACCGCCAATGATGCGATGATCGAACGCTCGCTTGCCGGTTTTGCGGCGGCGTTTGCGCTTGCCCAAAGCAGAAACTAATCCATTAGGAGGAAAACCAACATGTCACAAAAAAATCTACAAACTCTGTCTGATTCGTGGTTATAGCGAAGCCTATTATCAGCTTTCGGATGCAGAGAAGCAAAAATTCTGGGCAGACGTTACCACTGCAATCGATGGAGCAGGCGCAAAGATGACAACCCCTTACTACAACTGTCGCTGGTCGACCGACAAGTATCGTACTTTCTTTACGATGGAGTATCCCAACATCGAAGCCGCCATAGCCGACACGGCTGGTGTGGAAAAGGCGGGGCTGTTCCGCTATCTGGTCAGCGAGACCATTTTGGGCATTGAAGTATCTGAGGAAGCGGCAACGCCCTAGCATAGAAATGAGAATTCTCGCGCTGTCAACTTTGTCATGAAACTCCGCCCCAAATCTCATCGAGCGGTCAAGTAAAGCGGGCTATTCTTCGCTATGCTTTGGATGCCCCTATCATCAGCTCATTGGTTTATAAGGATCATAGCGAATGGAGATAACAATGCTTACACGCACACTCACTATCACGGTTTTTGTACTCCTGATTTTACTCACATCGGTTGCACCAGCCTGGGCGGCACCTGGCAATCCACCCGGAACGACAGCGATTGGTTGTAGTTGGAATGGTGCCTACTATCCCAGCGGCACGTTGCGCGCTTCCCCCATCATCTTTAATGGTCACGTTCTGCGCATTGATACTTACCAATGCCAGAACGGTAAGTGGGTCTATCGCTACTCCTCAGACGATCATCGTTAACATGTGCTGAACTGAAGAAGGGAATAAGGTCTAAGGAGATTTCTATGTTTACACGACATGGTACCGGGTCCACCTGGTTGTCGCCGCTTTTCCGGTTGCTGTGGGTAGCGATTCTGTTCCTGAGTACCTTTCTTCCCCCGGCTCAATCACTTCTTGCCCAAAGCAGCGAGACCATGAGCAACGACTCCGCAATGGATTCCGCGCCGCAGTTGCAACCTGAGGAGAGCGACGCACCGACAACGGTCGTACCAGCAAGCATGGACGCTACGCCTCAAACGGTGCCTATCGACCGCTACTATGGCAATCTGTCTGCACCGCGGACTTTCATGGCATCGGCGACCGTGCTGCCACAGAAGCGTTCGCTGCTCATCGGCGGGCAGGATACAGCAGGCACACCTACCAGCCAAATTCTGGCAGTCGATATGGCAGGCGGCACCAGCACAACACTAGGCAATCTGCCAGTTGCACTCACCCGGTTGGCCGCCGCCTATTCTCCCAGCAACGATACCGTTTACACCTTTGGCGGTGACAATGGTAGTCAGCGCGTCAAGACGATTTATGCCATCAATCCAGCGACTGGGGCAGTAAGAGCAGTAGCAAGTATGCTGTCGGATGCTCTTGCATCGCTTGCAGCACTGTACCATCCTGGTTTTAACCAGATCGTCTTAATTGGCGGCAATAACAGTGCTGCCAACGGACTCTCCCGCAACATCTTCCTTTTTGACCCGACCACAGAAAGCCTCACCGCCACTTTTACAAACGTAATGCCAAGTGGCTTTGCTAGTGTGATGGCGGCCTACTCAGCGGCTGTCAATAAAGTTTTCTATGTGGGCAGCAATAGCACGAGCCTTTTCGCACTCACGCGGAGAACAACGGCTCTATCTGCCGCTTGTTTCTCGTTAGAGGTGGTTTCGCTCCTCTGTTCAAGGTGTGAAAACGTCCCCGGCTCGGCGCTCAACTTTGTCGGTTTGACCGATGTCTTCTGCGCCGAGCCGGGCACGTTCATTGCCTACACTTTACGCAAAGGAGCGAAAGATTAATACAGGTCGAATCACAAGAGAGTTGCCAAGTTTGCGGAAACTTGGCAACTCTCGCTTCTATTCCAGCTTCTATACTGATCATGTCTGATTAACAATTACCAGTTACTGATTACGGTTACGACGCGCTATAATATAGCCCATGAACCAACAAACAAACTGGCATTCCCGAGCCGGAAGCCAATTTACCACCGAAAAAGCAATGGTCACAGGATCCCGGGGCGTAGTGGCGGCAAACCACCCCCTGGGCGCAGCCGCCGGATTGGAGATGTTAGCGTTGGGTGGCAATGCCATCGATGCGGCCATCGCCACGCTCTTTGCACTCAACGTCGTCGAGCCGATGATGGTCGGCGTCTTTGGCGCGGGCTGGATGAACATTCGCCTGGCCGATGGCAGATCACTCATTGTCGATAACTACTCCACTGCACCGCTGGCAGCCACGCCCACCTTTTATACGCCCGTTTCCAATCAGTGGCCCGACTACATGGAAACGGTGGGGCGGGCCAACAAGGTGGGCTATCAGGCCGTCGGGGTGCCGGGGACGCTCAAGGCGTGGGCCGAGGCGGTAGCCCAGTGGGGGCGGTTGGACTTGGAGACGGTGATGCAGCCTGCCATTCGTTATGCTAGACGTGGCTTTACCGTCAGTGCCTATCTCTCGGAATTGATCCGCAGTTGCCAGGAAGACCTAGCGCGTTTCCCAGCCAGTGCACAGACCTTCCTGCGGCAGGGACGTCCTTTGCCCGCAGGGGCACGGTTGGTGCAGCCCGCCTTGGCCGAGTCGTTGCAGAGCATTGCTACCCACGGGATAGACATGCTCTACGATGGCGCGCTCGGCCAACAGATCAGCGACGACATTCAACGCAACGGCGGCATTCTGACGATGGCCGATCTGCGTAGCTACCGGACTGTGCAGCGGGAACCACTGAGTGCCAGCTATCGGGATGTAGAGGTTACGGTGCCAGCGCCGCCCTGTGCCGGTGGCGTACATCTCTTGCAGATCCTGCGCCTGTTGGACGGGTACGATGTAGGCAGCCTCGGCTTTGGCAGCGCTGATGGGGTCCATCTGCTGGCGGAATGTTTCAAGATTGCCTTTGCCGACCGTGCTGCCCATATGGGTGATCCTGACGCAGTGAGTGTGCCCATTGAGTGGCTGCTTTCACCCAGTTACGCCGCCGAACGACGGATTGGGATCGATTGGCAACGTGCCAACAAACCCGCTGCCGGGAAGCCGCCGCTGGTCGAGTCGAACAACACCACCCATGTCACGGCTGCCGATGCCGACGGCAACATCGCCTGCATGACGCAGACGATCAACGACGCCTTTGGCAGCAAGGTGATGGTGCCAGGAACCGGGATTCTGCTCAACAACACGATGGCACTCTTTGACCCACACCCTGGTCAGCCTAACTCGGTGGCGGGCGGGCGACGGATGACGAGCAGCATGTGTCCAACGATTGTCACCCAGGATGGTAAGCCGTTGCTAGCCTTGGGCACGCCGGGTGGCGTACGCATCTTCCCGAGTGTGCTACAAGCGATTGTGAATGTGATCGACCACGGTATGACATTGCAAGAGGCAGTGGAAGCACCGCGCGTCTGGACGCAAGGTCAGGAGTTGGAATTGGAAGAAGGGATTTCGCCCACAGTTCATGGTTCATTGCAGGAACGGGGTCATGCGGTGACGGTGGTGAAGACGGTTGCCGGTGGTATGAATGGGGTACACTTCGACGCAGAACGCGGTCTGCTGCATGGGGCGGCTTGCTGGCGCGCCGACGGTGCGCCGATGGCGTTAAGTGGCGGTCCGGCGCGGGCAGGAATTCGGTTTTAGCAGCGCGCTGCCAACGGATTCAGGGAGCAGATTGAGCGGATTGTCGAGCGAAATCGGTTTCGCTATGTGTATTGGGAACGATTGAAGGTTGGGACCGAAACTTCATCGTTAACTAATTGGTGATTCCATACGGGAATGGCAGATTGGCTCACAAGGTAGAAAGAAGAGCGCTACTCTAGCGGTTGCTTACAAGTTTGTTTTCTATCTTTCGACTCAACCTTTTGTACGAACGATCAGGATTGTTACAACATTTTCACTATTTACGTTAAGGACTAGATCAGATAGGATGAATCTGACTAAATCTAATCGTGTCGTACCGCTATTTTGTAAGTGATTCATGTTACGCAACTAGAGGGGAAAAATTAACGCATTTCCTTGTCCCTTTGCTTCCATGCGGCTTTGCGTTAAAACCGACCTAACGTAACGTGGTCAAATTATGCAGAGGCTCATCGTCTGTATTACGTTGCCCTCACACTCAGCGTCTGCTTATGTGTTTGACATGATCCGTGTCTTTTGTTCAGACAGCCATCATGCCACATAAGGAGAAGGTTATTCGCAACTATCGTTCTCTTCGGTTTCAAGCGCCATTTGTTGGTTCAACCGTAATGCAGTGGGCGCTTGCGATTGGAAGCAGTTTCTCCATTTTCCTGTTTGTCATTCGCATACGCCTTCTGGGTTTCAATTGGGTTCGCGAACAATCGATTCCGATGTTGGCTCCCAATTTGCTCACTGCTGGCTTTTACGACATTGCCTATTCGCTGGCGGTAACGCTCTTTTTTGTGGGGGCGATCTATCTGGCGCGCAAACGCCCAACCCTAAAAGTTACGCTCCTTGGTCTGTATTTGCTCATCGCCGTTTTCTCGGTCTTCATGGCAGCGCTGAACTTTTTTGTCATTCGTGAATTGCAGCGCCCCTTCAACTATCAGATCTTCTACTATTCCGATTTTCTCACTAGCCGAGACGCCTATGATGGCATCTTTGTCCATCTGACACCTTCCGCCATCGTGGCGCTGATTGGTGCGATTGTAGCGATGGCCTTTGTCACCTTTCTGCTCTTCTGGGCAGTGAAGCGCTGGTGGGCACGGTTGCCACGCTGGACGATGCCAGTTGCGGCAATCGCTGCGCTGCTCTATTTTCCGCTGGCAGGCTGGCATCTGCAACAGATGGACTGGGATCACTTTCGATTGGTGAATCCGATTGTCTGGTTTGCTGATTCGATTGTCCAGGCTCAGTTGCAGCCGGGGCTGTTTACGATGGAGGTGCCAGAAGCGCTTGCGTCCTCTTCGCTGCAAGATGAGTATCTGCCTGGCGGCGAGGCGAGTCGCTATCCTGCAGGGAAGATCAAAAATGTGATCTTTGTGACAATGGAATCGGTGGGGCAGCGTTATCTGCCAGCCTTTGGTGCGCCCTATGACAACATGCCCGAGTTAGATCATTATCTTTCTGCGTCAGTACGCTTTCCCAATATTTATGCCTCAGCGCCCACCTCGAACAAGTCGCTGGTATCGATCCTGGCTTCGATCTATCCCTGGCTTTCCTACGCCATGTTGACCAAAGAGTATCCCGACTTCAACTTTCCCACGCTGAGCAGCGAATTGCACAATGTGGGCTATCGTACCGCCTTTTTGAGTGCGGGTGATACACGCTATGAAGGGGCCGACAAGTTTCTTAGCTATCGCAAATTTGACCGCATCGAGAATCAGGAGAGTTTGAAGGATTGTGGCCGCCCCACTTACGAGTCGAGCTTTGCCTTTATGAATGGGGTCGATGAGATGTGTTTGGTGGATAGTATGGAGACATGGATCGACGAAGCACCGCAACAGCCGTTTTTTGCGATGCTGTGGACGCAGGGCACCCATTACCCTTATTATACGATTGGCGAAGAACGTGACTTTGGCGTTCAGGATGCGTTTTTCAACCGCTATCTCAACGCACTACAGCACACCGACGCCATGATTGGTAGGCTGTTGGACAGCCTGAAGCGGCGCAGTCTATTAGATTCCACCCTGGTTGTCATCTATGGTGACCACGGCGAAGCGTTTGGACAGCACAATCAGGAGATGCACGCTTGGAACATTTACGAAGAAAATGTGCATATTCCGCTGATCCTGATCAATCCACAACTTTTCCACGGCGAACAAAACGAGACCGTCGGCGGCTTGCTCGATCTGGCACCGACGGTGATGGAGTTGTTGGGGCAATCTGTTCCTGAAAAGTGGCAGGGACGCAATCTGCTGCGCCCCTCTGCACGGGCTCGTGTCTATTTTTACGCACCCTGGTGGGATACTTGGTTCGGCTATCGCGAGGGCAACTACAAGGTACTCTACAACGGAATCTACAACAAGACTGAAATTTACGATCTCTCGACCGATCCAGGCGAACTGACTGATCTATCCACACAGAAACCCGAAATGGTGGAGGAAGGAGTTCAATATTTGTCGGCGTGGGTTCAGCATCAGACGCAGTTCGTGAATCGTGAGATCATCAAGGCCGATCAATGACAGCCCTCACTTGGCTGACAACTGTTGCCATGCCCACAGCAACAGCAGGAGCATCACACCTGTCCACAGCCACAGCGGCGAGCTGATACTGACCATCTGAAAGAGCGTATAACCGACCAGCGGCGCAAAGATATTGGCCAGACTAATAAAGCCAGAACTTGTTCCTAGGATCTCTCCCCGTTGTTGCTCGGAACTACGCTGGGTAAGCAAACTATTGATGCTCGGCTGCAAAATGCCGCTGCCAATCGAGGCGGGAATCATCGCAATCAAGAGCCAGATCAACCCAAGCCAACCAGTGTTGCCATCTGCTGGTAAGACAAGCTGTCCACTGGCGTTGGCGAGCGTTGTCCCAGCTTGCGCCGCATTCAACTCACGTTGCAACGCAGCCTGCGAATACCAGGGCGGCGGTTGGGCAGGCGTGGCCGCAGTCATGGCAAGGGCGATTGCCAATAAGGCCAAGCCAGCCAGGATCAAGTTCCGTTCACCGTAGCGCCGACTCCACTTGCCAATCAATCCACCCTGCACGATGGTAACCAGCAACCCCACAAAGACAAAGATCAGTGCGTTGCCCGAGGCATTGAGCCCCAAACGGCTCACCGTAAAGAGCGGGATCACATTCTCAAAGCCGCCGAAGGCAAATTGTTGCGCAAAAACAAGTACAAGGAGCAGGCAAACTTGAGGGTTCCCAAGCGCTCGCAGCATCGCATCGGGACGCACGAGTGCGTTGCCATTACCGGTGCTACGCTTGGAGGGATCATGCGTTTCGTGCAAGTAGAAGATGCTGAGCAAGAGGGACGCTGCAGAGAAGGCGGCGGCGACCAGAGCAGGCACTCGATAGTTGTTGCCACTCAGCGCCAGCGCGCTGTAGGCGATCACTGGGCCAATCGTGAAGCCCAGTCCAAAGGCAGCCCCGATCAGGCCCAAACCTTGGGTGCGCGTCTTGGGTGTAGTACTGTCTGCCATCATCGCCTGGGCGGTCGAGATGTTTCCACCCGAAAAGCCATCAATTGCGCGCGAGATCAAAAGCAGCCAGAAGGAATTGGCAAAGCCGAGCAATAGAAAGCCAAGTAGCGTCCCGATCTGACTGATGATCATGATCGGCTTGCGCCCGTAGCGATCCGAAAGCCGACCGAGAATCGGCGCGCCGATCAACTGTGTCAGCGGATAGACCGTGTTCAAGACACCAATCATCAGCGGGCTCACCTGAAGCGAGGCAGCATAGATCGGCAAGAGCGGAATGATGATCGTCAACCCTAACAGGTCAACAATCACCACGACAAAAATGGGAAGAATTCGTTTAAAATCGAGCTTTTCTTCGGCCTGAACAGGCGAAGCTTTTTCTGTGTTTGCAACCATAACCATGTCCTATTTTAGGCGAGCCACTACTTCATCTAGCCAGCGCAACTCCGTTTCCAGGTAGATGCGGTGGTGGTCGATCAACAACTGCATGGAACCCACATGATTGGGAACAGCACGGGCCGTAGCCAAATCTTCCAGCACCGCTTGGCGTCGTTTGTGCAACAATTCCACCGCTTCTTCTGGCCGAAGTTGGTCGAGAAAGGCCAGTCCCACATCGCCAGCAAAAGTGGGGCGCAAGTGACTGACGAGATTCTCGCGCAGGAGTTGTTGAAATTGGGCTTCCCCTTCGCTCGTGATGCGGTAAATGCGCCGGGGCGGACGATTTCCTTCTTGTTCCTGGTGTTGCGTGATCCAACCCTGCTTGACCATTTTGTCGAGTAAGAAGTAGGCTGTTGCCTTTTTCAAATCGGTACAGGTGGTTAATGTCCGCTCTACAAACTCAATCAGGCGGTAGCCATGCATCTCTTCTTGGCGCAAGAGTCCAAGCAATAATAATTCTCTGTCCATATGGTCCATTCTAATCAATCAATTTTGAATAGTCAATTTCGACTATTCAAAATTGATTGATTGACGGAAACAATTGTGGATAATTGAAAATAGGTAGGAGAAGGTTTACAAGGTGTTTGGGATAGAGCAATAGCTATTCTGTTACCAGTCGATATCCGACTCCGGGCTCAGTCAGTAGATAGCGGGGTTGGGCGGGGATCTTTTCGAGCTTGTGGCGCAGTTGGCCCATGTAGACACGCAAGTAGTGGTTTTCGTCGTTGTAGCCAGGCCCCCAGACTTCACGCAGCAGTTGACTCTGGGTGACGACCTTGCCAGCATGTTGGATCAAGGTTGTGAGCAGTTTGTACTCGTGCGGAGTGAGGTGCACCTCTTCATTGCTTACCCAGACTTGGCGGCGGGCGAGATCGACGCGCAGTTCGCCCACGATAAAGATTGGGTTCGAACCATCACCTGCTACACTAGCGTGATGACGCAGAGCTACGCGGATGCGGGCCAACAATTCGCCCATGCCAAAGGGCTTGGTGAGGTAATCATCGGCACCGGCGTCAAGTGCAGCGATCTTGTCATGCTCCTGGCCGCGCGCCGAAAGGACGATGATGGGGATCTGACTCCATTCGCGCAGCCGCTTGGTCACTTCCAGGCCGTCAATGTCCGGCAAGCCCAAATCGAGGATGACAACATCCGGCTGGCGCATCGCCACTTGAAGCAGCCCTTCCTCCCCATTGACTGCTTCTTCCAATCGATAGCCTTGCGAGGGCAGCGAGGCGCGCAAAAAACGCCGGATCTGCGGCTCGTCTTCGATCAGTAGAATCAGCGGTTGAAGATCAGACATGGTGGAACAGAATGAAAAGTTGCAGAGTTGCAGAGTGATAAAGTAGCAAGTTAACTCTTCAACTCTGCAACTTTGCCACTTTGCAACTGGTATTTCCTATCAGGCGGCCAATGCTTTCAGCTTTTCAATCAACTGATGCACCATTTCTTCATCGAGTTTGAGTTCATCCTTGAAGGTGGAAGTGTGAGTATGATGAATCTCTTGACGTAGATCTTTGTAGGCAGTCTCAAGCAGCTTGACAATGTAGTCGCGCTCCCGAGTGGATAATTCCAGTGTCATAGGATTAACTCCTTATGATTGAGTCTGTTGATAAAGTTTGAACCGTGAAACGTGATTCGTTTGTTATGTTTGTTCATCTATAGTATACCCAGGGCTGAGTCGTTATCCAAGCAAACGAGGGCTGCAGACTGCGTATCGGATTACAACGCAAGTTCACCAGCGAGGCGACGCTACTCTTCGACATGAAGCGCTGGCGTTTCACCATCGAGGGGTAAGGTAAAGGAAAAGATTGCACCACTGCCATCACTGCGATTTTCCGACCAGATGTGCCCCCCATGGGCATTGATGATACCACGGCAGATGGTCAGTCCCAACCCTGAGCCGCGCAGCATATTGTTGGCTGGAGCGCGGAAGAACTTATCAAAGATCCGTTCGGCAGTGTCGGGCGGAATTCCCAGTCCGTGATCGGCGACACTGACAATGACTGCGTCCTCGCTGTTCTTGGCGCTAATTTCGATCGCGCTACCTGTTGGCGTATAACGTATTGCATTTTCGATCAAGTTGATCAGCACTTGTTCGATCAACACTTCATCAAGCGGCACCAAGGTGAGATCAGGGGGCAATTCAACGATCAACGGGCGACCATTCAGCCGAGTTTTTAAATGAGTCAGCGCAGCGCCGATCACCTCTTCAAGCGGTTGCCATTCTTTCTTTACCGCAATCGCACCCGACTCCAGCTTGGTCATCTCCAAGAGATTGGCCACCAACTGATTAAGGCGCTCCGATTCTTCGGCGATCGTTGCGGTCAGTTCCTGGCGGTCGGCAGGCGTTAAGATTTCTCCCTCCTGCAATAGACTGGTTGCCGCACCTGTGATCGAGGCAAGTGGCGTGCGCAGATCGTGCGAAACCGAGCTGAGCAGCGAATTGCGCAGCCGCTCAGTTTCGATCTGCACCTGCGCCTCCTGTGTTTCATCTGCCAGTTGCGCACGTTCAATCGCCACGCTGGTCTGGTTGGCAAAGGTTTCCAGCAGATGCATCTGATCTGGGTCGAGCAACAACTGCGGATTGCTGGGGCGCACAGCCAAGACACCAACAGCACCGCTGGCAGCAAGCAGCGGCAAAAAGGTCAATGTCGTATTCGGCAAGGTGTCAGTATTCATTCCTGCCATTTGTCTGTGTTCAAAAACCCACTGCGCCGCAGCCAGATCGCGTTCATCGAGATGGAGTTCGGCACTGCCCATGACTGGAGTTACCAGCTTTGTCTTGGCATCTGGCAGCAAAATCAATGCTTGGCACGCAAAAACATTGCTGATGTGTTGGACCGCGACCTGCAGTAAAGTACTCAGGCCGCGCTTGCTGGCAAAGTCTCGTGTCATTTCGTAGAGTACCGAAGTACGATGTTCCCGCTCACGCGCACTGGCAACTTGCGCCCGGACTTGCGTGGTGAGGGTACTGATGGTCAGGGCGACCACGAGCATCACAGCAAAGGTAATAAAAAATTCTGCATCGGATACAGTCAGAGTGAGAAAGGGAGGGACAAAGAAGAAATCAAGCGTCGCCACACTCAACAGTGAGGTAAGAATCGAAGGTCCTCGCCCGTAGCGGTAGGCGACAAAGGTAACGCCGAGCAGATAAATCATGACGCCGTTGGCCAAATCGACCAATGGATAGAGAAGATTGACCAGCAGGCTACATACCAAAACCACCAACATCGCCATCACATAGGCCATTCTGGGGCTACTGATTCGCGCAGAGAGGCCACGAGGGATAGCACTGTCATCGTGTTCGCCGTGGATG
Organism: Caldilineaceae bacterium; assembly: GCA_046328715.1. Taxonomy (GTDB): domain Bacteria; phylum Chloroflexota; class Anaerolineae; order Caldilineales; family Caldilineaceae; genus JAXLWB01. The sequence continues at coordinate 8,771 of JAXLWB010000038.1, read as the reverse complement.
ACATAGACATCGATCTCACCACTTTGATGAATAATCTCATCGACGACGGAGCTAAAAAGTAGCCGTTGCCAACGAGATTGTTCAGGCTTGCCCACGACAATCTTGCTTACATTGTGCTGGCGGGCGTAGCGCAGCACCTCCTCGCTGACTTTGGCACCGCTCAGGGTTGTGACCTTCGCTCCTAATTTTTCGGCCAAACGAAGGGTAAGTGCGACCCGCTGTCGGTCTTTTTCACTCAGCCGAGTATGGGCAGCCGTTTCCACATAGACCGCCAGCCATTCTGCCTGAAGGCGCGCAGCCATTCGTCGTGTGGCACGTACCAAGCGTTTTGCCAGTGGGCTTGGGCTGACGCAGACGATGAGCCGTTCTTGGGTGGGCCAGGTGGTGGGGATGGCATGTTCATGACGATAGAGTTGCATCTGCGCATCGACACGATCGGCCGTGCGGCGCAACGCCAACTCGCGCAGGGCCATCAAATTGCCTTTACGGAAGAAGCTCTGAATCGCCCGTTCTGCCTGGGCAGGAATGTAGACACGCCCTTCGCGCAGCCGTTGCAGCAGTTCATCGGCTGGCAGGTCAATCAGTTCGACCTCGTCGGCTTCGTCCAGGATGCGGTCGGGGATGGTTTCGGAGACGACAATGCCGGTAATCTGGGCAACCAGGTCGTTGAGGCTTTCGAGGTGTTGAATATTGACCGTTGTAAAGACGTCAATCCCAGCATTGAGCAATTCTTCCACGTCCTGCCAACGTTTGGCATGGCGTAGACCGGCAGCATTGGTGTGGGCGAGTTCATCGACCAGAATCAATTCCGGGGAACGACTGAGTGCGGCGTCAAGATCAAATTCACGCAGCGTGGTTCCGCGATACTCGACCAACAAAGGCGGCAACTGCTCCAATCCCACGAGCAAAGAATCAGTCTCCGCACGGCCATGTGTCTCTGCGTAGCCTACAACCACATCCACCCCGGCGGCAATGCGATCGTGAGCGGTCTCTAACATGGCGTAGGTTTTGCCGACGCCAGCCGCAGCACCGAGAAAAATCTTGAGAAGACCACGGGTTTGCTTCTCGGCTTCGGACTGAACACGCTGCAAAAGTTCATCAGGATTAGGTCGCTGGTCAAGCATGGTTAAAAGTTGCAGAGTTGCAAAGTTGAAGGGTTGCAGGTGAGTGATTTACTCTGCTACTTTGTTACTCTGCAACTTTTCCACTTTTATTTTTCATCAAGTGCCAGATTCAATTCTAACACATTGACGCGCGCTTCGCCGAGAATGCCGAAGGTTCGACCTGTGGTGGATTGGCGCACCAGTTGGCGCACCGTTTCTTCGCTGATCCCACGGGCACGGGCCACACGGCTCACCTGGTAGTCAGCGGCAGCCGGGCTGATCTGCGGGTCGAGACCACTGGCCGAAGCGGTCACCAGATCGACTGGAACGGGTGACTGGTTACTAGGATCAGCGGCTTTGAGTGCATTGAGGCGGGCTTGAACGGCAGCCTTCAACGCAGGGTTGAGGGGTCCGTAATTCGAGCCACTGGAGGCGGCGCTGTTGTAGGGGAACGGTCCTGTAGCCGAGAGCCGTCCCCAGAAGTAACCAGGCTTGTCAAAAGCTTGTCCGATCAGCGCCGAGCCTATAACTTGATTGTTGCGTTTGATCAGGCTGCCGTTTGCCTGATAAGAAAAAGCAGCCTGTGCAACGCCAGTGATCAGGAGGGGATAGAGAATTCCAGTGATTAATGTCAGCAATAAGAGCGAGACAAACGCTGGACGAAGTTGAGAAGTCATAAATTACCTCTTGTCGTACCACACATGGGCATCAAATGAAGCTTCTATACTGAGCGCTAGGTTAAACTGTCATGTTTCCCATGAAGAGTGATGCGTGAACCGTGAGTTGCTAGCAAACAATTCACGCATTACGGTTCACGACTCACCTAACATCGTATGAATCATCGACCTAGACATCAATAAAAGCGATAAGGCTCAATTTGCTACCGTGCGAAGTGTATATTCCAGTGCCAGTGCTTCTTCGAGCTCGTTGATGGTTTCAGCAGTGTCTTGATCGTAAATCTGCTCCAAGGCTTGCCATTCAATTTCTTCGTTTGCCACTGCTTCCTCATAAGCGGCTTCATCTTCAGGAGAGTAGAACAGTGGTTCATCAAACTCACCAAAGATCGTGTTCGGAGCAGGCTGACTGGCAAAGTAGTCAGAATTGAGCCAAAGCCAGAAGCCCATCAAGCCATAAACCAGAAGAATCATCGCCACGCCGAAGAATTGATGCCAGAACGCCGACATCCTGAGGCGATGCTCCACAAACAGCATCCCACCCATCAACGGGATTAATGCGGAAACTAACCACCATTTGGGGCGTTGCAGGGATTGTACAGATGATTTTGTTGTCATAAACAGTACCTCAATTCATACTTCATGCAAGAGACAATGGCAAACTTGCTTTGCTGTTAGGTGGTTGGCAATTGAGCAATTACATAATTACGCAATTACCAATCGCTGATTGCCACTCACTTTTCTCATAACTCAGACCAATTGCTATGCCAGTCGCAGTGCAACCAGGATCAGGTCGATCAACTTGATGCCAATGAAAGGAACGATTAAGCCACCGAGGCCATAGATCAACAGATTGTCGCGCAACAATCTGGCGGCACCGACGGCTCGGTAGCGGACACCACGCAGTGCCAGCGGAATCAGACAGATGATGATCAGCGCGTTAAAGATTACGGCGGACAGAATGGCGCTTTCGGGCGAAGCCAGCCCCATCACATTGAGTCGATTCAAGACTGGATAGGTCGAGGCAAAGGCTGCCGGAATGATGGCAAAGTATTTGGCCACGTCGTTGGCAATCGAAAAAGTTGTCAGCGCGCCGCGCGTCATCAACAGTTGTTTGCCGATCTCGACGATCTCGATCAGTTTGGTTGGGTTCGAATCGAGATCGACCATGTTGCCGGCTTCCTTAGCAGCCTGTGTCCCCGAGTTCATGGCGACTGCCACATCGGCCTGCGCCAAAGCGGGAGCATCGTTGGTGCCGTCACCTGTCATGGCGACCAGCCGTCCACCCGCCTGTGTTTCACGAATCAACTTGAGTTTGGCTTCGGGCGTAGCCTGGGCCAGATAATCATCGACACCTGCCTCGGCAGCAATCGCGGCGGCAGTCAAAGGATTGTCACCCGTGATCATGATCGTCTTGATGCCCATTTGGCGCAGTTCACCAAAGCGCTCTTTCATGCCGCCTTTGACGATATCCTTCAACTGCACCACACCCAGCACCTGTTTGTTCTCCGCTACCACAAGCGGGGTTGCACCGGCGCGAGCAATCGTGTCCACGACGCTACGAACAGAAACCGGGAAATGGCCACCTTGACCTTTGACATAGGACTCGACTGCGTCGGCGGCACCCTTGCGGATCTGATGTCCATTCAGGTTGACACCGCTCATGCGCGTCTGGGCTGTAAAAGGGACGAAGGTAGCACCCAGGCTATGAATATCCCGTTCGCGAATGCCATATTTGTCCTTCGCCAGCACAACAATCGAGCGACCTTCTGGCGTTTCGTCGGCGAGGGAGGCCAGTTGCACTGCATCAGCCAGCCGTTTTTCTTCCACGCCATCGACCGGCACAAAGGCAGTTGCTTGCCGGTTGCCCAAAGTGATCGTGCCGGTTTTGTCGAGCAACAACACATCGACATCGCCCGCCGCCTCCACCGCCCGTCCCGACATAGCAATCACATTCGCCTGAATCATACGGTCCATACCAGCGATGCCGATGGCTGAGAGCAGGCCGCCAATCGTGGTTGGGATGAGGCAGACCAGGAGTGCCACGAGTACGGTTACGGTAATCGGCGTGGCAGTCGAGGCCGGATCCAGTGCCTTGACGGCATTTACACTGTAAAGTGAGAAGGGCAGCAATGTGGCGCAGGCCAGCAAGAAGATGATCGTGAGCGCAGCCAATAAAATATTGAGCGCAATTTCGTTGGGGGTTTTCTGGCGCTTGGCCCCTTCGACCATAGCAATCATGCGGTCGAGAAAGGTTTCGCCAGGATTGGCACTGATACGTACGACCAACCAGTCCGAGAGCACCCGAGTGCCACCGGTCACTGCCGAGCGGTCACCGCCACTTTCGCGGATCACAGGGGCGCTCTCGCCCGTGATGGCACTCTCATCGACCGAGGCAACGCCCTCGATCACCTCACCATCGCCAGGAACGACATCGCCCGCTTCGACGATGACAATATCGCCCTTGCGCAACTGAGCGGCGGAGACAGCCGTACGGCTGCTATCGCGTGCTGCGTTGGCCAATTTCTTGGCTTGGATATCACTGCGTGCTTTGCGCAGGGTGTCCGCCTGGGCTTTGCCGCGTCCTTCGGCCATTGCTTCCGCAAAGTTGGCGAAGAGCACAGTAAACCAGAGCCAAAGAGAGATCGCCCAAATGAATCCAGCAGGGGCTTCGCCTTGACCAATGCTGGACTGAATGGCCAAAGCCGTGGTCAAAAGACTGCCAACCAGCACCACAAACATCACCGGATTGCGCACCTGATGGCGTGGATCCAGTTTGCGGAAAGAATCAACCACTGCCTGTTTTATGATCGGCGGGTCAAATAAAGAACGGGGGGCTTGCGTGACTTTTGACATAAGAATCCTCGTGGCAACTACCAACCCCTCCCTAGCCCTCCCCTGATAGGTGAGGGGACGGTGAAGGGACGGATGCTATTTCCCCTTCTGTCCACGACACTGAATCCTCACCGTGACAGTTCCCTCCCTTAGCAGGGGAGGGTTAGGGTGGGGTTACATCATTAACTGCTCGACAATCGGCCCAAGTGCCAGCGCCGGAATGAAAGTGAGCGCACCGACAATCAGAACGATCCCGATCAGCAGTGTGACAAAGAGTGGCGTGTGGGTTGGCAGCGTTCCCGCACCGGCAGGGACCAACTTTTTATGCGCCAGTGAACCAGCAATCGCCAGCGTCGGCACGATCAGCCAGTAGCGAGCAATGAGCATGGCTAGGCCGAGCAGCGTGTTATAGAAGGGTGTATTAGCACCCAGACCAGCAAAGGCACTGCCATTGTTATTCCCTGCAGAAGAGAAGGCGTAGAGCACTTCGCTAAAACCATGTGCACCTGGAGCCGTGTTGTAGATCGTGGCTAGCCCACCAGGAGTGACCACGGCAATGGCGGTTCCGATCAAGACAGTGGCACAAGGAATCAGAATCACCAGCGAGGCCATCTTCATCTCAAAGACTTCAATCTTCTTGCCCAAATATTCCGGTGTGCGACCAACCATCAACCCAGCTACAAAGACAGCAATGATGGCGAAGATCAACATTCCGTAAAGCCCCGAACCGACGCCGCCAAAGATCACTTCACCTAATTGCATCAGCACCATCGGGGCCAGACCACCGAGCGGTGTGTAAGAATCGTGCATCGAGTTGACCGAGCCATTCGAGGCGGCGGTTGTCGCTGTACTCCAAAGCACGGAATTGACAATGCCAAAACGTGTTTCTTTGCCTTCCATGTTGCCGCCGCTTTGCAATGCACTCACCGTATCATCCACGCCAAGCTGGTGATAGAGCGGGTTGCTGCGTGCTTCGGCCCACAAGCCAAGCCCTGTAAAGAGCAGCAGAATGATCGTCATCGCCGCCAGCACTGCCCATCCCTGACGGATGTCGCCCACCATCTTGCCAAAGGTAAAGCAAAGTCCAGCCGCAACGAGCAGAATCGAGAGCAGCTCTACAAAATTGCTCAGCGGCGTCGGGTTCTCGAAGGGATGGGCTGAGTTGACATTAAAGAAGCCGCCGCCATTGGTACCCAACTGTTTGATGGCAATCTGCGAGGCTGCGGGACCCAAGGCCAGCAATTGTTCACTGACCGGTGCGCCGTTGGCATCCGTGGTCGATTGAAGCAACGTAGCCGATTGATAAGGTGAGAAAGTCTGCACAACGCCTTGTGACACCAGCACCAACGCCACCACTATTGCCAATGGCAACAGGATATAGAGCGTCGAGCGGGTCATATCAACCCAAAAGTTACCAATCGTCGTTGCACTGCGCCGGGCCAGCCCCCGAATCAGCGCCACCAATACCGCCATTCCAGTCGCAGCCGAGACGAAGTTTTGCACGGTCAAGCCCACCATCTGTGTGAGATAGCTCATCGTAGTTTCGCCTGCATAGCCTTGCCAGTTGGTATTGGAAGCAAAGCTCACCGCCGTGTTGAAGGAAGAATCCGGCGAAACGGCACCGAGTTCTTGTGGGTTGAGTGGTAGAACCCCTTGCAGCCGTTGCAGGACATAGACCACCAGTAGGCCCAGCAGATTAAAGAGCAGAACAGCAACAGCATATTGCTTCCAACCCATCTCGTCGGTTTGGCTCACCCCAGCCAAGCGATAGATCAAACGCTCTAGCGGCAACAAGAACCGATCCAGCCAGGTTGGTTTGTTTTCGTAGACCTGCGCCATGTACAAGCCGAGAGGTAACGCTAGGCCGATCAGAACCACGAAATAGACCAATATTTGATCAAAACCATTGATTGTCATATCAAAAAACCTCTGGCTTCAGCAGTGCAAAAAAGAGATAGAGCAGTAAGAGCAAAAGCAAAATGCCACTGATGATGTAAAGTGCGTTCATTGTGCCTTTCCTCCCAGTTCATCACAGAGCCAGATCAAACCCCAGGTGAGGAGCGAGAAGAGGAGCAACGTGCCCAAATAAAGTAGTTCGTTCATAAAGCCTCCTAGCTTGCTTTCAACTAAAACTTTATCAAAAAAGCCGTCAAGAGGGTGTCAAAAACGAGGAGGGGATGTAAAAAAGATATAAATATGCGACCGAGGTCTCGACCTCGGTCGCATTGTGGTTGGAGAAGTAGATTTGTATCGATCCAGGCGATAAAAATTTGACCAGCACTTTTCAGCGTATGCAAAGGTGCAGGCAGTGTCACCCATGATTTGAGCCGTAAAGTGCCGGTCAAGTTTTCAGTAGATTTTTAAAACGCCTATTCATGGAAGAGAAGCAGCGTGCAGCGCCAAATGGTGCTCCAGTTCCTCACCTTCATAACCGTTGATCTCACCCTCCAAGCGCGAAATTGCCATTTCGACCACATCGCGGTGGTGCAACTGCTCTTGATTGGGCATGGTCGTAAGCAGCAGCCACAGACGATGAATACGGTCAATATCGTCAGCGGTCAATTGCGGCGCATGCGCACCCAGATAGAAGTCCTGAATCGAACCATCATGTTTGACCACGCGAAACCGTACCGAACGAGCGGGCTTTTCGGGAAGTCTTTCCCAGGCACTACCAATCAGGCGAGCTTGCTCTTCCGGTGACATCACCGAGGATGCGCCTGCAATAATGTCGCTGGAATCCAGTTGTACGGCGGCACGCACAATCGCCTGGTAGACATCCGAAGAAGGAACTACCAAGAGATCGACATGTTTGCCTACCTTTTCTGCCAGGCTCACCACTTTGCTAAAGAGTTTCTGCTCGTAGGAGGTAAAGAGTTGATCAGGGTGAATGTCGGCATAGCCAGAATCTGGCCCACTAAAGAGGCGCACTGTCATCATTACTAGGCTCTTTTTACCGGTGTGAGTAATCTCCAACGCCCGCTTGACGTGGTCGAGCGTCTGATAATCGCGCACTAGGCAGAGCGTATTGCGTGGGCGAATGCCCACCGTACTAGCCGAAATTTCTTCTTGTGGATGCAGGCGGAACTGATCGACCTCTTCATGGTGAGCACCGCCTCGTTTTCGTTCATTAATCTGCTCGGAGACCGAAAAGACGATAAAGAAGACCAAGGTAAAGGCGACGCCACTGACCGTTGCCACCTGTTTGGTAAAGAGATTGATGATGGCAACCGAGAAGAGCAGCAGCGCAATCATGCCCAGCCCAAGCGGCACTTCAGTGTTGCCAAGCTTGAGATTGAAGGGCACTTTCCACTCACGATGGGATTTGTCGCTAAAACGCAAGACCAGCATCGCCAATCCCTTGAAGGCAAAGGACCAAATCACGCCAAAGGCATAGGCCTCGCCCAAGGTGTAGACGTTACCCTGCGAGCCGATAATCGTTACCAGTTGCAAAATCACAATCAAGTTGATCATGCGGTAGGTGGTGCCAAAACGATGATGGGGAGCGCGGAACCAATCTGTCAGCACCCCATCTTCGCTCACCCGGTTCAGTACACCATTCGAGCCGATGATCGAAGTATTGACAGCACCCGCCAACATCAAGAAGCCGACAATCACAATAAAGGCTTGAAAGATCAACTTGAGCGGTAGCGGTCCCACTACGTTCATAGCGATCCCACTGATCAAGTTGTCTGCATAGCGGCTGTGTAGGCTATCCGGAATGATGGCATAGGCAAAGAAAGAAACCAGCGAAGTAAAAAGCAGGGAATAAACAAAGATAACCATTCCCGCCCGCATCAGATTTTTGTGTTTGGGATACTCCAACTCGCGGTTGACCTGAGCCAACGATTCTTCACCCGACATGGCGAGAAACGAGTGACCAAAGGCAATCAATAAACCGATCAGGCCCAACAACATGCCGGGATGTGTCAGCAGACCAAAGCGTGATTCAGCGCCTGCTGCCTCGGGGCTACTGTTTGCGCTATTCGCCGCTTGTTCGACAAAACTGCCAGGTAGAAGCTGTGGCAGCCAACCCACCGCATCATGACTAAACGAAAGATTCTGCGCAACAGGTAAGGGCGGTAATCGCTGTGCCTCTGGCTTCACCGCAATCGTAATTCCGCTCCACACGATCATGACCACCACCATCACGGTGGTCACA
>JAXLWB010000037.1:0-105137 GCA_046328715.1 Caldilineaceae bacterium | reverse complement strand
ATCCGCAGACCAGTCAAGCCTCGTTACCTGCCATTCCCAACCCGCTGCAACAGGGAATCGAGTTTCGCAACGTCTCGTTTCATTATCCAGGTAGCGAACGGCTGGTGTTGCAAAACCTCTCTTTTGTGATCAAGCCGGGCAGCAGCGTTGCCTTGGTCGGCGACAATGGTGCAGGTAAAACCACCCTGATTAAGTTGCTCACTCGCCTTTATGACCCGACCGAGGGCACAATCCTGCTCGACGGACGTGATCTGCGCCAATATGACCTGAGCCAGTTACAACAGAATATTGGTGTGATTTTTCAGGATTTTGTTCGTTATCAGGCAACAGCGCAAGAAAATATCGGCTTTGGCCAAGTAAAAGATGTGGAGAATATCACACGCATCACGCAGGCTGCCGCTCAAGCTGGGGCACTCCCTGTGATCGACAAGCTGCCCAATGGCTATCGAACCTATCTGGGCAAGACCTTTGACAACAGCGTCGATCTTTCCGGCGGCGAGTGGCAGAAGATCGCACTCAGTCGTGCCTTTATGCGGGATGCGCAGATTCTTATTCTCGATGAACCAACTGCGGCACTGGACGCAAAGGCGGAATATGATGTCTATCAGCGCTTTGCCGAACTGATGGCAGGCAAGACCACGATCTTTATCTCGCATCGCTTTTCGACGGTACGCATGGCGCAACAGATCCTGGTCCTATCGGATGGGCATTTGATCGAGCAAGGCTCTCACGACACATTGCTGGCCCAGGGTGGTCAATATGCTGAAATGTTTACAATGCAGGCGATCCACTATCGCTGAAGATCCAGATGAGCGACTGGATCTCCTGCGAATGTGACAGTCGCAGACGAAGACCTTTGCGTCTGTGACTGTCACCGATTCAGGCTATTGAACTTCAACTCCCAAGCAACGCATTACTCCAGAAGGGAGCGTTGGTCGCACGCGTATTTACTTCCGTCCACTCCTTGGAGCCGTTGTCGGCAGTCACATGCATACGCACACCGCGGTCCTGTACGGGGATGTTGCCGTTGAAGGCGTCGGTCCAACATTGTTGGATATTGGCGTAGTGGCGTACTCGGTTGCCGGGCCAGGCGACTGAGAGCAGCAACCTGGGTTTGGGCAGTTCATAGGGTGGTTGCATCTTGTACTTCATCAAAGCCGCTTCGTCAACTTCAACGCCTAAGCCTGGCGCATCTGGCACATGAGCATAACCCTCGCTGATCTTGAAGGGCTCGACAATCAGGTCGTCGGCGTAGTTGTTGAGACAGTTGACCGCCGGCCACTGGGCGTGGGTCAGCACGGCACCGAGTTGAATTGAGAGCGCCGTTGTGATGCCAGCGCCGACGATCTGCAGGAAGAAGGGCTTGTCGAATTGCGCAGCCATCGATCCTTCGCGCAATACCCGGCTTACCCCGCCGCCGATCACAAAACCATCACAGACTTCGCCACGCGCCGCCACGGGAAAGGGTGGATCGCCGAAGTGTAGCGCAATCGCTTTCTTGATCTTCTGACGCAGCAGCTTTTGCCCTTCCACGTCATGCTGGTAGATCGGCGATTCGTAGAGCGCCACGCGCTCCTCCTTGTCCAGTTCGCTCAAGACCGGAGCGGCGTTGCTGGCGTTGATCAACATCTGGTTCCAATCCATGTCGATCTTGAAGTAGTTCGGCGTGACACTGCTCATCTGCCCGACCTGGTCATAGACATCCCACCAGGGGCGGGCTTTGGTCTTGAGTGCGGTATAGCCACGTGCCAGTGCATCCTTGGCTTCTTCGGCTAGCGCTTCGGGCGGAAAGTCGATGTTCCACCAAGCAATCGGCACCGCCTCGCGCACTTTGGGCAGGTTGAACAGACGATAGGCGGGCACACCCAACGCCTTGCCGACCACGTCGTAAATTGCCATCTGCAACCCGGCACCGAGCGAATCATCTCCCAGAAAATCGGCGGCGTTTTTGCCTTTGACTCGCTCGACTGCTTCGTCCGAGACTCGCAGCCAAGTATAGTGAGGCAAGGTTTCGCCATAACCCACAAAGCCAGCGTCCGTGGTCAGACGCACAATTTCACAGATGCACCATTGCCAAACCTCGCGGGCGTTCCATTGTTCACAGCGTGGTGTCATCGGTGCACGCACGGTGATGCGTTCGATGTCGGTGATGATTAGTTTCATAGTGAGATTTCCTGTGTACTTCTCTTGCAGCTTGAATAGAATGAGGTATATTGTATACCTAAACATCGGTTGTAACAAGAGGAAAATGAGCAAAGGGGGACAGGCGAAATGAGCAACCAGCAGCCTAGAATTCTAAGCGTTGAGGACGCGCTGCTTAAGCGCAATCAACTGATTGAAGATGGTTTTTGTGTGGTGCCGGGCATTTTACAGGGTGAAATGTTGGAACGAGTGCGTTTGTTTACCAATGAGTTTCTTGATACTCATGCAGTTGACTACAAACATCGCTACCAAGGCAGCGATTTTCACGTTCAAGCTGAGCGCACCTGGGTTAAACAGCAAACTCCGCAGCGTTACCATGCGCCGATTGTCGATGAAATTCTCGACTTGCCAGAAGCGCTGCAAGCGTGCGCTGAACTGGGTCTGGAAGGGTTGAGCGATACGGGTACTATCATCATTCTGAGCAAACCACCTGGCGGACCTGCGCTCTATTGGCATCAGGATAGCATGGATTGGAATCATCCCAAATCCAGCCTACCCTGGCCCTCAACGATTTTCCTTTCCTATTACATGGTAGACACAACGCGTGAGAATGGCTGTTTGCGCGCCATCCCTGGCACTCACCGCAAACGTATCCCGTTGCATGACCAGTTACCCGATGCCCACGGTCCCGAAATTCAAGCGCTGGATGAAAGTCATTTTGCCTTTGCTGAACAGCCAGGTGAGGTGGATATTCCAGTAAAGGCCGGTGATCTGGTGATCGCCGATGGGCGTGTCCTCCATGCCGCCTGGCCCAATCACAGCGATCAGCGGCGTCCACTGCTGCTGGCATGGTGGCGAGTTTTTCCATTTCCTTCTGTGCCGAGTTGGTGGACAGGTGACTTGCCAGAAGCGCTCACTGTGGCGACGGACGAAAACTACGAGCGAACTCGCAGACCCAGTAAATATCTCAAATAACGATAAACTCACCTCTCCCTAACCTATCCCTGCTATGGGGAGAGAACAGTGAAGGGGCGAATTCAGGTTTTTCTTCTATCCACCAAACGAAATCCTTCCTGTGACAATTCCCTCCCTATTTTGGCTTCGACGTGAGCGGCTCGGCTGAGCTCGCCGAACGTCTCAGCCGAACGGGAGGGCTAGGGAGGGGTCGCATGACTTGTGAGAGGAAACGAGCATGAAACTCAAAGGCAAAGTCGCCCTTGTTACCGGCGGTGGGCGCGGACTGGGGCGCGCCTACGTGTTGCATCTGGCCAGTCTAGGTGCAGACGTGGTGGTCAACGACGTCGATCTCAACGCCGCCGCCGAGTACAACGAACAGCTCAGCGCACCCACGGTCATGGCCGAAGTGGAAGCGATGGGCTGCCGTGCCCTCGGCATCCAGGCCGATGTGATGAACAAAGATGCTGTCGAAGCGATGTTTGAGGAGGCACTCGGCCACTTTGGCCGGATCGACATTCTGGTCAACAATGCGGGTGGTGCGCTCAAGACCCCGCCCAACCACTCCGCCGCCGAAGCCGACATCGAGCACTACAAATACACGATGGATCTCAACCTGACCGGCACGATTCTCTGCTGTCAAGCCGCCAGCCGCCCCATGAAGGCCCAGCGATCCGGCAAGATCGTCAACGTTTCCTCGCAGGCAGGTCTATGGAGCGGGCGAGAGGGCGGCTATATGGCCTACAAGGTAGCAAAAGCGGGTATTGCCCACTATACGCGTGTCCTTGCAGCTGAATTGGGTCCCTACAACATCAATGTTAATTCGATTGCCCCCGGCTGGATCCTCTCCTCACGCGCCGTAGCCGGCGGACGTGACAGCGAAGAAGCCCGCGCTCGTCTGCTGCCACAAATTCCACTAGGCCGTCTCGGTCTGCCCGAAGATTGCGCCAAGGTGGTCGAATTTCTGGTCACTGATCTCTCGGATTATGTGACGGGACAGTGTATACCGATCTGTGGCGGGGCGGTGGCTTGGGGATAGTTTGAGATTGGGAGATTAAACAACACAAAGGAGAAGTTATGCGTCTAGCAGGAAAAGTGGCGATTGTCGCCGGTGCGGGCTGGGGCGGGATTGGCGGGGCAACCGCCTATCGTTTTGCCCAAGAGGGGGCGAAGGTGGTGGTCAACGCACTGCCAGGGGAAGAGCGTTTACAGGAAACCGTGGATCACATTCGTGCGGCGGGGGGAGAGGCAGTAGCGGTGCCAGGCGATGTGGCAAAGGCGAGCGATTGGGCAAAGATGGTCCAAGTTGCGCTCGAAGCCTATGGCAAACTCAACATCTTGATGCACAACGCCGCCCATGCCTACATCAAACCGGCAATCGAGTTCAGCGAAGAGGAGTGGAATCATGCCATTGCGGTCAGCCTCAATGGTCCCTGGCTGGGAGCAAAACATTGTATCCCCGAGATGATCAAGGCAGGAGGTGGATCGCTCGTCTTTACCTCAACCGTCAATTCGCTGATTACCAACCCAGGCTTTGGCGTCTACAGTACCACCAAAGCTGGTTTGAATGGCTTGACGCGCAGCCTAGCCATGGAATACGGGCGGCAGGGCATCCGCTGCAACGCCATTGCACCTGGCTTGATCGTCGGTGCCCGCAATCGTCAGGCCATGATCGACGATCCACTCGAACATCAGATGAACGAGGATTGTTATCCCGTTGGTCGCTATGGCGCACCGGAGGATATCGCCAATGTCGCCCTCTTTTTGGCCTCGGATGAAGCGGCCTTTGTCACCGGCATTGTGCTGGTGGCCGATGGTGGGCTGACGCTGCAATCGCCGGAAGCACTGGTGCGCCCCGCCTTCCGCAAACGCTGGCGCAAGGATCTGTTGGTGCCGCAAAGCGGGGAAGGGGTGTAGAGGTTCGTTGTTTTCTAACATCATTGGATCTAGTGGACTTGAAACGTGATGCGTGGTGCGTGAATTTCGCTCACATTTTCACGCATCACGTTTCACCCATCAAGGAGCGTACCATGTTCGTAGGCTATGTGAGTGATGAAAACTATGTTGCCATTGCGGATGCAGCGTTGGAGTTTGAGCGCAACGGCAAATCGGTGGCGGCGGTTCATTCTACGGCGCGCGGTGCTGTCTTTGCCGACCTGGCTCCCGGCGACTACCGTGTGACGATCTCCAAAACTGGCTACACAGCCAAGCTGGTTGATCTAACCCTGGTCGAGGGACAACCTTATCAATTCCGGCTGCTCTCTGACCAATTGTTGGGCTACGTCTGGCCCAAGTGGGTGAAGAGTGGCGAGAACAGCGAGTTTCGCGTCCATTCGCCGCAAGCCTATCGACTCTCGCTATGGCGCTATGGCTTGCAAAAGGAGTTTGTGCGCCTGATCGGCTGGTTTGATGAACATGGCCCGCGTGCTGTGACCCAAATTCTACCGGACGGCGATTTTGTGCAGAGTGGAGTACGGTGGAACAGCTTCGGCTATGGCAGTGTGCTGCACGGACAACAGGTAAAGGCACCGGAGCGATCTGGGCTTTACTACTTTCACGCTGAAAGCGAGAACGGCGACTTCTTCACCTTTCCCTGGATCGTCGCCCCGTCCATGCCACAGGCTTCGATTGCCGTTCTGGCCTCGACCAACACCTGGAATGCCTATAATAACTTTGGCGGGCGCAGCAACTATGTTAACCCTGTCGCCTTGCCGCCCACACCCACCATCAACGCTCGTCAGCAACTCGGGCGCTACACGCGCAGCGGCAGCTACACGGTCTGGCGCGAGGCGGATGAGGAGTACACCCCGCTCAGCTTCGACCGTCCTGAGCCCTTCAATCACATTCCCCGAGAGACTGAGTTGAATGATCCAATCCGTGGCCGCCAACCTTGTCACATCGCACCGACCGAGTGGCGTTTGCTGGGCTGGCTGGAACGGGAAGGTTTCGCCTACGATTTCTACTCGGAAGCGCAACTACACTTTGACCAACTGGATCTGGATGCCTACAAAGTCTTGATCTTAAGCACTCATCCTGAGTATTGGTCACGGCGCATGTTCGACAAGGTGAAAGAATGGGTGCAGAAGCGAGGAGGACGTCTACTCTATTTGGGAGGCAATGGTCTGAACTGCGAAATTGAATTTCTTGATCCCGCCACGATGCGTTGTAACACACAACTGATTCTCGACGAGGATGGCCTTACTAATCGTGACCCGGCCGATCCCAGTGCTGGCTATGAAAGCAGAATGCATCGGCGCGGTGAAAGCGAAGCGGCACTGCTCGGCGTTGTCTACACCGATCCCGGCGCAATGACCGCAGCGCCGTATCGCGTGGTACAGGCCGATCATTGGATCTTTGCCGGCACTGGCCTACACAATGGTGACACCTTCGGCGAGAAGAGCCTGCACGAACGTATCCCAGGCGGAGCCTCTGGTCATGAAACGGACAAGCGCAGCGCTTCTACACCGCCAGGAACCGTACTGCTGGCCAAAGGCACCAATCAGGACGAGGGTGGGGCGGAGATGGTAATCTATGAAACAGCCAGCGGCGGCGCAGTCTTCTCAGTCGGTTCAATCACCTGGCCTGCCTGCATTCTGGTGGACAACGCAGTCTCCACGATCACGGCTAACGTGATTCGGCGCTTTTTGAGGTGAGAGAAGACAACACAAACCTGAAACTTATACTAATTGTCCTCTGTAAAGCCATGAATTTCAGCCAGAGTCATGGAAAAAATTCATGGCTTTTGCAACCACAATTAATATTCTGTTTTACTGTGCCGTATAGCCACCATCCACCGACAGAACCGTACCTGTAACCATACTCGATGCAGTGGAAGCCAGATAGAGCACAGTGCCGGCGATTTCGTTTGGCTCGGCAATGCGTCCTATCGGGATCTTGCTGACAACCCGCTCGCGATATTCTGGCTCGGCATCCAACACAGTGCGCACCATTGGCGTGTTGAATGAGGAGGGCGCAATGGCATTGACTCGTACACCAAGCGGTGCCCATTCCACGCCGAGGGTGCGGGTCAGTTGTACTACACCGCCTTTACTCGCACAGTAGGCCACACTGGTAGGCAACCCAACCAAACCGCCAATCGAAGCCAGGTTGATAATCGAGCCACGTCCTTGTTGGATCATCACTCGCCCTACCTGTTGACAGCAGAGAAAGGTGCCTTTGAGATTGACATCGATGATGCGATCCCAGTCCACTTCTGGAAAATCGACCGATGGCATCCGTTTGGTGACACCGTGACAGTTGACTAGAATATCAATCCGTCCAAAGTCGGTCAGCAGCCGGTCAACAACAGCCTGCACCGAAGCCGTGCTTGTCACATCGAGCGGCAAGGCGATTCCTCGCTGACCCGTTGCATGGATTTCGGCCAGTACTGTATCGGCGCTATCGATTTTCAGATCGGCCACGGCCACCGTTGCCCCGGCGTTTGCTAGCCCCACCGCAATCGGTCGTCCCAACCCACCCACGCCGCCTGTTACCAGCGCCACATGGCCGTGTAGGTCAAAAAGGTTAACTGACGAGGAAGAGTCCGTCCCGCTCATACCATTCCTTTCATAAGATGACTTCTAAGCCGTCAATATCAACAGATCGAATACAATCTGTGCTGCGTTGGCGGCTCAGAAACATAATTTGCTAGCCAGTAGGCCGGCGGCGAGGGATATTGGGGCGAACAATCGCCAATTGTTCCGGAGTTAAACGTTCCGCCAATTCTGGAGATGGTTCGTACCCATAGCGATGAGCGTAGAGCGTTGGCACATAACGCATGATGATCATCCGTCGCTGACCAGGATTGGTACGTTGGGCCGAGCCATGACAGAGTGCATCGTTGAAGAGCAGTGCATCGCCTGCCTTGAGGTGTATTTCGATGGCACCCTCTAGATGTTCGCCAGAACCCTCACTGATCGCACCCCGTTGGTCTTGCCTTGGATGCGGAAAGTCAGATTTATGGCTGCCAGGAACGATCACGGTCGGGCCATCGCCTGGTCCCACATCGGTCAATGGGATCAGCACGGAAAGCATGGAACAGACCCACTGCCCATTGAGCCGTCCGCTGCGATGCAGATGATCGACATTGTGACCACCGGAATGGACGCCCAAATAGCCGCCGGAGGAGCGCACGTTGATAAAGATTTCATAGAGATAGGGTTTGGTGCTAGGGCCTAAATAATGGCGAGATTGCTCGATCCAGGCAGGATGGTCAATCAGGCGTTCAAAGATCTCGCCGCCCTCGATTATATCTTGTAGATTGATACCATCGATGCCGCTGTAAGATTGGGTGTAGATATTGCCAAACCATTGCCCGGTTTGCAGCGGCGGTAAGTCATCAATCCACTTGTTCAGTGCCGCCAGATGTTCGCCATCCAATGCTTGGGGAATCACACTATACCCATACAAATCGAAGAAGTATTCATCCAAGGCTGTTATCATATGAGTGGCTCCTTTTTGGTAAATGAAAAAGGCTTTGTAAACACGGAAATCAGAGAAGACGGACGGAAACTAGAAATTTGATCGTTCGCACGAATTTTCATCCTCACATCACTTAGCCTGTCGACGGTGCGGCCAGAAATCCCATTTCGCCCAGTCGCTGGATCCAGCGGCGGCGGAGTGCGCTGTCCTCACGGTTCTCCAGCCAATCGGGGTGGTACATCGGCTCGTTGGGTCGATCAAAGTAGCGATTGGTCGTGACAAAACGGGATGCAAAATCGCGCAACCCGGTCTCTTCTTGGGCTGTCGTTGGATTGTGAAGGTAGACCACTGTACACATTCTGCGCCCTGCCGATCCACCCCAACTGGCGTGCCAGAGGCGTAGGTCAAAGGCCACGACATCGCCGGGCTGGCTGCGGCAAACATAGCTGGGCACATCGAGAATATCAAGGCCACTGCGTTTGATAGTATCGCCGACTTCCTGATGAAGCGGATATTTGTGCGAGCCGGGGACAACCCGCAAGGCACCGCTCTGTGCATCCACCGGGTCGAGATAATAGGCAAACTTGACACCGTAGGGATCCTTTGCCGGATTTGCATCGTTGTCGGGATGCCAGCGGGTATGACCGACATAACGATTCGCATCGGTCATAATGCCAAGCACATCCTCGCCATAGAGTTGCTGAGCCGCACGATAAAAGCGCTCATCTTCGAGCAGGCCGCGAGTCAAAGGGGTTCCGGGTCCCATTAAGGTGGTCCAGTAACGTTTGCTGCCATCAAACGGCTTGTCTGGATAAGCGGCGGCAAAGCCCTGTTCGCATTCTTGCTCAATCGTCGCTACTTCTGCCAGATTGAACCACTGCGGTAAGATCAAGAAGCCAAAGGTGTTGAATTGATCGATCTGTTGCTCTGTTAACATGGAAATCTCCTTATTGCAGAATTAACAGAGTGATTTGGCAATCTTCCGGGAAGGCTCTTGCCATAGACCGGCTTGTACGCATGCCCTTCCCGGAAGAAGATTGACCCACTACTTTGTTAAAGCCGCATTATCAAGCCACTCCCCTTACTCCCAATAGACTTCACCCTCCCATAAATTTTCCCGTAATACCTCGTCAACCAAGGTAATGCCTAAACCAGGGCTGTCGGGCACACGTAACTTTCCCTCTTTGACGATCATTGGCTCGGCGTTCATCTCGGCGTAGAGGCCACCCTGCGGAATGCGGTTTTCGGTCATGATGAAGTTGCGGCACGAGGCACCAAAGTGTGCCGTCGCCAACAATTGCACCAGGCTGCCGACATTGTGCGTCACCACCGGGATGTAAAAAAGCTCAGCCAAGTCAGCGATCTTGCGCATGCCAGTGATGCCGCCAACAAAGGCAATATCAGGATGGATGACATGAATGGCATCGTTGACAAAGAATTGGAGGAACTCATCCGGGCGTTCGAGTTTTTCGCCCATCATGGTACGCACAACAGATTCTTGCTTGAAGGCACGCCAGCTATCCGAGTAGGCGACCGGCAGCGCATCTTCGATCCAGAGTGGCTGGATCGGTGCTACCGCCTCGGCGATGCCCAGAGCTGTCGGCAAATCCCACTCATTGTGACAATGTACGATGATGTCAGTCTCCCAGCCCAACGCCTCGCGGCAGTTCTCATAGCCCTGACGAATTTTGCGCAGTTCGGTCTGTTTGAGCATGTCGCATAGAAAACCAGGGCGGCGTCCCTCATGTTTGGGCAATTGCCGTCCGATCATGGCCTCGAAGCCAAACTTGAGCGTCTTGAAGCCATTCGGATCAGCGTGCATCTGCTGCGCCCAATCGCGGCAGGCCGCTTTGTCAAACCAATCGACTGGACCGAGCGTGTTAACATAGAGTTCGATCTCGTCACGAAAGCGTCCGGTCAGCAGCTTCGAAATTGGGCGGTTGAAGACTTTACCAGCGATGTCCCACAGCGCAATGTCGATACCGCTAATGGTCGGGTTTTGTACCCAATGGGCGTGCCACTGCGCCCGCATGCGGGTCATATCAGCAAAACACTTCTCGATGGCCAGCGCATCCATGCCGATCAGCCACTCCTTCATGGTCTCGATGTAGGCTCGGGCGACATTGGCAGGGGCACCGATCTCGCCGAGGCCGTAGATACCGGCATCGGTCTCGACTTTGACCAGTGATTGAATGCCATGCTGCTTGAGTTGAATTACCTTGATGGCGGTGACGTGAATCTGATCAACTTCACCGGCGGCTAGGGTGGTGAGCGCATTCATGATTCCTCCAGGGTGACAATGTGAGGACACGGAGCGCACGAGAGAAGGCACGGAGAACACAGAGAGAAAAGGAGACGTTTCTTTCGTATGCTCTGTGATCTCGGTGCCTCCTCGGTGCCCTCTGTGTCCTGCTCGAATTGTTTGTTGAAACTATTTTGTTGTATTGCTGTGGGTTTACACAGTATGCCACGGAATTTGTGAAAAGAATAGAGGGAAAAATCTATTGCTGACCGGCGCACTTGTTCCTGGCCCTAGAATGCGCTACACTCAAACTTCCAAGAAAACAATGACCACGAAAGGCACCAAACACACGAAAGAAAAAACATATAAATTTCGTAACTATTCAGCCTCTTCGTAAATATCTTCCGGGAAGGATCAATTGCCATAGCTCGGTTTCCGCTATAGCCTTCCCGGAAGAGGATTGCCTGAATAGTTACTAAAGTTCGTGCATTTTGTGTGTTTCGCGTTTTTTTGATTCCAGCTTGTCCAGGATAGGAGATGCTCATGAAAATTACCAAGCTTGAAACGATCCATTTGACCGACTTTCCACACATGCTCTTTGTGGCAGTACACACCGACGAAGGGCTGGTTGGCTATAGTGACACTTTTTACATGCCCGATGCGCTGCGTGGCTACATCCACGGCTTTGCTGCACCGCTTTTGCTGGGCCGCAATCCACTGGCGATTGAGCTGATCTGGCGTCAGTTATACGAAGTGAGTGCCCATATCGTCGGCAAGGGCGTTGAATTGCGTGGCCTCTCCGCCATCGATGTGGCGCTGTGGGATATCTTTGGTCAAGCCACCGGTCAGCCGATCTGGCAGTTGCTGGGTGGGGCAGCGCGTGATCGCATCAAGACCTACAACACCTGCGGCGGCCCGCACTATGGACGGGCGACGCTGGGCAGCAAGGATCACTTTGCCACCATTGAACAATCCCGCCGCTACGAGGATCTAATCGGCTTTATGACCGATGCCGGTGCGCTGGCGCAAGATTTGCTGAGCGAAGGCATTACGGGCATGAAGATTTGGCCCTTTGACTACATCGCCCACGACCCGACGGCCTGGGACAACTGGCGCAACTTCCGTGGCGTCTTTGACCCAGCACTAAGCCAGATCGGCGGACATACCATCGATGCTGCCAACCTGAAAAAGGGCTTGGAACCCTTCCGCAAGATTCGCGAGGCAGTCGGCGATCAGATGGATATTATGGTTGAAGGGCACGGGCTCTGGTCATTGCCTGCCGCCAAGAAGATTGCCCATGCGCTGGAGGAGTATCAACCCTACTGGCTCGAAGATTTTCTGCGTGCCGACGATCTCGACGCCCTGGCCGATCTGCGCCGCAGCACGACCACGCCGATTCTGGTCAGTGAGTATCTGACCACGCGCTACGAATACAAAGCCGTGCTCGAAAAGAACGCCGCCGACATCATCATGATCGACCCGACCTGGGCCGGCGGTATTACCGAGAGCAAAAAGATCGCCACCATGGCCGAAACCTGGAAACGTCCGGTTGCCATGCACGATTGCACCGGCCCCTTCACACTGATGGCCGGTCTCCATCTGGCAATCAACGCCACCAACACCGTCTACCAGGAGACCGTGCGCGCCTACCTGCGCATCAGCTATCCACAGTTGGTGACGGAAGGGGTCACGGTGGAACAAGGGCACATTTTGGCACCAACCAAGCCCGGATTAGGGACGACCTTGTTGCCCGAGGTGCGGTCACGACCGGATGTGACGGTGGTCGAATCGAAACTCACGTAGCATTGAGTTTGTCCACCGCTCCGGCACCAGCGGCTGCCTGCACTGGATAGTTTTTAGGTTGGATGCCAGTGGCGGCGTTATAGGAAGCGGCGGTGTGGGCGGCAAAAGCATCGACTGCCTCTGCCTCGACAAAAGCGACCATACAGCCGCCAAAGCCAGCACCGGCCTGGCGGGCACCGATGACACCGGGTCCCGATAACATGGCACCCAGCATTGTCTCCATGGCAGAGATGGTGATTTCATAGAGAGTTTTGGCACCCGCAAAGGAGGCGGCGGTCAAGGCTGCAATCTGCGAACGGTCATTCGTGGTCAAGGCATCGGCGAGATCGAGGACACGGGTATTCTCTTCGACGATAAATCGACACCGTTTTGCCACCTCTAAAGGCAGTTCAGCCTCACGGTTATAAAACTCGGCGGGTGCAATCTCGCGCAATGCGGCCAATCCCAATCGGCTGGCCCCCTCTTCACACTGGGCACGCCGCTGTCCATATTCAGAGCCAGCTAGCTCGCGTTTGGCCTGGGTATCGCAAATGACCACTTGAATGCCGGGCGCAATCGGAACGGGTCGACTCTCCAAGCTGCGACAATCCAGCAAGAGCGCACAGCCAGCTTGCCCTAGACTCGATGTATATTGATCGAGAATGCCACAGTTGACCCCGACAAACTGGTTCTCGGCGCGCTGACCGAGTAAGGCGCGTTGCACTGGATCCAGGGTAAAACCGCCAGCTAACTCAAACAAGACCGAGGTCGCCATCTCCAATGCCGCCGATGAACTAAGACCGCTGCTCATCGGCACTGTGCTATGCAGTAGGCCATCAAATCCGGTAAACTGGAACCCTGCCTCTTGCAGCACCTTGGCCACGCCCGCCACATAGTTGATCCACGGTGCGGTGGCATTGCGCTCAATCGCGTCCAAGCGAAAGCTGCCACCTCCACCGCTGTTTAGTGAATCAATCGTGACAGTGCGATCCTTGCGTGGCCGTGCCGCCAGCCAGGTATCGCGGTCAATTGTCATGGTCAAGACATAGCCCAAGTTATAGTCGGTGTGGCTACCCATCAGATCGACGCGACCGGGCGCGCGCGCCCAGAGGGTTGGCGCTGAACCGTAGCGCTTGACAAATTCAGCCGCTAAGAAGCGTTGACGTTCATCATTTTGCATCACACAGCTCCTAACCTGGACACGCCAGAATCAAACAACCACGAAGTACACGAAACACACGAAATCTTGACCGTTTTTCGTGTATTTCGTGCCTTTCGTGGTCAATATTTACAGTATACTTAGTGGTCAACTTCATAACGCAACGAGGCAAAGGCATCTAACATTGCCTCGACATTTTCCATCGAAATATCAACCATCATCCGATGGGAAGGTGCGATGAGCAACCCGGTGCCGTTCGGCGCTAATTCGTGGGCTACCTTCTGAACCGCTTCACGCACATCCGCAGGCTTGCCAAAGGGCAGCGTGGTTTGCGTGGAGACGCCGCCATAGTAGGCGAGCCGGTCGCCAAAGGTCGTGCGCAGCCAACTGAACTCAGTCACCTCGGGTTGCACTGGGTTGTAGACGTTCAAGCCGATCTCGACGAGTTCGGGCAGGATTGCCTCAATATGACCGTCGGAGTGCATCATGATCGGTAACCCCGCGGCCCGAAACGGAGCAAAGAGGCGCTCTAGTCTTGGTTTGATCAGCGCTCGCCACATCTTGGGCGAAATCATCATGTTGGATTGGGCGCCATAGTCATCACCAAAGTAGGCACCATCCACACCTAGCTCAATAAAGCGCTGAATCAGCACCAACTGGATTTCGGTAATGCGGTCTAGCAGTTCGCCAGCATAGCCCGGGTCACGGCCCATGTCGATAAAGAATTCCACCATGCCGCGTAACGACCAGGCGCGTTCAAAGAGTGCCCAGCCAAAGTTCGGCACGATAAAGTATTCCTGCCCTTCTTGCGCCATGATCTGCACAGCCTCATCGAGAATATGCGGATCATGCGGGTCGGGCCAGATAATGGTATCGAGAGCCTTGTTCTCCTGCAAGGGGCTGACACGCACAAAGTATCCTTCCTCCTGCGTGTCGAAGCCCGCGCCCCACCAGTCAAACTTGGCCAGACCATCCTCGCTAAAGCGGGCAGGGTAGGTCAGATCGAGGCGGCGCAAGTGATTGTCCAAACGAACAGGCAGTTCCTTGAGTGGTACGCCAAAGTGTTGCGCAAGTCGCTGTCCCTGGCGACCGGTGTAGTTGATCTGCGTCGGTAGCCGGTCGACTGGTTGATAGGAAATGGCACGCCGCAGCCGTTCTTTATGCGTCATTGTCATGGCTTTATCTCGATCGATTCATCCACACTGACATTTCTCCCACGCCTCGGTGCGCCCAGGCGTAGTAGGGAATGAAGGTCAGTTGCTCTTGGCCCTGTTTGGCGCTGATCACGGTAACGCCGTGCAGTAGCTTCCCATCCCACTTGGTCTTGAAGGTGGTGTCATCGCTCAATGTGCGGTTGAGTGCCTTACCCTCGTTGTCGATGCCTTCCAAACAATAGACAAGCGGACCACGTTCGATGGCCACTTTGCCTTTGTTGTCTGCCACGCTGGGGTGACTCACGACCCGGCGCACGGGCATCGGCAGTGTCAATTCGACGACGTCGCCCTTACTCCAGGAGCGTGTGATGCGAGCATACCCTTTGTTCGGGCGAACCCTTTGCGGCTCACCGTTGACTGTCAAGAGAATCGTTTCTGCTTCGTCATTCAAGTAGCGGTAGAGCGAACTGGGGACTGGCTTGCCCTGCGCCCAACCGGGAATGCGCAGGCAAAGGGTGAAGGTGGCGGATGTTTTCGGATCGACCTTGAGCTGAATCTTGCCATCCCAAGGATAGTTCGTGTTCTGGGTCAGCGCCACTTCTGTCTGCCCCACGCTAAGTTTGGTCTTGGAAGTGGTGAAAAGGTTAACGTAGAGGTTCTTTTCTTGCTGAGCGTAGATGTAACCACCCAGCGAAGGGAAGACACGCACCACATTGGTTGGGCAGCACGAGCAGCCAAACCAGGGCATGCGCAGCAAAGAGTCATCGCGGTTGAAGCGGTACTCGCCATCAAACTCCAACGGGTTGACATAGAAAAAGCGGTCGCCGCTGAAGTCAATACCGGGCAAAAAGCCATTGTAAAGCGAGCGTTCCAACACGTCAATATATTTGGCGTGTCCATGTAACTGGAACATACGCTGATTCCAGAAGACATTGGCGATTGCCGCACAGGTTTCATTGTAGGCTGTGGCGTTGGGCAACTCGTAGTTGTCACCAAAGGCCTCGCCATGATGACGGGCACCAATGCCACCCGTGAGATAGAACTTTTTGCCGACCACATTCTCCCACAGGTGATCGAGCGCGTCGATGTAGGTCTGATCGCCGGTTAGCGATGCGACGTCCGCCATGCCAGCGTACATGTAGACCGCCCGCACCGCGTGCCCGACCGCTTCGCGCTGTTCTGTCACTGGCAGATGATCCTGGGTATAACCTTCGTCGCCATAATTGCCATAGCGGGGTCGCCCGTTGTAATGGCCGCGCTCATCCAGAAAGAACTTTGCTGTCTGCAAGTAGCGTTCATCTCCAGTCACAAGGTAGAGTTTGCTCAGGCCGATCTCGATCTCCTGATGGCCTGGAACGTCGCGTTTTTTGTCGGGACCAAAGGTCTCGACCACATGATTGGCGCTCTTGATCGCCACGTCAAGGAAACTTCGTTTGCCGGTGGCTTGGAAATGGGCCACTGCCCCTTCGTACATGTGACCGATGTTATACAACTCATGGCTAACGCGCAGATTGGAGTAGCGCGTCTTGCCCTCACGCTCGTCCGGCAGTTGATCGACCGTGCCATTGCGCTCGGCAATCGTGCGTGCGGTATAGAGATAGCCATCTGGCTCCTGCGAGGCGGCAATCCAGGCGATCAGCTTGTCCAGATAGGCATCAAGCTCGGGATCGGGCTTGAGCATCAGCGAGTAGGCTGCACCCTCGATCACCTTAAAGACATCGGAATCGTTGAAGAAGATGCCCTCGTGCGCGCCCGCCATCAGGCCAGCCGCCTTGGCAAAGTTGCTGTTGCGCCCTGTCTCTTCGCATTTCTGAAAATCATAGGACACGGTCACTTTGCGATTGGTTTCGATCCGTGGTGACCAAAATTTATCATTGATTGAAACTTGGGTAAAGGGGATAGCGGAGATTGGATATTGTGTGTTGCTGTTCATAATTGGTTTCTACTTCATTCCCGTGATGACAACGCTACGTTGGAAGTAGCGTTGTCCGATGATAAAGATCAAAATGGTTGGGATCACGCTGATGGCGGTGCCTGCCATCACCATATTCCACTCGGTGTATTGCGCCCCGCGCAGTTGCGACAAGCCGAGGGGCAAGGTACGCATCGATTCACTGTTGGAAACGACCAGCGGCCACAGCAGATCGTTCCACACTCCCGTAAAGTGCAGCAGGAAGAGTGTAATCAAAGCAGGCACCGAGAGTGGCAACATGATACGCCAGAAGATCATAAATTCCGAGGCACCATCAACCCGTGCGGCGTCTTCTAGCTCGGAGGGGAAGCCAAGCATAAATTGACGCATCAGAAAGACGCCAAAGGCAGTGACGATGTGGGGTGCCATCAGGCCAAAATAGGTATCGAGTAATCCGCTACCGCCTTGTCCCAAGAGATTGTTGCCGCCAAAAAGTGGAATGCGAGCGATCAGCAAAAACATAGGAATGAAGGCGATCTGCGATGGCACCATGATTGTACTCAAGATCATCGAAAAGATCAGGCTCTTACCGCGAAATGTCATGCGCGCTAATGTGTATCCCATCAAGGCGCTCATCAATGAGTTGAGCACGCCTGCCCCTGTTGCCACAATCAAACTGTTATAGGTATAGGTGCTGAATTTTGCACCCACCCACGCCCGCATATAAGGCTCGAAGATGAGCGGATTGGGCAAGAGTTGCAGCGGGATCGTACGCACCTGCCGGTCGGTTTTGAGCGAAGTTAAGACCATCCAGAAAAATGGCAATGCGAAAATCACTGCGCCAATCGATAACGCCAGCACAATGAGCACTGTACTCAACTTCGGCATACGCTGTGCAGTCACATCGGACGAGGATGCAGGCAGTGGATTCGACAAGGAGGAACTGGATGTTGATGTGTTCATGAGAGTCTATAGGTCGGTGCTGCTGCCAAAAATACGCAAGTTGGTCAAGGCAAGCAGCAAGATGAAAAGGAATAATATGATGCCCATCGCACTGGCATAGCCCATGCGCAGATATTGAAAGGCATTGATATAGACCTGATGGACGATCACCGTGGTTGAATTGAGCGGACCGCCATCGGTCATGATTAACACCGTTCCAAAGACTTGCAACGAGCCAATGATCAAGATTACAAAGACAAAGAGGGTGGTTGGTGCCAATAAAGGCCAGGTGACATGACGAAAAAGTTGGCGACCATTGGCACCGTCAATCTTCCCCGCTTCGTAATAGATCTCTGGGATACCCTGTAGCCCAGCCAGGAAAACCACCACGGACCAGCCTAAACTCTGCCAGATGCCGGTCCACATGATCACAGGCATGGCGTATTTGGGGCTGGTCAGCCAGTTTTGGGTTGGCAATGCCAAGGCTTTGAGGACGTGATTGAGCAGGCCAACCTGCGATTGGAAGATCCAAATCCAGAGCAACGCCGTGGCGGCCGCCGAGATCACCACTGGCAAATAGTAGATGACGCGAAAGACTGCACGTCCGAAGAAGGCTCGGTTCAGCGCCAGGGCAATCAGCAAACCGAGAGCAATCGTGATAGGAATCGTGACGATGGCGTAATAAAAGGTGTTGAAAATGGAGCGACGAATGATCTCATTTTGCAGCAACTCTTGGTAGTTGGCAATCCCCACCCACTCTGGCGGCGTCATGATATCCCAGTCGGTAAAACTCACGTAGATCGAGGCTAGGAGTGGGAGGATCAGAAAGATCAAGAAGTAAAGCAGACCCGGTGCCAGAAAGACCCAAGCCCAAAACTCCTGCCGATAGCGGATCTTCTGAAAACGTTCGGCGAGTGTGTTCACAGATAGACAACCTTCCAGGTAGGGGAGGGGTGAGGGGTGAGGTTGATTTTCCTCACCCTTCTAACCTCACCCCTCCAATCTCTACTCTCTACTTCTGCGTTGAATTGTAACGTGCGAGGATCTCATCACCAGCGGCGTCGAGTTCAGCCATCGCCGCATCAACTGCCATGCCCTCTAACATCATCTTTTCGAAGGCGAGTTTGAGCGGCTTGTCGATCTCAAAGATCGCGGGATGGTTGACCAACGTGCCTACGCCCAGTGCATCGACAAAGACTTTATAGTTCGGGAATTTCTCGATGTATTCGGCATCCGCCGCGGAGTTGCGTGGCGGCAGACCGGAGATCCAGGTGCCGTTGTTGGCCAGCGCCATTTCCTTCATCAGTTTGGCGTCGGTGATCCACTTGAAGGCTTCGATTGCCGCATCTTTCTGCTTGGTGGCTTCAATAATGCTCATACCATCGCCACCGACAAACGAGGAGGTCATGCCTGCCTTTGGACCTGGGATTAAAGTGATGCCATACTCCAGTTCGGGGAAGGTTTTCGCCATCAAGCCGACCATATAGGGGCCACTGAGCAACATGCCCGATTTGCCACTGGTAAAGAGACCTTCGACATCGCCCCAGGTGCCGCTGACACACTCGACCGGAGCCAAGCCTGCCTTGTACATGTCCACCCAGAGCGTCGCCGCGTCGATCGCTTCTTTGTTGGTGAATTCGGTGCCAGTCAGGTCAGCGTTGAAGGTCTTGCCACCGGCTGCCCACATAAAGGGTGCCCAAAGGAACCAGGTTGCACCCGAGGAGGTGACATTGGTGAGGAAGCCCCAGACATCGTCGCCCAGCTTGTGGATGGCGGCTGCCTGCTCCTTGATCTCGTCCCAGGTCTTCGGTCCCTCCGTGCTGGTGACGCCGGCATCTGTCATCAGCTTCTTGTTAAAATAGAGCGCCGAGCAATCTGACCACATCGGATAGGAGACGTATTTCCCCTTCCAGGTCGTGCCCACATCGTAGCCCTTGAAGGCATCCTCCATCATGCCCGTCTCTTTGGCGAGATCACCGATGTCCATCAGCACACCGCGGTCAGCGAACTGGGCAGTGAATGCAATATCGATCATCACCAGATCGGGCGGCAAGCCACCGGCAACGGCAGTGGTCAATTTAGTGAGCATGTCACGACCATCAAAGGCTGCCACTTCAAGTTCTGAGCCACCATGCTCCTCTTTGTAGCGTTCCGAGAGCGTCTTCAGTTGTTCATTATCGGTCAGGCGGGTATACATTTGCAGCTTACCCGGTGCCGCAGCCACAGCCCCACTGTCACTGGCTGTTGGCTGTGCGGCGGGCGCGGCCACACAGGCGCTCAGGGCTAACGCCCCAACCGAGGCACCTGCCAAACGAAGAAATGCACGTCGGCTTACATTGGGGTTGAATCTTTCCATAACGTTTCTCCTTTGAAGCATTGTTTGAAATGGATGATTGTGAGATTGTGAGATTGTGAGATTAGGAGATTGTCTTTCCGTGATCTTAATCTCTCAATCCTCTATCTAAACGCTGTTTTCACTTTGCCCCGCACGACTGACGCACAATCAACTTACCGCTGATTCTGCGCTCCTCCACCTCTGCGAATGGATTGTTGATCAATTGCAAAAGCATGTCAGCCGAGGCTCTGCCCATTTCGGCACAGGGCATGGTGACAGTGGTAAGTGAAGGGCGCACCAAGCTGGCAACATCGCGGTCATCGTAGCCAACGATAGCAATATCGTCCGGCACCCGCAAACCATGATCATGAATGGCGTAAATCGCGCCCAATGCCATAAAGTCATTAGCGGCGAAGACAGCGGTAGGCAGAAGTTGAGCCCGCAAAATCTCCTTCATGGCGGCATACCCGCTATCTACCTTCCAGTCCCCGCTGGCGACCAGGGTTGGGTCAAAGTCAACATTGGAGCGAGCTAAAGCTTCTTGGTAGCCCTGTAGCCGCTCAGCAGACGCAAAGAAATTGGGGGGGCCATTGATATAAGCGACCCGTCGATGCCCTAACGAAAGCAGATGATCCATCGCCAGCTTTGGTCCCACTCGTTCATCTGGGCGCACCGAATTGCGATAGGCTTTGGCAAATTGGCGATGTGCAAAGACATAGGGTTTTGCGGCGCGGTCAAGCTGCTGATTGGCTTCGCGGTGCCAGGTCTCGACAAAGATGATGCCATCCACCGAACGTGAAAGCAGTGAACGGATCGCCGCTTCTTCTACTTCCGGCTCGCGGTCGGCGTTGATGATCAAGGTCGAATAGTGACGTTCGCTTAGATAATCCTGGATAGCGCGCACAATCAGCGGTGAAAATTCGCTGGTGATGTCGTCGGTGATGATGCCAACCGTGGCGGTATGCTCGGTGCGCAGACTACGGGCAAGCTGATTGGGTAGATAGCCAAGCGCATCCGCCACATCCCAGACACGTTGGCTCGTTTTGCCACTGACAGGATGTTCGCTATGATTGAGAACACGCGACACTGTTGCTATCGAAACGCCAGCCGCTTTGGCAATTTCGTGGATGGTAACACTCATGAAAGTTGGGAAAGAAATGGCTAGGAAAACGTTTTCCTTACCAACAGAGTAGCAGAAAACGTTTTCCTTGTCAAGAGGAATCGCAAGAATTAAGGGTCAGAATATGCTGATATTTTTATTTTTCAACCGAATACAACTTGGCTACATTGCATGACTGACAACCGCCATTGAGGATGAAAGTAACAGGTCCTTACTGACTAGGTCACCTTTGAGTGGGATTCTGAAGTGTGGTTCAGAGCCATCAGATTTGGCGTACGCGTCCCCTTACTGACGTGCGGAGTTCTGAGGTGCGTTTCAGAGCCGTCAGCGTTAGCGTACGATTGCCACTTACGTACGTGCTGGTTCTGAAGTACAGAGTGCTGGCAAAAATCCACCGACAAATGCATCACCTAGTCCAATGGTCGTAGCGTTGGATTGCTCGACTTGGGCGACGGGCACACAGCAAACTCTATCGTCTAGCAGTTGTTTGATGGCAAGGGCAAAGTTGGCACCTGCGAGATTAGGCGGAAATGCTTCAATTTCTCGGTAATTTTCCAGCGTGAAGTCGTCGCCATAACGGAAGCGAGTCGTGGACATGGTGACAACGCCTTTGAGAATGCAACCACTAAAGCCAAGGGCAATTTATTCTGGCATAGGAACAGGAGATGAAGAGGCAATATGCTGCTGGATATCTTCCAGAAAGGATCGATTGCCATAGCTTGGTTTCGGCTATAGCCTTCCCGGAAGAGGATTGCCTGAGTAGGTGCGAGATGCAATTTCTGTTTCACAGCAGTGCACCGCCGTGGATCTTCACTTGTTCGGCGATATAGTTACGAATATCGTCACTGAGATCAGAGGTTGGCAATGTCATATAATTGTTATCATAATAGACCAACCATGCCTGGGGCAGACGCAGCACCTTCTTTACCGACTTCCATGGCAACTTGAATGAACCCCTGGAAACTTCACCCACAATGCCTTCGTTGTTGAAGCGGAAGATTGCACTGGATGAATCCAACTTGCGCACGGCGGAAAGTGCATGGCGTAGATGGGTGAGGTAGACAAGATAAACCCACGCTAGCAGAATCAAGGTGAGCGCGCCGAGACTGCCAGCCAACCAACCCCGATCGCCCACTTGCAGACGCCAGACGAAAAGGGCAGCAACAGGAACGACCACAGCGAGATACCAGCCGATGGTACGTAGGAAGGCTTTTGTGACAGTGCTGTGAATCAATTCTTCAGTATAGTGGATGGTTACTTCGTATTGCACGGCAGGATTTGATACTCCAATCGATTTGAACGACCAGGTTGACTGTCACCACGTACTATAGCAGAAAAAGCCCTGCTACTAGAATATCGAAAGTGTACCGCTTTACATTTTGAACTCAACAGTTCTGTAGCAACAAGGTCTGCATTCCTTTGCAAACAAGTAGATTATTTTGCCCTAGGAACCGGAAAATTTTTCCACTTGACAAAATAACCCCTGTTTCATACACTATGGTTCACCCCAATTGCTCTCCCCACATCGTTTCAATTCACGCTGCGACTCCAATCGATTGCGTTTGAACATGCTTGGGAAACGTTTCCAGTGCTGTTCGTTACCCCATTAGTTCTTTGTTAACTCAGGAGACTTCGGTTATGAAAACAAGGATGTCTTCGTTTCTACTGCTCTCTTTGCTGCTTTTGGCAGCCTGTACGCCAGTTGCGCCCTCAGCTGCTCCTGCCGGTGAAGGGGCTACTGGTGGTGAGATTAGTCTATTGGCTTGGACGATTAGCCCCGAAATGGACAAAGCCTTGCAGGACCAAGCTGCCAAGTTCTCTGAAACTCACCCCGGCAGCAAAGTCAATGTAACCCTAGTGCCGTACGATCAGTTCAATACCAAGTTAACCCTGATGTTGAGTAGTGGCGAGCCCCCTGATCTGTCGGCAATGCCCAGTGACATTATGGCCTACGCCAAAGATGGCCAGGTAATCGCACTGGACGATTTGATCGCCGCTGACCCTACCTTGAGTGATCCTGCCAAGAGCCGCACTGACGCCTACGACCTGGTGCGCTTCGATGGACAACACATAGCGGTGTCCCAATACGGTCCACTCTGTGGCATGCAGCTCTATTACAACAAAGATCTCTTCGACAAAGCTGGCGTTGCCTATCCCAGCGACGCCTGGACCTGGGACGACTTCCTGGCAGCAGCGAAACAACTGACCGTGCGCGAGGGAGACCAAGCCAGCCAGTGGGGAGTTGATTTGGGCTATTTGCTCGGTTGGGATGGAGGGTGGGATGTCTTAGCCTGGAGCAATGGTGCCAAGTTGCTCGACACTAACTTCCAGCCGCAGGAGATCCATCTGGAAGATCCAAACGCAGTAGCCGGCCTACAATACCTGCAAGACCTCGTCTATAAAGACAAAGTGGCTCCTTCTCCTGCCGAACGCGATGCGTTGAGCCAGGCGGGTGGTGCCTTCCTTTCGGGCAAAGTCGCCATGATCATCGATGGCTGTTGGATGCTCTCCTCTTACAAGGGGGGTGACTTTGCGCTGGGGATGTCGGTGATTCCGCAAGGTTCGGCGGGGCGCGCCAATGCAATGTGGTATGCCGCACAGTTGGTGATCTACAAGGAAAGCAAACATCAGGATCTCGCCTGGGAGTTTGCCAAATGGCTGGCCGTCGATGAGGAAGCCAACAAGATGATGGCGGCTACCGGTCAGAACTGTGGTGCGCCGATCGTGCGCCAGTTCGACGACCTCTACAACGCCGCCTGGAAAGATGTAACCGGCGGCGAGGCCTGTGTCAAGTCGCTCGACAACGCCCACTATGGTTCAATCTATGCCACCAACTGGCAAGAGATCTGGGACACAGTCATCTCGCCCGAGTGGGATAAGTTCCTCAACGGCTCGATCACGGCCCAGCAGTTTGTGGACACAGTGGATCCCAAGGTGGATGAGATGTTGAAGAAACAGTAAAACCTGACAGGAAGACAAGAAGAGGGGAAGACAAGAAGAGTTTTACCTGCCCGCCTTCTCCTCCTGTCTTCTTGTCTTCCTGTCTTCCTATCTTCCTGTCTATTCATGACACGCACACTACGCACACGCGAAGCCCTGGCCGGCTATCTCTTCGTTGCCCCTGCCCTCTTTGGCTTTCTAGTTTTTATCGCTGGGCCGATCCTGGTTTCAGCCTATTTCAGCTTGACCGAGTATAAGCTGACCCGTTCGCCACAATGGGCAGGGTTGCAGAATTATCAGACGCTCTGGCAGGATGAACTCTTTTGGCAATCGCTCAATGTGACCGTGCGTTATGCCGTGCTGGCGTTGCCATTGGGATTGGTACTCTCCCTAGGATTGGCGCTGCTACTCAACCAGAAATTGTGGGGTGTCGCCTTCTGGCGAACCGTCTACTATCTACCTGCGGTCATTTCCGGTGTGGCGGTGGCGGTGCTCTGGTCGTGGATTCTCAACCCTGAATTTGGTTTGCTCAACACCTTTCTGCGTTATCTGGGCATTCAAGGACCGAATTGGTTGGGCGACACGCGCACGGCCTTGCCGGCACTCGTATTGATCAGCCTGTGGGGGATTGGCGGCAATATGTTGACCTATCTCGCCGGTCTGCAAGGCATCCCGACCGAGTTGTATGAAGCGGCCTCGATTGATGGCGCAGGCAGTTGGCGGCGGCTGATCAACATTACCTTACCGCTGCTCAGTCCGGTGATCTTCTTCAACCTGGTGATGGGCCTGATCGGCGTCTTTCAGTTCTTTACCGAGCCATTTATCATGACCCGAGGCGGACCGGAACAGAGTACGCTGAGTTACATGCTCTATCTTTATCGCAACGCCTTTACCTATTTCAAAATGGGCTATGCGGCGGCCTTGGCTTGGGTGCTCTTTCTGTTGGTGCTCTTGCTCACCCTGGCCGTCTTTCGTTCCAGTCCGATATGGGTGCACTATGAAGCGCAACGCGAGCGGTAGTTGGATCGGCCCGACACTCTCGTACCTGGTCATCGTCCTGGGCGGGATCATCGTACTCTTTCCCTTCTTTTGGCAACTCTCGACCTCGCTCAAAGCGCCTGTCGATGTCTTTAAATGGCCGCCGATCTGGCTGCCGATTCCACCCCACTTTGAAAACTATACTGAGGTTGCGGCGGTCGTACCGCTTTGGCAATACTTGCGCAATTCGCTCTATGTCACCATTGCGTCGATTCTGGGTACGATTCTCTCCTGTTCATTGGCCGCTTACGGCTTTGCGCGGCTGCGTTTTCCCGGTCGCAACCTGCTCTTTCTGCTGCTCATCTCGCCTATGATCTTACCCTGGGCGGTCTATATTGTGCCGCAGTTTATCCTCTTTCAGCGGCTGGGTTGGTACAACAGCTTTTGGCCCTTGATTGTGCCCGCTTTCTTTGGCGACCCCTTCTTTATCTTTCTACTGCGCCAATTCTTTATGGGCATTCCGCCTGACCTGGAAGATGCAGCGCGCATCGATGGCGCTGGATTTTTCGGCACCTATTGGCGCATCATCCTGCCCTTAGCCGGTCCGGCACTGGGGGTTACCGCCATCTTTCGCTTTATGTGGACCTGGAACGATTTCTTTGGGCCTCTGATCTATCTGAGCGATCAGCAACTTTTCACCTTGCCGGTCGGTCTGGCCTTTTTCCAAGGCAGTCCACGCTCGGCCATTCAAATTCACCTACTGATGGCGATGGCCGTGATCATCGTCTTGCCGTGTCTGCTCGTCTACTTTTTCGCCCAGCGCTGGTTTATCCAGGGCGTTGTGTTTACGGGACTGAAGGGATAAGGAAATGACAGGATGACAAGATGACAAGACGTGCTTCATCCCTTCATCCTGTCGTCCTGTCACCTTGTCCATTTTAAGGAGGTTATTTATCGATGACGATCCACCCATTCGATCTACAGGCACGCGCCGAATTGGCGATTCAGTCACTCACTGCCTTGCTTGACCCCGAGCGCGAGGGGCTCATGTACTTTCTGGCCGATTGGCAGAGCCGCCCGCCGCGCGCCGACCATTGTCTGTGGGATTATGGCGATGGCAGCGGACGCCACATGGATGCTCTGGTGTTGGCACGCAGCATGGTACGCCAGGGATCGGGTGCAGTCGAAGCTAATAGCGGAGAGCGGCAGATCGAAGCGTGGATGATGCGCCTGCTGGGGGAAGATGGGTTGACCTGGCTGGTCGAGGAGCCCTTCGCTTCACCCTGGGGACAGAGCATGTTGTACTATGGCGAACGCACTCATGAGCGCATGGCTGAGATCAGTTGGGCGCAGCGCGGTACACTCTTAGGGCTAACGAGTTGTTGGCTAGCAACCGGAGATGAACGTTTTCACAGCGCTGCCTGTCGCCTGATCGATGGCCTCTTGCAGATCGCCGTGCGCCATCCTAAGGGCATCTACTTTCCCGAAGGCTACTACCGCGTGGGCGGCTGGAAGACCGACACCACACGCCTGGCGATTGGCATCGAAGAGTACAACGCTGCGGTGCTCTGGCCAGCAGTTCGCTTCTACGCCGCCAGTGGCTATGCTCCTGCCCTAGAGTTGGCCGAAGGGGTCGCGCAGTTTGCACTGCAGCAGACCCAAGGCTATCTACCTACGGGTGCGATTGCGCCAGTCAAGGCTGAGTTGGAAGATCATTTTCACACGCGTGGCAACTTTATGCTAGGCATCCTCAAACTGGGACTGGTGACAGGTCATCCGGAGTATGTGGCCTGGGCACGTCAGGGCTATGACCATGCGCGCACTGTGGGTACCGATTTTGGCTGGTTCCCAGAAGGTATCAAACACCGGCACGGCGAGGTCTGCTGCATCACCGATATGCTCGAACTGGCCTTGCTGCTTGGCAAACATGTCGATCCGGCCTACTATGCCGACGCCGAACGCTACGGACGCAACCATCTGATCGAGGGGCAATACCTGGATCTGGAGAGTTTGCAGCAGGCCGTTGATCGCTTGCCCACGCGTGAACGAGCCGCGCCCCATGAAGGTCGTTACTCGACCTATGAAGGCGTTGTTGCCAGCCAGGTGGGCGCTTTTGCCTCACGCTCTACGCTCAACGACGCCTTTCACACCGATGTGCTGTCGATGATGCAATGTTGTAATGCCGCTGGGACGCGTGGTATGTACGATCTCTGGCGCTATGCAATGGACAGTCAACCTGCCCAAGCAGATCAACTGCCTCACCACCAGATCAACCTGCGCTTTAGCGTGGCGACGCCCGATCTGCAAGTGATCAGCCACGAGCCAACGAGCGGACGATTGGATATCACCGCACAGACTCCCTGCCAGGTTTCCATACGCTTACCTGCCGGTGAAGAACATGCCTTTTTCTTTACTTTGGGCGATGTGCCAAACAACCCACAGCCCCAACTTCTCGCAACCGAACAAGGGTACGTTCACTTTGTTTTAGCGGCTGGAGCGAGCGCGCAAGTTCATTACAGATTGCGCGAGCGTTCTGCTTCTTACACCGTGGGCAAGCCTGAACGCAGCATCACCTGTACAGGTCATTGGCGCGGCGAAACGTTGATGAAGATCGAACCCGCCGGAGAATTTTTGCCGCTCTATAGGCGGTCTGCAGATTTATCACCGGTGCAGCCATTTCCTGTTGCAGGTCGATTGATCGAATCGATCTAAATTTTTCAATCCAGTTGGTGATTTTCCACAAAGGAGGAAACCATGGTCACATCCATAAACCGGACACTCTCACGGCGTCTCTTTCTCAAAAGCATTGGTGTCGGTGCGACAAGCTTGGCATTGGCTGCTTGTATTGCGCCACAGGCAGGCGAATCGGGTGCTGCGCCTGCAACGGCAACCACCGAGCTAGATGTCCTGGTCTGCTGCTACGCCCCGCCCGATTTGGAGGTACGCAACAAAGTAAACAGTGAGTTCGAGCAGGCGAATGGTGGCATCAAACTCAACCAGGAACTGTTGCCCGGTGGCCAAAACTACTTTGAAAAGCTGCAAACCTTGATTGCCGGCAACACGCCTCCTGATGTCTTTGATATGTGGGAAGGCTATGTCCAGCCCTATGCCAAGAATGGTGCGCTGCTCAATCTCGACCCGCTGCTGGAGACCGATCCCAAGGTCAAAAAAGAAAACTTGTTGCCGATTGCCGTAGACGGTGCCAGTTGGGACAATCATCTCTACGCTCTGATGTTGGGCTTTATCCCGGGTCCAGTTTCGCTCTATTACAACACCGCCCATTTTGAAAAGGTTGGGATAGCTGCGCCCACCTCCGATTGGAAATGGGATGATCTGCGCAACGCCGCCAAAGACTTGACGCAGGACAGCAACAGCGATGGCGAGCCGGAGCAGTGGGGTGCGGCTTTTGATCTCTGGTTTGTGCCCTGGCTGCATTGGATTTGGTCGAATGGTGGCGATATCTTTAACCCCGAGCAGACCGCCTGTACCTTGAGCGAGCCAGCCGCAGTGGAAGCATTACAATATTGGGCCGATCTGGTCAATGTCGACAAAGTGGCGATCTCGCCTTCCGCTCTGGCCTCGATGCAAGGCGGACTTAGCGCCTTCCAAAGCGGTCTGGTTTCGATGTACATCGGCAATGCCTGGGATGTGGGCACGTTGAAGAGCAATAAAGAGTTACAATGGAAGGCCGTCCTGACGCCCACCGCCAACAGTGGCAAAAGGGCCTGGTATACGCACTTTCAATGCTGGGCGATCTCGGCGCAAACCAAGGCACCCGAAAAAGCCTGGAGCTATATTCGAGATTTTGTGCTGAATTACGAACCAGCCATTCAGGAAATTGCTCCCACCATTCCCAGCATCAAGGAATTGGTCCCCGCATTTGATAATCCTACTACCCAGGAACTGGGCTATCAACCGCTGCTTGAATTGGTTACTCAACCCGGTATTATGCGCATTCCCGGTGCGGGCGATCGCTGGGACAAAATCTCAGGGTTGATCCAATCCGAATTGGATTTGCTCTTTATCGGTGAGAAGAGCGCCGCTGACGCCGCCGCTGCGGCCACCATTACCGTGAACGAAGAATTGAATCGTGCCTGATCCTGGTCAAGCGGTAGCCCTATCAGGGTGGAATAAGGCAACCCACGGGCATGGCCCTGGGATAGTGTGGCATCCTCTCGCACCCAGGGCCATACCCGTGGGTTAGCCTAGGTCAGCCCGTCAGACTTATATTCGAACTCACGTTAATAGCTACAAGTTTCTTTTGGTTCAGGAGCATACTTCATGACGATTTCAGCAGACGAACGATTTGCCTTTGATGTAGCGGGCTATTTGCATTTGCGTGGCGGATTGGCACCCGAAGAAGTTGCCGAGTACACGGCTTGGATCGATAGTGCGATTACTACCGATGTCAATGCCCTCAATGCCGATTATCCTGATGGGATGAAACAGCAACTCAACCGACCCGTCTCGCGCATGTTTGATGCCGATCCACGCTTTGCACGCCTGCTTGATCATCCTGTGGTTGTCCCCTATTTGACAGAATTTCTCGGCCCCGACTATCGCCACATTGACAACGATCTCTATTTCACCTACCCCGGCTACCCAGGGGGACAGTGGCACCGCGGCGTCAGTGCCCATCCCAGCGGTCATGTGGTGGATGGCAATTTTATCTGCCCGATGGTGAAAGTCTTCTATTGTATGAGCGACGTGGGGCCTGACGAAGGTGAATTTGTGGTCATCCCTGGTTCACACAAGGCATTTTTTAAGGTGGCCTATGAGGGGCGGATTGATCTGCCAGCGCAACACATCTTCAACAATGTCAAAGCCGGCGATATCATCATTTTCAACGAGGCATTGATCCATAATGGCCGCCCTAATCCCAGCCGGAAGACGCGCAAAACGTTGATTGTCAACTTTGGCCGCCAGGATGCCGGTGTCTGGAAAGGCTATCGTCCCAGGGAGGAAACGCTTGCCGCCATCACACCTAACCAGCGCGCCATTCTGAGCAATGCAAACCCCAACTTTTGGAAAGAACCACAGTTAACCTAACAGTTGCAACTTTTTCATACAAAGGAAAGCTTCCCATGAATCGATTCGTTTCCACCATCAGCCGACGCACTTTGTTACAATGGATGGCCGCCAGCACCGGAACCATCGTAGTGAGCGCTTGTGCCCCGGCAGTTGCGCCCCAAGGCAATCAAACGGGCAGTGAAAGTGCCCCCGCTACCGCCGATCAGGAATTGCGCGTGTTGGTCTGTTGTTACACCGACTCGGAGACCAAACTGCGTGAGCAATACAACGAACAATACAAAGCTGCTCGTTCTGGTGTTTCGGTTGACATGGAGTTGCTGGCTGGTGGACAGAATTACTTTGAAAAGCTGCAAACCCAGATCGCCGCAGGCACCATGCCCGATCTCTACGACATGTGGGAAGGATACATTCAACCGTACGCCGAAGCTGGCGCGCTGGTCAACATGGACCCCTATCTGGAAAAGGATGCCAAGATCAAAAAGGACGACCTGGTGCCGGCTGCGGTGGAGGCGGCTGCATGGCAAGGCAGTATCTATGCGCTGCTGATTGGCTTTATGCCCGGTCCGGCCTCGGTCTACTATAATGCCGATCATCTGAGTGAGGCTGGGATTGCCGACCCCACCTCGGACTGGACGTGGGATGATCTGCGAGCGATGGCCAAGCAATTGCTCAAGGGCAGCGGTGACACCCCCGAACGCTATGGGTTGGCCTTCGACCTTTGGTTTGTGCCCTGGACCTATTGGATCTGGTCCAACGGTGGCGATGTCTTTAATCCCGAGCAGACCAAAGCTACGTTGGCAGACGCTAAAGCCGTTGAAGCATTACAATATTGGGCGGATATGGTCAATGTCGATAAGAGCGTCGTCCCCACCGATTCGATCAAACAGATGCAAGGTGGCATCAACGCTCTGAAGACGGGGGCAACTTCGCTCTATTTGGGCAACACCTGGGACGTGGCAACCCTCAAGGAAACACCGGAACTTAACTGGAAAGCCGTACTCTCGCCCAAGTCCAACGCAGGCACACGCACATGGTATGAACACACCTGGTGCTGGGGCATTTCGACGCAAAGCAAGAACCCAGACCTGGCATGGGATTATGCCCGTGACTTTGTCCTCAACCGCGTGATCGACCCAGCCACCCCGACCATTCCGCCGCTCAAACAGTTGCTCGACAAATTCGACACGGAAACCAATCAAAAGCTGGGCTATACCCCCTTGATCACAATTGCCAATGAGCCACAGCAGTTCCGCATCCCCGGCGCAGGGGCCAAATGGGACAAGATCAGCGGCATGATCCAAGCTGAACTCGATCTGGTCTTTATCGGCGAGAAATCTGCCGCGGACGCCGCCGCTGTTGTGAGCCCACAGATCGATGAAGAGTTGGCGCGTAGCTAGTGGAGAGATGAAGAGATTGAGTGATTAGGAAATTTCCTAATCACTCAATCTCTTCTTTCCATAGGAGAATTCAGTGACCGCTCTCAGTACAATGCAACCGACACGCCACAGGAATAGTCGCCGTGAAACGTTCGTTGCCTATCTTTTTCTGAGCCCGTGGCTCTTTGGCTTTGTGGTCTTTCTAGCAGGGCCGATGATCGCCTCACTCTATTTTAGTTTTACCGAATACAAAGTGATCGCACCACCGCGTTGGATCGGGCTTGCCAACTACACGCGCATGTTCACAGACGATCTCTTTTTTAAGTCGCTCGATGTTTCAGCCCGTTATACACTCTTTAGTGTGCCGTTGGGCATTGCTGCGGCGTTGGCGATTGCGTTGCTACTACACCAGCCAATCATTGGGCGTGGGATCTTTCGTCTTATTTTTTATTTACCGTCGATCATCTCCGGTGTGGCCGTGGCGACCGTCTTTGCCTGGATTTTCAACTATCGCTTTGGGGTCTTGAATTATCTGCTCTCGCTGATTGGGGTGCCAGGACCTAACTGGTTGGGACATCCGCGCTGGGCGCTCTTTGCCTTTGTGCTGATGAGTCTATGGGGCATTGGCGGCAATGTAGTCATCTTTCTAGCGGCGTTACAAGGAGTACCGAAAACGCTCTACGAAGCGGCTGACTTGGATGGGGCCAGCGGATCGCAGCAATTTTGGAATATCACCTTGCCCTTGATCTCACCGGCGGTGCTCTTTGTCGCCATCACAGGCATTATCTACACCTTTCAAACCTTTACCCAGGCTTTTATCCTCACCCAGGGTGGACCCGCCAATGCCACGCTTTTTTATCTTTATTATCTCTACAAAAATGCCTTTACTTGGTTCGAGATGGGCTATGCTTCGGCGCTGGCCTGGGTGTTGTTCTTAATCATTATCACCTGTACGTTGCTGCTCTTACGCATCTCCACCCAATGGGTCTATTACGAAGGCGAGGAACGCAATGCATAATGTGACAGCACCCAAATCATCGCTGAGTTATCGTTCCACGGCTTTCTTGCGCCAACTTTTCACCTACAGCTTGCTTTTGGTCTTTGGCTTAGCCTTTATCCTGCCCTTCTGGTGGATGCTGGTATCTTCACTGAAAGAGCCAGGCGCCGGCATGAGATTCCCACCCCAGTTCTTTCCCAAGGTGTTGATCTGGAGCAACTATCCCAAGGTCTTCGAGCTCATTCCGTTGACAATCTTCTTCAAAAACAGCGTGATCATCACTTCGCTGTCGCTCTTGGGCGAGCTATTTTCTGCTTCGCTCGTGGCCTTTGCCTTTGCCCGACTACGCTTCCCAGGACGCAACACGCTCTTTGCGCTTGTCCTCGCTACCATGATGATCCCCTATCCGGTGACCATGGTCCCCACCTTTGTCCTTTTCAAAACCCTGGGGATGATTGAAACGTTCTTCCCGCTGATTCTGCCCCCCTGGTTTGGTCCAGCGTTTTCGATCTTCTTGATCCGCCAGTTCTTTCTCACCATCAACACTGAATTGGATGATGCCGCCAAGGTCGATGGGGCCAGTGAGTTCACCATCTACTGGCGCATTCTGCTGCCCCTCTCCAAACCAGTTTTGGCCACGGTGGCAATCTTCGGCTTTGTCTTCTATTGGAACGACTTTCTCAACCCGCTGATCTATCTGGGCGACAGTTCGATGTTTCCCTTGGCGCTGGGCATCAACTTTCTACGCTCCTTCCGCTCGAACGGCGAGCTTGCCACGCAAATGGCTGGGAGCGTGATGTTCATTGCACCCTGCATTGTGTTGTATTTGCTGGCACAACGCTATATTACAGAAGGAATTGTGACCACGGGGTTGAAGGGGTAAGTTTGGAGACAATATAATGACTAACATAGCATTCCATTCCACGCATTGGCTACAAAATGCAGCTTCACTGGCAATGTCGTCGCTGTTGGCGCGGCTCGATCTTTCGCTGGGTGCACGCCCCTACTTTTGGATCGACATCCGTCAATCTCCCCCACAAGCCAGTCATTCCTACTGGGACGGCGTAGACATTGCTGGTCGCTTTGTGGACGGTCTGATATTGGCCCGCCAGATGACGGGACGCAGCGATGGCGTTGAGGCCGAGGCGCAATTGCGCGGCTATCTCTGGTCACAACAAGACGCCCAGGATGGGCTCTTTTATAACTGGGAAGATGAAGCTCTTTCGGGTGGTGAAATGAGTAAGTACATCCCCAATGCCGGGGTGCTGACCCGCCCACGTCATGTTGATCTTTTCTGTCAACGAGGTCCCTTGCTGGCACTCTGTACGCTCTTAGCCGCCGGTGACGAAACCGTCCTGCCCCGTTGGCAACGCACGATCCAGGGCTTGTGGAAGCTCACTGAACGCACAGCACCCGATGAGCTACGCCTGCCGACTTATCGCTGGGCGCCCATCCTCAAACCAGAGTGGACGATGGGGGCAAATGTGCCCGAAAAGTGGCTAGGCTATCGCTACGCCTTGCTGACCGGACTGGCTCGTGGCGCAGAGTTGGTAAACGATTCCGCTACAACCGAATTGGCGCTGGGGCTGGCACGCTGGTATATGCGTCATGGTGACGTCCCCGCCGATGGGCACTATGCCGCCAACACCCATTCGGGCGGTATTTTGCCCACAGCTGTTGGTATTGCACGCCTGGGCATCCACACGGGCGATGCCGAGATGATCGCCTGGGCGCAGCGCGTCTATGAATGGACACGCGCCAACACACCCGACTTTGGCTTCCTACGTGACGGACTGGGGCTAGATGGGTTCTTTGCAGGCACCTGCGAAACCTGCGGACTGGCCGATCTGGTCCATCTGGCGCTGGCGCTGACCCAAACGGGTGTAGGCGATTACTGGGACGATATTGAACGCATCGCCCGCAACCAGCTCATAGAGAATCAATACCGCGAGGAGGCGACCTTACGTCAACTCTACCCTAGCATCGATGAATCGGTGCTGGCCATGATGCACGGTGGCTTTGAGTGTGCCGCCTTTCCCAACCGTTTACTGGCCTATAGTGGCATCGAAGCCTGCTGTATCGGCGGCGGGCTGCGTGCCCTGTATCACGCCTGGCGCGGGGCGATCAGCGAAAAAGGGGATACAACTACGATCAACCTCGGCTTTTCCCGGAACACCGAGCATGTCGAAGTCGTTGGTCACGAACCGTGGCAGGGGCGTATTGATGTACGGCTGCGCACACCTCGTCGTCTGGCGATCCGTGTACCTAGTCATGTAGAGCTGGCTGCAACCAACTTCACAGTCGATGGACAACCGGTCACCCCCACCTGGGTGAGCCGAACTGCACAGTTGGGGCAGTTCGCTGCCGGACAAACCGTCACGTTGACCTATCCACTACAGGAGCGGCAGGCAAGTTATGAGATTGCAGGGAATCATTATACAGGGTGGTGGCGTGGAGCGACCTTATTGGAAATCCAACCACCCGGAGAAGGTTATCCGATCTATCAACGACGTCCTCTGCTGTCGGATGAAAGATATAATCTAACCAAAGCAGCACTCGAACCCTCACCAAGTGGATTGCCACAGCCAAGAATGCCCTTGTGGTAAAAAAGCAAACCCATTTACCAAAAATCATCAATGTGAGCTGCTGACTGCTCAAAATTGAGCATTGACAACGCTTTTACTCAATGATAAGATATCAGACATCTGATGTCTTATCACTACTTTTCCCAAATTTAGGCTTTCAATGGAAAAAATACTCCGCAGGCCAGCGCTCAATGATTCGGTTCGGGATTATGTAAAGCATTACATTGTTGAACATGGTCTCACGGCTGGTGATCCGCTTCCCCCCGAGACGCAATTGGCGCAAGAGTTGGGCGTGGGGCGTAGTTCGGTACGTGAAGCGGTGAAGGG
Organism: Caldilineaceae bacterium; assembly: GCA_046328715.1. Taxonomy (GTDB): domain Bacteria; phylum Chloroflexota; class Anaerolineae; order Caldilineales; family Caldilineaceae; genus JAXLWB01. The sequence goes on along the minus strand of JAXLWB010000037.1, from coordinate 69,740 downwards.
CTTACAATCGATGGGCATCATCGAGGTCCAACATGGTAATGGCCTTTTTGTACGCGAATACAACTTCGATCCCATTCTGGAAACCTTGGGCTATGGGCTGCGCCTAGATGAAACGATGTTGGCGCAGTTGGCCCAGGTTCGTTTTTTGCTAGAACGAGCTGCAATTGAAGATGCCGTCAAATGTATTCAAGACGAGGATCTGGCAAAATTGGACGAAATCATTGCCACCTGGCAAGTGCGTGTCCAAGAAAACCAACCCTATGTTGAGTTGGATAAGGCATTTCATCGTATTCTCTACGGCACGCTAAACAATCCACTCTTGATCAAATTGATCGAAGTGTTCTGGGTCGTCTTTGAGTCAGTCAACAATCCGATTATTCAAGAGGAAAAGCCGCTCCAGCAAGAGATCGACGATCATCAAGCCATTCTACAGGCAGTACGTGCCCGTGATGCCAATCTGGCCAAGGAGCGTCTGATGGCGCATTTTGCCCACTTGCAAGAACGCATCCAACGTGCCATGCTCACCTTGCGCGAAGACAAACAAAACCCCAAAGCAAAGGATTCAAAATGAAGACAGAACGCAAAGTTTATCTCAACGGAGAGTTCGTAGCGGAAGCAGACGCACGGATCTCGATCTTTGATTCTGCGCTGATGTTTGGCGATATGGTTTTTGAAGTGTTACGCACCTACAATGGCCAACCCTTTCGCCTGCGAGAACACCTGATCCGCCTCTATGCTGGCCTCAAAATCCTCGAAATCGACTGCGGCCTGACTATCGACGAGATGGAAGCGGCCACACTCAAGACGTTGGAAATCAACGAGCAGACCAATCCTGAAAAGCTCGATTGGCAGATCATGCACAACGTTTCACGCGGACCGCTGGGACTCTACAGCCCAGTCTTTCCCGAGGGGATGCGCCCGACAGTTGCCATCAACTGCTGGCCGCTGCCGCGCAAAGTTGCAGGCACTGCTGCGGCCTACGAGCGCGGTCTTCATGCCATCACGCCGCCCCAACGTTCAGTGCCCGCTCGACTGATTGACCCAAAAATCAAGAACCGCAGCCGTGTCTACTACCAAGTGGCCAATTTGCAGGTGGCCAAGATGGATGCCCAAGCCTGGCCGCTGCTTACTGATGAAGAAGGGTTTATCACTGAGGGAACTGGAGCTAACTTCTTTATTGTGAAAGACAAACAGATCCTAACACCCGAGCCACGCAATATCTTACGCGGTGTCACCCGCCAGGCAGTGTTGGATCTGGCAACCCAACTCAAGCTCCCCTGGCGTGAATGCAATTTGGAACCCTACGACGTTGTGACTGCCGATGAAGCATTCTTCACTGCCACATCGTTTGCCATCCTACCTGTGACCAAATATAACCATCATCCAATTGCCGACGGCGTTCCTGGCCCTATCACCAAATTGCTCATCGAAAGTTGGAGTCAGATGGTCGAGGTCGACATTGTCGCCCAGGCCAAAGCCTATGCTCAGATGGTATAAAGATGAATTTATTCCGGTTTAACGTTGAAGGGATGACAAGATGACTCATCTCTTCAACTTGCCATCTGGTCACCCCATCACGGTCGTGCATGCAAATCGGAATCCTGGCTAGTGCGTGTGCTGTTATTTCGTCGAACCCAATTCTATCTATGATCGATTCGACGAAATTATAGTTTTGTCTCATCCATATGCAGCTAAGAGTACAAAGGAGGCTATCAAATGGAAAGGATCAACGACTCTGAAACTGGCGGCACCTTGTCCGTCAAGCTCAGTCGCCGCGCCATGCTGCGCACGTTTGCGTTGGGAATGGGAGCGGTCGCAGCAACCTCGCTGGTAGGCTGTATTGCACCCGCTGCTCCGGCCGCATCCACCGAAGCCGGTGCCGCCACAGCGGGAGCCGCCAGCGAACCCGTCGTGCTACAACTCTGGCATCATCTCACTGCGTCTGATGGCGAAGTCTTCAATGCCTTGCTCGACCAGTACAATGCCGCCAACCCGGATGTGCAGATCGAGTATCAGCTTGTCCCCGGTGAAGAATTGCCGACCAAGATCGCAGCCGCCATTGCTACGGGCGAACCGCCGGATATTGGGTTCCGCATGATGTCGGATGTGAGCCGCTGGAACCGCGACGGTGCCACCGAACCGTTGGACGAACTGATGCAGGCTGCCGGGCTCGATCTCAACGATTTCCTGGCCGAATATCTCGGTTTGTCGAGCCTGGGTGGCAAGTTGATGATGGTGCCGATCGATGTATCGCCCCATGGCATGTTGATCAACTCTGGGCAGGCCGAAGAAGCAGGATTGGATATCACCAAACCGCCGGCAGACGGCGAATCATTGCTGGCGTGGGCCGATGCGATGACCCAGCGCGATGGCGACAAAGTAACACGCCCTGGCCTGCTCTTGACCGGATCAGGCGTGGCACCGAATGTGGTCTTCGGTATCTTGGCCCAGCAGTGGGGCGCACAACGTGTGGACGCTGAGGGCAAGAAGGTAACGTTCTTGGAGACCGATGCTCCACAGAAGGCCGCCCAATGGGTGATCGACGCCTTTGACACGCACAAGGTCGCCAGCCGTGATGTGTCGGATCGCTACAAATCGTTTGGGCAAGGCGTCGGCTCGATCTTCTGGACTGGCCCGTGGACGCTGAATGGCTACATGAACACCGAAGGGCTAAAGTTCATGACGGCCAAGATTCCCACAGTCGGTGACAATTTCACCACGATTGTCGATGTGGCCGGTATGAATATCTTCTCGCAGCAGGATGCTGGGCGGATGGAAGCCAGCGCCAAAGCCATCAAGTGGCTGTCCGACAACTCGCTCTTCTGGGTCACCAAGGGTCGTGGTGTGCCGCCACGCAAGTCAATCCTCGCCGCACCCGATTATTCAGCCACGGGTATTCCGTGGGAATATCGCCAAGCCTTCTCAGAGAGCATCGAAGGTGGCTTTGCCGATGAAATGGGCGCGCCGTACGGACCCGATCTGGCTTACTACGCCGGTGGCGATATGCCAACAGCCAAGGCGATGGACCCTGTCTGGGCAGGCGACCGCACCATCGAAGAAGGGCTGGCTGCGCTGGTGGAAGAATGGCAGGCAGTGCTCGATCGCGAGAATGCAGCTTAACTAGGTAAGGGGAAGTAGCAGGATTTCTACCGTACAAGCGTCAGGTTTGGCGGACCAAAAAATCCTACAAGAAACCGGTTAGGGTAACTTGTCATTCTGAGGAGCGGCTGTTTGCGACGAAGAATCTTGCTTGGAACCAGCAAGATTCTTCGCTCAAAAAACTTACTTAGAATGACAAGTCTATCTTCCAGGAACAAACACAACGCTTGGTTTCTTGGTGGGACAGGCGCTCGAACCTGCTCCCGTGGCGCTTTGCGACCATGGCTGATCAAAGTTACATCTTGCCTAATAGGCAACGGAGATAAACATGGCACTCGGTAGGGGCATCCGCTTGCCGATGCCCTGGGGCGACCGCAAGGGTACGCCCCTACCAATGGGTCACTTCTATTTGCGTTGTCTGTAAGTTCTGAGGATCGTTCAGTGAGCGCAGCAAATTTGCCTAACTTGCAAAAGAATCCGTCGGAAGTAGGATTTTGGCTGCGCCTTCGCCAGGTGCGTTTTCAGGGGCAGCGCATTGATTATATTGCCTATTTTTTTATTGCGCCCTATTTTCTGCTCTTTTTGCTGCTCAAGCTCGTGCCCATTCTGTTTGGCGTCTATGTCAGTTTCACTAACTGGAGCATCACCAAAGCGCCGCGTTGGGTAGGCTTGGCCAACTATCAACGCCTGCTGGAGGATGAATGGGTGGTACGAGTCTGGGGCAATACGGCCAAGCTGGCGCTCCTGATCTTGCCCGGTACGATTGTTGTGGCGCTGCTCTTTGCGCTCTATGCCAATCGGCGCTGGTGGCTGTCGGGCCTGGTGCGAACCTTTGTCTTTGCGCCCAAAACGGTGGCGATCACGGTGACCGCCTTGATTTGGGTCTGGATTCTGGAGAAAGAGACAGGGCTGGTCAATCTGTTGCTGGCTCAGTTGGGCTTTGCCAAGGTCGGCTGGCTTACAACACCGATCTGGGTATTGCCGGTTTTGGCCACGGTCACGGTCTGGTGGGGTGTGGGCTATCACATGGTGATTGTGCTGGCAGGCTTGCAGGAAATCTCCAGCGAACTGCTCGAAGCGGCGCGCCTGGATGGAGCCAACGATCGCCAACTCTTCTGGAAGATCACTCTGCCTTTGTTGCGTCCAGCCCTGATTCTCGTCATCACACTGGAGTTGATTGCCTCTTTCCGCATCTTTGGTCAGGTGCATCTGATGACAGGGGGCGGTCCGGGCGGCAAGTCGGCGACGATTGTTTCATACATCTATAGCACAGGCTTTAGTCGCTTTCAGTTGGGCTACGCCGCTACGCTTTCGCTGCTGCTCTTTGTCACCATCTTGTTGGTCTCCTGGATTCGTGTTCTCTTTGTCAAGGAATTGGATGTATAACAGCAAGCTACCCCGCCGTCTTTCATGGCAGATCAGCATCCCCTGGTTGCTCGGTATCTTCTTTGGGTTGCTCTGGATCTTCCCGCTCTACTGGATGGTGGCGACCTCGCTCAAGCCCGAATCGCAAATCCTTTCTAGCATCAGTCTGGTACCGCGCCCAGCAACGATCGAGCACTATCTGGCCGTCTTTCGCAAGGCGCCCATGTTCACTTGGTTTATGAACAGCGTGATCGTGGCGACCAGTGTGACATTAGGCCGTTTGCTCCTGGGCTCGTTGACCGGCTATGCGCTGGCCCGCCTGCACTTTCCGGGGCGCAACCTGATCTTCTGGCTGCTGGTCGGCTCACTCATGATCCCGGACGAGTTGACGGTTGTGCCGCTCTTTATCAGTGTGCTGCGCCTAAACCTAGATGATACCTACGTGGCGCTGATCCTGCCTGCGCTCAGCGGGGCCTTTAGTATCTTTCTCTATCGCCAGTTCTTTCTCACTTTTCCCCGTGAACTTGAGGATGCGGCGGCAATCGACGGTTGCAATCGCTTGCAGAGCTTTTGGCATGTCGTCTTGCCACTGGCCCGCTCAGTGACACTGGCGGGTGCCATCTTGATTTTCACCGATAACTGGAATGACTTTCTGTGGCCCCTGCTGGTTGCCTTTCATGAAGAATGGAAGACATTGCCCGTGGGCGCAGCGAGCTTTAACACGCTCAATTTTCAGCAGACCAGTAACCAGTTTGGCTACGGTCCGGCGATGGCTGCGATGGTGATCGTGGCCTTGCCCACCCTGCTCTTTTTTCTACTCATGCAACGCTATTTTATCCAAGGCATTATCCAAACTGGCATCAAAGGCTAACAGTTTATGCGCAACATTCGCCATACGACTCTCTTTCGTGATCGCCATCGTTATGCAATGGGGCCTTCGATTGCCATCACACCAAACGGCGACTGGTTGGTCGCCTTTAATCTGACCGTCATGCGTGAAATCGGCCCCCATTCGCCACGTGCCTGGCTGCATCCGCCCTATGATCCCGATTACCGCAACTTTTTGATTCGCTCCACCGATCAGGGCCAAACCTGGAAAGCGCCACAGCCTATTCCCTCCTACGATTGGCTGGGTACCGAATGTCCGGGGTTGGCAGTGTTAGCCAATGGCAAAATGCTGCTCACTGTCTACCGGCGTAAGTTCTATCCGCCGGTAGAGATGGTCAAGCTCGCTGCGCAGCCAGGTGCGGTTTTGCGCCAGCCACTGCCCTGGATCAGTTGTCACGAGGGTACCTACGTTCATCGCTCGCAAGACAACGGCCAAAGCTGGGTTGCGACGACCAAGATCAACACACAGCCCTATATCAGCGGCTACTCACACCGGGGCGCGGTTGAATTGGCTGATAGCACCTTATTGCAGCCACTGGCGGCGGCTGATCCCTTCTACGATATCTACTTTCTCGAAACCAAAGTTTGGGAGGGAGAGCCGCTCGGCAACGAATGGAACGCCGATGGCACGGTCAAGGTCGGCAAAAGTGCGGCCTTTGTTGCGATCTCGGAAGACGGCGGAGACACTTGGAACCAGACTCGTGAGATTGCCCGTGATCCAGCGGTTAACTTCTACGAGCCGGTGCTGGCACGTTTAGCCAATGGCCGATTGCTCTGTCATTTGCGCAGCTCCGAGGAAGGTGGCGAATATCTCTATCAGGTCACTTCGGACGACCAGGGACTCACCTGGAGCAAACCGTGGCGCACGCCGATCTGGGGCTATCCAGCCGATATCGTACAACTGCCCGACGGTCGGGTGCTCTCTGTTTATGGTTATCGCCGCCCACCCTTTGGCATCCGCGCCTGCCTCAGCCACGACAACGGTGATTCGTGGGAGATTGCTGATGAGTTGATCATTCGTGATAATCTTCCGAATCGCAATCTGGGCTATCCCGAGGCAATTGTGCTGGAGGATGGTTCACTCTTTGTCGTCTATTGGGGCGAAGAGCCAGATGGCGTAACCACTATCCAAGGAACACACTTTGAGCTGTAAAAAGCTCGCTTTCAAATACTTGCACGATTGGAAAACCACCTATGCAACGACGACCGATTCCCCACACTGCGCTTCAAGTATCGATCCTTAGCTTGGGCACGATGACCTTTGGCACGCCGGTGGCCGAAGCAGACGCCATCAAGCTCACCCATTGGGCGATTGACCACGGCATCAATTTTATCGACACCGCCAACATGTATGAGGGATACGCCCGTTACGTTGGCTCGGCAGGAGGTGTGGCGGAGGAGATTCTGGGGAAGGCGCTGGCGGGCAGGCGCAATCAAGTAGTGCTGGCTAGCAAAGTGGGAATGAAGATCGGCCCCGCCAATGACGATCAGGGGCTGAGTCGTAGTCATATTTTACGCGAGACCGACCGCTCTCTGGCGCGCCTGGCAACCGACTTCATCGACCTCTACTATATGCACAAACCCGATCCCGACACGCCGCTGGTTGAGTCAATTCAGGTGATGGACGAGTTGATCAGAGCGGGTAAGATCCGCCATTGGGCGCTGTCCAACTTCTCGGCCCAACAGATTGAAGAAGTGTTACAACTCTGCGACACAAACCACTACGCTCGCCCGGTTGCGCTTCAACCAGCCTATAGCCTGCTCAAGCGCGAGATTGAAAAAGAAATTCTGCCGCTCTGCCAGCGCCAGGGCATCGCCGTTGTACCCTATCAGGTGTTGCAAGGGGGAGTGCTGACTGGCAAATATCAGCAAGATGCACAGCCGCCCGCCGACTCGCGCCAGGTCGAAAAGCCACAATGGACCATGCCCCTGACCCCCGAACTGTTTGAACAACTGGCTGGGATCGAAAACGAGGCCGCTGCCAAAGGACGAACACTGCTGCAACATGCCCTGCTCGCCCTGCTGGAGCAACCCGCTGTCGTTTCCTTGATCCTCGGCGTCAAACGGATCGAGCAGATGGAAACGCTCATTCGGGCGGTCGAGTAGAAATGGTCCTATTCCTGCGTCATCCATGCCACAAGCTTTTGGCAAAGGTCAGATCTTCTACAATCAGCCGATCCACCTCATGCTCAGCGCTGTATTCAGCCGAAAAACAGATCGGCCCGTCATAGCCCATTGCTTTGACCTTAGCGGCCACCTGCGCCCAGGAAGCGCGCCCCTGCCGCCCGGAGGTCCAGTAGACCTGCCAATCGGCGACCTCGGCTTCGGGTCCGCTCACCTTACGCCAGTAGGCGTTTTTGAGGTTGACCACACAGAGATGTGACTGCACGATTTCGAGTCCCGTTGCCGGGTCTTCGCCCATCAGTGCATTGTGGGCGGGGTCCCAAATGGCACCGACATAACGCGGATCGTAATCTTTGACCAAGTGATAGAGCCCCATTGAGTTGATCGGCACGGAGCCGCCGTAGTGGTGTTGGATGCCGATTTGCAGATTGTAACGTTCACAGAGTGGCAGGGCGGCGTCGAGTTGGCGGCGCGCCTTGGCTTCAGCTTCCCAATAGCCAAGACCCTCGCGGCTAAAGATGACACGATTCATTGCGATCCCGGCGGCAGCGCAGGCAGCATAGAGACGCTCATCGTTCAAGGGCAGAGCGACCGTAACATTCAGAACGTCTACGCCAAGATCCGCCAGTATTTTCACTGCTTGGGGCAGGTCACGTTCGATGTTCTCTGGCTGGCAAGCAAAGCCAGGACGCACCGGCAGCTCGATCAGGTCAAAGCCCAGCTTTTTCACATGATTCCCCACCTCGGGCAGGGTCATCGCTTTCCACGGTTTGACAAAGAGCGCAAAACGGTTCGATTGGGTTGAATGGAGATTTTTCATAGTTTGGCTCTCTTTTTTGGTTCTACATCAATCACAAGAGGTTTCACAGTGTCTAAAGAAGACAAAACGACATGATCGAGTTTATCTTGTCTTCTTGTTCTCCTGTCTTCTTGTCTTCTTGTCATCCCGCTATCTCTTTGCTCAAAATCGTCGGGCACCAGAACTTCTCAATATACTCGACCACCAGACGTGTCCCTTCTTCATGGCTGACATAGGGGCGTTGTGCGGGATTGTACATGGTGTCGGTCAAATCCGCTACCAGTGCCACATTGACGCCCCAACGTACCATCTGTTTGATGGCAAAGGAGCGTCTGAGCACACACATATTGGTATGGACGCCCATGATCAGCAGTTGTTCAATGCCGTAATAATGAAGGGCATTGTAGACCTCGGTGCCATCGTCTGTGATCAGATCCTTCGCTTCGTCGATGAAAAGGCCAGCGTGCTGGCGACTCCAAGCCTTGTACCAGTTGCTTTCCCCCGTGTCAGAGCCGCCGTCCGTATCGTCAATCGGTAATGGCGGGTCGGCAAGGTCAAGAGGTGCGGGCGGTGTAACTACTGGCAATGCTTGGTTCCGCTGCCGTGCTGGGTGGTCGGTATAGAAGTTCATCACCTCAGACGGAGCATGGATGATCAGCGCCCCTTGTTGACGGGCGGCCGCTACCACTTGATTCATGGTGGGCACCATCGCCTCGACGCGTTCACTCGCTCCACGGCTCCAATGACAATCCCACATGTCGCAGATCACGATGGCGGTTTTCGGCGCAGCGACCGTTCGCTGTTCGGTGCGCACGAGCCAATGGTTATGTCCAAACGTATCTTGTGTCAAGACTTGGCGACGTAGTGTGAGGTTAAATTGATTCATAGTTCATAAATACTAACCCCACCCTAACCCTCCCCAGAACAAGGAGGGAAAAGTAAAGGGGCAGATTTCGTACTTCCTACTATCCACCAAACAAAACCCTTTCCGTGACAATTCCCTCCCTTACCAGGGGAGGGCTAGGGTGGGGTTGGGTGGTTACTTCTTGAGCAACGCCTGCGCCAGAATAATCTCTGCCACTTCCATAGTCTTGACCGCATCTCCAAAATGGGAGCTAGGGAGCGTCTTATTTTTGACTGCATCGATAAATTCACGATTTTTAGCTTGGAAGCCGCCAAAAACGTAGTTTTCATGGCTACCGGCTACTTCCCGTGTGTCAAATTCAATACCTTGGGTATCGCTGTCAGCATAGAGGCGGCCTTTATTTTCGTGTTCGGCCTCGGCACAGATACCGGGTGCGTGCATCTCTACTTTAAAGATGCGCCGTCCGCTGCTCCAACTGTTGAGCAGCACCGCGGTTGCGCCGTTGTCAAAGTGGAGTAGCGCCGAGATAAAGTTGATGTCGGGCGTGCCGATACGCTTGCAGTGACTTTGCACCTCGACCACCTCGCCGCCACAGAGCCAGCGCAAGGTATCAATGGCATGCACGCCGTCATCCATCATGTGGTCGCGTGCTTCCAGATAGGGGTTGGGAGCACATTTGAAGAACGAGCATTCGGCATGGACAATCGGCCCCCGTTTGCGGCACTCGTTGTAGAGATGGACCACCATTGGGCAACTGCGCCGCTGAAAGCTGACCTGCGTAATACACTGCTTTTCGGCTGCCAAATGCGCCAGCGCCCGTGCCTGATGGATGGTAATTCCCAGCGGCTTTTCGATATAGAGGTTGAGCCCATTGCGCAGACACCAAGTCCACACGTCAAACATGATGTGGGGTTGACCAATCGCATAGACCGCATCGGGAGCGACCTCCTCGACCATCTTGCGATAATCACTGTAGCGTTTGGCGACGTTGTAACGCTCTGCCGTGGCGTTGAGCCGCTGGCTGTCGATGTCGCAGATGGCGGCGATCTCGACATCGGCAAAGGAGGCGAGCGACGGATAATGCACACTGTTTGCCATTCCGCCAGCCCCGATCATCGCTACACGGATTTTGGTTGGTTCTGTCATAAGATCTGTTTGTATCGAAAACGTAATGACTTGGCTCGTCAGTGATGGCTACTCATTAAACGTGAAGGATGCACTCTTTTCTCGTAACGAGCAACTATCACTGAATCGCTACGCTAAAATACTGCTTGACAACATCGTCAAAAGTAGCGATAATGGCAGATAGGTAAAAGTCCCAACGGACTTCTCCCGCTCTGCGAAAAGTCGCCGATTGTGGCGGCCTGCTCTCTTCCCACATGGAAGAATCGGCTAGCAGAGCGGGTTTATTTTATTCCTCACCAAAGTCTGCAACTACTCGAAAATGATGCTGAATCAGCCGATAACATTCGTGATCATCGCTCACAATGTGCCGATGGAGTGCGCCTGCTAACAAGTCTGCTACTTGAATTAGTGGTTCGCTACGTGAACGTTTTGCCACGATCTGCTTGAAATGTCGGGGAATTGAGCGTGCTTTGAGGATGCGCCGTAACTCCCCAGGCAAATGTTTGGGCGAGGCGAATTCATCCAACAATAAGGTCGCTCCAATTCGCTGTTCGGATGGGATAAGACGGATGGTTTCACTGACAAAATAGAGATAAAACTCAACCGGACGCATAACCCGGAAGCTATCAGCGAGTTTGGCCTTATTGACCGCCACTGCCCAAGCGCTGAATTCCGTATCTGCCAATGCTGTAAAGACCCGGCGGCGGAGCGCACTCGCTGTTAGTCCATGAAAGGAAAACTCGTAGTTCGCTGGCAAATTGGACTGTTGGCGCACATCCTGCAAAAGTAACTGCATTAAGTCGGCATTGGCGGCAATGATAGTAATAAGAAAATGTGTTGAAGCACCTTTGGTAAAGGCAAAACTCACATCACCCGATTCGTCACCAGCAAAAGTTAAAGAAAACATGCAAGGCTCGATTTTTTGTTTATGACAAACTTTGAGCCTTGCATTATAAAGTGCATTAAACTGATTTACTAAATATTTACACGCTGCCCACTTTCAAACGAATGGATCGCCGCATAGGCCAATTGTAGCGCCCGCCGACCTGCTTCGGCATGGATCGGTGGTGGATTGCCGGCTTTGAAGGCTGCTAACATCGCATCAAAATAGAAATCAAAGGTGCGGTGAAATTCACGGTCGCGGTCGTTAAAGTAGCCCGCTTGCCAGACTTCGGCGCTCTCGTTGCCCCGTTGCTGATAGCTGTAGCGACGCACGGTATCTTCAACCAGCACCCGCCCGCCGCTGCCGTTGATCTCCAGAAGGTGAGTATCCGCATAAGCGTAGGAAGAGTCGTAACTGCCAAGTAGCGAACCAACTGCACCATTGGCAAAATGAAGCGCCAGGGCCAACGTGCGGTAGCCTTGCCCGGTTTTATCGCTCATCTGCGCCATGATCGAGTCAATCGGGCCACAGAGATATTCCAGTTGGTCGAATGCGTGACACTGGGTTTCGATCAAGTTGGCGTGCGGATGCGTACTGGAACCTTCGCCACCAAAACGCCAGGTAGCAAAGCTGATCTCGCCGACTCTGCCACTCTCAATAGCCGCCTTGGCCTGTTGGATCGGCTTGGCGTAGCGATGGTTGAAGTTGATGGCGAAAAAGAGCTTACGTTTGGCCGCCTCTGCCAGCAGAATATCCGCCTCTTTCAAATCAAAGACCAGCGGCTTCTCCACTAACAACGGATAGCCGGCCTCGATTACTTGCAGCGTTGCCTCAAAATGGCCCTGGTTGGGCAAACAGAGGCTCACCAAGTCGGGACGCTCCTTATCGAGCATCTCACCCACATCCAGATAAGCACGTACGCCATATTGCGCAGCACGCGCCTGCGTCTTTTCCGCCGTGCGCCCGGCAATTGCGCAGAATTCCACCTCAGGGTGGGCAGACAAGATACGTGCATGTTGTTTTCCCCAGCCGCCAGCACCGACGAGGGCAACTTTGATACGAGTTGGTTGGTTCATGGTTCGCTTTTTAAGATAGGAAGACAGGAGGACAAGAAGACAAGAAGATAATTATCCCGTCTTCCTGTCTTCCTGTCCTCTTGTCTTCTGGTCTTCTTTATTGTTCAATCACAACCTTCCCCGCCTCACCCTTCCAGAAGAGTTCAAAGGCGTGTTGGATCTCGCTGACCGGGAAGCGATGGGTGATGATTTGTTGAAGATAGGGGAGGTGCTTTTGTAGTCGCTCGACATTGGCGGGTAGTTCGTTGAAACAGAAATATTCGCTGCCCAGGATCGCTCGCTCGGTGGCGATTAGATCGGGCGAGACGGTGACGGAGAGTCCTTCACCATGACCGATGCAGACCAACACGCCCCGTTTATCGAGCAGATCGAGTGCGCTGCGCCGGGCCACTTCTTTGCCACTGGTGTCAAAGGCCCCATCAACGCGCAGCAAACCGTGTTGCTTGGCTCCTTCGGCCAGTGTGGTTTGCGTCAGATTGATTGGCTTGCCGCCTAGTTGCTCGGCCAGGGATAACCGCCAACCGACTACGTCGCTAATCAGTACTGGAAACGATTCACCGAGCATGATCTTGGCCATCGCTAACACGCCTAGACCAATCGGTCCCGCACCAGTCACCACCAGCGATTGCAGGTCAAGGTGAATGCGCTGAGCGCGGTTGATGGCGTGGGCAGTGGTGCCCATCACGTCCAGTAAGAGAGTCGCTTCGGTCAAGGGCAGCGCAGGATCGACGGGCAGGAAGAGGTTCTCGTTGACCAGTTCATAGACGCCGTAGCCACCGTCACGGTTGAAGCCCATGTCGCCCCGCTTTTGCAGACATTGGTTGGTCAGGCCGAGACGACAACTGCGACATTCTCCGCAGAAGTCCATTAAGAAGACGACACCTGGGGTGCCGGGTTTGCTCTGTGTGTTGGCTCCTGCCGCCACAACCACACCCGCCGCTTCATGACCGGGCGTGGTGTTGGTGCCGTTGAAAAACTGTCCGCGCTCCGAGCCGCAGAGCGCGTTGGCTTTGACCTGGAGCAACAGTTGGCCGGGACCGGGTGTCGGTACGGGCTTTTCGATGAAGTCGATCTGCCCGCCGCCTTTGAAGTGGGGGACGCGCATGATGGTTGGAAGCATAGTATTTGTCACGGTAATCCTATCTATAGTTTACACCAGCCGATGGACAATCCGCCCATCGCAAATGGTCAGCATGGAGTGAAGGTTCCCGATTTCTTCGGGCGGGGTGGCAAAGAGGTCGTTAGAGAGCAGCACCAGATCAGCCAGCATGCCGCGGCGGATCATGCCTTTTTCGGCTTCTTGGAATTCGACAAAGGCTGCGTCACGCGTGTAGCCGCGGATGATCTGCTCCAGCGTCTGGCGTTGAATGGGGTGACCGTCTGCCCAAGGTTGGCGATTGAGGCCAGTGTGAAAGCCCCACAGCGGGTTCATGCTGACCACAGGCCAATCGCTGCCAAAGGCGAGATGTGCGCCAGCCTCACGCAAGGTTTGCCAAGCAAAACTGACGGGCCAGCGTGCCACTCCCGCGCGCATCGGCCAGACATCAGCAGGGGAGACAGTGAGCGGACTGTGCAGCAATTGCATCGAGGCGATCACGCCGAGTTGGGCAAAGCGCGGGATGTCGTCTGGATGAACGACTTCGATATGCTCAACGCGATGGCGACGATTCCGTGTGTGATTCTGCTGCTGCGCCAACTGGATGCCATCCAGCGTACGCCGCACTGCCCCATCACCACAACAATGAACCGAGATCTGCAACCCCAGCCGATCTGCCTCCAGTGCAATGCGGTTAAAGTGTTCGGCAGTGAAGAGCGCACTGCCACAATTGCCTGGCTGATCGGCGTACGCATCGATCATGAGCGCGGTGTAGGATTCCAACACGCCATCCATAAAGAGCTTGATGCCACTGGCACGCACAAAGTTGCCTTGAATGCTCCGTTTCTGTTCGGCGGCGTCTTGCAGGGCAGCCAGCGGGGTTTCCGGGGTCACATCGAAGGGCACGTAGACGCGCAGGCTCATCTCGCCCGCCGCTTCGAGCGCCACAAAGCGTTCAATCGCCTTGTCCCAGCCATCCATATTGTGCACACTGGTGATGCCATGTTGGGCGGCAAGCGCCAAGCCTTGGTGGAGCAGCGCACGTTTTTCAGCATCAGTCTTTGATGGAATCAGATCACGCACCGGGGTGAAGGCTTCGGGTTCGCGCAGTTCGCCTGTGGCCAGCCCGGTATTAGGGTCGATGACAATTTCATGACCGGCGGGCAACAGACGGCCCTGCAATAAGTTGGCACGGCGCAAGGCTTCGCTATTGACCCAAACCGTGTGACCATCAAAGGCGATCAGGTAGAGAGGACGGTCGGCGACCAGGGTATCGAGAAAGTGGCGATCTAGCGGCGTGCCTTCAAAGGCGCTATAGCGCACTTGCGAACCGACCAGCCACTCTCGTTGCGGATGAGCCTGAGCATAGGCAAGGATCAGTTCCGCCAACTGCTGGCGATTGGTCGCCTCCCAGAGTTGCAGATCATCCAGTTTGAGCGAGCCCCAGAGCAGATGAAAGTGGCTGTCGATCAAACCGGGAAGTAACGTTCGCCCCGCACCATCGATCAGTTCAGTGCTACGCCCTCGCCACTGTTGGACTTCGTCCGTCTTGCCAACAAAGGCGATGCGGTTGCCAACGATGGCCACGGCTTCGGCCTGTGGATTGTCATCGTCCACGGTGTAGACGCGGGCGTTGTGGATGATAAGATCGGCAGCTTGACTCATTGGTTGACAAAGACCGCATCCAAGCCCTCGTTTTGCAGTGTCTGCGCCTCGGAGTGGAGGAAACAACTGACGACGCGCTGCGGGTCGGTGCGGAAGAGCGGCGGTTGCGATTGGTTACATTGATCCATCACATAGGGGCAACGTTCGGCAAATTTGCAGCCGACATGGCCAGCCGATGGTTTGGCGAGGTTGGCCGTGGTCTTCTCGCGGTGCCAGGTGCGTTCAGGCACGGCACGCGGGATTGAATCCATCAGCAATTGGGTGTAGGGGTGTTGCGGATTCTGGACAACATGATCTACCGCCCCTGCCTCGCTCACGGCCCCATGATAGAGCACGATCATGTTGTGGCTGATCTGGTAGCCGGTGGCCAGGTCGTGGGTGATGTAGATGATCGAGATGCCGAATTTCTCGTTCAACTCTTGTAGGCTGCCGAGGATGGTCGCCCGCAATGAGGCATCGACCATCGAGACCGGCTCGTCAGCGATGATCAAGCGTTTGAGCAGCAGCGCCCGCGCCACCATGATGCGTTGGCGTTGACCGCCGCTCATCTGATGGGGATAGCGTCCCAACGTCTCCGAGGCGTGCAGGCCGACGGTTTCCAGTGCAGTTTCGATCAACTTACGTGCTCTTTGCCGTGAGCTGGCCAGTTTGAACTTGGCAATCGGCTTGGTCAGGACGTGATCGACCTTGTAGAAGGGGTTGTAGACGCCATAGGGGTCTTGAAAGACAAATTGGACATCGTGCAAAAACTGCCGACGCGCTTCCGTCCATCGTTGCCACATTGCGCCCACGATAGAGCACTTCGCCCTGCGTCGGCGTCTCCAAACCGAGCAGTAGGCGCGCTAGGGTCGTCTTGCCGCTGCCGCTCTCGCCGACCACGGCGGTGATGCGCGGCGGCGACTCGTTGATCGTCATCGAAAAGTTTTCGAGGGCAACTGTACGTTTTTTATCAAACAACCCGCCGCCAAAGATTTTGGAGACGTTGCGGAATTCGATCAAGGCAGTCATAGCCTATCCTTCATGCCAAAATGTCAAACGGTGACTATAATACCACGCTGCAATTTAGTTGTTCGGTATGAAATGAAACTGTCATTCTGAGCGAGGGCTTTTTCGAGTGAAGAATCTTGCGGTGCAGACCGACCAAGATTCTTCGTCGCAAACAGCCGCTCCTCAGAATGACAAGTCCACCTTCTACAAAATCTATTTTACAATCTCTACTGACTGTTCGTATTGCTTAACGAACTGCTGTGCTACTTCTACTGCATGGTCCAGTGTTTGAAACTTCAGATCCTCAGTTAGATAAGGAGGGTAACATATTGCCCACCCTTGCTCTATTTCATACAACCAAAGAACTTGTGGAAATAGTTTAATTTCTCCAACTATTTGCATTTTACCAAAAGGAAGCACAATACTTTCACCAAGAGCCCCATTGCGTGCATATGCGGCATATCCTTGGACTTGAAGGAAGTCGATTGCTTCTTGCCAAGCTTGCATTTTTGATTAACCAGAGATCAATTCTTTTTCTACCAGTTCATGTTGTTTGATTCGGCACTACTGCCCACCACCCTAACTCATCATGTCCCCAACGCACACCGAATTTCTCTAAAATGGTGCGCAATAATTCAACTTCAGTGGCTTCAGTTCCGGCATCCAATAACACAGCGGGAACGAGTGTTGCCTTCACTTATCTTTCTATAGAAATACTAAGTGCAGATACTGCACATCCTTGACCACCGGGCTCACCAACTCGATGAAAAGGTCCGTAGGACATATCCACCTCATACTTTTATGTGATTAAATGGCAAGCTGCCCACCGGCCTTGTTCCGTGCTGCGTAGTTCCGGCGTTTCGGCGATGCAACGGTCGAAGGAGTGCGGGCAGCGTGGGTGAAAGGCACAGCCCGACGGCAGATTAAGTAATTGCGGGGCTAGGCCAGGGATGCCACGCAGCGGTTTCTTTTCGGTGACGGCGGGCAGACTTTCGATCAAGAGTCGGGTATAAGGATGTTGCGGTGCGATCAGCGTTTCCGGATCGGGGCTACTTCGACCATCCGTCCGGCATACATCACGCCGAGGCGGTCCACGGTTTGCGCCATCAAGCCCATATCGTGCCCGACCAGGATGATCGAAGCACCCAGTTCCTTTGCACATCTTGCAGGGTCTCGATGATGCGCTTTTGCACCACCACGTCGAGTGCGCTGGTCGGTTCGTCGGCGATGATGACCTTGGGCTTCATGCTGATGGCAATCGCCATCGCCACCCGCTGCTTCATGCCGCCGCTCAATTCGTGGGCGTGCATATTGCCACCTCGGGGCGCAGTCCAACCCGTTCGAGCAGGCCAGCCACGAAGTTATCGGCTTCGAGTTTGCTCATCACCATACCATGATTGCGTGGCCTGTCGAGAACTGTTCGCGCAGGCGAGTGACTGGATTGAGCGAGTTCATAGCACCTTGCGGCATCAGCGCGATCTCGGCCAGACGCACCTTTTGTAGGCGGCTTCGGGCAGCCCGACCAGATTGCGCCCGTTGAGCAGAATTTCGCCACCTGCCACCTGTCCCGGCGAACGGATCAAGCCGACCAGCGCCATGCCCAAAGTCGTTTTACCTGAGCCAGATTCGCCAACCAGCCCCAGAATTTCGCCTTTGTAAAGGTCGAAGCTGACATGGTTGACGGCCTTGACCGGGCCACGCACAGTTTGATATTCCACCTGAAGATTGCGAACTTGCAACACCGATTCGCTCATAGACCGCGCCTCGCTCGTGGGTTAGCAATCTCATCCAAGCCCATTGCCAGCATGTAGAGGCCGTTGAAGAGGATGGAGATGACAATGATCGGCGGCGTCCACCACCACCACCAGCGATTGATGACTGCACCATTTAAGATCGACCAGTAGATGGTCATGCCCAGCGTGGGTGAATCGACCGGGCCAAGACCAAGCGCCTCCAGGCCAATCGAGGCAAGGATGGCAGAGGAGATCGCCCCGACCAGCGAGGCTGCCAGATAGGGCAACAAATTGGGCATCAGTTCAAGAAAGATGATCTCCATGCCGCCCATGCCGGTGAGCCGTGCGACCTCGACAAAGGGGCGCTGTTTGAGCGTCAGAACTTGCGAGCGAATTACAGGGCCGGATAGAGCCAGCACGCCGACGATCAGCGCCATGTCGTTGATGTCCAGGTGGCCGCTGAAGGAGATCGCCAGGATCAGCAGCACCATCAGGCCAGGAATGGTGAGTCCCACATCGACCACGCCGCGGATAATCGTATCCACCCAGCCGCCGTAATAGGCCGACACAAAGCCCAGCGTAGTACCAATGCCTAAGCCAATCAAGCCGGCGAACAACCCGATACGGAAGGTCAGCGGAATGCCAGCCACTACCGTGGCAAAGAGATCGCGCCCCAGTTTGTCGGTGCCAAAAGGATAATCTGCCGACGGTTTAAGCAGCGGGCGAGCGGCCAGCGGCTGGGCATCCTTAGGATCGGTGATAAACCAGCCAATCAAAGCAAATAATAAGAGCGCCAGCAGCAACACTGCTCCAATCACCAGGGCCGGGTTGCGCCTGAGAAAACGCCCCACGCCGCGCAGCCCCGCCATCGAGTCGGATGGACTTCGCACGCTTTGTGGGTTGGATAAAACTTGACTTGAAGCCATGAACTATCTATCTCACTTTAGAATAACCGGCCCCACCCTAACCCTCCCCAAAAGGGAGGGAACTGTCACGGGAAGGATAATGTTTGGTGAACAGAAGAGAAAACATAATCCATCCCTTCACTGTCCCCTCCCCTTGGGGGAGGGTTAGGGTGGGGCTACTTTTCGTACGAAATCCGTGGGTCGAGCACGGGGTAGAGCAGATCGAGCGCTAGCGTGGCAAGGCCAATGGCGACGATCGAAAAGAAGACGATGCCCTGCACCACAAAGTAATCGGTCTCGCGGATCGAACGCCAGAGCAGAGTGCCGATTCCGGGATATTGAAAGATGATCTCGACCAGCACGGCACCGGAAAGGATGTTGCCCAGCACCAGCGCCATGCCTGTCACTTGCGGCAAAATGGCGTTGCGCACGGCATAACGAAAGAAGAGCGTCCACTCACTCAGCCCCTTGGCGTCGGCAAAGACCATATAATCCTCGCCTTGGGTGGTGATCATCATGGCGCGCATGCCCAGTGCCCAACCGCCCATCTGCGCCAACAGGATCGAAAGCGCCGGCAAAACCGCATGGTAGGCAATATCCAGGGCAAAATGCCAGCTCAAACTGGGCAGGGTACCGCGCTCAAAGCCACCGCCCGAGGGAAAGACTTTAATCGCAAAGGCCAACAGATAGAGCAATAGCAAGCCCAACAGAAAATAAGGAATGGCATTGAGCGAAAGCAGTGGGCCAAAGAGCCAATGAAGATAGCGCGGCGTGCGTGGCCAGCCAAAGAGCGCGCCCAATAAGGTGCCGATCAAAAATGAGAGCAGAAATGAAACTGTCAACAGCCCCAACGTCCAGGGCAGTGCATCCAACAACATATCGATCACGCGGGCGGGATAGTTGGTAATCGAATAGTTGAAATCAAAGCGTGCGATATCCGCTAGATAGTTCAGATATTGGATATAAAACGGACGGTCGAGTCCAAACTTTACCTCATAGGTCTTAATGATCTGTTCGATGCCGGTTTGCGTGGCACCGCCAAGCAGTGCTTCGCGCATCAACTTCTCGCGGATCGGGTCTTGTCCGGTCAAACGCGGCAAAAAGAAGTTCACCGTCGCCGCCAGCCAGACGATGATCAGAAAGAAGAAGATACGGCGGATGATGTAGTTGAGTCGCAAGCGTCCCCCATCCTTTGTTACCAGACAAGAAGACAAGAAGAAAGGAAGAGGAGAAGACAAGGGAATTACCAATGATCTCCTTGTCTCCTTGTCTCCCCCTCTTCTTGTCTGCTTTTATTTTTCTACTGCCTTCAAATTCCAGAGCACCATCTCAAAGGTCAGGTGCCAGGATGCGCCATTGACGTAGGGGTTGTCCTCGGTGGGCCAGTTGGTCCAGTAGGTTTCGTTGTAACCAATGCGGTGATACAACTGGGTCAACGGGATGTCGGGCAATGCTGGCAACCAGATCGCCATCGCGTCGTGGAAGAGATTTTCCAACTTGGTATAGTCGGTCATCGGAGTGATGTAGACTTCGTCCACGATCTTGTCGTAATCAGCGTTGGTCCAGCGCGGGAAGTTGGCCTGGTGGGCACCCGGCACATTTTCGCTGGACGAGGTGTAGAGGTTCAAGGTGGCGTAGGGATCGTTCACACTGCCGCCGTGACCATAGAACGCCGCCTCATAGTCGCCCTTCTCAAAACGGGTGGACCAATCGGGCGGGTTGCTGGGATTGACCTCAATACCCTGCTCTTTCAACTGTTGGACAACGACCATGCCCATGCCGTTGAGAAAGTCGGGCACAAAGACCTCCAACTTCAGCGGATTGCCCTGCGCATCCACCCATTTGCCATCGCCGTTCTTGGTAAAGCCAGCCTTCTCAAGTAGTTGACCGCCTTTGTCCGGATTGAATTCCGAGGTGTCATATTGTTTGAGCAGATCGCTCACCTTGTCAAAGTAGCGTTGCAGCGGCGGGTAGGGCGGCATCGGGATTGTCGAGACCGTATTGGCTCCCGACCAGCCGACATCGATTACCTGTGGGCGATTGATAAACAGACTCAAGGCCCAGCGCACATCTGGGTTATCAAAAGGTGGCTTGGTGGTATTGACATACATCGAGACAGGCCACCAGTCTAGATAGCCATAGGGTGCTTTACGACCGGCATGGGTGGTGATCTTCTCGTTCTGGTCAAAGATGGTCTGGAAGGTTTCCGGAGCCAGTGTAAAGCCCATGTCGATTTCGTTGGTGATCAACGATTGCGCTTGTTGTTGTTCCGCAGCATCCGGCAACTGAACAATGCGCTCCATTTCAGGCATCGGAGCCAGACCCTGGTCAGCGGCCCACCAACTGTCGCGGCGATCATAGATCTTCTGCTCGGGTGAGGAAGCGACCACTTTGAAGGGACCAGTGGTAACGGGCCAGCCCTTTTCAACATCGAAGTCCTTGAAGGTCGTCCAATCCTGGCCCTCATAGATATGCTTCGGAACGATGTAAACGCCAATGTCATATTTGTAGGTGACAAAGCTAAAGAAGCGTGGGGCAGGCACTTTGAACTTGACTACCACGGTCGATTCATCCACTGCCGTAGCGCTATCGACAAATTGCTGCACGTCCACACCCCAGCGCACCTTCGAGCCCAACTCCTTGAGTTGGGTAAAGGTATAGGCGACATCCTCGGCAGAGAAGGGTTCGCCATCACTCCATTTGATGCCCTGGCGGGTCTTGATCGTCAGCTCGGTGGAGTCATCGTTGTACTTGTAGCTTTCGGCCAGCCACATAATTTCCTTGTTGGCAAAAGCGCTGAAGAAGGCCAACGGTTCGTACATGATGTTGGCACCGTTCTGATGGTTGGCACCGATGGCATAAGGGTTCCATAGATCGTAGTCGATATGCTGTCCCTGGTTGCCACCACGCATCATCTTAAAGGTGCGGTTGCGGGGCACTTCTTTCAGGCCAGCCGGAACTGCCGCAGCGCCACTATCGGCGGCGGGTGCAGCAGCTTGATCGCCGCCACCACTGGCCGCAGGTGCTGCCGGTGCCGCTGGTGTACCACAGGCACTAATGATCAATGCCAAGATCACGAGAAGCGCAAGTCCAAACTGAATGCGACCTGTGCTCAACCTCCGAAGGGTCTTCATGCACGTCCTCCTTTGAATTTGGTCAGATGTAGATGGGATGGGCTGACCGGAAGCGAACCATTTAAGAAACGAGCCGATACGCTCCTCGCTGGGAGTAATTCGTAGCTGATAATTGCGTAATTACCTGGTTACAAATTACGAGGATAGATTGCCTATCGGGTTATGCTAAATGGAATGCGGGCCAGTTGGTATACCATTGTAAACAAATATTCAAAAATAGACAAATCGCAAAAATGCAGAGGTCGCATCTTGCGCCATCGTACCATACAGAGCCACGCACGTAAGTAAGTGGCTTGTTTCCCCACTTACTTACGTGCGTGGTTCTGTTATCCTGCAAAGGCGAAGGTGGGCGCACCTTTGACTCCTGGATTGGCACGGAAGAGGCTACCCGCCAGGGGTTGTTTTGCCAATGCCTGCTCGTCGAGTCCGGTGGCTGCGCTTGTGATGTAGAGGATGGAGAGATCGTCGCCGCCAAAGGCACAAGAGGTAATCTGTGTCACAGGCAGATCGATGCGATCCAGTTCTTTGCCGCTGTTGGGGTCCCATCGGCGCACAGTGGAGCCACCAAAATGGGCGACCCAGAGCATTCCTTCGGCGTCGATTGCCATGCCATCCGGGCCACCCATCTCCTTGGCGATTTCGACCACAACCCGTTCGTTGCTAATGTTGCCAGTTGCCAGATCGTAGTCGTAGGCACGCACATTGTAGGCATAGGTGTCGATGTAGTACATGGTCTTGTTATCAAGGCTCCAAACAATGCCGTTGGAGATGGCGATGTCGCCAAGCATCTTGTGGACGGAAAGATCGGTATCCAGGCGATAGAGACTGCCCTGGGTGGTCTGGTTGGTGTAAGCCATCGTCCCTGCCCAGAAACGTCCGGCTGGGTCACACTTGCCATCGTTGAAACGATTGCCAGGAATGTCGGCTTCAGGGTCGGCGATGACGGTCACCTTGCCGCTCTCCGGGTCAAAGGACGCAAAGCCGTTGTAGAGCGATAACATCAAGCCGCCTGAGGTGCGAGGGACCACGGTCCCCACGTGTTGGCCCACATTGTAGCCCTTGTTTTCGCCCGTGGCCGGGTTGTACTCATAGACCATATTGGAGAGAATGTCAATCCAGTAGAGCACCTTCTTCTGCGGCTCCCAAATGGCACCTTCGCCTACCAGAGCGCGAATATCCACCAGCAAGGTCAGATCGTGATTCATGGTTGCCTCCTTTGTGTGTTTAGTTTAGGGATTGGAGATTAGAGATTGAGAGATGGGGAGATTATAGCAAAACCTGTAGAGTTTTCCCAGTTCGATTTTTTTGCTGAGTGTACTAAGGAATTTGTGCTTCAGAGCCGTCAGCGTAAGCGTACGTTGTTGCCCGTACGCTTACGCTGACGGCTCTGAAGCACGCTGCTGATGTACAACCTTTTAGCTTGTCTACTTTCCCGACGTCTCCTCAACCACATGTAACGTATGCAATGTCAGCAATAAATATTCCACTCGTTCATCACCGGCAGTCTCTAGTTGAGCAGCGCAGGCGCGCAGTACACTAGCGGCACTGGCGGGCAAGCGTTCGAGTGGGAGTTGCTGGAGTAACTTGTGCAGTTGGGTGGCTCCGTTGGTTAGGTGGTTGCGTGCTAACATGTCGCTGCAACGATCAAGTGCCGCTAGCGCCTGGGCATCTTCTTTGGTCAATCGGCCAACTTTGCGGCGCAGGGTGACCAAGGCTTGTGCTAGCGCCGTTCCCGTTTCACCACGCGACTGGCGCAGCAATTGGATGAAGTAGTGCTCGTCGGCCACGGTGCGAGAGACAGTGCGTGCCACAGCCAAGGCCAACTCCATTTGGATGCTCTCATCATCGGCGTCGTGGAGCAGGGTCAACAAGGCCGATGTCGCCTCAGAAGCTTGTAGCTTGCCCAGTGCCGAGGCATAGGAGACCTGCAAGCCATAATCTTTTTCACTAGTTACGCGCGTCAACAGCTCAGGAATCGCCTCTTGATCGCCGAGGGTCGCCAACGAGCGAGCACAGTGTCCCTGGATCGACTTGTAGCCAGCATTCAACCCTTCACGTAACGGAGGCAAGGCACGAGCATCCCCCGAGCGACCCAAAGCCCAGGCGGCGATTACGCTCAGCGCCGGTGATTTGCCACGCAAGATGTCAATCAAAGCATCGGTCAGACGAGGATCGGGGTGCATCCGTGCAATCGAGATAATCGCTTCGTAGCGCACGTTGAAGCGCGGGTCACGCAGGGCATCGAGCAGTTCGTCCACGGTGAGATGGCTCTGCGTCTGGCCGAGTTGGGCGGTCATAAAGACGGCAGCGCGCTCGTCCTGGGCTCGGTGGTAACGGATCATCGTCTCGAAGGCGCGGAATGGGTTGCCTTGCAAAAAGAGTCCGGCGAATTGACCGGTGCTCACGCCGCTGTCGGCCCGTACTTGACCAAAGATCCAAAGTCCAGCCGCCGTAAAGAGCAGCGCCACCAGCAGCAACACGCCATATTGGTCAAAGGTAAAGCTACCAATTTGAATGCCAAAGCCGCTCAGTGCATCCAAGATCCGCCCGCCCAACATCTGGCTGGCACCCGTGATCACGCCCGCTAGTGCATAGTAGAGCGCCATATACTCCATACTTTGCGCCGCCGGCACCACGTTGACAAAGAGCAGCCGCGCCGAGCCAATCGCCCAGCCAACGTCGCCAAAGCCTTGCAACACGGCAATACTCAGCGCCAAGGGCAAGCTCCACGAAGAATTTTGGGGCAGGAAAAACCAGAGTAACGGCAGCAGTAGCCGAATGACCAGTCCACTCATCATCACCGGCTTGCTGCCATAACGATCCGAGGCCCAACCCCACAGATAACCACCGACCAGTCCACCCGCCAGCGCGCCCATCGGCAAGCGCACCACGTTGCTTTCGCTCAATCCCACCACCTGGCGCATAAAGAGCGGCAAAAAGGAGAGCAACGGCGTAAAACCGACGATGATTAAGCCCACGCCCACCATATAGCGGCGAAAGTTGGGGTCACGCGCCACGGCGAACACTTTACGGATGTCGGCGGTCGTTTTGGCATCGTTGCGCTTTGCCCCACCCGGCACATGCCAGTAGGACCACGCCGCCACCAGCCCCGCCACCACGCCTGCGCCGATCAGCAGCATAAAACCGGTTAAGCCAGCCGCACGATCAATCACAAAGCCAGCAATCGTGATGGCAGAAAAGCTGGAAATGGTGCAAAAGAGGTTGCTGGTGGCGTAATATTTGCCACGCACGCTGTCAGGGATATATTCCTGAATCCAGGGGAAAGCCCCCGTGTCGGCGATCGATTTGGAGAGGGCAAAGCCTGCCGTGATCGCCGCCACATAGATCGATGCCGCGCCCGTGCCAAAGCGGGTCGCCACCCACGGCGTCAGCAACAACAGACCAGTAATAAACTTGCGCAGCGTGAAGAAGGTAATAAAGGTGCGCTTGTAGCCAAAGCGAGCCGCAAAGGGCGCGATCAAGATCGCCAACGTCCCCGCAAAGGGAATCAGTGAAAGCAGCGAACCGATCTCGGTCTTGTTCAGCCCCAGCTTGTCGAGAAAGAGAATAAAGACCGAGCCAAAGAAGGTCAACTGGGCAAAGATCGTGATGCTCGTGTCGCCAGCAATGCTCCAGGGCAAGCCGGCCAGCTTTTCGACATTGGTAGGTTCGTTGTGGGTGGTGAGTTCAGTAAGAGTAGTTGTGGACATGCTTGGATTGGATAAGTTCGATTAATCGATCACGAAATACCAAGGCATCTTAACACAAAGTTGGTAAACCGGCAATGAATTTTGCGCAGACGACAAGACATCGACTACGAGTTGTTAGACATTCCTAGCTTGACAGTTGTAATCCACTGGATTATTCTGGCAGCATGCAGATCACAGTTGTGGAACTCCCCGAATTTCGTCGTCGAACAGAGCACCTGCTTAGTGAGAGTGAACAGGAAAAACTGATTACCTATTTGTCTTTGCAACCTAAAGCTGGCGTTATCATACAGGGAACCGGCGGCGTTAGAAAGTTGCGCTGGGCACGTCCAGGAAGCGGCAAAAGTGGTGGCGTACGTGTAATTTACTTCTTTCACAATGAAAATATGCCGTTGTTTTTACTCACAGCGTTTGCCAAGAATGAAAAAGAAAATTTGAGTAAAGCGGAACGGAATGAGTTGGCAGTACTGACCCGGCTGTTAGTAGACACATATCGGAAAAAACTATCATGAACGAACTATTTGCAAGTATCAAACAAGGGTTACAAGAGGCCGTAAAATTTGCCGAAGGCGACATATCCCAGGCCCAAGTGTTTAAGGCTCCTCCGGTTGATGTCAAGATTATACGCTCTGCGGTTCGAATGACACAGGAAGAATTTGCAGCTACCTTTGGCATCAGCCTGGGTACACTACGCCATTGGGAACGCGGAGATCGTTCACCGCGAGGACCAGCACTGGTTCTCTTGAACCTCATTCAAAAAGACCCGGCTGCCATCCTCAAAGTACTTTCCCAGTAAGTCAGTGGGACAGTAAGACAGTAGGACAGTAAGTCAGTTTTACTGTTCCACTGTCTCACTGCCCTCCCTCCTTCCCAAATACAGCGCCAATCCAATCATCGGCAGCACGAGCAAGTAATTTACCCCCATCGCCATTTGAAAGCCCCAACGTTCCGTAATCACACCCGTCCAGAGCGGTGGAATCATGGAGCCGAGGGTGAGGGCGACGCTGAGAGTGCCGCTGAGGGTGCCACTCTGTTCGGGAAAGAGACGTGAGCCATAGGCAAGGGCGGTCGGGAAGAGTCCGGAAAAGCTGAGTCCGGTGAGGAAGACGCCGGCCACCATCCAATAGGAATGTGCGCCCAAGACAACCAGCGGATAGGTGGCGGTGATGCCGACGGCGAGGATGAGCAGGATGCGAGCATAGCCGATCTTCTCGGAGAAGAAGGCACAGAGAAAACGTCCGCTGGTCAGCGCCAGGTAGAAGATCGAGATCATCGAGACCGAGAAGAGCGTGGAAAAGCCCTCAGCCTGTTTCATGTAGACCGTGATCCAGCCGAGCAGACTCACGGCGACCCCATTGTAGATAAAACCCATTGCAAAGAGAGCCAGAAAGGCAGGTTGGCGCAACATACCCAGGTCTAGCTTTTGTTTGCTCGCCAGTGGCTGTTTGGCATCGGCGCTGTGCGTCAACAGATAGGCCGCGATAGCATAGCCAAACCAGATGGCTCCCGTTCCTCCCAATGCCCACCGCCAATCAAGACCCCGATCGAGCAGATAGCCGATGATCAGCGGCGAGACGGTGGCTCCGGCACCATAGACGCCGTGCAAAATATTCAGCGCCCACGCCCGTGCATTCTGGTTGGCATCGGTGACGAGGGCGTTGATCCCGGTCGAAAGTGCGCCCTGGGTAGCATTGATGACGACAAAGCTGGTGACAAAGAGCAACCACAAACGCGAAGCGGACGCAAAGAACAGCGCCGCCGCCAGCAACCCAGCAGCCAACCACACCAACCTGCGCCGTCCCAACAGATCAGAACCAAAACCTGCCAGCAAATTGCCCAGAATGCCACCTGCTGCGCCGGCTGTAAAAATAAAT
This sequence comes from Caldilineaceae bacterium, assembly GCA_046328715.1. Lineage (GTDB taxonomy): Bacteria > Chloroflexota > Anaerolineae > Caldilineales > Caldilineaceae > JAXLWB01. The sequence continues at coordinate 42,415 of JAXLWB010000037.1, read as the reverse complement.
CCGGCAGCCGCCAACGATACACCGCTTGCTGCAAATTCTGCTGTGATAAAGGGCATCACCGAAGGCACGAGCACCACCGCCGTGCCGATAAAAAGATAGCCAATTAGACCCAGTAGGGTTTGCGAATGTTTCAAATGGTTCCTTTGTTGATGGAGGGGTGAGGAGTGAATTCCTCCAACCTCACCCCTCACCCCTCCCAAAGTTGGCGTATAAACAATGACGCTACCCGGATTACGGTTGGCACTACAAATTAGGCCCCATGACAATCAAGATATCTTCCTTGCGCACGATTTCCGATGGATCGGGGGTGTAGAGGAATTCCCCATTGCGGCGAATCGCCAGGACAAGCTGAGCGAGGCTACGCCGGACATCATCGGTGGTTTTGCCGATCAGCTCTGGATAGTCAGCCACGCGCAGATCGCCAAAGCGCATTTGCTGATTGCTCTGATAGAGCATCTGGTCCCAGAGTTCCGCCGTATCATGATCGAGCATCTGGGAGGCAACGCTAAAGCCGCCCATGATATTGGGCGAGATAACCCGATCGGCACCGGCCAGATAGAGGGTGTGCATATTCAGTTCATCCCGGGCGCTGGCCACGATGCGCAACTTCGTATTGCCCAAACGCCGTGCCATATCTCGTGCACTGAGAATAATCGTAGTGTTGTCCCGGTCATCCTCCATGGCAGCCACCACGCCAAAGGCCCGATTCACCCCTGCCGCCCGTAACTGCTGCTCATCTGTCGGCGTCTCCAGCATGTACAAAATGCCGGTTTCCTCGGCCAATTCCTGAACTGTTTTGCGCTCCTCGACTGTCAAATCAACCTCCGCCAGCGTGGCATAGTAGCGCTGACGCTTCTCCACATAGGCGGCGTGCAGCCAGAGCAAGGTGCGTTTCAACTTAGCCTCGTCAGCTTCGATGATGACAAAGGGTACGTTACGGCGGCTAAATTCACCTGCGGCTCGATTGGCCAGAATGCCGCCGCCACAGACAATGACGTGATTGGATAAGGCTGAGATCTTTTTCATGCGGTTTTCCAAACGCTTTAATTCCATCTTGGCATGGTGTCCTTCAAAGACGATTGCAGCGGCTGTCGAGAGTATGTAACCGGCCAGCCCAATCGCAAAGAGGGTGAAGAAAATGGCAAAAGTGCGGCCTGCGCCTGTTCGGGGTGCCAGATCGCCATAGCCGACGGTAGTCATGGTAATGATGGTGGCATAGAGCGCGTCCAGGAAAGTCCAGCCTTCCAGCCAGGCATAGACGAGCGTGCCCAGCGCAATCAGCGCCAGAAAGGGCGCGATCAACGGCAGCAGGCCGGAGCGACGCGCCTGCTGCGTTTTTTGCACCAATTTGGTGAGTATGGCAATAAGCCAGGTGAGCATGCGTCGAGTGTATCAAATCTAGACAGCTTGTTGCAAGCGGCGCTGTGCGCAACGGCGAAGTGCACCTTGATCACCCCGTTGCCTGCATCCGATATTGCTGCGGCGACACCCCGGCAATCAGCGCAAAGGCTTTGGACAGCGCAAAGCCCGTTGCTTACCCCACCGTTTCCGCAATCCGTTCATTACTCTCCTCAATGCGCACCAACAACTTCATCGCCTTCTGAATACGCACTTTGGTCACATCATTGGCTGGTGTATCACCACTTTCGTCATTGGGATCACCATCAACAAGCCTGGCAATAACCCTCTTGCTATATAGTGCATTTTGCAATATTAGCTATTGACTATATTATTGAAGTACGCTATAGTGCAATTCGCACTAATAATTTGCGCCCTATTTAGCGCGTAAATCACCGTACCTTTCATTGACAGGACTTACGCAAGACGCTGGTTGCGTACCGTAACACAAGATAGTTGCTTGTACATTCCGCAATCGGAAAATTGAACAAGAAATTATTTGTTTTACAAAATGCACGCTCGTTTTGCGTAAGTCCTAATTGATTCGATTTGCTAATTCAAGAAGGGAAAAAGCATGGAAGTACAAACCTATCCACCGTGCATGGTTTTATCTGGGGTACTTTGGGTTCGCTCGCAGCCAGCCGCCTACAGCCACGCCAGCAAGGCTTGTTGGCTGGGGGCGCTGGTGTTGATTGTCGGTGGCTTGTGCATGTTGCCAGTCAAAGCGACACTGACAACGGCTCGCCTTGCTCAGCCGCAAGGAGCGTCGCATGGCTGAAAAAACGCAAATCAGCTATGACCCGCTCCGCTTGACCATCTTGGCGCTATTGGCTGAGCAACCTTGCCATCCTTATGAAATGCAGCGGCTGATTCGGCAGCGCAAGAAAGATTTTGCCATTGTGCCGCCGCGCACACTTTACCATGCCATCGAGCGGTTGCACCAAGCGGGGCTGATCGAACCGGTGGAAACCAATCGCGAAGGCAAGCGTCCAGAGCGAACGATTTATCAAGTGACCGAAGAGGGTCAAGAAGAGTTCCAAACGTGGCTGAGCGAAATGCTCACCTATCCGGCCGAGGAGCATCCAGCGTTTACCGTGGCGCTCTCTTTTTTGTCTTCGTTATCAGCAGAGACGGTGCTCCGTGCCTTGTTGGGGCGGGCGGCCGCACTAGAGGGGAAAGTGGCTGGGCTGACGGCAACTTTGCGCGTCTTACATACCCAACTGCCGCGGCTTGTCATCTTGGAACTAGAATATACGCTCGCTCTACGCCAGGCTGAGCTTGTTTGGGTACAGGCAGTGATCGACGACATCCGCGCCGGTAAACTCTCCTGGGACCTGGGCGGATTGAACGAGAAGTTACTCACTAGCCGTAAAGATGGTTAACCTATTTATTGGATCAAAAGGAGATTTTCGATGATTTTAGTTACTGGCGCCACGGGTAACATCGGTGGCAAACTTGTACAACAACTGTTAGAAACGCAGCAACCGGTGCGTGTTTTTGTGCGCGATGAACGCAAGATCGCCCAGCTTGGCAACCGGGTGGAGCGCGCAGTCGGCGATTTCGAGAAACCAGAGACATTGGTCGCCGCCATGCAAGGGATCGAGCACCTGTTCCTAAACACAGAGGGGTTCGGTACGCAACAGGATCAGAATGCCATCCGCGCCGCGCAACAGATGGGCGTCAAACATGTGGTCAAACTTTCCTCGCTTGGCGCTGGCGAGCCGACCCACGCCATTGCTCAGTGGCATCATGCCAAGGAAGAGGTGCTCAAAGCCTCTGGGTTGGCGTGGACAATGCTCCGGCCAGGGCAATTTATGTCGAACCTGTTACAATGGGGCGACTCGATCAAAAGCCAAGGTAAGGTCTATTTCCCTGGCGGCGAAGGCAAGGTCGCGCCAATTGATCCAGAGGACATTGCCGCCGTCGCCGCCGTCGCCTTGACTCAACCAGGGCACACCGGCAAAGCCTATCAACTCACCGGGCCAGAATTGTTAACCGTGCGCGAACAGGTGGCAATCTTGGCGCGCTTGCTGGGCAAACCGCTGCAATATGTGGATGTGCCGCCGGACGTTGCCGCAGCAGAAATGCGCAAAAGGGGGATGCCGCCCGTTTTGGTTGACGCCTTAGGTGAATTGAATCGCATGATCCGTGAAGGCAGCGCAGCCCAGCACACAGACACTGTCGCCGCAGTCACGGGGCGCCCGGCGCACACCTTTGAAGAATGGTGTCGGGCGCAGTTGGCGGCCTTTCAATAAACGCCAATGGCAAACGAAGCATTGCTCAGGGTGTTGTCGCTTGCAACCGATAGTGCTGCGGCGACACCCCGGCAATCCGTTCAATACGCTCCTGGGTGAGCGCCAATAACTCCTCTTAACGCGTATTCACTGCCCCGCGCACATACTCAGCCTCATCACTCACCAAAAACGCCAGTACTTTTGCCACCCCGATTGGCTCACCGAGACCGGTTGTAGCGGCAAGTGCGGCCTGCGGATCCTGCCCTTGCCGAATGGCATCGGCTTCGATCACCGAGCGCTTCATGAAGGTGTTGATCCCACCTGGCAGCACCACGTTGACACGGATGCCTTCGGGGGCCAGTTTGCCCGCCATCGTCGTGCCCAATGCGCTGACCCCACCCTTGCTCACGGCATAGGCATAGGAGGAACTGACCCCATAGGCAGCCGGTGACGAGATCAATATAATCACGGGTTGCCGTCCCGCTTTGAGCAATGGTTTGGCATACTTGGCACAGAGAAAGCTGCCCACTGTATTGACATCCAATACCTGGCGGAAGGTGGCGAGGTCGAAATGCTCGATATCGACATAGGCCCCTTTGAGGATACCCGCCGTTTGGATCAGCCCGTCCAACTTGCCATGCGATTGAGCAATGCTGGCGCACATCGCCTGTACGCTGGCTTCATCCGTCACATCGACGTGGATAAAGCCCCCTTTGGCTGCGTTAGCGGTGGCGATGCCTTCACACTCGTTGAAATCTGCCACGATCACACTGGCACCCCGTTCGGCACATAACAAAGCAGTAGCTTGGCCAATACCCGTGGCCCCGCCGACAATCAAAATGGTTTTGTTTTGTAGGCTCATTGGTTTAAAGTCCTTTTGTTAACCAACCGCCATCGACATAGAGATCTTGTCCGGTAACATAGGCCGAAGCAGCCGAAGCCAGGAAGATCACGGCACCCGCCAAATCCTCGGGCTCGCCCCAACGCCCGAGCAACGTGCGGCTGCTACGTTGTTCACGCCGTTCGGGGTCATTCCAACTGCGGCTGTTCATGTCGGTGTGGAAGTAGCCCGGACCAATGGTGTTGACACGAATGCCGTGCGGGGCCAAATCGACTGCCAATGATTTGGAGAGTTGTTTGAGCGCGCCCTTGGAAGCGACATAGGCTGGGTTGCCGGGAAAGCCCCGTTCGGCGTTGAGACTGGTGATATTGATGATGGAACCACTCTGTTGCGCAGCCATCAGCGGGGCCAGGCCGCGCGCCAATTGAAAGGCCGCCGTCAGATTGACCTGCAAAGTGCGCTCCCAAACCTCGTCAGGGTACTCAAAGAGCGCATGGCCTTCGGTGACACCTGCGGCATTGACCAGAATATCGACACGTCCCGGATTGGTACGCACGGCGTCGATCAAGGCGCTGATTTGAGCTTTATCCACTAGATCGCAACAGTGACTGGTGGCGGACAAGCCTTCTGCCTGTAATGCTGCGCTTGCCTCCTCCAACCGTTCCGGATTGGCGCTGACCAAAATCATGCTGGCACCGGCACGTGCCAATGCCTCAGCAATTGCACGACCCAAGCCGCGGCTGGCACCAGTCACGAGTGCGATTTTGCCGCGCAGACTGAATAGTTCATCAAGATAACTCATAGTGTAGGTTGGGAATAGGATCAATAGGTGCCAGGGTGAGTAGCTCATCCTGGCACCTTGTCAGTTCTTGATTGGCCAAGCCCGAAAGAGGTTGTTCTGCGCCACCGTCAAGCGCGCCTTGGTGGCTTCTGTAATAAAGGGTGGCTCGTCCATGGTAGCAATGTTTTGCGACATCATCCAGTGCGGGCCGTAGCCGACGTGGAGTGTCTTGCGTGTCTGTGGCGAACGGTTGATGAAGCCGCCGTGGCGCAGATTCTCGGTAAAGAGGATGGCATCGCCCGCCTGTACGGGCAGCCCGATCATGCCCGGCTCCTCGTCGGGTTTGTTGCCGTAGGGCGACTTGTAGTTGCTCTTGTGTGTGGCAGGTACGACACAGAAGGGTCCCTGATCCATACCGACATCGTGGACAAAGTAGATCATGCGCACCATCATGCAGTCGATCTGACCACCGCTAAAGGCATAGCGATACTTATGGTCGATCGGCCCGCCCATATGGGTGCCGGTGGCGTTACCTGGGTAGCGGATGCGAATCTCCGAGTTGTTGATCGTGTATCGGCCCAGGATGATCTGGCTGATATATTCCAGCGTGCGTGGGTGGTCGAGCAGGAGATCAAAGGCAGGGGTGGCGTTCCAGAAATCCTCGATCATCAACGTCTTGCCCTCCGCCCGTTCGCCCCAGGCGTGATAGTGGCGTTCATCGTCGGCATGGTAATTTTGACCCCAGGCCGCCTGTTTGCGTGGCGGCGCTTGGATGCGCGCCAGTGCGTGCTCCTCCACTTCGTCAATCGCTGCGGAAAGGGTGGCGACCTGGTCGGGAGTCAACATCTCCTTGATCACCAGATAGCCGAGGCGGTCAAACTCATATTTTTCGATGTCGTTCATGGTGGTTGTCCTATAAAGTTACTGTGCCTTAGAGTGATTAGCCTACAGATTTTAACCGATGGTGTGCCTTACTCTCTTATGATATCTATTAACAACTCGAAAGAGAGTAATTACTCAGCCATAACACAACAACGAATGAAGAAACGAACGAAAAATGGCATACTACCCTTCGTTCGTTTCTTCATTCGTTGTTGTTGTACGAAAGGAAATCATGCAAACTATTCTAGCCATCTTTGCCCATCCTGATGATGAAGTCTTTGCCGCTGGTGGCGTTTTGGCCAAGTATGGCGCACTTGGCGTGCACACGGTGCTGCTCTGTGCCACCCGTGGCGAAGTGGGGGAAATCAGCGATCCAGCCCTGGCCACGCCTGAAACTTTGGCAGAGGTGCGCACGCGTGAACTGGAACAGGCAGTTCACGCCTTGGGCATCCACGAATTGCACTTTCTGGGCTTTCGCGATTCGGGCATGGTCGGCACCCCAGAAAATGAAGACGCACGCAGCCTGCACAAAGCTGACGCCAACGAAGCAGTACGCCGTTTGGTACATCTGATGCGTACCGTCAAGCCCGATCTGGTGATCACGCACGATCCCACAGGCGGCTACGGCCATCCGGATCACATTGCGGTCTGCAAACATGTGACATCGGCCTTTGCGGCGGTGAGCGATGGTCAGCGTTTTGCCGAAGATGGTCCCGCCTGGCAGCCGAGTCGCCTCTATTACCAGGTAGTACCCAAATCATTTTTCCGCATGATGCACGAGCAGATGGTCGCTGCCGGTGTGGATACGTCACAATGGGATCGGTTGGGTTTTGATAAGCTGGGTGTGGAGGATCACGAGATCACCCATATTGTCGATGTGTCGGCCCAATTTGAGCAAAAGATGGCTGCCTTCGCAGCCCACAAAACCCAATTCGGCCCCGACAACCCAATGCAACAGATGCCCGAAGCGATGCAGCGTCAGGTCTTTGGACGGGAAACGTTTGTGTTGGCAGTTCCACCTAAGCAGGTAGAGGGAGGTCAGAGTCAAGATCTCTTTACGTAGGGACAGAACTACGCCAGAGCAAAGGCGACGGCTTGGTCAGTAGTCATGACGAAACCCTCGTTATAAAGACGAGCATAGGTTGTTTCATCGAGTTGGGTGCGGAGAGCTGCTATAAACTGTTGATGATCTGCATGATCTTTGGGAGGCAGAGACGATCCAATTTTCTGGCGTAGATTTTCTGCCGCCCCCAACAAACAAGTTGCCTTTTCCAAATCAGCCTGGCTATAGCAAAGATTGGCTAGATTTTCCAGTGCATTGGCGGTTTCTAACGGGTCGACAAGTTGATGGGTGATCTGCAAGCTCTGGCAAAAACATTGATGCGCATGTGTCCAGTCATTTTGTACCAGGGCAACTTTGCCTTGGTGGGTTAGAACACTCGCCGTCAGCGGTGGATAGCCTAACGTTTGAACCAGTGTCTGACTCTGGGTAAGATAATGGCTGGCCTGTGGCACTTCGTCTTGCTGTAGGGCTAGACGCACCAGTTGAATGTAGGCAAAGACTAATCCTTCTTGATCCCCAAGCTCCTGGCAGAGTGTCAATAATTCCTGGCAATAGGCATTGGAGCGCATATAGTCGCTCTGTTGAAAGGCTAACTCTGCAAGCCTTGGCAAAACCTCGATCATGCCCGATTTTTCTCCAGCGGCGCGTTGCCCGATCAGTGCTTGCTCGTAATGGATTCTAGCTTGCTGGTAGTCATTTTGATTCATAGCGAGGTTGCCCAAGCCAACGTGTACGGCATTGAGGCGTCCCCGCTCTTCAAGCGACTCAAACAGACGGAAACTCTGTTCGTAGAAAAAACGAGCCTGTTCATAACGATGTTGCTTACGCAGAATGCCGCCCAGTTGCAGTGACTTCTCGGCAACATTGCGTTGGTCATTCAGTGACTGATAGATCGCCAAACTCTCTTCAACCCATACTTGTGCTTGAGCGTGGTTGCCCAAGACATGTTCCATATGTCCAGCCGCGCCGAGTGCCTGTGCGCGTATAATCTGAGGCACCTCTGCACTAAGGGCGAAAGATTGCTCCAACCACCTTTTTCCTTCCTGGGAGTGTCCATGCCAGGCCCAAAACCAGTCTAACATGCTGCATAAACGCAATGCCATTGTGCCATCTTGCTGGGCAATGGTCCAGGTCAGCGCAGCACGCAGGTTGTTATGTTCGCGCTCCAGATGGTGCAGCCAGGAGCCGAATTCTGCGCTTCGCACCATAGGGTCAGAATGTTCGACAAGTTGCAGACAATAGGCAACATGTTTTGCTTTGGTCTTTGGTACTTCATTGTGGACTTGCAATTGTTCCAGGGCATATTCACGCAGCATTTCCAAAAGTAGATAACGAGGTTCTGGATTTTTGCCTAGAACAGTAGAGAAAGATGGGGCGGCTACCTTTACGAGACTTTTGTTGATTAAGCTCTGTAATGGCTCTGGTGTAAAGCCAAAGTAGACCACAGCCGCCAAATCAAAGCCATCAACAAAAATACCCAATTCCCGAAACAGGCAACGCTCAACCTCATCCAATGCACTATAGCTGTACTGGATCGCCTGTCGGAGTGTGCGTTGATGCAGCGGGGCGTCTTGTGCATTATTCGTGAGTAAATCAAGTGCACGTTCACCTATGCGGGCCAACATACCCTGTACAGAATATAGATCAATCCGTGCTGCAATCAATTCAATCGCCAGCGGTAGACAGTCAAGTCGTTGGCAAATCTTCTCAATCACCGGCTGGTTGGCCAGGGTCAGTTCAAAATCAGGCTCAACCGCCTGGGCGCGCTGTACGAAGAGTTCAAGCGCAGCGGCAACTTGCAGCGGCGGCACCGGAAAGCGCTGCTCGGCACGCAAGTGCAACCGCTCACGACTTGTCACCAACACATGTAGCCCAGGACAGGCTTCCAAAAGCTGTGCCACCAACGATCCAGCAGCGACAATCTGCTCGAAGTTATCCAGCAAGAGCAGGATTTCTTTGCGGCGTAGAACCTCGATCAGACGAGTTTGCGGCGGTTTGGAGCTGGACTCGGTAACACCGAGCGCGGTTAGGATCGCCGAAGGCAGTTGTTCTGGTTCGCCTACCGCCGCCAACGACACAAAGCACGCGCCATCCCGATAGCGGGCGTGTAGCTGCGTCGCCACTTCTAACCCCAGGCGTGTCTTGCCAATCCCTGGTGGACCCACCAGCGTCAAGAGTCGTCCACCATGCCCTGACATACGATTACAAAGCAATTTCACTTCCTGCTCGCGCCCGATGAGCAGGGTGGGTGGCACGGGCAACGAATGAGCAGGTTCGTCCACCGTTTCAGTCAACACCGTGCGGGTTTCATGCGTGAGCGTCAAGGTTGCCGGGGCCAGGTCGCCGCGCATGGCAGCGGCCAGTTCGAGCAGACGTGCCGCCAATTGCGGTTCCTCCTGCAAACCCAACGCCGGGACAAAGTGCTGCACGATGCTGTGCACATCCGGTTGGCGTGTGTTCTGTTCCAAGCTAGAAATGAAGGAGACACTGTAACCGACCGCGCTGGCCAGGTCGCCCTGCGTCATGCCCACGCGGCGACGCAACTGGCGCAGTAGTGTGCCAAAGGTCAGAGTCGAGGGTGAAGCCATCAGTTTCTCCGGAGCGAGTCAAACCGATGAAGTCGTTACATCCCAAGTCAAAACCAAGGGCTGGCTATGACTGGAAGTGAGCGTAGCACGCTTTGCTGGGTCTGTCAATGTAGTATTTTGTGTAATTTTGTGTAAAAAACAGCTCGATTGCCGCCTCAAACCCTGTAGACTGCCCGCATGAGCAGACGCCGCCAACGGATTATCACCATCGTAACTACTGAAACCTGGACGATCCGTTGGACAGCAGAATCAATCGGAACAGAGGTCGAAGGGGAAGTTGTGCGGCCCGTGGCCGACTACAAAAAGGAGGAGCGTATTGAACAGATTGCAATGACCGCAGCTGATGCGGAAGGCCAAGTAACCTTGCAACCCGTGGATAGCCAGAACTGGCGCGCAGTGGCAAAGCTGACGGTGGCGTTGGAGCAACAAATGTTTGTGGCGGAGCCGTGCTATTACCTGGCCCTCTGCGCCTATGAACAGCGTTGGCAGCCGCTCGCCATCGTCCTGAACGAACAAGTGATCGGCTTTCTCACCTGGGCACCCGACCCACTAGACGCAGATTGTTGCTGGCTGGGTGTGATGATCGTTGATCAGCACTTTCAGCAGCAGGGCTACGAGCAGCAAGCGCTACAAGCGGCACTCGAACGGTTGTCAGTCGAGCAGGATCGGTATGTCTTTGCTATCGCCTATCTTCCCGCCAATCGTACCGCCCAGCAACTCTACGCAGAGTTAGGCTTTGCTGAGCAAGATGAATGGAAAGGAGAAGAGATCGTGGCACGACGATTGTATGAGCAAGCTGTAAAAATCGATAATTAGACAAATATAAGGAGAGGTCAACATGAATACGCTTCCTAAAGCGAGTACGACGCAACAAAGAGTATCAATTCCCTGGCTCACCGCCAGCATCACCCTCATTCTGGCGCTGCTGGCAGGCTGTATGCCGATTCAGCCGGCAGCCGCACCGAAAGCTGTTACCCTACGTTTTGCGATCGCTGCTGGTCAGGGTTCGCCGCGAATCGACAATTATGTCCAAGAGTTTGTGACCCAAGTTCATGACCTTTCCCAGGGCATGATCACGGTTGAACCGGTCTGGGATGCTGGGGCTGACGCTCCAGATGGTTTGTACGAGGCCAAGGCAATCCAACGTGTGCAACAGGGGGATTTTGAGTTGGGGATGGCCCCTTCGCGTGCCTTTGATATGCAACAGATCTTTAGCTTTCAACCTTTGCAGGCACCGTTCCTGATTGCGAATGATGCCTTGGCAGAGGCGGTCGCTACCAGTGACATTGCAACCAAGATGCTGGAACATTTATCATCTGCAGGCATGGTCGGACTTACTCTTTGGCCCGAAGACCTGCGTCATCCCTTCTCCATTGTGCCAGATAAGCCCTTTCTCTCGCTCCAGGATTTTGCAGGCGTCAATATACGCACGCCACGCTCCGATATTGGATATCAGCTTATTAATGCGCTGGGCGGTACTGCCATGTATGGGGATGGCGGTTATCAAGGTGCCGAGTCAGGACTACAGCAAGGGGGAACGTTGACCGGCAGGCCTATCGCCACTGGCAATGTGACCTTCTATCCCAAATATGAAGTCCTCTTTGCTAACGCTGCGGCCTTTACGCAGCTAACGGATCAACAACGCATGATCCTGCGCCAAGCGGCAATTGCAACGCAAAAGAAAGCGCTTGCCAACCGGCCCAAAGAGGTGGATGCGGCGGCCACCTATTGTGCGGATGGCGGCACCATCGTCCTCGCCAGTGATGAGCAAGTCAAGGCTTTTGAGCAGGCCGCCCAACCAGTCTTTGATCAGATCGAAAAAGACCCACTCAACGCAGAACTGATTGCGGCAATTCGCGACCTGAAAGCCAAAGTTACGCCCGCACCAGGCGCAGCGGCGTGTGGATCACAGGCTGTCCAGCAAAGTCCTGCACCGGCTGCGGACAATCAGGTTTGGTCGCCGGGTCTACCACCCAATGGCACTTGGCAAGTAGAGGTCACCACCGAAGACCTTATGCGCATGGGTGAGTTACAATCGGTTGCAATTGGCTCAGCAGGCGTGTATACCTGGACGTTCCAGGATGGTAAAGCTGTGGGGCATTTTCAGAGCGATCAAGGGCAATCCGGTCAGTGTACGGCAAACTATGCTGTAGTTGAGGATTTTGTGCGCTTAACTTTTTATGATAGCCCCGACTGTCGGAGTGTGGCAGATATTCAGTGGCGGCTTGACACTGACGGGCTTCGTCTACACCTGGTTGCCATCCAAGGTGCACCTTTTCTAGAAAACAAGGCATACCTCGAGGCGAAGCCTTGGCAGCAAGTAGAAGCGTGGTCTCCCGGTCTACCGCCCAATGGGGTTTGGCAGGTTGAATTAACCACCGAAGACTTTGTGAGCATGGGTGTGTTGCGCTCTGTTGCAGAGACTGGGTGGGCAGGAGTTTACACAATCACATTCCAGGATGGAAAATATGTAATGATCTGGGAAGGCTTGCAAGGGCAATTTGGCAGGTGCCAGGCTGATTATGAATTAATTGAGGAGGATATTATGCGCCTCACGCTCACCAGCGATCCCAGCGAGTGTTCGTGGGATCACCCAGATGACATCCGGTGGCGGATTGATGATGAAGGGCTCCATCTTCACCTTGTTCCTCAAAATTCTGGGTTCGTGGACGTGGAATCGACAGCGTTTTACGAGGCGAAACCATGGCAGAAGGTGGAAGCCTGGTCACCTGGTCTACCGCCCAATGGCACCTGGCAAGTCACAGAGACTGTTGACGACTTTGTGCGGATGGGCTTACTGCGCTCTGTGGCTCAAAGCGACTGGGCAGGCGTAACAACCTTGACCTTCCAAGATGGCCAATCGTTGGAGGTTTGGCACGGTGAGTCGGGAAAAAGTGGCAAGTGTCAGGCACACTATGAAGTAGTTGGCGATGTGGTGCGCTTCACCTATTTCGGCAATCCTGACGAGTGTCCTAATCGGGTGGATGAGATGCAGTGGCGTGTCGATGAACAAGGACTTCTTCACCTGCATCTGGTTTCAACCAAAAATGCTCCATTTGTTGAGATCAGATCGTATCTCGAAGCAAAACCCTGGCAAAAGGTGAAGTAGCTTCTACCTTTTATTGCCGGTCAAGTAGAAGGTTTGAAACCAGACGGGTGGAATTCGTCCACCTGTCTGGTCTGCAACAGTAATCGACGGACATAGACAGTCAGACAACTCTGATTTTCCCTCAAACTTCCTCAAAAATCACCTCAATCAGCGGACTACCCACCACCAACTCGTCCAGCGATCCCACCTGCTGCTGATACCAGCGCATCACCGGATCGGCCAGAAGCTGACGCCGCTCGGCTGGGTCGCTGATGATGCGCGCCGTGGCTGGCAAATCGGCCTGCACGGATCCCTTCAAGTGAAAGACAAAGCGTGGATTGGCTTGCAAGTTGGCAAACCAGTCGCGCTTGCCCGGCGTGCCCGTAATGTAGGTGCGCCCAGCCACGCGCCGAAACCAGATCTCAGTCCGCCGTGGCTGACCACTGAGACGGCCATAGGTAGTGATGTCGATAGTTTCATCGGTGTCGAGGGCTTTCTGGATCGATTGGCTGGTTGGCATGAGATGATTTTCTCCTAAATTGGTAAGCGAAACACTTTCCCATCAAGCAAAGTCAAAGATTTCTTCCTACCAGACGTCCACGCAAATCATGCAAAACGAAAAATGGCAGGTTGCAAGTTGCCGGTTACACAGTATAATGAGAGCTGCAACCCACATCCTTATCATAATCACTTTTGGTAACGACGAAACAACCCCTCCCTAACCCCCCCTGCTAAGGGCTTAGCTTTACCCACATCTTTTCAATGATGGGTAAAAAGTGGGAAATGAGAGACAAACGCAGTCAATCTCGTCGTGAAAACGAGCTGTTTTCAATTTTTGCTCCTGAAAATTGAGTTCGAACCCGACCGCTCGAACCCAATTTTCGGTATTAATTGACAAGTTTGACTTAGCAAAAGCAAGAAATGGCTGAAAGCTGGTAAAATCAGCGAACTTTCACATCATTTATTGCATTCTCTCAATCCCCGCTCACCAATACATGTGGGTAAAGGTAAGCTGCTAAGGGAGGGAACAGTGAAGGGGTAGATTATATTTTCTCTTCTGTCCACTAAACATAATCTGCCTCGTGACAATTCCCTCCCTCGTTTGGCTTCGACGTGAGCTCAGCCGAACGGGAGGGTTAGGGAGGGGTTGAAATCGTCGTCACCGGGTTCATGCAGCGTAACATGGAGTCTGATGACCATCCAAATTGTCTTTGAGACACATTCATGGAGTGAAGACAACGTGCGTGGCGTCGCCAGCGGCTGGAATCATAGCCAGCTTTCAGAACGGGGGCGGCAGTTGGCGATAGAATTGGGCAGCCGCCGACGCAACAATGGTATTGACGCCGTCTTTACCTCCGATTTGCGGCGTGCGCTTGAAACCGCCCAAATTGCTTCTGCCGACACGACGATCCCAATTCTATGTGATTGGCGGCTGCGCGAATGTGATTATGGCGATGGCAATGGAATGCCAGCCGCCGAATTGCATCGTCATCGTGAACAGTATCTCGACAAGCCTTATCCGAATGGTGAGAGTTGGCGACAGGCCGTGCAACGGGTCGGACGTTTTCTGGAAGATTTGCCATCGCGCTGGAGCGGCAAACGTCTGCTTGTGATCGGCCACGTAGCGACCCGTTGGGGTTTCGACCATCATCTCAACGGCGTACCATTGGAGGAGTTGATGGTGGCAGACTTCGCGTGGCGGGAGGGGTGGGAGTATCGGATGGCGTGAGATGTACAACTGATAACAACAGTATAGTAGGCTGGTCGTAATTGTCCCTGTTTGACCTTGAATCCCTAACCAACGATGAACGAATTTTATTTCACTCACTGCCTGCGGACTATCAAACCTTTTTGGTGAGGACAAATGGTGGCGTTGCGAACTCACCTAAGCGGTGGTTTCGTATCCCAATCGAACGGACGATCCAGGGAAAAACCTATTCTTTCAATTGGAACGAAGTCGCCGAGTTCTGGTCCTTTATCAGTTACCGCAACACCAAGCCTGAAGCCGCGGACGTAGCGTCGATACTCCATGAGCATTTTGATCGACATGAAAAGGAAGGATTTTTGCCCAGAGGTGTCTACGCTATCGGCATTTGTGTGCAAAGCTCGCTACTCGGTATCTCGACCAACTTTCACGACTTGGGATCTGTCTATTATTTGGAATGGTATTGGCGCTATCCTTGGTACAAATCATTTTTTGACCGCTGTATTGAACAAGCATCAGCACAATTCGCAGATATTCAAGCGATTCTCGGCAATCCTGAGCATCCAGAATACTGGGCTGCGTATGATGCACTGAATTATGCCACGTTGGTGAAAGTAGGCGATTCGTTTACTGAGTTTATGGAAAGTTTGGTGACGGAGAGTGAAATCGTTGATGATGGGTGCAAGCGAGTAAAGCAATTTTAACTTTAGGTTAATTTTGTCCAAAACCATTCCGGTAAGCTATTTACCAAATTGAAATGGATAGCGGCTGTCAATAAGTAATTCTTTGCGTAGTAGCACTCTGTCAATTTGATTGAATTGAAGTAGCTTTTCAGTTGCCCTACCAATTGAGCTATGCGGACGGATCAATGGACCATCAAAATCAAAGTGGTCGAACCAAGAATTTATGCGTGGGTTGAAGAGAAGAACAATTTCATCGATGATTGGGTCTAACGAACTTAGATCACTTCCCTTGAAACGATTACATTGTGCACAAGCATAAGCAAAGTTACTAAGTTCATTCCGACCGCCATGTTTGAGGGCAAAAATATGATCGACTTCGTGTGAAAATGTAGTGTAATCCTCGTGTAACAAACAATACTCGCAACTATGACGGGCGCGTTCAATCACTAATTGTCGCAGACGAGTCGAGATATATGTCATGCAGCCTGCCTTGACAATCTGCGATAGGCTTTTGCCTTGATCAAAGACATCATACGATCAATGCGGATGTAATGGTCAAGTTCATCATTTTCTTCCAATGAGAGAAGACCTTCTTTGCTCTTCTCTAGCAACTGGCTAAAGCGCGCTTGAGTATATTGTGGCGGACGATAAGCGATGATCTCTTGAGCCGATGGACTGGCTGCTAGAAAATCGATAATCTGTTCATAAAACGGTAGTGAAAGTTCTGTTGTCTGCGGCATGAAAAGTCCTTTCATGAAATTAGCCTATCACTTTTTGAAGTATAACACATAACAAGACGCTATTCCAGCGCCAATGCAAAAGCGAGCTAGCGAATCATGACCCATCCAATCACCATCACCACACCCATGTCTGCCCCTCACTGGGCACTGCTCGAACGGGAACTGCTGCGCACACAGAGTGACGCAGTCGAGGCGTTTTTCAACCACTATTTCGACGAACGGGGCTATTTGCTCTGCATCCCGCGTTGGGGCGGCAACGATGGCCCCGACGATGCGGCTGAGAACTTGCTCAACTGGACGATGCTCCATGCGCTGGGCGGTTCGGACAAGGTGCTTGAGCTGTTTAAGCTGGGCTGGGAAGGGCATCTGCGCCAGTACACCGAAGCCAAGACGGTGGATGTGCCCTTTGCCCGTGACGGCATGTACTACAAAGAGTTCCCGGTGATGTTCGACTGGTTTCATCACAGCGAGGCGATGTCGCCCTTCTACTTGCAGGCGCTCTCCGACCCCTTTGAGCGCAAGTATCAACAGCGCACCCGCCGTTATGCCGGCTTCTACATGAACGAAGACTCGCAGGCGCAAAACTACGATCCGCAACACAAGATCATCCGCAGCATGTTCAATGGCAGTCGAGGACCGCTCTTGCGTAAGGCCACCGGGGTCGATTGGGCCGGCGATCCAATTGAGGTCGAGGGGCGCTTTTCACCGCTACATGGCGAACGAACCTACGACGAGATGATCGCCCACTTCAAGGATTACAACGACGTAGTCGGCGACAATCCGCTCAATCTTTGCGCTACCACGCTCGCCCTCAACGCCTACATGCTTGAGCACGAGTCGAAGTATCGTGACTGGACGCTAGAATATATCGACGCCTGGGTCGAGCGTACGGCAGCCAACGGCGGCGTCATCCCAACCAACGTTGGCTTGGATGGTGTGATCGGCAGCGAGGCGGGCGGGCGCTGGTTTGGCGGCGTCTATGGCTGGGGTTTCTCCGTGATTGTGCCGCAGACGGGCAAGGTTGCCCATCGAACCTATTGGCATGTGCGTGGTCTCTATGGCTTTGGCAATGCGCTGCTCCTCACAGGCAATCAGAAATATGTCGATTGCTGGCGAGGTGTGCTTGATGCCTTCAACGCCAATGGGCGTGAGATCGACGGTAAGTTGATGTATCCGCAAAGCTATGGCGACTACTTTGGCCAGGCCGATTGGATGAACTTCCAGCCCAAGCCCTTTGACTCGGGTGCGCTGGAACTCTACACATGGTCGATGGATCGCAAAGACCTTAAACTGATCGCCGATGATCCCTGGATTCGTTACCTAGAGGGGCAAAATCCTGAGCATCCGGTACAGGCGTTGCAGGCAGCGCAGGAAGAGTTGCGTAACAAGATCGCACTTATGCACGCCGACCCGACCACGCCCGACACTCGCCTCTCGGATGACATGAATCACATCAATCCAGCTACGACCGAGGCACTAACCCAACTGATGTTAGGCGGCATTCCAACCGGACGTTCCGGTTGTCCGCTCCATTGTCGCCTGCGCTACTTTGATCCCGCTCGTCGCCGCGCCGGTCTACCAGAAGATGTAGCTGCCCTGGTCGAAAAGCTCAGTGCAGACGAGGTGACGGTGACCCTCGTCAATCTCAGCCCGCTCCATGAGCGCACGGTCACGGTGCAGGGTGGCGCTTATGCTGAACACCAATTGCAGAGTGTCACAGTAAATGGCGTTACCACATCTCTCGACGGTTCACATTTCAACGTCAAGTTGGCCCCCGGCTGTGGCAGCCAATTGACGATTCAAACCCAACGTTACGCCAATCAGCCAACCTTTGCTTTCCCGTGGTGAGCGCTGCCAACGGATTATGGGAACGGATTGAGCGGATTATTGAGGCAGGTTCTGTGTCTAAACCAGAAGTGATGTATGCCAAATGGTGGCTATGTAAATGGGTTGGGAACGGATTTTGAGAGAGGATTGGGGCGTATTGGATTATGAAAATTACTGCAATTTATGAGAATGTTGTTCCGATTTCGTCGGCGATCCGCAATGCTTATATCGACTTTTCGAAGATGACTGCCTCGGTGGTGGCGATTGAAAGTGATGTGATGCGCGAGGGCAAACCGCTGATCGGCTATGGTTTTAACTCGAACGGGCGTTACGCTCAGAGCGGCATCTTGCAGACGCGCATTCTACCCCGCTTGCGCAACGCCAATCCGGCGGATCTGCTCAACGAAGCGGGCAGCAACTTCGACCCGGCGAAAGCTTGGAAGATCATGATGTCCAACGAGAAGCCAGGCGGTCATGGCGACCGTTCGGTGGCAGTGGGCACGGTGGACATGGCGCTCTGGGATCTAATCGCCAAGATCGAAGAGAAGCCACTCGCTCAACTACTGGCAGAACGCTATGGCATAGGCACGCATGAGGCCGACGTGGAGGTCTATGCCGCTGGTGGCTACTATTATCCTGGCAAGGGCTTGAGCGAGCTGCAAAATGAGATTCGTCGCTACCTCGATATGGGCTATACGAGTGTCAAAATCAAAATCGGCGGGGCGTCGCTGGCAGAGGATCTGGAGCGGATTGAGGCTGTAATCGCCATCGTGGGTAACGGTTCGCGGCTGGCGGTGGATGCCAATGGGCGTTTTGATCTCAAACAGGCGCTTGCCTATGCCGAAGCACTGGAACCCTACGGTCTGCGCTGGTACGAAGAGCCGGGCGATCCGCTCGACTATCAACTCAACGCCATCGTGGTGCAGTCGACTTCGACGCCGATTGCCACAGGTGAAAATCTCTTCTCAACCATCGACACACAAAACTTGATCCGCTACGGTGGCATGTCGCCCAGCAACGGTGTTTTGCAGATGGATCCTGTACTGAGCTACGGGGTGGTCGAATATCTGCGCACGCTAGCAATGTTACGGCGACAGGGTTGGTCGTGGCGGCGTTGTGTGCCGCATGGCGGACATCAGATGGCACTGCATATTGCCGCTGGCTTGGGTCTGGGCGGCAACGAATCCTATCCCGAAGTCTTTCAACCTTTCGGAGGTTTCGCCGATACGGAGCCAGTCGTCAATGGTCGGGTTCGCCTGCCCAATGTGCCAGGGATTGGGATTGAGTTGAAAGAGAATTTGTATAAGGTCTTCAAAAAGGTACATCGTTAAATAGGATTTTGTACGCAGAAATTTACGAGGGTTTACCCATGAACTACCGACGTTTGGGACGTACCAACTTGCAGGTTTCCGAGTTGAGTTTTGGTGCGGCACGGGGAGCGTCCACCGATCCAGAGGGATTCAAAGCCACGGTGCGGGCCGTGTTGGATGCAGGCATTAACTTGATCGATACTGCCGAGAGCTACGAAAATGGCCTCTCGGAAAGTGCATTGGGCGAAGCGTTGCAAGGTCACCCGAATGTGATCATCGAGACCAAATATCGCCCCTATGATAGCCACAGCCCGGATGCCAACTATACTGGCTCGCCACAAGCGTTGATCACCTCGGTTGAGGGTAGCTTGCGCCGTCTCCGTCGGGAGCACATTGACATTCTGCTGGGACATGGCATTCGCAGCCTTGCCACCTTGGATCATTTTATGAACGACGGCTGCTATGCGGCGATGGTCAAGTTGCGCGAGCAGGGCAAGGTACGCTTTATCGGCATCAGCGAACTGTCTGAAGGCGATGGAACGCATCAAGTTTTGCAAAAGGCAGTGCCAACCGGTGCCTTCGATGTGGTGATGCTGACTATCAACTTTCTGCTACAAACCGCCATCGAAAGCGTCTTGCCGCTTTGTCATCAGCATG
This sequence comes from Caldilineaceae bacterium, assembly GCA_046328715.1. GTDB lineage: Bacteria > Chloroflexota > Anaerolineae > Caldilineales > Caldilineaceae > JAXLWB01. The sequence goes on along the minus strand of JAXLWB010000037.1, from coordinate 22,618 downwards.
ATGTGGGCACTGTGGTAATGATGCCGCTCAACCAAGCCTCCAAGACGTCCGGTTTGGTGAGTGTGGAGGCTGCGTTGGAGTGTGTGCGCCGTCACATTGCGGCTGGAAATCTACCTGCCACACCACCCTACAGTGAAGCAAATCTCTTCGATTTTCTACAGCCGCTCTCCATTCCAGAAGCCGGACTGCGCTATGTACTGGCTCAGAATGTCAGCACCTGTTGCGTCGGTACCCGTTCACCCCGACGTCTTGACGAAAACCTGCGTGCCATCGATCCGCCCTACCTCGACCTAGTCACACTCACTCGTCTGCACCACCTTTTTGGTAGGATAAAAATGCAGGTGCGTTGAACAGTGATGGAAATGTGGAGAGCGAACCACTCGTATTTCGTATCTCGCAACTCGTATTTTCACAACAGGAGGTTCTGTGATCATCCGCAACGACCACTATATGATCGTTTCGCAGAACTCGAACCAACACTATTGGGAACAGGATGTTTACCCAAGCTGGACTCAGTTTACGATCCTGCGCCATTTTCCCGATCAACGGATTGGCGCTGGGGTTGAGCCGCATTACCATGATTGTGATGAAATCTGGCTCTTTTCTGCCGGTCATGGCGAAGTTTGGCTGGATGAAGAGCGCTTCCCGATTACGCCCAACACGTTGGTTTATACGCCGATGGGAGTGATCCATCACTTTCAGATGTATACCAATGGCGAAAATAATGCCTTGGTCACGCGGCTGGAACGGCAAAAACGCCCGATTCATATTTTGGTAGAGGAAGCAGGACCTCCTGAGAAGACAGTACCAGGTTTTGTCATCGCCGGCAATCTAAATATCGGGCCTATTCCTAATCCCGGCACCCGCTGTCCCTTTACGGAACTACGTATGATCACGCTTGCCTCAGGTGAAATGCTTGAGCAAACCCAACTACCGAACAACGAACATTGGCTGGTTCTAGAAGGGGTGCTCCATTTGATGGTAGGCGAATCTGAGTTTGAACTCTACAAAGGGGATGTCGCTCTGTTGCGTGCTGGGTTGGTGCGTCGTTTGGGATCCAGCAACGATGGCCGTGTGCTATTCGTACGCGAGCGTGGCCATTTGTAGCGCTTTTGTTACCACACTGAAACGAGGCAACCATGTTACTGGCAAACAAAGTTACGCTGATTACTGGCGCAGGGTCGGGCATTGGGCGAGCAACGGCACGTCTCTTTGCCCGTGAAGGTGCTAAAGTCGTTGTGGTGGATATCAATGCCGAGGGCGGTAAGGCAACAGCAGCGGCAATTCAGGCCGAAGGGGGCGATGCCTTCTTTATCCAAACCGATGTCGGGAAAATGGAAGAGGTACGCGCCATGATCGATGGGGCCTATCAGCATTATGGACGACTCGACATCATTCACAGCAACGCCGCCGCATCGACTGCTGGCACTGCACCCGAGATCAGCGAACGTGACTGGGATTGGACCATCGCCGTCTGTTTAAAAGCGACCTGGATGATCGCCCATTGCGCCATTCCCCGTATGCTGGCCGACGGCGGTGGCGTGATGATTATCACCGGTTCGGTTCACTCGATTCGGGGCTATGCCAATGCCTCTGCCTACCAAGCAGCAAAGGGCGGTCTATTGGCTCTAACTCGCTCGCTTGCCATTGACCATGCGCCCACGATTCGGGTCAATGCCATCCTGCCTGGTGCGGTAGAGACAGGCCTATGGAAAGATGTGCCCCCAGCGCAGCGGGAACAGATCGCCCAACGTTGTATCTTGCGTCGCAACGGTCAACCCGAAGATATTGCCAACGCCGCACTCTTTTTGGCATCCGACCTCTCTGCTTATATGACCGGAACCTATCTGGTGGTGGATGGCGGACTCACGTCTGTGATTGAGACACCGTGATGTAAGATTGCGGAATCGTGTGCCATCCTTCATTTTACTATTGACTTGCAACCTGCCCCTTGCCTCATTTTTGCCCTTTTTGTAGATTGGAGATTGTATGAAAGTACTTCAAGTCACTGCCCCGCAACAATTCGAAATTCTCGATTTGCCCATTCCCGAACCGGGTGAGGGCGAAGTGCTGATGAAAGTGCTGGCGGTGACAACTTGCCCACAATGGGATTTGCATCTGCGCCACAATGAGCCAATGTTCATCGGTCACCAGTTCAACTATCCTTATACGCTTGGACAGCCTGGTCACGAGGCGGCGGGAGAAATCGCTGCGGTCGGAGCAGGTGTGACCTCAGTGGCAGTGGGTGATCGGGTCAGCGCCTGGCGCGATCCAGGGCATCGCACGCCAGGATGTTACGCGCAATATGTGGTTCACCGGGCTGAGAACGTGATCAAAACGCCGGAGCATTTGCCCATCGAGTCATTGGCGCCGCTCGAATTGGCGATGTGCGTAGGCACGGTCTTTCGCACCCTGGCGGAGATGAATGCGCTGCGTGGACGAATCTTTGGACTAACAGGTCTAGGGCCAGCCGGGCTAATCGCCATGCAAATGGCAAAGGCTGAGGGCGTTGCCGCAGTCTACGCCTTCGATCCGATTCTTGAGCGTCGTGCATTGGCGCTGCAATTGGGTGCTGATGGCAGTTACGATCTGACAGTCGATCTTGCTAACCTGTTCCCGTCTCGTCCCAATCAACCTCGCCTGGAGACCAGCGTGGATTGCGTGGGTGCCAAAGCGTCGGTCGAGTTTCTGATGGATCATACGAGCGACACTGTGGCACTTTTCGGCGTGCAGCGCGAGGAGTATAGCTTTGCACCACGCCACTATCGACTGACACTCTGTGGCTACAAGGGTCATTCTCGTGAATCAGCCGAATATGCGGTGGGATTGATTGAAAAGGGACTATTGGATCTCTCCCCGCTGATCACCCATCGCTTGCCGCTGGAACGTTACAACGAAGGCATCGAACTGCTCGAAGCGCGTAAGGCAATCAAGATCTGTTTTCTGCCGTGGGCTGCTAACGGATTTTAGGAGCGGATTGAGCGGATTTCATCTAGTAAATAATCCGTTCCAAAACTGTTGGCAACAAACAAGTTTGATTTGTAACATCCGTCCGGGAACGGATTCCGCAAGCCCTAATCCGCTCAATCCGTTCCCGCAAATCCGTTGGCAGCGCGCTACACTCGTAAAGGAGTTCTATGTTCTATCGTCGACTTGGCAAAACCGAACTCAAGGTATCGGCGCTTGGCTTTGGTTGTGGTGCTGGAGGTGGACTGTTGGTGAAAGGCGACCCGCGTGAGATGGTACGCACCGTGGCACGCGCCGTCGAATTGGGCATCAACTACTTCGATACCGCCGTGCTCTATGGCAACGGTCAATCGGAAACAAACTTGGGAGCAGTACTGGCAGAGCTAGGTGTGGATGTGATCGTCGGCACCAAAGTGCGGCTCGTCGGAGCTGACATCGATGATATTGAAGCAGCGATCATTCGTTCGGTCGAAGGCAGTCTGCGCCGACTTCGCCGCGAATCGATTGAGTTGATTCAGTTGCACAACCTGATTACCTTGCAGCGCCAACCGCAACGCCAGGGCGTCACTCTGGCGGATGTAGAGGTTGCCATGCAGACCTTCGAAACGTTGGCGGAGCAGGGAAAAGTGCAACATTGGGGCATCAATGGCTTGGGCGACACACCAGCTATCCATCAGGCGCTCGCCACCAACACCCACACCGTGCAATGTTGCTACAATTTGCTTAACCCGAGTGCAGGACGTGCTGTATCCGCTGACTTCCCCTTTCAAAACTATGGGCAATTGATTGACAAGGCAGCCGAAAATGGCATGGGCGTGATTGCCATTCGTATCTTGGCTGGCGGTGCGCTTAGTGGATCGACCCAACGTCACCCCAACGCTATGTCAGTGGTTGATCCCATCGCCTCACATGATGATTATGCACAGGATGTGGCCTGGGCGCAGCGCTTCGACTTCTTGGTGAAAGAGGGTCACGCTAACAACCTGGTTGAGGCGGCGATTCGCTTTGCGCTGAGCAAGCCAGAAATTTCGACTGCGCTTGTTGGGATCTCGAACCTAGAGCAGTTGGAGGTTGCGGTGCAAGCGGCCAACAAGGGTCCGTTTTCCGCAACAGTGATCGGGCAGATTGAGGCGATTGGCTTAACATAGGTCAGCCTGAACAAATATGACTGGCACTTCATGGCTCAAGACACTTTCAATAGAATCTGAATGCTGACATACGACGAAAAGTGCCGGTCATGTTTTCAGCACAGTTACGGAGTGAGATGATTTACTTCATTGGCGGAGCACCCAGAGTTGGAAAGAGCAGCTTGACACAGCGACTTGCTGCCAAGCTGCAGATCGGTTGGATCTCGACCGATCTGCTGATCGATATATTACGAACAAAGGGCGATGTCACAATCAAACAACAGTGGGATGCGGCCCCTGAAGCGATCAAAGCCGCGGCTGAATTCTTCTTTCCCTATCTGGAACGTTTTGTTTGGGGTGTCAATTCGATGGCAGACAGCTATATCATTGAAGGGGTGGATTTTTTGCCGACCCAGATCGCACAGATCGCGGTGCGCTATGCAACACGTTCGCTATTCTTAGGCTGTTCCCAATTGACCCTGGAACAGTTTGATCAATTCCCCGGTCGTTCCCATGGTTATGCGGCCTTGCCAGAAGAATTACGCAGGCAGATCGTACAAGACGTTCCTCCCTGGAGCGACTTTGTCCGCCAGGAAGCGCAACAATTCGACTACCCATATCTCGATATGCGCGGCGACTTCTCGTCACGTCTACAGGAAGCTGAAACGATACTCACAGAAGGCAACAATTAACTTCGTTGAAACTACTGAATTGACGTAGGTGGACCTTTCGCCTGACGATCCCCTTTTTGCCATCTTTGACAAAAATATAAAACTATAGTATTGTTATTCCATCCTCTGGAAACGTTTCCAGTAATATTCCGGTCTCCCTTTTCACCCATATGAAACTAAAGCAGCCTATCGATATTGCCCTGGTTGGCACAGGCTTTCGTTCACGTACGGTCTATCGTTTGCTCTTTGCGGCACTCAATGCACGTGGTGTCCGGCTGGTGGCCGTCTGCGATCCAGTTAAAGAAAGCGCCGACAGTTATGCTGCCAGCCTGGGTGTGCCAGCCTTCTACTCGATCCGTGATCTGGTTCGTGCCCGCCCGATGGAAGCCGTGATCGTCTGCACGCCTCCAGAATTGTTTCATTCGATCTCATGTTATTTGTCCGAAAACAAAATTCACCATTTGGTGGAGGCAAGCTTCTGCGCTTCGCTAAGCCAGGCACGCAACATGATTGCTACAGCACGGAGCAATCAGACGGTGCTAGCCGTGGGTGAACAATTCTTCCGCCTCGCATACGAACGGATCGCTAAACGTATCGCCGACACCGGGGTGATCGGGCCAGTCAATCGTATCCTCAGCACCTTTAGCCACACCGGTACTCACAATAACGCCTGCTGGGTCAAGTTCTTTGAAGCCTATCCTGATTCGGCGCAGACAGTGGCGCACAGTATGCCTACCGAGGCACACCGCTCGCTCGCCCATCGGCTCCACACGGAAGAGAGCTTTCACGCCAACTTCTTTACCTTTCCCAATGGACGCTTTGTTGCCGACATGACGAGCAATGCCAAAGCCGTCCTGGGTCGTCATATGCGACCGGGCTACATCCAATACGAGGGCGCACGGGGTGCGATCACGATTCGTTCGGCGGGGATGTGGAATGGACCCTATCACCAGTCCGAGGGCGAGGTGCGCTACTGTTCGGATCAGGCATTGGAGACAAATGGTATCGCCGATATCGTCTATCCCATCATTTTCTCACAGGAAAATGAGTTTCTGCGCAAGTTGCATGTTGACCTGCCCAGCGGCCGCGTCGAATACGTCAATCCTTTCTATCGTCCTGTGGAAGAGGCTGCCGACGCCATCGACTACTATCACGCCGCCACTGCCGAGTTGATCCTGGAGTTTGCCCAAAGCATCCGAGGTGAGGCAACTTTTGAATATTCGCTGGATGACGCCTACACGGTACAGATGATGAACGCTGCCGCCCGTGAATCGTTGCTGCACAATGGCGCTAAAATTGCCCTGCCGCTTGACACTGAGTTGGAGTCAGAAGCGCAGATTCATGCCGCCTTGAAAGCGCGCACCGGCATCGACCCAATGGAAGTAGAGGGGATGCTTGACTACGCTGCGCCGCGTGGATAAGCGAGAGTTGTGTTGTTGGGCGAAAAACGAAACGGGTGTTTAGAAAGTCAAGAAGCAAGAGATCACTTCCTGATTCGCTGTCCACCTTCCCCTTCGACTTTCGCCTTGTAGTTTTTGGATACCAGTTGCAGTTGGCAAGCAATCGGTACAATTTGTGTTCGTTTCAATCGTTTTCAGTTGAACAAGGAGGAGACTGTAATGAGAAGGGAACGCATTTTTTCGCTACTTGTAATCACAACTCTGTTATTGGCAGCCTGTGTGCAAGCGACACCGCCTAGTGGAGGCGGGGCAGCAGCACCCGCAGGCGCAGCGGTTACTAATTCATTGGGTGTCCAACTTCCTGCCGATGCGGCATCCCTGGATCAACAAAATTTGCGCTATGCTAGCATTGAGGGCAAACACTTCGATACGATGCGCAATGAGTACGAAGGCTTTGCCTATGAGACCACCATTGAAACCTTGGCTAAGATGGATGCCGATGGGGTCTGGCACCCGGCGGCTGCTGATAGCTGGGAAGTTTCCGAAGATGGGCGCACCTGGACCTTCCACCTGCGCAAGGACGCTAAGTGGAGCGATGGAGAGCCGATCACCGCCGACGATTGGGTCTATAGTTTCCACCGCTACGAAGATCCGAAGATGGCCAATGTCTATGCCTTCTTCCTCTTCGATATCGAGAATGCTGAAGCAGTCAACAAAGGTGAAAAGCCGATTGAAGAGATGGGCGTCAAGAAGATCGACGACTATACCTTCTCGGTGACGACCAAGGTCTCGCTGCCCTACTACATGTATAACCTCAACTGGCATGCTGTTCCGGTGCCGATGCACATGGTCGAGAAGTTGGGTGATGCCTGGGCCGACAACCCGGATACGGCACCGACCAACGGGCCGTTCATGATCAAGGAGTGGAATCGGGGTCAAAATGTAGTCTTCACGCTCAACCCTTACTACAACGGCCCTTACAAACCCAAACTGGAAAAGATGACACTCGTCATCGTACCGCAGGGTTTCGACCAGCAGTTGCAGATGTACCAAGCGGGCGACATCGATGTCACCGGTGGCATTCGGGGCGACCAGTTGGCACAAGTACTGGCCGATCCCGAGTTGAGCAAACAAGCTTATGTCTCTACCGATCCACGCACGGCCTACCTCTACATGAACATGGGCAAGCCACCCTTTGACAACCTCAAGGTGCGCCAAGCCTTTATGCACGCCATTGACCGCGAATCGCTCTGTAACGATGTGATGCGCGGCACCTGTATTCCAGGCTACGGTCTACTGCCCACCGACTTCCCCTGCACGCGCAACGATGATCCGGCACTGCGCGAATTGCAGAAGTTTGATCCAGCGATGGCTAAGCAGTTAATGGAAGAGGCAGGCTTCCCCGGAGGCGCAGGCTTTCCAGAATTGACGCTCAACACCCGTGAAGGCGAGTTTGCGCGTGAAGCCGAGGCGATACAGCGCATGCTCACCGACAACTTGGGCATCAAGGTGACGATCCAAGATATCGAGCGCGCCACCTATGTCGATATGCGCACCAAGGGCGACTTGATCCTGGGCTTTAGCCGCTGGGGCGCTGACTTTATCGACCCGAGCAACTTCTTCGATTGGTGGGATGACCTCGATTTCAACAAATTCCAAAACGCCGAATTTACCAAGCTAATCGACGAAGCGCGCCCGATGACCGATGCCGCCGCCCGCTGCGAGGTCTATCATCAGGCCGAGACGATTCTGGCCACTGAGGGTCCAGCCGTCTTTACGCTCTACCCGAAGATTGCCACCCTCTACAAGCCGTACGTCAAGGACATTCCGCTGAGCAAAACCAACACGCTCGGCAATCGGAATGACTTTATTAATACGTCGATCTACATGGCGAGTAAGTAAGACAGGAAGACAAGAAGACAAAAGACAGGAAGAATAATTCGTAGTCGACTGCGCTCTTCTTGTCTTTCTGTCTTCTCCACTTCTTGTCTTAGAAAAAGGCAACGCCAATGACCCGTTACGTTCTCGGGCGTCTGTTGGGAATGGTCGGGGTGCTGCTAGGGGTGTCGATCTTGATCTTTCTCTTGATCCACTACATCCCCGGCGGCCCCTTTGATAGCATCTCTTCGGACAAAAATGAAAAACCGATACCGGAACATATTCGTGCTGCCTTGCTGGCCAAGTATGGACTTGACCAGCCGATCTACGTGCAGTATGTCCGCTATATGGGCAATGCGTTGCGTGGCGATTTTGGCATCTCATTTCATACCGGTGAAAATGTCTCAAATTTTATCGCCCGCACCTGGCCAGTTACCGTGCAACTCGGCTTGATGGCGATTTTGATCAGTTGGCCAGTCGGTATTTTGCTCGGTCTGTTTGCTGCACTGCGCCCGAATAGCTGGGTGGACTATGTCACCTCGATCTTTGTAGTGACGACCTTTGTCACGCCAATCTTTGTGTTGGCGATTTTGGCGATCATTCTCTTTGCCGTGAAGTTACAATGGTTGCCGTCCGGCGGTTGGGGCACGCCCAAACATTGGATCATGCCGGTTGGCATCTATGCCGTTACAGGCATTGGTGGATTGGCACGCTGGGTGCGTTCGGGCATGGTCGAGGCATTGCGGGCCGATTATATTCGCACAGCGCGGGCCAAAGGCTTGGTGGAACGGGTGGTGGTCTTGCGTCATGCCTTTAAAAATGCATCGCTGCCCTTGGTAACGGTGCTAACGCCGTCGCTCGTCAACACCTTGCTCGGCTCCTTTTTTGTCGAGCTGATCTTTCGGATACCAGGGATGGGCGGGGCGACCACCACGGCCATTTACAATCGTGATTACCCAGTGATTATGGCCATGATCTTGCTCTGGACCTTTGCGATCTCGCTTGCTTATCTGGTCACCGACCTGCTTTACGCCTGGCTCGACCCGCGCATTCGTTTGGGAGGGAAGGCATGACATCCTCCAATCTCACGACCGATGCAAAGCTGACCTCCACCTCGTCCTTGACCAAGGAGTTGCGCCAACGCAGCTTGTGGGTCGATGCGCTGCGTCGTTTTCGGCGCAATCGACTGTCGATGGTTGCCTCGTTTTTTGTGCTGCTCCTGATTTTGATTGCCCTGTTTGCCAATCAATTGGCACCGGAAGGCTACGATGATCAGGTCTACTCACAGACCTGGCAGTACCCTGCTTGGGAGCATCCGCTCGGCACCGATCCCTACGGACGCGAGTTGTTGACACGCATTATTTACGGCGCACGGGTTTCGTTGGTGATTGGCTTCGTCAGCAATTTTATCGCACTCTTGATCGGTCTACCCTTTGGCGCTGCTGCGGCTTGGTTTGGCGGTTCGACCGACTATCTTTTTATGCGTTTGATCGAAATCATCAACGCCATTCCCGATTTGCTGCTGGGTATTCTGATTGTCACAGTATTAGGTCCGGGCTTTCAAAATGTGCTGTTTGTTTTTATTTTTACAGGCTGGATGGGCGTGGCACGCATGGTGCGCGGGCAGATTCTTTCCTTGCGCGAGCGCGATTATGTGTTGGCCGCACGGGCGATTGGCACCAGCGATTGGCAGATCATTACCCGTCACCTGCTGCCCAACACGCTCACACCGATCATCCTTGGGGTGACGATGGGCATTCCCGCCGCGATATTAGGCGAATCGGGGCTCAGCTTTTTAGGGATTGGGGTACAGCCGCCGGTGCCAAGTTGGGGGCGCATGTTGAATGATTACCTATCGGCGCTACAAACGCACTGGTATCTGGCTTTTTTCCCAGGCTTAATGATTGCCATTACCATGTATGCCTTCACGCTGATGGGCGACGGCTTGCAAGATGCACTGGATCCGACGGCGGGGAAGTGAAAAGGGGACACTGAGTTGCTCAAGCCAATCCAGACGCTGGCCGATTTACGTGCCGATTTGCCGATTACACGGAAGTGTATCTATCTGCAGACCGGCTCGTATGCGCCGCTGCCGACCTCAGTCCAACGCATCATGGCCGAGGCGCTGGCTGAGGAGAATGAGATCTCGTTAGTCACAGGCAGCAAGGCGGGCAACAGTGATTTTTACCAACGAGTCGAGGCAGCCCGTCAAACTTTGGCTAATTTGCTGCATGTGCCGGTCGAAGAAGTTGCCTACAGCGCCAACACGACAACCGCCACACGGCTGGCCATGCGCAGTTTCGACTGGCGGCCCGGCGATAAGCTGGCGCTCAGCGACGTCGAACACGCCAGCACTTTTGAGATGGCACGTGGCATGGGAGCACAATTAGGTGTGACAACCACCATCATTCCATCGGGCGAGGGGACAACATTTGCGCCAGAGTTCTTTCTCGAACAACTGGACCGCCATCTGACGCCCGATCACCGACTGTTGATTCTCTGTCATGTCGCTAATACCGACGGTCGGCGCTTGCCGGTGCGGGAAGCAGTGCAACTTGCGCGCAGTCGTGGGGTGAAGACCCTGATCGATGGGGCACAGGCAGTGGGTGTCTTTCCGGTCGATGTGGGGGCCATTGATGCTGATTTTTACAGCGGCTCGATCCACAAGTGGTTGATGGGGCCGGCAGGCGTCGGCTTCCTGGTGGTGAACCGCTGTCAGCTACCCGCATACAACCCCAACTGGCTGCCGTCAAATGCTAAATACGGCACGCTCAACGCTGGCATACGATCCGAATTGGGAACGCCCAACTACATCTTGCAATTGGGCGCAGCAGAGAGCATCGAGATGTTGGAACAGATCGGCTGGGCAGAAATTGAGACGCACCTGCGCACGCTGACTGATTATTTGCGCAGCGAGTTGGCAATGCTCAAGGGGGTGCGTAATTGTGGTCCGCCTGTCTGGGAAAACTCGTCAAGCATCACCACACTACAATTCGATGGTGCCAACGAGGATCAATGTCGATGGCTGGTGGCGCAGTTGCGCGAGCAATTTTCCATCATCACCAAATTTCGACCCGAAGTCTGTGGTGTTCGTGTCGCTATCGCAGCCTTCAATACGGCAGAGGAGATCGATACGTTGCTGCTGGCGCTGCGCAAGTTGTTACCAAACTTTGATTGATCTTGTAAGTTTCTAAAGGAGCGTTTTTTATGTTCGACCATCCCTGGGACGGCGTCTTTGCCGCCACACTTTGCCCTTTCCGCGACGATCTGTCGATTGATGAAGAAGGATTGCGCGCCTACACCCGCTATCTCGCCAATGTACCCGGCATGAAAGGTCTGGTCAACAATGGTCACACCGGCGAGGTGATGGGCTTGCGCGCACGCGAGCGGGCCGAAGTCACCCGCATCATGGCCGATGAAGTCAAACAAATAGGACTCAAGGGCAAGGTCAAAGTGATCTCTGGCATCTGCTGCGAGGGCAGCTTTGAGGGAATAGATCATGCTTGCGCCGCCAAGGAAGCCGGGGCAGATGGCATTCTGCTTATGCCTGCCCATCACTGGCTGCGTTTTGGACGCACTCCAGACACGGCGATTGGCTACTTCGAGGATGTAGCGAAAGGCGCCGACATCCCGATCATCGTCCATCAATACCCGAACTGGACCAAAGCCTCCTACTCGCTCAAGGAGATGATCACCATCGCCAAAATTCCACAGGTCAAGGCGATCAAGATGGGGACACGTGACTTCTCCCGTCTCGAACATGAGTATCGAGTGCTCAAGCAAGAAGTGCCGGACGTACCGCATCTTACCTGTCACGACGAGTACCTGCTCTCTTCGCTGCTCTCTGGCTCGGATGGAGCATTGGTTGGATTTGCCGGCTTTGTGCCAGAGTTAATCATCGCCCTGGTCACAGCCGCGCTGTCGGGCAATTTGGCTGAAGCGAATCGCATCCAGGAGACGGTCTATAGGTTCAACAAGATCGTCTATCGCTTCGGCGAACCCTCCAGCGACGCCCATCAGCGCATGAAGATCGCGATGACAATGCAGGGGCGATTCCCGTCCATGAACGTGCGCCCGCCCCTTCGCCCACTGAGCGACAGCGAAATGGCACGCATCCGCAAAGAAGTGGAAGAGACGCCCTATGATCCGCAGAAGTTTTTGTAGAAGAGTAAGGCGAAACAGTGTGAGTATATACCCGACAACTGTATGTTAACTGATCTTTTACGGCCTGGCCTTATGCTTGTTGTTTGTGGAACTGCGGCAGGAACAACATCAGGTAAAACAGGCCATTACTATGCCAAACCAAGTAACAAGTTCTGGAGGACGCTCTTTCAAGTGGGCTTAACATCTCACCAGTTACAACCCGCAGAATATGCACTGCTATTGAAGTTTGGCATTGGCTTGACTGATATAGTAAAGGGGCAGTCGGGTATGGATAAACAGATCAATTTTGCTGTGGCTAACCATGATGAGTTTCGCAGCAAAATTATCGAGTATTCCCCGACTGTCCTATGTTTTAACGGCAAAAAAGCAGGAGAACTCTGCTTACAAAGAAAAGTTGACTTTGGCTTTCAGGCTGAGATGATAGGCACAACCAAACTATTTGTTGCACCCTCGACAAGTGGTGCAGCAAATGGTTCTTGGAACATTGGGTTGTGGCAAGAGTTAGCTCATCATCTAGCGGCAAAAAAATAAGGCAAGCTGTTCAAATGTCTATTCCATACCCAAAACCTCAACGTCCCACTAACGCCGAACACGTCACCATCTACTACAACCGCAACGAATTTGCGGCGTGGCCTTTTAATCATGGCTTTTGGGCGTTTCCCAATGGCGAGTTGGTCATCAGCTTCTCGCGTGGGCCGTGCAGCTATCAAAACCGCTACGATATGAGCCATTCCGTGGTTGATGCGCTGGGCGGGGAATATGTGGCAATTCGTTCGACTGATGGGGGACGAACCTGGCCGGTTGAAGGGTTGATCTCGCTTGGGTCTCGGCTAGAGTTAGAACGACAGTTGCGTGCCGGGCTCGCCCCAACCAAACCGACCACGCCCATCGATTTCACATCACCCGATCTCTGCCTGACTGCTGGCTTTGGCATTCCGCCTAAGGATGCGAAACATGTCGGCTATATTCAGTTCTCGCGCGACCGAGGACGTACTTGGGAAGGCCCGATCCCGATGCCATCCTTCGGCTTCGCCTGGGTTCAGGTCAAGGTAGATTATCTGGTGCGACCGGATGGATTGGTGCTGCTCTTTGTCACCGTGGGGCGAGGCGATGGGCGACCGGGTGACCGCTTTGTCGCTGTCTACGCCACGACCGACGGCGGGATGACCTGGAACTATCTCAGCGCTATTCAGCCAACTTCATCGGATGCCAGCTTTGTCAATCGCTACTATGCCAGCCCGGTACTGCTGCCCGATGGTCGCATTCTGGTGGCGCTGCGTTGCCAGATCGACGCCCGCAACGCCTGGCCCGAACTCTTTGAATCGGAGGATGGCGGGCGCACGTGGCACTTTGTCACTCGCATCAGCGACTGGGGCGGACCGACCCATCTGTTGCGGCTGGAGGATGGACGCCTGTTAGCGAGTTACGGCTATCGCATCGTGCCCTACGGCATCCGTGCCCGGGTGTCCGAAGATGAAGACGGACGCAAATGGGGCCCAGAACTGATCCTGCGCGACGATGCCAGTTCCTGGGATTTGGGCTATCCCCGGGCGGTGAAGTTGGCAAATGGGCAGGTGATGGTGGCCTACTATCACAATTTAGCTAGTGATCCGGTGCAGTGTGACGGTGGCGTGCGGCATATTGCGGGGACGATTTTTAAACCATAAAACAATACAACGCAGTCACATTTGGTGACTGCGTTGTATTGATAACAGGTTAAGTATAAGTTTGTAACCTTATCTGTTTATTTCATCGTTGTCAAAACAAATCCTGGGGTAACTGAAACAACTTGTTGACGGCTACCAGATTGAATCAGTTTCACAACAAACGATGTCTGATTATCGAAGGTCACCGTTGCATCACAATTTGTGTCCATAGTGTAGCTTCCCTTGTAGGAGACAGCGCTGGTCAATTTCCCGGCTCTGTCAGCACTGACTTCCAGTGCAGCCTCGCCACTGCCATCGAATGTAACTGTTCCCTCACTGGCCACGGCTGCGGGCGAAGCAGCGAGATAGGCATCTGGTACAGCAATCATGGTGCCTTGACCGACTGCAATGGTAGCAGGGGCGATAAAACGGTAGCTACCTTGCAAACTGGCGACGGAACAGCCGGGCTGTGTCATGCTGCTGGCCTGGACTGGGATCACTGCCAAAATCGTGGTGACCATTAACAGTGCGACAATCAAAGTGAATCCTGTGAAACGTTTCATGATCTTGCTCCTTTTCATATCGTAACGTTTCAGTTCTTTGACTTGCCAAGCGTTACGATTCAGTTCTTGTTTGATTTGCGTTTTTCATTCACCTGCTTATGACTCAATCTTAGTCCGGTTGGGTTTGCATGTATTGCCATTTTTTGACGGATTCTTTGACAAATTTGACAGGAATCCTCTATGTCGAGTGTTGCAGAACGAAATTCAGCCCCTTTGCCCGAATTTGCATCCTTTGGCGAGATGCTCAGGTTTCTGCGCCGCCGTGCCCGTATGACGCAAACCGAGCTTTCGGTTGCGGTTGGCTATAGTGTCAGCCAGATCAGCCGCTTGGAGCAGAACGAACGCATTCCCGATCCAGCAACCTTGCAGGCCGCTTTTGTTCCAGCGTTAGGTTTGGGGCGTGAACCCGAGACAGTGGCCAGACTGTTGCAGTTGGCAAAACAGAATCGTGCAGAAAAAGAGGGCGTGGTTGAAAGCCAGCCTGTTCAAAGCGCAACTCGCATAAGCAATACAGCGCCGCCACTGGATGAGTCTTTGCCTGGCAATCTGCCACTGCGCCTCACCAGTTTTATTGGGCGAACGCACGAGTTGAACGCATTACAAGAGCGTTTATTGACGGCTCGTTTGGTCACATTGATCGGCCCTGGTGGGGTTGGCAAGAGCAGCCT
The DNA here is from genome assembly GCA_046328715.1 of Caldilineaceae bacterium. Taxonomy (GTDB): domain Bacteria; phylum Chloroflexota; class Anaerolineae; order Caldilineales; family Caldilineaceae; genus JAXLWB01. The sequence goes on along the minus strand of JAXLWB010000037.1, from coordinate 7,534 downwards.
GGCGATCGAAGCGGCTAAGCCCCAGCACTTTGGTGATGGTGTTTGGCTGGTGGAATTGGCCGCCATTCAAGAAGGCGATCTCGTTGCACAGACCATCTGTTCGGCTTTACGTTTGCCCGAAATATCGGGACGAAGCGCCTTGGACAGCTTGCTCACGTACCTGCACCACAAAGATTTGCTCTTGCTACTCGATAACTGCGAACATCTGATCACCACCTGTGCCACGCTGGTCGAGCGGCTGTTGAAGACCTGCCCTAAGCTCCACATCCTGGCAACCAGCCGTGAAGCACTTGCTGTGGATGGAGAAATTGAGTGGGCGGTTCACCCGTTACGCACGCCGAACTTGCCACCAAGTGAACTGCAATACATCACTGCGAACGAACTCGCTGACTTTGAAGCGATCCATCTCTTTGTGGAACGCGCACGCAGCATCAAGCCCGATCTGAGCTTGAACGAACGAAATGCGCCTGTTATTGCCGAGATTTGTCAGCAATTGGATGGAATGCCTTTAGCACTGGAACTGGCAGCGGCACGCCTCAATGGCCTCACCCTTGAAGAGTTGGCTGCGCATTTACAGGATCGCTTTACCTTGCTTGTCAGTGGGCGACGAACGGCACTGCCCCGCCAACAAACGCTACGCGCCACCATCGATTGGAGCTATGAACTGCTCAACGAAGCGGAAAAATTGTTGCTGCGCCAAGCCGCTGTCTTTGTTGATGGTTGGACATTGGCGGCCGCTGAAGCGATGGCAGCGGATGAGCCTAGCCAGAAGCAGATATTACCTTTGCTGTTGCAATTGGTGAACAAATCGCTGGTGATTGCCGATGAGCGTAGTACAGAAACCCGCTATCGAATGCTGGAGTCGATTCGCCAATATGCGCTGGAGAAATTGTGCGATGCCGGTGAAGATGAACAAACGCGCCAACGCCACTTCAACTATTTCCTCTCCTTGGCCGAACAGTCGCATGATCCAAGCTTGATCGGGCGACGGCTTGTACGTTGGACGCACCAGATTGCTGGTGATCGGAGCAATCTACGCAGTGCCTTTGTCTGGAGTCGTAGTACGGCTAACCGAGCAGAGCGGCAACTGCGCCTAGCCGGGTCATTGTGGCTGTTTTGGATGCTTCGCTATGCCAATGATGAGGGAATTGCCTGGTTAGAAGAAGCTTTGGCCCAGAAAACAGAGAATTTGCCAGTGTACCGTGCTACCGCACTCATCTATCTGGCAGATCTGTTACGGCGGGTGGGTCAGAGCTATCTCCCCTATGTTGAAACAGCGCTGGATCTCTCACAGCAGCACAATCACAAGATTGGTATCGGTCACTGCTTGGTTCTGCAAGCTGACGCGCTCGACAATGACGTGGCCCAACTTGAACAAGCAATGTCTTACTATCAGCAGGCACTGCACTATTTTCAGGAAGTAGGTCACCTCTTATATGCGGGATACACGCAAGTTTGTATTGCCGATCTTGATGCCAACCTCAATCGTCCGGAAGCGGCTCGCGATCAATACCTGAAAAGTCTGGAATTTGCTCAGGAATACGAAGAAATTACCATTGTCCGCTGGGTATTTGAGGCGTTATCTAAAATGGATCGCAAATTGGCGATCAGGCTCTGCCAAAAAGAATTGCTCGACCAACGGGCCATGAATGATCCTGAAGCACTTGCTGCTACTTTGGAAACATTGGGGCATATACTACAGGCAGAAGGTCGCTATCACGAAGCACAACCTATACTTGAAGAATCCCTCACACTATGGCGCAAGCTAAACATCAAACTGAGTTTAATAGGAGGTACGGCCCGGGCTACATTTGATTTGGGGCGTAACTATTACTTGCTCGGCGACCACGATCAGGCAACACCTTATATAAAAAGAGCGCTTGATCTCTACGCCGACGTAGGTGATATGCATGGAGTCGCTTGGGCACATACCCAATTGGGGTACATTCTTCTCCGGGAGAATCAACCTGAGGCGGCCCATGACTGCTTCCGTGCTGCACTACACCATTCTTTAGATATGAGCATGAACTATCTGGCTACCGCTTTTTTGGGCGTTGCGCAAGCCAAGCAGGCATTGGGCAATTCAGTGGCCGCCGCTCACTTTTTTGGAGTTGCAGCTCGTTTTGAAGAAAAACTATTTTTGGTGGACCCATCATTCCAGCAAGATTTGGTCGATACCTTGCGGAATCAGCGTGCGTTGCTGACCACTACCCAATGTAATGCAGCCTGGGAAGCAGGTAGGCAGATGAGTTTGGAAGAGGCAGTTAAATTTTTATGATAGTAACTTAAAGACGAATTTCGACCGACATTCCAGGCCCATCCAATGTAGTTGTCAAATGATTCAGTACATCTCTTCCAAGTATCGTTTCATTTGAATCAGGTGAGGCCGCTGCTTGAATTCCATAAATCGTATGTGAAGCAACGTGGACCGCAATAAGATAGAGATTCACAGCAAGCCGCTCTCCTGTTACACCACGAATCGCTCGGCGACGAACGAAACGTCCTCCGGCACGTTTTAGTAACTCTAATGGGAACATGGAAGCGTCTGAGCCAGTATCAATCAAGGCTTGTACCTTAACTTTGGGAGGTGTACCATCTGACGCCCCAATGCCAATTTCAATTATAGGAGCGGATGGGTTATAGCTGGTGTCATAGTCAAAGGTGAGAATCATAAGCTGGCACAAACCTTGGGGAACGGAAGAATAGATCGTCTTCCGGCTCTGCAACTACTTTTCGCATCATAACAACTTCGTCTGGGTAGTCACGATTGAGGCGGAGCAGAAGTTCTCTCTCCGAGCGATCAGAGTCGATCAATCTGCCGTGGTAGATGGCAACATACTCGTCTAAGTGACTAGTTAACAGTTCATCATACATGGAGTTGTATGCAAATTCTTCACGTTCCATCTGTTGTTCTTCCCGACTTTGCTGCGCAAAAGCAGCTTCAGCTAGTTCAATTGCTTCGTCGAGGATGCTATTTAATGAACAGCGACGCCGATGAGCTAGACGTTCAGCCTTATGGTATGTCGTTTGAGGAATTTGAATTGTAACGTGATTGTCCATTTTTTGCTCTCAAGATTTGTGAACTACGAAGTACTATTCTATCACAAGTAAGTGTTTTTGGAAAGGAACCACTATGTTTCAACCTGTCAACATTGCCCTGATCGGTGCCGGCAACCGTGCCAGTACCGTCTATGCCCCGCTTTGGGACGATCTGCGACCTTGGTTACGTCCAGTCGCGGTCTGCGATCCGGTCAAGGCGCATGCCGATGCCTATGCCGATCATCTCGATGTGCCAGCCTTTACTTCGCTGCGCGAACTGGCAAAGGCGCAGATCGCCGAGGCAGCGCTGATTGTCGCCCCCGTGGAATTGCATCACCCCATCGCCTGCTATCTGATGAGCCACGGTGTCCACTGCCATTCGGAGACAAGCATGTGCAGTCTGCTTGCCCAGGCAACTGAAATGGTGGAGACAGCCGCCAGAAACAAGGTGATTCTGCGCATCGCCGAGAATTTCTTTCGCTTCCCCTTTGACCGCATCGCCAGGAAAATCATGGACTCCGGTTTTCTCGGTCCCGTCCACCGCGTGACCAGCTTTCATGATCACACTGGCTATCACAACGACTCGCGCTGGATCAAGCTCTTCGATGCCTATCCCGAAACAGTGCAGGCAATCTATCACACGATGCCGACAGCACCGCACTTTGAAGCGGCCCATCGCTTCCACACCAGCGAGACCTTCCATGCTCACTTTTTCTGGTTTCCAGCAGTGGGGGATGGGGGAACCCGACTCGTGATTGACCAGGCTGCCAACATCAAAGGATTGCTTGGTCGTTACCCGCGCCCCGGCTACACCGAAATCGACGGCGAACGCGGCACGATCAACCGTACCGCGACTGAACAGAACAATCCCAAACGGCTCTGGCTTGATGAAGCCGAAGTGCGCTACTGTACGGATGAAGCGCTCAATAGCAAAGCCGTGGCCGACCAAACCTTCCCGATTGAACACGTTTCCGAGGGCGGCAATTGGATCGCCAGTCGAGCCGATCTGCCGATTGGCCGCGTCGAATACGTCAATCCGTATCGTATGAGCAATATCCCGGCGGATTACAATCCACGTGATTACTACGGTGCTGCCATTCTCGATCACCTGGTCGATTTTGCCCAGGCTGTACGTGGGACCAAGCCGTCGGAATATACCGACGAGGACGCGCGCATGGCAATGATGATGCATGTCGCCTGCCGTGAATCGGCGGCGCAGGGTGGGATTCCACTCAAGCTGCCGCTGAGCGGTGAGTTGCAGTCGGAGATGGAAATGGCGGCGGCGTTGCGAGCGAAGTATGGGGTTGATCCGATGGACATTGAGGCAATGATCGAGGTAAGCGCGCCGCGGCCGTAGCAATGGTGAATGGTTAACGGTTAATTTTGAATGAATTTGGGGTCAGTAATCTCCAATCTCTACTCTCTAAAAATTATGAGCAAAGGCAAACTTTATCCTTCTGAAAGTCAAACATTGGTAGATGAAAAGACGAGCGTGACCATCCGCCAGGTGACGAACACGGCGGCGATTCATCACCACCCGTTCTTTATGATCCCTGCCTACGATGACGCCATGCAGTGGCTGATCTTTGCGTCAAGCCGCACTGGGAAACCACAACTCTTTGCCGAAGTGCGGGCGACCGGGGAACTTCTACAACTCACCGACCGGGATGACCTCAGCGATTGGTCAATCCATCCTTCGCACGATGGCCGCTATATCTATTTTACGGCAGGCACAGGCGGCTGGCGGGTCAACCTTCAAACCTTAGAGGAAGAAAAACTGGTTGACTTCGGTGATGTCTCCATGCGCGAGAAGGGCATGGTGGCGGCGGCGATGGGCACCACTGCGCTCAGCACCGACGACCGCTGGTGGGCGATCAAGTACAACATCGGCAAAGAAGCTTGTCTCAACGTCATCGACACCCAAACTGGCAAGTCGGAGATCATCCTGCGCCGCGATACCATTGCCCATCTGCAATTCTGCCCGGACGATCCGTCGCTGCTCTTCTACGCCGGGCCACTAACCGACCGTGTTTGGGTGATCAACCGTGATGGGTCGAGCAATCGGCGGCTCTATCAGCGTAGGCCGGGTGAGTGGATTACGCACGAAACGTGGATACCCAAGACGAGGGAACTCGCCTTTGTCGATTGGCCGCATGGGGTGCGCTGTATCAACGTCGATACGGGCGTCGAACGACGGGTTTGTTCGTTCAATGCCTGGCACGCCGTCAGCAGCCCGGATGGCACGTTGATGGTGGCAGATACCAACTTTCCTGACATCGGCATCCAAATCTGCGATCCACGAGATGGCATCGGCGCAGCGACGACGCTTTGTTACCCTGGTGCCACCAACATGGGTGCCCATTGGGCAGGACCTTTCCCTTACGACAACGGCCCGATCGAGGTCTACGCACCGCAACACACCCATCCCCATCCCACCTTTTCACCCGACAACCGTTTCGTCGTCTTTACCAGCGATCGCAGCGGCTTTGCCCAAATCTACGAGGCGAAGGTGCCGAGTCGATAATGGGCATATACCCGAGCCGTTAGCGTAAGCGTACGGACCTACTGCCGTACACCTACGCTAACGGCTCTGAAATTCTTGTCAAGCCCCTTGAAAACGCTCGCGGACAATTCAAGTAAAACGGCAAAAGCAGATAGGTGATATACTACCAACTCTAGAACAACGGTAAGACGCAAAGAGACTGGCTCTTTGCAACCTGCCACTTACGACCTACTCACCTTATACCAGAAAGACGCTGCATGATCTCCAACCTTGAAAATTCCTTTTCCATCCAATGGCGCAGCCAACAAGCCTTGTGGCTGGCTGGCTTTAGTCATTTTGCGCTTGAACTTTGCCATAGTTTTATGCCAGTGCTTTATCCCTTGCTTGTGGTCAGCATGGGCTTGAGCTACACGCAGGTTGGCGTCTTGACACTGGCGATCAGTTTGACCAGTTCGCTGCTGCAACCTTTCCTGAGCACACTCAGTGATCGGTTTGGCGCAGGTCGAGTGGCGACGGTGAGTATCCTTTGGCTGGGGCTGCTGATGGGCATCGTTAGCCTAGCACCCAACTATATTGCGTTGATTGTGCTGCTCACCTTGGCCAGTTTCGGTTCGTCGGCCTATCACCCAGCCGGGGCTGAGATTGCAGCCAGCAGCGGTTCGGCACGGCGTGGACTGAGTATGTCGGTCTTTTCGGTGGGTGGCAACATCGGTGCGGCGGTGAGCCCGCTGTTGATCGGATTGACGGTTGGCTCGTTGGGTATTCACGCAGGGTTCTCGATCATTCCTTTTGCCCTGCTCAGCAGCGCGCTGCTCTACAGCCAATTTGGTCGACTGTCAGCGAACAAGTCTCACGTCAAGGGCACCTCTCCCCATCAAGTTGGAACGGGCTACCGTTTGGGGCTGATCATGGTTGTGGTCAGCGCCATGACACGGGCTTGGTTTCAGGTTTCGTTGACTACCTACTTGCCTGCCTGGGTGGAAAGCAACGGTGGTACATTGGCGCACGGCGGTCAGATGCTTTCACTTTTGTTGTTTTCACTGGGCATTGGCAGTATGTTAGGCGGGCCGCTCTCCGACCGCTTCGGTGCTTGGCTGGTCGTTTTGGTCAACACACTGCTGATCGCGCCCTTCTATTGGCTCTTCCTTTCCACTACAGGCCTCACACAACTATTCTTCCTGCTGCTGATTGGCATTACGATGGGCACGACCTATCCTACGGCCATCCTCATGGCGCAGGATGCCTGGCCTCAGCGCACGGCCTTCGCTGCGGCAGTCGTGATGGGTTGGGGTTGGGTTCCGGGTGGATTAGGAGCCTCTTTTACTGGCTATATCGCTGATCAAAGCGGGCTGAATGCGGCGCTCTATCTGCTGATTACACCGCCGCTGATCGGAGCGTTGTGTATTCTCGGTTATCGAAGATTTAAGAACCGAGGCTAGCTCCAACCTCAGATCTTTCCACCACTTGCCCAGTGGGTGTGTCGAGGACGCGCCAGCCAAGTGTGGCGAGTTGATTGCGCAAATCGTCAGACGCTCGCCAATCTTTATCGGCACGGGCGGCTTGGCGGGCATCAAGCAGACGCTGCACTTCGGCGGGTATTGGGGCTTGATCATCCTGCCTGCCTGCACGGCTACCACTGGTGACACTCCATTGCCATACCTCCTCGGGAATGCCAGCCTGACCATCGGGCAGCCGGAAGTCGCCCAGGGTATGGATTGCAAACTTCGCCCGACTCGCGACCTGCTGATTCTGCCCTAACCGACCAATGGTCACGCTTCCTGTTCCCAATACATGACAGGTTGCCTGCGCTAGATCGAAGATCAGTGCAGTCTTCTCATCGACGCCAACGATGGTATGGCTATCCCCTCCTCCAGGCAACAACTCCAGTAATTGGGCAAAACGATCCTGTCCCATGTAGCAGCGGCTGGTGTCTACCACATCACCGCCATCATTGTTATTCCAATGGGGGACAAAGATCAGAGAAAGTCCAAA
>JAXLWB010000036.1:0-105348 GCA_046328715.1 Caldilineaceae bacterium | reverse complement strand
GCTTGTGACAGTCCCCTCCCCGTTTTGGGGAGGGTTAGGGCGGGGTTGGAAGTTACGTATAAGATTCATCGAGATTGGGAGATTGCAGATAATCTCCAGACTTGAAATTGCGGATTGCGGAATACCTGCAACCTGCTATTTCGTTGTTTGCATCTACATCTAATCTCCAACTCCCTGCAAGTACTTACGAAAAAACGCATCCGTAATCGCTTCGTGCTCGTAACCGTTGGAGTCATGTCCATGCCCCGGATAGGCGTAGAGTTTCTTTTCGGGCGAGCCGATGGCTTTAAAAACCGCATAGCCTGTCTCCGGCGGGCAGACATCGTCGTTCAGCCCGATGTTGACGAGGATCGGACAGCGGATACGCTCGGCGAAGTTGATGCAGTCGTAATAGGCCAGGGTCTCGGTCACTGCCGCCCGCGAGTCAGGATAGAAGCGTAGATAGTCATTGATCTCCTGATAGGGCTGCGAGTTGGTGAGGGCGACGGCGTCGATCATGCCGGCCAGATAAGGCGCACCGGCGGAGGCAGCCGCAATTTGTGGGCGCAAGGCCGCGGCGAGCAAGGTCAATGCCCCACCCTGGCTGCCACCGCGCACACCGATTCGGGTTGGGTCTACTTCGGGCCGCTGAAGCAGAAAATCAATCACACGGATGGCGTCAACATAAAAGCCTTTGTAGCCGTAGCTGTTGCGATCGATGATGTTGTGGGTGAGCAAGCCAGGGTAGCCAGGGTTAAACTGGCTGTTGCTGCGCAATTTGCCGCGTGGCGCCGCGCCAAAGGTGGCATAGCCCTGCGCCGCATGAGCTTTGGGCAGCGTTGGCTCGCTGATATAACCAGGGTAAAAGACCATCGCTGGCAACGGCGCGCTGCGTTGGCGGGGCAGACAATACCAGCCGGCAATCCGCACCTGGTCCAGGCTGTCGTAGTGAACTTCAAAGACCTCGACCTGGGGTGTCGAGCGCAACGGCGAAGGGGTCAACGTGGCATTGAGTGGAATGCGATCCGCATGGTCGAGAATCTCGCTCCAAAACGTATCGAAATCTGCTGGCTTGACTACCGTCGTGCCATAGTCGGCTGGATTGTTTCTGTTCATTTTGCGTTATATCCTTGTCTCATAGCATTTCGCCAGTGCGACGCACGTACTCACACTTTCTATCGTTGAGCGAAAATTGGTTTTGACAGGCGTAGATGCCTTATTATACCAATGGTCCGCTGAAACACCATGAATGTTCCGTCCTATTCAGGCTGAAACTCGTGACATTTGCTCCCAAACCATCTGCTCAAAGGAAGGTGAATATGACCCAACCTACGACTCGTCGCACCGTTCTCCTCGTCTCATTGACGGGCGATGAAGCGATCAAATTGTACGATCTCGACTCCATTACAGGTGCCTTGACGCTGCGCACGGTGAGCCCGGCCCACGGTCCTTCGGGTACGCTTTGGCTGCACCCCAATCACAAGGTGCTCTACGACGCTCATGTCGAATCATCAACGCTGGCAGCCTTTACCTTTGATGCGACCAGTGGCGAAATTGCGCTGATCAACAAAGTGGAGACTGGCATCGAAACGCCAGCCCACCTGATCACAGACCACAACGGACGCTTTTTACTCACCGCTTACTACACAGGTGGCGGGATCACGGTGCATCGTTTGGGTGCGGATGGGGCAATCGGTGAGTTGGTGCAAACTATCAACAGTGGCGAAAAGGCGCACGCCGTGCTCTCGGCAGTAGAGGATCGCTTTATCTTTGTGCCGCATGTCTGCCCAGTCAACAAGACCAGCCAATTTCGCTTCGATGCAGTGACCGGCAAATTGACCCCCAACGATCCCACCGAAGTTGTCCCCCCGGAGGAGTACACTGGTCCGCGTCATGCCTGTATCGGTCCCAAGGGCGATGTTGTCTACATTGTCAACGAGCAGGGCAACAGTGTCACCGCCCATCGTTTTGACCGAGAGCAAGGCATACTCACCCCCTTCCAAACAGTTTCCACGTTGCCCGCCCACTATAGCGAGGGCGGCTACACCGCACACATTGAAGTCCACCCGAATGGCAAGTGGCTCTACGCCTCGAATCGTGGTCACGACAGCATTGTCGGTTTCAACCTTGCCAGCGATGGCAGCATTCAGCCCTTTGGCTACTATCCCGTCCCAGCCAGCCCACGCTCTTTTAACATCGATCCAACGGGCAACTATCTCTACTGTGCGGGCGAGGCGGCGGATACGATGACTGCCTATCGTGTCGATCCAAGCAGTGGGGCATTGCAGCCAATCGCCGACTATGCGGTGGGTAAGTCGCCCTTTTGGGTGATGAGTTTGACGATCTGAACTGAGCTCCCTTCATTTGCTATAAATGAACCGGCGGCTGCGAGCCACCTCTACGTCTACCAACCACATGAGAGCCGGTTGAGTCACAAAAGAACGAAAGGAAAGAGAATGTCTACCACACGACCACTCAAGGTGCATATTACAGGCGTCTATGGGCTGATTGGCAATTTGGCATACGAACAACTCGCGGTGCAGAGCAGCAAATATGACGTATATGGCAGCGGACGCCGCGTCATGAGTTCGACGCGGGCAGATGCAGAGCGTATCACCAGGCTGCCTGATGACCATTTTGTGATTGCGGATTTGGCTGATGCCGCGGCCATGGAGCAGGCACTGGCGGGGATGGATGCGGTGTTACATATCGCGGCAGTGCCGGACCCCAGCGCTTCGTTTGAGGATGTGTTGCGCAGTAATATCACCGGCACCTACAACGTGTTGGAAGCGTGCCGCAAAGCGGGAATCAAGCGTTTGGTCTATGCCAGCTCGATCATGGCGACGTGGGGCTATTTTGTCTATCAGGAACCCTATCGGGCCATTTATGAAGGACGACAGGCGGATATTCCCACGCCGATTCCCAAGGTGAAGCACAGCGATCCCACCCATCCCACAGAACCATACTCTGCCAGCAAGGTATGGGCAGAAGGTTTCTGCCGCACCTATCATGATAAGTATGGGTTGTCGATTGTCTGTCTGCGGATTGGCGGCGTCAACAAAGAGGATCGGGGAGAAGGACCCATCGGGCGGGCGGTGTGGTGTAGTCAGCGTGATGTGAAAAACATTATCGAGCTGGCACTGGAAGCCACAGCCACGCCTCGCTTTGACATCTGCTATGGGGTCTCGGACAATCAACAACGTTGGGTAGATTTGGAGCATTCTCGGGAACGTCTAGGCTTTGTGCCGCAAGATGGGGCATAGGTGTCACAGATCAGGTACGCCATCGACTTTATCTCCGGCTTCGGCGTGAATTCAATTGCCGAACCCGATACAACACTGGAATCGCTATTGCCAGTCAGCATTCTCGATCCGCGCCATCATCTCGGCTGGCAGATCGTGGCGCGGCAAAGACGATTCTGGCATCGGGGAAGGTGCTAAGGAGATCGGCCAAAATCGATCACGGCATGTAGAAACATTCTTGAGAAAGATAGTTAAGGTAATCACCAAAGATATTTACTATGTGACCGACTTGTCCAATCAGATCAGTGACGACGACGCCCTCAACCTTTCGGTAATGTACTTATAGACAAGACAAATAGACATTGCATATTCGTAGGTTCGGCTTCGACGTGAGCAACTCGACTGAGCTCGCCGAAGTCTCTGCCGAACGGTTTGTAACCACACGATCTTCGTACGACCCAGATTGTGCGGTTACAAACCGCACCTACCATTTGTGCAAAATTTATATGATTCGTCTATTAGCACGCTTGGCTATGGCAAATCGGTCGTATCTGCTTTTGATCTAAGAAGCAATCACATCGAACTGGAAACCCGGATGAAGCGAAGATCCTTTGATTGTGTACAATTGGGCTCATCCTGATCATATTTACTTTGTCACTTGTAAAACTCGTCCCAACTTTGTGAAACAATCTGAATGCCGATTTCGTTAGGTAGCTATCGGGCATCATTGACCCACAAAAATCGAGTCGTTTACACAGGAACAAACGTCAGCAACCGGTACTACGCAATGCCTTGCGCCCGCTGGAAGTGACCTCGTCAACTCCACGCAAGCGCAACACCAATAAGAGCAGCACGACAGCGCAGCTGAGTGCAGGGGAATTGGAGCAAGGAGCAGGAATTTAGCGCTAGACAAAACCAGCCTTTTGTTAGTACACTTACAATACCCAAATCCTCCGTACAGATTCGTTTAGAATAGGTAGGGGATCGGTACGTGGATGACGCCGATATTGCGGATGTTTGCGGGTTCTTTTATCAGTTTTGATCCGTCTTCATCCTGGCTATTTCCGTGCGATCCGCGTACCGATCAGACATCACAATTCGCAACTCGCAATTCACTATTTTCAAACCAGGAGCCTTGAGCTATGCAAAACAAACCAGAAGCAAACGCCAACGTGGCGACGCAGCGGAGTCGTTCGCGCACGGCCAAGGGGAGCCGTAAACAGGAGCAGACAGTGGCACCGGCTGCGCTCCCGACCGCTCCGGCGGCGACACCTGCGTTGAATGTGTCGATCCCGCTGATCTTCACCAATCAAGATCTAATTAACGCCTTTGCGTCGGCGGCAGGCTCGCTGGGAATTGATCAGTGGGCACTACTGAACAAGGCAGGCTTTGATGTGAATCTGCTGGCCGCCAACCGCAACGCCAAGTTTCCCGGCCCAGCCATTGAACAGATGCCCAATCTGAGTGATGCCGAACGATCGGTACTCCAGCGCGAGTTGCTGACCTGGTTGGTGCAAAATTGCCGGCGGGTGGCAGTAGTCAATGCGTTGAGTGGAGCCAATTTGCGTGCGGCACCCTCGACCGAAGCCGGAGTCGTCAACCGTTTACCCAACGAGACGATGGTGCAGATCCTGGGGCCGCTGAACGATTGGTTCTTTGTCTTTGCGCAAGGTCAGGCAGGTTATCTGCGTCAGGACCTAGTCGCCGAGCGTACAAGCCCGATTGCGCCGCAACCGAGTGGGCCGGTCACCAATCTCAACCCAGAACAGGCGATGATCAGCAACATCTGGCGTCAATTTGGCGATCAGATCACGACCTTGGCCGCCGGACTGGGCATCGATCCGGGCGTGGCAGTGGCAGTGCTGGCCGCCGAATCGGGTGGCGTGGGTCACGGCTCGGATGGGCGCATGATCATCCGTTTTGAAAACCATCTCTTTTATAGCGAGTGGGGCAAGGCCAACCAGGTAGCCTTTGACCAACATTTCCGCTTTGACCCTACCGTTACCTGGAAAGGGCATCAGTGGAATCCGGGGGATGGCAACTGGCGCACTGTGCATACCGGCAGTCAGAGCAGCGAGTGGGATGTCTTTACCTTTGCTCGTAGCCTGGATGAGCGGGCTGCCATGTCGTCGATCAGCATGGGCACCGCCCAGATTATGGGCTTTAACTTTAGGGATCTCAAGTACCAGTCGGTACAAGAGATGTTCAATGCCTTCCAGAGTGATCTGCGCAATCAAATTCAGGGCTTTTTCGAATTTGTGCGCGCCAAAGGGGCAGTCGAGGCGATCCGCAAACAGGATTTTCTGGCCTTTGCTAAAATCTACAACGGCCCGGGGCAAGCCGCCGACTACGAAAAGATCATCCGCAGCCGATTGGCGACCTTTCACAGCCTGTTCTCAACCCCTGCGGCCACACCCGCAGCCCAAGCAACACCAAGAGCAGCATTGGAGGCGGCTCTGCCCAGCGACTTCAGCGCTGCAACCTTGGGCGATTGGAAGGAACGTTTGCTCTTGATCACCCAACTGAGCATCATCCAACAGAGCTATTGGCTACGGCTGGCGGCCATCCCAGACCCGCTTGCGTCCTCACAAGAGCTTGCCGCCGCCACTGAGGAAGCGCTGCGGCAGATCAATGCATTACGCAGTGGGACAAATCGGTAGGACAGTGAATCAGTGGGACAGTGGGACAGTGGACTGACCTAACGTCAATTCGGAATTCATATTTGTACACGGATTTTTGGGATTTTTACGGATCAAAAGAGCAGGAATTGAATGTTTAGCAGCTATTTTCGACCTAAATCCGTGAAAATCTGCGGTTATCCGTGTACAATTTTAAAAAACTCCGAGTTCAGGTGACCTACTGTCCTACTGACGAACGGGAGAGCACAAACATGATCCTTGTCACAGGTGCAACAGGGTTGACCGGTCACTTTGTGGTGCAGGAGCTTCAGCAACGGAACGATGCAGTGCGTGTGCTGGTGCGGGAGGGTTCGCAAGCCAAGGCACCGCCGAACACAGAGATCGTTCTGGGCGATCTGACTGACCTAGTCAGTTTGCAGCGGGCGATGGAGGGCGTTACAGGCATTGTCCATAGTGCCTGCACCTTTACAGATAGCCGAATCGATATCACAGCGATGGAGACATTGCTTGATCATTGGCAGGCGGGTCCCTTCATCTTTATCAGCAGTTTGGATGTCTACGGCTTTGCCAAAACTGTGCCGATCACGGAAGATCATCCGCTCGATGAAAGTTATGGCGACTACGCTCATGGCAAGATTGTTTGTGAGCGGTTGCTGATGGAAAAGGCGCAGGCACTTGGGCGCAGTGACTATGCCATTTTGCGTGCGCCTTACATCTGGGGACCGCATCCAACCGCCTATGCTCGTTTGGTTAAGGCGGCGATACGCAACGGCGAATCGATTGTTTTACCAGGTGCGGACAAGGCGGAATGGTCGGACTATCAGGATGTGTGGACCGATGTGCGCGATCTGGCGTGGGTGGTTGCCGAATGTTTGCTGCGTCCGCCCGGTGTGGCGCTCAATGTGTTGAGTGGTCATTTCTCGTGGCATGAGCTTTATGCGACACTAATCGATCTGAGTGGCAGCAGCAGTCAACTTATTCACAAACCGTTAGATGCGATCAGCGAAAGCGAATTGCCACGCAAAGAGATCTACGCCCAACGCTGGCGTTTCAGCAATAAGCGATTGCGCACGATGTTGGGATTTGTCCCGAAGTTTTCACTGCGGGAGACTTTGCAGGCGGTGGTGAAGCAGAAACCGGCTGATTTGGCTTAACCATTGAACATGTTTGACTGGTAAATGGTAATTGCGTAATTACCATTTACCACCTTACCCCTTCCCTTCAATCACCTCATACTCCCATTCGCCGATGTTACGCTGCGCTCGGTCAAAGGCAATGCCGAGTAAGATGACGCGCTTGCTGCCGCCGAGGTAAGATTGTGCATATTGCTTCTGGCGGATCTGATCGAGTGCAACGTGGGCTGTGCTCATTTTGAATTCAAGAATATAGATCAGATCGCTCAACTCTAACACGGCATCAATCCGTCCTACATTGGTAATGCGCTCAGCGTAGAGCTGAAATCCCAACAATCGCAGGGTCAGGTAAACGAGCGAGTGGTAGTAGGCTTCCTGCGAGAGAAAAAGGCGTTCTGGAATATCAGCGAAGACCGCCTTAAAACGCGTCATAAAGCCATCCAGATTTTGAGTGGAGAGATATTGCTTAAAGTCGCGCAATAGAGAGCCGCTTAAATCAGGGTTTATTTCTAGGTAATCTGCCAGTAGATGCTGTTGAAATGACTGGGAGACTTCATGGTTAGGATATCCCAAATCATATAGAACGCCTGTAATATCACGGTGGACCTTCTTGACGGTAAGATAGCCGGTCTGGAAGAGCAGGGAAATGATGCTGATATTGCTGACGTCTGTCCGTTCGACCAACGTTGAGTCAACAGTAACTTGATCCAGTTGATAGGCAGGGAGTTGATTTCGCCGTAGCAGCGTAATCAGAAAGCTAGGAGTTCCTGTTGCAAACCAGTAATTCGTAAAGCGTTGTTGATCAAGAAACGTGAGCGTTGAAAAGGGCGCATAGACACGGTTCACCCCATCCCACGAATAGCCATTGTACCAAGTCGCAATTTGGGCCACCATCTCCGAGCGGCTGAGCTGATAGGTCTGCGCAAGACGGTCAATATACTCGCTAAAATAGCTCTCCAATTCAGCTTGTGTGTAACCCAACAACGTGGCAAAGCGCGGATCCATTGAAATGTCAGTCAAGTTGTTGAGATCAGAGAAGATCGAGACCTTGCCATACTTGGAAATCCCTGTGATCAAGGTGAATTGCAGGTGTTCAGAGACCGAGGATTTCAACACAGAATAGAAGTCCTTGAGCGTCTCGACATTCTCTTTGACCTTTTCGTTGTTTTCGAGCAGGTCGGTGATCGGCTTGTCGTACTCGTCGATCAGTAATGTGATCTTGCCCTGCGCCGAGAGTTTGTAGAGGATCTCAATAAACTTCTCTTTGTAGTCTCCTTGCCTCAATACAAAGCCGAGTTCGCCGGCTAAGCCATCCAAGTAACGCGCTAAACCCTCTGCCAAAGATTGCGTGCGATAGCTGACATCGTTGAAATTGATCAGTAGCACGGGTGACGGTTGCCAATCGATCTGATCTTCGATCCACAAACCGTGAAAAAGTGCCCGATTTCCCTGACAAATTTCCTTGATCGTAGTGGTCAACAAGGATTTCCCAAAGCGCCGCGGACGTGACAAGAAGATGAAGCTGCTGACATTCATCATCTCGTAGATCAGTCGAGTTTTATCGACGTAGACCATGTTTTTCTGACGCAAATTGGTAAAAAACTGCTCACCGATCGGTAGTCTTTGCATACTTCCATTGTATAATTATCCCCGCAAAGAACGAAATCTTGGTTTATCGACACGGTGAGACTTTATGCCCGAACTACCCGAACTCGAAGTGGTGCGCGACGTCCTCGACCGCCGCGTGATTGGCGAGACGATCACTAACGTCCAACTCTTCCAACCCGGTGCGGCAATTGTGATTCGTGACTTGACCGGCGCAGGTGCGGAGAGAACGCTGGCGAATGCGCGTTTTGAGACAGTTGCGCGACGGGGCAAATTTCTAGTGCTCACCTGTTCGGTGGGGGCGGAAACGCTCTACATGGTGATCAACCCCAAGCTGACCGGACGGCTACAACTGGCGACAGCCAAAGAAAAGAAGATGGCCAAGACCCATCTCACTTTGTCGCTGGCGGGTGGCATCGAGTTGCGCTATGTCGATCAGAAGCAGATGGGGCAGGTTTATCTCACGCACAAGCCGCCGGCGGAGGCAGGCATTCCCGACTTTGCCGATCTCGGCCCCGAACCATTCGACGTGACACTGGATGAGTTTCGTCAACGGCTGCGCAAGTTTCAGGGTGAGATCAAAGGAATTTTGATCCGAGGCGAGTTTATCGCTGGGATTGGCAATGCCTATGCCGATGAAATACTATGGGAGGCCAAACTCCACCCCTATCGCAAACGTACATCGCTGAACGAAGAGGAGATTGTTCAACTTTACGAGGGAATGCGCACTTGTCTGCGCAATGCCATCGAACAGGTGCGTAGCGAAATGGGCGAAAGCATCCATCTCAAACCACGTGACTTCCTCAACGTCCACATGAAGACCAACCACCCCTGCCCACGCTGCGGCGGCATGATCTCTGAAGTGACCGCCAACCAGCGCATTACCAACTTCTGCCGCACCTGTCAGCCAGGCGGGCTGATCAAGGGGATGTGAGGCAGGGGGCAAGGTGCAGGTTGCAGGTAATACTTTGCTACTTTGCTACTTTGCCCTCTGCCCCTTGCTGTGTTATCCTTCTCTTCGTCTTCACAAAGGCGCACGATGATACTTACAAAACGCTTCGTTTTACTCATCCAACACCCCACCCTTATACGAGTGCGCCCTCCGTCAGGCTAAATTGATCGCAATACGATCATGTTTCCTTCAACGGCTACGGCGAACATTTGCTCGTAGCCGTTTTTGTTTTCCCATAAACCAATAACGAATTTGGAAATCGATCAAGTCGTA
Source organism: Caldilineaceae bacterium (assembly GCA_046328715.1). GTDB lineage: Bacteria > Chloroflexota > Anaerolineae > Caldilineales > Caldilineaceae > JAXLWB01. Next base: position 95,525 of record JAXLWB010000036.1, on the reverse strand, counting down.
CTCGAAGTACGGAGAAGATTCGGCGATTTCACAATTCGCAATTCACAACTCGCAACTGAATCCTATGACTCACTCCTATCAACGCTATTGGCGTTTTCTCCTGCAATATGTGCGCCCACTGCGCGGCAAGGTGCTACTGTTGGCCCTGCTGATCTTTGCCTCGATTGGGTTTCAACTGCTCAACCCGCAGATCATCCGTTACTTTATCGACACGGCCTTGGCAACTGGCACGGGGGCGGCACAAGCCTCAACGGGCAGTCTGCTGTTGGCAGCGTTCACTTTCTTTGTGGCGACACTGTTGCTGCAAGGTGTCACAGTGGCAGCCACCTATGTCGGCGAAGATGTCGGCTGGCGGGCGACCAATCAACTGCGCAACGAACTAGCACGCCATACGCTGCGGCTCGACATGGGCTTTCATAACAGCCACACCCCGGGCGAAATGATCGAGCGGTTGGATGGCGACGTGGTCGAGATCGCCATCTTCTTTGCCCAATTTGTGCTGCGTGTCATCGGCAATCTGCTGCTGCTGATCGGTGTACTGGGCGTGCTCTTCTGGATCGATTGGCATGTGAGCGCAGCCCTGGCGATCTATGCTGTCATCTGCGTCTGCTGCCTAGTCTATACCCGGCGACGGGTTACGCCACTGTGGGAAGCCACGCGCCAGGCTTCCGCCGATCTCTTTGGCTTCTTCGAAGAATATCTTTCTGGCACTGAAGATCTGCGTTCGAGCGGTGCCGTGGCCTACACCCTACGTACGCTCTACAAGCTGAGCCGCAACCGACTGACCAGCGAAGTCAAGAGCGGACGGATGGACATGCTGCTGTGGGGCATGTGGGAATTTCTCTACCTGATCGGCCAGTTGATCGCCTTCTCCTTTGCCTATTGGCTCTTTACCAGCGCGGCTGTCACACTGGGCACGGTCTATCTGATCATCTGGTACACCGACCGGCTGCTGCGACCGCTGGATGAGTTGACCAGTCAATTCCAAAATGTGCAAAAGGCCGTGGCGGGGATGAATCGAGTCTTTGCGCTGTCGGAAGTGGATAACAAGATCCAGGACGAAGGCAAAGCGCCACTACCGGCAGGTGCGCTGGCACTCTCCTTTGACGGTGTCACCTTTGGCTATGCCGATGGTGATGCCGTATTGCACAACTTCTCCTTTCAGCTTCCGGCGGGTAAGGTGTTGGGGCTGTTGGGGCGCACAGGCAGCGGCAAGACCACGATTACGCGTCTGCTTTACCGACTCTACGATCCGCGCGCAGGTGCAATTTACCTAGGCCATGATGGGCAAGCCCTCGACATTCGCAGGGTTCCGTTGACACACCTGCGCAGTCGCATTGGCATGGTGACACAGGATGTCCAGCTTTTTCAGGCCACGGTGCGCGACAATCTGACCTTCTTCGACCCCACCATTCCCGACCAACGCATCCTCGACGTGATCGACCGCTTGGAATTGGGTGAATGGTTTGGCCGTTTGCCCCAAGGGCTGGATACCGAGTTACAGAGCGAAGGCAGCAGCCTGTCGGCGGGCGAGGCGCAATTGCTGGCCTTTACGCGTGTCTTTCTGCAAGCGCCCGACCTGGTGATTCTGGATGAGGCCTCTTCTCGGCTGGACCCGGCCACAGAGCGTTTGATCGAACGGGCGGTGGGCAAACTGTTGGAAAATCGCACAGCCATCATCATCGCTCATCGCCTAACAACCGTGCAGCGCGCCGATCAACTGCTGATCCTCCAGGATGGGCACATCCAAGAACAAGGCGAACGGCAACAACTGGCCAACGATCCAAACTCACGTTTCTATGCACTACTACAGACGGGACTAACTGAAGTATTGGCATGACAAAATACGAAATACGAAATATGAAATACGAGATACGAGTTGGCTTGCTATGTACAACTCGTATTTCGTATTTCATATTTCGTATCTTTCAAGGAACCCTATGACGATCAATTCATCCACCAAACCTTCCCTGCCTACCTGGCGCTTCACCTTGGGCATGATCCGGGCGGAGCCGTGGCGCTTTGTGGGAAACACGGTGGGTTACACCTTGTTTTGTATCTGTTGGTTTATTCCTGGCTGGGTCGCCAAACAGTTTTTCGACCTGCTTTCGGGCAACGCGCCGGCGGGACGCAGCTTTTGGACGATTCTAGCCTTTCTGCTCGGCGCGCAACTGGTCAAGGCGACGGGCATCATGGGCACGATGGGCACCAACGTTCCCTACAACTTTCGCACGCAGACCTTTCTGCACAAGAATCTGCTGCGTCGCATCTTCGAATTACCCGGTGCAGCGGCGTTGCCCGAATCCCCCGGTGCGGCGATTGGGCGGCTGCGCGACGATGTCAACGAGATGCCCTGGTTTGCGCTCTGGTGCAATAACATCGTTGCCTATGGCTCGTATGCGGCGATTGCCCTCACTGCCATGTGGCGTGTCAGCCCGTTGATGACTGCGATCAGTCTGGCACCCTTGATCCTGTTGGTCGTGATCTCCAACCGCGCCTCCACCCGACTGGAGAAATATCGGGAGGCGACACGCAAGGCAAGCAGTCGAGTCACAAGCTTTATTGCTGAGAGTTTTGGCGCAGTACAGGCGATTCAGGTAGCGCGTGCCGAAGATCGCATCATCGACCACTTTGCCAAACTCAACGAAAGCCGACGCCAGGCCGCATTGCTCGACCGTTTCTTCAACGAACTGATCCAGTCGCTTTATGTTCAGTCGGGCAACCTTGGAACCAGTGTTCTGCTTTTCGTGGCCGTCTTTATCATGCAACAGCAGACCTTTACCGTCGGCGACTTTAGCCTCTTTGCCTATCAGATGGCGGTGCTGGCTGAGGTCGTGGCCTTTTGTGGCTCGTTTTGGGCACGCTACAAACAGACCGGCGTCTCCGTGCGCCGCCTCGAAGGGTTGCTAGACGGTGCACCCTCCACACGACTGATCGAACCAGGACCCACCTGGCAAGATGGGACACTGCCAACACTCCATGCCCCACCCCGAACTGCGAATGATCATCTGGAACGTCTACAGGTCACTGGGTTGAGCTACTGCCATCCTGGTTCAGAACGAGGCATCTTTGAACTGAATCTGGAGCTATCCCGCGGCTCGTTCACCGTGATCACCGGGCGCATCGGTTCGGGCAAGACGACGTTGGCGCGTACCTTGTTGGGATTACTGCCCAGGCAGGCGGGCACAATCCTGTGGAATGGCAAGCCAATCGACAATGCAGGCGATTTTTTCGTGCCGCCCCGTTGTGCCTATACCGCCCAGGTGCCGCGCCTTTTCAGCACCACGCTGCGCGAAAATCTGCTGCTTGGCTTGCCCGAAGAGAAGAGTAACCTCGCGGCAGCCATTCGAGCGGCGGTGCTAGAGAAGGATGTGGCCGATCTCGAAAAGGGATTGGAGACGCTGGTTGGGCCGAAGGGTGTCAAGCTCTCGGGTGGGCAGATTCAACGGTCGGCGGCAGCACGCATGTTTGTACGCCAGCCCGAACTGCTCGTCTTTGATGATCTCTCCAGCGCCCTGGATGTGGAGACCGAGCAACAGCTTTGGCAACAGCTCTTCGCACAGGCTGAGCGACCGACCTGTTTAGTCGTCTCGCATCGACGGGCAGCACTGCGTCAGGCGGATCAGATTTTGGTGCTGAAGGAAGGGCGGGTGATTGACCAGGGGACGTTACAGGCTTTGCTAGTGCGCTGTGAGGAGATGCAGGAGATTTGGGCGGGAGAAAAGGGGTAGAGCATCTGGGTATTTCTACTGAATCGCTAGGAAGACCGCACGGTGTGCGGTCTTCCTAGCGATTCAGCAAAAATTTTGGTAGGTCGGCGTCATCTTGTCAGGCTTTCCTCGCTGCTGCGATGTGCTTGGCTGTATCCGTATAGTGACGAAGGCGAGTGACCTGGCCGGCGTCATTGAAGGTCCATAGATGCATCTCTTCATCACGGTAGTGGCCACCGGTGCTGGGGATGTTGGCTTCGATCACGAATTCGACGGCGACCTGATTGCCGCCCGCCATCATCGAGAGCACTTGGAAGTCGGTCACCTGCATTTGGCTGCCCAAGTATTGGAAAAAGGAAAGCACACCCTCTTTTCCACTGCGTGCGGCCAACCAGGGAACGCCCGCCTTTTGCGCTGTATTGTCCGCCCACTGTTCCCACTGTACGTCGTCCGCCATGTGGCTGAGGATGGTCGGGACGTCGCCCTTGCCAAATGCTTCGTAGATTGCGCCTGCGGTTGCAAGATGGTTGCTCATGTGATGACTCCTTTTGAATGATAAATTGTACGTTGATAGCGCTAGCTTATGCGTACCTGCTATTCACTGAACAGCTCATTCAATGGTCAGTTCTTGTTCATTTTCAGCTTCTTGCTCCAGTTACAGAAGATTTCTGAAACCCATTTGAAATCAATTACAATGAGATTGAGTGCCGTAAAATATCAGAACCTCGCACGTAAGTAAGGAGTAGTCCGTACGCTAACGCTAACGGCTCTGAAGTACAGTCAGAAACCCGTACGTAAGTAAGGGCGATTCACATCTTATCCAGAAGGATTACGATGCATAAACTAGAGTTAACCCAATATCCCCTGGCACTCCCCATCTTTCTTCCCCTCACCGAGATTCACCTCAGCTTAGCAGCGACATTGGCGGGCAACGCTCCGGGTGCAGTCTGGCTGGATGATCTAGAGCAGCCACGGGTTGGCTTTGCCATTTCGCCCGAAGGCCACTACCTGGCAGGGGATGCAGAACAGAGCGCTAGCTATGCAGGACTCAAGGAGACAATCGAGCACGACTCCTATCTCGTCTTTCATCCACCAGTCTGGGAAACAGTGCGTGAACAGATTTGGGTCAATCGGGTGGCGGCGCGCCAGGAACGGCTCAATCTGCGCTTTCAGCGTAAAAAATTGTCGGATTGGCATGCACTGCTGCAAACTGGCTTCGAGTTTGCCCAGGTCGATACAGAATTTTTGCAGCGCACAAGCCTGAAGAATCACGATGGGGTGACACGCTGGATTCGCGGTTGGTTTTCGACCGAGGATTTCTTGGCCAATGGCTTGGGCTTTTGCATTGTACATGACGACACAATTGCCAGCATGTGCATCATGGATTGCCGCAGCGGCACGACCTGCGAGATCGGTATCCGCACTGATCCCGGCTATCGGCGGCGGGGATTAGCGGCAATAGTGGTAGCGGGCATGGTCGATGCTTGTTTGGAGCGCGGCATCACGACCATCGGTTGGCACTGTCATCGCACCAACTATGGCTCACGGGGTACGGCGCAGAAGGTTGGTTTTGAGATCTATGCGGAGTATGCCGCCTACAGTTCGTTCTTCCCAGCTCAAAATCTGGGCGATCTTTCACAGGCAGCGGCCACCCACTGGGCCAAACACTTTACCTGGGCAGCCGATAGGGTAGATCCCAAGTATCGACTGGACGCTGCAGCAGCCTGGGCACTGGCAGGTGAATCCGAGACGACATTGTCTCAATTGCGTCAAGCCGTTAAGGAGGGGGCAGATTTTACCCCTGAATGGTTGGAAACCAGTTGGGTCTTCACCAACCAACGGAATTTGCCGGCCTTTCAGGCGTTGATTGCCGAAGTACGCGGTGACAGCACCGACAGCATTTGACGCACCTCGCCCAGGTGATAGACGCAGTGAGTAAGAATGATCATGGCTCCGCCGACGAAATTGCTGTTCCATTCGGGCATGGTGTCGATAGCGTGGATCAGCGCTGCATACCGTTGACGTAAGGTCCGGCGCACTTGCTGCCACTCCTGCTCATTTACCGTGCTGATATGCCAACTGCCAGCCCAATCAATTTCTGGATTGCGCACGACGTCGAGGATAAAGTTGACGTGCTCGCAGTGGGCGGCAATCGTAGCGTTGCCGGGACGGACCGACTGCGAGGCGATCTCGGCGCTTACTTGGTCGAGAATGGCAAGAAAGCCATCCTGTCCGGAGTCTAGAAAGTAGCCATGTGGGTTCTCGGAAACGCCGAAAGCTTCCGCTAACAGGGTCTTGAGCGTTCCCTTGAAATCATCCTCTTGAATCATATTCCTCCACGAACAAAAAACTATTTTGTTCTACAATTGTGCCAGCAATACAGCCAAGCTGATTTTTAGCTATGTCCAAAACAAGGTAATATTAGACCAAATGTTCTGAGATACCTAGCCAAGAGACGCGGATAATAGGTAACGCAGATCGGTACATGAGAAAAATTGGGTCCGCGCTTCCTACTATCCGTGTCTCTAAAGGAGCCTGCGTAGCAACTATGACTGACCTCAAGATCGGCGTTATCGGCGACTTCAACTCCGCAAACCGCACTCACTTGGCCACCAATGCTGCGCTTGTCCACACAGCGGACCACCTGCGCATCCCGACCCAGGTGACTTGGGTGCCGACTCCACAAATTGAACAACAGGGCAGCGGCTGCCTGCGTGGCTTCGATGCACTTTGGTGTTCACCTGGCAGCCCCTACGTTAGCATGGAAGGTGCGTTGGATGCCATCTGTTTTGCCCGCGAAGCCAATATTCCCTTCTTTGGCACCTGAGGTGGTTTTCAACATACTCTGGTAGAGTATGCACGCAATGTCCTCGGTATCTTGGATGCTGACCATGAGGAATCTTCGCCGGATGCAGCGACGCTGTTGATCAGCAAACTTTCCTGCTCGCTGGTGGGGCAGGTGCAGACCGTTAAGTTTGTACCCGGCTCCCAAGTAGCGCAAATCTATGGTCAGACCGAAGCGACCGAGAATTTTCTCTGCAACTATGGCTTCAACGCCGCCTTCGAGCAAAACTTTCATGGCAGCCAGTTAGAATTTGTTGCCTATGACAACGACGGTGAACTGCGCGCCATCGAGTTGCCGGGCCATCGTTTCTACATGGCAACGCTCTATTTGCCACAGATGCGTGCCCAGCCTAGTATGCCGCACCCGTTGATCAGTGCCTACTTGCAAGCGGCAAAGGGAGATTAGGAGATTGAGGGATTAAGAGATTATACCGCTGGACAATCTCCTAATCTCCAATCTCTATCTATAACAACAATGCACAACAAACTAACTCTACTTGTCCAACTCTGGTTGAAAGATGGCAACGTTACTGGTTTTGAAGCCTTTGAGGGCAAGGCGGCGACGATCATGGCGATGCATGGCGGTACCATTGAGCGGGTGATACGGTTGGATGGCAGTGATCCGGCTGCACCATTTGAGGTGCATTGGGTGAGCTTTCCCGACGAGCAAGCCTTCGCCGCCTATCGTGCGGACCCGGCGGTGCTTGCCTTGGCTCAGGAACGAGCAGCGGTCATTGAACGGACTGTGGTTTGGTATGGTGTAGCAGTAGCGTCATATGGATTGCAAGAGTAAGCAAATAGGATCTTCTGGCGCAGCTTTACCTTCGATTGACACGTATAAGTTCAGTATTCTTTGATTTCCAAGGTAACCATCAACCCCACCCTAACCCTCCCCCAAATAGGGAGGGCACCGTCACAGAGAGGATTTTGTTTGGTGGACAAAAGAACGAACCAAATTCGTCCCGTCACAGTTCCCTCCCTTAGCAGGGGAGGTTTAGGGTGGGGTGGCTTCGTGGTTACTTTCCGTGTTGATAACGAGATGAACAAGCGCTGGAAGTGTGCAATTTTCAAGCCGATTGCCCGTTTACTTTTGCACCAAAACCAAACACGAAGTGAGCTACTCTATGTTCAAACAGACTCCTACCTTTTCCTTTATCTTGTTTGCCTTGCTCGCCCTTGCACTGCAAAGTCCGTTGGCCAGTGCTACCTCACTCTGGCAGACGGGCGCAGTCAACTTGATCAGTAATGGTGACTTTGAAAGTGGTAATGCTGACCCCTGGATTTTCTGTGGTGGGGCCCAAATCGTCGACGCTCAGAACCAAAGCACAAAAGTGCAGGTCGTCCATCAAGGACGATATGCCTTGCGTATCGGTCAGCCCATCGATGATAGCTGCGGGAACGATGCCATCGGTCCTTCACAAACGGCGGCGGAAGATGTCACCATTCCCTCAAATGCCAGTGACGTAACGCTTTCGTTCTGGTATTCAGCCATCGGCGATTGGAGTGCAGGCGATATGAACTTGCGTTTGGGCAGCAAGCCGACTAACTATTTGGGCGATACTTTCTTCATCGACACGATCGAAATGGATGAATTGATGCCCGGCTGGTACTTCTACCGCGCCAACATCAAAGCCAGTGATTTGGCCGACCTGCGTGGCCAAACTCTGTACTTCATCACCGAAGTTGACTTTAAGGGGCAGCCCGACTGGAACTGGGCAATCTACATCGACGATCTGCGCATCGTGCCAACCCTTGAACGCACCGAGACATCAAGCCTACCCGCCGATTTACACAGCGATGGGGCGCAGCCAATTGTCCTCACGGGACCTGGTGAAACTGCGGATACACATGGTATCTATCGGATGGATACCGACGGCAGCAATCGAGTGCGCATTGCCAACGTGGCCATTACGCCGCGCATTCCTACCTGGTCGCCCGATGGCACGCAGATCGCCTTTCAGAGCGACGGCATCTTCCCGGTGAACAATCCGGATACCAAAAAATTTCCAGCGCTGATCAGCAATGTTTTTCTGATGAACAGTGATGGCAGCAACTTGCACCAGATCTATACCACGCCCGGTCTGGAAGGAACCAAGGAGACACCGTTGGGCTGTTTGCGCACCAACACCTGCTCGGACAGTGGCAACGACGCTATCGACAACTTGCTGATCGATATGGATTGGTCGCCGGACAGCAGCCGCATTCTCTCCACCGTTTGTGCCCGAGCCCGTTGGTACAACAGTGATAAGTCGACGCAGGACCCCATCTGTCGTCTTTTCGTCGAGAACATTCCTGCACCAGGCACCGTTGTCTCCGTAGGTGGACCACAAGGGTTAATCGACTACGCCGAAGGCGGCGACTGGTTTGGCAACAAGATCTTCTTCGATGCCGCTCCAACCATTGCCCAACGTGCGCAAGGCATTTGGGAAGCTGATCTCAGCGTACAACCGATTCAGGAGACGCTGCTAATCAGCTATCTCACCGTTTACTCAGGTGGCAACATTGATCTGCGTTTGAGTCCTGTGGATGAACCTACCTTGTCACCGGATGGACGTTACTTTATCGTCTACCAAAAGGCGGTCAGCAACCACTATGTCCCAGTCAATGATATCGTTGGCGGTTTGCGCGCCAATTATCACATCATGCTCTATGATCGGAAAGATCTGACACAGCCCCGCCACCTGTTGTTAACCGATCATGGACGATTGACGGGACGACCCACTTGGTCGCCCAACGGGAAATATATCCTTTACACCCTAGCCGATGATATTAATGTTAGTTATGACATTTGGTGGCTGAATGTGACCACAGGTAGTACAGGCAAGGTGACGAATGATGGCGTTTCGCTCAATGCAGATTGGCAACCAACCCACATCATGAGTTCCCCCACACCGCAAGCGACCATCGATCCTTCATTGTCCAAGCAGGTCTACTTGCCAGTCATTGCTGGCGCGCGCAATGCACAGCCGACCGCCAATCCAACCTTATCTGGCCCAGTCGTCACCTTTCCCACGTTGACACCCACACCCGTACCTACACCATTGCCAACGCCAGTCAACCCGACCGCTGTACCCCCGCGCGGCATCAGCGGGCGAGTCTTCTACAAGGGCGTTGGCGTGAGCAATATCAAGGTACAACTGGAAATCTGTCTGGCAGGCGGAAGTTGTGACATGAAAGCACGCACCGCTACCGACGCCAACGGCATCTATAATTTCCCCTACGCGCCGACTTCCAACGGCATCCTGGCCTACCAGGTCACCTATCGCAACGGTAGCGACGGCGGCAACAACTTTGATTCGCGTTATTTACTCTACTGGCAAAGTTTCCCAATTCTCGATTACGACTATGCGCAGCGAGTGGATGGTGGCTCCTTTGACATTGCCAACGTAGCGTTTACGGCACCGTCCAATAACGCTACCGTCTCCGTGCCCTTTACCTTCCGCTGGAACAACCGTAACATCACAGGCGAGAAGGTTCAGTGGTTTATCGACAGTTCAGCCGATCTGTTCGGCACCTGCGATCAACAAACAGCAGACACCAATATCAGCTTTGAATTGACAAGTCTCGACTGCGGAGGCTTCTCGCCAATTCCCACAGGCGAACCGATCGAGTGGCATGTCGCCGTGTTCGGTAGTGACGGCGGAGTAGGACAGTCGCAAGTAGGCACTGTAATTTTTAACCAATAATGGATAAACAAATATGAAAGAACTCGACGCCTATCTGCGGCGCATTGACTATACAGGATCACGTAAACCAAGTGTCGAGACGTTGCGCCAACTCCACCGTGCGCATCTGCTGGCGATTCCCTACGAGAATCTTGATATTCACCTAGGGCGCAAGCTCACCCTTGATCTCGACCAGATCTATCACAAAATCGTGGAAAAGGGACGGGGCGGTTGGTGTTACGAAATGAACGGACTGTTGGCCTGGGCATTGCGTGAGTTGGGCTTTGAGGTAACCTTGCTGGGCAGTAGCGTAGGGGCAGCGGCCGAAGGCGGAGTGGAGGGCGACCTCGACCATCTCACTCTGCTGGTGCAGATCGATCAACCATGGCTGGCTGATGTCGGCTTTGGCAACGCCTTTGTCGATCCGTTGCCTCTCCGTCCCGGCGATGCCAAGCAGGGCTGGATGACCTTTCAGATCGAGCAGGATGGCGACAAGTGGTTTTTTCACAATCAACCTTATGGCGGTGCGGGCTATGGCTTCACCCTGTTGCCCCGCCAGTACTCAGGCTTCGCTCCCCGTTGTCATGAATTGCAGACTTCGCCAGAGTCAGGCTTTGTCCGCAACACCGTCTGCCATCGTCACACTCCCGAGGGCATCACAACGTTACGCGGTGCGGTACTCAGACGCTACGGGGCCAACGGTGTGGCCGAAGCGGAGATCGAGAGCCTGGAGCAATACCGAAGTGTGCTGAGCGAAACCTTTGCACTCAACCCCGCTCTAGCCGAGCCGTTGTGGGAGGGCGTTCAAGAGCGTCATCAACAATGGAAGCAACAAAGTAACCCCTAAGGCTGTGGTAAAACTTGACCAGCACTTCACAGTTCAAACCATGTGCTAGAAACGTTTAAAGCTCACATACTACGAATCGTGCCGGTCAAGTTGGCATGGTTAGCAGTTAGACAACAACTTTAACAGGAGAGCCAATGACAGAGAAACTGATCGAGGAGCAGATCGAGTATGCAGTTCTGGTACGCGCTGTGCCGGAGCGAGTCTACGATGGCATTGCCACAAATGTTGGGCTGGATGGCTGGTTCACCACCGGTGCGACTGTCGAGGCCCACCCCGGCGGTACGATCCGCTTCCGCTGGAAAGAGTGGGGACCCGACAAGATAACCACCGAGGATGGCGGCACGATCCTGGAAGTGGATCGCCCGCATCGCTTCGTCTTCCAATGGTCGCCAGACCGTCCCGACTATGTGACCACGGTCGAACTTAACTTTGAAGCGACTGCAGAGGGAACAGTCATTCGGCTGTGTGAACATGGCTATCACGATACTCCCAGCGGACGGCGCAAGATGCTGGAATGCGCAGGCGGCTGGGGCGAAGCGCTGGCGCTGTGGAAGATGTATATCGAACATGGCATTCGCTACTAGAGTATGAGGAGGTCTCGTATGACTCAGTCTGATCTGCTCACGATTCTGCAACATCATTATTGGGCGAACCATCGGATTCTAGAATGTGCAACGCAGGTGAGCGTAGAACAACTGATGCAAGCTGCCAACTTCGACCACGAATCCGCCTTTCAAACCTTGCGTCACATGCTTGATGTTGAATGGAGTTGGCGGCTGATGGCGCAACGGGTATTAGCGACAGAGTTGCTCTGGAATCTGGAGGATCTCTCCGATCTGGAAAAGCTCAAGGCATTTTGGCGGCTTGAGCAAGAGACGATGGTAGCTTATGTGCGCAGCATGGACGAGGCAACCATCAACAGCAATGTGGAGTTTGGCACACCGCAGGGGCGACCGCCTCAGAGCGCCAAGCTGTGGCAGATCGTTGTCCATCTTGCAGTTCATGGGACCCACCATCGCAGCGAGTTAGCCCGTTACTTCACCGATTGCGGTCACTCGCCTGGAGATATTAACTTCATGGATTTTTTGTTTGAACAGCGCAAAGTGGATGTGTCGATCCTGGTGACGTAAGCAGTTCTCTTATCTTATTTACTCAGGAGAGTCTATGGACACAGAATATACGGTTGACCAGCACTTTGTGGGCAAAGAGCCAATTGTACGTAAAATCTACGATCGTCTCGTTCAGAAGATGAGCGTCATTGGCAATGTGAGCGAAGATCCAAAGAAGACATCCATTCACCTAAATCATCACACGGCACTGGCAGGGGTGGCAACCCGTAAGAATTATCTGCTCCTCAATATCAAAAGTGCTCGTCCCCTGGAAAGCCCACGCTTTCGCAAAGCAGAAAAACTCTCGGCGAGCCGCTACCATCAAGAGACAAAATTAGAAAAACCAGAGGATGTCGATGAGGAGTTGCTGCTGTGGTTACAGGCAGCCTACGAGTTGAGCGCCTAACAGGAATCACCATGAACCTACTGGATCGTTTAGTTGGACACGATAGCTGGAGCACACGCCAGTTACTTTTGGCCTGTCAAACACTTCCCGATGAACTGTTGGATCAGGAGTTTGAGATTGACCATCGCTCGTTGCGCAGCACCTTCGGGCATATGATCGTTAACATGGAGACATGGACAGACCTGATCTGCGAGCGGCCAGTAACGGAGCGAAGCGGCTACAGCATCGCGCAACTTTTGCAACGCCATAGCGTTATCAGCCGTGAATTTGCTCACGTTGCACGCGCTATAGCTCGGAAGCAGCGATACGACGATTGTTTTATCGACACACTCGACAATCCCCCGCAACGCAAGACCTTTGGCGGTGCAACCGGTCACGTGATTACTCATAACATGCACCATCGCGCTCAAATCATGTTTTTGATGGAAAAAGTAGGCATAACTGAGCATATTGAAGGCGATCTGCTGACCTGGGAATCGGTTGCCTTTGGGTGGAGCACACTGTAAATTGATCGACCTCCGGGAAGTGGCGATAAGTAGTTTGGCAAACTGAAATCACCGGCGCCACCTCCTGGAGGTCTGTTACATGTTGGTAACCGCTCGTAAAAACCAAACCAGTACAAGGCTCATTCATGCTCGAAAACGATCCTCAGGAAGTTGCATTCGCGCCTACTGAAGCTACTACAACATCCTCCAATCAACCTATTCGTCACGAGCGACGTAACTGGCTTGCCTTCTTCTTTGACTATGTAATGTTTGGGCTGGCGTTGACCATCCTCAATCCCAACACCACAATGCCCGCCTTTGCCGCCCGTTTGACCGATTCCAAGGTGCTGATCGGGCTGGTGGGCACGATTTGGTTTGGAGGGTGGCTGTTGCCACAGTTGTTTGCCGCCAACTACCTCAACACGCAGGCAAGAAAGCTCCCCCATCTCCTGCGTGCCGCCTGGGTTGGACGACCGTTCTTCTTCGTTTTTGCGCTCTTTCTCTGGTGGGGCGGCGCGACTTACCCTGCGTGGATTCTCTTCGTCTTCTTGGCAGGCTTTCTGCTCTTTATGTTGACAGATGGCTTTGCTGCCCTTGCCTATTTCGATATGTTGGGAAAGTCGATGTCGGCCAAAGGACGTAGTCGTATGTTGGGCAGTGCGCAAGCGACGCGCGGCATTCTCACCCTTGGTATCGGTTGGTGGATTCAGCGCCTGCTGTCTGCCGAAGGTCCGACTTTTCCAGTGAACTATGCAGCGGTCTTTGGACTGGCAGGACTGTTTTTGATGTTGGCACTGCTGGCTAGCTACTTTATTGTAGAGCCGCCCGGCGTCGTGGAGAGCAGCATGACCCGCTGGCGCGACTACTTTCCGCGCTTGCGCAGCCTGTTGCGCAACGATCGCTCCTTTGTGCGCATTACGGCAGTGCGCCTGTTAGCCGGGTTACATATGCTCGCTGGCTCATTTTATGTCATCTATGCCACACAAGTTGCCAATCAGCCGGAGGCGGCAGTTGCGCTCTTTTTTACCACACAAACAATTGGCGGGGCCATCGGCGGCGTGATTCTTGGCCTCGTAGCAACCCGTTTTGGATCGCGCCGGGTCGTGCAGATTTCAGTCTGCTGCGATCTAGCCACGATTACAGTGGCGCTGATCATGGCTGCGCTGGGCAAACCCGAAGAGACAGCCTGGCTCTTTCCGGTAATTTTTGGGCTGTTAGGCGTCATCGATGCAGCCATGATGTTGGGCTACTTCAACTACGTGCTTGATATTGCACCGCACACCGAACGGGCCACCTATATCGGCCTGACTAACACACTGGCGGGTTTGCTGGCTATTGCGCCGATCGCAGGTGGCTGGATTTTGGAACAAAGTTCCTACGTCGTTCTCTTTGCAGCGACGGCGTTGATGATTTTGCCTGCCCTCTTCCTGGCTTGGTCGCTACCACAATCGGGCAAAATCACGGAGAATCATACCTAGGAGATAGTTATGAATACAGATCAGAAATCAACTGCTGCCAAGGAAAAGATCACCTGGCTCCATCAGCAGATGTTGGCGCGTTGGAACCAACAGGATGCTACGGCAATTGGCGAACTCTACGCTGCCGACGCCAATGTAATCGGCTTCGATGGCAGCCAGATGAACGGGAGCGCAGAGATCGTCACGACGCTGGCGGACATCTTTGCCCATCACAAAACGGCTACCTACGTCGGCAAGGTGCGTGAGGTACGTTTATTGAGCGAGAACACAGCGATTTTGCGCGCTGTAGTAGGCATGATTCCACCGGGAGGTAGCGATATCAACCCGGCGGTGAATGCCATTCAGTCGCTAGTGGCGGTGAAAGAGGGCGACACCTGGAAAATCGCACTTTTCCACAACACGCCTGCTGCCTTTCATGGTCACCCCGAAGCCAGTGAAGCCTTAACGGCGGAGTTGCGGCAACTATTGCAGCAGTAAGATACACAGGTCGTTCGAGAGGAGAGGCAAATGCTGAATCCATTGGCAGCAAGAAGAGCGCTTTACTTTCGATTGAACTCCGCGATCGCCCAGCTTGATGACGAGCAACTGCGTGCGCGCTTTGCAACAGAGGAGGCTGAGCCAGGCTGGGGTAGAAATCATATCCTTGAAATCGAGCAAACAAAGGTTTTTGTCAAACGAATACCGCTGACCGATCTAGAAGCTGCCAATCAATTTTCCACGCGCAATCACTATGGGTTGCCAACCTACTACAACTATGGCGTTGGCTCGGCTGGGTTTGGAGTCTTTCGCGAGCTCGTTGCCCATATCAAAACTACGAATTGGGTACTGGCGGGCGAAATCGAAAACTTTCCATTGCTTTATCACTACCGCATCACACCGGCGATGGGCAAACATGGCGGTGTGGATCTTGAACAACATCAGGGATACGTCGAATATTGGAACAATAGCGAGGCAGTGAGTAATTTTGTCTTGGCTCGCACAAACGCCAACTATCAGGTGATCCTATTTTTGGAGTACATCCCCTTCACTGCCTCAAACTGGTTGGATGAACATCCAGAACGTGCACAGATGGTGATCGACGATGTCAATCAAGCGATCAATTTTCTACACCAGCACGACATTATCCACTTGGACGCCCACTGCGACAATGTCGTTACGGATGGTGAACAGGCCTATCTGAGCGATTTTGGCTTGGTGCTTGACCGTAGCTTTGACCTCACGGAGGAGGAAAAATCCTTCTTTGATCGTCATCGCTCTTACGACCATGCTGTGCTTCTCACCGAAGTCGGTTTTATATGGTTATCGATCTGTCGCAAATTGTCCGACGAGCAGAAGAGCCGACTGGCACAACGCTACAATATTCCAGCCGATATCGCGTTTTGGGAATGGACACCGACCCTCATTCACCATATCAAGCAGATCATTGCCGAGGAGCAACTCACCGTTCACCCGAAATTGGTTGAATTGGTGCTCAAATACCGAGACATTATCTTGCTTCACTTTAATTTCCTCGTCGCCATGCGCCGTAACCCAAAGAAAGACACACCATACGACCATGAACGATTGAATCAATTATTACAGGAAACCATGTAGAACAAGATTGTCATCTTGTTCTACATCGCCTAGCGGTCAATCCGGCAGGAGTAACAATTGTTGGAAGCAGAGCGCACATGAATATAGGCAATTTCTGGGCGCTCGAAAAGTGTGGCGGCGACACCTTGGATACGCTCCACCGCTACCACTTGCCCTGTGCCATAGACGATGCGATTCTGTGCGTTGTAGCCTCGGATCAACATGCGCTGGCTGCGAGCAACCACGGGTGGAACTTGATCGGACGCAACGTAGCGTTCGCAGGTTTCGGCATGGAGGAAGATCGGCCCTAACTCGGCATAAGGCTGCGCTTCCGGGAAAGGACGGTAGGCGAGAATCAGGTAAGGCTCGCCAGCCGCCACATCTTGCAGACAGTGGCGACAGGGAACGCCGTCGCCATCGGAAATGTGTCGTTCGGGCAGTTGTCCATTGGCATCGAATGCGCCATTTTGGTAAGCACGGGCGAATTCGGTAGGCATAGCGTTGAAGCGGATTGTAGTCATTATGTAGGTCCTTTTTTGAGAGATTAAAAGATTTAGAGGTCTATGAAAACATGGACAACCAGCGATGAAAATAGCGCTCCGATTATTTGGTAGACAATCTGTCATTCTCCCAAACTGCCAACCGTGGCGACTAACCATGTAAGATAAATTTGTCATTCTGAGGAGCGGCTGTTGGCGACGAAGAATCTTGGTTGGACAGCGCAGGATTCTTCGCTCGAAAAAGCACTCGCTCAGAATGACAAGTCTATCTTGTAAGTGCTCTCGAAAGTGCTTGGTCGGCGACGCTATTTACAAGTCAGAAGATTGCATGTCATGAATCTCATGATCCAGTAATCTCAAATAGACTGGGTGATTCAATTTGCTACTTGACCCATTATAGGTGCGGCTTCTCGCCTCGGCACTCGATTTCTTGCGCTTCAAACTTGAGAATAAAACAATACACAAACCATCATGAATCGAAGACTTGCTATTGCGACGCTGATTTTTATCAATATTTTATGGGGTTCTTCGTATGCTGTATCCAAAGTGGCGCTGCTGGAGATTCCACCCACGCTGCTTGGGGCGGCACGGTGGACGACGGCGACCGTGATCCTGTGGCTGATTCATGGGTGGCAACGGTGGCATGCCGGACAGTCTAGGGACGCGGCAGTCAGGGCTGTGCTAAAACCTGTCGCACAGCGTGATCGGGTACGCTTGCTCGCCCTCGGCGCTTTCGGCATTGGACTGGCCTATGTGATCGACTATATCGGCATCAACCTGACTACGGCTACCGATGCGTCGTTGATGATCATTGGCGAGGTGATCTTTACTTCACTCCTGGCAACCCTTATTACCCACGATCCGTTGGGGCGAACCAAAATCGTGGGAATGGTGACCGGCGCACTGGGCGTGCTGATCCTGGTTCTGGGACATATTACAGAAAGTAACAGCGGCGACAGAGGCTGGCTGCGTGCCTTTGGCGATCTGCTCATCTTGATCACATTGGCACTGCAGGCAGTTTACACGGTGTTGGGCACCGATTTGGCACGCAAATATCCACCCTTGACGGTGTTAACCTACGTCTGCACTGGCAGTATCGTGGTGTGGGTGCCGATGGTGAGTTGGCATCTTGCAGCAGGAACGATGCCGACTGCGCTCTCGCTGAAAGCAATCGGTGCAGTTCTTTATTTAGCCGTAGTCACATCGGTTTTCTGCAATGCGGTCTGGTTTGCGATCTCAAGCCGCATTGGGGCGGGAGTCAGTGCCATTTCGCTCTTTGCGCAGCCATTGGTGGGTTCATTCCTGGGGTTGGTTTTGCTTGGCGAACCATTCACCCCCACCTTGCTAATTGGAGCTCTACTGATTTTTACCGCGCTCTATTTAACGACAGTTGAACGGTAATCCATTCAAGCCAACGAGGTCGAGAGGGCCACGTCTTGCTCCTCAGGCGAAAATTGATCGTACCGTGTTGCGATTTCAACGGCCAGATCTGCGTCATAAGGCCGATTGTCAAAGACTTTGGCCAGTTCGGCAAGATAACCTTCCAACCCACCCGGTGAAGAGAAGGTTAGAAAAGTGACAGGCGAAGCAGTCGAATTCCAGTAGACGTGCACCGTTTGTGGTGGCACTAAGACGAAATTTCCGCGCTGTACGATAAAGGTCTGATCGTCTAGCGTAAAGGTCAGGGCGCCATCGATCACATAAAATGATTCACTCTTTTTGTCATGCCAATGAGGCAGCACCATCCGATAATGAGGTGGAAAGGTCGTCTCGATGACGCAATAACTGCCCGCCGTCTCTTCGCTTGACGCCTTGATCGCCACAGTCGTTCCGAAGACGGTGAAGGTCCGTCTGGCATCCATCTGGTGGGATCGAGAATTGCCACCCAATGATTGTTTTTTCATTTTGATAACTCCTTTGAAAATGATCGCCACGCGAATGACACAGATTTTGCTGATTTTATCCGTCTTTGAGCCGTAAAATCCATCTCATTCGCGTACCAATCCTCCGCTGTTTTCAAATCAGGCCAGTTTGGGATGAACTGTCTTTAGACTTGTACCAAGCGTAATCAACAGATCTCCAAGTTTTTCAAAGAACCGATTTTGCCCAGTGCGTTGACTTGCCTCGAATTTTCGAACCCGCCGCTGCTCTTCTGCCTCACGCAGCCGTTCGTCAAACAGAATTTTTGTTGTTACATAATCACTTGCAAACATGGTTGCTCCTTATCATTCCTACGAATGAGGGTCAAGTGTCTGGGGTTGAATTCCCATCTACCTTTGACTGTTAACATACTCCGTTGGTCCCATTAAATCAGAAGTTGAAAAGATGCAACAGAAGCAAGTGATACACCCGCTCATACAGGATGTAATACAGTTATAGTTGTTCCGTATCAGATTTATCAGATATACTTTTGGCCTATGACTATCGAAACCATGAACTTTGGCCGGTGGATTAAAAAATTACGCAGCGAACAAGATTTAACCCAGGAGATGCTTTCCGAACGAGTCGGCTGTGCCACGCCGACCTTGCGCGCCTTTGAAATTGGCAAACGCCGTCCCTCACGTGAAATGGCAGAACGGATTGCCGATGTTTTACAAGTATCAAAAGAGCAAAGGGCTGAATTTCTACGCTTGGCCCGCCTGCCCTTGGAACCTTCTAGCAACGGCGATGGTGAAGGCGAAGAAAACCTTGCCCCAACCCAACAGGAGGAGAAGACCCCGACGTTGCCTACACTTCCTCCCTTGGTGGGTCTCTTCATTGGCCGCGAAGCGGAACAAAACGCACTACAACAACTTCTGATCGAGGATCGCCAACGGTTGACCACCTTGGTGGGTGCGGGCGGCATTGGTAAGACTCGTCTGGCATTGGAGATTGCCCATCGAGTTACTGATCACCTAAAGAATGGTGCCGCCTTTGTGGCTCTAGCACCTTTGCAGATGGCCCAACATCTTACCCCAGCCCTAGCAACCGCACTTGCCATTCAGACCCAAGGCGCGACCTCACTAGACGAGGCCCTTTTGTCCTGGCTTGCCGACAAAGAGATGCTGCTCGTCTTTGATAATTTCGAGCATCTGCTGGTTGATAGTGGCTCGATTGCCTGGATCAAGCTGCTGATGCAACGTGCGCCGGGCGTACAATTGTTGATCACCTCGCGCGAACGTCTACGTATCGGCGGAGAGCGAATTTTCGAGTTGGGTGGTTTGGGGCATAGCGCCAACAGTGCCCATCCGGTTGATGAGTCCGATGCAGTTTTGCTTTTTCTGGCACGAGCCGAGCAGGTAGCCAGCGACTTTGTGCTTGACTCCAGCAATCGGGGCGCGGTGGTTCAGCTCTGCAAGTTGGTCGAAGGAATGCCATTGGCGATTGAATTGGCGGCAGCGTGGGTGCGTGTGCTCTCGCCGCAAGAGATCGCCGACGAGTTGACGCGCAATCTCGACTTCCTGGCCCTGGCCGACCGTGACGCCTCCCCACGTCATCGCAGCATGAGGGCCGTCTTTGAGCATTCCTGGAAACTTTTAAACGCCGAAGAACAACAGGCGTTGATGAAGCTGTCGATCTTCCGTGGCGGCTGTACCCGCCAGGCGGCGGCTCAGATCGCAAATGCCACCTTGCCTGTCCTCGCCAGTTTAATCGATAAATCGCTGCTTCAGCGCGACGCAGTTGGCACGCATGCCCGATACTATTTGCATGAACTGATCAGCCAGTATGCGGCTGAACATCTACAGGAACAACCTTTTGCGGCCGAACTTGAGCAACGCTATGCCAATTTCTTTATGGAAATGGTCGAAAAAGTTGAACACACGTCCGACAGCGAGGAATCCTTACAATGGCGGCACCAACTGAGCGTGGAGCAGGACAATCTGCGTTCGATTTTACGGAGTTGTCTGACCCAGCGCCGCAATCCCGACTTGGGCCTGCGGCTGGCTGCTGGCATGGGTCGTTTCTGGTGTGAAAGCGATTACTGGAAAGAAGGGCGTGATTGGATTACGGCTGCGCTTGCGCTCTCCAACCAGGAGGGCCCAGTTCGGGCACAGGCACTCACCGCCTTGGGTGAACTCACTCATCTGCTGGGCGACCAACCGAAAGCCAAACAGATTCTCGCCGATGCATTGCAACGTTGGCGCGACCAAAATAACCAAACCAAGTGCGCATGGACGTTGCTCCAACTCGGCAAGGCAGCTTCCACCCACGGCGCATTCAACGAAGCCGACACCTATCTCAGTGAAAGCTTGACCTTATACCGTCAGCTCGGCAATCAGGCACGCGTCAGGACGCTACTCAACCAGGTTAGCGCATTGGCCATCCAGTTAGGAGACTACAGTCGGGCTGAATCGCTGCTCAATGAATCTCTGCCTGGCGTGCGCGCCGCCAATCGTCCCCGGCCACTGGCAATTACACTCAATTTTCTAGGGCGAGCCATCTTGGGTCAGGGAGACGCCCAGCGTTCATTGCCACTCTTTGGCGAAGCACTCAGCTTATTTGAGTCCGAAGGGGCAGAATCAGGCATCGCCTGGACCTCAATTAACCTGGGTTTGGCGCAGCGCGCACTTGGTAACTTTGCGCAGGCGGCTGATTTCTACCGCCGCTGTTTTCAAATCTATCACCAACTCGATCAAGCTGGGGGCATGATGGCGGCCTGTGAAGGTTTGGCATCCGTGTTGGCCGAAGCTGGCGTCGTGGACAAGGCCGTCTCCTTGCTCGCCGCCGCCGACAAATTGCATCGTCAAAGTGGTCAGGCGCTCACACTCTATGAACTTGAGATTCAACAACAGACGCTCACGCGCACCAAGGCTGCATTCAGCGAATCGAACTGGAAACAAGCCTGGCTCTCGGGACAAAAGCTCACCCTGCCCCAACTGGCAGAACTTGTTGATCAATGCACCCTCTAAAACGAAACTCGTTGAGTAAGTACGCCTCGTGCGACTCGACCCGGCGCGCGGTATACACGCAAACATTCCTGGCACGGCGCAGGGCATTCTCGATCTAGCGGAAATCGTGTGCGCCGAGCCAGGGACGTGACCAACCGCTCACCCCTTCCACAAATAAGCGCCACAACTTACATTCTCCACAAACCCAACATAAGGTGACAGGGCATCGGCAAGCGAATACCCCTACAAATTGCCCCTGTCACCTTGTCTTTTTGTCTTCCTGTCTTCTTGTCTTCCTCTTGTATTACCCTCTGTATCGCCTCCTGTATCGATCCTTGTATCGATTTGCTACTCGTCAACAGCCTGGCTTGTCGTTATGCTAGGGCCATACAAAACAAACGAGAGGCCTCAGCACAAAGAGACCCAATCGGTACAAAAACTTCATCCAAAATCAATAACAAGGAGCAAACCAATGTTTTTCGATAGCCAAACCGTCAAAACAATCACGGTAGATGAATTACGTCGAAACGTAGAAGGAAGCGTTGTTGCCGCAGATGAACCTACTTACAACACCATGCGCCAGGCCTGGAACCTGGCCTATAATCAATATCCTGCCTTGATTGTAGTGGCTGAATGTACAGCGGACGTGGCGGCAGCACTCCGTTATGCCGAACAAGAGAAGATGCAAGTAGCAGTGATGGGCACGGGACATGGCGTTGTCCGTGCCGCAGACGGTGCCATGCTGATCAACACCAGCCGTATGAATGGCGTCCAGGTGGACCCAGCCACGCAGACCGCTTGGGTCGAGGCAGGCGCACAGTGGGCCGTTGTGCTGGACAAGGCACAGGCGCATGGGTTGGCACCGCTGATGGGCTCTTCTTCGGACGTAGGAGCGGTAGGCTATACATTGGGTGGTGGTCTGGGCTGGTTGGCACGCAAATATGGGCTCTCCGCCGACAGCGTCAACTTCTTTGAAGTGGTCACCGCCGATGGTCAGGTTCGTCATGCCAGCCCTACGGAAAACCCCGATCTCTTCTGGGGCTTGCGCGGCGGTGGCGGTGCATTTGCCGTAGTCACGGGCATGGAGATCAAACTTTACCCGGTGACTCAGGTCTACGCAGGCAATCTGCTCTATCCGGTGAGCCAGGGCAAAGAGGTCTTTACTCGCTACCGCCAGTGGATCAAGACCCTGCCCAACGAGATGACGACTTCGATTGTGATTATGAACTTCCCGTCCATGCCCGAACTGCCTGAATTTCTGCGCGGCAAATCCTTTGTCATGGTGCGCGGTTGTTATACGGGCGACCTCGAAGAAGGGGAGAAATTGATTCATCCCTGGTTGGAATGGCAACAACCGGTGGTCAACTTCTTCGGCGCCATACCCTTTAGCCAGGCTGACACAATCAGCAACGATCCCAAGGAGCCAATGCCGACCTATATCAGTGGTGGCTGGATGCGTGAGTTGAACGACGAGGTGATCGACACCTTGTTGAACTATGGCATCTCCAACTATGGTTCATCGCCATTGACGGTGGTCGAGGTACGCCACGCTGGCGGTCAGGTGACCCGACTCAGTCACAACAGCCCGATCGGTCATCGCCAGATGGAACATGTTCTCTGTGTTGTGGCCGCCATCCCGACCCCACAGATGGCCGAACAGGTAAAGCAGTATGTTCAAACGATGAAGCAAGAGCTGGCACCGGTCATGGAGGGCGTCTATCTCAACTTCTTGGAGGGTGAAGAGATTCGCAAACGCACCAAAGATGCCTATTCGTTGGAAAGCTACGAGTGGTTGATGCGTGTCAAGGCCAAGTATGACCCCAACAAGCGCTTTGACCACGCCTTCAACATCCCAGCCTCCCGACCTGTACGCCATATTGAGCCAGTAGAAGCATAAAGTTACGGAGAAGGAAAGACAAGATGACAGGATGAAGAGATGAAAGTCTCTATCCGCCTGTCATCTTGTCTTCCTATGCTTGATAGCGCTGATCCCACTTGCTCTATCAAAGAATTGACCGCCGATTGTGCATATCAACTTCGGGGTAAAACGTGCCATTCAGAACCCTACCCAAAGGGTAGGGTTCTGAAGTTCCGCCCCCATCTTGATATGCACCCCCGCCGCTTGGCCCCTTGACCAATCAATCACCATCGATCAAGCTATCCAGTACGCTGGGTGGCTTTTTTAGTTTTTTACAAAGTGGAGTGCTTCAATTGCTATAACCAGCGAGATGCCAGTGAAATTTTCGCGCCTAAAGTCTGATGAGACTCAATAAATGGCTGGATACACCTTTCGATGGGTCAAAAGTGGCGGTAGATTGGATATACTTGCCCTATTGCATAGCAAATTGAGCGAGAGGTAACTTTATGGCATTTGTGGTTGGCGGCATGGCAATCATTTTCTTGTTGGTGGGCATCGGGCTGGTGCTGGTGGGGATTCGGGATGGGCTTGTCATGTGGCAAGTCCGTCCACGCATG
The DNA here is from genome assembly GCA_046328715.1 of Caldilineaceae bacterium. Taxonomy (GTDB): domain Bacteria; phylum Chloroflexota; class Anaerolineae; order Caldilineales; family Caldilineaceae; genus JAXLWB01. The sequence continues at coordinate 71,566 of JAXLWB010000036.1, read as the reverse complement.
CAGGCGGTTGAGGGAGTTGTGACGAAAATTGAGACGAAGTCGCAAGCGTACCGGGCGAGCCATAACTACCATACCTACCATGTTCAACGCTATCCTGTCATCTACTTTCACACGCAAAATGGGGAAAGACGCTCGTTCTGCTCAGAGATGGGTGAGGTCGAAACACGCTATCGCCCTCGGGATTGGTTCCCGACGCCCAAACGCAAAGATCACAAGGACTTTGACTATTACGTCGGCAAAACAGTCCCCGTGCTGTACGATCCGCTGGAGCAAGTGACACCCAGAATCGACTCCTGGGCGGCGGTTTGGGGCGGCTATCTAATCCAGGTTATGGCAGGATTCGTCTTTGCTGGTAGCTCGGCATTGATCTGGTTTGCCTTTGGCACAAAAATTGTCACCGAAATCGGTGATATGCTTGGATAACTAACCATGCCGCTATCCCTGCAACGTACGAACGTCAGTGAGACAGTAAATCAGTAGGACAGTAAGTCGGTGCGAGGCCACTGTCTACTGTCCCACTGTCTACTGTCCACTGGTCTTATTCACGGGCGCATAAGCAGCGGCAGATAGCTGCGATGCGCAGTCGGTGATGCCGCCCCATCAAGCTGCACCGGCAGCAGGTAGGATTGATCGCCAAGGGTTGCTACGACAAAGGCAGCGATCAGATCGGTGATGGTGACGCTGGTACCGCAGAGGCCATCGCCGGCGGAACCATCGTTATGTTGCCCATCATCGAGCAGTGGCAATGTTTGAGGAAGACCTTGACTATTGACCGTGCGTAGGCTAAGTTGTAGCGTATTGGCCGCAGCTGTTAGACCATTGATCTGCGCCGTCACTGTCACCTTCCCTTGTTCATCCGCTTGAGTATGCGCCACATTGATCGTGGCCGGACCCTCGACCACCTGCAGAAAGGCTACTACCCCTTCGCTTGCGCCATTGCCATTGGCCAAGCGCAGCGTCCAGGTGCCGGGGATCGGATTGCTGATCACCATCGTACGCCACCAGCCTTCTGCTTCTGCACTCTCGGCGGCGATCACCTGTTGTGTGCTGCCGTCCGGGCGCAGCAGCGTCGAGGTGAGGTTGGAGGAGGCCACCAGCGTCACGGCCACGGCTCGGGCAGTAGGCACAGCGAAGTGTAGGTCGAGCGCACGCTGGGCGGCGACGGTTTGGCTGACGAACTGCGTTGCTAGCGGCTGTTGATCGACATTGTCCATAGTACCGGGTTCATCGCTGGTTGAGTTGGGCGTAAGTGGTGCGATCTCGGCACTTTGTGCCAGCAATCCACCGCCATCGTGGCTATCCGCTAGTTGCGGCCAGACAAAATTGTCAAAGTCTTGTTGCGATTTGATCATTTCCAGGTGGCTTGAATTGGTCGCCGCCACGTTGCCAAAACGCCACGTTGCGCTTTCATAGGTGACAAAGTCGTCGCTGGGCGCAGTAAAGGGCCAAGCACACCGGTAGTTGTGCTGATTACCGCCCAGTGCCGCAGGAATCACACCTCGCAGATCATTCACTTCCTCGTTAAATTTATCCACGGCTGCCGGTAAGGTTTCGACAATTTTCAACAGGTCGGGGAGATCGAATTTGAGCGCCAAGACCAGTTCCGCAGTGGCACAATCGGAGCCACGGTTGGGTGTCCCAAGCATCACCAAGCGATGGATCACCGGGCGAGCCGTGTCCGAGTTCGTCGGCAGGTTCGAGTAGATATAGCGCCGCGCAATCAAGCCGCCAACACCGTGGGCAACGATATCGACATGCCAAGCGTTTTCCAGGAGGCGCACCTGGCGAACGTACTCGACCAGCACATCGGCATTGGTAGCGATGGTGTCTCGCTTTTCATGCGCCCAGGGGAGCGGGTTGTCGCTCGTTCGCAGGCCAGGCACAACGTAGCCCGTCCAATATTCGTTGGCGTCGACAATAAAGCGTTGAAATTTGAGCCAGGCGTTCGGGTTATTGTATTCACCAGGGACCAAAATCAACGGTTTCGGCCGAATGGTGATGGACTTCTCGACAATATCAAGCGGGTCAGCTTTGCCTCCCAACTCGACACGCACAAAATGCGAGGGATGTTTGGTTCCCGCATGTCCTTGCCAGGGTGCATCCCAAGCGTAGCCTTGCGTGTCCCATTCACAGACGATCGGCGTGATCCGTTTGGGTGATAAGGCGGTTCTGATGTCACAACCGGGGAACGGTTGCTTCGATTCAGCATCGAGAAAGCGCAGCGCAAGCACCGGATAGAGGGTGTCGGTGGGGTTGTAGAGATTGGCCGTGATCTGGACCAGGTTGCCATCCACTGTGCCCAGTTGACCCACCTCTCCCCAGCGACTGGTGGGATAAATTTTGTGTTTGATCTCCACAGACGCAATGTAGGGTTGGCTGGGGTTCGGTGTCAACGTCCAGCCTACGCCCGCCGTACCCAGATCCGGGCGTCCTTTCAGGCGCATCAGGTTGGCCGTGTCGACGGAGGAGAGACCAGGCATAAACTGAGTTTTGCGTTCTACACTTGGCACCACTGGCACTTTGATCGCCACGTTACCCTGCAACTGGCGCGGTTTGGCACGATCTGGTGCTTGCAACGTGACAGCAGATGCTTCTACTGGGTCGAAAGGTTGGTCGTAGAGACGGAAGATGGCCAGGTCCATCATTTCTTGTTGGGGCACCGAATCGGTCTCAGTCACGGTCACGTTGATGTAGGCAAAGACTTCGACGCTGTAGGAACAGGTGGCAGCTTCCATCTCCACGTGACCGATAAAGCCGACCGGCACTCCCGAGCCGTCGATCACCTTTTCGTGAGGCCCCGTAATCTTCTGCTCTATGTAGCGCGAATGCAGCACACCCGAACCACCTGCCTGCTTGAGCCGCCAGGTCGCATAGGAGGCATCGCCCGAGCGCTCGGCAAAGACCAACGAGAGATTGCCCGATTGATGGGCTTCCCCGCTGCGCGGACTGCCATTGTCATAGGTTTCGCTGATGTCGTAACTAATGGTAAAGTCGCCATTCCAACTATCGCTCAGATAGGTCGCCTGGCATTCCGGGGAAGGCGTGCTAGGCGTATTCTGCGCCTGCGTTGGCTGCGGAAGTAAGCATAAAATCAGGCTGACGATGAGTACCCCAGCCCGTTGGGCAAACATGTTGATCTTCATAGAGTTCCTTTCTGCTCATAAAATCTGTGTAACCATCGATTGACTTTCCTGACTCGATTAAAGCAGAGAGGTACAACCGACAACAGAAACAAGCGATACAGGGGGATCGACAGCGCCGTCTACAAATCGCGGAACAGACGTCACATGGAGGGGATGGAGCGGTACGCAGGTGACACGGATCAAACGGATGTTTGCGGATCTTTATTGGTTTGCTCCATGTTCATCCCGGCAATTTCCGTTTCATCGGCGTACCCAATTCCGCAATCTGCAATTCGCATTGTTCTCTGTTGTATCGCTTTTTGTACTACTTTGTGGCTTCTTTTTGGATCGATTCTGCGCGTTAATGAGTATGTAGACGCTACTCAATGGAGCTGAACGGTATATCACGCGTCACGTTTCAGCCGTTTTATGCAACAGATTCATTCGACGCAGGTACCGAGGAGATTGGTCATGCTACCGCAACGGATTGTCGTTCTCGACATTGTGATCCTTTTGATGGGTTTGTTGTTCGTGTGGAACGAACTTTCCCCACCACTTTATGCAGCAAGTACTGATAGCCCAGCCACGCAACCGGCCGAGCCATCACAAAAGATGATCCTCAACACTGGCTATCAGCTTTGGTTGGCCGATGCCAAGGGGGAAAACCTGGAGCAGGTAGCCACGGAAAGTGACGAAATCCTGCGCGTGCTGCTTTCGCCCGACAACGAGCATGTCGCCTATGTGGTCGATCGGGATACCAAAGAGCGCTTTCGCGGGTTGGAACTACGACTGCTCTCCCTGACCAATCACACCGCCCAAACAATCACGCCCTTACAACCGACAAAGCCCGTAGGCACCCTCTCCGAAGGCGAACATGCCGATGCCGAACATGCGACACGCGCCGTCCTCGAAGAAAACCGGGACGGGATCGTCTGGTCGCCCAGTGGCAGCAAGCTCGCCTTCGTCAGCGAACATGAACGCTCCAAGGCGCAGCTTTATGTCTACGACCTAGCAAAAGGCAAACTCACCCGCTTGAGCGACGAAGCCAGTCATGCCTATCAGTTCGTCTGGTCGCCCGATGAACGCTGGATTTTCCATACGGGCACCAGTCATTTCAGCGGCAACGAGCCCTATCAAGACCCGGTCGGCGTGTGGGTTAGCCGCACCGATGGCAGCGAACAACGTGCGCTCTATTCCGTGGCGGCGGAGAGCAGCGATGAAAGGCTGGTGGCCTGGCTGGATCGGGAAACAGTTCTTGTCTATTCCGCTACGATGAAATGTGGTAATTCCAAGCTGCGCACGATCAATATCAAGACGGGGAAGAGCGTTCTGATCACAAATCGCAGCTTTAGCACCGTTGCGCTTGATGCAGAGAGTGGCGTCGCCTTGGTTCATGTCGAGCCAGAACTGCGCTGCAACCCGGCAAACTTTGTTGGCACCTATCTCTGGAAGCCAGGGCAACGCGTCTTGCGCCAAATCTCAAAAAAGGAGCTACCCTGGCCAAGCGATCAACCCTGGCACCCCGGCTGGCATCTGGTTGGCGAAGATCACATCGACTGGATGTCGCCTACTGGCGAGCTTCTTCCCGGCGATCCGACACCGCCTTTCTGTCTGCTCGATTTTGGGCGCAACGGTTACGCCTGGACCGTCACCCTGGCTACGAAAGGCGTGATCGGCACCTGGGTCAAACCCTATGGCGGTTCGCCGGAGAGGATTGCCGACCGTGCGCATATCCTGCAATGGTCGGCAGATGGAGCGGTGCTCTACTTTGTTGATCAGAATGGAACCGATCTCTACGCTGCCGCTGCGCCAAGCTATCAACCTCACCTGCTGGGACAGACACCGCCTGTGCGTACCTTGCATCAGGCTGGCAGCCCCGCAGCATATCCTGGCTGTGGTTAAATCAGAAAGGGTAACATGAACCACTGCACCCATAGCAATGAGAAGAGGCAGGGTGGCAAAGTGGCAAAGTGGCAGCGTAACTTTGCCACTTTGCCACTTTGCTATAAATTCTGAGGTTGCATAAACCCTCAAGAATTGCTATATTCTGCTGCAGGGAATCCTTATGCAATCGACTGCTTTTGGACAATGGATCAAGCGGCTGCGCGCCGAGCAAGACTTGACGCAAGAGACCCTCTCGGAAGCGATTGGCTGCTCCAGTACCTACTTGCGCTATATCGAAATCGGCAAGCGCCGCCCATCGCGCGCAATGGTCGAGCGGATTGCCGATGTTCTCAATCTGCCCACCGAGCAGCGAGCAGAATTTCTGCGTCTGGCACGTTTACCCCTTGGGGAGAGTGACGAAGAAGAAGCTCAGCCTGTCATCGCTCCTCCGCCATTGTCTCCGCCTGCAATTGTTTTACCGTCCACGCTACTGCTGAGCCCGCATGGACTGATCGGGCGTGCGGCTGAACTTGCTGCGCTCCAGACCTTATTGCTTGAGGAAGGATGCCGCCTGATCACGGTGGTCAGCGCTGGCGGAATGGGCAAGACCGCGCTGGCCATCGCCTGTGCAAATCGGCTTGCGCCCCACTTTGCCGAGGGAACAGTCATTGTCGCCTTAGCCGCATTGGAGGACGCGCGGCATCTGCCTACCGCGATTGCCAGCGCGCTGAGCATCTCATTGCAGGGTTCGCTCAATCCAGCAGAACAGGTGATTACTGCGCTCGCCACACGCCAGCTTTTGCTCGTGCTCGACAATTTCGAACATTTGCTGGTCAGCGACGACGCGATCAACTGGCTTAAAGCGCTGCTCGAGCGCGCCCCTACACTGCAAATCCTCATTACCTCGCGCGAACGGCTGCGCATTCGCCAGGAACGTGTCTTTGCGCTTGATGGGTTGACGGTCACAGATAGCGCTACGCATAAATCTGACGCTATCGAACTTTTTATTGAACGAGCGCAGGCGGTCAGCAGTGAGTTCGTTGCGAGTGACGAGAATCGCTCAGCCATCCGACAGATCTGCCAACTGCTCAACGGCATGCCCCTTGGCATTGAACTGGCAGCAGCGTGGGTACGGGTCCTCGAATGTCCTGAGATCGCTGAGGAACTTCAGCGCAACATCGACTTTCTCACCCTGTCGGATCGCGATATGTCGCCTCGTCATCGCAGTATGCGAGCCGTCTTTGACCATTCGTGGCAACTTTTGAACGAGGACGAACGACGAGTTCTGGCCGGTTTGTCGATCTTTCGTGGGGGCTGTAGTCGGATGGCAGCACAACAGGTAGTTGGTACCAGTCTGTCGGTGCTGGCTTCGCTGATCGACAAGTCGCTGTTGCGCCGTAATGCCGAGGTGGAAGGGCAGGCACGTTACGAATTGCACGAGTTGTTGCGCCAATATGCCGGTCAGCAGTTGACAGAACGCTCAACCTTTCAGCAGGCTGTACAGGAGCGGATGATCGACTTTTACGCTCGATTTGTCTGCGAAGAAGCACAACTGCTGCGTGGCGATAGACAAATGAGTGCGCTGGCCCAGTTTGAAAAGGAGATCGACAACATTCGTACCGCCTGGGGGCTGGCCTGTGCAAGGTTGCGCGCCGATGCACTGTTGCAAATGCTCGAAGGCGTGGGAGATACATTTTATTGGTGGAGCCGCTATCAGGAAGCGATTGCACTTTTGCGCAGCGCCATTGCAGGGATAGAACACACGGTTCAGACATTGCCCATTCGAGACCAGTCGAATCTGCCCTTGCGGGCGGCACTGTGTGGCTGTCGGATATGGCTAGCCGTCTTTGAGGTTAAAAACATCGAAGCTACCTTTACCAACTTACAGCAACAGCTCGACCAGTTACGCACCGAAGGGTGGGATACGCGCACTTGGCAGGCTCATCTTTTACGCGAACGAGCTTTTTACCAGGCGGTCTATCCCAGCAATTATGCCCTCGCCAGTCAATTCGAGGCGGCAAGCGTCACCCTCTATCGCCAACTGGACAATCCCCAGAACCTGATTCGAGCCCTAGCCCGCCAGGCACGCATTGCACACTTGGCGGGTCGCTATCACGAGTCAATCATCCTGGCTCAGGAGGCCATTGCCCTCGCTCAGCGCCAGGGCGACCAGTTGGCGAGTATCGGTGCACTGGAGGGATTGGCGATCAGCCTCACCTACCTGGGACGCTTTACGGAGGCGGAAACGCATTTTGTGGCGGCGTTGGCGGCCACCGAAGCTACCCATCAGCTCAGCAGCATGGCCAGCGTGCTCAACAATCTCGGCGTCTTGCGCATCTTTGCTGGTCAATTTGAGCAGAGTCGCGTTGCATGGCAGCATTCAATTGCCATCTGTCGAACGATTGGCGACCCCAATCGTGCCCTGCATGCTTCGATCTTGACCGGTTTTGCCGCCTTGCATTTAGGTGAATATGCCACCGCCGCTGCTATCGCCCAATCCGAACAGCTACGAGCACAGACCCTGAGTATCCAACGTCTGGAGGCAATGAGTAAACTGCTGCTTGCCAGCGTCCAACTGGTCAAAGGTCAAGGCGACGCAGCGTTGCGTTCACTCACGCAGTCGGTAGCACTTTATCGCGCCACCACCCATCATGATGAACTCGGTTGGGCCCTAGCAACACAGGCGCTGGTACTGCGCAGCATGGGAGATCATTCGGACATGCGCCAAAGCCTGCGGGAGTCGCTCTCCATGGTGCAGCAGACGCATGCTTTCCTGCTCCTCCACTCGTTGCTGCCAGTTGTGGCGTTGGATCTGATTGACCAGGGCGAGACCGAGCAAGCGATTGGATTGATTGCGCTGCTCAATCAAAGTGGCTTTGTGCGCCATTCACACTGGTTTCAAGAAGTGGCACTGGCGGAGATTGAACAATTTATCCTCACCCTTCCTTCAACAACTCAACCCTTTCTCTACGCCCAACACCCCACCGGCGATCCGCCGGATGTGCGGAAGGTGTTGTTGCGAATCAATTTTTCGGCATGATGGTAGGGGCACGAGGGGTCGGCGGGGCTATCGTTGATATTCATCAATTTCACCATTCGCCGACCTCTCGTACCCGTCGTGACGCAAGCTACGTTATCAATATTCACCAAACATTCCCGTTCATTAATCTATCGAATATGAACGGTTCGCTCATCCTTTAAAAATGTGAGCTTCAACAAGCTCATATGCGACGCACGTACTCACCCTTGCCATCGTTGAGCGGAACGGTTGTGTCAGGACGGGCACGAGGTTGCCAGCGAACTAAAATCCGAGTCTCCTTCCATCCGTGTTATAACACTTTAGCTGATCGCTGAACAACTCCCCCTTTCGTGTACTTCGTGTTTTTCGTGGTTACTGGGCCTGCACTCTTACGCCGAATGGCGCAGCGACACTGTGCCTTGACTTGTCCGCTGTGGTTCCAACACCGATCCTTTTTTCGCTTTGTATCGAAAATCCGGCTGAAAACCGAGCAGCCGCCCCAACGGATAAAGCAACGTAAAGAGCAGCTTTTGTACGAGGCGTGGCGGATTGGTCGCCTGTAGCACATGACTGTATTTACGGTCAATCACGGCGTAGCGTGCCAGATCAACCAGCCCCTTCACTTCAGGCTTGCCCGCCTGCGCCCAGGCAAACATCGTAGTGACAAACTCAGCAAAGTCGCCGGCAGGGCGAAACTCAAGCAGGACATTCAGTTCCTCTTCGCCTTTGTTCCACCAGACGTGCGCTGTCTGGGGTGGAACAGTGAATTCTTCACCCGCCTGCACTTGCAGTTCGCGTCCATTCGCGCGCAAGGTGATGGTGCCCGACTTCACGACAAAGCGCTCCGACTGTTGTGGATGAACATGTTCGCCAAAGACGGCCCCGCCTGGACGCACAAAGAGGTCGATCTGCAACAGTTCGCCGTTGGTCTCCGCAGCAGTCTGCAGAAAGACCATCTTCTCGCCAGAGAAAGAATTCTCAATCACATCGCCAACTTGTACCGCGGATACCTGATTCATGTTGATGCTCCTTTGTCATAAAAAAGTTACGTACGAGTAGACTGACCATTCAGTTTTGTACACAGATTTAGGGGATTCACACAGATTTTTCCTATAAATTATCTGTGTTCATCCTGATAATCTGTGTACAAATTCTAGAGTTCATACAGTATTCAACAACCTGATTACCAGTAACCCCTAGAGGCAGCGTCACGGTTGGGGAAAGGACAAGATCCGCACAGCACGTTTGATCATGTGCATGACCGAGTCGGGGGGATAGGTGTCGGTGGTGTCGTCGTACCAGCAGCGGGCCCAGTAAGCGGCGTCGTAGGCAAGCATGGGATTACCCGTAGGCGAGAAGACCAAGGTTGGCGTCAAGGTGGCCCAGATGCCACCGTCACAGTGGAGCGGGTAGGCGACGGGCCAGTCATGATAGAGAACGTCGCCATCTTCCAGCGTCTCATTTTTCCATTGGGCATCCGCTGTGTCACAGGCAGCGTCGCACCAGGCATAGCCGACGCTGCCCTGTTCATCGTTGGCATAGGCGATGCGTGGATGACCGGCTGGGTCGAGCGCCAGATCCGGCTCTTGACCGATGCCATAGCCGAGGCCGAGGTCGAGATGTTGCCAGTTCTCAGCCTTGAGACACTCTTCATTACACCACAGATAGAAGAGCCGACTGCCTTCACCATTCAACTCTGCTTCCTGATAGAAGGCGATCCGCGGTTGATTGTCGCCATCGAGTGCAAGATCGGCGCTCGGTTGTGGACCACTGCCACGTGACATCAGCTTCACCCGCTGCCAGCTTTCTGTACGGTCGCAATCGGCATTGCACTCAAAGTAGGCGAGATAGCTGTTGTAGTCTTCATCCAACGAGTAGAACTCGGCGCTGACCAGTCGTGGCCGACCATCGGAGGTAAAAGTGAGGCTGGGATAGTAGATGTTGTCCTGCCGATAGGGACTCTCCTGCTCACGGTCGATGCGGGTCTGCTGCCAGGATTCAGTTCGATCGCATTGGCTGTCGCAGAAGACGTAGAATTCGCCATAGTTACTATTGTTATCATCAGCGTAGAAGAAGCGTGGCCGCCCCTGTGGGTCAAGCGCAAAATAACGTTGTGGTAACTCGTCGCTGAGCACATCGCGGCCCCAGCGGAGTTCATTGTCGTGCACAAAGGTCAAGCTCCAGCCGCTCAAGCTCGTGCAATTCGTGTCGCAGGCGGCATAGAAAAACTTTCTGCCAATGATCCCGTCGCTACGCCCGGTGACAATCAGTAGCCGCGGTTTGCCGCTGGGGGTTAATTGCAGTTGCACCTCGTAGACATTCTGATTCGCGGCCAGGTGTAGTGAATGCCATTGGGCGTTGTCATCACATTGGCTTGGGCAGTAGCTGTAGACCGCGGCATCCGGTGCCGCACCATTCTTGGCTTCATAATAGTAGTAAGCGACATGCTGACCGCCTGCACCGTCAATGCGCATCACAGCATCACTCGTCTTCCATTGTGACTCGACAAAACGCCCTTCCTGCACCACAACGGGGGTTGGTTGCGGTGTCGGAGTAGGTGTGGGCTGTGTGGTCGGGATCGGCGTAACGGTGGTTGTCGCCGCACCATTACCGCCAAAGATACTGGGCAAATAGACATGCGTCTCCTCGGTTAAGGGCGCTGCCGCTCCGGGTTGCACCGAAACGCTCAGCCACAAAATGGCGAAAAACAGTAAGATGAAGTAGCGGAAATAGATACGATTGGACATTGAATTATCTCCTTTTGAATCACTACCAAGCAACCCCACCCTAACCCTCCCGTTCGGCTGAGCTCACGTCGAAGCCGAAGCAAGGAGGGAGCCGTCAAGGGTAAGATTCTGTTGTTTAGACAGAAGCGAAAACTCTATCCGTCCCTTCAAGATTCCCTCCCTTAGCAGGGGAGGGTTAGGGTGGGGCTGGAGGTTCTCCTTTTGATCAACATGATTGTGACGTTTCACTCCAACCATTCAACCACGAACCAAGAGCCACCAACAGAAACAAGCGCTACAGCAGGCGGAACTGTTGCTAATACAAGGAGTGATACAAGTCGTTGGCAACTTTGAGCGAGATTGTGTAAACTGGCGAAAATCAATATACTTTTTGCAGAGAATCACATATGCAACCGACAACCTTTGGTCAATGGGTTAAAAAATTGCGCGCCGAACAGGATCTGACCCAAGAGGAATGTTCGGAATTGGTAGGCTGCGCCACGGCCACGCTGCGCGCCTTCGAGATCGGTCTACGTCGCCCTTCGCGTGAGATGGCGGAACGTATCGCTGACGTGCTGAAGGTTCCTGTCACCCAGCGCAGCGAATTTACGCGGTTAGCACGCCAGCCACTTGAGGTCAGCCAGCCCGAACCGGCTGAAGCGGAGCCAATCAACCTACATCCCACAGCATCGCCTTTGCCCTCACTTCCTCAACCGAGCTATCCCATGATCGGTCGCGAAGCCGAACGCAATGCCCTGCACGCACTCCTCGTCGATGAACGCATCCGGCTGGTTACGATTGTGGGTGCAGGCGGGATGGGCAAGACTCGCTTGGCGCTCGATCTGGCAGCCAACGTCCACGACGCCTTTGCCGATGGTATGGCATTTGTCGCCTTGGCAGCGGTGCAAGATGTGCGCAATCTTCCCTTTATGCTGGCTGAAACATTGGGAATTTCGCTGCAGGGTGTGCTCGATGTGCGTCAACATCTCTTAGCGCAGCTGGGCGACCGCCAGTTATTGCTGGTGCTCGACAACTTCGAACATCTGTTGGCCGAAGCTGCCTCGATCGTGTGGATTCGCGAGCTGCAACAGTCGGCACCCCGTGTGCAATTGCTAGTTACCTCGCGCGAACGGTTGCGTATCAGCGGTGAACGCACTTTTGAACTGGGTGGTTTGGCATTGCCGATCAGCGCTCAGTCCAGCGACTCATCCGATGCGTTGATGCTCTTTTTGGATCGTGCCCAACATGCCGATAGTCATTTTGCCTTAGATGCCAGCAACCGAAACGACATTGTGCGCATCTGTCAGTTGCTGGGCGGCATGCCATTGGGGATCGAATTGGCAGCGGCCTGGGTGCGTATCCTCTCTTGTGAGGAGATTGCAGTTGAAATCGCCCGCAATATCGACTTCCTGGAACTGGCGGATCGTGATGCCTCGCCGCGCCATCGCAACATACGAGCGGTTTTTGACCATTCGTGGCACTTATTGAATGGGGCAGAACAGCAATCCTTGATGGGCTTGTCTTATTTCCGGGGCGGCTGCACACGGCAGGCAGCCGAACAAGTGGCAGGTGTGACGCTGCCCCTCTTAGCGAGTCTAATCGACAAATCGTTGATCGTGCGAGGTGAAAGTGGGCGTTTTGCGCTACATGAGTTAATCCGCCAATTCGCGGCTGAGCATCTACAACAGGATGCAGCACGGCTCGCCCAAATCAGCCAAAACCATACAAGATACTTTTGCAACTTTCTACGTCGCAACCGACCCCATTTGGAAAGTGCGCAGCAGTATGCCACCATGAGCGACATTGCCACCGAGATCGAAAATCTGATGTTGGCGTGGGAGTGGATCTGCGCGCATCAGGCGATCGAACTGGTCGAGCCATTCATTCTATCTTTGGGCTATGTGCTGGATAATCGTGGTCATCACCAACAATTGCGGCAACTGATGGATCAGGGCGTACGGGCATTCAGTTGGGTTACCGTGCCTAGCAACCCCACACCTGACGATAGACAGATCGGCATTTTGGCGCTACTCACCGGCGCACGTGGCTACGCAGTTGCCCGGCTTTATCGACCTATGGATGCACTGACGGACTTGCAACAGGGTTTGCTGTTGGCGCGCCAGAGTGAAGAAAGTACTGCCCTTTTTTACACAACGCTGTGGAGTGGATTTACCTTTAGCACCATGGGCGACTTTGCTCAGGGAATCCCCCTTTTGCAAGAGGCGTTGGCCCATAGTCAGGAGCGCCAACAATCCTGGGAAGAGGCGTTGTCGGAGATGTTATTGGGCTTGGCCTATAACCTATCCGGTGATATCACCAATGGCTATCCAACTACTTTGAGTGCATACCAGCAACTACGCAAGTTGGGTGATCCTCATGCCCTCGCCATCTGCGCCAGCCAGTTGAGTTCGCTGATCGAGGCAACCGGCCTGGGCAGCGAACTCTTTGACACCATCAACGAAAGCTTGCGGGTGAGCAGCGAACGGGGAGATCTCTGGGCGCGTGCCATGTGGCTGACCAACATGGGAGTCTTTGCGCAACAGCGGGGCGATCTTGCATCTGCCAGCAGCCAGTTACAGGAATCGATCCAACTGCTGGGTGAGGTCAATGAGCAGTGGGGTACGACCTTTACCCAGGTACGTTTAGCCCATGTCTGGTTCGAGCAGGGTAGAACTGAAGAAGCCGAGCAGATGTTGCGATCAGTAGTTCAAAAAGCCAACACCGCACAAATGCTGCATACCCGTATCGATGCAGAGATCAACTTGGTGCAACTTTGGCAAAGACAAGCAAAAAATGAAGCTGCCCAACGGTTGCTCGCTACGCTTCACGCACAGCCAAATCTTACGCCGACGCAGCGGCAACGTGTACAGGAGTTGAGCAGCCTTAGCGCTCCTTCTTTTGAAAGCCATGAATTTCAATTATAGTTACAGGGAAAATTCATGGCTTTTGCAACCACAATTGGTATAATTCACCGCCATGCAGACATGCCAACCACCGCACGACCAATCGCTCTAGTAGTATGACCAGCCTTAGGGTGCCACAATAACACTGCTCCGGCAAGTAACCCATAGAGAAAGTTCGAAGATGCCGTCTCAATAAAGTGGACTTGACGCACAATGGATGGCATCAAGGGGTTAGGAATGAGATGGGTGTCATTTTCGAGTAACGCAAAAATCAGCGCCAAGAGCAAGATTGCCAGCCGAGGGCGAGCGTTGGTGGCCCACAGCAACAGCACAGCCAGCCCCGCCCACAACAACCCACGCAAAACCTCGAAGAGCAGCACAAACGGATCGCCACTGAGCACATTGCGCATCTGTAGCAGAAAACTGCCGGGGTCGCTGCCTTGATAAAAGGCACGCAGATCCGGATTTTGCCAAGCCACATAGTAGCCAAAGGCAAAGAAGAGCAGCGGATAGAGGACGCCTCCCAACAGCAGCAATTTCCAAAGCCATGTCCCACCACTGGCGGTTGGCAATCGGCTTGGCACGGTGGCTGTCCCGGCCGGTGGACACCTCTTGCCCAACAGCCAAACCGCCAGTGGTGGCCAAACGAACGCTAACGGCAGTGTCATGCTAAAGAGCCTAGGGGCCATGGCTGGTGTGACATTGTGCATGAAGTAGGCAGCTTCGATGCTGGCCTGGAAGGTTTTTACCCCATAGTAGAGCAGCGCAGTGCTCAACATTAATCGCCAGCCATAGATGCGTGCCGAGAGAATAAAGGTGGCCAACAGCCCTGTATCCACGATACAAACGATCAACATGGCCACCCCTGCAGCGCTGGCATCCTCTGCTGCGAGCTTGTCAGTGATCTGCGGTCCGAAATAGGTTGCCCCAACCATAAACAGAAGCGTCATCATCAGGGTCAAGACAAAAAATGCGCCAATTCGTTTGAGTAATTGCAGCCAATTCATGGCGATCCTCCTCTGTCCACAGTACTGTTACGCAGTCACTTCCCTACCCAAACGGCTACCCGTTTTGACGTAGGCCGCGACAAAGAAAACGCCATAGACCAAGTCTAGCAAGCCAAAGGCCAGGATCAGAGCCGGAAGCCGACCCAGGCCAAAGAGCACAATCGTCACGATGGCATAGCTAAATTTCTCCAAGATGGCAGCCAACAACATTATCGGACGATAGCGAAGCGGGTCGCTGGCAATCAGCAAAAAGACGAATTGCCAGGCTAGGGCAGCTGCGATCATGCCGTAGTAGTATTCAGGGTGTGTGATGGCAGGAGGCATGTCGCGCCCGATCTGTGCTTCGTAAAAATAGAGCGGGGCAAGTTGTAAGATGCCCAGCGATCCGGCAATGCGAAAGACCCACTTTGCAAAGTTCATATGATTTTCTCCTTGTTAAACGATTGATACCTTCGTACCTCCATTAAAGCAGAATTACGGGTCAACCAACAGAAACAACCAATACAGCCATCCATACAAAAAGCATGACAATCGAACATGGTTCAGAGCCGTCAGCGTCAGCGTACGGTGGTCCCCTTACTGACCGAGTGCCCTGGTCGTTTGACTAGGGATACCCTACATGAATTACTAGCCCTTAAAGAAACTTTCCGCTGTATCCTGATCACAGCAGGTACAATCAAGCACTTTACCAGCCCAATCCACCTGAACCGCAAATACCAATAGGAAAGACGAATGTCCAATCAAACAAATTATCAAACGTAAGCACCAGAAGCTATCTTGCTACTGGTAAAGGTAGAAGGAGGCAACATGAACACTGGTTTTCCCTCGGTTGTACTATTTCACCAGAAACGGTCTGTTGTACTTGACTGTTTATTGCTAGCGGTTTGCTTATTCATCCTCAGCGCCTGTCAAGCCAACGGAATACTTATCAAACCCCAAGCTACGACGGTTGCACCCACCCTTACCCAAGATCAATCCGTATTACCAAGCTCGTCTATCGAGCTTCCCTCTGACTTCTGTCCAGAGAATCTAACCTTTGCTACCGGTTTTGCTGCCGCGCAAGCGGATGAAACGCTGGTCGTGGTCAGCGACTTCGCCGATTCCCAGGGCAACGATCCACACAAGCTGACTCAGGATCTGGTAGGGCGTATGCGCGAGAGGTTGTCAACCTACCCCAACATTCGGGTTGAGCAACTCAATTGTGCGATCAGCCCCCAAGCAGGCAGCGAGACAGCCCTGCGCATTGGCAGTCGAAAGGATGTGCAGGCTACGATCATGATTTGGGGTGTATACACTACGCCAGCAGAGTCCACAGTGCGCATCAACTTCAAAATTGTGAAAGAGCAGGAGAGCTATCTTGGTGCAGGTTTTGACCGCAGTTTGGGGCCACAAGCGATCCAACCAAGCAGCTTCAATGTTGAGGCGGATCTGGGTACCCAGATGAATGAGATGGTAGCCTTTACCTCGGGCATGGTGCTGGTGAATGCCAATGAGCATTTGGCGGCCGAACTACTCTTTGACTCAGCGATCAGCACTGCTAACCTGCAACAAGCTAGCGGTTTTGTGCGCTTCATTCATCTCTATCGCGGCGTAAATGACTTGTATCTCGGACGATCGCTCGATGCGATAAGTGAGTTAGAACCGCTACAGCCCTCTCAAACAGTGACCGGTGAAGCGCTTGACCCTCTCGACCTACCAATCCTGAATGCACTAGGTCTTGCCTATTCTGCCTCAGGCAGTAAGCAGAAGGCGCTTGAGCACTTCGATCAAGCCTTGGCCTTGTATCAGTTGATTGGTGACAAAGCAGGTGAAGCCAAAGTTCTCAACGGCATTGGACTTACCTACTCTAGCTATGGCGAGATGCAGAAGGCGCTTGAGCACTTCGACCAAGCCATGCCCTTGTATGAGACTCTAGGCGACAAAGCGGGCAAAGCCTGGGTTCTCAGCAATATCGGCGACGTCTACGCTGGGTTGGACGAGATACAGAAGACACTTGAGTACTACGAGCAGGCTTTGCCCTTGTACAAGGCGATGGACAACAAAGCAGGCGAAGCCAGAGCTCTCACCATGCTCGGACTCGCCAACTCTTTCTTGGGTGAGAAAGAGTTGGCACTGAAATACTACGAGCAGGCCTTGCCCTTGCACAAGGCGATGGGCAACGAAGTAGGTGAAGCCATGATTCTTAACAACATCGGTGATATCTACTCGGGCTTGTCCGAGGAAGAAAAGGCGCTGGAATACTATGAGCAGGCTTTGCCCTTGTATCAGTCTATGGGCAACAAAACAGGCGAAGCCAGTACCCTCGCTAAAGTCGGGAAGGCCTACTCTGATCAGGGCGAGATACAGAAGGCACTTGAGTACTACGATCAGGCGATACCCTTGTATCAAGCCGCCGGTGACACAGCAGGCGAAGCCAGTATCTTTACTCAAATCGGAAACTTCTTCTTTTCCAAAGGCGATTGGCAGAAGGCAATTGAGTACTACGAGCAGGCGATACCCTTATATCAGTTGGCAGGCGACAAAGCAAGCGAGGCAAGTACCCTCACCATGATCGCAAACAGTTACTCTACCCTAGAAAATAGCCAAAAGGCAATCGAGTCGATGAACAATGTCGTGGGCATTTACCATTCAATCGGTGATTCCTCGTCTGAAGTAAAGGCCCTTGACTGGCTTGCCGTTTTGCAGTTTCTACACAACGACCTAGACGGGGCGGCGGCAACACTTGAAATTGCTATTGACCTAGCCACTGAAATCGATCATCCCATGCTCCCTATGCTCCAAGGATTACTAGATGAGATCAATGCCAAGCGTAATGAATAAAGAATGTAGCCGATGTTGATCCAGGCATGTATATAGTAAGAATTATCCTTGCTGTTGAAAGCACTGGACAAGGAGCGAGGAAAAGGATGAAGTGATTTCTGAAATCGCAGGGAAGCGGTCACCACCTTTGGAAATGAGAGTCAACCCAAACGCTCCTGGCATGATGCAATGGATTCTTTGCATCATGCCAGGAGTGCGAGTTTGAATGGTGCCTGCTTGCTTAATCACCTGCCGTGCTTAGGTGTGGCTGTGCCGGCGTCAGTACGGCAGGAGCGGTCGTGCTCTCCTGGATTGGCTGGCGCAACACTTGCCACAGAATGCGCGGGTGGAAGAGCGAGGTCGGCGGCTTGAGCATGTTCTGCACATGATAGAAGGCTTCGGCCACTGCTGGATTGTGCGGCATCGTGCGTAAGACGCGGTCCAGATAACGTTGAACCAGACGGGTGATCGCATCTGGCTGCAAACCGCCCTCGGTGCCGGGCCAGCGGATATCCTGCCCGGTCGCCATCTGCCAGGGATCGGCGATGGCCTTGGCGAGCTTGCCTTGGTAGTGCTGGGCCAAGCCACGTAGATCGCCGTTGGGATGCTGGCGGCGTTGTGTCTGCAAACAGTGATCGAGCGTCTGAGCGCCAATTGCAGCCATGGTCATGCCCTGGCCATAGACGGGATTGAAGGCGTAGACCGCATCGCCAGCGACCAGGAAGTTCTCCAGATAGCGGGGCAGCTTCTCGTAATATCTCATGCGATTTTCGGCACGGCGATAGCCATAGGGGTCGCTGATCGGTTCGGCATCTTTGAGCGCTTCGACCATGCGAGGCGAGGCCATGCCACGCATAAAATCCAGAAAGCCCGCCTCATCGGTCGGTGGGTAATCCTTGGCCATCCCCATCACAGTCACCTGCCACAAGTCACCCTCCATCGGCAGGATCACGCCGCCACGTGAATAGTTGGGTGGGCTGACCATGTTGTACATCGCTTTCCACGTCTCCTTGCGCTGCGTGGGACGGCGATAGATGCGCGAAGTATAGCCAGCAAAGGCGTTGACTGTCGTCTCTGCGGGAGCGACATAGCCCAGCTCTTCCAGCCATTGGGGGGCGTGCGAGCTGCGTCCACTGGCATCCACCACCAGATCGGCGTACAGCGTATTCTCGGCGGCGTCGGGTTGGTGGCAGTCGCGCAGGCGAATTCCGACCGCACGTTGACGCTTTTCATCACTCAGCAGCCCCAACACTTCCTGCTCCTGGAACAGTTGAACGCGCGGATTGCGCAACAACAACTGGCGCATCGTGTGTTCCAATAAAGGGCGGCTACAACCGATCATGTTGATTGCAGACGGGAAGGGCTGGCCCCAAGCCCCGCTGTTGAAGAGCACCAACTCGTTGCCCATATTTACGTTCACTGCGCCCTGTTCGATCAATGCCTGACGCAGTCCCGGGAATAACCCTTCGAGAATCTCCTGACCCCGTCCCAACAAGATATGGGCATGGCGGGCATGGGGTGCGCCCTTGCGAAATTCAGGCGTGGCAGGCAAACTGTCGCGCTCGATGATGGTGATGCGCTCAAAATAGCGGGTCAACACTTGGGCGGTGCTCATACCGGCGACGCTGCCGCCGATGACGATGGCGTGGCTTGATGGATGTGCGTTGTTAGTGAACATGGTAGGTCTTGCTCCTTTGGTGATGATTGCTTGTATCAATCTTCCGGGAAGGGGATACTGGACAAGTTTCGCTTGCGTACGAGCCTTCCCGGAAGAGTCTTTTCAAAGTGATTTCGTGTCACCATTAAAGCAAATCGAGGAGCGTTGCAACAGAAGCAAGCAAGACAGCGAGCTATACAGCGGGTGATACAAGAAGTGTTACAGGGGAGAAAAAGGGTGTCGTAAAGCAAAGAGCTTTCTCGCAGAGGCGCAAAGAGCGCAAAGATTCTCGACGCATTCCTCTGCGTTCTTTGCGCCTCTGCGAGATTGTGCTGCTTGCTATGCTCTTCGACGGTCTGTGGCGGATCGACTGGCGTAAACGACCAGGTCACGAGTGCACGATCGAGGTTGTCTTCGCCAGGAGAGCCAGCGACTCATGATTGTGTAGCGTAGCACTGCATGAAGCGTAACAGTGGCCAGCGGATTGCCCTGGTCGTACTGCTGGGGCAATTTGGCATTTGGGGGAAGAGGTGGGTTGCGCTGCATGAGCCTTTTTTGATACGGAAACGTGGGTCGGTAGGAGTGCAAGGTTGAACAGAAACTTCGAAGAAATCGTTTTGTTGCCTTGCACGGTGACTTTCTGGCGCAGCAGAGGAGACTCAGCAGCGCTACTGAATCCATATGCGCTTTTGTGAGAATGACTTTGCTGCATAACACGATGCTTATGGAAGTTTCGGAAATAAGTCCGTAGTCCTGCTGAATCGCTTTGCCATTGGACGAAAATCGTTTTGGCGTGCTGCACGAGGCTGGCCTTGTGTAAAGGATTCTCCTCTGAAGCGCTGCCGAGTGAAGTGGAAATGGCGAAAAAGCGCTGCGTAACTGTGCAAAGGAGATGCGTAGATCGAGGAATTGGGTTCAGTAGGAGTGCTGAAGCGATGCACTGTGGTGAAAAACGACTGGGTAGAAGTGCTCGATGCATTTGAGTTTTTCTGATCGGACTCGGTCAGAGTGCTGGATCGACGGGAAAATTTCCGAGCGGCACTTTGCAGTGCTGCAGAGCCGATTTGAATGTGGCCGAGCGAATCGTGTAGTACTACGGGGTCAAATCGCTTCGCCCGGATTGACCAGGCCCACACGAATGGTCATGTCATGTGGAAGTCTCTACTAGAAAATACCGTCATTGAGTGATACTGCTGGCGAATTCAACAAAGGGAATCAATTCCCTTGCTAACACCGAGAAGTGCCCTCAGGCACTAGGGGAACGTATACAGTGCCTGCACCCAAAGGGCACACGCTTGCGGTTGCCCGCTCGATAATGCACACAGGGCACCGGCAAGCGGTTGCCCCTACAATGAGCTTTGGTTTGCTTTGTCTATGAGTTCAGTGATTTTCGGTAGATCATGTTGCGTTTTACCACCTGAAAACCACACTCTTCATAGAGGCGCGTTGCGCCGCTGAGGTTCTCACTGTCTACACCTAAGGTGGATTCGCTCATGCCTTGCTGCTTTTGGACTTGCAGACTGCGGGCGATGAGGGCCCGGGCCAGGCCGCGCCGACGCCAGGGTCGGCGAACGCTAATCTCTTCGGTAAAGCCCCGCTTGCGCTTGTATTTTTCATTTTGGTCGTGGTCAATAAAGGGGCGCACCTGTCCGGCGATTTGATTCGACGCCACATCCCAGGCCACCTGCCACAGTTGCGGCTGAAAGATGGTGCGGTCTGTTAGCCAATCCTGATACTCTTCCTCGCTGGGTTGGGCAAAGCCCCAATGATCACGAAAGGCTTCATTCGACGCTTCCCAGATGGCGCGATAATGTTCGGGTAACACAGGACGAACTTCCAGACCAGCGGGCAACGGAAAGTCAGGAATGTTCTCCAGGGTCGGACGAACCATTTGCCAGTTGTAGCGCACGGGGTGATACCCTTCCTGCACCAACATGGCAGCGAGACCGACTTCGTACTGGGTGGTAAAGGCGTGGAAGAACTTTGCCGGGGCTGCGGGATGTCCCTCGGCAACCCGGCGCAGGCGTTTTTCCATCCAACGGAGCATCCCTGTGCCAATGCCCTGCCGCCGCCAGGCCGGGACCAGAAATCCGACAAAGGCATAGAGATGAGGTCCATTTTCTTCGGCAAACCACCAACCGCGTGAATAACCAATCATCTCACCGTTGATTTCAGCCACGATCATGTCTTGATACGGGTCACAGTTGCTGAGATAGGCATAGGCATGGGCGATGTCCTCGACAGTCGTAACCCGTTCGACCTGATCAGCTTCGGCGCTGGCCGCAATGGCGGCCGCCATGGGTGCGAAATCACTCGCACCGCGGAAGTGGCGAAAACGTAATCCCGGGATCGGCGGGGCATCATGGATCTCAATCAAATCCTGTGTCATGGCGCTACCCTTTGTTGAATAAGATCATATGCATTGCACCGACTCATGTTATACAAGAATCATTGGGGTGTGATTCTGATGCGTGAAAACGTAGAGGCGTGCTCGCCGCCGCCGGTCAAGCAGCGACCAGAACGGCGGTTGCGAACCGCCTCTACAACTGAAATGAATCGCACCTGAATCTTTTCAATGCAAAGGCACAAAGCAAGTGGATTGATTTGTGCCAATTTGAACGCATAAAGCATGAGTTTTGAGCATAATCCTTTGCGTCTTTGCTCCATTGCGCCCTTGCGTTACGCTCTTTTGCTCGCTTGGCGTAGCATGAGTCAGCAAATTATCGTTGTTCTGGCTGTTTTGAACAAAAGCGGAGTCAAGGCGTCAATCGTGGGAAATCATCTCGTTGGGGCTGAGATTTTACAAAACTGCGCCTAATAGACAACGCAAATAGGAGTAACACATTGGTAGGGGCGTACCCTTGCGGTCGCCCAAGGGCACCGGCAACCTAAAGATTTAGACAGGCTCGGTAACCGTAGAGGCGGTTCGCAACCGCCGGCATGCGGAGGCACAGAACGGCGGTTGCGAACCGCCTCTACAATAATTTCAAAACACGCTTTAATACTCCAGCCTATTGCAGAGTGCCTGTGTGGGCACGGTATACTATGAGCTACCAATACGTTTAGGTTTCCTACCAAAGACAGGACTTACGCAAGACCCGACCTCCGGGAGGTGGGCAGACGAAACTCGCTTCGGCAATTACTTGCTGCACATCTTGCGTAAGTCCTAGCAAAGCGAAAGAACGACGAATTTATGACAGAGATGATGGTAAACAGCGCCAGCATGGAGCAGGCCGCCGAGCGCAATTATCGTTGGAACTTTGTGGTCAATGCACTGGATGGCGTCAGCTTTTGGTTTGGCATGAGTTTCATTTCATCCACAGTGATTCTGCCCTTGTTTGTGAGCCATTTCACCACCAATCCGCTCTGGATCGGCTTGATTCCGTTTCTGAGTACGGCTGGCGTCTTCCTGCCCCAGCTTTTTGTGGCGAACGCAGTGGGCCAAGCACCACTCAAGAAATTCTACCCCGTGACGCTGGGCTTCTTCCTGGAGCGCGTGCCGATTTTCCTGCTAGCACCGATGGCTTACTTTCTGGCGATACCCCAGCCGCAGCTTGCCTTATTCAGCTTTTTTGTGTTGTATGGCTGGCATGCCATCGGGGTCGGCTTCATCGTGGTCGGCTGGCAAGATATGATTGCCAAGATCATCCCCGTCAAGCATCGGGGGCGTTTCTTTGGCATCACCAACTTTATCGGCAACGGCAGCGGTGTGCTGGGGGCACTGGCCTTACCCTTTGTCCTCGAACAATATCCGTTTCCCCAGGGCTATGTCCTGGCCTTCAGCCTGGCAGCGGGGTTGATTTTTCTCTCTTGGATCTTTATCGCACTCACGCGTGAACCGCCGGTCTACAGCAGCAAGCCGCCGATCTCGCAATGGGAATATCTGCGCTCCTTGCCGGCGATCGTGCGCAGCGATCGCAACTTTCGCATGTATCTGCTGGCGCAGATTTTTTTTGCAGGGAGTAGTATGGCGACGGGGTTTCTGGTTGTTTACAGTGTGCAGCATTGGAACTTACCCGATGCGCAAGCCAGTGGTTTTACGGTAGCCTTGCAGATTGGACTGGCCTTCGCCAATCTCTTTTTCGGCTTTCTGGCCGACCGCACCGGGCATAAATTCAGCCTGGAGATTGGCATGGGGCTGAGCGTGCTTTCGCTGCTTCTCGCTGTCCTGGCCCCGAGCCCCTGGTGGTTTTTCCTGATCTTTTTCCTGCGTGGTGCGGTCAATGCCTGCACCTTTGTCTCCGGCATTTCGATTGTCTATGAATTTACCGACGCCGAAACTCGTCCTACCTACATCGGGCTGGCCAACACCATTCCTGGCGTGGCGGGTGCCCTGGCTCCGCTCCTCGCTGGCTGGCTGGTCGGCAGCGTGAGTTATCAGGCCATGTTTACCCTTTCGGCGCTGCTTGGCGTGGTGAGTTGGCTCCTGCTTCACCTGGCGGTGAGTGAGCCGCGTACAATGAAGGTCTGAGATGGTTTGACGGACGCAATATGATCCATCGACAAGTTCCAAACCAAACACAACCTATTCTCGTGGCCGAAGATGATCCATCCGTAGGGCATAGTCTGCAAGATGGATTGGGACGTGAAGGATTGGTAACTATCTACTCGTTACCTGACAGTTTTTCCTTTGGAAACGGAAACCCACCTCAATCATACTGCCTCACATACCCATACGCCTTCTCGAACAACTCCATATCCGAAGGGTTCAACAGCGATGTTTTATTCACCCAATATCTCGATTGACACCTTTTTGATCCACGCTTCGCATGTTTTTCACTATTTGGAGAATCAGCCGGAAGCCCTGGCCCTGCTCGCCCGCTATGGCATGGATGGGGTTCGTTTGCAGGAGGGCAAGGCACTGCTGATGCAGGTGCAGAACAGCCATTGGACGATGCGCAACCAGCGCCGTCAGCAGAAGGCCAGCAC
The DNA here is from genome assembly GCA_046328715.1 of Caldilineaceae bacterium. Taxonomy (GTDB): domain Bacteria; phylum Chloroflexota; class Anaerolineae; order Caldilineales; family Caldilineaceae; genus JAXLWB01. The sequence continues at coordinate 47,520 of JAXLWB010000036.1, read as the reverse complement.
CACCTCCTTCCACACCGATTGGGGGCAGGCGCGCCTGTTCTACCAGCGCCATCGCCAGGCCGCCCGGGATGTGCTGGGCCCTGATGCCAGCCAACTCTTGCAGAAGGGGCAGCGCAACTATGCCGGTTGGCTGGCCCAAGCCCAGGAGTTCTATAGCGCCCTACTCAACAACCCCAGCTATCTGGAGCAGTTGGCCGCCATTGATATCCCTGCTGACCAACTGCTGCGGGTGAGCCAGTTGATCAACGCCATGGTGGCGAACAAAATGGCACAGACGCAAAACCGGGAAGGATCGCGCACGAGCAAACAGGCGCGTGATCTGCAACTGAATGAGGCCAAGGATTGGTTTGCGGTGCTGATGGCGGCGGCACGCGTCGCTTTTCGCCGACAGCCTGGTATGCTCGAAGCGATTGATACCTTACCGGAGCATCTGAGTCAGGAGGAGAAGGAGAAGAAGAAGGCTAAGGCCGAGGCAGCCAAGCTGAAGAAGGCGGCACTGCAAGTAGGGCAGTAGGTCAGTGGGACAGTGAATCAGTTACCTGCTACTGTCTCACTGTCTTACTGTCCTACTGTCTTACTATCTTCCCGTTTCTAGCGATGAAAGACGTACTCCGCAAAGGGCATCAACTGAATCAGGACCAACTGGATGTCACCATTCGGGTCGAGGTGTTTCCAGGCGAAACTGTTGGGTGCTGCAACCCACGGGTCGGTGACAGTTGGGGTGCCATCACAGGAGTTGACCAGGCGCAGAATGCCGTTTTGGGGCTGGATGGTAAGTGCGCCACCCCTTACCTCGATCGTGCCTGTTTCGTAGACCCAACCTTCAAGAATACAGCCTTGGGCATTCGGTGCCGAGAAGCCATGTTCGCCATGTCGATAGGTGGCGTCGGCGGCCATTTCATACCAACTGCCTTCACCGGGATTGGGGTCAAAGGTTTTGGTCGCCGGGTCATAAAAACCCTCCGCACGTAAGTCACCTTCATACCACGTGCCGACCAACGACTCGGCCATGCCGATCTTGGCAAATTCGGTTTCCACGGGGCCTTCGCTGCCCTCTGCGGTTGTAATCAGCTTGATGATCCCCGAGTCGTTCGGTCCGAGCGTCCAATTCACGGTCACCGGTGCTTGACTGCCCTCGGTAATGCTCTCGTGCGGGGTGGGACAGACGGTCACGGTGCGGGTCTTGCTGGCACTGGTGGTCAAGGTCAAAGCAGTGCCGTTGATCGATGCACTTCCTTGCTTGTAGACCGAAACTTCACTTTTGCAGGCGCCGGTTTGGAAGCGGGCAAAGGCGGTGTAGGTATAGTCGCCGTTGCTGGCAAACTTGTACATCTGCCCGATACCATTCACATCACGCCATTCACCCGTGGTGGGATTGTAAAAGTCGTTGAGCGGTGCGTTACCAGTGAACCAGGTACCCACAAACTTTTCTGGCAGCGAAGGTGCTGGAGTGGGGTTGCCAACGCCACCTGTAATCAAGGGTAGGTAGAGATTGGCTGTAGCGGCGGCTGTCTTTGGGGTATCGGCCTGGGCAGACGCAACTTGTGTAAAAAGCAGGCTCAGTACTAGGGTTGTGAGCAGGGCGAGGGTTGAGCTTTTGTGAGCAGCGGTTCGATGGTTCATCGTGATTTCCTCCACATTCAAGTCGGCTGATCCGGTGCAAGCGTGACCAAAGTGGGTCGCTTGCCTGTCGGTGTTGGTTGTTCTGTCTGCATCTATTCAACCAGAAAGGGACTGCCCAAAACAGCAGCAAGCGCGACAAGAAGCTACACACATAGGGAGACAATCATTCATACAGACAGCTTGCAGTAGATTAGAGGGCTAGAGTTAGGGTTGCGGGAATAGGTAGTTGCGCTTAGAATAGTGCCAGCAAAACCGGTTCGTTTGCCTGTGTTCACGTATCGGATACGCATATGCAACCCGTAACCTTTGGGCAGTGGATCAAACGTCTGCGCGCTGAACAAGACCTCACACAAGAAAAACTCTCCGAACGAGTCGGTTGCGCCACGCCAACGCTGGGGGCCTTTGAGACGAGTATGCGTCGCCCCTCGCGTGAAATGGCAGAACGGATTGCCGATGTGCTCAAGGTGCCAGCCGACCAGCGCGAGGAGTTTATGCGCCTGGCACGACAACCGGTGGGGCGCGCCAGCGAGAACGAGTTGGAACGCCTCGCCCCGAACAAACAAAGCGCAGCGCCTCCGCCCCAACCTCGTTTGCCACAGCAGGGACGCTCCCAACCCATTCCTCAACTGATTGGCCGTGAAGCCGAGTGTACGGCCTTACAAACGCTGCTGCTCGATGAACGCAACCGGCTGATTACGATTGTCGGTGCGGGCGGCATGGGCAAAACGCAGTTGGCGCTCAACCTCACTGCCACGTTGGCACCACACTTTGCCGATGGCGCAGCGTTTGTGGCGCTTGCCGCCATCAATCAGGTACAGCATCTCCCCAGCACCATTGCTAACAGCCTCAATTTACCATTGCAGGGCACTGTCGATTTACAGCAACAGATCAACCTCTGGCTGGCCGGACGCAGGATGTTACTGACACTCGACAACTTTGAGCAGCTTCTCATGGATGAGGAAGCGATCCACTGGGTTCGTCAATTGTTACGGGCGGCCCCTAATCTCACCCTGCTGGTTACTTCACGCGAGCGCTTGCGGGTGAGTGGTGAACGCATCTTCGAGTTAGGAGGTCTCGGTCTGCCCGCTGACGCTCTGCTAGCCGATCAAGCAGACGCCGTCCTGCTCTTTTTAGAACGCGCCCAACAAACCCAGATCGATTTTGTCATCCACGATGAAAACCGCCAAGCCGTGAGTCGGATTTGCCACCTGGTAGAAGGGATGCCGCTGGCGATTGAACTGGCCGCTGCTTGGGTAAATGTCCTCACCCCGGGCGAGATTGCCGACGAAATCAGCCGCAGCATTGACTTCTTTGCACTGGCCCAGCGCGACATGACAGCTCGTCACCGCAGCATGCGGGCGGTCTTCGATCATTCCTGGCGGTTGTTGAACGAAGCGGAGCGTGCTGTACTGGCAAAACTTTCCCTCTTTCGCGGTGGTTGTACCCGTGAAGCGGCTCAGCAGGTGGCAGGAGCGACGCTGCCCATCCTGGCAAATTTGATCGACAAGTCGCTGCTGCGCAAGAGTCAAAGCACGCCCACTCGCTATTCGATGCATGAGTTGGTGCGTCAGTACGCGCAGGATCAGTTGCAAGCGCAGCCAGAGATCGCAGCCAGTGTGGCTGAGACTCATGCTGCTTACTATCATCAACTGGTGGGAGAAGCAGCACTACAAATTTGGGGTGCCAAGATTGCCGATGCATTGAGAACGCTGGATCTGGAAAATGACAACGTGCGTACTGCTCTCGAACATTATCTAACTGCAGCGACGGGAATCCAAGCCAGTCTCGACCTGGCGGGTTCACTTTGGCGTTTTTGGGAAATGCGTGGCTATATTACGGAAGGACGCACCTGGTTAGAACGAGCGTTGCAACGTGGGATCGAGCCACCTGCGCCCAGCCGTTGGTTAGCATTACATGGTGCGGGCAATCTGGCACTTGACCAGGGAGAGTATGTGATCGCGCGGCAGCACTACGAGGCCAGTCTTCAGGTGTTACAGGCGCAGTTGCAGAGCCTTGTCGATCCCGACACGATCTCGCGTACCCGCTATCGGATTGCCAACAGCCTGACCAATTTGGGAGGTTGTGCCCTTGCGCAAGGGGATCTGGATGAAGCGCTGGTCTTTAGTGAAGAGGCCCTTGCTCTGCACCGCCAGCTCAATTCCAAAGTCGGGCAGGGATTGACACTGACGAATCTAGCCAAGATCCGGTTACAACAGCAGCAGATTGATCAAGCGGCGCAATTGGGGCAGGAGAGTCTTCTCATCTATCAGGAACTGGGTGATGAACGAGGCATTGGCTGGAACCTTTCCACGCTGGGTACGGTTGCGCGCCAACGAGGAGAAGTGGCCCGAGCCACGACGTTGTACGAAGAAGCCGAACGCCTCTTTACAAAGTTGGCAGACCAGGCGGATCTGGTTTGGTTACACTTTGATCTCGGTGAATTGGCGCAGGCGCAAAGGGAAAGTGAACAAGCTGAAACTCACTATCAGACTGCACTGACCTTAGCTCAGACTCTGAGAAACAAGAAAGCGACCGCACTCCTGCTCGACCGCTTAAGCATGATCGCCTCTGAGAAGGGAGAGTACGTCCACGCAAGAAGCTGGAACGACCAGAGTCTTGCCCTCTACCGCGAAATCGGTCATGAGGCTGGGGTAAGCGAGGCACTTCAGAATCGTGAAAGGATCACGGCTGCTTCGAAAAGCAAAAGCCCCACCCATCAGAACCCCACCCAGGGGGTACCCGGTCAGTAAGGGGACTCCGTATGCTCACGCTAACGGATCTGAGCACGCATCAGAACCCCGCACGTCAGTAAGGGGGCTCCGTACGCTGACGCTGACGGCTCTGAAGCACGCATCAGAATCCCACCCAGGGGGTACCCGGTCAGTAAGGGACACCCATACGCTCACGCTAACGGCTCTGAACACGCATCAGAACCCCGCACGTAAGTAAGGGGCTCCGTACGCTGACGCTAACGGCTCTGAATTTTGCTTCATCTTAGAGGAAAGCACCATCATTCATGCCTTCCTCCAAGACGATAGTTCCTTTGACACTAATTACTGATCAGCGGCAGGAAGATCTGCTGGTCACTTGCCTCTTCCTCCTCCCGATCACCCACATCATCCAGACTCAAATCTTCTTCAACGACATTGGCGACAGGGTCGGTTGCGGGAAGCGCAACATTCTCCTGATTTGCCGACGCCAGAGTGGGTCCGATATAGTTCTGGCGGGTAGACTTGAAGCCATCAAAGTAGTAACTTCCTTGGCTGCCCGCATCCAGATCAGCCACAGCACCCAGGCGGATGCGATCAATGCGTCGTGTGTCGTTGTCGATGCCAACAACGGTTCCCTTTTGCACGCCGTCAATCCAGAGGGTGAGGCTACCGTTGTTGGCGCCAGCGGCAGTGGCGGCCCGCCAATCTAACTCCAAGGCGTGCGGGGCATCACTGATTGCGTACCAACTGCTTCCTGTCCAGGTGCTGCCATCGTTACGCAATACCCCGCGCACTTGATAGACGCCATTCGAGATGCGGAACTCCAGCCGTGAGATCACCGTGCTTGAGCCTTGGTAGCCGTAGAAGATGGAGTGTTCCAGCCCATTTGGCAACCGCACCGTATTCGGGTCGAATTGGAACCGGGCTCGGTAGCGGGGTTCAGTATTGGGCGTGTCATCGGTGACATAGAGTGCCACGGTATCATCAAAGAAGACGCTCATGCCACGAGTGCCAACCAGGGCGGCGTTGGCACTGACGCTCAGATCGCCACCGTCGAGTGTACTGGTTGAAGTCCATCGTCCAAAGCCACCCGATTCAAAACCATCCTCGAAGATCAGATCACTGCTGCCACCGCCGCCGAAACAGAGATCCAACGACCAGCCGTAGATCCAGCCGACATAGCCGGCCACATTGTCGCTCAGGCGCAGCGTCCAGGTTCCGGTTGTGTTTTGGCCATCGAATGCACTCAGCGGGTTGTTGGGGCGGTAGCTACTACTGAAGGGGGCGCTGCCAGCCGTGATTGGCGTGGTCGCTTCATCGTCAAACACCGTGCCGCGAAAGTTGGCATCCGCGCCGCCAACCCCATTGAACAACTCCACCTGTCTGCCGCTGGGACTGACCAACACAGCGCTCAGATCCATATCGAAGCTGTGTTCGATGTTGAGGTTGCGCAGGTTGATGTCGCTGATCGGGCCATGATTGAGCATGGTCACGGTTTCCAGCAGCGTGCCAGGGTCGGAAATCATGCGTGGTCCTTCGAGGGCGTTGTATACGGCACAGCCTGCGCTCCCGCTGTTAGTCGTCGCCAAGTTGGACGGTACCGAATCGACGCCATTCTTAGTGGTGCGCACCCGGTAGCTGTAACTGGTGTTCGCAGCGATGTTGGGGTCGGTATAACTGGTGCTGTTGATTCCCAACGTTGCGATTTGGCTATAAGTCGTGCAGTTGGCACCCTGGCAGCGTTCGATCTTAAAGCCAGTCTCATCGCTGGTGTTGTCGCTCCAGCGCAGCGCAATCTGCGGCACGGCGGCCATGGTTACTTGCAGGTTGGTAGGGGCCATGATTCCCCCCTTTGCTTTGGTCACGGCGGCCATCGCATTGACCAGGCCAGCGCCGCAGCCAAAGCTGCGACAATTGCTGCCCGCCGGGAAGGGTGTTGCCGTGGATTGCAGAATGCTCAACACTTGCGCCGGTGTCAGATTGGGGTTCACCGAGAGCATCAGCGAGACAATGCCAGTGACATGGGGAGCGGCCATGCTGGTGCCTTGATAGAACTGATAGTTGTCCGCTTCGGGTAAGAGGATACCCGTGTTCGACGTGGAGAGAATGCCATCACCGGTTGCATCAACTGGCGTTTCGCCTCCCGGGGCGGCAATCTCAAGCGTCGCACCATAGTTGCTGTAAAAGGCCAGATCGCCGCTGCGGGTCGTGGCTCCCACCGTGATGACGTTGTTGCAGTTGGCGGGTAGAAAGCCGGCGGCATTGATCGCTTCGTTGCCAGCCGAGACGACGACCACCGCCCCCACATTGACCGCCGCATTGATGGCATTCTGCAGGGCCACGCCACAGGTGCCGCCGATGCCGAGACTGAGGTTGAGTACCTTGGCAGGCGTTGGATTGTTGGGCACGCCGGGGACCGGGAGACCTGCTGCCCAATAGATGCCATCGATGATGTCCGAGAGAATCCCACCAGAGATGCCCAACACCCGCACATGCTGAATCTTGGAAGTCCAGTTGATGCCGGTGACGCCCAGACCGTTGTTGCTGTGAGCGCCGATCGTGCCTGCAATGTGCGTACCATGCCAGGTGCTGAGCGTTGCCCAGCCGCCGTCACCTTCATCGCTGGGGTTGGAGTCGCGACTGTCCCCGTCGTTGGCCATAAAGGGATCGGTGATAAAGTCGTAGCCGGGCACCATGCGTCCAACCAGATCGGCGTGGTTGAGCTGACCGGTGTCCAACACGGCCACGACCACGTTCGGACTACCGGTAGTGACATCCCAGGCACCGGGCAGATTCACGCCGAAGTTTCGCGTTGTGGGCGGGTAATAGTGCCACTGTTCGCTGTAGAGCGGATCAGTGGGGATGGCTTGGGGCAAGACGCGCAGATCCGGTTCGACCAGGGCGACATCGGGGAGACTTGCCATCTGTCGCATTGTGCGCTGCAACTGGGCACCGGTCAGCGCTTGGGGCAGACGCACGACCACACTGCGGTCTGCCAACTCGCGCATATAGGCCAGTTTGATGCCCGTAGCCTGATTCAAGATCGACAATTGTGCGGCCTGGGTCTGAAACGACGCTGGATTTTTGTAGTGAACGATCAGTTGCTCCGCCACAATAGGTCGCGGTTTGGCGTCAGTGCTTGCCGCTTCGACCGCCTGGTCGTTGCCATCTCTGTTCAACGGTTCCTGCGCCCTGGCCGCGTTGAGCGTAGTGATGATCAATACAGTCATCAAAATCAGAGTACTGAAAAATACTTGCCAGCCTTTTCGTTGTTTGCTCATAAGTTTTCTCCATTCAGATTGCGCATTTGCGCCATTTTTCGCTTCAATCATGATTCTCTTCTTGTTGGTTTGAGTCGCTCCGTTTTTGCACCGTGCGTGCTTGCGAGGATTAAATCACGTTCGAGGGGGCGAAAACATAAGCAAGCGATACACCGCCTCATACAGAAAGACCGACAAGAAGTTATACATAGGACAGTACAATTTTGGTGGTTGGACAATTTTCCAAGAATGGGTACAATCTCGGCAGGAGGAAGCCTATGGCAACCAATACTTTTGGCCGTTGGATCAAAAAACTACGTGCTGAGCAAGACCTAACCCAAGAACAACTTTCTGAGTTAGTGGGTTGTGCCACGCCAACGCTGCGCTCGTTCGAGATTGGACTTCGTCGCCCCTCGCGCGAGATGGCCGAACGGATTGCCGAGGTATTGAAGGTGTCTGCCGACCAGCGCAGCGAGTTTTTACGCATGGCACGCCAAGCAGTCGAGCCACGACAGGCAAGTGAATCGCATGATGTAGAACCCAACAACCCAGAGCCAGAGCTTCCACCCACGGTGCAACCGGCCTACGTAGCGCCGCCGCGTTCTTTGATCGGACGCGAAACAGAGATCAACACACTTAGCCATCTCCTGCGCGACGAACATCAGCGCCTGGTAACGATTGTGGGTCCGGGTGGCATGGGCAAGACGCGCCTGGCACAACAGGTGGCCGCTGAATGTGGGAGGCACTTTCGCGATGGAGCGGCTTTTGTTACCCTCGCTGCGGTGGCAGACGGACAGAATATGCCGACGACCATCGCCGACGGCTTGGGGCTTTCGCTCCACCAAGCGATTGATGTGCGAGAGCGCTTGCTACAACTGCTTGCCGAGCGGGAGCAACTGGTGGTGCTTGACAATTTCGAACATCTGCTTGTGCCCACCGCCTCAACCCAAACTAGTGCTATCGACTTTATTCAGAAAATCTTGCAGCGTAGTGCAGGGATTCATTTGTTGATTACCTCGCGCGAGCGGCTGCGCATTCAGCGGGAACGAACCTTTGAGTTGGCGGGGCTCTCGTTACCCAAGCCGCATCCGGGCAGACAAGATGGCGCTCAGGCGGTTGAACAGGCCGATGCTGCGATTCTCTTTATCGAGCGGGCACAACAGGTGGCAGGTCACTTTGCCTTGAGCGAGGAAAATCGCAATGCGGTGGCGCGCATTTGTACCCTGCTCGATGGTATGCCGCTGGCGATTGAATTGGCGGCTTCCTGGGTGCGGGTACTCAGCTGTGACGAGATCGCCGATGAAATTCAGCGCAGCATTGACTTCCTCGTCCTCGCCGACCGCGACATGACTCCTCGCCATCGCAGTATGCGAGTGGTCTTTGATCAATCGTGGTCGCTACTCAGCGAAGGCGAACGGCGGGTGCTGGGCGAGATTTCCGTCTTTCGTGGCGGCTGCCGACGCGAGGCAGCCGTAGCTGTGGCCAACGCAAGTTTGCCGATCCTAGCCTCGTTGATCGACAAATCACTGTTGCGCAAAGGCCAGGCCGGGGCCGCCACTCGCTACGACATGCACGAATTGATTCGCCAATATGCCGAGGAGCAGCTACGCACCCATCCGAGTGACTATGAGGCGGCGCAAAAACGCCATGCTGACTACTATCTTGGCCTGGTGGCGCAGAGGGCGAAACTGATCAGTACCGAGCGCATGCGTGAGGTGATGGCAGAACTGAATGGCGAGATCGACAATCTACGTCTAGCCTGGGACTGGGCGGTGGCCAATCGCCAGGCAGCAATTCTGCACCAGATTGGCATGACGATGTGGATCTTTCTGGAAGTGCGCGCCTTCTATCGGGAGGGCGAGGAGATCTTCCGCCGAGCCGCGCAGATGGCGCAGAAATTGCGTAGCGATCCGAGCGTAGATCGGCCACTCAGTGATCTGCTCTGGGCGCACATGACCACCCATCAGGCCTATTTTACCCATCGCCAGGTGCGTCCCGTTGAATCACGCCGCTTGGTAGAGCCAGCACTGGCCTTGCTGCGCCAGCTTGATGATCCGTTTACGCTTCAACAGGCGCTTTTTACCCACGGCGGTTCTAGTTGGTTTCATGGTGACTTAGAGGACGCTGTGGCCGATTACCGGGCTGGATTGGTCATCGCCAACCAACTCCAGATGCCCTACTTGTTATCGTTTCACAATGTTTTTCTCGGCGTCCTGCTCTATGAGGTCGGCCAATACGAAGAGTCTTACCAGCATCTTTCGCTTGGCGTTCGTCATGCCCGTCAATTCGGCGATCCGCGCAGCCTCTCCTTTGCCATGAGCTATTTGAATCGCACTGCCCTGGCACTCGGGCGCAACGAGGAGACGATCCTCTTGGTCGATGAGGCACTTGATATCGCCCGAGCAGCGGAAGATTGGTTCTGTATGGGACTTGCCCTTGAACAAATGGCACTACTCAAACAGGCTTCGGCGCACTATGAGGATGCATATCGTCTCTTCGAGGAAGCACAAACGCTGTTCCTTCAGATCGGTGATATCTGGAGCCAATCACGATTGTTAGCATTGCAGGGTCGGCTTGCCCTGCTACGTAACGATTGGCCCGGGGCACGCCAACGATTTAATGAATCGTACCGGATTGCGCGCAGTGGTGAGTTGTTGGTCCATGCTCTGAGTGCGCTGGCGGGGATGGCAGAATTGTTTGCGGCACAGGGGAATCCTCAGCGAGCGATCCTGCTCGCCCGAGCGGTTCTTGCACAGCATGCCCACAATCATGCTACTCACCAAACTGTCAGTCAGCTCAACGAGGCATTGACACAGAAACTTTCTGCCGAGGAGCAAGCCGCAATTCAATCACGTTTACAATCGACTTCGTTTGATGGGTTGATAACGGAGTTGTTGAGAGGGTAAAAAAAGCTGTTATCCCGCTGGAGTTAGATGACGAACTAAGTTTTTGGTAGAAAATGGACTTGTCATTCTGAGCGAGAGTTGTTTCGAGTGAAGAATCTTGGTTGGTCTGTACCGCAAGGTTCTTCGTCGCAAACAGCCGCTCCTCAGAATGACAAGTTTCGAAAATCTTGTTTACGCTATAACCAGTAAGCCAATACTGTCCTACTGTCCCACTGTTTTACGGCTGCTCGAAGGCTACGACACGGGCGGCACGCACAATCAGATGGAAGCCAGTGAAGGGAGGCTTGCCGTCTGAGGGGTCGTCGTAGAAGCAGCGTGCATGATAAGTCGTATCGTAGGCGACGGTCGGCTGGTCGTTTGTTGCCAGGGTCAGCACAGGTGTCAATCCGTGCCAGAGACCGGTATCACACGAGAGGGGGAGCGCCACGGGCCAGCTTTGTTGTAATGCCGCATCATTGTCAACGGTTTGATGCTGCCAGACTGCATTGTCGCTTTCACAGGCCGTGTTGCACCAGACGTAGCCTAATCCACCTGCACTCTGGTCCGAATAGGCGATGCGTGGACGCTGCTGGCTATCCAGTTCCAAATCGGGATGGCGACCATTGGTCACTTCCACATTCGGATCATTGAACTGCCAATGGTCATCCTTGGTCGCCTGATCCAGACATTGCTCATTGCACCAGAGATAGATCAACTTTTCCGCCAAGATGCTGCCCGTGCCTCGATAGAAAACCAGACGGGGGCGATCTTGATTGTCCAACTCCAGATCCCACGATACCTCTGTGCCTGAACCACGATCCAACAGATAGATACGCTGCCAATTCGCCCGTTGGTCACAGCCAGTGTCGCAGGCAAAGTAGTAGAGGCCTTGCGGCGTCGGACTCTTGCTGGTTGGGATCAAGTTGGCTAAGACACGCGGTCCACCGGCTTTGGTAAAGGTGAGCGAGGGAAAGTCAAGGATCTCATACTCAAAATTGAAATTCTCGGTAAATTCATCGGTAATACGTGTCCGTTTCCAAGTTGGATTACTCGGCGTGCCTGTGGTGCAATTGCTGTCACAGCTTGCATAATAATGGCCGTAGAGATCCGGTTCGGCATGGGCATAGTTGCGATCCTGAAAGAGAAAACGGGGGCGATCCTGTGGATCCAACTTGAACGAGCGTTGCGGTGAATCGTCATCATAGACATCAAAGATATCGGTGCTGTCGGTGCTCGCCACATAGCCTTGTTGCCAACCGCTCTCATTCGTGCAGTTTTGATCGCAGGAGGCGTAGAGATAATCCTTGCCGCCAGGGAAGACAGTTGAGTCCGCACGAATCAACATGCGAGGATGGCCTGCGCTCGTCAAGGCTAGCTGCACTTCAATCACATCCCGATCCTTCGCCAACTTGACCTTTGCCCAATTCGTCACCTGATCACAACCTGTAGCGCAGTAGGCATACATCGCATAGTTAGGTGCGCCATCGTTTTGTCCCTCGTAATAATAGTAGCCTGCGTGCAGACCACCACTCTTGTCCCGCTGAATCGCAGAACTGCTGGTACGCCAACTGCTTTCGAGAAAGAGCTTAAACGGCTGCGTCGATGGCTGTTCGGTCGGGGTTGCAGTCGGTGTGGGCTGGGATGTCGGCGCTGGAGTTGGCGTCTCACCAGGTTGGCCATTTCCCTCTCGGCTGATTATTGGCAAAAAGAGTTGCGTCGTTGCATTTGGTTGGCCCTGAGTCGCCTGCGCTGAAGCGATGGTGTACCACATGGCGCTGATCAATCCACCAAACATCACAGCAAGCAAGAGAATTGCTGCGCTTAGCCGAAGACTTTTATGTTGGACATTCATGGAAATTTTCATTGTTCTCTCCAAAAGTTAATTCTGAAAGCACTACACTGAGAGCACTGCGGAGGCACGGAGGGCACGGAGAAAAAGAGGCTCTGCATTCTCTTTTGCTCTCTGTGTCCCTATGTAGTTACTAACGATTCCCGTACGGCTTGGCTGGTAGCGATCGCAGGTAAAGCCAAAGTGCGCTCAATTCCTCATCGGTCATCATCTTGAAGGCTGGCCAGGGCATGGCGGTCGAAAGTGTTGTACCATCGGGGCGGACACCGGTGCGGAGGGTACGCACAAAGTCTGCTTCCGTCCAGTGACCCAAGCCGGTTTCCATGTCGGGGGTCAGGTTCTTGGGATAAGGACCCTCGCCTGGCACTCCGGGAATCGGACCGCCCGAGAAGGTAGCACCGTGACAGCCGGTACAGGTCTTGGCCAGATATTCGCCATATTCCTTGGTTGCACCCTTGCTCACCGCTTTGGTTCGGGGCGCATTGTGGTCGATCACCTCGGCTGGTACAATCGTGACCATCCCTGTGACGTGTAGGAAGTGCCCTAGTGGGCCAAAGTGAATCGGGGTCTTTTGATTATCGGCTGCGGGTAACGACTGGATAAAGGCAATTAATGTGCTCACATCGTCATCGTTGATCGGGTTAAACTCGTGCGAGGGCATAATGATCAGCGGCTTGCCATTGAGCCCTACCCCGTGGCGGATCGCACGTTCCCAATCGGCACTGCTTTGATAGAGATTGCCCACACCGCCCTGGCCTTTGGTCAAGTTGCTGGCCATGACCGTGCCAAGCAAGGGATCATCGACCACCATCTTGCCCGCCCCATCGTCGCCATGGCAATCCACACAGCCACGGGTAGAGAATTGGCGCTGCCCCTCAGCAATGGCAGCCGCATCGGTCGGAATGGTCAGTGTGGCATCAGCAATCGTGTACTGTTTGTTGAGACGCATGGCGCTGACTGTATAGGTTGCAACGATGATGAGTGCTAAGAGGCCAATCAGGGTGCCCAGAATCATACCGATCCATTTGAGTAACTTTTTCATATGGGTTCATCCTTGTGTCATGTGTGATTGATAATTCGGTATTTCGCACTGCTTTCTTGGTCGCTATTGAACCACGGACAGGGGCGGGACAACAGAAGCAAGTGATACACCACCTGATACAGGATGGAATACAAGAAGGTGTACAGTGGGTTGTGTATCAGCGCTCCACCAGCGGCAGAAAAAGTGATACTGTCCCGCCTGGAACGTCTTCTCCACCCTCGCTCAGCTGGGTGATAAAACCATCTTCGTTACCACCCCACTGTCGCTGGATGGCTCCGTTAGTCGTCGGATATTCGGGTGATTCTGTGTTACCAACCACGTAAATTGAACCTGCCTGGTCACGGGTGATGCCATAGCCAAACTCATCAAAACCGTGACCGAGGTAGGTGCTCCACCGGACGGCACCGGTTGGGCTGAGTTTGGTGATGGCGTTGTCGTAGCAGGCGCGCACGGTTGAGCCGCTAAAGCAGATGCCACCTTTGCCCAGGTTGCTTTGCAATGCCTTGAGGGTTGGAAAGTCGGTCGAACGGGATTGGCTCAGCACATAGGCGTTGCCTTTTCCATCAGTGGTAATGGACGAGCCTTCATCATCACTGTCGCCGCCGAGGTAGGTGGAGTAGAGAATGGTTTTGCCGTTGGGCGTCAGCTTGGTCACCCAGACATCGGCCATATTGGTGGCATCGGGATAGTTAGGATAGGCTGCATTGACGGTGGGAAAATCGGCTGCATAGCTCATTCCGGTCAGATAGATGTTGCCCTGGGCATCAAGCGCAATCGCTCTTGCTTCGTCGCTACCGGAGCTGAGTTCGGGTCCACCGCTGCCGCCCAGCAAGCTGCTGTAGAGTAGCTCCGTACCTTCGGCATTGAGGATAGAGAGAAAGGCATCGGTGGTACAACTGCTCTCGCCGTTCGAGTAGGTGTAGGGTCCACACTTGCTCTGAAGCGCACCAGGCTTGATCGGGAAAGTCGTTCCCGATGGGCTATTCTCGGTCATGCCTGTGATATAGGCATGACCCACCTTGTCCACGGCAATGCCATAGCCGATATCCTGGCCCCAGTCGTCGCCCCATTGCACCTCGTAGACCACTTTTGGGTTGGCTTCGCCTGTCACCTTAAGCGCCAGCACATTGCCCGAATTGTTGATGCCAGTCACGTAGACGTTACCTTGCGCATCCAAGGCGAGGTCACGCCCTTCGTCGCGCATGTCGTGGCCATAGTAGGTGCTGTAGTTGACAGCTCCTGTAGCTGGGTCGAGGCGGGCCAACAGCACATCGTAGTAACCGCCAAAGGTGCGCTGCTGGGCATTGGCCGTGGTCGGGTAGTCGGGTGAGTCGGTGTAACCGGTGACCCAGACTGCGTCCTTGCCAACGACCAACGCATAGCCTTCTTCCGACTGATTGCCGCCGATGTAGGTGATCCATTGCCAGGCGCTACCGTCGGGGTTGAGTTTGCCGACAAAGGCATCGCTGTAGCCCTTGACCGGATTGGATGATCCGCCCAGGTTCTTGCTGTAGGTGTAACCTGCGACATAGAGATTACCCTGGCTATCCAGCGCCGTATCACGGATGTAGTCGCTGGAGATCTCGCCGACAAAGGTGCTGTAGATGATGGTCGGATCAGGTTCAGCGGCCTTGACTGGCGCGGGATTCATGGCCACACTCCCAGCAAACAGACCCAAGGCAAACAAACCAGCAGCCAGTTTTTGGGTTAGTGATTGAATTTTCATGAGGTTTCTCCACAGAGTTGAAAATAGCAAATTGCGAATGGCGAATTGCGAAAACTTGCAACCTGCCACTTCTATCCTTCGTTGTATATGGTTCGCTGATTTGAACAAACGGAAATCAGGGGCGTTGAAAGACGAATTCGAAAGGGAGCGAGCGCGGAATCATTACCAGTTTTACCTCGCCGGCACGATCGCGATAGGACCAGGTGTAGTCACGCGTATCACTGAGCCAGGGCTCTTCAGTTGCTTGACTGGGCATACACGGATTGCGCCAGTGCCGTGCGCCGCTTTCCGGGGTCACTGTGATGTGCCCACCGACAATACGCATCGAGCCTTGTTGGTAAATCCACCACTCATAGTAGCAGCCATGATTATCAGGAGGGCTTTGACGGTGCTCGCCAAAGCGATAGCTACCATCGGCGGCAAAGTCGAACCACATGCCTTGGCCGCCGTCAAGATCAAATTGATGGGTCGTCGGGTCATAAAAACCCTCTGGGGAGAGACCGTCCTTTAACCACAAGCCCAGCAATGAGTTGACCATGCCTGCCTTGTTGTAGGTCACTGCCTCGCCTGCTGTGCCAATCGTCAACTGTTCATGGCCATCTGCCCCATCCGTAACCTCCCACTTCTGGACGATCGGATCGAAAGGTCCTTCGCTGAATTTTTCTTGGGTTGAGCCGCAGATCATGACGCTGCGGGTCTTAAAGATCGAGGCTGTCAGGGTCAGCGCATTGCCGGTGACAAAAGTCTGACCCTGCCTGAAAGTCGATACTTCGCTGCGACAGTTACCCAACTGCACTTGAATGAAACTGCTGTAGGTGTAGTCGCCATTGCTGGCAAAGACAACCATCTGCCCCACCCCGTTGACCTCGCTCCACTCCCCTGTCTGCGGATTGTAGAAATCATTCAACGGTGCGTTGCCGCTATACCAGGTTGTGACTAACTCTGCTGGTAGTGCTACGGGTGCATTGCCCGAGTTGCCCCCTGTCAGGAGCGGTAAATAAAGAGTGCTTGTCAGCTCCGATGGTGCGGCGCTCTTGCTCTGCGCCCTTGTGCTCTGGATCTGGCCCATTGCACCCAGCAAGATGAGCGTGAGCAGTACAGCCGTTTTGATAAAGTGTTTCATATTTGAATCTCCCTAATGCCTCGCAGTGCTAATTCCCACGTTTATTTGCCAGTCATTGAATCACAGCCAACAGGACGCGAACAGGCGCGAGTGATACACGACCCAATACAGATCACCCTACAAAGTGAGATGTCACTTTTTGTATTACTTCTTGTGTCACTTTGTGACTCCAAAACGACTTATTTCTTTGCTATGATGGGCTCATACGAACGAAGTCGTTCGAAAACAAAATAAGAATGTAGAAATAAGGAGAAGCTATGTTACCTGCTACTAGTCTCGAACTTGCGTGGACGGTTGCCAAGGAAAAGAACCACACTTTGCTCAAAGAGTCACATACGCGGCTCTTGCTGATGGAACAACAGGAGAATCGCCCAGGATTGGGTCGAAGAATCATAGAGGAAGTATTACGGAGGCTATCATGGTTGCAACAACTGAGGGAACGCGCTGGCTCGCCCGCCAAACCTTTGAACAGGCGCATCGCCGTGGCCAGTGGGGGCAAATAATTGCCCGCCTTTTTCAACGTCAGATTACGCTGCTGGGGTTGGACGAGGTACGTCACAATGTACGAATTACCAACTCCACGGATCGTGGCATTCGTGATATCAGTTTGGATGCGATTGCGGGTAGCGTTAGCCGCACCCGTGATTACACAGCCAACTTCTTGCCGCTAAAAGAGCATCTGATTGAGCGTTGGAGCGGGATTCTGCTGGCGATGGAACAGATGGAATCACTGCCACCGATTGAAGTCTACAAGTTGGATGACCGCTACTATGTCATCGATGGACATCATCGGGTGTCGGTCGCCAAATGGTTGGGGCTTAAGGAAATCACAGCACATGTTATTGAAATTCGAACCGAAAACAGAGGTCGGGCTGAGCCAACGATGGCAAACACACCGACTTGTTGGCAAGCAGCAGGATGTTGATCGCCACCATAAAAAGAGCCAGATTCCATGTGAATCTGGCTCTTTTTATGGTGGCGTGGTAGCCCCTTACTGACGTGCAGGGTTCTGATTTCGACCCGATTTTCTAACTATGTTGCGAGAATCCCTGAGAATTGATACACTCTTTAGCAGGAGGTTCAAATGCAACCGACGACTTTTGGATCCTGGCTAAAGAAGTTACGTGCCGAACAAGACCTGACACAAGAAAGACTTTCCGAGCTGGTTGGTTGCGCTACGCCTACATTGCGTTCCTTTGAGATCGGTGCACGCCGGCCCTCGCGCGAGATGGCCGACCGGATTGCCGAAGTGCTCAAACTGCCGAACGACGAGCGCAGTGAGTTTCTACGCCTGGCGCGCCAAGCCCCCGAAAGGCAGCGTGATCTCCCGAACGCCCCCATCGATGATGAAAAAGTTTCCTCGCCACTCACAAGCCACACTCCGGCTTTACCCTTGCCACATTTCACTGTGCCACAGTCGGTTGGACCGCTGATTGGGCGCGAAGCAGAACGAAATGCACTACGCACCTTACTACTCGACGAGCGTAACCGGCTGGTGACGATTTTCGGAACAGGTGGTATGGGCAAAACCTTGTTGGCGTTGGATGTAGCGACCCAGCTTACCGCACATTTTACGGATGGGATTGTCTTTGTATCGCTCACACCGCTGCGTGCTGCGGCGCATCTGCCGGGTGCGGTTGCCAGTGCGCTGCAGTTGCCTGGCGGCGGCGATGCCAGCCAACAAATCAACATGGCGCTGGCAACTCGTCATCTACTTTTGGTGTTGGACGGCTTTGAAGAGTTGCTTCATCAAGAGAGTAATGAAGCGACAAACTGGGTCAACCAATTGCTCCAACAGACCGAACATTTGCAGATCCTGATTACTTCGCGTGAGCGGCTACGGCTGAGCAGTGAACGTTCGTTTGAGTTGGGCGGCCTTTCGCTGCCTAACGCCGCCCTTCCCGTTGAGATGTCGGATGCTGTTCTGCTTTTTCTGGATCGGGCACAACAGGCCGAACCTGAATTCCGGCTCGACAGCAACAATAAACGATCCATTGCCCGCATTTGCCAATTGGTGGATGGTATGCCTCTCGGGATTGAGTTAGCAGCGGCGTGGGTCAATGTGCTGTCTCCCGAAGAGATTGCCAGTGAACTCGAAAGCAATATCGACTTTCTGGCCCGTGCCAATCGAGACACCACGCCTAGACACCGCAGCATGAGAGCTGTCTTTGACCATTCTTGGTCGCTCTTGAATGCTGAAGAGCGCGAGATCATGGGGCGGTTGGCTGTCTTTCGCGGTGGCTGTCAGCGGGAAGCGGCACAGACAGTAGCCAAGGCAACCTTGCCACGGTTAGCTGGACTCATCGACAAATCGTTGATACAGAGGCGACAGTCCGGAGGCCATGCTCGCTATGAACTACACGAAGTGATTCGCCAGTATGCGGCTGAAAAACGCCGCGCTACCATGCCTTCACCCAGCAACGGCTCCGCAACAACGATTGGCCTGGGGCAAGACGAAGTTTGGCTGGCCCACTATAGCTATTTTTACAAATTAGCAGCGACCGCCAAATCGCATTTGTACGGCAGCGAACAACTTCAATGGCTGCACGTTCTCGATGAAGAACATGCCAATTTACGTGCGGCGCTGGATCGATGCCTACGTACCCATGACCTGGTTCGTGGTCTCCAACTGGCATTGCAGTTGGAGGAGTATTGGTACATTCGCGGCCATCATCGGGAGGGGTTGCAACGTTTGCTTGACTTTTTGCAACAAGATCCTGCCCAATTATCCGAAATTGAGAGCGCCAATGGCTATGTTGCAGCTACCATCCTCGCCATCGCAGGCGGCAACTACTCAGCAGCGCTTACATACATCGAACGTTGTTTGGACACGATTCGTCGTGTCGGCGATCGGGCGACATTAGCTAAGATGCTGCGCTACCGGGGATTGATTGCGCTGCACGAAGCAGACTACGCGGCTGCCGAAACCTATGCCAGTGAGGCAGTTGCAGTGGCTAGTACGAATAATAATTACTCCGAAGTGGCCACGACTCTCACCCATTTAGCCGAAATTGCCCTCGTCCAACAGAATTTTAATCGTGCCCAAGCATTGGGTGAACAAGCGGTACAGACATTGCGCCTGATCGAGGATAAAAATCAGTTGGCAGGTTCACTGCGCCGATTGGCTCAGGCACGGATTCAACTTGGCAAATGGGAAGATGCACGCGCTGAAGCGCTTGAAAGTTTGGCACTGAATAATGAAGTAAAGGACCAACGCGGAACGGCAGCTTCGATGGTAGTAGTGGCCAAGTTGCTCTCGGCAACGCAGACTTGGGCCGCCGTGGCACAATTGTTAGGTGCTGCCAACTACCTCCTATCCCAAGCGCAGTCTTCCCTTCTTCCAGCCGATCAACTCGTCTATGATGAATTACGGCAGCAGCTTAGCGCCAATGAGCCTGACTTTCAGAAAATGTTAGAAGCTGGGCGAGCACGAATGGTGCAGGAAGCATATCCACCCTATCAGTTGAACTGGGTTGAGGAGTTGTTTGCGGAATAACAATTGGCGAGGAGAGACTGCGAAGCGCATCTCTCCTCGCCAATCGTTTTCGGGGTAACCGTTGAATAAGCACGCTCTGTGTGATCGATTCAGCACTTCCGGGAAGGCTCTACTGATCAACTTTCTCCTTGGACGGACCCTTCCCGGAAGTGGCTGGCGACGTTCCTGATTTCTAGCTTCTTTCTTGGATCCACTTAGAAGATATAGTTACGGCTGCGTAAAGCTGACCACTCGCACCGCTCGCATCAATACATCATCGTGCCAGGTGTTACCATGCTGGCAGTGAGCGATGTAGGTCGCATCGTAGGCCACATGCGGATGGCCAGTGTTCGGCACAATCAGGGTCGGGGTCAACGCTGTCCATCCGCCTGAGTCACAATGGTTGGGATGGCTCTTGGGGAGCGCTGCCTGCAATTGAGCGCGTGTCTCGATGATGCCATGCTTCCACGTCTGGCCTGTACTGTTCAGACAGTCCCCGTTGCACCACGAATAGCCAAGTCCACCGGTTGCGCCCAGGGTGTAGGCGATACGGGGATGACCTTGTGCATCCAATTCGATGTCGGGTGCAGCACCGTTGTTGTCGCCTGTGTTCAGAGCAATGCCATTCCAATTCATCGCATTCAAACAATTGCTCTCCGTGCAGGTGAGGTAGATCAGGTGAGGCGGGATGGGCATGTGACCACCACCAGGCAAAATACCATCGGTCGTCTCTTGGTAGAAGGCCACATGCGGATGACCAGCCCCATCAATCGCCAAGTCTGCACTCGGTACGGGTCCTGTGCCCCGGTCATAGATGGCAACCGCGCTCCAAAGAAATCCCTGATCACACATGTCATTGCACTCGAAGTAGCCCATGCGCCATACGGTGTCGGTCGTGTCGAGGTAGGGGTAATACTCGGCAGTGACCAAGCGAGGCTGTCCTTGATTGGTAAAGGCTAGCGATAGATAATAGGCCTTTTCCTGCTTTTCAATCTGTCCGTTCCAGGCATCGATGTCTGTGATCAGCGTTTCGTGCCATTCGTTGATGTCGCTGCCACAATTTTGATCACACCAGACATAGAAAACCCCAACATGGAGCGGATCGGCTGACAGATCATTATCGAGATAGACAAAGCGGGGGCGACCATTTGGATCAAGCTCAAAAGAGCGTTGTGGCTGTTCTGCATCGTGTTGTTCATAGGCAGAACCACCCACGGATCGCACCATCCCGATCATTTCCCAACCACTTTCCTGTGTACAATCACCCGTGCAGACGGCGTAGTAATATTCATAACTATTGTCAACCGTCGTCGATTTGGTACGGATCAGCAGGTGTGGCTTATTCGCCGCATCTACTTTCAGTTGCACTTCGTTAACATCCGAGGCAAAGCTCATCCCCTTCCAGTTGTTGGCATTTTCACAGCCACTGGCGCAGCTTTGATAGACCGCATAGGAGGGTGCGCCGGCGGTCCCTGCCTCGTCGTAATAGAAGGCTCGATGCTTGCGACCTGTGCCATCCACGGCGATGCTGGCGTTGCTTGTCTTCCACTGTGTATCAGCAAAGACGGCCAGGCTCTTGCTGATACCAACCGGTGTCGGGCTGGGGGTCTGCGTTACCGTGGGGGTGGCGGTGGCTGTCGGGGTGCGCGTCGGCGTTGGTGTACGGGTCAAGGTCGGGGTTCCCGTGTCGGGCGGCACATTAAAGGGATCGGCAAAGGAAATCAAGCGTACCGAGCGTTCGATCAAATGCAATGCCATGATCGGCGGTTCATTATCCGTTGGGTCCTCATCGTAAAAACAGCGAGCGTGATAGGTGCCATCATAGGCAAGTTGAGGATCGCCTTTGCCTCGCAAGATGAGCCTGGGTGTGTTGCCATCCCAGATGCCGCCATCACAGTGGGGTGGATAGACGACGGGCCAGGCTTGATATAATTTGTTGCGATCTTCGATCAATTTGTTTTGCCATTGCGCACCAGGGGTTTCGCACGCCTCATTGCACCAAGTGATACCAACGCCACCTTGATCATAATCAGCATAAGCGATCCGTGGACGACCTGCGCTGTCAAGTTCCAAATCTGGCTCCTGACCATCCATTGTGTTCAGCCCCAAGTCCCGTTGTTGCCAGTTGGTACTGTTCAAACACTCATTGTCACACCAAAGATAGAAGAGTTTGTTGCCCTTTTGTTCCAGCAACCCTTCCTGGTAGAAGGCGATCCGGGGATGATTGTCTGCGTCAAATTCTAGATCGGCGCTGGCCTGCGAGCCTGAACCGCGCACCGCAATCTTCACTGCTTGCCAATTCTCCGATTGATTACAGCCATCGTTACATTCAATATACGCCAGCGACAGATCGCTGTCATCGAGCGGTTGGAAATCGGCAGTGACGACACGAGGTTTGCCATCGGACGTAAAGGTTAAGGTCGGGTAGAGAATATCATCGTCCCGAAATTGGGGGGACTGAATGACTTTGTTGATACGAACCTGCTGCCAAGATTCCTGCTTGTCGCAGTTGTTGTCGCAGTAGACGTAAAAGGTACCATAGTTGCTGTTTTGGCGGTCCACATAGATGAAGCGTGGTCGCCCTGCGGGATCGAGTGCAAATGTTCGCTGCGGCAGATCATCATCTCTGTACTCCACACTGGCAGTGCCTAAGTTTGTACGTACCCGAGTCAATGTCCAACCACTCGCCTGGCTGCAATCGCCATCACAGGCGGCATAGAAAAAGTCAAGACCATTTTCGTTGAGCGCGGATGTTGCCCGAATCAGCAAGCGGGGTTTGCCAGCACTGTTGAGCGCCAACTGCACCTCGTTGACATCTTTGTCCTGGGCCAGACCGATTGACTTCCAACTTTCACCCTTGTCACATTGGCTCGGACAATAGGAATAGAGCGCATAGTTGGGACGATCCTCGAACTTGGGTTCGTAGTAGTAGAAAGCGACATGTTCACCCCCCGCCGCATCTACAACTACGTTAGCGTCACTGGTCTTCCAGGTAGGATCGAGAAACAAAGAGAGCGGCACCTGCGTGCCAGGCTGTTCACTATTGCCTTTTCCATTATTCGATACCATCGGTAGATAGATTGCATTCTGAGCAGTGGCATTCGATTGAGCAAATCCCTGATCGACTTGAAGCCAAGTGACCAGGCTGATCAGGAAAACACTGACAAAGAGCATTGCATACGTTCTGATTTTACTGTTCATGAGTCTCTCCCCTTATTGTGAGTTATCAGATAACAGATTCCGTATTTCGATAGCACTATTCAATCAAAAAAGGGAGGGACGCAACAGCCGCAACCGTTACAGCAGGTGATACAATAGCCCATACAGAAATTCATACAGCGTGAGGAAGTAGGGCAGTAAGACAGTGGGACGGTAGAACAGTGACACAGATTCACTGTCTTGCTGCCCTACTGTCCCACTGATCAAGGAGCGAACAATGTTATTCATGGTGATCGAACGATTCAAGGACAATGACATGCTGCCGATCTACAAGCGCCTGCGTGACGAGAGCCGCATGTTGCCAGAGGGGTTGAAGTACCTCGACAGTTGGGTAGAGCCTAACTTTAGCCGCTGCTTTCAACTGATGGAGTGCGACGATCTGCGCCTGTTTCAGGAATGGGTGATCCAGTGGCGCGGCTACGGGGCTACGTTAGAGATTGTGCCAGTGGTCACTAGCAAGGAGACTCGCGCAGTGGTAGCACCCTATTTGGACGAGGTATAGAATGGAGCTACCCACTAACTCAATCCATCCCCTCACCCGTGCCGAATGGCGCGCCTGGTTGGAGGCGAATCACGCATTGAGCCCAGGCGTTTGGTTGATTAGCTACAAGAAGGCGAGTGGTAAAGCGCGTTTTGAATACGAGGACGCGGTCGAGGAAGCACTCAGCTTTGGTTGGGTCGATAGCAGGCCCAACAAGTTGGATGATGAGCAGGCGATGCTTTGGTTTGCGCCACGCAAGCCAGGTAGCGGATGGTCGAAGCCCAACAAAGAGCGCGTGGAGAAGTTGATCGCCCTGCAGTTGATGGCTCCTGCAGGACTTGCCAAAGTGGAAGCGGCCAAGCAGGATGGCTCTTGGAATGCACTGGATGGGGTTGAGGCATTGGAGATTCCAGCCGATCTTGCCACTGCCTTGGCCAATTACCCCACTGCCACCGAGTATTTCACAGCCTTTCCTCGCTCGGTGAAGCGCGGTATTCTTGAGTGGATCAGTAACGCCAAAACTGCTGAGACCAGAGCTAAGCGAATCGAAGAGACGGCACGCTTGGCTGCTGAGAATTTGCGCGCAAATCAGTGGCGCAAATAATGGAGTGCTGTTTTTGTAAGGATGTAGAACACTTGTACGAAAGAGCCAGGGTCAGTTATAATTTCCCTGCTTTTGGTTGAGTCACTTCTCAATGGAGGCAAAAGTCCGCCTCAAATGACAATGAAACCATATCAATTTGTCGATCTAAATTACTTCAGCCTTTACTTTGACGATCTTGCTCCGGCGCTTGCCTTTTACAGCCAGGTATTGGGCCAGCCCGATAGCATAGATTTCGCAGCCGGGTCGGCACCCAGCCTGGCAGCAATCCACGTAACTGTGAATTTGCCATTCAGGTGGCGACGGCTGAGGAAGTGGATCGGCTTTATCAGGAGATGATCGAGGCAGGTGCGCAAAGCTATATGGCTCCGGCGGATACCAGGATGTACGAAGCCATGCGCTTTGCCTGTGTTGCGATCCGTTTGGCGTGAGGATCGATCTCTATTGTTTGTTGAATCAGCATGAATCCAAGGAAGAGGAATAAATGGCAACCATACGCTATCTTGTGCACGATGTCGATGCGGCACTCGACTTTTATACAACCTGGCTTGGCTTTGAACTCAGCGAACGCTGGGGTCCACCCTTTGCCATCGCGCGCAAAGGCGACTTGCAACTTTGGCTGAGTGGCCCACAGACCTCCGCCGCCAAACCGATGCCCGATGGTCGCAAACCCGAGCCAGGCGGCTGGAATCGACTAGTAATCGAAGTCGAAGATCTAGTGACCCTGGTCGATCAACTCAAAGCCGCCGGCATGAAGTTCCGCAACGACATCCTTGAAGGGCCAGGCGGCAAACAGATCCTGGCAGAAGACCCATCGGGTAATCCGTTGGAATTATTTCAGGCTAGAGCGTAACAAACTGATAAGCGAAACTTCCTTCAACAAGTTAGATACGGCAAGAAACCCGTGATACAGACTGTCATTCCCGTATGAAATCTTCGGCATTGTCTATCCTACCCAATTGGAGATTCCAAACAGGAATGACAGGTCTATCTTGTAGGGAACAAGCGATATTTCACGCATCACGTTTCATTTTTCATTCAACGGCTTCAAATTCAGCGGTGTCGGGGCGGTTTCACCACTCGCCATGCTCCCCGCAAAGCCGCTGGTCAATTCACTGACATCCAGGCTCTTGCCCAGGTCAAAGTCGTTGCGGATCCAATGGATAAGGGCGCGCAAAGACTTTTTCTGGGCGGCGCTGCACTTACTGTAGTCGCCCTTGGTTTTGCGGATAATCAGGTCGGCTGCCTCTTTTTCCAGTTTGTTGCCCAGTACTGGCATCTTTTCGGTCACCAACGCGAGCAGAGTTGTGCGAATCGCATCCATGCCTGCCTCTTGCACGGCGAGACGAATGCCGTCCATCAACTCCATGCGCGTGTAGGTCTCATCGGGATTTTTCTTCAAATCCGCTTCCAAGCCTGAAGCGCGAGTGGTCGTGCTACCAGTGCTCTTGCGGGTGGTTGTACCCTTGCTTGATGTAGTCTTCTTGGTTGTGGTGCTCTTTTTGTGTGTGGCTGAAGTGCTGCTCGCCTTGGCTTTGGTGCTGGTTGTGCGCTTGCCACTTTTCTCTTTGCTGGCAGTTGTGCTCTTCTTGGTCGTTGTTGTCTTGGTGGTCGTCTTGCGTGGCGACAAGCCTGCTTTGCTCTTTGTCTTGCTGGTGGTCAAACTAGAAGCGGCAGCCTTGATTGCATCACCGTCGAGGTGAAGGTCTTCGTTTGCCATAAATAAGTCCTTAGAAATGGTGAATGATAAGGTCGTGCATGAGAAGAAAGAGCAGTTCAGAGAACTCCTACAATCGTAAGCAACTTAAAAGCGTAAGTTCTCCAAACTCCGAGTAGAATGTTGAACATAACTACGGGTCCCCCTGTCAATAGCTTCTGGGAAGGATCGGTTGCCCTAGTGTTTCTTCTGCAAACACCTTTCCGGAAGACAGTCATCTGTGTAGTGATCGTTGAGCAGGAAAATGTAGTTTCGGCTGGTCTTTTCTCGTCAACAGGGTTGCAGGGCTTGCTCTATCGCAATTCCTATGCGAGAAAACTGTTAACGAAAGCGATTGAACCTATGAGTTTACGTGATGTTGACCTACTTCCACTAGCATGTGTGATGGACAAGCCGTTTGACCACTGTAGAGCCCATTTGTCAGTAGCATATCGACGTTCGATCCTGTGGACACTCCTGTTTGCGGTTGCCCTCTTGGGGATTCTCTGCCGAGCGGTGTTGGTCTAACTGACATACCATTTAAACATGGCACAATCTGCCAAAGAAAAACCGATGAAGATTGTGTCATGTTGATGTGTTACCTCGACAAGCTGATTCGGAAGTAACACCTTTGCGTTCCCCAACCGTAGACGTAGTTGCTTCACTTTCGGTAAGGTCGGTTTGCAATGCGGCGCAGGCTAGGGCTGTCTTCCCGAAAGTTGTCACTTATTGCAAGCAACCTCTCTATTCGTTGCACCCTCCCTGTTGTATACTGTGTGAAAACTTGACCGGCACTTTCCAGGCAGCGCGTGTAAATCGGTGCTTCACTATTCATTTGAACCATGAAATGCCGCGCAAGTTGCAGCAGGTTGAAAAACAATAGGGACGTAAAATGAAAGAGAATATTGTCGTCAACCATGACTTCCAGAATCGGTTGCATACAGTGCTTTTGTTGCTCAGCATGCTGGCCTTGCTTGGACTGCTTGGCTGGCTGATCGGTGGCGCGGGTGCGATCATTTGGGCTGTGTTGCTGGGTGCGATCGCCATGTTTGTTACCCAACGTGCCACACCGCAGACGATCTTGCGCATGTATAAGGCCCAACCGCTCTCGGTTCAGGATGCGCCTGCACTCTACCAAATTGTAAACGAATTGGCGCGGCGAGCCAATTTACCGTCTCCCCCTCAACTTTACTATATTCCAAGCGCCGTTCTCAATGCCTTTGCAGTCGGCAACCGGGCCAACTCGGCGATCGGCTTGACTGATGGTTTGCTGCGTCGGCTTGATTTGCGCGAACTCACAGGCGTTCTAGCCCACGAAATGAGCCACGTTCGCAACCATGACATGCGCGTGATGGGCTTGGCCGATGCGATTAGTCGCGTCACCAGTGTCTTCTCCAGCTTTGGCAAATTTCTGTTGCTCTTCAATCTGCCCTTGATCCTGATGGGGCGCGCCTCGATCTCCTGGTGGGCGATTTTGTTGTTGATCATTGCGCCTGTACTGATCGGTCTCCTGCAACTTGCCCTCTCGCGTACACGTGAGCTTGATGCCGACCTGGATGCCGTACAACTGACCCACGACCCGGTTGGTTTGAGCAACGCGCTGCGCAAGTTGGAATATTATTCGCAAAATTGGCTACAACAGATCCTCTTTCCCGGCGCAGGTGTTCCTGGTCCCTCGATTCTGCGCACCCATCCGCACACAGCAGATCGCCTGGCGCGCCTGGCCGAGCTTAGCGACATGGAGCCTGAGCCACTCTTGGTACGACCACGGCAGGCCATCCTCTATCCAACCAGCCTACCTCGCATTGACCGCCGTCCCACTTGGAATGCCATGGGAATCTGGTATTGAACGATTCAGAGCCGTTAGCGTCAGCGTACGGTCAACTTCGTACGCTGACGCTAACGGCTCTGTAGCTAAACAAACGCCCCAGTTGCTGTTATAATCAAGTTATCCTCTTACTTAACCTGATACTTCGACTAGAGAAGCTCCATTCTCAGTTCGAGAAAAGACGATACAAGGAGTTCCCATGCCATCGACATTAAAGCAGGTAGAGATCGGCTGCGGTCAAATTACCTGGCCGCGCAACGCCCCAGAAGATCAAGTACTGGCTGACATTGCCCAGGCTGGCTATGCAGGCGCACCTGCAGGTCTCCGCACCGATGTCACTGCACAACAGGTGATGCAAACCTATCAACGCTTTGGATTGAAACCCGCCCCTGGCTACTTGAGTGGTGACTTTTGGAACCCGGCGAACGAAGCGCAGATCCTCGAAAATGCTAAAAATTATGCAACCTTCACTCGTGATCTTGGCTGCACGGAGTTGTACGTGGCCGCTGGCGGTTTCAACAGCTACATCACCAAAGCAGGCAAGACCCGTAGCCAGATCGCCGGCCATGTCAAACCCGAAGATGGCATGAACGATGCTGAATTCAAACAGTTTGCCAAAGTGCTCAACCAGGTTTGTGAGATTCTGCTGGTACAAGGCGTACAGGGTTGCTTCCACAACCATGTTGGCACACCGATTGAAACGCGTGCCGAAATTGATCACCTCTTCTCGTTGGTCGATCGCAACCTTGTCTTCCTCGGCCCCGACACCGGTCACCTGGCCTGGGCGGGCGATGACGTGACAGCATTCTGCAAGGAGTACGCCTCGTCGATCAAGACCGTGCACCTCAAGGATTGCAATCCCGCCATCCGCGCCCAAGGTGCCGCCGCTGAGTGGAACTATGCTACCTTCTCGCAACACGGCATCTGGACCGAGTTGGGCCAAGGCTGTGTTGACTTTCCGGCCATCTTTGACATCCTGGCGGGTGCGAACTTCAGCGGCTGGCTGATCGTCGAAACCGATGTGACCCAACTGGCAACACCGTTGGAAAGTGCCAAGGTCAGTCGTGAATATTTGAAGACGCAAGGACTATAGCAAGTGAGTAAGTGAGTAAGTGGGTAATTACCCACTTACTCACTTACCAATCTCCTAATCTCTAATCCCCAACCCCAATCCAAGGAGCAACCATGTATTCCGTCGCATTTATCGGCTGTGGCAAACCGTGGCGCAGTGAGGGTGCCACCGGTTTTGGCATGTCACACGCCCACGCCGAAGGCTATAAGCTGTCACCCGATTGCAAAATTACGGCGCTTGCCGACATTGTTGAAGAGAATGCGCGTGCCTTTATGGAACGCCACGGCGGCGAGCGTGTTTACACCGATTATCACAAAATGTTGGCCGAGGAAAAGCCTGACATCGTCAGCATCTCCACCTGGCCCCATCTTCATGCCCCAATGGTGATCGATGTGGCACAGGCAGGGGTCAAGGCGATCCACTGCGAAAAGCCGATGGCACCCACCTTTGGTGAAGCCAGACGGATGGTCGAAATCTGTGAGAAAAATGGCGTGCAGTTGACCTTTAACCACCAACGCCGCTTTGGCAAGCCCTTCCGCAAGGTCAAAGAATTGCTCAAAGCTGGCGCAATTGGTGAGTTACAGCGCATGGAAGCGCTCTGCGACAACATGATCGACTGGGGCACTCACTGGTACGACATGCTCAACTTCTTCAATGACGAAACGCCAGTCGAATGGCTGATCGGTCAGATCGAAGGGCGGGGTAGCAAGAAGGTCTTTGGATTGTGGGTTGAAGGTCAGGGTGTCAGTTGGTTCCAATACAAGAATGGCGTGCAGGGCATGTTGCTGACCGGTCAGGGCAGCGGCGGTGGGGCCAAGATTCGTTTGATTGGTAGCGGTGGAATGCTCGAAGTGGGTGGATTTCCGGCGCAGGTGCAACTCTTCAATGGCGAGAGCAACGGTTGGCAGTCGGTCGAACATGGCGAGACCGAAGGCGATCTGCAATGGGTCTCGCGTGGTGTACTCGACCTGGTCGAAGCGCTCAAGAAAGGACGCGAGCCAGAGCTATCCGCCCGTCGAGCCTTGGCCGGAACCGAACTGATCTTCGCCACCTACGAATCCAGTCGCCGTCGTGGACGGGTTGATCTGCCCCTACAGATTAATGATTCGCCTTATTTATCGATGATTGAAAGTGGAGAGATGAAGACGGAGTAGAAATTAAAACCACGAAACATACAAAATACATGAAAGCAAAACACTCAATTTTCGTGTATTTGTGTGTTTCGTGGTTCTTTAGTCTTGAATTAGCCAACTTATAGAGATGACACTTAAACATTGTACAATCTCTACGGTTCAAATGCTACGGCAGATTGTGCAATATTGAAAGAGTGTGTGGTCTATTAGGTGTCTTACACATTAAATCTAAAGTGCATCACATCGCCATCCTGCACAACATATTCCTTCCCTTCAAGCCGCATCAACCCAGCCTGTTTGGCCGCCACTTCCGTGCCCAGGCGAACATAATCGTCATAGGCGATTACTTCGGCGCGGATAAAGCCCTTTTCAAAATCAGTGTGAATGACGCCCGCTGCCTGCGGCGCTTTGGCCCCGCGCTCAACTGTCCAAGCACGCACTTCCTTAGGCCCAGCCGTAAAATAGCTCATCAAGCCAAGTAAATGGTACCCCTTATGGACGACCTGGTCGAGACCGCTTTCGGCCACGCCCATCGAGTGCAGAAATTCGTCGCGTTCGGCGTCGGTGAGGCCAGCCATCTCTTCTTCGAGCTTGGCACAGAGTTTGACGACTTCGGCATTCTGCTCGCTAGCCATTTTGCTCACCGCCTGCACGTAAGCATTGTCTTCGAGAAGATGAGCTTCATCGACATTGGCGACATAGATGACTGGTTTCGCCGTCAGAAAGCGCATTTCACGGTTAAACTCAATAAAGGTCTCACTGTGGCGATCAGGCCAGGCCAGGATCGGTTTGCCTTGTTCGAGCAGCGCCTTTAGGTGACCTGCCAACTCGGCCTGCGCCGCCAGCCCTTTATCATGCTGCGACTGGCGCTTGAGTTTCTCGGCTTTGTTCTCCATCTGTTGCAGATCGGCCAGGATCAGCTCCAGGTTGATCACTTCAATGTCGCTGATCGGGTCAATTTGACCAGAGACGTGGATGACGTTTTCATCGTCAAAACAGCGCACCACATGCACAATCGCCGCCGTGTCACGGATGTTGGCCAAAAACTGATTGCCCAATCCTTCGCCTTGGCTGGCACCCTTGACCAGCCCGGCAATATCGACGAATTCCACCGTGGCATAGATCGTCTTTTCCGGCTTGACCAATTCAGAAAGTTTGTCCACCCGCGGGTCGGGGACGGTGACGATCGCCTTGTTCGGTTCAATCGTGCAGAAGGGGTAGTTAGCGGCGGCAGCGTTCTGTGCCTTGGTCAAGGCATTAAAGGTGGTACTTTTGCCTACATTAGGCAGGCCGACGATTCCAATACTAAGCGGCATTTTGAAATTCCTTAAAAAAATCGTTATTCGTCAACATCCTGGTAGAATACGGGTCCATGCTTCAAGCCGACCTTTAACATTTCCACCACTAGAATGTTATCTTCAATCCGGTAAACAATTCGGTAATGATCGAGAGCAATGCGATAGATCGCTCGTTTTTCTCGCAATAATTTAGCATTTTGCGGGCGAGGATTGCTGGCCAAGTTTGCAATCAGCCCTCGCACACGCTGGCGATAATTTCCTGGCAAAGCATCAATTTGGCGCAGTACACTCTTTTTGATGTTAAGCTGGTACAAGCTCGCCCTCACTCTGCCAAGCTTTGATCTCTTCTTTGCTCAACGCTACAATTTCATCTTTGCCAGTGGCAATTTCCAACTCTGCCTCCAGCGCGTCGACCAAGTCCTGTTGATCCTCCAACAACTCCATTAACCGATCCCACTGTTTGGGCGAAATCAGTACACCCACCGGTTGGCTACGGCTATTGATGACTACAGGTCCGTGCTCCAACAGCGAAAAGACATGTAGGTGGTTGTTACGCAATTCAGCAATGCTGGTCATTTGTGGTAGTTTTGACATAGGGCATCTCCTTGTATCTCTACATTCCCTTTCAATGCCATCATATGCTACAGAACATGGGTTGTCAAACAAAAAGCGGTGAATCACATGGATTCACCGCCTTCAGTTTAATATGGCTGGGGGACAGGGATTCGAACCCCAACTGTCTGATCCAGAATCAGAAGTTCTGCCGGTTAAACTATCCCCCAGTGCGTTAGCAGCTTGTGAAGGATAGCACAGATGAGGTGGATTGGCAAATTTTTATAGGGAAACGTGATGCGTAAAACGTGATGCGTGAGTTATCGCTCGTCTCGATTCTACCTTTGTCGATCATCGAATAGAGAAGCTCTGAAATTCACGCATCGCGGTTCACGGTTCACGTCACTTAAAACTTACCTCACCCGTTGCGCCATCATAGGTCCCGATCTGCGTAAAGTCGGTGCCATCGGCGTTGATCTGGAAGATGCCGTAGAAAACGACATCCTGATCGCCGTTGGCGTCGAGGTGGGCCTGGACCGAGGTGCCGATGTAGTGGTTGCTGATCGTGGGCAGAATCGACTTGACCCCAGGGCCACTGTTGCCAGCAGCCAACATCGAGAGCATGGCGATGTTAGCTGCATCGTAGGCGTAGTTGGTGAAGGGGCCGGGATCGCTACCAAACTTCGCTTTGAAGGCATCCTTGAAGGGCTGCGTGTTGGGATTGGCACGGTCGGCAAAGGAGACCGAGGTCAACTGTACCTTCGCTAGCAGTTGGGCCTGGACTGCATCTGCCAGGATTTCTTTGTTGACCAGGTTTTCCACACCGAGCCATTCGACACTGCTCATTGCCTCGTCGGTGACGGCTTGTTGTAACAGCTTTTGCGCATCACCGAGGAAACAGACACAGAAGAAGGCGGTCTTGCCCGCGGCGGCGAGACGGGTAATCTCAGCACTGACCTTGGTCGCTTCGCCAGAGAGATCGGCGGCATCCTTGGCATATTTGGTTACCGAGACTTCACCGTCAGTCTTATAGCTGGCGTTGAAGGCTTCGACCAGCCCGTTGCCAAATGGATCATCCACTTGCAGTACGACCAGGTTCTTGTACTCGCGGGCGGTGGCAATCTGGGCAAAAGCTTTGGCGGCGTTGGTATCAGGCGGATACATAACACGGAAGACATAATCATCGGCAATCGCACCGGCTGGGGCGCTGGAGGCGGGGGCAACAATTACTACCTGATTTTCGTCGGCAAATTGTTTGGCACCGAGCACCTCGCCCGTGGTCAAGGGACCAATCACGACTTTGGCACCGCTGGTCTGGACGATCGTCTGCACGGCCTTGGCGGCACCATCGGGTGAACCTTCGGTATCGGCGCTGGCAGTGGCAAATTGTACATTTGAACCAGCATTCTTGAGTTCTGTGTTCATCTGCTCGACGGCCAACTCGACACCCTTCTTAAAGTCGGTGCCAAAGGAACCGAGGTCGCCGGTGTAGGGTAGGGCGATACCGAGTGTATAGGTCTGCGGCCCGCTGACGGCTGGCGCGCCGACCGGTTGGCAGGCAGCCAGTAACAAGGTCAAAATAAGCATCAAGACAGAAATTCTACGCAACATCCTTTGCTCCTTTTGGATTAGACCATGCATGGAATAACGGGCCCCACCCTAACCCTCCCCAAGGAGGGAATTGCCACGGGAATGACAATGTGTAGTGGACAGAAGGGAGTCGCCTATCTGTCCCGTCACAGTCCCCTCCTCGAGGAGGGTTAGGGTGGGGCTCCGAAGTAATCAATGCACATAAATTTGGATCATTGGGGGAGAGGTTTCTACGAATCTTACGGACGCTCTGCACGAAGTAATGTTTCATACTGCAAAAATGTGACTTCGTGGCAACCGCTACTGTAGCACTATAGCGCACTTAGAAAAGAGGAGCAAGTTATTAATAGATCTCGTGACGCTCACGCCTTGAATACGCCTGGTATCTGCACCCGGTACTCAGGAAAAACCTCCTGCAAATTGGTGTTACCCAATCGTTTGAAACACAACTCGCCCAAGACATTGCGATAATCAGTGGTCACTGCCAGGTCGCCAGGGCCAACAAGTTGTTCATCAGCCAGGCCAGGCCAGCGCCCATGAACCTTTCCTCCTGCCACGTTGCCGCCGACCAACAGCATGGCGCTACCATGACCGTGATCGGTGCCAAAGCTGCCATTTTCCTGGAGCCGCCGCCCAAATTCCGACATCACGACCACGCTCAGTTTGGCGGCGTAGTCGAAAAGGTCTTCGTGTAAAGCAGCCAGCCCTTGACCCAGATCGCTGAGTAGCTTGGCCATTTGTCCTTGACTACCGCCCTGCACAAAGTGAGTGTCCCAGCCACCCACATCGACCGCGGCCACCTCTAGCCCGGCCTCGGCTTTGATCAAGAGGGCAATTTGCTGCAAGGCCTTGCCAAAATCGCTGCTCGGGTAGATGGCACCACGACTGGGACGATAGGAGTCGGGCTGCAATTTGCCTAACAAGCTCATCACATCCAACGTGCCCTGCCCGATCTGGCGTAGCGAATCGTCATGGTTCAGTGCGGGATCGTTGGTGTAGAGGGCAGACAAGGCTTGTTGCATCGCCACCATCGACTGTTGATCGCCACCCAGATGAAAATCAGCAATCGACTTGAGCGCCGAGGCCGGGATCGGTCCGCGCAGGCTGCGCGGCAGCGGATTGGCAAAACCAACCGCACGCAACGGTGACAAATTCCCAGTCGGATGAGTTGCCAAATGACGTCCAATCCAACCCGAAGCAGGGCCACTCTGCTTTTCTACCCCACGCTCCATCAACTCCATCGCCTGAAAGTGACTGCGCGAAACATCCGGCGCACCACAGGCATGGACAATGGCCAGATGTTTCGCCTGCCAGGCTGCTACAAGCGGTTGCAACGCTGGATGCAGCCCAAAGAATCCATCCAGATCCAGCGTGCGCAGCTTAGTCTCGACAGTGCGATCATCCGGTCGAGCGATGGCGAGGGTGGGGCGGCGGTTGTAGTAGCGTTCCTCGCCGTGGGGCACGATCATGTTGAGCACATCCGCTGCTCCGCGCAGAAAGATGACCACCAAGGTGTCACCTCGCGGCGCTGTTTGCGGTGCAGCAAAGGTCAGACGCGGCATCCAAGCTGGTAGCGTAGTTAGGAGTGATGCTGCCGCAGCACGTTGCAACAGTGAGCGGCGAGTGAGACGTGGATGATTCATTGTTTTTATCTCCATCGGAAACTACCAACCCCACCCTAACCCTCCCCTGATAACTGTCATAGAGAAGATTCTGTTTGGTGGACAGCAGAAAGTACGAAATCTCTCCCTTCACTGTCCGCTCCCTGCGGTCGGGGAGGGGTAGGGTGGGGTGGCTTTTTTATCTCCATTGAAAAGTCGGCGAGGCCAAGATCCCGGCACAGAGTACTGCCAATCGGCTGAATGGCTCCTGGATCGCAGCGACGCTATCGAACAAGCTGGTGCGGATAAGCGGAGACAATGCTTCGCCACAGAGCAAGAGGGCGAGTCGATCCAGTTCGTCAGCGGTGGATTGTTGTGGCGAAATCAAGGTGGGCAGATCAACCGTCGTGCCGGGAATCTCATTGCGTACCAGCGCCAGTGCAAATTGCCAGCGTGGCAACAAATTGCTGAGCCAATCGGCATTATGGTCGGGATAACCGTCGGGCGTGGGCCAGGCAAAGGGCAACTGTCCCATGCGTGCCAGGGAGTCGAGAATGACAGCGCCGCCGTCGCTATTGGCATTGCTCTGGCGCAGGGCCGAAACGACAAAGTTGAGAGGACGTTTCACTTTCGGTGGCAATTGCGCCAGCTGCGCCACTCCATCCAACAGCAGAACGCGCAATACGCTGCCAGTGTCACCTTTGCTGCGCTGAAAGGCCAGTGCGGCTCGCTGTATCAGATCTGCATCGGGTTGATCGCCCAGGAAGCGGCGGGCGATTTTGCGTGTAATAAAACGTGCCGTGTTTTCGTGCTGCGCCAGCCGATCAATCACACGCTCAGCTTCGTCTTGGCCGCCGGGGGCAATCTCCATACCCAACACCCTTTTATTGCCAGTATCGTGTACTTGCGGATCGAAGGTGAATTGACCACGCCAAAAGTGCTCTTTCACGCCCCACCCGGTCAGGCAGCGTGCCAGTTCCATCACATCTTGTTGACTGTAGCCGCCATCGACGCCAAGTGTGTGCAGTTCCATCACTTCGCGAGCATAATTTTCGTTGGGGTGACCCTTCTCATTCGCCTGGTTATCGAGATAGACCAACATGGCAGGTGAATGGGCCGAGGCCTGCAGCAGTTCGCCGAAGTTGCCCAAGGCATATGGGCGAATCACCTCACGGTCATCTACGGTTTTGAGATAGAAACAATCGCCCTTGTCCACACTGATGTTGAAGTGGTCGCTCCAAAATTCCACCATTACCTCATAGAGTTGGCGACGGCTGTAAGTCTTACGGAGCAGCGTCGCTTGGCGAAGTTCGTTGGGAGCGGTGGCGTGATCCTGGTCATCAAAGAGCTTGTCGCCGTAGAGATCGAAGATCGAAGCTGCGTCGAGTTGCAGGCTGGCGAAGTCACGCAGGCGGAACTCACAGTCGCCATCCTCGATGAAAGCCGGTGCAAGTTGCTCTTCGATCCACTGCGCCAACCCAATCTCTTCCACCCGCAGGCACTCTTCGGGACGAGGGCCATAGGTTAGCCGATTGAGGGCACGAAAGTTGCTAGGGTCAAAAGCAAGCAGCACTGGCGGCAAAGTTGGCGAGGACGCCAGACGTTGATGAAGCGACGCGCAGCCTGCCAGCGTCAGGGTGCTGGAAACCAGCCCTGTCATTCGTATAAAGTCACGTCGTGAAAGGCGCATAACAGCGTATCCAATTATTGAAAGGGAAAGGGTCCTTTATGTCGCAACTGTCGAGGAAAGCGGGGCCGGGGATGGAGCCACTAGGTTAGTTTGTCGGCGCAGGAGGGCCAGGGTGGAATTCCCCAACCCGCAGAGCAGCGCAATCGGCAGAAAGATAAACCAACCAATGACCGGGAAGATGACTGCCAATTCCAAAATCGTGGCACCCAGCAGAAAGGCAGCATGAGTACTGATAGTGCCTTGATTGCGCAGCTTGATCTGTTCGCCCAACTGTGCTGCCATGCCTGCTGCGCCGATGGTTGAAATGGTCAGTGCTACGAGCAGAATGACGCCGCCACTAAATTGCCCAGGGCCGGGTATGTTGAGCAGAGCCAGGATCGGCACGGCCAGCAACAACGCAATCACTGCACCCAGCCAGAAGCAACGTAAGGGTGTCTGCGCAATTCGCTGGCGAGCGCAATCCACAGTAGCTGGAAAGCTGAGCCAGACGATACAGAGCAGCGCAGGGAACCCCAACCCCGTGATGAGCAGTGTGCCAAAGACGCCAATCATGTCAGCCATTGCAAAATCTCCTTATTGAGAGAACGGATATGTCAGCGAGTACGTTAGTCAACTCCAACCAGTTGAACTAACGTGTTGCAAGTAGTACAGGCTGCACCATGAAAAAGTCGCGTCATTGAATCTACAGTTTGGGTGCAAAGTGGCAAAGTTGCAGAGCTGTCTTGGCACTCTTCCACTGTGCAACTTTGCCACTTTGCCACTCAGGCTTCACGCTTGCGCCGCGCTTGCAGCAGAACCAGTACAAAGCCACCGATGCCAGTCAGCGCCAGGAAGGGAAAGAGCAAAAACCAGCCCACGCCAGGCAAGAGTGAGGCGAAGGCGACAATGGCTGTGCCGAGCAGGCGTTGACGAACTCCTTCCTGGCTTGGCAACAAACGTTCACACGTAATCCGAACCACGGCTGCCAGCCCAAAGCTCAAGGCAATCAGGATGAGCGCAAGCAAGAACAGCCCAAGCGCTGACCACAAATCATTTGCTGTCTGGTCGCGCAGTGAGAAGAAGGCCAACGCCAGGGTGCCGAAGAAAAGCAGGTTTATCAGGCCAATGAGGAAGCTGCGCCGCGGACGGCTGACGATCATCGTTTGGGTTCGCTCGACCCAACTGAAAAAAAAGACATCAAGCATGGCAAAAAAGGCAGCAAAGCTGAGCACGCTGCCGATGATCAGTGCAATCAGGCCTACCAAATCGTTCATATCGAATCTCCTCTTGAATCGAGCGCACCCAGCCGATCAGAATTATGGGCCAACACCCAGCCTGTGCCGCCTGCCCAGATCAGCGCCACTACTAGGACAACGATCGCCCAGGTGATGAGGGGTAGGTTGGGCACGAAGGGCTGGCTAGTAAGCGTAGACACAGTAGCCATTCGACTGGTAATGGCTGCAAACCCCTGCTGCCCGTAAGCGATTATCTCTGCCCATTCGCTGCTCCAAGTTGCCAACCAGGATACTCCCAATTGTGCCGGCCAGAGCGCAGCCACAAAACGCCAAGCAAAGGGAATGGCGGCTGCGGCACTGATTAGTTGCAGTGCCGACAGCCACCAGGTCCAACCAGGGCTTTCTTGGCCGTCGCTTTGAATCGACGCCACGACGGCTGACGAGAGATCGCGTTCCAGCGCAACCTCAGGCACCGACTGAATCATGGCAAAGAGACTGCACAATTCAGCCAGTTGCTCGCTACAGGTTGGGCAGGTTTGCAGATGTTGCTCAATCGCGCGGCGACGGGACTCAGCAACTTGACCATCTAGATATTCGTGCAGTTCAATTTCGTCAATATGGTTCATGGCATTTTGGTTAATATCTCGGCCAGCAACTTGCGGGCACGAAATAGGTTGGTTTTGACGACACTCAACGACAAACCGGTGGTCGCAGCAATTTCCTCGTAGTTCAATTCCTGAAAATGACGCAGCTCGATCACCAGTCGAAAATGGGATGGCAGGGCGAGCATCGCCTGACGCACCTGGCGACTTGTCTCCTCCTGAAGCAACTGCGCTTCGGGGGAGAGGTGCAGCGGTGCAGTGCGTTCGGCCAGTTGGTCGTAATCGACCGTACAGGGGCCACGACTTTCCAGTTTGTTATAGCAATGATTGGCGGCTACGGTGCGCATCCAGGGCGCAAAGGGTCGTTGTTGATCAAAGGTCGCCAGCCGCTGATAGGCACGCACAAAGGCCTC
This sequence comes from Caldilineaceae bacterium, assembly GCA_046328715.1. Lineage (GTDB taxonomy): Bacteria > Chloroflexota > Anaerolineae > Caldilineales > Caldilineaceae > JAXLWB01. The sequence continues at coordinate 8,836 of JAXLWB010000036.1, read as the reverse complement.
TTGCGTGGCATCCTCCGCCTCTCCCCGATCTCCCAGCAAGCGCAAGCAAACATTGAAGACGGTCGCCTGATAGCGGCTGACCAATGTTCCAAAGGCTTCGGCTTCACCCTCTTGGGCGCGCTGGATTAAGGCGCTTTCGTCGATCATGCGTAATCAATGATACAGGAAAAGTGGGGAAAAGTTGCAGGTGGCGTACAACGACTTGACCTTGCCCCTTGCAACTTGCACCCTGCCCCCTTGCGCATTGCGAATTATAGTTGATACAGGTATGATTTACTCCTGTGTCCATTTCCATTTTTATCGATTCTCTCATTCGTTCGATTGAAGTTGGCAGCTTATACGCCTTGATGGCCGTTGGCCTGACCTTGACGATGGCTGTGATCAAGCTGCCCAACTTTGCCCATGCGGAGTTGATCACCACCGGGGCGATGGTGGCGCTGATTGTTTCGCAGAACGTCACCAGCAATCCGTTGCTGGTGATTCTCGCCGCTGGCGTTGGCGCAGCGTTGGTAGCACTGCTTGGCCATTGGGCCGTCTTTCGCCCACTCAGCCAGCGCAAACTCTCTACCTACACCATGATTCTGGCCTCGTTTGCGCTTGGCCTGATCCTGAGGTATCTCTACTTCCTGATTGCTGACCGCTACGATCTCTTTGACAAACGAGTCGCCATCGAGCAACAAATCTGGTTTCAGAACTCCGAATTGACGCTGACCAACGTCTTCTTCTGGGTGGTGCCGACCAGCATTGGCCTGGTGTTGGCGCTAAGCCTGTTGATCAACTTCACCCCACTCGGACGCCAAATGCGCGCCCTGGCTGACAACGAAACGCTTGCCCGCGTCATCGGCATTGCCGTTGGACGGGTACGTTCGATCACCTGGCTGCTGGTCGGCGGAATGGCAGGATCGGCGGGAGCGCTGTGGGGCTTATATAGTTCGGTCCACCCATTGACCGGCTGGCTGGCGATCCTCTCGGTCTTCGCTGCCACTGTGCTCGGTGGCATGACCAGCTTTGTCGGCACCATCACCGGAGCCTATATCGTCGCCCTGGCCGAAAATGTCGGCATGCAGGCGCTCAACGGCTGGTTTGGGGTGGACTTCAGCTTTAAGCAAGCAGTACCGTTTATTATCATTATTCTGGTCTTGTTGACCCGACCGAATGCATTTGGAAAAAGGTAGAGATTGGGAGATTGCGTAGAATCAGAACCAATCTCTTACTCACCTATTTCCCATCTTTGCTCATGAATATCGATCTGTTTTCCACATCCATCGCCCTCCTAACTTTCTTCGGCATCTCGGCCATCATGGCACTCAGCCTAAACCTGGAGTATGGCCTGGCTGGGATTCCGAACTTTGGCAAGGCGCTCTTTGTTTCGATTGGGGCCTACACGACGGGTTGGACCTATACACACCTGTTGCCGTTGCTGGCTGGGAGAGAGTACATCGATCCCTGCGGCGGCAGCACGTTGGCGCAGGCCCTGCAATTGCGCTCGGACGTGCTCAAGACCCTGCCGACCACCGCTTTACTCAACTTTGCCCTGACCCTTGTCATCGCCATGATCGTGGGTGGCGTGGTGGGCTGGCTGGCCTCCTATCCGGCACTGCGGCTGAAAGAAGAGTGGTATCTGGCGCTGGTGCTGCTGGTCGGCGGCGAAGTGGTGCGCATCACGCTGCGTGGCATTGATTTTCCGATCTGTGGCGACAACGGACTCTCCGGGCTTGCCCAACCGCTGGCCTGGCTGCCCGATCGCCAACTGCGTGCGATCGGCTTTATGCTGCTGGTATTGTTGCTGGCGGCGGCGGTCTACTTCTATGTCGAACGCCTGACCCGCTCGCCCTTTGGCCGCATGTTGAAGGCGCTGCGCGAGAACGACGCCGTAGCGCTCGGGCTGGGCAAAAATGTGGCCCGTGTGCGCGGCACCGTGATGCTGATCGGCTCGGCGCTGGCTGCACTCAGCGGCGTGCTCTTTGTCGTCAATTCCGGCTTTGCCAGCACCAACGACTACACCGTCGCCCTCACGCTCGACGTTTGGGTGATGGTCGTGCTGGGCGGCCTGGGCAACAACCGGGGCGCACTGGTCGGTGCCTTCGTCATCACGCTGCTCGACCGCATCACCTCGATCGTCGCCCTACAACTCGACGCCATGGGCTCGCAGTGGGAATTCAACTACCTACGCTACATCCTGTTCGGGCTGATTTTGCTCTTTGTCCTGCGCTATCGACGACAAGGGTTAGTGCCCGAGTCGTTGCGCACGACGTTCGTCAGTGAATCAGTAGGACAGTGAGACAGTAAATCAGTAAGACAGTGGACAGTACCACTGACTCACTGACCCACTGTCTACTGACCCACTGTCTACTGACTCACTGTTCCACTGTCCTACTACTTTTATAAACCTATGCTCACTCTCACCAACCTCTCCAAATCCTTCGGCAACCTACTGGCGGTGGATGGCGTTTCACTGACCGTACCCCAAGGGCAGATTATCGGGTTGATCGGGCCGAATGGCAGTGGCAAATCGACCTTGCTCAGCTTGATCGCCGGCAATCAGCGCGCCGACAGTGGGTCGATCCGTTTTGGCGACCAGGAGATCGGCCAGGCTACACCCGATGCGATCTTTCGCCTGGGGCTGGTGCGCAGCTATCAGGATCCGTCACTCTTCTTTCGCATGAGCGTGTTGGACAATGCTCTGCTGCCGGTGAAAGAACAGACCGGCGAACGGGCACGTCAGGCGGCACGTCATGGCAGTTGGCGGCAACAAGAAGAGAAGTCGGCGCTCCAGGGCGCAGCAACGTTGGAGGCGCTCAAACTGCGTGGCCAGATTAACAAAGCCGCCGCTGATCTCTCCGGTGGCCAGATGAAATTGCTCGAAATCGGGCGCAGCTTGATGGGTACGCCCAAATTGTTGCTGCTCGACGAGCCAACCGCAGGCGTAGCTCCGGCACTGGCTTATCAGATCTTCGAGCAGATCGCCCGTCTGCGCGCCGAGCAGGGCTTGACCTTTCTGATCATCGAACATCGTCTAGAAATTCTCTTTGACTTCGTCGACAGCCTCTACGTCATGCACACCGGACAGGTGATTGCCCAAGGCACGCCGCGAGAGATCGAGCAGGACGAGCAGGTCAGAGAGGTTTATTTGGGAGAGTAATCACAACAGCGAATGAAGAAAGGAACGAAGGGTTGTTCTGTGAGTTTTGTTCTGTTGTCAATTCGTTGTTGTTCAGTGAACCACTACAGCGAATGAAGAAAGGAACGAAGGGTTTTTCCGTGACTTTCGTTCCTTTCTCAATTCGTTGTTGTATTGTGAATGTAGCCCTATGACAAAACTTATCCACCCTGAGCTAAGTTATAAGATTCATGGTGTTTTTCTGGATATTCATCGCCAGTTAGGTCCAATGCTGCCAGAGGAATTCTATCAAAAAGCTGGCTTGATTGGTTTGAAAAGAATTGGAATTGAATGCGAACGGGAAAAAGCATTTCTCGTCTCCTACAAAGGGAAGCGTGTAGGTCTGTATTTTGTTGATTTTTGGATTGAGGGCGGAAAGATATTGCTTGAATTGAAGTCGGTACAAACAATTATGCATCTTCACAAGGCACAAGCAATCTCATATCTCAAGGTTACAAATGCTGATCTGGCAATTGTTGTAAATTTTGGCGAAACAGACCTCACTACGGAGCGTTTACCAAACTTTGTTCGCAACCGAAAGCCCGCGCTGACATGGAATGAGCAACAACCATCTGAGACTTGGTTATATGGCGATCTGGCACGCCACCTTGTAAAAATTTTGCACGAAGTTCATCATGAGCTTGGACCTGGATTTCTACATCAAGTCTATCGCCGAGCAACGATATTTGAGTTACGAACGGCGAAATGTCTTTTTCGTTATTTGAAAGAATTACCCATCACCTACCAAGGTCATACCATAGGTACCCATGAAACTCGACTTTTGCTCATTGAGAATAAAATTCTGCTTGCCACCATCGCAGTTACAGCAATCGACGAAGCAATGAAACGCCGGATGAAAGCGTTCATGCAAATGTTAGAGGTAGAGTTAGGTTTGATAGCAAACTTTTATCAAACTGAACTAGAAATCAGCTTTATCAGGTGATGAGAACCTGTCGCGCTACACTTCAAAGTACTCACAATACCGATTGGGCAACGTATTTTTCGTTCCTTTCTTAATTCGTTGTTGTTTATGCTCACCATACAAGCACTATCTTCCGGTTACGGCAAACTACAAATCCTCCGCAATATCAATCTTTCCGTAGGCCCCGGCCAGTTCGTGGCGATTCTGGGGCCGAATGGCAGTGGCAAATCGACCCTGCTCAAGAGCATCTTTGGGCTGACCGATCACTTTGCGGGCACGATTGATCTAGGAGGAACAGCGTTGGCTGGCTTGGCGACCGAGGCGATCCCGGCGCAAGGGATTGCCTATGTGCCGCAGCGGCAGAATGTTTTTGCCACGATGACCGTGAGCGAGAATCTACAACTGGCCAGCCGGCAATTGACTGCGCAACGGACCAAAGAATCACTGGATGGCGTCTATGATCTCTTCCCAGTTCTAAAAGATCGCAAGACGCAACTGGCTGGCAAGATGAGCGGCGGCGAACGGCAGATGCTCGCCATCGCTATTGCCTGGCTGGCCCATCCTAAGTTGATGCTGCTCGACGAACCAAGCGCCGGCCTTTCACCGCTCTTCGTGACCGAAGTCTTCCGCACGCTCAAAAAGCTAAACGAACAAGGGATCGGTCTGGCCGTAGTCGAACAGAATGCGCGCAGTGTGCTAAAATTCTGCGACACCGTCTATGTGTTGCGCGAAGGCGAGGTGGTCTTTCACGGCGCAGCGGCGGAACTGGTGGCAAATGAAGACCTGGCGAAGGGTCTGTTGGGTATCAGGAAACATTGAATCATGAACGCACCTCGCATCACACTCAACGGCATTGAACTTTGTCGTCAATTCTATCAACAGGCTATTCGCCCGGTGATGGAGCAGTACTTTCCCGGTTTGCCCTACAGCGCGGCGCTGGTCGGCAGCGGCTCGGAGGTATTGGGCTTCGACGATGCCATGTCCACTGATCATCATTGGGGACCGCGCGGGATGCTCTTTCTCAATGAATCCGATCACGCACAAGTGGCTGCCCAAGTGAAGGATGTACTAGCTCACCATCTGCCCTATGACTTTCTTGGCTATCCCACCCACTTTTCCGAACCCGACGCCAACGATCACAGCGTTCAACATCTGGAGCATATTCAACAGGGGCCAATCAATCACCGGGTGGAAATTCTCACGATCCGTGGCTTTATCCAACAACAGTTGGGTTTCGATCTCAACCAACCACTCGAAGCTGCCGATTGGCTCACCTTTCCTACACAAAAGTTACGCACGTTAACGGCTGGATCAGTTTATCATGATGGCGTGGGTCTAGAAGCCGTGCGAGAACATTTCGCTTGGTATCCACACGATTTGTGGCTGTATTTATTGGCGGCTGGATGGACTCGGATTGGACAGGAAGAACACCTGATGGGGCGCGCAGGGATGGTCGGTGACGAGGTCGGCTCGGCACTGCTTGGTTCCCGCCTGGTGCGCGATGTGATGCGCCTTTGCTTCTTGATGGAACGAGTCTATGCACCCTATCCGAAGTGGTTTGGCACCGCCTTCAAACGCTTAGCCGCTGGTCCCGCACTCTATCCGATCCTACAAGAAGCCTTAGCCGCCCGCACCTGGCAGGAGCGGGAACGACATCTGATCCCCGCCTATGAAACCATCGCCCGTCTGCACAACCAACTGGGACTCACCCAGCCCATGCCTGAACAGACGCGCCACTTCTTCGGTCGCCCCTTCCAGGTGATTGCGCTGCATGGCTTCGTCGATGCCCTGCTCAGCCAGATTCAAGATCCAGCGGTCAAGCAGATCGCCCAACGCCAAACCATTGGCAGCATCGATCTGATCAGCGACAATACCGATCTCTTGGAAGGGACAAACTGGCGTGCTGCTTTACGCCAGCTTTATGAGTAGGCGCAACTATTCAGAGCCGTCAGCGTAAGCGTACGAACACAACCGTACGCATATGCTGACGGCTCTGAATGACTGGAACAGTTAGGCATGGATCAATTCCACTTTCGCATCGGTACAACTTCCTACATCGTCGAGGCAGATCTCATCGCCAATGCCCATTTTCTGGCGGACAAGGTGGCTGACATGCAACTCGTCCTCTTCGATCTGCCCGATGGCCCAAGCAATATTCCCACGCCTGAGACGGTGGCCGAACTGGCTGAGATCAGCCACTCGACTGGGTTGACCTACTCCGTCCATCTGATCGACGACCTGCTGACTGCCGATGTCACTCACCCTGGTTTGCAGCGATCTAAACGATTGATCGAGCTCTTTGCGCCCTTGCAACCCTCGGCCTATGTGCTACATCTGGATGGCAGGGATCTGCGTAAATCTGCCTTTCTCGAAGATGCCGTGCAGGTTTGGCAAAACGAACGGCATCTGGCCTTGGAGCAACTCGGCCAGTTGGTAGGTGATCGCAAACTGCTGAGCGTAGAAAATCTGGAAGGCTATCCACCCGAGTTAGTAACTCCAGTCGTCGAGCAGGCCAGGGTGAGCCGCTGTGTCGATGTCGGTCACCTTTTTCTGGATGGACTTGATCCCTTGCCCCACCTACGCTCGGCTCTGTCCCGCACACGGATGGTCCATCTGCACGGGCTTAAGGATGGCCAGGATCATCAATCGCTGGCACACATGCCGACCGAGCAACTGGACTCGGTGATCCAATTGCTGCTGGATAGCAACTACGACGGGTTGCTGACGCTGGAGATCTTCGGCGAAGCCGACTTCACTTCCTCGCTTGAGGCGTTGATGAAGAGTATCAAGCGTGTATGCTCAAGAAACCGATGTGACAACTATTCGTGAAAGATAGACTTGCCACTCCGATATTTCAGCAGCGATGAACACGAAGCTTCAAAGCGAAACAAAGGAATAGGAAACTCCGATTTATGAGTCATACACTCACCTTGATTTTAGGCGGGGCACGCAGCGGCAAGAGCAGTTACGCCGAAAAATTGGCAGGTGAACAAGGAGCGAATGTGCTTTACGTCGCGACCGCCCAAGCCTGGGACGAAGAGATGGCAGAACGCATCGCCCGCCACAAGGCCGATCGCCCCGACCATTGGCAGACGCTCGAAGCCCAACAGGAGGTCGGACACGCTATACAGGAGACACTTATCTCTTCTTTTGACGTCGTGCTGATCGACTGTCTCACCCTGCTCGCCACCAATGTCATTCTGCCCATACCCGAACCGATCAGCGACGGCGACGCCACCGCAGCTGTGATGCATGAGGTCGATAGGTTGTTGGAAGCCTATCAGCAATCTAACTGCCACTGGCTCATCGTCTCGAACGAGGTCGGGCTGGGCGTTGTGCCTCCTTATCCGCTCGGTCGAGTCTATCGCGATGCCTTAGGGCGTGCCAATCAGCGACTGGCAGCGGCGGCAGATCGGGTGCTCTTTATGGTGGCGGGGTTGCCGATGGTGGTGAAGTAGATGTAGCAGTTTCCTGAGACACCGGCAAACGTAACGCATAGACTCCTCCCAGCAAAGCCATAAGCGCTGCACCATCCAACATCCAGGTCGTTCCCAATCGGGCTACGAACAGACTGGCGATCCCTTGACCCAACAGCATGAGCAAGGCGCAGGTTGTCCCAAAGGCACCGAAGATGCGTCCTAGAAACTCCTTTTCAGTACTCGATTGTAACAGCGTCGACATCGGCACATAAAAGCCAACTGCTGCGATTCCAGTGAGTACCTGCAAGAACAGAATCAGCGGGATAGAATGTAAATGAAAGGTGGCGAACAAGAGAAAACCAGTTATGATGCCACTCAAGGCCATTAGTTGCCGTGCCGAAAAACACCTATACAACCTGGTCATCCCCAAGCCAGCCAGGATTCCACCCGTCGCCACAGCGACTTGAATCCAACCGTATTCCAGCGCCCCGCCACCCAAGACTTCCCGTACATGGACATACCACGACACGAGGATGATGCCATTGCCGATGTAAGCCAACCCCGCCGTGATAAACAAGGTTGCAATCGTCCGTTCCCGCTGGACGATTCGCAGTCCGTCTTGCCATTCCAGCCATAGTTTTTTCCCATCCATCCAACGTGGGTGCGTTGCATCAACAGGACGCGCCGTCTTTTTCCTTGGTTCAGTGGGCAGTTGGATCGAGCCAATCAACAGGGCCGAAAACACAAACGAAACTGCATCAATCCATACAACGCCGGTAAAACCCAGACTCCCATAGAGCAGCCCACTACAAGCCGGACCGATCAGCATGGCCACATCGCCGCTGATCGAGATGAGCGTGTTGGCTGCCGTCAAGGAGCGTTGATCAACCAATGTAGGCAAGATGGCGCTTTTGGCCGGCGTAAAGAACTGGGAAATCATTGCCTCCCCAAAGGCTAGTGGATAGAGCAACCAGAGATAGTCCGAAGAACGGATCAGCAGCAACAGCAAGATCAACAAAGCCCGCAACAGATCGGCAGCCACCATGACCTGCTTGCGGTTCCAGCGATCCACAAACACCCCAGCTAGCGAAGCGAAGAGCAACGGCGGCAGATTGGTGACAATAAACATCGCACCCGTGGCCAATGCCGAACCACTTTTTTCGTAGACGTAAAAGGGCAGTGCAATCCATAGCACCCAATCCCCCATCCTTGAGATGATTTGCCCGCTCCAGAGCAGGGCGAAATTGCGTTGACGTAGTGTTGATAACATAGTTGTAGAACAAGATACCTTCTTGTTCGCCTTTCAACATGCCGAACACACAAGAAACTCAGTAC
>JAXLWB010000035.1:0-106814 GCA_046328715.1 Caldilineaceae bacterium | reverse complement strand
ATGATTGGCAGATTATCTGCCAGCCATCACCCCCATCTTACTTTCTGCAACTCAATCTTTACCGGCTGACGAGTGGCAAGTAGAGTGACTTCGTTGCATACTGGTCATTTGGATCGCTCGTGAGCGTGAAGCTCTCAACTTCACCGTCGTTACGGGTGACGTCAATCCAATATTGATAAGCCATTCCTTCCACGGCACTGCTGTCCCTAAAGTTCACCACTTCGCTGCCGTCGTTGGGCAAACTGCCGCTAATATCCACGGCTGAACTGCGGTCAGCGTCGGGCGCGCTGCGTAGCACTTGGTAGCTCGTTACACTTTGCGGGTCGACGGCACTCCAAGAGAGTACCACCGCACCCCCTGCTTCGACGTCGCTCAGCGCAACCAAATTGGGTTCTGTATTTGCGCTCAGCCCGTAGGTTTGAGTGGACGTGTTGCTGCTCTCCTGCGAACCGTTGACCACCTGAATCATACCTACATCTACATTGGAATTGATCTCATGTAAGGCAAAGGTGTAGACACCAGTGTAGCCGAGTGTTGGATCGGCATCACTGTCTGTACTTTCAGTGGCGCTAATGACATTTTGTGCCGTGAGGGCATAGCCGGTCAATGGCGCAAATTGCAGAACATAGCGATTGCCAGGTAGGACATTACAGAACTTATAGAGACCGTTACCGCCGGATGTCGTGGTGCCAATCAAAGTGTCTGGCGTAGAGTCACCAGTTATTTCACTCCAGAGCTTCACCGTAGCACCCCCCAAGGTTGGCTCATTGCTGTCATAAATGCCGTCGGCGTTGAGGTCGTTCCAAATGCGATCCCCGACACAGGCCTTTGCTTTGAAGACACCTGCGTCCACATTATAGTTGGTATCGTTCGGACCGAGCGTGATCACATCGGTAAAGCCATTCCCTGGATCGGCGTCACTGTCGTTCTCGTTCGTGCTACCTGCGGCATGCTTATTGGCAAAAGCATAGCCAGTGGCGGGTACAAATTGCACAATATAATGGGTGCCTGCCTGCAATTCACAGAAGCGATAGTTGCCTTTGGAATCCATGGTTGACGACTTGACATAGGCGTCGGCGGCACCGTCATTGTTGTCATCGCGCCACAAATAGGCTTTGACACCCCGGAAGAAAATCTCGCCACTTTCCTGCATATTCGACAGGTTGCTATCCAGCCAGGATAGGTTGCCGATACAGGGTGGGACTAACACCACTGGTGTCGCCGAAGCTGTGGCTGTAGCCGTTGGGCGTGGCGTACGGGTCGATGTTGGCGTGCGGGTCGGCGTCGCTGGCATCGGTGTCTTAGTCGGGGTGGGAGTTACGGCCTCGACGACGTTGATTACCATGCTTGGCGCTGTACTGGTCAGTTCTTTGACTAAGGTGTTTGACTCGATATCGCGCACTCGCCAAGTGATATTGGCATAGGTCGAGATCAGAGTAGTTCCCCCTGGATTGACTGTTGCCCACCAATATTCGCGACAATCATAGGCGATCCAATAGATCTTGATACCACGGGGCGACTGATTGTTCCAGGTCATCTTGGTGGGGTCGCCACTGGTCAAACAAGCAAAGGCAGGGTCGAGGGTCGGTGTCTTTGATGGCGTTGACGTGATAGTGGGTGTGCTGATTGCCGATGGTGTCGAGGTCGGTGTTGGCGTATTCAAGGTACAGGACGGATTATAGGGCGTGAGATAGCTGCCTGGAATCACCGTGATCGTAGAAATACCGGGTCCTGTCCAGCCAACGGAAAGGCTGTCGCCCCCCCACCACTCCTTCATCAATACCTCGACATAGTAACGCTGGCCTGCTACTAAGGCGCGTTGGGTAGATTGTTGTGAGGAATACTTAGTCCATTCCTGATAGTTTGTCCAACCACTGACTGAGGCAATCAGTTGTTTGTTGGCTGGGTTATCGCCGTTGCTTAAATAAAGCTCGCTACCATCGTCACTGGCGAGATAGAAAATATAGTTACCGGTTACAGGTGGAATAATCCAGCCACGTACGCGCCGTCCCGAGGCATCGGGCAAGACATCACGCGGTAGATCAAAGCTGCTTGGGAAGGAGACGGCCGAGTAACCGTTGGGATAAAAGGCGCTGCTGGTGAGATCCGCCACACCGGAAACATTGGGGATATTACCGAGCCATTCTTCATTGCGCAAGCCACCGGTGGCGTAACAACTCCAAGGAGTGGGCGTTGGGGCATTGGTGTTGGTAGCGGTGGCTGTCGGTGTGCGTGTGCTAGTGGCCGTGTTGGTTGGTGTGGGTGTTGCTGTTTTGGTCGGTGTGTTGGTTGGTGGCACTGGGGTATTCGTAGCCGTAGCCGTCGCTGTCTTGCTAGCGGTTGCGGTTGCTGTTGCCGTATTGGTAGGCGTTGCGGTGTTGGTGGCTGTCGGTGTTGGTGTTGCTGGATTGCTGATCGTGACTATGGTGGTCAAGGATGAGACAATGATCTCTTGGACCAATACACCTGTGCTGGCATTGCGCAGGCGCAAGACATAGTTGACATAGGTTGATTGGTTGCGCGTGTTGCCCGGAAGGATATTAGTAACAAGAACTTCGTTACAAAGATAGTTGACCCGATAGAGCGTCAGGGTCGCAGAGGAGTTGTTGACAATTTGAATTGTCTTTGCTGAACCCTGCGATCCATTGCACGTATTGGTTGCGGCGAAACTCACCGCTTGTGCTGTGGGCGCCGAGGTCAATAAAAGCGCCACAACACATAACAGGCTAAAAATCGTATAGGATAAGTTCAAAATTCGCTTCATCTTTCCCACCTCTTGGAGTTTGCGCTTCTCTTTTGATCACCCTATGCCTAGAATGGTGGAGAAGCAGCATACGAATCCATCTTCAATACTGACAATGATGCTATGATAATTTAATTTTAGTTTACAGTTAATCACTGCATCTAAGTGTTACGTATTGCTTTCAATATGTGGTGGAAAGGCAAACATTGCGCAATGTGAATTGTAGATTCTAGATTTACAGAGGTGTGGAGGCTGATACAATTTGGGCAGGGTTAGCGAGAGAGTAGCGGAAGGAATGTCTCGGTCGGCACAATCAACTCGCTGCGCCCTTCGACTGGGTCAAAGGCTTCCGCCGCTTCGATCCAGATGACATTGGGATTGAGCGGTCTGCCTGTGGAGAATTGAATATTGTCGAGAAAAAAGCTACTGGGATCGTGTGCATCGTTGGCAAGAAGCACCTTGATGATGACTTGTTGGCTACCCAAGGCATCGAGTTTGATGGCCGCAGATTGCCAACCACTGGTTGCATTCTGTTGACAGAGCTTGTAGCTCTTGTAGCGCCATTGGCCGACGATGAGCAATGCTTGATCGTGCCCGCAGGTTGGCTCTTCAGAGCGAATCTGATATTGATAGTTGAGAAAAAGCGCTTCCCCTTGGGGCATGGTGACTATCTGCCAGATGCGGTCGCTTTGATTGGGCGAGCCGCCTAACCAGGCGAGGTGTTGACCGGAGGCGGCCAATACCGGACCATAGTTGACAATCAGTTCAACCGCCAATGGTGAGCTTTCCTGCCAGGAATGATCTGGGCCGTGGTCGAAACCGTCGTTAGCCAGCAGCGTGAGCTTGGTGGGGGTAGCACCGAGATCGTCATTGACATAATCGTCAATCCACTTCTCGTAACGCGAGAGCCGAGTATAGACGCCGAACCGATTGGGACGGGCACAGCCATTGCCCCAACTGACGAGGCCGACCACATGATAGATGCCAGCTTCATCGGCCACCATCAACGGGCCACCACTATCGCCACGACAAGCGTCCTTGCTGCCGGCAACTGGGCCAGCGCACAGCATGTTGGCCGTGATCGCGTTACCAAACACCGAGTTGCACTCTGTCTGTTCCGCAATCGGCACCGTCACTTCTTGTAATACAGCAGGCGTGCCGCCCGCTTCACTGGTAAAACCCCAGCCGATTACTACTGCTTCCTGACCCGGTTGCCAAAGTGCATCGTCCCGACTATTGCGGGAGCGGTTAATTGCACGCACCCAAGGTGACTGCACGACAGGCTGAGTTAGCTCGATCAGTGCCACGTCGTTGTCGAACGTACTTGGCACAAAGTCTGGATGTTGGATGGCACGTGCCACTTGGAAGACCTGCCGACCGGTTTCATTGGTGTTGTTGTACTCGTAGGCGCCCAGTACCAAATGAATACGTTGCAACGTGGTAGCTGTGAGTCCCTGAACGCAATGCGCCGCAGTGAGCACCCACTTGGCCGCAATCAATGACCCACCGCAGAACGGATAGAAATGGCTGTCTGTGATCATGACCTGCCAGGGATATTCTCCCCGATCGGCATCTTGTCCACCAACAATGTGTGGCTCGTTTGCTTCAGCAAAGGCAGTTGCGTCGCCAGGTAGGTAGGTTGCTACGAGTACAATGCAGAGTATAGCAATGAGAAGGACGGAAGCTCGGCGACATTGCACTCTACGCCCAAGTACAGTATGGAGATAAGATGTAAGGGTCGATAGATTCAACGTGGCCATAGCAGGAAGTATTGGTTCCAAGAATGCATGCAATATTAGATAGTTATACTATAACTCAAATGGGGCGATGCTTACAAGGGGCTGACAGGGTTTGAGGCGATTATACAGAAGGTACAAAGGAGCCACGGAGGACAAAGCGCGAAAGCAGCATCCGTAGTTCTTATTCGCTCTATGCTTTTCCAGCGTTCTCTGTGATGCGCCAGAGTAGGTACTACATTGGAGTTTAGTTCATCTCGGGGCCAGGGCCACTCATTTCGATCAGTTCGCCAGTTACGGTGTAGATGACCCGTTCGCAGATATTGGTGACTCGGTCGGCGGCGCGCTCCAGATTATGGGCGGCCCAACTGAGATAGTTGGCATTGTCGATAATTTGCGGATTCTGCACGATCAGGGCAATCAGATCCTTGTTAACGATGTTATATAGGGCATCTACCTCGTCGTCTTCTTTGGGAATGGAGCGCGCACTCTCGACGTCGCCTGCGATAAAGGCATCAAGTGAGCGTTTGAGCATGTTAGTCACGAGGTCACACATCTTGGGGATATGGACCAAGGGCTTGACATGTGGCGTATCACCGATGTATTGGGTAATGCGGGCAATGCCCTTGGCATAGTCACCAATGCGCTCAAGCTCGGAGACGATCTCTAACACACCTGCTAGAAAGCGCAGGTCGCGCGCCATTGGTGCTTGGGTGGCGATCAGAATAAGGCAATCCTCTTCCATGCGATAGCGTTTGGTATTGATCAAGCGGTCGCCGATGATCACACGCACCGCTGCTTCCTGATCGTGGTTGATCAACGCATCCAACGATACGACCAACGCATTCGACACCATACTTCCAAGCAAATATAACTCGTCTTTTAGTCGTGACAGCTCCTGTTGGTAATACTCGCGCATCGATTACCCTCTTCTCCCGTTTACATAAGCTTCGGTCAGCGCATCGGTGGGAGCAACAAAAAGCTGGCGAGTGGGACCAAATTCCACTAGCTTTCCTAGCCAAAAGAAGCCTGTATAGTCGGATGCTCGGGCTGCTTGTTGCATGTTGTGCGTGACAATCACAATAGTATACTCCTCAGCCAAGCGCCGCATCAAGTCTTCTACGCTAAGAGTTGCTACTGGGTCCAAGGCAGAGCATGGTTCATCCATCAAAATCACCTTGGGTTTGACGGCAATGGTGCGCGCAATACAGAGGCGTTGCTGCTGGCCAGGATTGAGTGCCAACGCTGGCGCATTCAGATTGTCCTTCACTTCACTCCATAGCGCTGCATCTTTCAGACTATCCTCGACAATCTTATCGAGTGGGACGGTTTTGGTCATGCCTAGGACACGTGGGCCAAAGGCGACATTGTCGTAGATGCTCTGTGGAAATGGGTTTGGACGTTGGAAGACCATGCCAATATTTTGGCGCAGCGTGGTCACATCGACGCGCGATCCGTAGATATTCTCACCATCTAACAGAACTTCACCTTCGGCACGCGCTCCCTTGATCGAGTCATTCATGCGGTTGAGCGAGCGCAAAAAGGTGGACTTGCCACAGCCCGACGGCCCGATCAAAGCGGTGATACGATGCTCGTAGATTGCCAGGTTAAGTCCGGAAAGCGCTTGAAAAGAACCGTAAAAAAAGTTGAAATCTTTGACTGCAATTTTGATTTTCTCGTCCATAGCAAAAGGTAAAGCATCAGCCAAAACGGCCGGTGACGTAATCTTCCGTCTGTTTTTGTTTGGGTCTGACAAAGAGCTCTTGTCCACGACCGACTTCAATCAACTCGCCATTCAATAAAAAGGCGGCACGATCGGCGACACGACCTGCCTGTTGCACACTGTGTGGCACCATGATAATCGTGTAGCGCTGTTTTAGTTCGTAGAGCGATTCCTCGACCATAGCCGTCGACAGCGGATCCAGTCCTGAGGTTGGATTGTCAAGTACAATCACCTCTGGCTCCATCGCTAGGCTGCGCGCCAGACAGAGCCGTTGCTTCTGACCACCAGAAAGCGCAAAGGCCGAGCTGTCCAGCCGATCCTTCACCTCATCCCACAGTGCTGCCTGCTTGAGCGCTGTCTCGATGCGTTGCTCAAAGATCGCAGGTTGGCGCATGCCAGCCATACGCAGCCCATAGGTGAGGTTTTCGCGGATCGAACCGGGCAATGGCGTCGGAATGGCGAAGACCATGCTGATGCGCCGTCGCAGTTCACTGACATCGACCTCGGGCGCAAAGATATCCTGCCCGTTGAAGCTGATCGTGCCGCTACGTGTCGTCCCCTCGCTCAAGTCCGAGAGGCGGTTGAGCAGACGCAGTAAGGTAGATTTGCCACTGCGTGACGGGCCAAAGAGTACAAATAATTCGTTTGGCTGGATGCTCAAGTTGATTCCCTTGAGTGCAGTAACGCCGCCGGCATGGGTAAAGGTGAGATTGTTAATCGAAAGCTTCGGTTGCATATAGACTACATTCAGTAAGCCCTACCCTAACTCTTCCGAAAGGGAGTCAAAATTTCCTCTCTTTCGGGGAGGGTTAGGGTGGAGCCGTTTTACCACTGACGGCGGCGACGGGCGTTGGTGCGAACGATGGTCGCCACCAGCGTCAGGGATAGTACGACCAACAAAAGCACCAACGCTGTACCATATTGGACGGTCAGGGGCATGCCCGGCACTTGGGTAGCAATCACATAAAGATGATAGGGCAGCGCCATCGTCTGGTCGAAGATTGAGTTGGGTAATTCGGGCAGGTAGACTGCTGCCGCCGTAAAAAGAATGGGTGCGGTTTCACCTGCCGCCCGTCCTAGCCCAAGGATCACGCCCGTTAGAATACCGGGCAGTGCGTGGGGCAAGACCTGATAACGAATGGTCTGCCAACGTGTGGCCCCCAGACTCAGGCTAGTGATACGAAATTCCTGTGGCACACTGCGAATTGCTTCCTCGGCGGTGCTGATCACGACCGGCAAGGTCATGATGCCAAGTGTTAATGCGCCCGCCAGGATCGAGGTGCCGAAGCGCAAAAAGAGCACAAAGGCGCCCAATCCAAAGAGGCCATAGACAATCGACGGGATGCCAGCCAAATTGACGATCGCCACGCGGATGCTGCGCGTCAACAGGTTGTTCTTGGCATACTCGGCCAGGTAGATCGCAGCCGCCACCGCCAATGGCAAGGCAACAATGGCCGTGCCAAAGGTGAGGAAGACAGTTCCAAGTAAAGCTGGCCCGATGCCGCCCTCACGCAAGCCACCGCGCGGCGCACTGACGAGAAACTCCCAATTTAAAGCTGAAATCCCATTGTAGACCACAAAGAGGATGATCAACACAATCGGAATGACCACGAGCAGGGCAAGGACCGAGATCGCAGCCAGTGCCAGCTCATTGATTTTTTGACGGGTCATACTTGGCTTCCTCGGCTGCGCTTGCCTTGGGAGCCAACCAGCGCCCCTGCAAGCGTGTTGATGATAAAGGTGATCACGAACAGGACAATGCCGATGGCAAACAAAGTTTGATAGTGTAGGCTCCCCTTGGCCACTTCGCCCATCTCGGCGGCGATGGTTGCTGTCATCGTGCGTACCGGTTCGAAGAACATGCCCGGCCCTAGCGCAGGGATGTTGGCTGCATTGCCGGTGACCATCATTACCGCCATCGTTTCGCCAATGGCTCGCCCGACGCCCAGCATGATCGCAATGACAAGTCCCGAGCGAGCAGCAGGCAAAACCACACGCCAAATCGTCTGCCACTGGGTTGCCCCAATCGCCATCGCTCCGTCACGGTATTCCTTAGGCACCGAGTAGAGCGCATCCTCGGCAATGCTGATGATGGTGGGCAGGGCCATATAGGCCAAGATCAGCGAGCCAGTAAAGGCAGTGAGTCCGGTGCGTGCTCCAGCCGCCTGTACCAGCGGTGCCAAGACCACCCAACCCAAGAAGCCCAAAATGATCGATGGGATGCCTGCCAGTAACTCGATTAGCGGTTTGAGGATCTCGCGCTGCCAGGTCGGGGCGATCTCACCGAGATAGACTGCGGTGAGTACACCCAACGGCACAGCAATGATCACCGAGCCCAGGGTGACGATCAACGAACCCGCAATCAGTGGCAGCAGCCCAAACTTGTCTTCAATCGGATACCAGCGACTGGCTAACAATTCACCAGGTGCGATGTGAATAAAGGCAGGCAGACCCTCACGCAACAGGAAAAAGAAGATCAACCCAATCAGCAAAATGGCTGAGATCCCTGCGCCGTAGATGATGCCTTCGATCAGGCGCTCATTCTGTTTGGATGGTGTCTGGGGTGCTTGAATATTCGAAGGTGCACTTAATTTCTCTGCATTAATCATGCGAAATGCTCCAAACAATGTGTCGCGTTGTTCATCTATTGCTTATCCTTCAATGGGACAAAGCCCAAGTCAACGACAATTTTTTGTCCCTCCTGGCCCTGAATCCATTGCATATAATCGGCAATCGCACCTGTGGGCTGGCCGGCTGTATACATGTACAGGTTACGTGCAATCGGATATTCCCCGCTGGCCCCGCTCTCCACCGAGGGCGGAACGTAGGGGGAGTTGACATCGCGTGCGATAGCGACTAGCTTCTCGTGAGCAGGGTCAACGTAGCCCAGCCCATCATAGCCGATGGCATTGACATTGCGCTGCACCTCGCTGGTAATGCCAACCGAGGAAGGCATGAGTAAGGTCTGCGGTGCGAAGATATCTTTATTGTCCTTCGAACCTTTGCGCACGACCTGCTCTAGGAAGTAGACATGCGTACCTGAATTTGTCTCTCGTGAGACAAGCACAATTGGTGCATCATTGCCCCCAACCTCTTTCCAGTTCGCAACTCGCCCCGTAAAGATATCCGCCAGTTGGTCAATGGTCAACTGATTCACCGGGTTGTTCGGATGGACGATGATGGCCAACGCATCAATGGCGACGACAAACTCGACTGGGTCAACGCCATTGGCCTTGGCTTCTTCGATCTCACTATCCTTCATAGCACGTGAGGCATTGGCAATGTCAAGCGTGCCATTGATCAACGCCGCAATCCCTGTACCTGATCCGCCGCCCGTCACGGCAATCGAGACTGTAGGCACTTTCTGATGATACGCCTCGGCCCAACCCAGGGCCAGATTGACCATCGTATCCGAACCTTTGTTTTGAATCGACAGTGACTGCGTCGAAGAATTGCCATCACTTTGTTGTGCTTTTCCTGTCGCACAGGCGATCAATAAAACGCTAACCGCCAGAAGTACAAGCAGCGTATGAGGTAGAATGCCCAATTTGTGAGGGAAAAAAGAGTTACGCATAGCTACAATATATTTACACTTCGTCAATGTTTGTTTTTCGGTATGTTAACAACAGGTTAATAAAATGTTGCTCATGTCCAATATTCCATATTTCTGTTACCCGAACCGATAACTGTTCAAATCACGGTTGCCGAATCGTGATTAGGTATGTTATCCTTACGCCGAAATCACTGCTGAAAAATTTAACTTATTTTTAAGAAATGTCTGAACAGCACATATCTAGGCGTCAACGTGGTGCTCTCATTGCAAAATCAATCAGGTGTGCTTTGCTGACCGCTTCTCAAGATTCTAGAAGATCGCGAAGGGCGTGGTAACACATTATATGATGGCGCAGTTTCTTAATTGGCACTTCACACTGTTACAAATTCCAGTTCTTATAACCTTGTTCATGTGTATTGCGTTGGCGCTGTATGTTCGACGACAGCAGCCCTCGCCGTTGGGACAGGCGTTATTTTACGCAGCAGTTGCATGTGGTGCCTGGTCGCTCTTTAGACTTTTTATCTATTTAAGTGTTGATATCGATGTTAAACGTTGGTGGGACAAGGTTGAATATTTTGCCATCGTTTCCGTTCCCTTGACCACGCTCGCATTAGCGTTGCACTATACCGGTCGTGGTCACTGGGTTACACGGCGAACGCTGTCGGTCGCATTTGTTATACCGTTGACCACCATCTGCTTGCTCTGGACTACTGAACAGCATGGATTAGTGTGGGCCACTCAATCCGTTGCAGATACACCTTTTGGGCCGATGACCTATTACACCTATGGACCCTGGTTTTGGGTGCATACGGGTTACTCCTACGCCGTCATTCTCTCCGGCTCAGTACTGATTCTTCTTCATCTCTTTCAAACTCCTTTGGTCTATCGATGGCAGGCCGTGAATATTGTGCTAGCTGTCTTCGCACCTTTGTTAGCGAATCTCGGCTTTATCACGCGCATGCAGCCGGCCTGGCTCGACTTCACTCCTTCGGCCTTTACCATCACCATGGCACTGTTGACCTGGGATGTCTTTCGGTTACAACTGCTTAACGTTGTGCCGATTGCCCGCCGTGTGATCTTTGATACCCTGGGTGATGCACTGATTGTGCTGACCCATGAGAATCGAGTGGCTGATCTCAACCCGGCAACGATTGAAATTTTCAAGTTGCAAGGTCGCCGGCCCTTGGGCAGCGATGTACGCAAACTCTTCTCCTTTTGGCCAGAATTTGTTGAATACTGCATCACGCAGAGTGGTGAGTATGAAATGTCGCTTGAGTGTGAGCGCCAAGGGAGGCGGTGGTTTCAGGTGCAGGTGGAAACGATTCGAGCAGTCGGTGGCAAACCAAGTGGCAAAATTGTACTTCTTCACGACATTACACAACAGAAGCAGAATGAACAGGCATTAGCCGTGGCCCGCGATGAGGCGATGGCAGCGGATCGGCTCAAAACGCAATTGCTGGCCAAGGTAAGCCATGAACTGCGCACCCCACTCAGCGTGATCATGAGCTATGCCGAGCTGATTCGTAGCAGCAACCAATATCAACAGCCGGAAAAAAGGTTAGCTGCCGTAACGACTATTCTCGATTACACTCGTTTTCTCACCAAGTTGGTGGACGATTTGCTGGATACGGCTCAACTCGATGCGGGCAAGATGCGCCTAAAATCAGAGCCATTTTCGCCTGCTGCCCTGATTGAACAGGTTTGTCAACAGAATTATGAGGATGCCGAGCAGAAAGTGTTGATCTTGAGCACCTGGGTCGATCCAGTCTTGCCGTTGCGCCTCTATGGCGACCAGGATCGCCTTCTACAAATTCTGAATAACTTGGTTAGTAACGCCATCAAGTTTACCGACGCGGGCAAGATTGAGGTCAAGCTTTGTGCTGCGTCGGCTACACAGTGGAAGATCCAGGTGACTGACAGTGGACGCGGCATCCCGCCAGAATTACAGTCCACCATCTTTGAACCCTTTCAACAGTTAGAAACGTCTGCTGCTGGCAAACGCAAGGGCTATGGCCTGGGCCTTTCGATCGTGCGCCAACTGTCAGAACAGATGTGTGGTGAAGTGCAGATCAAGAGCGAAATCGGCTACGGGACAACCTTTACGGTGCTCTTACCGCTTCAAACCGAGGCTGCGATCGGTTGACAACCCGTCGTGTGCAACGGATTCTTCACACCTTGGCCACAAATTCACGCAAGGGGATCATCGCTTTGCCAATTATCGGGTCGCCATGACCAAAACAGAGGGTTTCAATCTCCATCTTCGCAATGCGCTGCAATGAACGTTTTGACTCGGCCATGTCGGGCGTAAAGGCGGCAAAGGGCAGGCGCAGTTTGGGTAACCGCATCACCACATCGCCTGTAAAGAGCAACTGCTGTTTGGGTAACCAAAAGGAGCTATGTCCCGGACTGTGACCTGGCGTCGCGATGACTTGCATGCCTGGCATTACCTCATCGAGCGGGTCGCCATCTTCAAGCTCGCGGGCAACTGGCGAGGGTTTCAGCGTCGGGGCCGGCATGATCGAGGCTAACACGCGCGCACTGCCTTGTAACGCTCCTGGTGCCGGTCGGGGCATTCGCTCATCTCCGCGTGTCACCGCTGCATCCTTGCGATGCACGTAGACCGCCGCCCGGGTAGCTGCCTGTATTTCGGCCAATCCACCAATGTGATCGGGGTGTGCGTGCGTGATCAGGATACGTTTGATTGCAGTGGATGATTTTCCCGCTTTGGCAAGATCCTTGATAATCTTCGGCCAGGAGCCTGCAACTGAAGCGTCGATCAAGGTCAGACCATCGCTTCCTTCCAGTAGATAGACCCGCCCCATTGACAAACCTTCGATCCAATAAATCCCATCGATTACTTTTTGCATAAGTCCATCCTATCTATAAGGCTATGTTGCATCATGGTGAACGTTCTTGTCCCGGCGGGACACCATGACCGTAGAATTGAGAAACAGTCACTCATCTATATTCAGGCGTCCCTGCGGGATGGTCGGTGCCCTGTACTCTTCTTCTCATCCTACCACGTCTGCCAACTGTGGAAATTTTGACTTGAGATGAGTCAAAAACGCTCGCCCCACTGGTGAACAGAGTCGATCTTGCGGCAGGATTGCTTTGATCGTACGTCGCAGCGGATTGTTTTCTACAGGCACAATGCGCAGCAACCCAAGCTGTAGTTCCTGCTCTAGGACATAGTCTGGCAGGATGGCGATCAGCGCACTGTTGATGGCCGCCCGCTTGAGCGATTCGGGATTGTCAAACTCTGCCGCAATTACTGGCTGAATATTGTGTTCCTTAAGAGCGTCTTCCAGCCAAATGCGTGATTGACTGTGTGCCTGGCGCACGACCAAGGATTGCCCACATAAGTCAGTCAGAGCCACCTGTTTGTAATTCCACCACGCATGTTTGCGCCCCACCACCACGAACTGTTCGACCTCTTTGAGCGCAACGATGCGCAACTTCGGTGAGGAGACTTGGGTTAATTCACCTTCGATCAACCCCATGTCGAGTCGATGGGCTAGAACTTCATTGACAATCTGTGGTGTGATGCTGGTCTGCACCAAGACGGTGAGGCGAGGATAGCGGCTGCGAAACTCTTGAATCCAGTCGGGCAAGAGATAGGCGCTAATTCCGGGCGTTGCGCCCACGGTGATTTGGCCACTGGCAAGGTTTTCGATCTTCACGACCGCTTTTTCCGCCTCAGAAACGAGGTCAAGGATGCGTTCGGTGTATTCGTAGAGCGTTTTTCCGGCGGCTGTCAAATTGACGCCGCGCCGTCCGCGTTCAAAAAGCTGTGAACCGAGGCTGGCTTCGAGATCCTGGATGTGCTGGCTGACCCCAGACTGGGTCATCAGCAATCGTTCGGCCGCGCCACTAAAGCTGCCTTCTTCGACCACATGAACAAAAATTTCTAATTTGTAGAGATTAAGCATGGTAACAACATGATGGCAAGTCGCAGGATGCAAGATATAAGTTGAGATTTACATCTTGCATCCTGTTTTCTGCTATTAGGTTTCGCTAATACCAAGTTTAAGCGATTCGGTGGAACTCGTGCAACTAATTGCTCTGTATACTTCGTCTAGATTGTCATCCATACTACAAGGAACGTTTTCTATGTCTCTCTATCGAACTCTTGCATGGCTCATTGCGGCCCTTCTCCTGGTGACACCTGTGTTGAGTGGCTGTGGTAATTCGCAGAGCACCTCCTCCGCTACCCTAGCCAATGGAATGCCTGCCCCCGGCAAGATCAGCCCAGAAGATTACCAGAATGCCTTTGTTGGGAAGAAGACCCAGCATCTTTTGATCGATGTCCGCACGCCCGAGGAATATGCCACAGGCATTATTGCTGGTGCCATCAATATTCCCGTCGATCAGATCTCGCAACGCTTGAGCGAAATACCCAAGGATCAGCCGGTGGTTGTCTATTGCCATAGCGGCAACCGAAGCGGCCAGGCGGCACAAATTCTCGATCAGGCTGGCTACACCCAAGTCTATGATCTGGGTGGGATCAGTCAATGGCAATCCGCAGGGATGCCCGTCCAGAAGTAACTACAAACCCCACCCTAGCCCTCCCCGAATTCAGGGAGGGGACTGTGAAGGGACAGGTTAAGCATTCTCTACTGTCCACCAAATAGAATCTACCAGGTGACAGTTCCCTCCCAACAGCAGGGGAGGGTTAGGGTGGGGTTGACTTGGTGTTTACTACCAATTCTTTTTTCGGAGCAATTGAATCCTTATGCAACTTCTATCACGACTTTTCCAATCTGCACCCGCTGGTTATGAATCGATTCGCCCACAGGAATATCAGCAACGTTTTGTCCAAGGCAAGGAAAAACATCTCCTTTTGGATGTGCGTACGAGTGAAGAGGTACGCGGAGGCAAAATTCCGGGTGCCAAACATATTGCACTCCAGGTGCTCGAACAACGTTTGAACGAATTACCCAAGGATCAGCCAATTGTGATCTACTGCCGCAGTGGCAATCGCAGCCGAACGGCAGCCGACATCCTCGTCCACGCTGGTTTCACCCAACTTTACGACCTCGGCGGTATCATGCAGTGGCAGATGGCCGGGCTACCTGTGAAGTAGGTAAAAGTTGCAGAGTGGCAAAGTCGAAAAGCAGTAAGGATGGCAAGGATGCATTTACTTTTCCACTTTTCTACTTTTCTACTCTGCCACTTTCTCACCCTTGTGGAATTACACCATGTTTCAAATAACAGTTGATCTACTCTTTGGCTTTGCCATTGGGCTAACGTTGGGATTGTTGGGTGGCGGTGGGTCGATTTTGACCGTGCCCGTGCTTGTTTACGTTGTCGGACTGAGTCCGCAGGCTGCGGTCACTGCATCCTTGATGATTGTCGGCATCAACAGCGGTATGGGTGCGTTCTTACATCAACGACTGGGAACGCTCAACTGGCGGGTGGCGCTGGTCTTTGGGGGCGTAGGGATGGTTGCTGCTTACATATCGGGCAACCTTTCCCACTTGCTCCCTGCCACCGTGCTGATGATCCTTTTTGCGCTATTGATGTTGCTGGTAGGTGCCTACATGATCTTTAGCAAGCCACCCAGCAACGAAAAGCTTGAGATGCGTGGCTGGCCAGTGATTGTGGTCAGCGGTTTTGGCGTCGGCCTGTTGACTGGCTTCCTGGGCGTCGGCGGCGGCTTCCTAATCGTGCCCGCCCTGGTCGTGTTGGTCGGGTTGCCTATGCGCCAGGCAGTAGGCACTTCGCTAATTGTGATTGCTATGAACAGTCTGGCGGGATTGTTAGGCCATCTGAACAGTGGAGCGATTGACATGACGGTTGTCACGCTCTTTGCTGTGGCTGGAATCTCAGGTAGTTTGGTAGGTACTCGGCTGACACGCATCATCAAGCCAGAAATGTTACGCACCAGTTTCGCAGTCTTTGTAATGTTGTTGGCTGCGGTATTGCTCTATGACAATGTAGGAAAGATTATTTAAATTGTGGTTGTTTCGAAAACGAGTGTTTGGCACTTGCCAAACACTCGTTTTCGAAACAGAGCTTATTCCAGAAGGAAAGTTTCAATGCCTCTCTTCGAGTTTATTTGTAATGAGTGTGGCACAAGTTTTGAAAAGTTGGTTCGCGTGAGTGGTTCGCAGGCGGACGTTCTCTGTCCTTCTTGCAAGAGTAACAAGACGCAAAAGCTGCTCTCTGGTTTTGCGGTTGCATCCTCGGGCGGTGCTGGTGCGTCCGTTGCCGCCAGTGCTGCCAACTGTGCCCCAGGCGGCACCTGAGGCATCCCACGCAGAAGCTAACCGTGCGTTAGCCAACAGACGATGCCCATAAATTTTGCTAGAATGTTTTGGGTGGTAGAGTGAGACAGTAAGTCAGTTTGACAGTAGCGGCAGTGTGCCATTATTGGCTTGCCGCCGTGCTGTCTTCTTTATTTCTGAGCGAAATTGCTGCTCTATTTGTGAGCAGAAGGAGTTTCTTTCTCCATCATTTCTCCATAGGTGGTTGATAAGATTGAGGTAACAAACAATCAATCATCAATATAGGGAGTCAATGATGAAAAGCTATCGGAATCAAATCTATTTGGTTGTAGCCTTACTAGTTCTGTTAAGTCTGTTTGTCGGCTGTGTAGCGCTTCAACCGCAGCGTTTGGGTGCTGCAAGCTTCAATCTCACTTCAGTGACTGAGAGTGGCAGCACGGCGATCGATGATACACTGCTTCGTCAAAGTTTGGCCCAAATTGCCACTGGACCTATCAGCAGCGCAGAAGCCGATGCATTACTTTTTATGCGAGAAGAAGAGAAGCTTGCGCATGATGTTTATGTCACGCTTGGCACCACGTGGGGGCTGCCGATCTTTAACAACATTAGCCAAAGTGAAGCAACCCATACCGGTGCCATCAAAATGTTGCTGGACCGCTATCAACTGAGTGATCCAGCGGCAACGACAGTGGTCGGTGAATTTGTCAATCCGACGTTGCAGGAACTGTATAACCAGTTGGTTGAGCAAGGCAGTCAAACGTTGGCTGATGCACTCCGTGTAGGTGCAACCATTGAAGATCTGGATATCGTAGACCTGCAAACTCGCAATGCACAAACCGAACGGGCTGATATTCAACTGGTCTACCAGAATCTCATGCGTGGCTCACGAAATCACTTGCGCTCGTTTGTCTCGACGCTAGGCCGACAAACTGGTGAAAGCTATCAACCGCAGTATCTCGATCAAGCAACCTTTGACAGCATCCTATCGACCGCAGTTGAGCGTGGTCAAGGACGAGGGCGAGGACGGTAGAAAATAGGTAGAAGCAGTGAAGATCGAGAGAGCCATTTACCGATGGCTCTCTTCGTCTGTTACGTACAGATAAGCGCAACAGAACGATAAGACGTTTCCCTTCATTTAGGCAAAGGAGACCACAAGCAAATGACACAAACACGAACTTTCGACACCCCCATCAATAGCGGCGACCTGAGCCTTGATCGAGTGTTGGCGGCTGGGTTGCCAGTCGCCGTTGTTTTTTTGCCCAAACAATCCTCAAGCGGGTTTGAGAGCAAACTCAACGATCTGGCCAGCCGCCATGCGGGCGAACTGTTGATCGCCAAGGTTGAGGCGGAAGCGAATCCTGTCTCGGTGCGCAAGTACAATATCAGCACATTGCCCGCCCTGGTGGGTGTACGCAATCAACAGGTGACGACCCAGGTCGGCTCGATCAGCGAGGGGGAGTTGGAGCCACAAATTGCCTATTTACTCGGCAAGGGTCCCAAGCCTGTTGAAAAGAGTGCTGCACAACCCAGCCAGCCGCGCCCCAGTGGCAAACCAATAGCGGTGAGTGAAGCTACCTTCACCCGCGACGTAATGCAATCAGAGCTTCCTGTGCTGGTCGATTTTTGGGCAGCTTGGTGTGGTCCTTGCCGGATGGTTGAACCTTTTTTGGAGCGCATGGCTTCCGACTTAGCGGGTAAATTGCGTATAGCCAAGGTGAATGTGGATGAAAATCAATCGATTTCGATGCGCTATGGGGTGCAAGGTATTCCGACCATGCTGATCGTCAAAGGCGGTAAGATCGTGGATCGCTGGTCTGGTGCGCTGCCTGAGGCGGCATTGCGGCAGCGTGTCAGTCCCTGGCTCAACTGAACCGAGATTGGGAGATAGTGCCTAATTTCCCAATCTCTACTCTCTACTATGCTTGTAGTAGATCAACTCATTTACGCCGGGGACGACATAATCTGGCAGGCTACCAACTTGAGAGTAGCCTAAGCGCTGATAGAAGCGCTGCGCCGCCTCGTTAAAATCCGAAACCAACAGGCAGATCGAGTTTGTGCTTGCGAACATCTGCGCTTCTGCCTCTGCCATCAATGCTTCGCCCACCCCTTGCCCACGCAAATGCGGCTGCACACCGATCAACATGACGTAGCCACTGCGTTGAAACGCACCACGCTGTACATACCAGAGAAAGCCAGCCGCCCGCCCCTCAACTTCGGCAACCAGAATCGTCGCTGCTTGATCCAGCCCACTCTGCAAGCGAGCCGTTGCGCTCGCCTCGCTGACACCATAACGCTGCCACAGCGGCGTCCCAGCCATCAATTTTGCTAGTTCTGGAATATCAGTTGCAACCAATGAGCGGATTAACATCGTTTTTCTTCTTTACTGCCAACCAATAGCCTCCGTGTTCCCTGATTTCCGTGTTTACAAAGCCTTTTTTGTAAACACGGAAATCAGGGAACACGGAATATTCTACATGCCACGCTGCCGATCTAGCGCGTCGCGCAAGCCGTCACCCAGGAGATTAAAGCCCAACACGCCCAACATGATCGCGCTGCCAGGGGCAAACGCCATCCAAGGAGCGATTTCCATCAGGACGCGGCTGTCGCTCAACATACTGCCCCAGGCTGGGTCGGGTGGAATCACGCCAAGCCCCAGAAAGCTGAGTGATGCTTCGGTGAGCATGGCCCAAGAAAGTGCCAGGCTGATTTGGACCAGCAGAGGCGCAGTGGCATTCGGTAAAATATGGCGCAAAATGATCTGCATGTGGCGGCTGCCGATGCTGTGCGCTGCTTCGATAAATTCCAATTCTTTGACATTGAGCACCGCTGCGCGCGCCACCCGTGCAAAGATCGGCGTATAGACCACGGTGATGGCGATGATTGTGTTACGAATTCCCGGTCCTAACGCAGCGGCAATCGACAGCGCCAACAAAATCGCCGGAAAGGCAAAGAGTAGATCTACCAGCCGCATGATGATCTGATCGGTGAGCCCACCCGGATAGGCGGCCAGCGTGCCAATCGCTGCGCCTATGAGCGTGGATGCCGCCACTGCTACCCCGGCCACCAGCAATGAATTGGTTGCGCCGTGAATCAGGCGGCTGAAAATATCGCGGCCAAACTCGTCGGTGCCCAATAGATAGGACTGATCGGGTGGTTTCAAGCGGTCAGACGGATGTTGTTCGATGGGCGAGTAGGGTGCTAATTGCGTAGCGAAGAGGGCCGCTGCCACGTAAAGCAGGACGAGAAGTAGACCAATCAGCCCACTCCACGAGCGCACCACACGTCCAAACCAACTGTTCCACAAACCTTTGAACATAGAAAATTACCACAATGATGTTATGCAAGAACCATTTCAACGCAAATGCACAAGGACGAAAAGATCGCAAGCAGGTTTCCCAGATGACATATACAGTCGCTGCTGTTAGCTGCACAATGCAAACTGAAAACCCCTTGCGTCTTCGTTCCTTCGCTCCTTTGCGTTCAGTCCTTTCATCCCTTTGCATCAGATGCGCTTTGTTACTCCGATGCTGAGTAACGAATGCGCGGATTCGCTGCTGTGTAGGCCAGGTCGGCGACAAGATTGATCAGGACAAAGTTAAAGGCAATAAAGACAATTGTCCCCTGCACTAGCGCATAGTCCCGTTGACTAATCGCATTGAGCAGCAGACGACCGACACCCGGCATGGCGAAGACCTCTTCAATGATGACTGCGCCGCCAAAAAGATAGCCCGTTTCAAAACCAACCACTGTAATGATCGGGATCAGCGCGTTGCGCAGACAGTGGTAGGTGATCACTGCTCGTTCGCTCCGTCCTTTGGCGCGCGCAGTGCGCGTGTAATCTTTGCCAAGCTCTTCTAGTACCGCGGAGCGCGTAGTGCGCATTACGGACGCGCTAAAGGCAAAGCCCAGCGTGAGCGCCGGAAAGATCATCTGGCGCAGGTTAGCGACCGGATTCTCCAACAAATCGCTATAGTTGCCCGCGTTGGGCAAGATACCAAAAAAGACTGAAAGCACGTAGATGAGCAGCGTGCCCAACCAAAAGTTGGGCAGAGCAAGCCCGAGCAGCGCCAACAGGCGACCACCCAAATCGAGCAGCGAACCACGACGGGCCGCAGAGAGGATGCCAATCGGTAGCCCGATTCCCAACGCGATCAGCATGGACAGCAGTGCTAACTCCAAAGTCAGTGGAAAGCGTTGCAGGATCTCTTGCAACACCGGCTGCCCAGATCGTACCGAATAGCCAAAATCACCGCGGAGGGCGGCGGTTAACCAGCGCCAATATTGTTCAGGCAGCGAACGATCCAGCCCGAAATATTGGCGCAATGCCGCCGCCTGTGTCTCGGTCAGCTTGTATTGCGTGCCGATCATGGCGCTGATCGTGTCACCTGGGATCAGGCGCATGACCAGAAAGACGATAATTGAAATGCCTAGGAGGGTAGGAATCAGGGCCAGTAGGCGTTGCAGAATGTAGCGTTGCATGGAGATGCAAGGGAATGGGTGAGATTTGGAGATTAAGAGATTCAGTAGTTCACGAATTGTTATTCTGAGGCTGCTTTTTGCCGAAGAATCTTGAGCTGTCAACGCAAGACTCCTCGCAAACTGCGGCTCGGCATGACATTAACACCGAATTCGTGAAGTACAGAGATCGGGGATTACGTGTTAAATCTCCTAATCTCTCAATCTCCAATCTCTGTTATTTATTCAGCCAAGTCTCACGCAGATACAAGGTCGAGCCGTTGGACATCGGCGTAAAGCCTTGCACCGTCGGCTGCATCACGCGGTACTCGTAGCCGACGTAGAGCCAGATCCAAGGTGCGGCGTCGGTGAGTTGTTTCTGTACTTCGGTGTAGATCTCCTTGCGCTTGGCAACGTCGGTGGTTGCACGGCCTTCTTCCAGCAGTTTATCCAATTCAGGGCTAGAGTAGTTGGAGACAGCTTGCAAATTGCCGGTGCTGTGCCAATAGCGGAAGAACATGTTGTCCGGGTCGGGGTTGCCACCGTTGAGTGCAATGGCGGCATCGAAGTCACCCTTTAGCCAACGGTCGACATAGACGCCGAGTTCCAGGGTCTCGATATCGAGTGTGACCCCAATCTCTTGCAACTGGGCCTGAATATTCTGTGCCTCGGCGACGGCGGTGGGTGGCTCATCACTGGCGGCGATCACCGTAAACTTGAGGTCGGTGACGCCCGCTTCTTGCAGCAATGCCTTCGACTTTTCAATGTCCTTCTTGTAGCAGGTCAGTTGATCAACCGGGATGCGGTAGCTTGGCGATGTGGCAGGGCCGGTGACTTGGCCCTCGCTCAATGAGGCAGTATCCAAAACTTGCTGGCGATCAATGGCGCAGGAAAGCGCCTGGCGCACTCGCTGGTCCTGGAATTGCGGGCGGCTAGGATTGAGTTGCAAGACGTGATAGGCCAGTGCTGGTGCGCGTGAGATCACCAGATTACCAGCGCCCGAGCCAGCGGTGATACCGACGCGTGGGTCGTTGATCAGCGCCCAATCGATCTCACCGGCGCGCAAACCTGCCAGGATCGAGGCTTCATCGGGGATGGTGCGGAATTCGATGCCATCAAGATAGGGCAAACCCTTTTGCCAATAATCACGATTGGCTTCCAATTTCAAAACGTTATCGGGCTCCCAACTGACCAGTTTAAAAGCACCGGTCCCGACCACTTCGGTGGCTGGATCAGCACCGCCTTCGACCAACTTTTTGGAAAGGATGGCCGAGTTTGGATTGGTCATCGCCGCTAAGATCGCAGCATTGGGTGCGCTCAGGTGGAAGACTACGGTGGTGTCGTCGGGTGTGTCAATCGACTCAATTGAGGTGAAGAAAGAGCGGGCTGCGGCACCGGTTTCTTCGTTGAGGATACGCTCAAACGAGAACTTGACATCCGCCGACGTCATCGGATCGCCATTGTGAAACTTCACATTGCTGTGTAGCTTCATCGTCAACGTCTTGCCCTCGTCGCTCCAATCCCAGGACTCAGCCAGATTGGGTACGACATTGAGATCGGCGTCGAGTGCCAGTAGCGGATCGTAGATCTGCTCAACGATGCGGAATGAAGAAAAGGCGGTCTGTTTGTGCGGATCCAAGCCTTTGGCATCGGCGGCGCGGGCAGCGATTAAAATGCCGCCGCTCTTCGGTTGCGCAGGGGCGGCCGATTCCGCAGGGGCAGCTGCCGGTGCCTGGGCGGCAGGGGCGATACAGCCTGCCAGCAGAGAAATGAGCAGGGAAAGCAAAAGGAACGAGCGCAATGCTGTCCGTGCCTGTCCTTGATTCAACATAAATGTACTCCTTATCGAGTTTGAATTGTTGGGTTAAGGTTGGAGTTGCAATAACTGTAACAGGTGGATCTGCGATTGTCAAAACCGGCAGGCGTGTCGGCTGTCTCCCGAATCTACCCAACTTATGCCCAAGTCAGCCTCCCTCATTTTGATATAAGCCTCGACTAATAGCTGATAAAACAAGATCGAGAGCTCAGCCATAGACAATTTCCGCTAGAATAGGGCCAATCAACACTTTAGGCAATGTATGCCACCATCACTTACTATAGGAGAAATCCCTTATGCTATTACGCTACTTTTACGACGAACGACTTGCTCATGCCTCTTACATGGTTGGCTGCCAACGTACTGGTGAAGCATTGGTTGTGGACCCAGGTCGTGATATTGACCAATATTTGGAAATGGCCACCAAGGAAGGGTTGCGCGTTACCCATGTAGCCGATACCCATATCCATGCCGATTATGTCAGCGGTGCCCGTGAACTCGGTGCAAAGACCGGTGCCACGCTCTACTTGAGTGATGAGGGCGATGCCTTTTGGAAATATGGCTTTGCTGACCAACCGAATGTCATTCTGGTCAAAGATGGCGATACCTTTAAAGTGGGTAACATCAAAATGCAGGTGATCCATACGCCAGGTCATACGCCGGAGCACGTTGCCTACATGTTGACCGATGCCGCCAATGCCGACCGCCCAATGGGTGTCTTCACCGGCGATTTTCTCTTTGTTGGCGATATTGGCCGCCCCGACCTGTTGGAAGAAGCCGCTGGTCTGAAAGGCACCAAGGAACCAGGAGCACGCAAGCAATTCCATACAGTGCAGCGCTTCAAAGATCTGCCTGATTATTTGCAGATTTGGCCGGCGCACGGTGCAGGCAGCGCTTGTGGCAAGGCACTTGGTGCCATTCCTTCGAGCACGTTAGGCTACGAAAAACTCTTCAACCCTGCCTTTCAATTTCAGGAGGAGGATGCCTTTGTGAAGTGGTTGTTGGATGGACAACCGGAACCACCCTGGTATTTCGCCCAAATGAAGAAAGTAAACAAGGTTGGCCCTGAATTGTTGGATAACCTAGAAGAGCCGACACCCCTTAGCCGTCAAGAAATCGACACATTGCTTGCGAAGGGCGCAATGGTGGTCGATCTGCGCAGCCGCCAGGAGTATGCCAAGGCGCATATTCCCAACACGCTCAATGTGCCGCTGCGCACTGACTTCAATACCTTTGTCGGCTGGTTCGTTAACTACGAGCAACCGCTTTACCTGATTGCTCCTGCGCAAGAATACCTGCCCGAAGTCATGCGAGCCCTGCGCAAGATCGGTGTTGACAATCTACCTGGCGTTGCCCTGGCCGATGTTGTCAAGCAGGGTAGCCACGCATCATTGCCAGAAATCAGTGCAGTTGATTTGGCCAAGCGTCTGCCCCAGAATGGTCTGCAACTGCTTGATGTACGCAATTTCACCGAGTATAAGGAATTGCACATCGAAGGCGCAAAGCACATTCCCTTGGGCCACCTGCCACGCCGCATTCAAGAGATAGCCACCGATCGACCGATCTTTGTCAACTGCCAGAGTGGTTATCGTTCTCAGGTTGCCACCACTTGGTTGCGGGCACATGGTTTCAGCAATGTGATCAATCTGCGAGACCCACAAGAGGTTTGGGTCAAGGAATTGCCAACCACGGTAGGGTAAACGAGATCAGGAGAGTTTATCAACCCTATAGCACACAAATGGGTGTGCTCACAAACAATAATCATTCGCATGGCAACCGAAATAATATCGGTTGCCATGTTTGTTGGATGGTCCAAAAGTTGGAGAAAAGAGATTCCCTCCGATACCATTTATATCAGGCGAGAAGGTGCCGGAGCGCACCAAAACTTGACCCCTATTTTTCAATCCTGACTCGATCAACTGTACCCAATGCTGGCTGCAAAAGGATATGAACGTGCGCAAAGCTCCATCCAGCAGCATATGAATCACCTAAGACCCCTATGTCCAACCCTACTCACTATCGTTCTGGCGAATTCTTCGTTGTGATTCCAATCTTGCTTGCTCTATTGTTTGTTCTGCTCCTAGTATGGTGGGCAAGAGATTTTTGGAGACCGATTGTAGTAATCGTTTTTTCACTCGTTACCTGCGGCATTCTCACCAACAGAGCGATTAGACAATGGCAGATGACTAAGATGTCCTTATTGGTCCTAAAAAGTCAAGCGCAAAATAGACAACAGAAGATTCTATTCTTCGTTTCTGGTACTTGCATGGCAATAGCAGGCGTGATCTGGTTTCAAAAAGCCATATGTTCTTCTCCACCTGATTTGATGCTGTTATCGCAAGCTGCCATTGATTTTACAGTGGTGCTTGGTTGGGCCTTTTCGCTTACTCCATCTTTGCAACGCAGCATTATGACTGCTAACTACATTCACTCTCCAATTTTCCTGCGTCCAGTCCACTGGACACAGATCGAAGGCTACACTTGGCAGGAGAAAGAAGTGAAGGGGAAGAAATACCTTTCGCTCATTCTATATATCCAGAATTGGTGGAAGCTACCATTCTTTGAGCATCTCAAGCTGAAAATCATCGTACAACCGGATGAGAAAGAGAGGGTGGAGGAACTGTTTCACAGTAAGTATTCTGGCAAAAAGCCAACACTATGAGTGCTCACACAAGTCAAAAATAGGCGCTCAGGCGCAGTTGACCAGTGATTTACGAAACACCATAATTGCGCTTTGGCTTCGACGGTTGGATAATGCAAAATAGGTAGTTAAAAAGTTGGCCCTCGAACCGCTTGCCTCGCTAATTGAAAATTTGTAGCGAATCGGACATAACACGGGCTGATTTGATTTTTCTGCCTCCTTCCCCTCATCACGATTCGCCTGCCGTGGGACATACGAAGAAAGAACCGCATACATAATGTCCGAACATAATCGTGAAGAAGCCAATGATTCCTTTAGACTTGTAGAAAACGCCGCAACCGATTTGAAGTCAGAAGTCAGGGAATTCCTCGATGTCAGTCAGAGACGTCGTCGCTTGTTGCCGCGTGCCGCGTTGGTTGGTTTGGTTTCGGGGGTGATGGCCGTAGTCTTCCGTTCGCTCCTCGCCCTGGCCGACTATGCACGCAACGGGTTGCTTGAGTGGGCGCACCAATTCCCGACATGGGGGTGGATCTTTCCGATTCTGTTCAGCGCAACCGGGGCGGTCTTGGCTGTGGCCCTGGTGCGCAATTTTGCGCCTGAAACCAGCGGCAGTGGCATTCCACACCTCAAAGCGGTAATGCTGCGCTTTCGCGAACTTGATTGGAAACGGGTGATTCCGATCAAAATGCTCAGTGGCGTTCTTGCGCTCGGCAGCGGTATGGCGCTGGGGCGCGAAGGGCCAACCGTACAGATGGGTGGCGCTGTTGGGGATGCTGTCTCGCGTTTGTTAAAAGTGTCGACGCGCGAGCGGTTGACTTTGACTGCGGCAGGCGCTGGCTCTGGTTTGGCCGCAGCCTTTAACGCCCCACTATCCGGATTGGTCTTTGTGCTGGAAGAAATTCAACGCGACTTCCGACGTGGCGTCTTTGGGGCTGCCTTTATTGCCTGTGCTGTGGCGACCATCATTACTCGCTTTGTATCAGGTCAACTTCCTGTCTTTACGGTTCCCACCTTCCCAACACCACCGCTCACGGTTCTTCCCTTTATGGCTTTGCTTGGTATCAGCGCTGGCTTGCTGGGGGTAACCTTCAATAAAGGGATTCTCGTCACGCTGAACTTGCTTGCTCCTTGGCTGAAGCGTCATGCATTGTGGGTGGCAGCCGCGGTAGGCGCAATCGTAGGAGTTGCCGCCTGGATTTCGCCGCTGGCGGTGGGCAGTGGCCACACACTTGCCGAAGAAGTGTTGACGGGGAACATGGCGTTGGCAATGATTCCACTTTGGTTCATTGTTCGCTATGGGCTGACGCTGATCAGCTATGGAACAGGATCGGCGGGAGGGATCTTTGCACCAATGTTGGCGTTGGGAGCGTTAAATGGGTTAGCTGTGGGCGAATTGGCTCATCTGATAGCGCCAGTGGCAGTAGGTCAGCCAGCTGTGTTCGCCGTTGTCGGCATGGCCACCTACTTTGCTGCCGTTGTCCGCACACCTCTGACAGGCATTGTCTTGATCATCGAGATGACAGGCGACTATGAACTGATGCTAGCGCTGCTCGTCAGCAGTTTCTGCGCCTATATTGTGGCTGAAGCGTTGGGCGATCTACCCATCTATGAAGCACTTTTGGAACGAGATTTACTGCGCAGTGGCATTCCCAGCCGATTTGAGGATCCAGTAATCGCTGAGTTCGAGGTGGCACCGGGTGCTCCCTTTGCCGGGCGACAGATTCGAGACTTGGGTTTACCTGCGGGCTGTATTATTGTGCGCTGTATGGATGGTGAGCACGAATGGGTACCGCACGCTAAATCAGTGCTCGAACCACACACCCGCTTGACCGCCGTGATTGCTCCCGAAGCGAAGGATGGCTTCGCAGCCCTACATCACGGTTGTGAAGCGGGATGATGTCGGTGAGCGGTTCACTTCAATGTCGTTCCTAGAGTACTTAAGGAGTGTTTGTATTTCTATCGACGATGATAATACCGTCGATCATGTTCAAGTTTTCCACCATTGTCACCCGGCGCATTTGGGCTGCCTGTAGCCAACTGCTGTTCATATCCACGCTGTAGTGAATGCCGTCCTCAATCTTAGTGGCAGCAAAGCCATCGCCGCTGGACGAGGGCACAGATGATGCCTTGGTCTGGCGTGTCAAGTAGTCTTTGAGCAGTTGCTGCATCGAGGGTGGAGTTAGATAACGCCGTAGATCCAGAAAGGCACATTTGGATTGCGGATTAAAGGTAGAAAGTTTCACTTCACTTTCGGACTCAAGTGGCAAATTGCCGAGAAGGCTGGGCAGTTGATCGGCTCGGCGTACCGACTGAAGCGTCCCTACCGACAATCCATAGATGCCATGATAGGCCCGTATCTCTTGTGTGTATAACTGTTCAATTTGAGCGTAATCGGTCCAGATCGGGGCGGTGGCATTCATCAACTGTTCGCGCGTGTTCTTGCTGCGCACGGTTTGCTCCATACGCAGATTAAAGAGGTCGTGCAATTGATTGTGAAAGGCGAGTACCTGGTCCCAATTCTGAATCTGCTGATAGGCTCCGTTGATGTCAGTCGTGTAGACAATGCGTAAGCTGGGCAGCAACGTCAGCATATCTTGCAGCAGCATATCCTCAGCCGTGAGGTTACGCACATCGGCACCCTTCTGCACGCGTGAGTCTTCGATCTTCCATTCTAGTGTGTAGCCAGTTGGTGTCGCATCCAGCACTGTAATTCGATAACGATCCGCAGACTGAACAATCACACGTGACCTGCGCTGTAAGAAGCGCTGACGGTAACGAACCACCTCAAGCGTCCGCGTATCTCCGACTTTCCAGTTGGCAGTCAATTGGACCGTGCCACCCTCACCATTATCCTTACATTTGGCAACTCGTTCGGCGGCGGAGGGCGTAGGCGTAGGCTCCGAGGTTTCCGTAGGCGTGGGCGACGGCTTCTGCGTGGGAAGGGGAATGGGCGTTGCTGGCGGCATCAAACTGGCTGTTCGCTCCTCTGCCGAAGCCTCGGGTGGGGGCGATCGAAAGATAAAGAGCGTGGCCGCAGCACAGCTCAAAATCACTACCAGCGAAATAACAACAAAGACAATTATTCTTCTTTTTCTTCGTTCAAGGTAGTGATAACGGTGATATGGAACAATCATAGCGTTTTTTGAGTGTGAACAGCAGCCTTATATAAACTTATTTTGATAGCATCAGCATATTTTTTTCCTAACTTCAGGTTCTATTATCAGCGACTTTTTTAAAATAGCACATTACAGAAAGCATACAATTGTCAACTTGATAGTGTGCTTCACCTTAGAAATTAGGTGTCACTTCTATTTTCACAATAAATTAAATTACGAGTTTGCTGGAATCCTTACTCACTACACCAGTGCAGACTGTTCAAAAGCAAACTCTGGTACTCAGGCTGCAACCAAACCTCGACATTATGCCCTGGCGTCAAGACGCAGACTCGACCTTTGCCCTGCGTGCGCGTCCACCCTGCGGGTTGGCTGCCATGTTCAGAGGTTGTGGTAAGAAAAACATCGGCCTCGGTATCATCCAGTGCCATAAAGTAATGTTCATCCTTGATCGTAAAGGCATCACTGCCAGTCACCAGCGCGTGTCCAGCCTTTGGCTCAATCGTCACCTGACACTGTGGCGGATGGCGCACAAAGACACCACCTAACAAAGCCCGCAGCGTCGGCGTTTCGAGATAGCCCGCCGTACCCGAATGGATCGCCAGCAAACTGTTGCCCGCTTGCACATAGTCGTGAAAAGCCAATTCAACCTCTGGTTTCATCCACGGCGTTTCATCCTTGGCCGAGACATTGTTCGACTTGGTCAACAACACCAACTGATAGGTGACCATGCGTGTTGCCGACCACTCGTTGGCGTTTTCAATCCAGTCAAACTCAAAGCCGCAGTCGCCCAATGCTGCAAGACCGGTGCGTGGTGTAAGCGCAGGGTGCCAGCGATCATCACAAAGAACGAGTACTTTCATAGGATCTCCTCTATTTCATTTTTGAACCGACATTCGCCTAGATTCCTACTTTATTGCTCAATTATCAATCCTTTCCTCGTGGATCGGCAACCTTTCCAGGATCTGGCGTACTTTACCCCGCGCTCGATGCAGCAGCACTCGTTGATTCGCCTCACTAATCCTCAAGATTGCACAGGTCTCTTCTGCCGTCGCTCCTTCAACATCCCGTAATAGAATCACCTGGCGCAGGTTCGGCGGTAATGTCATAATGGCCTGTTTAATCCATTCTCCAAGCTCCTGGTAAAGGACCTGCTCCTCGGGCGAAAGAAGAGAGGGAACGTACATTGTGCGCAAGAGCGCTGATTCTTCTTCTCCTTCAGACGCCAGCGCAAATGATTCCCAGGCAACAAGGCGGCGTTCCTGCTTGCCGCGGGTGCGCGAGCGATTGAGCAAAATGGCAAAGAGCCAGGTCTTAAGGGAGGATCGCCCCTCGAATCTGTGATAGCCGCGTAAAAATGCTAACCATGTTTCACCCACCACATCTTGTGCGCTTTCCAAACTAGAAACATAGCGTTGGGCCACCCGTAACATCGCCGGTTGGTATTGTTCGATCCACTGGGCAACGATGACTTCATTGCTCAGATTGCCAAATTCAGCAGAGGACTCGCGCTTCTCTAGATATGGTACAGGCGCTTGTACATGTGGATAGTGTGCCCAATCATATGGCTCGCTGCGCTTCATCGTCTAGTTTCCCTCCTCAGAGCTTTAAAACATTCATCAAGGCTGATGAGAAAAAGGATGCGCTGAAATGACGAAGAGAATCTGACAAAAGCGTGATCGGTTTCTTATCCAAAACTTATGTACTTATTACAGAGACAAGTATAGGCGCAACAAGTTGTAACAAAATGAGGCGAGCGGAGACTAAAAGAGTGTGCGCTGTTCATGCATGAGCAGCCACGTACGAACGACAGATCCAAACTATCTCATAAGCCAATTCAGGAGGAAAAATGTCTCGCAAATTGAGTTACCTGCTCACCTTGC
Organism: Caldilineaceae bacterium; assembly: GCA_046328715.1. Classification (GTDB taxonomy): domain Bacteria; phylum Chloroflexota; class Anaerolineae; order Caldilineales; family Caldilineaceae; genus JAXLWB01. The sequence goes on along the minus strand of JAXLWB010000035.1, from coordinate 76,924 downwards.
TTTTACTCATTGTCTCGGTTGCGCCAGCCTTTGCCCAAGAGCCAGACGCTGCCAACCGTTCCATTTTCTTGCCACTGATCAGTGGTAGTGGACAAGCGACCAGTTCAACCGATACAGACAGCGTTGAGGAGAACCTGACCGAAGAGGGAGCCGCAGTCGAGGCTGCCCATGCCGACAACATGGGCTTGGTTTTTGTCTCGACCAATGCCAATGATCTGGTTCGAGGCAACGAAGTGGTGATGTATCGTCGTGCCAGCAATGGAACATTGACCGTAACAGGTCGCTTTCCGACTGGCGGACAAGGTTTAGGCGCGGGGTTAGGCTCGCAAGGAACTGTGGTCTTGAGTGACAACGGACGTTGGCTCTTTGTCGTCAATGCTGGCAGTAATGAGATTTCAGTCTTCGCAGTGCAGAATGCTGCGCTGATTTTGACTGACAAAGTGGCTTCGGGTGGGATGCGTCCTACCAGCTTGACAGTGCGCAAGAACCTGCTCTATGTCTTGAATGCAGGCGATCCCGGCAACATCACAGGTTTTAAGCTGAACAAGGATGGCAAACTTGCAGCGTTGGCGAATTCTACACGCTGGCTAAGCAACAATGGCAGCGGCGTAGCACCCGCACCGGCGCAGGTCTCCTTTAGCCCGGATGGGGAAAATCTGGTAGTGAGCGAACGTGCAACCAATCTGCTTGATCTCTACAACGTCGATAAAAACGGCCTTGTTAAGAGTTCAACTGTCGTCAACTCGGCAGGCATCACTCCCTTTGGCTTTGCTTTTGCCAAGGGCAATACGTTGGTGGTCTCCGAAGCATTTGGCGGCGCAACCAATGCCAGCGCCTCCTCCTCGTATCGCCTCGATGATGGGCAACTCAAGCTAGTCAGCGCCTCCGTCCCAACTGGTCAGACCGCCGCCTGCTGGATTGTCATTGCTGGTAATGGCAAATTTGCCTACACGACCAATGCGGGCAGCGCTTCACTTTCGCTCTATGCCGTAGGCCACAAAGGCGAGTTGACACTCTTGAATGGTCGAGCTGGCGATACGGGTGCAGGCACTGGCCCAACCGATGCCGCAGTCAGCCAGAATGGGCGCTGGCTCTATGCGCTCAGCCCTCGCTCGCAGAATGTGGTCGGTTTTGGTGTCCAGGAGAATGGTTCGTTGAATAACCTAGGTAGCTTTGGTGGCTTGCCAACCACGGCGGCGGGAATTGCAGCCTGGTAGAGGGATGACAAGGTGACAAGGTGGCAGGCTGAAGAGAAAAACACCTGGGAATTAGTAACGCGAGTTCGGAGTTTAGCCTAACAGGCTTCCCTACACTAACCCACGGGCAGCGCCCTGGAATCGAGAAGGAACTCTCTCATCCCCACGGCGCTGCCCTGGGTTAGCCAATATCGCCTGGATGAGGCTAAGGGCTGAATGGCTACCTGGAGTAAGTACGCCCCGTGCGGATTGATCCGCACGGGGCGTACTTACTAAATATTGTGCCAAAAAAACTTTCCGGATTTACTTGATCATTCAGGTCCAAACGGGTAGTGCTCGACTTCGTCCTTGATGGCCTCGATCAGAATCGAGATTTCTCGCTTGTCTTCCTCGTCCAGCGCCAACGCACCGGCTGGTGCACGCTCGACCAGGGTCGTAAAGACGCCACGCCGTTTGAGAATGTAGCGCATGAAGGGATAGGTCTCCAGGTTGATCAAGGGTAGCAGACGAGTGTGCAGGGCACGTGCCTTGGCCTCGTCCCCTTGCCACCAGATTTCCATCACTTTGGCCAGTAGATCAGCGATTTCACAGGCGGGCATACAGCCGTTGGCCCCGCGCCGCATCTCGTCGGGCAGAAAACGACCAGCAAAACCACCAAAGATCGTCTTGACCTTATCGCCGACCAGGCTGTGTACTTCGGCGATGTGTTTGGGGCCGGGCGGGCGCTCTTCCTTGATGTACTCGATTGATGGCACATCCTCGACCAATTTGGCGATCTGCTCGCCCGTAAGCGGGGCATAGGTCGCCGCATTCTGCACCATGATTGGACCGTCATAGTTGTCAGCCATGCGCTTGAACATTTCGATGGCAATGGCGGCGTCGGAGCGGGCGGGAGCCATGGCGATGATCGAATCCGCACCGGCCTTTTGAGCCGCACGCGCAAAGAGCATCGTCTGTTGCAGCGAAACGCCCGAACAGCCAAAGACCACCGGCAGTCGCCCATTGACCTCTTCGAGTACCGCATCCAGCCCGCGCAACCGCTCTTCTTCGCCCAAAAAGAAGAACTCCCCGACCATCACTGGCCAGACAATGCCATGCTGACCGCTTGTGCAACAGAAGTTGGCGGCACGGCGCAGATCGGGAATGTGGATTTCGTAGTCTTCCTCATAGGGAGTAGGGAGCAGTCCGAAACAGCCTTTTAAGTGGCTAAACCGTGGCATGTAGTTCTCCTATAATGGGCGAAGATTCTTGCTTGCTCTTCTGATTGACGAAGCAGATAGAGATTGCAAGATGACGATGTGTAGGGGCACACCCTTGCGGTTGCCCTCTCGCTGAAGCAAACAGGGCACCGGCAAGCAGATGCCCCTACAGTTGTGCATCTTTGCTTTGCTTTGTCTATGAGATCACTTCAAGGCTGTTAATCCTTCACGTTGTTGTCCTAAGCGCTCGTCCCGCTCATCGGCAAAACGCTTGATCCCGTTGAAGATCGACTCGCTATCGAGATGCGCCTCGGCAATCACGTCGGTTTCCGTGCCGCCAGTCAACCAGCGGTCGTGCCAGTCGGAGGTGAGTGAATAGGCGTCGGTCAGCGGTCCCACATTGCGGATCGGCCAGACGCGCCGTGTGCCAGTGCTGACGACCATCATGTCATAGTAGGCTTCGGGCGGTAGCACCGAGCGACGATAGGCTTCGGGCTGCTTGTCGAAGAGTTCTTCACTCACGGCTGCGATGATCTTGACATTGACCCCGGCGGCTTCGAGTTTGGGCAGTGCCTGCATCAGGTTGACCGTGGAACTGGAGCCTTGTACCACGACATAGCCGTGCTTCGGTTTGTCCGTTGCAAAATCCCGAATGATATACAGCCCCTTGGCAGCCGCTTTGGGATCGGGGTCGGCGAAGTGGCTGCGATCCGCAACCGCAAAGTCAGGGCGTGCGACTTCGATGATGATCACACTGACCTTGGGATCGCGGGCGGCAATCTCGGCAGCAGCAAAGTAGCCTGGCGCAACGTCATTGTAATCCCAGAAGCTCAGATGAATCGCCTGCCCACGCGGGAAGAGCTTCCAGACCTGCGGCGCAAAGATGCCAAAGTGGGTGCGTGCATCCGCCGCCGTTTCGGGACCGGAATGGCCGGCCAGAATGTGCAGCACACCCATTTTGAAGGGGTTATCCTGGCATTGCTGGCTCCAAACCCGGGCGGGCAGATACATCAGCGGTGTGAATGCACCATAGGTTCCACTCAAGGTCCAGACTCCGGCAAACTGATCGGGATCGAGTGAAGCGCTTTGGCTCGCCAGACCAATCGCAGTAGAGACATTACCTGCTTCCTGAATCGCAGCTTTGAAGCGAGTGCCCGCAGGATTATTCTCGACATGGTAGTGACCCCACAGGCTGCCAGCCTCGACATTGATCGAACCCGAGAGATCTGCTGCCAAGGTGATAAAGCGATTGTCGGTCACATAGTTCATCCACTTGATGATCTCCGAGATCGCACGACGCGTGCCAGCCACGGTGCCAGCCTTGCTGAAGAGCGCAATCTTGACATCCTTCTCGGCGCCGCTGATTGGATTCTTGACATGCACCGTCTGTGCTTCGAGTGGCAGATTTTTGACCAACAGCCGTTCATCCAGGAAGGGATCGCGCTTGCTGTCGATGCGCAGCGGCAGTTCATTCGGCACCGAGTCACCCAACGCCACCAACCGGTCCGCCAGCCAGTCTCCCAGGCCGTTGCGTTCAAGCAGCGACATGATCACGTCAATGTTGGTCTTGAGTTGCAGTAGCCGCTCCCGCTCATCACTGACAGGACCGTTATGAATGCCGTGAAACTCGACGCCAAAGTGCTCGGCAAAGTCGTCGGCCAGGCTGAGGAAATAGCCAGAGTTCATCTTCAACGCATACGGATGGCTGGGATAGCCGACAACCTGGTCAACGTCACCGTGGATCTTACCGGCGACTGCGGTGGGCCAGTAGCCCTTGGTCGTGTTGGCGATCAAGATCATCGGTCGGCGGTCAGTGGGGTCCCAATCTTCCATGGTCTTAAGCGCAGCGACAATCTGATCGTAGCTGCCGCCATCTTCGAGTGTAAAAACATTCCAGCCGTAGGAAGTCCATTGGTCTTCTAGTTTGTAGAGTTCCGCATACTTACGATCGACCACGCCACCAATCAGCGAATCGTCGATGCCAGCGTTGTTGCTGGAGAGGATCACGCGCAGCCGCTTGCCCACCTGCGCCGAAAGCGCCTGGGTCTTGAGTTCCTGGGCGTGTCCTTCCGTCATGGCAAATTCGCCTTCCAGGCCAATCACCTTGAGCGAAGGTGGCGCGCCAACCAAGTCCCAGAAGGCTGCTTTGCCCGCCGCCGCCGCAATGCCCACGCCCGAGGGTCCACCGTTGACATCATTGGTCATATCCACGGTCTCCGCATGGCCGGAGAGGGCGCGGATGCCGCGTAGCTTTGCCTGTGCAAAGAGAGGGTGTTCTTCCAGATCGTTGGTCTGCAAAAGCGACTTCAGCGCACCAGCCCCGCGCCGAAAGCCAAGGGCGTCAATCGGCAGCAAAGCAATCTTGGGGTCAACCTGGTAGCGTTTGTCGCCGGTTTTGGCATACTTGCGCGCCATTGCCTCGCCCATGATCATCCACAGCGCGTAAAAGGTAGGAACGTTGTGGCCTCCAGCGATCAGAAGTTTGTCGCCATACGGGTGCTTGGGATTGCGATAGTCATAGCGCAAGCCGCCTAACTCGGCACCTGCCAAATGCAACGCCACGTTGAAGGGTGTATAGGCTAGCGGGCCCCCGAAGTGACCTGTCTGCGCATAGTTGCACATCATCACGAAGGTCATGCAGGTCATGAAGCCGATTTCTTCGAGTCGTTCTTTGTCGTAAGCCGTATCCAGTGGGTGGACGGATGAAATCAAGGGATTGCTGTGTTTTGTCAAGAGGTTCCTCCTACGTCTTTGTATGAGATGAATTGGTTTCTATGGCACTATAGCAATAGTGAGTTACGGAGTATCTTACACAATGCTTGGCTAAATCTCCACTCTTCAACGAGTTAGAGCGTAGTTTCAGAACTCCGCACGTAAGTAAGGGAGCTGGCACATCCCCTTACTTACGTGCGGGGCTCTGAAGGGTATGTTTACCCCTAACACCCAGTAGTTGAGCTCAATCTAGAATCGTGATCCAGATCACGACTCTACTCCTTCCAGCGGTCGTCGGGACGCCAGAAGCCGAGCTTGGGGGTGTTCCACTCTTCGGTGGGCAGGAACATTGTGCCCGGCGTGCGCAAGTTGGCTTCGATGCCTTCCAGGTCGAGATCGAGCCCCAGACCTGGTTTCTCCGGCACGTTGACATAGCCGTCGGCCATGTAATCATCCGCCAAGCCAGTGACCAGCGTGGGCCAGAAGGGCAGATCGAGCCCGTGATGTTCGAGCGCTACAAAGCTGGGAATGGCGGCTGCGGTGTGGACATTGGCCATAAACGCAATCGGCGAACCAGCACAGTGCAGCGCAGTCGGGATGCCGTAGCGTTCCCCATAGTCGGCGATCTTCTTGGTCTCCATCATGCCGCCGGAGGTGAGGAGGTCGGGGTGGAGAATGTCGATCGCCCGCTTCTCGATAAACTCACGGAAGCCATCCCAAAGATAGAGTTCTTCCCCTGCCGCAATTGGCGTGCGCAGGGCGTCGGCCACCCGTTTGTGCCCTTCCACATCGTACCAGGGCATCGGGTCTTCGATCCAGGCCAGATGGTACGGTTCCCACGCCTCGCCCAGCCGGATCATCTCATCCAGCGTCAGGTAGCCGTGGCCAAAGTGATCGTTGCAGAGCGAAATCTCATCGCCGACTGCTTCGCGAATGGCAGCGACAATCTCCACCGAGCGGGCAATCCCACGATCCGTCAAACGTGCACCGGGGCCGCTGCCGGGAGCGCGCCAATGTTTGCCCAATTCATACTCGCCCTGCGTGGCTTGACCGACCAATCCGCGCGGTGTATCGGCAAAGAGTTTGGGGCGGATATCAAACTTGATAAAGGTCAGGCCGAGCGCTTTGCGTCCTGCCAGTGCTTTGCGATAGCCTTCGGGCGTTGGCTCGTCGGGGGCCGGAGTGTCGGCATAGAGGCGGACCTTGTCCCGGTATTTGCCGCCCAGCAACTGATAACAGGGCACGCCATAGACCTTGCCGACCAAGTCCCATAGTGCAATTTCGAGGCCGGAAACGCCACCCCCTTCACGCCCCCAGTTGCCAAAACGCTTCATGGCGCGGAAGATCATATCGACGTTGCAAGGATTTTGACCGAGCAACATGCTTTTGAATTGTAGCGCGTTCTCCTTGTGCCCGGCATCGCGCACCTCGCCCAGGCCATAGACGCCCTGGTTGGTGTCGATGCGGATGATCGGATAGTCGTAGTTGGCGGCCACGACGGCGATGCGGATGTCAGTGATCTTGAGGTCGCTGGGACGCGAGTGCGTGTTGATCGCATTCTCGACATGACCCAGTTGTTGTTGAGTGTGAGATGATTTTGACATGATCTGTGGTTTTTGATTAAGTTGCAGATGATAAGCCGAAGTTCGCTTCACTATAGCAGAAACAATGCAAGCTGTGCAATCAACAAGGAGAGTGGCATGCAATACCGACAATTAGGCAGTTCGGGACTACGTGTCTCGGTGATCGGGCTGGGCACCAACCAGTTTGGCGGCAAGGTCGATCAGACAGGAGTCAATGAGATTATCGACGGCTGTATCGACCTTGGGATCAACTTGATCGACACCGCCGACGTCTACACCGGTGGCAATTCGGAAACGACCTTAGGTGTGGCGCTCAAGGGCAAATGGGATAAAGTCGTGATGGCGACCAAGGTGGTTAGCCCGATGGGCAACGGCACGAATGACCGCGGTGCCTCGCGCTACCACATCATGAATGGCGTCGAAGCCAGCCTGCGCCGCTTGCAGAGCGATCACATCGATCTCTATCAACTGCACCGTTGGGATGATACCACTCCGATCGACGAAACGCTGCGGGCACTCGATGACCTGGTGCGCAGCGGCAAGGTGCGCTACATCGGTGCCTCGAACTATTCTTCCTGGCAATTGGCACGTGCCAATGTGATTGCCGAACTGCGTGGCTGGACTTCATTTGTCTCGATCCAAAACCACTACCACATGTTCGAGCGCGACCAGGAGCGCGAGGTCATTCCCTACTGCAACGCCCACAATGTCGGCATCCTGCCCTTCTTCCCATTGGCTGGCGGCTTCCTCACCGGCAAATACAAGCGAGGCGAGCCTGCCCCTGCCGGTTCGCGCGGCGAATCGAGCGCCTACGTGCAAAAGTACATGACCGACGCCAACTACAGCAAAGTGGAAAAGATGGAAACCTGGGCCAACGAACGGGGCCATAGCATGGCCGAACTGGCTCACTCGTGGCTGTTGGGGCAACCGCAAGTTAGTTCGGTCATCTCCGGCGCGACCAAACTCAGCCAGGTGCAAGCCAATGCCAAGAGCGCCGACTGGTCACTCACTGCTGAGGAGTTGAAAGAGATCAATGCCATCTTGGCCTAAAGTCAGGTGTTACTACGGTACAAGCGAGTTTAGTACTTCTTGATAATTCCTTGACGATCATTTGTTATCCTGGTGCAAGTTAACAGGAGACAAAGGGGATGCTCCTGGACATTGGCGAGAGTGTCAGAGCCGTTAACGTGAGCGTACGGGCTACAATCGTGTGCTTACGCTAACGGCTCTGAATTCTTCCGTTAAGATTTTGGGGTATGCCCTGGTAGAAGAAGGAAGTGCTGTTTATATCCTGCATCTTGTAGCTTTTGAGGAGAACCTATGATTGACAACGACGATCTGCCCATCGGCAGAATCTTGAGCCGCCGTGAAGTATTGGCGCTTTTGGGGTTTACAGGTAGCGCAATGCTCTTGAACGGGTGTGTTCCCATTCGCAGCTCTGAAGCCGTGGGCGAGTCGCAACCGGCGATCAGTGCTGGAAGTGGCACAACAATTTTGTCGACTCCTGAATCGACAAATACTTCCTCGTTGCCTGCTTGTGTCGTACGCCCGGAGTTGACCGAGGGTCCGCTCTTTGTCGAAGAAGCCTTGAACCGTTCCGATATACGGCTCGATCCCTCCAACAACCAAATGAGCGACGGCGCACAGCTTGATTTGACCTTTCGGGTCACGGCCGTGGGGGAAAGTGGTTGTCGTCCGCTAGAAGGGGTGCAGGTGGATGTGTGGCACTGTGACGCACAGGGCGTTTACTCGGATACGAATCAGCTTGGGATGAACACGATCGGCCAGAAGTTTCTACGTGGCTATCAGCTTACCGATGCCAATGGGATAGCCAAGTTTACCACCATCTATCCTGGTTGGTACGTCGGACGTGCGGTCCATATTCACTTTAAGATGCGCACGGAGGATGGGTACGACTTCACCTCGCAGCTTTTCTTTGATGAGGCATTGACCAGCCAAGTCTACCAACAACCGCCCTATGCCAGTCGGGGCGAACCAGCCATTAAACTGGCCAATGATGGTATCTATCGACAAAGTGGTGGGCAACTGATGTTGACAGTTGAAACGGTAGAGACAGGTTACGCAGCAAGCTTCGATGTCGGTTTGCAGTTGGGTGCGTGACAGTCCGTCGCCAGGAAGAAGAATCAGAGCCCCGCACGTCAGTAGGAACGCCCTTTACTGACGTGCGGGGCTCTGATTTTGGGCAGATTGCGAGACTATTTTGACTAGCTCTTAACAATTTCTCGAGATTTGACTGTTATCCTCTTGCATATCAGATAGATAGTAGATTCGGCCACGAGCCGTACTACGAGGTAGCGGATGTTGACTGGCAAGACCAAACGATAAAACAAGAGGAGAGAAACATGGAAAACCGTGACATATACGATTTGGGCTTAAAGGCAGATGTTTCGATGTTGATGCGATCCACCGTGGATCGGCGACGAATTCTGCAACTGGGGGCTTTTGGTTTGACAGCCTTATTGACAGGCTGCCAACCCCCTGCCCCACCAAGCGGCGGAGGCGGTGTTGCAGTTGCCACCTCGGTCTCAAGCTGCTCAACCAATATTCCAGGCGAGACGGCTGGCCCTTACCCTGCCGATGGCTCGAATGCCTCGCAGCAAACGCTCAACGCACTCGACATCTCTGGGATCGTGCGCAAGGACATTCGCACCAGTATCGGGACGGGAAATGTTGCCGAAGGTGTTCCGCTCACGTTGGAATTGACCCTGGTGAACACCAATCAAGAATGTAAACCGCTTGAAGGCTACGCTCTTTATGCCTGGCACTGTACACGCGATGGAAACTATTCGATGTATAGCAACGGTGTCACCGAGGAAGATTTCTTGCGTGGTGTGCAGGCAACCGATGCAGAAGGCAAAGTGAGCTTTCAAACCATCTTCCCCGGCTGCTATTTGGGACGCTGGCCGCATATTCACTTTGAAATTTACCCCTCCCTGGAAAAAGCGACCAGCCAGGGAAACGTTGTCCACATTTCCCAATTGGGCTTCCCAGAAGGGGATTGTCAGACCGTCTATGCAATTGCTGGCTATGAATCCAGTGCCAAGAATCTGCCCCAGATCACCCTGGCGACCGACAACGTCTTCAGCGACGGCTATGAATCGCAGATGGCGACGGTCACTGGCAATGCCACTGACGGCTATGTGGCTAAATTGACCGTTGGGGTGGCTGTTTAGACACCCTCTACACCCGTGAAAACAACAACAGATTTGGAAAGGGACAGATAGTATATGCTTTATCTGCTGTTTTCCAAATCTTTTGTTGTGTCAGGATCAGGGCAATTGCGAACTTCGCAATATCATCAGATAAATCCGACTTCTGCCAACGAGAAGTCGCACCCAGTGGGTACCCGGCGACTGAATTTCTAGTGCCTGAGGGCACTTTTCGTTGTCAGAAGAGGGTTTTAACTTTGCACAAAGGGTAGGTGCGGTTTGTAACCGTACAATCTGGCTTGTACGAAGATCGTGCGGTTGCAAACCGCACCTACGAATATGCAATGTCTATTTGTCTTATCTATTAGCTCAAGCACGATCTTTCCCCAACAACACGTCCCGGCAGCGCTGTGCGACCAGCGTCTCCTGGCCGATTTTTAGCATGTGCGGGTTGATTACTACGCTATCATCCGTAACATGCAGCGCTACCACCACGCGTGGCTCACCCGCCTGCAGCGCTGCAGCGAGTTCCTGTCTCGTCATGCCCAACCCTGGCTCGGGGCGGACGGAAAGCATCGGTACGCTGTAGGTTGAACTATTGGCAACTCGGCTCAACGTGATATTCGGTACATCGCTCAGTAGCTCCTCCATCTCACGCACCTGGCCTTCCCAACGCGCATGATCAGCCGCATGGTCCCGCCCCAGATAGAGCTCCAAGGCCTTGAGAAAGGCGACAATCTCCTCGCGACTGACCTTCATCGGACGACCAACCGCGGCAAAGGGCGTACCGTTGGCGGCACAGGCGGCGATCAGATCCTTGCGCCCGAGGACCAGTCCGGTCGATTGGGGTCCCATGATGCTCTTACCGCCGCTAAAGATCACCAGATCGGCTCCAGCGTGGGCAAAGCGTGTGAGGGTGCTCAGGGGTGGACATTCGGACGCAGCATCGACAATCACGGCGACGCCAGCGGCGTGCGCCATCGTCACCACTTGCTCAAAGGGCACCGAGTTGGGGCGTTCCATTGCCCGTGCCAGGTAAAAAATCGCAGCGGTTTTGTCGTTGATAGCATTTTGCATGGCACTCACGGGCGGTGTGCCATCATCTGAGATCTCAACTAGCTTGGCACCCGCCAGTCGAATCGCTTGGTCGTAGTCGATGCGATGGGTGGTTTGGATGATCACCTCGTTGCGCATCCCCGTGCTGTCGGGCAATTGGGTGATGCGCTGTGGATCGCTGCCAGCAATGCAGGCGGCTGCTGTCAGAACCATGCCTGCCGCCGCGCTGGAAGTGACATAGGCCGCCTCCACTTGGAGCATCTTGGCGATTCGCTCGCCTGCCTTTTCGTGTAGTTCATCCAAGAAGCAAAACTCCTGCGAGGCGTCGCGCATGGCATCCAGCACCGCAGTGGACATTAACGAACCGCCATAGCGTGTGACCGCCCCAGCCGCATTGATGACAGGACGCACCCCTAATTCTTTGTAAATGCTCATAAGAACACCAGCCTTCCCAACGAAAATGGAATGATTTGAGTGTTGATCAGCCTCAAGTAGCCCCACCCTAACCCTCCCCAAAAGGGAGGGGACTGTCACGGGAAGGATTACGGTTGCTGGACAGAAGAGATAACGCAACCTATGCTGTGACAGTCCTCTTCCCCATCGGGGGAGAGTTAGAGAGGGGGCATTCTTGCGCTTAGCTGCAAAATTGCTTACACCAGCAACCCCACCCTACCCCTCCCGTTCGGCTGAGACGTTCGGCGAGCTCAGTCGAGCCGCTCACGTCGAAGCCAGAACAGGGAGGGGACTGTCACGGGAAGGATTACGGTTGCTGGACAGAAGAGATAACGCAACCTATGCTGTGACAGTCCTCTCCCTCATCGGGGGAGAGTTAGAGAGGGGCGTTTTGGTGCATAGCTGCAAAATTGCTTACACCAGCAACCCCACCCCTAGCCCTTTCTTACCAGGGGAGGGTTAGGGTGGGGTTTTCGTTACTTTCAGCGTTATTGGTGCGGCTAATCGTACCAGCAATCACTTTGATCCGCCAATCATTTATTTTGGGGCATCTCCTAAGAAGGCGGGCAGTACCTTCAGAGCCGTCAGCGTCAGCGTACGAGAATTGCGCAAACGCTGACGCTGACGGCTCTGAAGACACTATGCCGAAATTTTCCCTGATCAAAATTCGCCTCACTTCTTAACAATTTCCACAGAATTGTACCGTATACTGAAGCAACTTTGGCGTTTATGGCTGAATCCGATATGATCTAAGGGGCATTGTTGCCTCTGCGAGAATGGAGTAGCGTTGTTGCCGCGCCATAATGTGTTCGATTTAGCATCCACACAAACCAATCAAAAACCAAGGCACCATTCATGACATCGCTCCAGGGACTCAGCGAGCAGCAAGCCCAACAGAAGCGCCAACAAGGGCTGGGCAACGACTATAAGGTAAAGACCGGGCGTTCCTATTTCGACATTGTACGCGCCAATCTCTTTACCCTTTTCAACAACATCCTCTTTGTGATCGCCATTGCTCTGATCTCGATGGGGCGCGTGAACGATGCGATGACGAGCGTGGGCATCGGTCTGGTCAACGCCTGTATCAGCACGATCCAAGAGATGCGCGCCAAGCGCCAACTCGACCAGATTTCGCTGCTCGCTAAACCCAACGTAACCGTGGTGCGCGAGGGGCAGGCACGCACGATTGATCCCAGTGAGATTGTGAAAGAGGATATCTTGCGGGTGGCCTCCGGCGACCAGATTGTGGTCGACGGCGTCGTGGTTGGTGACGGTATGTTGGAAATGGACGAATCGTTGTTGACCGGTGAACCAAATCTGATTCGCAAAAACGCTGGCGATAAGATCATGTCGGGCAGCTTTTGCGTGACGGGCGAAGGCTACTATCAAGCCGAGAAAGTCGGGGCCGAGAGTTTTGCCAATCAATTGACCGCCTCTGCCCGCCAAATGAGCATTGTCCAGACCCCACTGCAACAAAAGATCAACCTGCTGGTTAAGCTGGTCATGCTCTTCGTCGCTGTCTTTAGTGTGATCATCTTTGCCGCCTCCATTCTCGAAGGGCTGAGCAACATTCGCCTGGTGCAGATCGCCGCCGTCTTGACCGGCCAGGTGCCCTACGGCCTCTTCCTGATGATCGTCGTCGCCTATGCGCTGGGCGCGGCCAAGGTCGGTCAGCAAGGAGCGCTGGTGCAACAGACCAACGCTGTGGAATCGCTGAGTAACATCAACGTGCTCTGTACCGACAAAACTGGCACACTGACCGCCAATCGCCTGCTCTTCAACGCTGTCTATCCGCTCGGCAACGAAAGTGAAGCATCGGTAAAGGCGGCGCTCGGCGACTTTGTACGCAGCGCCTCGGCGCGTAACCAGACCAGCGAGGCGATTCTGGCCGGCACCCAGGGCGAAGTGCGCCTGGTGAGCGATGAAGTACCCTTCGCCTCTTCACGCAAATGGAGCGGCCTGGCCTTCCATCAAACCGAACGCAGCGGCTTGTATGTGTTGGGCGCCGTGGAAATGCTCAAAGACAACCTGCCCGCCGAGGCGATCTCACCCAACGGCGCGCTGATGCGCCAGATGCGCAATTGGGCCGATCAAGGGCTGCGTGTGCTGCTCTTTGCCCATGCGCCCGGTGTCACGACCTTCCATAACAAGTTGCAAGGCATCGATCTGCCACCGCTCACGCCACTGGCCCTCGTCAGTCTCAGTGATGAGTTGCGCCCCAAAGTGAAAGAGACGATTGCCGACTTTACGCAAATGGGCATTGCCCTCAAGGTGATCTCTGGTGATAGCCCGCATACGGTGGCTGCCCTGGCCAAACAGGCTGGCCTGCCTGCCGATATCAAGGCTGTCTCTGGCCCAGAACTAGCAGCAATGGGTCCGGGTGAGTTTGATCAAGCTGCCGATGAATGCACGATCTTTGGTCGGATTACGCCGCAACAGAAAGAGCAACTGGTCGATTCCTTCTTGCGCCGGGGCAAATACGTGGCGATGATGGGCGACGGTGTCAACGATGTGCTCTCGCTCAAAAAAGCCTCGCTGGGTATTGCCATGCAGTCAGGCAGCAGCGCCACCCGCAACGTGGCCGACATGGTGCTGCTCAACGATTCCTTCGAGGCGCTCCGTCCCGCCTTTAGCGAAGGTCGCCGCATCATCTCGGGCATGTCGAATGCTCTCTATCTCTTCCTGGCCCGCTCGACAACCACGACGCTCCTCATCATCGCTGTCACCATGGTCGGACTTAACTTCCCTTTTGATCCGTCCCAGGTTGCGCTGACCACCTTTACCGTCGGCGTTCCTGCCTTCTTTCTAACGCTGTGGGCCAAACCGCGCACTGTAGAGCCAAATATCCTGCAATCGCTGGTGCGCTTTGTCCTACCGGTTGCCCTGTTGACGATGTTGATGGGCGTGGGCATCTATCTGGCAGATTATAACAATGCCAGTGGTGGTCCATTGGCAACCACTGGACAAACCAACAACAGCGTGATTACCGACACCGTTGCTAGCAGCGCAGTCACGAGCACTACATTAAGCAGCACCGCCACAGTGACCACAACAAGTAACCCCATGAATATTCCTGATACCTTGCTCACCAGCTACAGTGAATATACCGGTGTCAGCCCGGATGATCCGGCCTTTAGCGATGCCTTTGGTACGATTGCGGCGCAGGGGGCACTTTCCATCTTTGTATCACATACAGCGTTTCTGCTGCTGCTGTTTCTAGAGCCGCCGATCCAGTTCTTCACGGGTTGGCGCAAACGGGTCAGTCAGGATAAACGCCCCGGAATTTTGGCCGCCATCCTCTTGGTGGCGTTTCAACTGGTTTATATCGTACCGAGCATCGGCACCTATTTCGGTCTGCTTGAGAAACCATTCTATGTCTACGCTGCCATTCTCGGTGCAGTGGTTGTTTGGATGTTCATCATCCGCACTATCTGGCGCTCTCACCTTTTCGAGCGCTTCTTAGGGCTGGAGATTGAAGAGTTATAGTAGTGGGGAGGTGGCGAGATAAGGAATTGAGGAGTCAAACATCCTCTTAGCTCTTTATCTCCCCTCCTCCCTACATAAATTAATCGTCAGAAAGGAATGAAGTACATGAAGTGGGTAAAAAGAATTGTCATCGCCCTAGTTGTGATTTGGGCATTGTTGCAAGTTTATTCATTGGTTGGTATCAACCGCAGTAATCCGGCTGTAGTGCAGGAAGTCAAGTGGGATTCCCCTGCCACCCGTGATTTGGCCAAGCGCGCCTGTTTCGATTGCCACAGCAACGAAACCACCTGGCCCTGGTATTCCTACGTAGCACCCGTTTCAGTCCGGGTTGCCAACCATGTAGACGAAGGTCGGGGTCGCCTCAATTTCTCCGACTGGACCCAGCCGAACGAGGATTTTGATGAGATTCAAAAGGTGCTGGATCGGGGCGAAATGCCGCTGTGGGACTATCTGCTGATGCATGCGGATGCCAAACTGAGTGCCGAGGAAACCCAGACATTGCTTGCAGGGCTGAAGGCCACCTATGCCAACGACCCGCCGGTCAAACGGGAACGACGGAACTTTGGTGGGTGATCCTATCAGTCTTCGATAAAACGAAAGCCGCAGCCAATCCAATGGCTGCGGCTTTCATCTTTATTTTTCAGGACTTACGCAAGATGTCATTTCGACGAGGGCTTTTTTGAGGAGAAATCCTGTAGTACAACTCGAAGATTTCTCCCTACGGTCGAAATAACAGTATTCACGATTAACCTAGAGATCAGTAACACGCTTTCGACGCAGTAGGAAGCAACCGCTGCGGCTAACGAAGCACAACTGGCGGTTCGCCACCCACTTGCTGGGCCGCCGCCTCTGCCGCTGCCTGTTTGGCGGCCTTGCGCTTGGCGACTAACTGGCGAGTGGCCTCCTTTTCGGCTTCCGTGCGCACCGCAGCCGCGTTGAGCATTGGGTATATAAAAGCCGCTGATTTTTCGCAATGGGTAACCTGTGCGGTCCCAAAACCATAACTGCTGACCATTGCTCAGAAAGATAAAGGGATCGGTGCCATAGCCTGCCTCAATCTAGTCGGCATAGTCAGCCGCCTGGCGTTTACCTGCCAATGCATCACGGCTGCTCCGTTTGGCTTCAATAATCCCAAGCGGCTTGCCATCCTGCCCCAACATCACATAATCCACAAACTCGTCACCCGCCCGATAGGCAACCGCGCTGACTTCCGCCGTAGATGGAACATCACGGATCAGTTGCAGTTCTTCAATTAGGTTGCCTTTCGCCACACTCCAGCCACTTTTGAGAAGTTGTTGATCGATGATCTGCTGGCGAGTTTGGCTTTCGTTATGAGGTTGTGACATGTCTCCACTTGCCAGCCACCCAAGTAAGATGCAAAGGTAAGAAGAAGCCAAAACTAACGTTTTTCTGTTAGTCTATCACTATCAAACCTGTCAGGCAACCTACATTACGCCGATCTTTCCTGGAAGTTTGCAAATTATGCACGACGTGTCCACGTTCGTTAACAGGGCCATATGCGCGAACTGTTGTCATGATGACGACGATCGTGACACCCAAGTGCTCACTCCTGCGTTGCACGAATGACGATCACGACAGCCAAGTGCTCACTCCTCCGCCGCACGAATGACAATCGTAACACCCAAGTGTTCGATCCGCCGACGAATGAATGACCATCGCTACACCCAAGTGTTCGATCCGCCGACGCACGAATGTCCACTACGACACCAAAGTGTTGAATCCTCCGTCGCATGAATGACGATCACGACAGCCAAGTGCTCACTCCTCCGCCGCACGAATGACCATCGTGACACCCAAGTGTTCGATCCTCCGGTGCGTGAATGACGAGCGTGACAGCGAAGTGCTCACTCCTGCGCTGCACGAATGACGATCACGACAGCCAAGTGCGCGACTCGCAACGCGCAAATGACCATTACGACACCCATGTGCTCGATCCTGCGCCGCATGAGTGACCATCGTGACACCCAAGTGCTCGATCCGCCGATGCATGAATGACCACTACGCCATCCGAATGCTCGTTCTTCCACTGCACGAATGACCATTTCGACAGCCAAGTGCTCGATCTTCCACCACGCGTATGCGCATCACGACAGCCATGTGCTCTCACCCGCAACGCAGGGATGAGCACTTGGCTGTCGTGATGGTCGCATTTATGAAGTGAAATGTGTCACTGTGAGGGGTGTTTGCTCGTACCAGACAGGGCAACCTGGGCGAAGATAGCCAGGGTGCGCACAAGTTCATGCGGAAGCTGAATAGTCGCGAAGTGGTCGATGGCTGCTTGTTACAACCTTTGCTGGATATGAGGCAGTGCTACTGCGTAGTAGAGGAATATAAGCGCTCGACTTTGTGCGACGCACTGTCGCAGACCACCCGATCAAACCTACCTCGCGAACGACAGTGCGTCGCACGCTGGCGTGAGGGTGAGTTCTGCTGTTAACGATGTGCAACGCACCGGCCTCATCTGGGTTCACCAGATCTGATGGGCTGGGCCGGTGCGATGCACGCGCTCGACTCCGTGCGTCGCACTGTCGCAGACCATCTGATCAAGCATACCTCGTTACCGACAGTGCGTCGCACGTGGGCATGATGGTGAGTTTTGCTCCCAACGATGCACGCGCTTGACTCCGTGCGGCGCACGCGGGCGTGAGGGTGAGTGCCGCTCCCAACCACGTGCGTCGCCTGTCGCAGACCATCTGATCAAGCATATCTCGTTACCGACAGTGCGTCGCACGTGGGCATGATGGTGAGTTTTGCTCCCAACGATGCGCGCAGCTTGACTCCGTGCGGCACTACGGGCGTGAGGGTGAGTGCCGCTCCCAACCACGTGCTATGAAGGTCACGTCTCTTACTCTGTCTAAACACAAATCAACACAATCTTGCCTAAGACGGCTTTCTTCCCCAACAACTCATGCGCACGGGACGCTTCGGCTAGGGGAATTTGTTCACCTACGACTGGGGCGATCTTTTGTTGCGCGAGCAGATCGATTAGATGTTCAAGGTCAGGTGCAAACCATTCTGGCCGTTGCTGCACCAGGGTGTGGATAAAGTAGCCCATCACCACTTTGTTGTCGGTAAAGAGAGTCAGCGGTGAATAGCGTGGCATGGTTAGCAGGGCAGCGAGGAACTTGGCGATACTCACGCGCCCGTTTGGCATGGCTGTCCCCAATCCATAGGCAAGCAAACGTCCACCCGGACGCAGTGATTGATAAGATTGCCGCCAATGGGTGCCCCCAATCGGGTCAAACACGGCATCGACACCGGTTTGAGTGAAGCGATTGATCTCCTTGACAAAGTTTTGTTTGGTGTAGTCAATCGGGGTCGCACCTAGTTGCTTGATAAACGTTTGTTTGCTTGTAGAGGCAGTACCATAGATCTCCAACCCAGCCAGTCGGCCGAGTTCGAGCAGGGCACTTCCGGCCCCTCCTGCCGCGCCATGGACCAGCATGCGTTCGCTGGGCTGTACGCGGGCAAAGCGATGGAGCATCTGCCAGGCGGTTAGGTAGTTCAAAACCAGGGCACTTGCTTGTGCGGAATCGACCCCCGAAGGAACAACGGCAAGCTGTGTCGCAGGTAAACAAATATACTCACAGTAGCCGCCAACCACGGTCAGTGCCACGACCCGCTGCCCCGCCTGTAGATGGGTGACGTCCTCTCCCACTTTTTCGATCACGCCGCAGATGTCATAACCAGGCGTAAAGGGGATCTGGGGCGTTGTGCCGGGATAGACCCCTTCGCGCATGGCCAGATCTGCGGCAGCAACGCCTGCACAGAGCACATGCACCAATACTTCCCCATGCTTCGGCACCGGGATCGGCTCCTCAATCAACTGGAGGACATTCAGGCCACCTTTGCGGGAGATGATGATTCGATGGTTTTGGGTCATCTAAAATCCTTGTACCCTCTCAGTCTTAGAGACGCGGATATTGGGTAACGCGGATCACTATCATAAACAGATCTAATCCGCGCCTCCTGATATTCGCGTCTCTACAGGAGCCTGAGTCGTTACAAATCCACTGGCGGTCAATTCGCCTTGAAGTGATAATTCCACATCTGCCGATGCCACTTCCATTTGCCATTTTCTAGCCGCCAGACGGTGAGATAGTGACCGCTTTCCGTGGCGGTCTCTTGATCGTCGAGGATGGAATAGGCACCCGTCTCGTAACCAAGCGAACCTTCGGAGACAATTTCCAGCGTCTCGATAGTAATCTGGCGCAATCCCTCATCGACACCCTGTTGCCAGGCGGCAGCTGCTTGTTTGTTATCCTGTATTCCTACATTTGGTACATAACATTTGAATCCCTCACCGAAGCTGTCAACGATCGGTTGTACATTGCCTTCGGCTAATTCAGTAGTCCAAAGGTTTCCGATATATTGGACAGCGTGGATTAGAACCGGGTCAGCGTTGCTGTTTGCACTGTAGGTGTAGAGTTTCATGCTGCTTTCTCCTTATTTGATCTGTTGCAATAAACCCATTTCGTCCCACTGGAGCCACGATTCGACGACTTTGCCGTTTTCGATGCGGTCAATACTGATGCCTGCTACACTCACACGGCGTCCGGTTGGCGCAATTCCTCCATATTCACCCAAATGGGTGCCGTGATCGGTCCAGCGACTGGCTACCTTATCCCCTTCCGCCACCATATCTTCGGTGATGATTTGGATATCGGGAAAGGCAACGAGTACGGGGCTATGCACGAACATAGGTACGAGTTCTGGCGCGACTAACTCACGTACTGTCTCCCAGTCGCGTGCATTGAGTGCAGCCGTGAGTCGGTGCTCAATGGCTTTATTGGTTTCAGTGGTCATTGTGTACTCCTTTGTATAGAGACACGGATATTTGGTAACTACTAAGTCAACCCCACCCTAACCCTCCCCAAACGAGGGAGGGAACTGTCACGGGAAGGATTATGTTTAAAAAGCCTAATCTGTCCCTTCACGGTTCCCTCCCTTATCAGGAGAGGGTTAGAGTGGGGTTAGTCGTAACCTTTTTAAACCTTCTTGCGCCGCCCAACGGTGAGCGTGAAGGCTTCTTGGTAACAGGCATTCGGGTCGTGAAAAATCGCTTCGATTGATCCACCGATCTTGCCCCATTCCGCCTTATCCGCATGGGTCAATGGCAGCAGATCGGCGCGTGATGCCAACCATTGGAGAAGTCCCCCCAAATAGGCAATGGCAAAGGGCTCGAACGGTGCGGAACGTTCGATTAACGTTGTTTGCTGTTTGATCACCTCCATGCCATGTTGTCGTATCCATTGGGAGATTCCCCAGCCACGCAGTGCCCCAATCAATTGCGTATCTCCCGCCATCGCTCCTGCATCGTATAAGCGCCAGATCAGGCGTGGATCAACCGGTCGAAATTGCCAGAGGGCGATGTCCGCCTCTTTGAGCGCTACCAGTCCGCCAGGTTTTACCACGCGTACAAATTCGACTATGGCCTTGTCTAGTTCTGCGTCTGTCAGATACTGGCTGACATTGGCACACCAGACGCAGTCAAATGAGCCATTCTCGAACGGTAATTCTGTGACACTACTCAATTGGGTGTCGATCTGGCTTGGCCGCCCCAACTCTCTGATCCGTCGTTGCGCCAGTTCAAGATTTTCTGGAGCGTGGTCAAGCGCCACGACGCTGCCTGTCTCGCCCACCAACTGGAGAAGATGAGGCAGAAAGACCCCATTGCCACACCCAGCATCTAGCACCCGCCACGATTGCTGAATGCCAACGACGGCGATGCATGCATCGTATTCTGCTTTGGCCAATCGATAATGATTGTTAAGCTGACTCTCATCCGCCAGACTTTGCCCTGAAGAGTTTGCTGAAAGACTGGGAAGCTGCTCCTGTAGATGATGGCTCATTGTGTATTCACCTTTTAATTGGATAATTGTAACTACCAAGTGATAGAGACGCGGATATTAGGGAACGCAGATCGGGTCCCTATCGTAGCAATCCGCGTTATCCAATATCCCATATCTCTAAAGGAGCCCAAGTAGCTACCAATGACGTTAAACCAAAGAAGAGACTAGAGAACAAGAATCTGAACGAACGACTTCCGGGAAGGGTCCGTCCAAGGAGAAAGTTGATTAGCATAGCCTTCCCGGAAGTGGCTGGCGACGTTCCTGACTTCTAGCTTCTTTCTTGGTTTACTGAGAAAGCTATATACGTCAAAAAGTGTATATTTTAGAAGATAGCAGAAGGCAGACATTTCGTGCTGCCAAACTACTCTCACGATTCGCAGGTTCTGTCTCACCCTTCCAATCAACTCGCATCAACTATCACCAACTGTCAAGATCATTTCATCCTATTGCCTAGTGCAACGATCTGTGCTAGATTGACCAGTAATTTCTAGTAAAACTTGCAAATTCTAGCTTATGCTCTCTGTTGATCAGCTTGTTGACTACTTTCGCACGACCCTGCGCCAATCCAAGCGCAGTACCTTTGACGCTGGGATTCTGAGCCAGATGGCACTCTATCGCCAGCGTGTCAGTCACCCCAACGCATCGCCCAAAAATGTAGTACTCTATTTATTTGCCCAAGCCATTCAACAGATCGAGGCGCATGATGCGCAAAAGGCTGCGATTTTGCGGGCACGCCTGCTGGATGGTAAGACGCCAACCGCGGTTGCCAAAGATCTCAACATCTCCGAATCGGATGTCTTTCGCAAACAGCGGGTTGCGATTGGCGAACTGGCGGAAATTCTGTTTCACATGGAAGAGATGGTGGTGCGCGAGCGCCATCTGGAGTTTGAACGCCGTCTTTCGGCAGCGGTGCATCTTTCGCTCTTTGGGGTGGAAGAGCATCTGGGCAAGTTGCAACGATTGCTGCTGCGTAAAGAAGAGCCGTGGCTGCTGGCGATTGAGGGAATTGGCGGGATAGGTAAGACTGCCTTGGCCCATTCATTGCTGCGTCGCCTGATTGAGACCGAACACTACGACGGCATTGCCTGGGTAAGCGCCCTACCGGTTCGTTTAGATGCGCAGGGGACGCTGCAAACCCAATCTTCACCCGCTCAGACGATTGAGTCGATCCTGGTGCAACTCTACGATCAACTGTTGCCCAATCTGCCTCGTCCTGCTTCCTTGAGTGAAGCCAGTGGCAGCGCAGGGTTGATTCGTTATTTGCGAGGTGCAACCTGTCTGATCGTGATCGACAATCTGGAGACGGTCGATGAGGTAGAGCGACTATTGCCGCTGTTACGCCAGATGATGAACCCCAGCAAGTTTATCCTCACCTCGCGCAAGAATTTCTATGGCGAGTCGGAGTTGTCCCATTTTTCAGTACCCGAATTGAATGAGGAGAACGCCCTGCGCTTGATCCGACATGAGGCAGCCGTCCGCCAATCGATGCACTTGCAGATCGCCAGTGATAGTGAGTTGTTACCCATCTATGACTTGACGGGCGGTAATCCATTGGCGTTACATCTGGTAGCTGGTCAGTTGCATATCCATCCCATCTCCACGATTTTAGATGACCTAAAGATGGCGCAAGGGCAGAGCGTCGAGAACCTTTATACGTACATTTATGCCAATGCCTGGAAGCTATTGAGTAGCGAAGCACGTAAGTTGCTCATTTTTATGCCATTGACGACCCATATGGGGGCAACCATCGACGAATTGGTGAGTGAGACAAAACTGGAGCGAGGAATTGTGCGAACTGCATTAGATCAATTACTGATACTCAATCTGGTTCATTCACGGTTAAATCAACAACGCTATGCAATTCACAGCCTGACCCGCACATTTTTACTGGAACAGGTGATTCGATGGCAAAAGGTAGAAACCAAGACGAGACAATAATCCATATTGCAAATGATGCTGACGATTTCGGCGCACTGTTTCGCACCTATCTTGTGCACCGGACCGAAAATTTGCTTGCCGAAGTGAGTAAAGATGACTCTCTGTTGGATGAAGAGGTACGTAGTAAAGCCCTTGCTGCGCTGGAATTTGCACTAGAAAGTTCAGAGCTGCAATCGCTGGCGGGTGGGCTATTGTTGGCAATGGCACCCAAGATGGAGCGTGCAGGGTTCCGTGATGAGTGGGTTCCACTACTCAAGCGGGGTGTCGAGTTGGAGTTTGCCGTCAAAGATCGAGTCATCAAGGCGGAATTGCTCTATCAGTTAGGCTTTCTATGCCAGTTGCGTGGCCATTATGTTGAAGCTGAGGGGTATTTATTGCGCAGTATCAATGAGTTTGCATGTTTGCAGCTTTTCAGTCGCCAGGCTGCGGTACATTTTCGGTTGGCCTATGTTAATCGTTTACAGCGTAACTATGGTCAGGTACGGCAGCAGATTGAGCAAGGTTTTGCACTCGTGGATGACCAAGATCCAGCGTGTGCCCATGGTTATTATTTGCGTGGTTTACTCGCCTATGATGATAACGATTATGTGACCGCAATTGAAGCGTATCAGCATTCACTTCAACTTTACGAAATAGCTGGCGATTTGAGAATGGTGGCATTGCGTTTGGGCAATATTGGACTTGCATTTTCTGAATGGAAAAAGTTTGAGGAAGCAGTGAGATATTATCACCGTTCGATTGAGATTTTCGAAGCATTGCAAGACACGGCTCAAATGGCAATGATGAAAATGAACTTGGGAAACATCTATTTGTTACAGAATGAACCCGATGCCGCCATTGCCCTGTACGACATGGTTGAGCCAATCTTTCGCAAGAATAGCGATGAACTGCATCTAGCGCTTCTCTACCTCAACTATGGGATCGCATTTCGGTTAGCCAAACAATGGCAAAAAGCGGAGCAATACTTGTTGAGTGCAATCGAGCGATGGCAGCAATTCAACGACATTCATTCACTCATTAATACGCTTGATGAATTGGGGATAATGTATCGGGAACGCGGGGATTTTAGTCAAGCCAAGAAAACTTTCGAGCAAGCCTTTCGGTTGCTGTTGCAGATTGAACACCAACCCGGGTTCCAAAGATTGTCTGAGCGTATTACCGCACATCGCAATCAATTGGAAGTACAGTTCGTAGAGAGATGAATGAGACAGTAAGTAAAACCATAAACTGTAGCTGTTCAATGTCTTACTGTCTCACCAAGATTTATAGAAATGACACTTAAACATCGCACAATCTCTAGAGATTAAGTTTTGAAGCTGATTTTGCAATGTTTAAATGGCGAGCCTATTAGCCATTGCCTTGGCTACCGCCCGGATCAGCGATTTGCATTGGGTACGCATCTGTGCGTGGCGCTGTGGTTGAGATATAACTTAGCGTTAGCGTAAGCAGCGCCGCCAGGATGAATGCCGCCAAGCCAATCGCCGTGCGTTGAGTTGGATTTGTTTTCACGATGAGCTCCTTTCGAGCATTGAAAAAGGAGTTCATCAAGATCGAGGATATCCCTGCTTACCTATTACAGAAGTAAAGCAGCTGCGCAGACGCCTCGATGAACATATACTCAGCCGCTAACGAGATGAATTCGTCTCGCTAGCGGCTGATTAACGTGGTAGAAGACTCTGTAGCTTGCTACCACTACAGAGGAGAGATGTGGTTTGTGGGGTTTTTCGGCGAGGGAATTGGGGTAAATATAAAAGAGCCATGCCCAACATCGGGCACGGCTCTTTTGTTTTCGTGTTTGTGAGTAAGTTAAATTTGCAGTAGAAATGCCGTCTTTTGCATTGATCCCTGAAAATTGATGAAATGGGCACGAAACATGACAGCACTTTTTCTGTCGTGAAGTGCTGGTCACATTGGCTGAAGCTGTTAGGGGAAAAAGCTCTTGTTGATGGCACCGATGATGGCGTCCATATTGTTGCGCCAGGTGGCTGCATCTTCACTTCGGGTAAAATAACTCTCCAAGGCTCGTTGTTCCGCTTCTGAGAGAGTTCCTTGTCGGCCTTGGATCAAGCGGATGATCAATTGGCGGAAGGGTCTTACTTTGCCCGCAGGATCTTCACCGTAGAGATTCCAACCATATTTCTGACAGAGATTGACATCCCAATCGCCCCAAATCGCATTCGTTGCGGCGATCATACGCATGGCTGCGTCGTCAGTGTTCAGGATAGATGACATGCGCTCTGGTGATAGACCTGCAACTCGAAAGTCGGACAGATGCGCCACAAGACCTTGTGCCAGCTGATCGGCTTGGGTTGGATAATTGTTGGCGATGCCGCTGCGGTTAGTACGAATGGCGGTGATGATCTGATTGTTGGAAGTAACGGGATCGGCTGGCGCAACGGCTGGCGGGGCAGCGCGAGGTGCAGCCTTCGGTTGTGCAGGCACAACCACTTGCAATGGTGTGTTAGATTCAACCAGGATCGCAAAGTTACTTCCCACATAGGTCCATTCAGAGCCTGCATACGGAATGTAGCAGGTGCCATCAATATATTTGCCTACATCCCAGCCATTGGGGCCGAAGTGTGCGCAGATGTATTCCAGCTTTCTACGACCGTTTATGTAAGTGTTACCAGCCAATATGCCATAACGGGCAGTTTGTCGATTGCTCAACTGCTCAATTGCCATCCAGTCATAGCCCAGATCGGCAGTATCTGCGAGTATTTCATATTCTCCGTAATCAAACATATATTCTTTGCCATACCAGGGCACCCAACAACCCCAGTCGCCCAACATCAATTTGCCTACATGATAGCCATCTCCCCAGGCATTGACGCGACAGACACCGACTTCGTACAGGTTGCCATCTGGCAGTTGATGATCGCCGACCTGTACAAGACCCCAGATGTTGCCAAAGACATCATAGTCATCAGGATAGATGGCTACACTATCTATCCATTCGTAGCCTGTCGCTTGAGCGTGGGCAGCATTCGATGAAAGGATCAGCCAAAAAGATAGAACGATGAGTACCATCAGCACTGATATGGTGGCTGAGTGAACTGATTTGTGGTTCATGATATGCCTCCGAAAGTTTAAAGTGTTTGTGTTTGTAGTTGTCAGCCAGAATGTGCAAACTGCAACAGACTAAACTGTCCGTACTCAGCGTAGTCCAGATTTTCACTGCGTTTTACCAACTGCCAGTTGAGCGTGGCGTAGCTGCGAATCGTCTTGCGAATCTCTCGCTCATCTAGTTGGCTAACGGTGCGATAGGGGATTGTTGCAAGGATCTGTGGCTGGTTTTCAGGATATGTGTTCATGTTCGTGTCGTTATCCGTTTGTTTTGTTGGTTGAGATTTCGCCTTCTGTAGTATAGAGATGAGAGGTGTAGAGTTTTTCGGCAACGAGTTTGGCTGGAAAAAGAAAGAGCCACACTGGAGATCAGATGTGGCTCTTTCTTTTGGGGCAAAATTAGGGAATCACGATGTTTTTGGGGATAACAGAAACTATTTGTACACAACTGGCAAAAACAGAGTATGTGCAGCGATTGAACTCGCATAAAGCTCAACAACGTCATCTGTTTCCTGATCAGCACGATAGACAACGTGTGTGTTGTTGGCACTGATTGTGAATTCTTTGACATCGCCGCCAGACACCAATTGTGAGTTTAGCTTTGTAATTGTGCCACCTGCCAATGGCACATGGTATAACTCGTAGACTTCGTCTTGTTCCTGATCAGCACGATAAATGACAAATGTACCATCGGGACTGACTGCCACATCAACGATATTCCCTGCTGGCTGCAGATTGCCACTTAATTTGATAACTGTCCCATTTGTAAGCGAAGCTGAGTAGAGTTCAAACCGTTCATCCATCTCCTGGTCAGCGAGATAGACGACCCATTGATTCCCAGTCACAAAGAATTGCTTGACGTTGCCATTACTCACCAGTGGCAAATTGAGTTTGCTCGGTACACCTCCTGCAAGTGGCACTTGATAGAGTTCTGCCACATTATCCACTTCCTGCTCTGCCCGAAAGATCACTGTTTTGCTATCTGGCGTAAGCGCAAAGTCCAGTATTGTGCCGCCGTTAATCAGTGGGGTGTTAAGTTTGATTGGGACGCCGCCAGTGATGGGTATACTGTAGAGATCGAAAGCCTGATATATATCCTGGTCGACTTTATAAATCACATACGCACTATCATTGCTGATTTGGAAGTCTGCGACATTCCCGCTGATTGGACGTGTCGCGTTTAACTTTATGGGTTCACCACCTGTGTACGGAATACTGAAAAGATCATTAGCACTTTCGACGTCGCACCCTTTGCGAAAAACGATGAACTTGCCATCGTCACTCTCCGCAAATTGAGTGACACCCACTGAAGAGTCAGGACCGCTATAAAGGCGGATGAAAGGGGTGCCATCCAAGGGGATTTTGCTAAGCCATGCCCCCTTTACCAGAACATACTTGTTATCATGGGTCGCTCTTAAATCTAATTGCCACGAGCAGTACCCCGACTGATCCACGTTTGTGGAGGATTCCTTCTTAATAACATTGTCACGATTTCCATTTAGGGGAAACAGCAAGGCATTTTCCTCGTCTGATGCTCTGACTCCCACATCTGAAGTGGAATTTCCTATCGGGAAAGGGGTCCCGCCAGAAATTGGAATTCGGTAATATTGACCATACGAATTAGCGCTATAGGGATTTATCCATTTCTCAAAGACTACACTCGTGCTGTCAGGAGTGATGACAAACCAGTCAAATGTGTAGTAATCGCTCAGTTTTGTTGGACTATAAGCAGAAGCACCTGCCAGATCTAGATCAACTGACCAAAGCTCATGCATACTATCGATATAGGCAATATGTTTGCCATGCTCACTAAACTGGAGGTGGGCATTAAGTCCAATATAAGAATTATTCAGCTTCACGGCTTTGCCATCAGCCAGCGATATGCCATAAGCATCAAGTCCGCGGAAGCGCTCTACGTTCCCTTGAAAAACAAGACGACTGCCGTCGGGGCTGAGATAATATTCCCAAACATCCCCTCCTATTGCCAGCGGGGCATTCACTTTCTTCGATTCACCACCATTCACGGAAAACGCATATAGCTCATTTCTGAGTGAATCTTGTTCTTTGTTATGAGCCAAATAAAGTAATTGTGTTGCATCAGGATTCAGCCACCATTTATTACGTAGCCAATCATGGTCAAGTTGAAGCGACGTAGGATTGATCTGTGTTACACCCATATCAGTCGTACTTATTTTGAATAAGTCATCGCCTGATTGGAATAGGATGAGCGAGTTAGCTTGATCAATCGTCATAGAGTAAACATCGCCGTTTGGAATTGGTGCGTTTGCAACTATCCGGTTTAATTTCCTAGAGGATGTTCCATCAACGGTTGTATTGTAGATCTCACTAAATCCGTCTTGCTCCTGGTCAGCAACATAAACAACAGAAAGTCTGTCGGGAGTCATCATAAAATAGTCGACATCACCATTTGCGATAAGTTGTCCATTTAGCTTCTTGGGTGTGCCACCTGTAATCGGCACGCTAAAAAGTTCGAATTGATCATCAATTTGTTGATCCGCTTGATAAATGACCATGTTGTCTGCGGAGATGCTGATATTGTGCCCTTTATAATTATTGACTACGTCTCCTCCTTCTGGCAGGTTGGCGTTTAACTTAATCGAATCCCCACCGCCGACAGGAACACTGTATATTTCATCGCGTGAGTCTAATTCGGGGTCTGCAATGTAAATGATGTACTTGCTATCCAAACTCCATGTAAAATATTTGATCTCAGTCCAAGTCCCAGTGGAAACAGGTGTCAAATTTATCGCTGATCCATCGTGTAAGCTGATACTAAATAGCTGCGATTGTTTATCTTTGCCCGTTGTAATGATTAAATGCTCAGAATCCGGCATCATTCCCAACTTGAGTACCTTGTCGTACATTGATCGCGGGAATTGCAGCTTTGTAGTATGTCCATTTTTAAGTTCAACACTATAAAGCGCACTACGCTCATGTTCTTCTTGGTCGATCAAATAGACAACACGAGATTCATCTGGGCTGACGAAGAAGTCAACTACTTTAGATAATTCTGGCAATTCAGTGCTTACCATGAGAGGATCGCCACCTGTCACCATAAACGAGACAATATGTTGCGCTTCCTCGACAGATTGCAAGGCGAGAACGCGGTTTTCGCTACGCAGAACCTGGAACTTCTGCCAAGTATTGATTCCTGAAGTAATTGTTATGGGTTGGAGTGTATCGATTGGAATTGAATATAATTCTCCATCGGATGTGGCATAAACAATGTATTTACTGTCATTGGTAACAGAAAATCCATGATTTTCGGGAGTACCACGATTTATTACTTCATTGAGGTTATTTGATATCAAGAGCGGGGAATCCTGATTTATGAATTGCAGATAAAGCCGACCAGGCTTGTATGAACAAAAAAGGCAATTATCTTCTGTTTGATCCTCAATCTCTTCAGAATAGACAACGAAACTACCATCTGGACTCCACTCTGCATAGGTTACATAGCCTGATAAAGCAGTTACTGGCGGGTTCAGCTTTGTCGTAATTGCCTGTGACCAGGCGCTCTGTTTAGTGACCACTATCACCATAAGTGCAAACAGAATTGGAAGTAGGTATTGGAATGTGCGCTTTGTGATGACGTTCATATAACCTCCGAAATATTCACCCTGTGGACGCTTGTTTTGTTTCGCTTGTTTAACGGACTGGCATAGAACAATCAACGTAACACAAGCGGTAACTAGGTATTGTTGCGTAAAGGTGGCCCCTGGTATCCGGTACCCATATCCACATCAATTTCAATCTTGCTATCTTTATTTACTAGCTGAAGAGTTTGAGCATCAGCGATTGTTGGCTTATATCCCGAATGCGGACTTGGAGCACCATAATAAATCGTAGCTTGTTGCCCTTTGGGATCAACGAAAGCTAAGCGGTAGTTTCCTGCTGGCAGTCCATCTAGCTTGTAATATCCAGCTTCATCACTTGTTACCGTTACCCACTGCTCCCATTGGGTAGAATAAGAATCTGCGATATGGTAAAGTTCAACTTCAATCTCGGAAACGGGTACAAGATTGTTCCGTATTGTCCCTTCGATATGTGCATTGAGAGGATCTTCGCCCATTTGGAAATCAATCTTTGTGGTTTTTTGCCCATATGTGACTGTAATATCTTTGCCAGTCGCAATCGTAGCACCACCCCCAAAATATTGTTCAAAGTCAGGTTGTTCATATCTTGTTGCGTATACCTTGACTCGGTAAACCCCACTCTGCAATCCACCAATCAGATAATCGAAGTGATTGTTGTAAACATTACTCAATTCCAGTTCCATCGTCTCCGCAAATTGCCAGGATTTTCCGGACTTTTGATATACCTTGAAAGTTGCTTTATTGTAATGCACATCAGGCATAAACCAGAGCGTACCTGCAACTCCACCCGTTTGACTAAGGCTAACGTTTACATCTGTTAGATTCTGACCTGCATTGATTTCAGTTGTTTGGGCATTGTCTAGATTTGAATTCTTGTAGCACTCGTCTAGGTAAAATGTTGTTGGCGACTTGATACAAAAGCGATAACTTCCAGGATTGAGCGCAATAAGTGAGTATTTGCCATTTGAATCTGTTTTAACAGTGCGTTTCGCCTGCCAAGTACTGTTAACACTCTGATAAGCAGTCACTTCAAACTCATTGAGCGGTGAATTTGCCTCATCGGTTACAAAACCAGTTACCATTCCATAAATTGGGGGGAGACCTAGAATCATTGCTACTGAAGTATTTAGGGCGCTTTCAGTAATTGTGATTGGCTGAGCCGATTCCACAGTAAGGGCAGCCGTATAATATTCTGTATAGGTAACATCACGATAGGTGGCTGCTGCGAGCAAAAGGTAGGTGCCAGGAGCGAGACCCCTGAATGAAAACGTTCGATTAGTGGGCCACTGATCAAATGTTTCTTGATCAATCGCGGTTTGAAACTGATTCGCATCGGAATAGAGTTCTATAGAACCAGACTCTGGAACTTCGCCATTTGCCATTTTGATGTCTCCAAAAATCGTTCCGGATGGTTTTAGCTGTTGCGCAAGCAATTCATTCTCGCTAGCAGCCGTCACCGAAATGACAGTTGCGTCTTGATAGCTTGCTCCTCCATAATAGCTGCGGCTAAAATTCGTATTCCGATCAGAAAAATGCAATGTATATGAACCGGGTGAAACAAAAAGTAAACGATAATTCCCGTTTTGGTCTGTTTCAACAGGTTGTCTATACTCCTGCGTTTGGCTAGAGGAATTCCGATTAATAAGCTCCACGTCAATGCCAGAGAGGGGGTGATTCTCAATTGTTGTCACCTTCCCAGAGATAGTCCCAGTTGCACGGTTCTGATCGAGGACAAAGTCGATACCTGTCGTAGTTTCTTGTGCTTGAACTGAGATAAGGGAGGAAGATTCCAAAGAGAATGCATCATCAAAATATTCCCGTTGCCGTTGATTGGCAAGCGTACCTTCGATTAAAAGCTGATAATCGCCAGCAGGCAATCCCAGAATCTGATAATTGCCTACACTTCCACCTGCTTCATAGCTGAGTTCGTACTTTTCACTGCTGACAGAATTCCCATTTTGATAAACTGAAAAGGATAGAGGAGCAAGTAGGTAGCCATAGGCGGAGCTTACTTTGCCGCTGATGCTACCAGCGTATTGCAATTTTGCGTTGATATCACTTACTGCATTACCCGCGACAGAAATTGGGCTTGCATCGTCAAGGCTTACTGCATCTCCATAATATTCGCTGATTACTCGTGGAAAGTCTTTATAGAGAATTCGATAGGCGTCTGTTTTCAGATAGCGAAACTGATAAATCCCATACCTATTCGTTGTCGTATGGGCAATATTAGAAGAACTTGACTGGCTGCTATATAGGGTCACTTCAATTCCCACGAGAGGTACGCCTTGCTCATCTGTGACTCTACCACTAATACTGCCCGTGGCATCGGTTTCATTGATTGTTGCTTGTGCATTCATCTGGGTTATGCTGATAAAACTGAACAAGGTGAGAACCAATCCTGCCAAAATTAATATGCGAACAAAGGTTTTCATAATGATAGCTCCTGACTGTATGTTCAAAATTTGAACAATTCGATAGTCTTTGTACCTGGTGCAATAATCTGTTCTGCGCGTTGATACCTGGGGAACCTTTCAAAAAATGCTTCCATTCCCAAAAATGTAACCGCCAGAAATTTTCGATAACTAAAATCAGTTGATCTCAACAAGACATCAATGAAGATTGTGAGGCTGTCCTTCATTTTGTATGTTCATATTCGTGTTGTCCTCCTCTTGTTGTGTTTGTTGAAATTTTGCCTTCTGTGTCATAGAGATGGTGGTTTTGGATTTTTTTCGGCAACAAGTTTTAGGGTAAAAGAAAGAGCCAAACCGGTCCCAGGTGTGGCTCCTCTTATACGACAAATAACGACTTCTGCCCACAGATTCACGCTGCGCTGTAGCCCTGTATGGTCGCCTTCAGATTCTTTTACTCCTCTTTCGGTGTGCCATTGATTGAATGCCAGCCAACGCTGATTTTCTCCTTGTTAGCGTTGAACCAATGGTAAATAGACGCTGGTGCGACCTGTACCATCGATATCTGCCCAAAAACCAGCGTTGATTGTGTAGTCGCCACCACTGCTGTTGCCTGCCGTTTGCTGTCCAATCGTCGCCGAAAGTCGATACTTGCCAGCACTAATCGTTCCACCGCCGTTGCTGATAACACCGCTTGTCAAGCTGTAGTTGGCATTATTTTTTGCCCATAGTGGAATGATGTGGAGAAGTAACGCCAACAATGCACTCAGAAAAATACTTTGAAGGATTCGTTGTTTTTTCATGATTGGAGTATCCCATCAACCCGCAGCACACATTGCTAGCCAGCCGGTGGATAATTGACCGTTTTCATAGCCAACTCCACGGATTGCTCCGTCACAGCTATCTCCAACATGCCATTGACCCACATTTACAAACCCTGCTGGACAACCAAGGTATGGGTGTTCATAGCCACACCCCTCTTCTAGGATTGTTACAAAAAATGCGGGTTTGTTTTCCTGGCTTTTGATTGCTCCAAAAACCGTAATGTCTCCAACAACCGAAGCATTTCCATGAATTGTCATTTTGCTACCAACTTCTGTCCCGCCAGCAAAATCATTACCC
Organism: Caldilineaceae bacterium; assembly: GCA_046328715.1. Lineage (GTDB taxonomy): Bacteria > Chloroflexota > Anaerolineae > Caldilineales > Caldilineaceae > JAXLWB01. Next base: position 44,045 of record JAXLWB010000035.1, on the reverse strand, counting down.
CAATTAAGGATCAATCTATCCCCAGAATCAAGCACCAATGCTCTGCCACCATCGCCATTCCCATTTGGTCCCATAATAAACTGAATCCCGGTGAGCTGAAGCTCGCCATTATTAACAATAGTGCGTGCGCCCTGGCTTGTTACCGTTGGTATCCCTACTGCATATGGGACAGCATTAATTGCCGTCCGTGGACTCAAAATCGTATATGCCCCCAACGAACCTGCTGGCTTTACGCCTACTTCCAAAAAGAGCGCAGTGCCATCAAATACCGCCTGTCCAAAGTCGAGAGGTAGATTGAAAAGCCCATTGCTAACAGCGACTTTGTCTTTTTTCAGTGTGCTGCCCCTTTGGCTGCCACCACTTGCCGCATCGTAGAGGATAAACTGAAAGTCGTAATTGCCATTGGCGGGATTGTTATTGTCATTCAAACGCCCCTGATAGTTGAATGCGGAACCAACTGTGGCCGCAACCGTATCTGGCGTTTGTGCATTGACCGACTGTGCAGGTGCGATCACAAGCAGCGAAGCTGCTAAGACCGTGAACAACATGAACCAACGCATCTTGAATCTAAAGTTTTGCATAGACCTTGTTCCTTGTTTGGGAGAGATACTCTGAAAGACATCAAATAAGATGTAACGGGATGATTTTTGGTTAGAGCCATCTTATTAATGTCATTTTGCGATATGTGGGACTCGCCTGAACTCTTGATCCAGCTTCATTTACTGATCAAAGGCAAGAAGACAGTTTGTCCTTCTTCGTCCTCTTCGAGCAACATATTAACCGCTGCTTGAACAGCATCTGATTGTAAAACTGTATTTTGAGCGAAGCGCGCTGAGTTTGGTTTTGCCCAAAGCTGTTGTAGTTTCAGAAATGGAGAAACCATTGACAGAAGTGTGATTAGTACCAGCGTGAAGATTCTGAGCTTTGTCATAATTGTTGCCATTGTATATTCGATTTTGAATGAAGAGTAGAGCTTTACTTCATTATAATCGCTACGAAAAAACGCTCTTTGTTGCAACCACAGCCTAGTGATCAATTCTTAATGTATTGATCCAGCGGCAACCCTCACCGCACCCTGCATCATTGGAAACGTAAATCACAGTAATCGTTTTGCCAGCACCTTTTGCAGCAAGTGCAGTAGCCAGTATCCGGTTCGCTTTTTTAGATTCGGGAAATTGGGGAGCGAAAAAATTGACCCCATTGCTGCCTGGAGTGCAGCCAATGGTATAACCTGCCCCTTCATTTTGTTCGCCTACATAAATGTCAAATGAGGTGCAGGTTGTTTCAGCGTGTGGCGTATCCCCAAGAGATGGATTGTCAACCACCATTATTGGCGACTGTGCTTTGGCTTCGCTACTAGCACTATTCCCAACGACAGTCAATCCCAACAACAAGATAGCAAATAACATCAAACGCAGGTTAGACGGCTGAAGTAACTGTTTGAATGGCATAGAGTTCCCCTGTTGATTTTTGAGTTTTTATAATTCGGATATACCGCTCGAACTGCAATCACCCGATATTCACTAGAGATGTGGCTGCCAGAAATTTTCGGCAACCAAAAATGACTCGATCTCAACAAAATATCAATATCGAAATCGAGATTAGGATTTTACAGTAAATGTCGCTGTAAATATTACAAGCATTGTCCACAAACCGTGCTACCAAACTCCTCTTGCGATTCGCAGATTCTGCATCGTTGGCGTAATTGACTCGCATCAACTTTCATCTACTTCTGCTAACTCTCATCCACCGTCAAACTGATATCGCATTGATTTCTATTGCGGTTGCAGGACTAACTGTTCCTGTTTGCTGAGCGTAGGTCGATGCCTGCCCTGATGCAGACATGGCTACAGCAAGTGCCGTGCCACATGCCAAAAGACTAAAAAGCCGCAGTCGAAATGTCATATCGATCTCCTGTTAGAATTTGTGCTGCTGGATAGTGTACTTCCCAAAATGAACTACCTCTCTATCCTACAGAGATGGACCTGCCGGAAATTTTCGGCAACGAATTTTCTGGCAAAATAAAAGGGCCATGCCCGGTGTCAGGCATGGCCCTTTTTGCAATGAGCAAGCGACTCAAATGTTTACTTCATCACCACTGGCAAGAAAATCTGTTCCAGTTTTGCAGTGGGTTCAACTGTATCACCCAACGGCTTGCCATTTACGTAGAGGGTTGCCTGGCTAAGGAGAGGCCCGTTGGCAGTCAGCGTCACCGAGAAGGGGATGGTGATGCTCTGTCCTGTCGCAATATCTGGCAGAGAAATGCAGACCTGCAGCGGATTGTTGGCGCTGCATGGATATTGTGCTGCGTTGACAGTTGGCTCTACCGCCTGGTTAAAAGTTTGCAACAGTACGACATCGGTAAGCGTGACTGAGCTTTGATTTTGGATGACCGTCTCAAACAACATTTGATCACCTGACGAAGCGCCATTGTTATTGAAGTCTTGCAATTGATAACTTTGTTCCAGAATCACATCGCTATTGTTGACAGGCGAAGGAGGAGGCAAAGGTGCAGTCGATGATATCAACGCGGTTGCTCTCGGCGGTAGACCATAGGCTAGCTCCAGCAACTCACCCCAGCGGCTGAAACTGGAAAGGTCAAAGAGTTGATCAGCAACGTAGTCGGAATAGACCTGGGTGTAGGTCAATTCTGAAGAGGCGGCAATAGCTGCGGTGGAAATCTCTTCAACTCCATTCTCTTTGGGTAGTGCGAGCAGGTCATTGCCTTCTACTGGATAATAGAGCGAAATACCGCTGGCATTGGTCATGTCGATCCGTGCATTGCGGGCGGCCTCTCTGGGTAAATTGTCGGGTAGGTAGGCAATCGTCGAATGACGTTCATGCAGAATCACCGTGTCGGTCAGGGGAATAGGAGCGTCGAGTTCAGCGATAACGTTAGTAGCCGCTCGAGTAAGCTCAATTGGGAGTGTGATCGTGTTGGTTGTGCCAAGCCGTTCAATCCGTTTGACAAAATCCTTGAGATCGATGTAGGCATCACGCGGACTGTTGATATAGTTGCTATTGGAATCAAAGAAGAGCGCGTTGTAGGAGATAATTCCGTTGCTCACGCTGATGTCATTGCGGATATAGTCAAAGAGTTTCTGGTGACGATCCTCAGTGGCACTGTCGAACTTTGCCCAGTTGATCAAGGCTGCCGCCAGGTCATCGATTGCACGCTTTACAACCTGGATACGCTTCAATTTGAGCGCAGAGAGGGTATAGGGTAACTGTTTGGCCTCAGCCAGGGTAGCATAGCGATCCACAATTAACTTGGCCAATGCTTCGGGTTCTGTCCACTGCCCAATGTAACTGGCATAATCGGCATAGGCAAAGAAGCTCCAACCGATGTATTGCGAGGCGATCATGATTTGAACCTTGTCACGCAGGTTGTACGCCACATCAAGCAATGCCATACTACAGGCATCCAGGTGGAGAATATCGATTGGCAGCACTCCTGGTGCATGTAACGCAGTAGTTAAATCATTGGCGCTGAGATAGGCATTGCCTGAGACATCGGATGTATGGTCAAAGGCGATGCCTTGCAGCGCGTTCCCGTGATCGGCGATAGCAAGGTAATAGTGGTCGGCTGGTAATTCCGTTTGCCCCCACCGCATAAAATCAGCCAAAGATTCCGGGCTATCCATTGCCTGTTCAGGGATGTTGAAGACGGTTGAGATGGGTGTTGTTCCATCCGAATCAAGGTGAATTAACCAACGCTCGCTATCAGATTGGCTAGGGATACCAATCGATGCGGGACCATCGACCTGCACTGCTGCCTGCACACAGGCATGATGCAACTGTTCTAGTTTCTTGATCGACTTACGATATTCCGCTAATAATTCTTCCCCATCATTCTTATTGTCCGCATCCAGGTATAGCAACAGTGTCCACTTGAAACCCGCAGGGCAAGTGCTAGGTGGAGTTGGCGGTGGTGCTACTGGATCGGGGGTAGGGATGTTGGTGGGGCGTGGGTCTGGAACTTGAGCGGCGACAAAAATTGTGGTACTACCGGCTGTGACCAGTCCAGATTAGGACGTTGTCGTTGCCTTCGTTGCCATCGCGAACACGGAATTGCAAGGTGTGTAAACCTGAACCGAGTTGGTTTGGGGTTGTGCCTGCCTTTGTTGCAATTGAAATTTCTGGTTGGTTGGTTGTGATCTTCAGGAATCCGCCGTCGCTGCTCCACTCATAGCGATTGATGAGATTGCTGGCATCGCCATCCTGTCCTGCCGCAAATACGACGTCAGTGTTCGCTTGGTAGCAGATCACCATCCGAACAGCGAACGAGCGACGCAGTACTGGAGCGCTTTCAACCATTGTCTTAAAACTACTGACCAGGCCATAGACACGGAGAAGCCACATAGAGCAGATTCTGGTTATCAACCGTCTGACTTACTGCGATACCGTAAGCACTCCACTGGGCATCAGCCGCTCCTGCTGGTTGTGAAAGATTTGCCATTTTGGTCGTGTCATTTAGATCGGCTTGGCTGAGGTCGATACGATAGACCTGATTGTCTCCCGCTACCCATAGAAGATTTTGATCGATAACAGATGTTTGGGGCCAGCGATAAAACCGGCTGGCCAAAGGTACTGTAAATCAACGTATTATTTTCAAAGCGGAATCGTGCAATGTGTTTTACACCGCTCACATAGACCAGGTGGGGTTGGATGTCCGATCAACCGCAATTCCAAAAGCATCGGTCAGATGCCAGTAACCGTCGTTGCCAGTGACAGGTGAAAAGCCAATCGAACCTTCAATCTCACGGAGAACCTGGTAAACGTTTGTTGCCAGGCTCTACCACAAAGATGTTACCGTCGTTATCTCATCGTAATGAGAAAGCGGTTGGCGAAGAGAATTTCCCCAATTCGTTGCCATTTCCCCCCAGAGGCATTGTATCGGTGGCTAGTGTTGATTGTGAAACATCGTAACGAAAACGTTGAAGATAATGACCGGTGGTTACGACCAATAACTTTCCGTTGCGGTCGAATGCTACCCCGACGGGTTGATCTCCTCCAGAACGACCAAACTCCGTCAGACTTCAACTTTGTTTGATCTGATTGTTCATCATGCGATAAATACGTCCTGTCTTTAGGTCAGCCACAAAGAGGCTGCCATCTGGCGCAAGCGTAATGTCCCACGGCTCTGCAATACTGGTAGCCGCTTGATCGACACCTCCCCAATGCTTGATTGGTGTTAAATCTGCTGCAAGATCCTGTTTGGAGAATTGCACAAAATTGCCATCATAACCGATCAGATAGATAAAGTTGTCATAAACTTCCACGTGGGTGTATGACGACGTAACATTCTGCGAGGGTCGAAGCTGTTGACCATTGGCATCGAAGACGAAGAGACGCTTGGTTGCACTGTCGTGTACAAAGAGTTGATGATTGGCATCAATTGCTAGATCCGGCTGGAGTGGTAAAGGTTTCAGTGGGTAATAGCGTTAAGGTAAAGGGACAGAAATGGGTTGCAGATCACTGTTGTATTTGAAAATTCCTTTGGCGGTGCCGTTATTCACATAAACATCACCATTAGGGGCAACACTGATGCGCTGTCCGCGCTGTTCTTCGGGCATCATTGTTCTAGTAATCTGGTTGCTAAGGTGCCAATCTGTATCATACTTGAAAAGCCCTTCAGATTTAGCGATGTAAAGGTTTCCGGCACGTCTGTGCCCATTGCTACAACCGTTCCACTACCTGGGATCACATCCTTGATAAAGATCCCATCTTTGCTGTAGAGCTTAATCGTTTGATTTTGCCCATCGATACCATGTGCAAGATAGACACGATCATTTTTGCGGTCAATGGCAATATCTTGACGTAAAGCAGCCGGTTGGGTTCACGCCGGTGGTCTGTGGCCATTTATATCGATCGAACCATACACCAGTGCTGCGTAAGATTTGCATGTGGCGCGACGCATCCCAAAGATATAAGTTGCCCGCGGCGTCGAGACTGTGGCAAAAATCTGCTGGAAATTTACCGATCTCGGAAACACCAATATTCTGATTCTGGAGCGGCATCACCTGCCCATCATAGAGGTTGAAGTTCACGCTCTGCCCGCCTGGTTGTACAGTGTAATTGGTAACCTGGTTAACAATGCCGCTGTAACTAGCGACGATGGTGATCTCGTCAGTCGGAGTAATGGTGCGCGTTAATTTGGTTAGGTCGAAGTAGTAATACGGATTTGGCTCCGCACCTCGATAGCGCTTGGTGTACACTTCGCCAATTTTGCCTTGAGCATCGGAAACGGTCACGAGTGCATTCTCAATGGCTTCGCCTTCGAGGTAGACAAACCCACTCAAACAGCAAATCGGAGCGTCTTTTCCAGGTGGTGTCGGTCGAACACAACCATCGGGCAACGGGTCCACCGTCTCAAAAACGCCTGCGGCATAGGTAACAACTGTGGATAGCAGTACAGCAAGTCCGACTGCAAGGACAGCTACAAAGAAGCGATGTAGGTTATACAAGTAGTATTTTATTGTCTCTGACATGATTTTCTCCTTGAAAAGCATTGGCGATACAGAATAGAGATGTGGCGTTTCATAATTTTCGGCGCGCAATAGTAAATGGCTTTTCCATTACGGCATTACAACCTGACACAAAGCCACCGAGATTGTTCTTTGCGTCTTTGCGTGAGATTTACCTTTGCTCCGGTAAGCCCGGCAAATCTATAGAGATTTAACGGCGAATGAGGCAAAGGCCGCCTGATCGCAGGATACTGAGTATTGAATCTGTTGATCAATTCAAGTTGAGTCTGGCGCAGGGCGGTAGACATGAGGTGCTTTGTTTTAACTGCTGATAAAAACTTCCATAAAGTGTATAGGCATCCCCATCTGCAATTGTCCATAAGCTACAAAGTACATGTCTGGCCCCTGCTAACAGAGCGGCAGATTGAAAGGGCAAAGAGCGGAAGCATCGCTTTCCAGCCCCAGCCGCCAGCACAACCGCTCAGTGTCAACACCACAACCCCACAAGGGTAGATCGTAACAATGTTCTACGGAAAGGACTTCGCTGCTCAGTTGAATCCCGGAGAAAAAGGGCGAAATGCTGCGCTGAATGGTATGTGCCGCAATGTGGATTATCTGAGGAGTATTTTGCAATCGATAGGCAAGCGATGGGACATCGATGTTGCGACAGACGGGTGGATCTGTTGGGCCACCTGATCGGCTTCCTTTCGTACCCGGTTTGGCGTTTTTCAGCCAGCGGCAATGACGACGGCAGGAGAATGCTCCTTTGTAGTGGGTATGGGCAAAAGAAGAATAATGCGCCACTTAATCCACTGATTTCAAAATCTTCGATTAAATAGCGATTGCCATTCCAAAATGCGGCAACGGTAACATCGCCAGCGCACGTCAGCGCGCGATGAACAGCTTGCTACCCACGGTAAATGCTTGCAAGATAGAAGCAAAGGGCGACACCAATAGTTGGTAACATTGGTGTAGATACGTGAGCGATTCACTGAGTAGTTTATCAAAGGGGGAGTTGTCGCTCAGTGCAGTTGGCTCACGGCCACTGCGAAAACTAAGTGCAAGATGTCCGCTCACTTCGGCAATGGTTGTTGCATCGGTCAAGTGTAGGGCTGCGTGAATCCCCGCACTGGTTGCACAAATTCCATAGATGTCGTCCCCGCAACGGACATATTCCAACAAAATTTCCGTCTCCATCGTTGCTATGACATTGTCTACGCTATCTGCATTCAAAATTATGTTTTGCGCCTGTTGCTGGATTGCCTGGCGGCGTACATCCAGCAGTCGAGTGGTCAAGCTTGCCAATTCGGGATTGGTCTGTTCGTAGCTGTCAGAGAGCAAGTTGCCAGAGGCTTCTTTGGCCAATGACCAACGCAGTGCCGCAATCTGTTGACGAAGAAGTCCAATTTCTGTCTGTTGCTCGGCTGTGTATACCGACGCACTGCCTACATTTTGGGCAAGTTCAAGAAAGGCAGCGGCTTTGGCACGCCAGGCATAAAGCAACATTGGTTCGAAGTCTTGCTGTTGCCAGCTAGATCGGATGAGATCGTCATACAGATCATTTGCCTGTTCATGAAAAGTTGCCTTCAACTCTTCAATTGTGAGCATCTGTCGAATCTGGTCATCGATGGCAGCCGCTTCTTCCAGATAAGTCTTGGCTTTTTGCCAATTGTATTCGAGGTAGAGTTTACCCAACCCACTAAGCGCACTACGCTGCAACCAGCGTAACCCTTGCTCTGTGGCAAAGTCTATAACATGCAGATAATCATCCTTAATGCATTGATGATCAGATCTATGGAATGAATCGACTCCCCCGCCTCGCGCAAGACGAGATGTTTCTGCACGAAGAAAGCGATATTCTGCCCATACATGTGGGTTAGAAGAAGATTCTGGAAAGTTCTCCAGCAAAGCAAAGGCATGTGTGTAGTCATTTTTTGCTAATGCTAGAGAGATGTGCTCAAACTGTATCTGGACAAGCCGCAACTCATTACCTAAACTACGCCAGATTTCTTCTGCCTGCTCTAGTTGTCTGGTAGCACGCTTGAGTCCGTTTCTATTTCCGATTAAGCGCAGACAAGCAGCGATGTTGCACTGTGTTTCCGCAATAAAGGGTTTGAGTTCATACTGTTTGATACTTTCCAGAGCGCTTTCATATTGATGGAGGGCAGCAGGCATTGCGCCCAGTCGCTGCAATAAGTTTGCCTGGCGCGCCAATATAAAGCCTTGTTCCATTGCTACTGTTCCCGCTGCTGCTAATTGAAAGAAACGCAATGCCTGCACTGGTCTTCCTTGTGTGCTATACAATTCGCCAAGATTCATCTCTATGCGTGCCACTGTGACAACTTCGCCAGCTTGTCGGGCAATTTCTCTATCGTGTTGTAACAAAGCTTCTACCTCTGCCAATCGTCCCAATTTTGCCAGCGTCAAAGCTAGATTGACCTGAATCTCGGCAATGCTGATTTGCAATTGATGGGTATTTGCTAGCGAAAGCGTACGGTTGTGTACTGCCAACGCTTCCTCGTAGCGCCCCCAGGTGTGCAGTAACCAACCAAAATTCTGTTCAAGATAGATCAGATACTTGGGATCTTGGGCGGAATAAGTGAGAAAGAAAGGATAGGCTTTGTGATAACATTCCTCGGCCTCCTGATTTTTACCCACTGCTGCTAACACACTGACCAGATTTGCCAATAAACGTGCGACACTCAATTGGTCATTGATGGCCTCAAAGGCCGGCATCGCACTTCGATACCAGATCACAGCTTCTGCCATATCGTTGAAATTTGCCCACATGCCGCGCATCCATTGCGCCAATGCCAATGCCAATGGCTCTCTGGCAGCAATCACACCGGCCAGGGTTAATGCATATTGAGTCAAACGGCCAGTCAAATGCGGATCGGCAAGAATGTGCGAGGCGGTGACGTGGTTATCTTTTAGGCGTTGCAGGAAAGAAACGGAAATTGCTTGCTGATGTTTTTGAATCCAGGCGAATAGATCTTCTTGAGGACAGGCGATCAGGGTTTTGATCAATGAATCAAGCGGCTGGGCGTCAGGATCAGAAGTGTTGTCTGCCATGATTACTCATCTCCGATCCTGAATTCATGGAGAATAATCTCTTCCTGCGGCATTAGGATATGGAGACGATAGCGACCTGCATCTAAGCCTTTGAGGGTGAATCTTCCCATCTCGTCAACCGTGGTAGATACTTCTGGCGCTTCTTCGTCTTCGAGGTCATGTAACCGGATTGCTTCGACCGGCGTAACAGGCTGGTCATCCTCGTAACGCAATCTACCTAATAGCATCCAGTTGTCCTGTTTGCCAGAAGTTTTGGTTGATTTCACGAGTAGTTCAATCTGTGGGCTGCGCTCAATCGTGCGGTAACTGCCTTCACCGCGCATGGGGACAGGGGCTAGGGTGGCAGGTTGGAAGAGCAGTTGATAAATCCGCCGTGCCAGAGAAGGCTGCGCTTTTTCGGCGACATCATCTACTGCTGCCAACATGGCCAACTCTGCGCGGCAATAAGGGCAATTCTGCACATGTTTATGAACCACAAGATAATCCGTGCCGGTTAAGCGCCGTTCCTGATAGTCCACCAAGCGCTCACTGTTAGGGCAGAATAGCTGCCTAAGCGAAGGACGCCATTCTTCTACATCGGCTCTGAGTGCCGTTGCTGCCGCTATACAGGCCGGGGAACGTTCAATCGCCTGCCTAGTCTCACTATCTAGATGCCCATTGAGGTAATCCAATAAAATACTCTCATCGTATGGGCAGGGTTCTGAAAAATCCATACGTACCTCGTCTTGATCAAGTCTAAAGTGTAGTGATGCAGAGCCACCTAAATTTCGGCGTGCAGGATCATTTCTCATACGCCGTACGAGTGTCTGCAATGTCTGATTGATCTCTTTTACATCTTTGAAGTGTTGTGGGTAGAGATCGAACACATCCTGCGGTTTCATCGCTTGCAGCAGTATTACCTCGGCTACAATTGCTTCCTTTGCGGTTTGGATGTGTTTTTTGATAAATGCCAGCAGATCCAGTTTCGACTCCGAATCGGGCGGCTCTATATGTGGCAATTCCTGATTCCGAATCGCTCTCTCTTCGTTTGTTGACTCGTCTCCCTCAAGTAATGGCTCCTCATTGCCACGTGGTTTTCGACACAACTCTAGCACTCGGTTCTTGACGGTGGTCTTGATCAGCCCAATCACGCGGCTGATATCATCCCGTTCAACAAGTTGGAGTACTGCCTCTGAATTGCGAGTACTGTAGCCCACAAGATTGAGCCAGACATCCTGGCGTACATCAGGCAGATCTTCTTTGGACAAACCGGCAAACTTAGGCGATTTGTCGATAGCCGCTATGCACAGTCGACTCACCCAGGGCGCAAAGATCGATTGTACACACTCCCACGCTCGTTCATCTGCCGCAAATGCCTGTCGCCAAAGCGCAGCACAGCCCGGTGAACGGGGATTGCCATCCTGCGCAAATTGGCTACGCTCTTTTTGGCATAGTTCACAAAGCTGTTTGATCTCTGACATTAAAACGATCCTTGATGCGGGTAATGGTTCGGTACATGTCATCCTATTGAAACAAGATTACAGCGGGAATTGTTGGATAGAGATGTGTGGATAGTATACGTTAGAAGGAATGTTGCTGCAATGTGTAAGGAAACGTGGATGTTCCACGACCTCATGGGATAGAGAGCAGTGGTCACCCTCCGTAGTTCTCACCGCGGCACTTCCACATTCGCCAAAATCCTGCGCACCACAGCATCGGCATCTAACCCTTCGATCTCGGTCTCGGGACGGAGGATGACCCGATGGCGGTAGGTGGGCAGGGTGACAAATTTGACATCGTCGGGGGTGACATAGTCGCGGCCTTGCAGGGCGGCGACGACCTTGGAGGTGAGCAAGAGCGTGATACTGGCACGCGGACTGCCGCCCAGAATCAGATCCGGGCTGCGGCGGCTGGCGCTGGCGATGCGCGTGATATAGCCGAGGATGCCCTCTTCGACCTTGACCGCCTGGATTTCGGCACGCACGCCAGGCAGATCGCTGGCATGGATCACGGGTTGGATGCCGCTCTGTTCAAAGTTTTGTGCATCAAAGCCTGTGTGATAGCGGCGCAGCACCTCTTGTTCTGCTTGTTCGGAGGGGTAGTTGACCAGCACCTTGAACATAAAACGGTCCAACTGCGCCTCGGGCAGCGGATAGGTGCCCTCGTACTCGATTGGATTTTGCGTCGCCAGTACCATAAAGGGATCGCCGAGGAGGTGCCGTTCGCCGTCGATGGTGACTTGGCGCTCCTGCATGGCTTCGAGCAGCGCCGATTGGGTCTTGGCCGGGGCACGGTTGATCTCGTCGGCTAGCAGAATGTTGGTGAAGATCGGCCCCTGTTTGAGCGTGAACTGGCTGGTGGCAATGTTAAAGACCTGCGTGCCCGAGACATCGCTGGGCATCAGGTCGGCGGTGAACTGGATGCGATTAAAGCTGGCATCGATCAGCCGGGCCAGGGTTTTGGCGAGTAAGGTTTTGGCGGTGCCAGGGACGCCTTCGAGCAGAAGATGGCCACCAGCCAAAAAAGCGACCACCGCCTGCTCAAAGACCGTCTCCTGCCCCACGATCACCTTGGCAGCTTCGCTTTGCATCTGTTGATAGAGTTCTTTGAGGGTCATGAATTCACTCCGGAATTAGTGGGACAGTGGGACAGTAAGTCAGTAGGACAGTAGAACAATGAAACTGACCGACTGTCTTACTGTCCCACTGTCCTACTGTCCTACTTCCTTGAGCACTTGATCGATCTCTGCCGCGCTGCGAATCAAAGCATTTTCGTCGGCGTGGTCGAGGTGATTGAGCAAGTGGGTAATTTGTTGGGTTCGGGCTGGATTCATGCGCAGATCGTGCGCACTCAGCGTTTTGATAAACTCGTCGTCGTCGAGATTGGCGCTCAGATGCAGTGGGCGTCCTAGTGCCTGCTTGAGGCGTTGTTTCTGATAGGCGGCGACATCTTTGTTTACATCGCCACGCCGATAGAGATTGGCCATGGCAACCACAAATTCGGCGGCCTCGCGGCGGCGCAGCTCTTCCTGGCTTGGCAAGGGCGGACCTAAGCGCCGACCTTGTAACCACAGATAGAGTGCGAGGACAATCCCAGCAAAGAGCACTGCGTTGCCCCAGACGGTGTAATAAAGCCAGCCTTGAATCGAGCGAATCTCACGATCATTGCCCAAGAAGCTGCCAAAGAGATGGTATGTATCCAATTGGATGATGCCGCCGTCGCGTATAGTGCGCAAGAAAGGTAGAAAGTAGACGCCCCGTTTCTCTTCACCCAGTTCATAGTTGGTGAATCGGTAGCGCTCGCTGGCGAACCAAAGAGTGCCTTTGCCGATATGTTGCACTGCCAGCGCCGAATTGCCTTCATCTGTGGCCAATATTGAGACTGCGCTAGAAGTCTTACCCAAATCGAGCAGATTCTCATAGCCGTTCACTGTGCTTGTGATGTCAGGATGATCAGCAAGCAAGGGCTGGACTGGCTCGTCGCGCTGATAGTCGCTGCCTGCCGTGTCAATGCCAAAGCGCTGCTGAAGTTGCCGATCTGCTGGCGTGGCGAGAAAGAGGACCGCACTGTTGCCTGCCGCGATCCATTCATAGAGCTGATCTGCCTCGGCCTGACTGAAGTCGTGAACGCCAGGGTAGACGAGGACGAGGGAGGAATGAGGGGTGAGGGCAGACGTTTGAGGCAGTGTGAAGCTTGCTTGATCATCCGTCCGTACTTCATAACCCATCTCTTCCAACCACGTACGCAAGATCAGCAATCCCTCTGGACCATTGCTGGCTGGATCAAAAGCGCGCCCAGCATCGCCTTGATTGGTAATCAGCGCCGTAGCAGAAAGAATCCCAATCAGGATAATAACCGCAAGCGTTGTCCAGTTGCGCTGCTGCAAAAAAGTGGTCATAAGGGCAAGTTGCAGGTGGCAGGTGGCGGGTTAATCCGCGCCCAAGTTGGGCACCCGCCGCAATCAACTACTTCTCTTTTACCATTGCTTCCAACTGATCGATCTCGGTGACGTAGCCTTGGTAGATTTTCTGATCCGGTTCGTGAATGCCATACCAGACCTCATCAAAGGTTTCCACCACTGGCCGCAGATGGGCCTGCACAGCGGCAGTTGCTTCGGTTTGAACCAATACTTCGCGATTCGTCAGGGTACGGTCGTACCGAATGAGTCCATTCTCATCGAGGGCTAGCATAGCGGCAAGATACATGCGCCGTACTGCCTCGCGATAGTTGCCGGTTTGGGCAAATTGTTGCGCTTCCTGACGTGCCGCAGCCGCGCTTGTGGGCAGACCGTCTTCGTTGCCATCACTGTTTAGACGTCGCTCGGCGATAAAGTTGCCCAGCAGCCCTTGCAGCCAGTAGCCCAATAACAGCGCAATCGCCACCCCTGCCACAATCAGCACTACCCAACCGGCGATCTGACCGGTTGCCAGCATCCCTTGTGAGGGTGAACTGCTGCGCTCAAATTGACGAAAGAAGTCGCGCAGCCAACGCACAAAACGATCCCACCAGCGCTCCAAGGGGTTATCGAAACGGCGGTCGAGGATCGCCTGCAACTGGGCAAGGCGGGTTTCGCTGTGGTCGTTCACCGAGCGGTCGATCTGGTCAATTGCCGTATCGATGCGTTGCAAGGCGATCTCTGAATCGACGACATTAGAAAGCAAGGAAGTCACTGTAATCGTCAGCCCCGATGGCAAAATCACCGTCGCAACCTGCGAAAGCTCTTTCTGGGCAGCGGCCAGCGGCGCCGAAAGCGAGGAAGATTGGTCAATCTCTGTACGCAATGCCCCTAGTTTTTCCCGATACTCAGCCAGGGTGAGCGTCGAATGGTCCTGTGCATGGAGCGGAGCCGTGGCAGCCAACACGCTATACCCAAGCAAGAGGCCAACCAAAAGCATCATCAATGCTTGACCAACGGTACTCCCTTCAGTGACTTTTACTCTTTCATCCACAGAGCGCACATGCGGAGCAAAGTCCGCATTCCTACTGCAACGCCATTTCCAGATCATAACTCTCTTTGCGCACGCGCAATTCATAATAAAAAAGAACATAGGCAATGGCGCTGATCGGCGAGGTCAGCAGACTGGCACTGACATTGATTGCACTGAAGAGGCCGACGAGTAGCCATTGATTCTCGGTTGGAAAGGCAAGACCGGTAACCAGTTGTAAGGCACTAGTTGGCGTACCCAGGATCACAAACGCCAGCAGGTAGGCGAGGATTAGGTAGCCGATTGCCCGTCGTACATTGAATTTGGTGAGTCTCCAACTGCGCCGGATGGCTTCAGTTGGGCCCAAGTTACCATCAAGCAATGCGGGCACAGCCACCGACCAACGAGCATAAAAATAGAGAAAGGGAGAGGTAAAAAGCAGAATGATTCCAAGATAGATGGCGACGAAGAGGATCACCAGACCTACCGCAACTGCCGTATTGGAAGCGTCATTGAAAACTGGTGCACTCAAGGTCGCAAAGGCCGCAACCATGACTCCCAGAATCATGCCACCGAGTGCAAAGACTACCAGCATCACAATGGCAACCATTAGCATCAGCAACGCCATCAAAATCGTCATGATCAACCAGGGAAAAAATTTACGAAACGCCACCCACAGCACCCGCTTTACCTCCAAATCACGGTTGTGGAGCGCATCGATCGCCAACTGGCTGGAGGCCAAACTGACAAAACCTTGAACCATGAATGCTAAAGGTGCAAGCAGAAAGAACCACGAGCCTGTCTGGTTTGTTGGTTGTATGGTTTGATCACTTTGTAGCGCACGAAGTACAAGAAAGAGATTGGCTGCTGTGTTTTCTACCAGGAAGGCCGAAAGTAATCCCATTGGCACAATGAAGACCGCCACTGCAAGCAGAAACTTGGCGGCATGGACCCGATAGAGGCGGAAGACTCGATCTAGCAGATCGCCCAGGCCGAGTGGAGTTGAAATGGGAAAATGAGACATGGATTGGAATTATTCTACACTAAATTCTTTCAACTTCGCCGGATCGACTTGGAGATTGATTGCCTCGGACAGGTACAAATATCCATCATGCAGCACGAGCGGACGGTCTGTTATGTCGGCCTGAAGCTTGAGAAAGAAGCTCAGCTCCGATGGATGTTCCACGCCGGGGAGGGCAGCAATACAGGCGGCCTGCAGGGTGCCCAAACTCGCACTGGCCTGCGAACCGATCATCACTCCCTTGTTGGCTTGCAGCGCCAGTTGCAACATCTGCTGCGACTCGCTGTAGCCGGTGCGCGCCGTTTTGATGTTGAGAATATCAAAGGTGTCGAGTGCCAACTCGCGGCGCAGATCGCGCAAGGTAAAGGTGCTGTCGTCGGCAATCAGTGGCAGATGTTCGCCTGCTCGTAGTTGTGCCCGTTCCTGGATCGATTCGACTGGCAACGGTTCTTCGCAGTAAAGTAGCCCCCGTTCGCGCAAGATATCTAGTTTGTGTGGCGCTTCGTCAGCCTCCAGACACTCATTGGCGTCGGCATAGAGATCGACGGCGTCACCGAAGAGGGTGTGTAGATCGTCGATACGCTCCAGATCTTCCTCCCACTGCCGACCCACCTTGACCTTGAGTACCCGCACGCCCTGTTCCACGACCCGTTGCGCTTCAGCCAGCACCGTCTCGCGATCGCCGATGCCGAGGATGTAGCTGACACGCAACTTTTCCTGGCTACAGCCCAAATGTTGAGCGAGTGTTTGGCCCTTCGACTGCGCCAGTGCGGCATGCAGCGCTATATCGACGCCACCCTTGGCGGCAAAGTTGTATTTGATCTCGTGCAGACGGGGCAGCAAGGACTCTGGCGCATCGGCAGCCATCCCGATCAGGCGCGGAGCCAGTTCGCGTTCAATCACGCTGCAAATGCTTTGTGTGGTTTCGCCGTAGATGGTGGGGCGAGGCGGCGCTTCTGCATAGCCCCAACTGCCATCACTTAGCTCGACCTGCACCAGCACATGGCGCGCTTCGGCCAACTTGCTATGTTTGCCCCATTGCAGCGCCCCATACATCGGCAGGCGAAAGACGGTTGTGGTAATGTTGGTAATCGTCTTCATCGTTTTTTGAGCTGAAATGAAATGTGACCCGTGAAACGTGATGCGTGAATTGCAGATTATCGCTATTCGAAGCTTGACAAGAGCGGAATGGAGAAAATCAATAGTTCACGCATCACGCATCACAATCTCCACCATTGTTGTACCTGCTGCACCACCAACTCACTCACCTGTTTAGCGTCGTGTTCTGTCGTATCGATGATCAAGGAGCGTTCGCTGGCACGGGCGAGCAGGGCAAGACGCGTGCTGAGCGGGTCATAGTTACGCCGCTCCTCGACGACAATCTGTAACTTGGCGCGTAGATCATCGCTGCTGACCGTGCCGCTGCGCACCAGGTTGAGTAGAATCTGCTCTTCACGCACGGTGAAGAGATCGCTCGCTTCGGCCACGCCCAGAGAGGTAAAGCTGGTCAATGCCTGGTTGGAGGTGCTTGCGCTGACAGCGATCTGATCAAAGGCATCGCTGCGCCCTAACAGCCGTTGGACGCGCACCACATCGGGCGCATCGAGCATTACGAAACGAGCTTGAGGCAGTAACTCGGCAGCACAGCGTACCTCGTTGTCCCCGCGCAGACCGTCAAAGATTAGGATATTCGGCAGCTCAGTGGGTTGGATCAGCAGTTGACTCAGCGCCTGCGCCATCCCGCCAGGATACAACTCACGATAGCGGCGGGTATACTCAAAACGCAGTTTGCGATCTTTCACTGGCCCCAACGGCGCACCCGTCTGTTCATGATCGATCTGCTGCATCTCGGCAATGATCAGATCGTCGGTCAAAAGGCGGCGATCAGGCAACAGCGAAGAGGCAATCGACCGCATCACGTGCTCCAAGGTGGTACTTTTGCCCACGCCTGTCACACCTACAAAGATTAATAATGGCAAGGATTGGATCGAGCGCCAATCGGCAGGCACAGGCAAGCCGATGGCAATTCCAGCGGTAAGAATGCGAAAAGGGATCATTCCAGAGATTATACTTGCTGTCGAGGTAGGCTACAAGTAACAAGTCGTGAATTGCAGATTGCGAATTACGAGTTACGAGTTACGAGTAAACTGCCTCTATCCCTCATCTCTCCATCTTCTTATCCCCCTAGCTTCCTGCTCGAACTATAATCGCGCACTCGGATGCAACGCCGGGAACACGGAGTTGTGATAAAATAGAGAAATGCAATACGGCAGGAGGATAGCGCAGCGCAATGCCTGATCTAAGACAGTTGTGGGAAAGCTGGTCACAGAGCGGAAGTGGTGATCAGTTTCCTTCGTTGCTACGTATCTTCCAGTCGATGGACCCAGTGGCCTGGACGTTGGTCATCCTGTTGTTGAGCGCATTGGTAGTGGGCGTGGTCTTTACAGTCAACACTCGGCGCTCGTTCTTGCGACCCGAGGAGATCGATGCTAACCCCGACCTACTGCTGGCCCGGCTCAAACAGGATCCCGCCCGTCTGCCGCCTTTGGCCATCGTCAGCCGTTTGGGTGCCGAAGCGACGACCGAACTGCTTGAATATGGTGACCAGATCCGTACTAAAGATTGGCGTTACCGGTGGTCGCCCGTACGCGAAGAGCTACTGCGTCTCTTGAGCCAGCAAAATGCCTTTGGCCCAACTTATGCGCTGGCCCGTTATTATCGCAGCAACGAAAGCGATGAGCCCGACACTATTCGCATCCGCCGCACGGTGTTGATTCACAAACTGGGACTGCTACGTCATCTTGAGGCCGATGCCGAAGGTCGTGAAGCTGAGTTGCGTATTCGCTGCCATCCTGCGGAAGTGCAAGGCGATTTGGGATTTGAAGGTTCGGTTTTGTGGCTGTTACCGAATGAACCTGCTCCATCTGCCAATGGCCCTTTGGTTGAAATGGATCCCATCGAGTTTCGTACGCTCCAGGATGCAGAAGTAGGCTTTAGTATTCGCCGATCACCGACAGTGGGAGGTGGCTTCCGGCTGTATTTAAAAAAGCGTCGCAAATTGTGGATTATTGATAAAGAAGAGATTGATTGGGTAAGCTAGGAATTGTGACAAGGCGATAAGATGAAGGGATGACGGGATAGCGATCCGTAGCATTAGTTTATCATTTTGTCATCCTGTCATCTCTTCCTCCCTTCCTCCAGTTCTTGATAACAGTAAATTGCTTGATGAATTATGACTTTGCTTGGTTATTCGCCTACTGAATTATTGGCTTTTGCCAATGTAGTGGCCAGTTCGATTGTTGTCATCATCGCATTTTCGTTGCTGGCGTATACATTAACGTATAACTTTCGCAGTGGCGTGGCGCAATTTTATGCCTTGTTGCTGGCCTGTGTGATGATCACCTATGCCAGTGAAGTGGCGCTGAGTCGTGTAGATAGTGCAGCCTCTGCCGGACATTGGCTGCGTTTTGAGTGGTTGGGCATCGCCCTTTTGCCTGCGGCATACTATCTCTTCTCGATTGCAGTGCTGCGTACCACCAATTATCGGGTGCGACGACGGCGCGTGATCGCTGCTGTGTTGATTCTGCTTTCGCTGGCTAGTGCGGTAGATGCACTCTTTGGCACGCGCTTGGTCGATCAGGTACGCTATACTCCGCTGATCAGCTACTTGGAGGCGGGACCGCTCTTTTGGGTCTTTACGCTCTTTTTTGTGTTGTCAGTGGTCTTGTCGCTCTACAACATTGTCAAGGCCCGTCAGCGCTGCCTGACCGAACGCAGCCGGTTGCGTATTACCTATTTGTTGGTTGGCTTTATCGCTCCCGGTGTCGGCGTCTTCCCTTATTTGGTGGCGATCAGCCGCCTTTCGCCGGATGCACGTTCGGGTTTGGTACTCTTCTTCTTTTCAGTCATTGGACATCTGATCATCGCGGCTATGTTGGTGGTCATGAGCTACGTCGTCTCCTACTTTGGCGCACTGATGCCCGACCGTGTGGTGCGCTACCGCATGATCCGCTACTTTATGCGCGGACCGGTGGTTGCCATCCTTTGTATTTTGGCTGTACAAACGTTACCGACTTTGGAGCGCATTCTCGGCTTGCCGCGCGATATCGTGGTCTTTACAGTCATCACTGGAGTGATTGTGGCCAGCCAACTCTTCTTGAGCGTCACGAAAGGCGTGGTAGACCGCCTGATCTATCGTGAAGATCAAGAAGAGGTTGCGTGGTTGCGCGAACTGGATCGACGCTTGTTGACGACCAGTGATCTGCGCCAGTTTCTTGAAAATAACCTGGCTGCCCTGTGTGAACTGTTGCGTACTCCGGCTGGCTTTGTGGCTGCTGTGGTTGGCCCTGACTTGATCCTAGAAGCATCGATTGGCCCGGTCAACACCCGGGGCCAGATCCAACTGATCAAAGACTGGAGCGAGGCACTGAGTCGAGCCATTAAGGCCCATGCCCAACTGTCGGGACGCTTGGGGAAGCCTAGTACGAACGGCTATAAAAATGGCAATGGCAAGGGACATACCAGCGGCGTCATTAACACCTCGCCGATTTTACATCAGGGCTTTTGGGTTTGGCCCTTAATCGATGGGCCAGAGGATGAGGAAAATGGGGTAGAACCGCGCGTGCTGGGCATGTTAGGCGTCCAGGCACGTACGGGCGGGCCGTTGGTCAATGCGGAAGAGGAGCGGGTGTTGGATGAGATTCTGACCCGCATCAACAGCGCCCTGGCCGATCGTCGGCTGCAACAGAATGTCTTTGTCACCTTGCGCCGCATCATTCCCGATATTGAACGAATTCAGCAACTGCGTAATTTCGAACCCTATGCCAGCCGCGAGAGTGAAACATCACCCAGTGAGGCCCTGCTTGACCCCAGCCCGATTCATAGTCCTGAGTTTGACGCTTGGGTCAAGGATGCCTTGAGCCATTATTGGGGCGGCCCCAAATTTACCAAAAGTCCCTTGCGCCGCCTGCGCTTGGTCAGCGATGCTTTGGAAACGGCCGAAAACGATCCGACCAATGCCCTGCGCCTGGTTTTGCGTCAGGCATTAGACCGTCTAAAACCCGAGGGCAAACCGAATCTCAGTGCACCTGAGTGGATGCTTTATAATATCCTCGATATGCGCTTTATCCAGGGGCGCAAAGTGCGCGAAATTGCCGACCGACTGGCGATGAGCGAAAGCGATCTCTATCGTAAACAGCGGGTTGCCATCGACCATCTGGCGCGTGTTATCAGTGAAATGGAGCAGGAAGAAGGAAGTAAGAAGTAAGCCACAGTATTTACACACAGGCATTGCCTGGAAAGTGCCGGTCAAGTTTTTAAAACGGTTTACCATGCCAAAATCATCAACTTCAGCAACTACTCCAAAACCAAAACCGGAAAATGACTCGCCAGCGCGTACTCCACGCAAGCGAGTTGTAGCTCCTGCGCCGCCTGCCGAACCATCCTTACCTGCCATTGACTGGCGCAAAATGGCCGCCGAGTTGACGGATAATCTCAACAAAGACATCTTTGGCTTGATCTTTCTCTTCTTGGGCGTTTTGCTGTTGATTGTCTGCTGGTTGGGCAATCCTGCCTGGCTTGAGCGCATGTTGGGCTGGACTGCTCAACTCTTTGCGCTGACGATCATGCTCTGCGGCTTGGTGTTGATGTTCGAAACTCGTTTTGGCTATTGGAGTGCCGAGGCATTGGTTGGTGCCGAGCTGCTGCTCCTGGCGTTGCAATCGGGAACTTTTGCTGTCAACAATTCGGCGCCGATCTGGCCTGTGCTGGGCGATGGTCGCAATGGCGGCATGGTGGGTTGGTCGTTGGGTAGTTTGATGGTAGCAGGCCTGGGACAGTGGCCCGCACTTTTTTTTATCGCCCTGATCGGTGGCGCTGGCCTGCTCTTGCTGATGCGCTATACGCCGCTGATCTATTTGAGTGTCCAACTTGGGCGAGCCTTTCCACTGTTGCGCGATCTGATTCTGCGCCTTTCTGCTACCGTCTCCAATCTTTTCCCAGAAGATCCTGTAGATGAGATGGAACCACTCGCCATGCCAGCACCTCCCCATGCGGAGAACTTTGTCTCGGCACGTCCTAGCCGCCCGCTCAGCGAGATCGATCACGCGGCAGAGCAGGCCTGGAACGATGTTGCTCCCTTGCGATCTGCGCGTGTGGAGCGTAAAGCTGGTAGCTTGTTTACTGCCCGCAAGCCCACGCAGGATGAGCTAGCGGAGAGCGCTCCTAAGAATGAACCCAAGCCCATCGCCAAGAACCCCGAACCAACAACCAAAGTAGAACCAAGTCGAGATGAGGCTGCCAAAGTCAACCAGTCTGCCGCAGCAGCAAAAGTTTCGCCACCGCAAAAACCTGCGCCACTGCCCAAACCGTTGCGCACAGCCGACCAACTGCCTGCCATTGATCTGCTGCAACCTGATTCTGAAACTCACTCCGCTGCCGATGTGCGTCAATTGCAGACCTTGATCGAAAACACGTTGGAGGATTTCAATGTGCCAGTGCGCGTGGTCCATGTCGAATCGGGCCCAACGGTAACGCAGTTTGGCGTCGAGCCACTGTATACCGAGCGGGCAGGCCAGCGGCGCAAAGTACGCGTCAGCCGTATTGTCAATCTCGCCGATGATCTGGCACTGGCATTGGCCGCTCCGGCTGTACGTATCGAAGCTCCGGTCCCTGGTCGCCCCTACGTCGGCATCGAGGTGCCTAATCCTGAGAAGACAATGGTCGGTCTGCGTGGCATCATGGAAAGTGCACCAATGCGCAAAGATGGTGGCATGTTGGGATTGCCCTTGGGGCGCAACACAGCCGGTGCTCCGATTGCCATGGATCTGGTGCGCGCTCCGCACATGTTGATTGCGGGATCCACTGGGTCTGGCAAGTCGGTCTGTATCAATACAATTATCACCGGTCTGTTGATGCAACATGGCCCCGAGACGTTGCGTTTCGTTATGGTCGATCCCAAGATGGTTGAACTCGTCGGTTATAATGGCATTCCGCATCTGTTAGGCAAGGTGATCACCGAAGTGGACCAGGTCATGGGGGCATTGACCTGGATGCTCTTGCAGATGGACGACCGCTACCGTACCTTTCGGGAAGTCGGTGTACGTAACATCCTGGCCTACCATGAAAAGGTGCGCAAACAGAAAAAGAGCGACCCCACCAAACTGGAGCCGTTGCCCTATATTGTGTTGATCATCGACGAACTGGCCGACCTGATGATGACCGCTGCTGAGGATATCGAGCGCCAGATTTGTCGCTTGGCGCAGATGGCGCGTGCTACCGGCATCCATCTCATCCTCGCCACGCAACGCCCCAGCGTCGATGTGGTTACTGGCTTGATCAAAGCCAACTTTCCCTCGCGTATTGCCTTTGCCGTCACCAGCCAAACCGATAGTCGAGTCATCCTTGACACACCTGGCGCTGAGCGGCTGCTTGGTCGAGGTGACATGCTGCTGATGCGCTCCGATTCACCCAACTTGCAACGCATTCAAGGCTGCTACGTGCATGATGATGAGATCCAGAAAATTGTCTCTTTTTGGAAGGCACAACAGGGTAGTGATGAATCTGCCCATCCAGCCCCATGGCAAGGACTTTTGGACCAGCTCGATGATGAGGATGAGTTGATCCAGGACGCAATCGATATCTTGCGCGGTGCTAAAACTGCTAGCACCAGCCTGCTGCAACGCAAATTGCAACTCGGTTATCCCAAAGCCTCAAAATTGATGGAGCAACTGGCAGAACGGGGCATCGTTGGCCCTGATTTGGGCGGCGGTCGAGGGCGCGAAGTGCTCTTGAAAGACGAAGAAAGTGACGACGGTGCAGATACCGATGGACAAGATGACGCCGATGCTAATAGACACGCTATTTAGACATTGCACAATCTACCGAAGACAAAATAGATGGAGATTGCGCAATGTTTAAGTGTCATTTCTATAAGCATCGAACATGACAAGAGGGCAGGGTTGCATATAACTCACCGTCCCATGGGGACGCCTGACTTTAGGGGATGCGATGAATCTTGACGAATTGAAGGCATATTTATTAGACAAGTCGGGCACGACCGAAGAAGTTCCTTTTGGCCCGGGCATTTGGGTCTACAAGGTGCGGGGCAAGGTCTTTGCTCTGGTACCCTGGGATGCCAATCCGCTCAGCGTCTCGCTCAAGTGCGATCCGGTGCGGGCAATGGAACTGCGAGCAATTTACCCAGCAGTTACAGCGGGCTATCATCTCAACAAACGTCATTGGAATACAGTTGTGATCGATGGCTCGATTCCGCTGCCCGAAGTGGAGTGGATGATCGATCATTCGTATCAGCTTGTCGTAAAAGGGTTGCCGCGTGCGCTGCGTGCTGAACTTGCAGCACAAACTCAGGTATGAATATGCCGAAACTGTTACCTACTACAATTGCCAATCTACACAATAGCATCGAAGGCGGCTTTTTATCCATCGACAAGACTCGCTATCTGTACGATTTGGTCAAAAATACGTCATTTGTATTAGATTGTGTTTGTTAGTAAGACTAATATCTTACACGATACTTACGAATTTTCTTCGATGGCACAGGAAATCAGACCCCAGAACGATTTAATAATTAGTGGATCCAGCCATTGGCCTGGATGCACGTTCGCGTCACACGGAGTCTGTTCCTATGCTGCGTCTCATCAAACGGTTCGTCAAATTTGTGGGTGTCACCTGGCTGGTGGTTGGTGGTATTGCTATTGCTGTGATTGGGTTAGGCCTGGCCGAGCAACCCCTCTTTGCGGAACTCTATATCCCTGGCAACACTATTGCCGACCACTACGATGCCACTGTCCCCGTTGCCTGGTTTCATTTGGCCCAACAGCTAGCCAGTGAAACACCTGGGTTTACGCCACCGGTCGTTGCGCGTGCCTTTGCCTACATGGGTATCACGCTCTATGAGGCGCTGGTACCGGGCATGCCTGGTTACCAATCGCTGGCTGGCCAGTTGAAGGATCTACATTCGCTCGAAGTCAGCAAACCGGGGGAACTACGCCACTGGCCCACGGTGGCCAACACGGCTCTTGCTGAAATCATCCGCAAACTTTTTCCAAATAGCTCAGAAGAAAATCGCAAAGCGATCGATGCATTAGAAGAACAGTTCAACGCTGCCTTTCAATCGGAGATCCGAGAAGATGTAATGACCCAATCCCAAGCCCATGGGAAGTTAGTGGCCAATCGCATTTTCGAATGGTCAATGGACGATGGTGGCCATGAGGCCTTTCTACACAAAGCAACCGATGAGGAACAACCCGCATCTGGCGTTGGGCTATGGATGCCAACACCGCCGCGCTTTGACAAGGCTCTTTTCCCTACCTGGCACAACAATCGTCCCTTTGTCCTCACAACCAGCAGCCAGTGTGCACCACCTGCGCCACCCCGTTACTCTACCGATCGGTCATCCGAGATGTACTATGAGGCGAGTGAGGTCTACGCTATCGTCAAAAAATTAACACCAGAGCAGCGCCAACTCGCACAATTCTGGAGCGATGATCCGACGACTGGCACGACGACACCTGGTCACGCCATTGGCATTGCCACCGAAGTCTTGCAGGAAGAAGATGCTTCGCTCTCGATGGCGGCGATTGTCTATTCGCAGGTTGGGCTGGCCTTGGGTGATAGTATGATTGGAGCCTGGGAAACAAAGTATACCTACAAACGGATGCGACCCATCAGCTATATCCAGCAGGTGATTGATGCGAAATGGGCGATTCCCAGTGGCACAAACCTATCCACAACCCCGCCCTCTCCTTCCTATACCTCTGAAGCTGCCACACAGCTCGGTGCTGTGATGACCGTGTTGAGCGCGCTCTTCGGCGATGGGTACGAATATGATGACCTGACCAATCTAGAACGAGGATTGCCGCCGCGCAGCTATGCTTCCTTTATGGATGCCGCTGAAGAAGCCGCCGAAGCCCAATTGTACGCTGGGATTCACTACCGCAGCGATACCGAAGATGGCTTGAGACAAGGGATCTGTATCGGGGAGAAAGTAAAACGTTTGCAATATATTCGGTGATCCGAATAGGACTTATGCCGATCGTTGTGGACTGATAGGTGCATAAGTCCTAACCAAATCATCCCTGATCAAAGACAATGTAAACCAACCCCTGCCCATCTGGAACTGAGAAGCCAAAATCTTTGCTATCCCGCTCACCATTGCCGTCCAGCACAAAAATAGAGTAGTTTCCCGCCACGTTATTGCCCGGAATTTGGCCCAATTGCAGGGTGAATTCATAATTGTACTGCCCCAAGGTGCCGTTGTTTTTTTCCAGCGCAATGCTACGTACTGCATCACTTATCGGCAACTTTTGGCCATCTTTGAAGAGCGCCACAAAATAGCTGCCCTGTGGCTGTCCACCTTCAATGCCGCTGTGGATAAAGTAGAGTTGCAATTTCAACTCGCCGCTATCGGCAGCAAAAGAGGGACCGCTCTTTAAGTGAAACTTGCAGCCATCGCCACCAATGCCGGCGCAAGGATCGGAGGCAGCAGGGGGCGGCGGAGCAGAAGTATTGGTTGGCTGAGCCGCTGGTGGTTGGGCAGGTTGCGTCGGTGCTGGTGTCGGCTGCTGGGCCACGGGTGGCGGGGGAATGTTAGAATCGACTGCCACGTTGGCAACATTCTCAGCACTTACCAATTGTCCAAAGATCCAAACCTGTTGTCCGTTGACGCAACAGACCTTCCACCAATCTCCTGCCGCGTTCTTGGACAGGACATCAAAACGATCATTCTGATTGGCACTACCCGCCAAGCCATATTCGGTTCCTGGCCCGTTACGTACATTGATTTGCCCCTGGGTCACCACGACTTGTGCTTTTGGCGCAGGGGTGTCAGTGGCAGGTGCGGTAGTCGGCGTGGGTGGCGCTTCAGTATTGGTAGGCGCAGCGGCGGCTGGCTCTGGCTGGCTTGGTTGGGCAGCTTCCACGGGTTGAGTTGCCGGTGGCTGGGTTGGCGTTGGTGCAGCCACCTCGACGGTCGCTGTAAAGGTGGGTACAGGAACTCGCGTTTCGGGCGGAGTTTCGGTTTCCGAACTGGCTCCAAAAAGCCCACAACTGGCCAACAATATCATTGCCAGCAAGGTCAAAGCAGATTTCAAGATTTGCTTACTGAGTGTCGAAGAGTTTGCTCTGGACATAGTTGAAATTCTCACATTTTCTGTACTTGATACTCACCGCCCGCCGAGCGGACCTGGAGTCGGTCACCGGCTGCTGCCTGATCGGGTCGGGTGACTACGGTTCCAGCTTCGGTCTGGATGATACTATAGCCGCGTTTGAGCACGTTAGTTGGGTTGAGCGCATTGAGCCAGACGTTGGCTGCCGTCAAGCTGGCCGTTGCCCGATCCAATCGGGTGCGGATGGCCAGTTCCAGGCGGCGTTGGCGATCATCCAGCCGCTGGCGCTGTTGGTCGATCTGCCGCTGCGGGTGCAATCGACCCAGTCGATTCTGCGCTTGCTGCAATTGCCAACGCTCATCCTCAAGCCGTTGCAAGGCGCGATTGCTGAGCTGTTCGGTTACGGCGGCGAGCTGTGCAAAGCGATCATTGCGATCAGGAACCACCGCAGCGGCAGCGGCTGATGGGGTAGGCGCACGCAGATCGGCGACAAAGTCAGCAATCGTGAAATCGGTCTCGTGACCAACACCGCAAACGATCGGTAGCTCACTCTGGGCAATCGCATAGGCAACCTTGGGGTCGTTAAAGGCCCACAAATCCTCGATGCTGCCACCGCCACGAGCCACAATCAGAACATCTAATGGCTCACAAGCTTGACTGTATTGGTTGGCGGTCTTGATCGCGTTGACAATCTGTGCGGGGGCTTCTGCTCCTTGCACCAGGGTCGAGAAAACGATTACCTCGACCAAGGGCCAACGTGCACTCAGGACTCGCAAAATGTCACGTAAGGCGGCAGCATCTGCGCTGGTGACAATGCCGATCCGGCGCACTGCCGTCGGAATGGGACGTTTGCGTTCGGAGGCGAACAGTCCTTCTGCTTCCAATTGGGCTTTGAGTGCCTCAAATTGGGCATAAAGTTGACCGCGTCCCGCCGGGCGAATCTGGTTGACATAGAGTTGGTAACTTCCCCGTTCGGGATAAAGTCCCACATAGCCATGTGCCAGGATCTGATCGCCTTCGCCGGGGAGCCAGGAATGAGCGATGGCACTATTGCGCCACATCACCGCGGCAATGCTGGCACCGCTATCCTTAAGGCTGAAGTAGATATGACCGCTAGCTGCCCGTTTCCAATTGCTCACCTCGCCCGTGACCCACAGGTCGCGCAGCAACTCATCCTGCTCAAAGAGCATAGTAATATGCGTGCTAAGTGCCGAGATGGTAAGTGGATTTGTCATAGTGAACGGTGAATGGCGAATCGTGAATGGTTAACTGATCTACTGACTTACTGCTAACTACCCAGAACAGCCACAGCGCGACTCACTGGCCCATCTAGCAACTGAGGAGCAATCGCCACGCTGATCGAGACAAGTAAGACAAAGGCCGCCAGTAGGGCATTGGGTAGCCGCTCTCGGAAGATCGTTCGATTTTCAATTGGTCCGTATAGCCGACGTGCCACATTAATATAGCCGATAATCGCTGCCGCACTGGCAACCAGAATAATCGCCGAAAGTCGCCAATCGGCTTCTGCAATCAACAGCAGGGCCGACCAATGTCCCGTGAAACCAGCACTCAGCGGAAAGCCAACCAATCCGAGTCCGCCCAATAGATAGGCTGCACTGCTCCACGGCAGCCGGCTTCCTGCTCCCTGCATAAAGCGAATCTCCAACGAACCGACCGCCTGCTCCAGATTGGCCAGACCAATGGCAGTGGTCAAAACGCTTACCGTACGCAAGCCAAAGAGAAAGAACATCAGCGACCAGCTCTTTAGCCCCGGTGCGGCGGCGATCAACAGGATCAGACCCCAATCGTGCAGCGCACTGTAGCCCCACAGCCGTCCTAAATTGTTGGCACCCAACGCCGCAACGCCGCCCCACAGTGCTGTAAGTAAACCCATCAACACCAGCAGTTGATTCAAGGAGCCTTCCTCGCGGATCGCCGGAAAGGCACCGCCCACCTGTCGCAGCCAGTGTAACAATGCCAGTTGATAGAGCAAGGTGACTAAGGCACTGGCAATGGGTGGCGCGGTCTGTGCCGTAACAGGTTGCGCACTGTGCAGCGGCACTGGCGCAGCCATAAAGACAAACATCAGGGCCATCAATGGAATTGCAATCCGAATTGTTGTATCTGCCTGAGGATTCAGTCCAGATTGCTCTAAGTAATATGTTATCACAAAGGCTAAAGGGGCAGCCAAAAGCGGTGGAATCAGCATGCGCAGCGGACCGCTGGCATTGCTGTTGCGATCCGCTTGCAGCAGAAAGATTGCTACTCCGCTAGCCAAGGTCAGGAAGATTGGCGTCAGCAGCGGGGGGGCCAAAGGGGCAGATGAAAGCAAAAAGAGCGCCGAATAGCCAGACAACAAAAGCAAAGTCAACGGCACGAAGTTGTAGGATTGGGGCAGGATAGCGGCGCAAAGTAGCACCAGCGCACCGATCAACAAAGCTAGTACCAGAGCCGGTGTTACTGCAGTACTCAACTGGAAGGTAAAACCAGCTCGTTCCAATGGCGAGGTCAAGCCACTGGAAGCGCCTGCTTCCCCCAGATTGTTGATCTGGTCGAGGTCGACCAACCACAGCGAGACCCCCAGTCCACAGAGAATAGCAGCCGAAAGCAGCGCAGATTCACGTTGCCAGTCGTGCAAGATGTATGAAAGTGCGGCAAGCAGTAGCAGCCCGCCGATTAATAAAGCTGGAAAAGGCATCGATTCCTTAAAGTTGCGAACCACGAATTGTTGGTTGCGATTCAAATTCGCAGTTCGTCTTTTACCTATACTTTCTCGCTTGCTGATCGCGGTCTTGTTACCGGAATGGGTGCAGGACCGGACTGTGTGGCCGCTCGGTTACGATCACGCAGTAACATCAGCGGCTGTCTGGGCGGCGAGAGTGCCGGATTCCGGTCAGTCAGCACTAGGTAGGCACAAGCCAAGGCAATCACCAACTCCATCACGCCAATCATGGCCAGCAGAGCAGGAATCGGCGCAAAGCGTACTGCCAATGCTTGTAGTGGAATACACCATATCAACAACCCCACGCCCACCGACATTGGATCGCTGCCCACGCTCATTTGCACCAAGGCAATCAATGCTAGCCACATCAGTAGTTGGCGCAACACGGGATTCAGCCCTTCGAGAGGAAGATCGATCTTAAGCAACCACCAAGCGCAGATCAGCAGCGGTATCAACAGAAGGTGCAGCCCTAAATTGCTGCGGCGTCGTAGCAGCGTTGTAGATTGCATGTCCAGCACCGAAAGTGCCAACATGGCGCAGCAAAAGATCATCACTACCAGTTGCACGCCCATCCAACGTGGTTCAGTTCCTTGAAACCGAATCATCAGTGTGCCAATGGCAAGTTGTACGAGCACGATGACCGCCAACATCACGCGCCACTCCCAAATTGCCAGCAGTGAAAGCGTCAGCGCCATCGTGAATAGTACACCGTAACCTGTGCCCAAGAAGCCAAAAAGTGAAAAGAAACCACCCATATTGAATCGTGATGCGTGATGTGCCTTGCTCGTACTAGCGCTGGTCACATTTTTGCAACAGTACCCTGTCAAAACTGCACTAGGTTCTGTGCTAAACTCCCACAGCGACAGATACAGAGAAGGGGAACACATTTAGTTTTGTACTAGCGCCCCAGTAGATAGCCCAAAAGTAGAAATACTAACAACCACCCCACAGCGCCCGCACCTTCAATTACACGCAGGGCACTGCCCCAAATCTCGCTGATGCCGTTGACGCTCCACCAGCCAAAACTAAAGAGCCAATCGAGGCGCAATACCTCGCCGACCAGTGTCAACCAACCCACCGCTGGCACGGGCAACAACGGCCAAAGCCAAACCAATAAAATGCCAAAGAGTAACGGAAGCGCCAAAGTCATCCATACCGGCAACTCGGCAACCACGCTCGGCGGCGAACCTAGCAATGATGGGATCGAACCAGGCAGACTCACGAGCGCCGAGACTGTATTCGGCAAAATACCAGTGAAGGCCAAGGGTAAACCAATTGCAACACAGGCGATCAGCAGCCGCCACATGACACTGACCGATGTCTTATGTTCCTGAATCGATACCGTACCGCCCCAACTGCGCAAAAGCGCCGCAATCTGAAACATCTGCGCAAGAACGTACAGGATAAAAAGCAGCGTGAAGGGCAACCCCAGGGTCAACATGCGCGCCAAGGCGGCCTGCGAGAGGAATCCTGGTGTAAAGGGTACGCCAGCAAGGGTCAACGCTCCAATACTTACCGGCAATTGCCAGCCCCAGGTACGCCAAACTCGTTCACCAATCAGCCAGAGCGCGCCACCTAGGGCAAAGGCTGTCGTCGGCCAAATCAGGGCGCTCGGCCCTCGAAACTCGGCCAATACCCCACACAGCGCAGCCACCCCAGCTGCGTTAACGAGCACAAGCGTTGTGTGCGTGGCCTGATCACGCGCAAAAAAGGCCGCCAATGAGCCAAGAAACAACATGACGATTAGGCCTGCCGCCACTTCGGGATGCAACAACAGGGCTGATCCACCTAAGCCGATGGCCCAGCCTGCCAACCAGAGACCACAGAGGGTCGGCACCATCTGTTCCAGCAAACGCTCGGAAAGATTGACTTCGCTATTTTGTTTGGGCAGCAGCCAGAGGTGAAATGGATAAATGCCCGTACGCAACGCTGCGGCCAGCAACATGATCACCACTGTTTCCTGTGCCAGCGTCCCTGCCAGAAATGGTTGACCTGGACCTGCCGCTCCTGCAGGCAATAATCCAATCATCAGCAACAATGCGCCTAACATGCTGAAGCCTTTGTTGCCCGCATCCTGAAAGAGCATTGCACCTTCGTCTGTATCGATCGTGCCACTATGCTCGTCGGGATGGGCACGCACCAACAATAACATATCGAGCAGCACCCAGGTCAAGATGGTGGTGAGAAGATTGTTGCTACCCACGAAGAGCAAACTGGCTGCCAATACCGCCAGATGTACACCCAACGAAATATGTAGCCGATTGTTTGGATGAGTTCCATCTGCAGGGTTGCTTTCACGTGTGTCAATCAAAATTCCTAGTCCGCTCAGCAGCAGGAGCAGACCGGAAATATACCAATTCCAGCCATCGCCCAACCATTCCAAATTGGCCCCCGTCTGCAAGAGTGGCTTCCAGGGCAGGCTAAAGATCGGCACTACCTGCTGAAAACGCAGTTGTAGCCAAAGCCAGCCAGCAATCGCCACAACTAACAGAGCCAGCCCCGTCAACTGCGCAGGTCGGCGGAAGCGTCTCCCTACCAACATGATGATTCCGGCCCCAATGCCAAGAACCAATACGGGACCCAATGGAGAAGAAATGAAGCTGCTGATCGAATTCACAGTGTGGAGTATAGCACAGGCTCAAAAAGTGGCGAATAAAAGAGGTTGCGCGTGGTGCGTGGAGATTCAGAATGCTGCTTGTTAGCAGTGGGAAGTGATTGAAGATTGGGAAGATGGTTGGATCGGCTGGGATTCCTACGGAATGACAAACCTACCTTGCAAGAACAGGGGACAGCGTTTGGTCGTACTAGGATCGCAGAGGTATGATTTCCGTATTATAGAATACACAACGTAATTTAGATGAGGATTTTGCCACTTGCCTGAAAAACGTACCCTCCTTGAAAAGCTCTTGAATCGTTTCTATGCCATCCCTGCTGTCGCTCAATGGTGGGGCAGACGTACTGCAACGAAGACCGCCGACTTTGTCGATCTCTCCACAGGCATTCCCTTTGCTCGCTTGCGTCAGCCGCTCTCACATTGCCGAGTTGCCTTGCTCACGACCGGCGGCATCCATCTGCCGAGCCAGACCCCGTTCGACATGGAGAACCCTGATGGCGACCCAACCTACCGTGAGATTCCTGAGGATGTCGATCCGAAGCACATCATGATTACCCACAAGTATTATGACCACAGTGATGCCGACGCTGACCTCAACGTGATCTTTCCTTTGCAACACTTTCGCGATCTGGTCAAACTGCGGGTGATTGGCGAATTGAATCGGCGCCACTTTGGCTTGATGGGGCACATTGACAATGCGCTCGTCGATACGTTGAACCAGTGGAAGGCACCAGAGATTGCAGCCAAGCTACGGGCTGACGGCGTCGACTTTGCCTTCCTCACCCCTGCCTGAGGCCAATGTAATCGGTCCGTGGGACTGATCGCACGAGCTATCGAAGCCAATGGGATTCCGACGGTGAGCATTTCGATCACCAAAGAACTAACTGAATCGGTCGGTGTGCCGCGAGCCGTTTTTGTCAAATGGCCGTTGGGTCATCCCCTGGGTGAACCCAATCAACCGTTGCAACAGCGCACCATGATCTTTGAAGCGCTCAAACTGCTCAAAGAGGCGGACAAAGCGGGGATCATTCACGAACCTGGTTTCCGCTGGAAACGCCAGAGCTACAGCGAACCAGATTGGTCCTTATTGGCGAATCAGTAGGACAGTGAATCAGTGGGACAGTGAGACAGTGGAACTGACTCACTGTCCCACTGTCTTACTTTTTTATAACCCGATACTCTTCAAATAATCCCGGTTGCGCTGGGCGCTCGCTTTCGGGCTGCCCATGCCGGGGAGTACATCCTGTTCGACCACGATCCAGCCATCGTAGTTCATCTTGCGCAACTCGGCGAGCACTGCGGGAAAGTCGACGCTGCCTTTGCCCAATTCGCAGAAGACACCATGCTCCACCGACTGCACACCTGTCCAGCCTTCCCGGCGTGACTGAGCGGCAACGTTCGGTTCGTGATCCTTGAAATGGACGTGCCAAACTCGATCGGCATGTTGGCGCAGACCGGTCAACGGATCGCCGCCGCCAAAGCTGTAATGCCCCGTGTCGAAACAGAGACCAACCACTTCGGGGTCGGTCATTTGCAATAGACGGGCTGTTTCGGCAGGGGTCTCGACCCAGGTACCAATGTGATGGTGAAAGACAGTGCGCAGGCCAGTTTCGCGCTTGACGGCGCGGGCAACGCGGTTGGTGGCATCAGCAAAGATCGTCCATTGTTTCTCACTCATGCCTTGTTCGGGGGTAACGCGACCTGCGTAGAGCGTGCGCATCGGATCACCATAGGGATCGTTGCCGAGCACGATAAAATTGCGCGGGCCACCGACTTCGGCCAATAAGCGAGCGGTGCGTACACAGTCAGCTTCGCTTTGCGCATAGCGCTCTGGATCGTGCAGATGGACGCTAACCCAGGAGGCTAACAACTTTAGGTTGCGAGAGTTCAACTCCTGGCGCAGGAAGTCGGGCTCGGTCGGCATAAAGCCCCAATCGCCCAACTCGGTGCCCAGATAGCCTGTTTCGTGAATTTCATTGATCACCTGGGTGTAACCACCGCGTTCCCCTTCGATATTTTCAATGACGCCCCAAGAACAGGGAGCGTTTGCTACTTGAATCATAATCATTTCCTTTTTACAAATCAATTGTTTTGCTGAATGCACAAACGATTGCGCAAGATAAGTTTAGCAGGGTGAGGGGCGAAGCTTAGGAATCACCCCTCACTCTCTAAATTCAATAATTCACGATTTGTCATTTCGACGACCGTGGAAGGTCACTACTAGAAGACTCCTCGCAAACTGCCGCTCGGAATGACAGTGTTCACCCAATTCGTGAACTGCTGAAATTGTACAAAATTTTCCATTTATAGGAGCACATTCTCTACCCTAATGCCCGTTCTACCATCTCTTCAAAGCGGCGAATAAGATCATCAAGCAGTTCGTCATGCGCGTCAAAAGTGACTTGAGCGCCCTCGTCAGTAGGTTCGAGGATGGCCTTCCAACCGATGCCTTCGAGCAGTCGATGTTTTTCGGCGACACCACCACCTAGTTTTTTGAGAAAACCTTCGGCCATCTCCACGGATAACCCGGCGTACTCGCCCGTTTCGCGCTCGTAGCCTTCGCCTTGTTCGTATTGTTCATAGATATTGTCCCGCTTGTCACCAAACGAGGATGTGCTAATTGGCATGATTGACCTCATTTATACCCTGCTCTGAATGAGAACCGAACTTTGCTTTCTCGAAAATGGCTTTAGAACACCCCGCTTCTCATTGCAACCGCAGTTTAAGAGCCTTCCTTCAGAATCATCGTCATGGTGGCACTGTCGATATTGCCCCCACTTAGGATTACTCCCACACGACCCGTGGCCTGAAATGCACCGCTGAGTAAGGCCGCCAGGCCAAGTGCGCCAGAAGGCTCGACTACCAACTTGAGATAAGTAAAGGCAAAGCGCACCGCCTCTTTGATCGACTCCTCACTAACCGTTACAAACTCATCCACATTTTCGAGTACCAGTGGAAAGGTAAGTGTACCCAACGAAGGCGTTCGGGTCCCGTCAGCAATCGTGGGCGGATTGTGGATCGTGTGCAAACGTTTGCTCTGGAAAGAAAGTGCGGCATCATTTGCCACTGTTGGCTCCACGCCAATCACCTTGCAGTGTGGATCTTTGCCCTTACTTGCCACCGCACAGCCACTTAATAATCCACCGCCACCGCAAGGGACTAAGAGTGCATCCAATGTTTTCAGTTCATCGAAGAGTTCTAAGGCAGCAGTTCCCTGACCTGCAATCACACCGAGATGATTATAGGGAGGAATCACTGCTGCCCCAGTCTCTGCCGCCAGTTGCAATGCAAGTTGTTCGCGGTCGGTCGTGGCAGGGTCATATTCAACCACCTTCGCTCCATAGCCCAAGGTTGCCGCCTTTTTGGTCGAAGGAGCATTGTTGGGCATTACAATGGTGGCCTGGATTCCGAGCATTTGGCAAACCTTGGCCACGGCTTGAGCATGGTTGCCCGATGAGAAGGTCAACACACCCTTCGCCATTTCACTTTCAGAAAGCTGCGAAATGGCGTTAAAGGCCCCTCGAAACTTAAAGGCACCAATGCGTTGCAAATTCTCCGCCTTGAGGAAAACCTCGGCTCCAACCCGTTGATTGAGCGTGTCCGAGGTGAACACTGGCGTGATATGGGCAACTCCTTGAAGCCGCCGTTGAGCGGCAAGAACTTGATCGTACATAGGTTGTTTCTCAGTTGAAAATATGGGTTGTAAAGTGGAAGAGTGGAAGAGTGGCAAAGTTAAAAAGTTGCAAAGTTAATTTGTTACTCTGCCACTTTTCAACTTTTCAACTTTTTATCCTTCATTGCCAGCCGCCTGCTCCACCCCCCGACGCCTTCCCGGTTTCGACCTCGCCGCCTTGTACTGCCCATTGGGTAATGCCGCCGGCCAGATTTTTCGCTTGATATCCCTGTTCGATTAGCCAGGCTGCTACGCTCTCTGATCGGCTACCATGCGCGCAGAAGACGAGAATCTTTTCGCCTTTGGGCAGTTCTTCCAATCGTTTGGGAATTTCGTTCATAGGAATGTGAAGCACAGTGCGTTGCGGCGTCGTTGGAACTCGCACCTGATTCCACTCATACTGCTCACGCACGTCAAGCCAAAGTGGACAACTGGCCGACGTAGATTGGCTCTGGATTTCAGCTGGGGAAAGCTGCGGAACCTGGATCTCCTCCGGTTCTGGCATAGGCGGCGGAGTGGAACGGGTGCCAGGGCCAGTGCTTCTACCGAAAAGTTTGCTCAATGACTTGAATAGACCCATCCGATCTCCTTTTGCAATTCAACAGAAGTCTAATGAAATTGCGGATTGCTGCTCGCTACTTGCCATCAGCGCTTGCAACTTTCACTTTATTTTCATCTAAAAGTATAACAAAACACTATGCTAAATCACTAGAAAGCTGGTATAATGTTTGGACGATGCTGGGTAAACCACACAAACGAAGTTGCAACCTGCATCTTTGCATTTTGATATTCTGTTAGAGGAACAGTCATGAATTCAAATTGGAGTCGCAACGCCTTTGTCTACCTCCTTATTTTGGTTGCAGCTGCGGCGTTGTTTTTTAACTTTTACCGTCCAGTCAATTCGCCGCAAGAGATCAGTCTGAGTAAGCTGGCCCAGCAAATTAACAGTGGTGCTGTCCAGACCATTACTGTACGCGGCGACGAAGTGCGGATCCGCCTGAAACCCGACGGATCGCAGAGCCTGCGCGATGGCACGCCACAAATTACTCACCGCGAACCAAATATCTCGCTGTCTGAGTCGTTGGTCAAGTTGGGCGTAAAGCCAGCCGATCTGTCGAACGTAGACATCAAGTATGAAGCTCCCGGCAGTGGCGCTAACTGGTTGATTACCATTTTAATCAACTTCCTGCCTTTGCTCTTTATTGTGGGCCTGGTTTGGATGTTCTTCCGCCAGACGCAAGGGGCCAACAATCAGGCACTTACCTTTGGACGCAGCAAGGCGCGTATGTTTACCGGTGAAAAGCCAACGGTCAAATTTGAAGACGTAGCTGGTGCTGATGAAGCTAAGCAGGAATTGCAAGAAGTTGTCGAGTTTCTCAAGGAGCCGCAGAAATTTGCCGCCTTGGGTGCACGCATTCCCAAAGGTGTGTTGCTGGTTGGTCCTCCTGGAACGGGCAAAACCTTGATGGCCAAGGCTGTCTCCGGTGAAGCAGGTGTGCCCTTCTTTAGCATTTCCGGTTCCGAGTTTGTCGAGATGTTTGTCGGTGTCGGTGCGAGTCGGGTGCGCGACCTCTTTGATCAGGCCAAGCGCAACAGCCCCTGCATTATCTTCATCGACGAAATCGACGCCGTGGGACGCTATCGTGGCACAGGACTCGGTGGCTCGCACGATGAACGTGAACAGACACTCAATCAGATTCTGGTCGAGATGGATGGTTTTGGCACGGATACGAACGTAATTCTGATCGCTGCCACCAACCGACCGGACATTCTTGACCCAGCACTGCTCCGCCCTGGCCGTTTTGATC
The DNA here is from genome assembly GCA_046328715.1 of Caldilineaceae bacterium. GTDB lineage: Bacteria > Chloroflexota > Anaerolineae > Caldilineales > Caldilineaceae > JAXLWB01. The sequence goes on along the minus strand of JAXLWB010000035.1, from coordinate 6,638 downwards.
GCCGCGTGACGATGGATCGACCCGATGTGGTCGGACGCCGTGCGATTCTCAACGTGCATATTAAAGGCAAACCGCTGGCACCCGATGTCAATTTAGATCGAGTCGCTAAACAAACGCCGGGCTTCGTCGGTGCCGATCTGGAAAACGTGGTTAACGAAGCTGCCATCCTCGCCGCTCGCCGCAACAAAAAATCGATCGGTATGGCTGAGTTGCAGGAATCAGTGGAGCGTATCGGCCTTGGTGGTCCAGAACGACGTAGCCGACTGATGACGTCCAAGGAAAAGGAAGTGGTTGCCTATCACGAAGCAGGACATGCTGTGGTCGCTCACTTCTGCGAACAGTCCGACCCGATCCAGAAGATTACGATTGTGCCGCGTGGTATGGCGGGTGGCTATGTTTGGCGTGTGGCCGAGCATGATCGGGTGCTGCAGAAGAAGTCCTACTTCGAGGACAACATTGCGGTGGCCTTGGGCGGTCGTGTTGCCGAGGAGTTGGTCTTTGGTCATCTCTCCAGTGGTGCCTCTGGTGATATTCAACAACTCACCTCGATGGCACGGGCGATGGTGACTCGTTTCGGCATGAGCGAAAAAATGGGTCCGCTGCAATTTGGCGAACAACAAGAGATGGTTTTTCTAGGACGTGAGTTAGCCGAGCAACGCGACTACAGCGAGGATGTAGCCGAAGATATCGACGAAGAAGTGCGCGGTATTGTTGAACGGGGCTATGCGCGCACCAAAGAGATTCTGAGTACGCACCTGACAAAACTTCACGCGGTGGCGAAGGCATTGATGGACGAAGAGACGTTGGGCAAGGACGAGTTTGAGAAGGTGTTAGCAGCGGCGTAATTTTTCCTTTCCCATTTGATTTAGTAGTGATTCAAGGTGCCTGAGTTCTCAGGCACCTTTTTGTTTGCCTTGTGACAACAGCACAAGAGACCATCTTGTGCTACTCTCTCAGTCGCCGCATCCAGCGCTCTGGTTGTGGTAATTCTTCAAAGCCGTATTGCTGATACAGCCCATGTGCATCACGGGTTGCCAGCAGAAACATGCGGATGTTGGCCAGATCTGGGTGGCTGGTCACCGTATCAATTAACCACTTGCCCAAGCCGTGCCCCTGATGCTCCTCCAGCACGTAAACATCACAGAGATAAGCAAAGGTAGCGTAATCAGTGATTACCCGCGCTAGTCCCACTTGCTGATCGCCGCAGTAGAGGCCAAAGTTAAGCGAATGCTGCAATGACTTTTCGACTGTCTCCTTGGTGCGTTGGTTGGCCCAATAGGAGCGAGACAAGTAGCCGAAGATCGCATTTGGATCGAGACGGCTGGGATCGGTGCTGAGGGTATAGTGATTGCGAGAAAGTTCGATCATTTGAAATAGCTGTATTAACACGAAAATCAAGGAACACGGACACTGATACAAAAAATATGTTAGTGTCCATGTGATCTGCTAAAGTCTAGAGAACATTTTACGACAATGTAGCCAAGCCATTAGGACGCCTTGATCAGTCCGCCTAGAAAGGTAAAGCTATGATCCTGCTCAATCTTCAATGCCTGGCGCACCTCGCTGGGCGCAAAATCCATCACCTTGCACAGCATCGCCACCTGATCGGGTGGCGTCGCCATCCGCTTTACCCAATTCTCAAATTCTAAGCGCACGTCCCAATTGAATTCTAACTTCGCTTGAAAGCCTGCCTCTTGCAACATCTCAAGCCATTGGGCCACGCTGTGGTCGCGCACATGGGAAGGATCGCGCAGCAACTCAATGGTCTGCACAAAGGTGTCGGTCGTGAAGTCGTCAAAGGAGACGATGTCGGAGAGCACAAACTTGCCACCTGGTTTGAGCACACGGCGAATTTCACGGAGCGCACGTTGGGGATTGGGCCAATGGTGAGCGCTGTAGCGAGAAGTGACGATGTCAAAGCTGGCAGAGTCAAAAGGAAGATGTTCGACATCGCCTTTGTGCGTTTCGATGTTGTTCAGGTTGCGCTCAGAGGCCAGACGTCGCACTTGCGCCAACATCTCCTCGCTGAGATCGAAGGCTGTCACATGGCTGACATGCGGCGCAAAGGCCAACGCAGTGTGACCAGCGCCACAACCGGCATCGAGCAGGCGCTCCTGGCCTTTCAATTGGGCAACGTCCACCATCTTCGCCAGATCGACGCCAGCGGCATGGACCGCGCTGGTACTGTAATTGGCTGCAACTGCACTGAATTGCTGATGGACAAATTCTTTGATATTTGGCGACGAAACCATGATGTTGCCTCCCAACCCTCATTAAACTACAAATTCTCCCCGTATTACCGTCACTGCACTCCCGCCCACCTTCACCGTCTCAATGTCATGGCGAGGGCCGATGACTTCGACGTAGCCGGTGCCAGGGCGTCCCATCCAGTGGCCTTGCTCGGCGACAAAGGTGGGTTGTTCGATTAATCCGTGGTGCCAAAGATAGGCACCCATGTTGCCAGTGGCCGAGCCGGTGTAGGGATCTTCAAAGCCCTCTACCACGAAGCGGGCGAAGCTATCGCCTTGCTCGGTTGCACCCTGTAAACAGAAGAAGTGAATGCCAAAGAACTCACCACTCGCCAAGATTCGTCGTAATTCACTCAGATTGACGTCATCTAAACGGCGCAGCGCATCATGTGAGCGCAGCAGCACCATCAACTGCGCGGTTCCTGTGCTAACAACCTGCGGGGGCGCATTGGGTGCAAAGTCTGCCTTGGTCAGGTTGAAGGCGGGCAGAATCTCCTCTGGCTCAAGAACACGCAGAAACTGTGGCTTCTTCTGCGACATCACGACCTTCTGTACAGTTTTACCGTTGGCATAGACATCTACCCGAATCGGCCCGACATTGAGTTCGAGCGAAATCGTCGTCAAATCGCCTGTGAGTTGGAGCCGTCCACTCTCGACCAGGGCAAATATGGTTGCGATGGTCGGATGTCCGGCCAAAGGAATCTCTGTTGCGGGCGTGAAATAGCGCGCTCGCACGTCAGCAATCTGCGATTTCATCACAAACGAGGTCTCTGAGAGATTGTTCTCGCGGGCGATTGCCTGCATGGTGGCAGCGTCGAGATCATCCGTGTCGAAGAGAATGGCGCAGGGGTTGCCGCCCAAACGATGATCGGTGAAGGCATCGACCTGCATGAAAGGATAGCTTGGCATAGAAATGGTGAATGATGAACAACTAATGGTCAATGGTTAGAGATCGACCGTCGAAAAGAAACGGTTCGTTGGCAACAAAGGGACGGCAGAACTTTTCGACAAACTGGAGCATGTTACGTCGGTTGATAGCCGATAGGCGATGCTCTTGCAGTGTGGCTTGGAAGGCCAGATTGGTAAGTGCAGCAGCCAGCATAAATGTTTCGAGCGTCTCAGGATCGGATTGAGTCAATGGACGAACTGAATCGTATCCTGAAACCAACGCCTTGCGTATCGAAACCTCATCAAAGGTGGCGTGATAAAGAGAAACACCCAGATCATAGAGAAAATAGGAAAAATAGGGGCCATAATCGATAGGTGCTGCCTTATCACCCTGGAAAAAGACATTTCCCTGATGCAAATCTCCATGAATCAGTCCCCAGCGATCAGGTGTGCGCTCAATACGCGCTAGGTACGCTACAATACGGTCGCCGGCTTGAAGAATCAATTCATATTGAGTGGCATTAATAATGCCAAGCTCAACGGTGATTTGCAATTGTGTCAGGCCTTCCCGTAAATAGCGTTCATGGTAAGCCCCAAAGTGAGCCGGATCTTGTTGTGGCCCTTCTGCACTAATGCTATGCAAAGTGGCCAGCAGCACGCCAACCGCATGTGCATGTTTCGGCTCCCATTGTTTGGCATGTTCGGCTGTAATCCAGTGCTGCACCGTACAGGGCGATAGGCGATCCATTCCTGGCAACTGCACCAGGGTAACAAACTGTCCCCGATGATTAGCGATTGGGGCTTGTACAGCTACCCGGCCATCTGTCGCCAAGTGTACCAACCAAGCCATTTGTGCAGCCAGTTGTTCGGGTGTATCCATAAGTGCATCGCCTGCGCTCTCGTGAATCTTGAGCAAAAAGCGTGCTTTGCCCTGTATATCCTCCAAACGAAAGACAATGCCAGCGTTATGTTGGACAAAGTGCGCCGTCATCTCATCCAAGCGATAGTTGTTCAGCACAAGATCTGCACAGTGGGCATAATAGTCAGACTTTTCCCCAGCAGAAAGCGTGGCCAGAATCGTACTCAGGAATGTCATACTCCTGCATCCGATTTCATGATAAGGCGATTGACCCGATCAAATGCAGCCTCTGTTTCAGCCACCAGTTGCCGCACGATCTGATCGGCGGGCAACACATCTTCCACCAATCCCACGCTCTGTCCAGCATACATGGCCAACCCTTCTACGTCGCCCGTCATGCCAGGAAGCGGTATCACATCGCTATAGCGCTCGATCGGTCGGCCATCAGCAAAGTGCGCCACGACTTCGCTCTCACCGGGGCGTTCGACCCTCGGTTGTCCGGCTGCACCCCAAAGGCGAGTCGTGCTGTTGCGCAGAACACGATGAGGTGCATCGGGCCAGCCGCCGTCAAAAAGTTCGGCGGCATAAAGGGTGTCATCCTCAGTGGAGCGCAGCACAGCATTCTGATAAAGCGGGTGAATGTTGGCTTCCTCGCTGGCCAGAAAACGTGTGCCCAGTGATACACCGGAAGCGCCGAGCATCAAGGCCGCAGCAACGCCACGTCCATCGGCAATACCACCGGATGCCACCACAGGGATTGGTCCAACTGCATCCACCACCCGTGGAATCAAGGCCATTGTAGCGATTTCCCCGCGCACATGGCCTCCTGACTCCCAGCCCTGGGCAATGATGACATCCACGCCTGCATCTACGGCATCGGTTGCCTCTTCTACACTGCCGACCGTGTTTAATACAATGCCGTCGCGCTCATGCACCACTTGGGCATAGCGGCCTGGGGCACCCCAAAAAAACGAAAAGATATGGACACCCTCATTCAGGCAAACTTCCAATCGATCCCACATGTCCCATTGCAAGACAAGATTCACGCCAAAGGGTTTGTCGGTCAGCTCCTGGATCTCGCGAATCAGGCGGCGGACCTGATATGGCTCGCGCCAGGTGACGGAGAGCATTCCCAATGCGCCTGCATTCGACACGGCTGCCACCAGTTCAGGCGTGCTGGCGCTCCCAATCGGGGCCTGAATGATGGGGTACTGGATAGAAAGCAAATCACACAGCGAGGTATGCATAGTGCACCTTTCCGTTTCGTGCACATCCTCAGATGTGCACGAAACGGACTCGTTCATCATTATTTCTTACGCTACAACTTTTTCAATCTCAGCTCGATGCTCGGCACGATGTTTGTGGCGCGGCGGAGGGAAGGGATTGCCTGCTGCGCGGATGGCGACAATCAAGCTGTCGGGCAAGGCTTCGATGCGCTGGTCGAGCGCTTCAGCCGCATTGGCCCACATCTGCACGACTGCGCTGCCGTTCATCGAAGCGGATAGTTGGCGTACCACTTCGTTGATCGGCTCGATGTCAATGGGCGAGGGACGGACCCCGTCTTGTTCAAACTTGTCAAGCAATATAAGGGCACGCATATCATAAAAGGCCAGATGCACGACTGTCGCCTTGATCGTCCAGCCGTGATTGACCTGCTTTTCCATGTCAGCTTCGCTGAGTTTGGCGAGTAATTGTTTGAGCTTCTGCGTTTCCAGGCGATTTTGCACTTGGAAGGAGCGATCCACCACTGCTGCATTCCGCTCGATCCCTTGCGCTGCCAACACTTCGCTGATCTGACGCAGATGGGCTTCCCCATGTTCAACATAGGCAGTTAACATCCGTTCTAGCGTGACAACGCCCATCTCGGGATGGGTGCCAACTCGCTGCCAGGCATTGTCGGGCAAGGTCTTCCAGAAGCTACCCCAGCGTTTGTGCAACCCTCTGAGCAAGGAAAGCGAGGTTGAAACATCTGCCTCGGAGCCATCGACAAAGTTTGCCCATTTGTCCTGGTCGTACGGCTTGAGCGGTGGATTTTCTTCGGTTGCAATCAACTTGCAACGAATATAGCTATTAGCATGTGAGTCAAAGAGATGATGCACATTTTGTGCCGCCGACCACTCTGCGAGCAGTGGTCGTGCTGTCAACTGCTCAGGGGTTAACCCTGCAATCAACGTTTGGACTTGCTCGGGAAGCTGCTCGATCTTTGTGATCAGTTTGGCTCGTTCTTCTTGGGGAGTCATGCAATTCCTTCGATCTGGCTTGTTCTAGATCTCGATTTTATAGGTCCAACCATAGGGATCGGCCACCCGACCATATTGAATATCGGTCAGCGACTTGAAGAGGTTGTTGGCGACTGGGCCAGCCTCACCGTTGCCCACCTGGTATTCCTCTTGCTTGTAGCCAAATTTATTCACTGGGGCAATCACGGCGGCGGTGCCCATGCCAAAGGCTTCGGTAATGTCACCGCTTTTGATGTCACGCAGAATGTCGTTGATGTTGAGTTTGCCCTCGGTGATCTTATAGCCTAGGTCGGGGGCCATGCGGATGATCGAATCGCGTGTGATACCGGGCAGGATCGAGCCCGAAAGTTCCGGCGTAACAATATGGTTACCATTGTAGACAAAGGCAATGTTCATCGAGCC
>JAXLWB010000034.1:0-110009 GCA_046328715.1 Caldilineaceae bacterium | reverse complement strand
CGGTGGCGTTCACGAAGCAATTGTGGAGGCGATCTACACCGATGCCACGCGCATCGCCGACCGTGCGGTGATCTATCCTGACAAGCCGCCGCGTTTTAACTTGGATCGCACGATTGACCAACTGGTCACCAGCCGCGTCTTTGGCTTTCCAATGATGTTGTTGCTCTTCACTATCGTCTTTTGGTTGACGATCTCGGGTGCCAATGTGCCATCGGGTTGGCTTTCCTATTTGCTGCTCGATACATTTCATCCGATCCTTAAGAGTGGAGCGGCGGCGATCCATCTGCCTTGGTGGCTGAGCGGTTTGCTGATTGACGGCATTTATCTGGCGACGGCTTGGGTGGTCAGCGTCATGTTGCCGCCGATGGCGATCTTTTTCCCGCTCTTCACTCTCTTGGAGGATTTTGGCTATCTGCCCCGTGTCGCCTTTAATCTCGACAATATTTTCAAAAAGTCGGGAGCACACGGCAAACAAGCGTTGAGCATGATGATGGGCTTTGGCTGCAATGCCGCTGGCGTGGTGGCAACCCGTGTGATCGATAGTCCACGCGAACGCCTGATCGCTATTCTTACCAACAATTTTGCCCTTTGTAATGGGCGCTGGCCGACCCAGATTTTGATCGCTTCTCTATTTATCGGCGCGTTGGTACCTAGTTATATCGGCGGGATGATTTCGGCACTCGCAGTTGTGGGGATTGCTACATTGGGCGTGCTGCTCAGCTTTGCTGTCTCCTGGGCACTTTCACGCACGGTGTTGCGCGGCGAGGCTTCCACCTTTAGCCTGGAACTGCCGCCCTATCGTCCGCCCCGCTTCTGGCAAACGATCTACACCTCGCTGATCGATCGCACCCTTTACGTGCTTTGGCGTGCCATTGTCTTTGCTGCGCCAGCTGGGGCCGTGATCTGGCTCACCGCAAATATCCAGGTTGGTGGTGCTAGCCTGGCCGAGTATTTGATTAATTTGCTGAATCCGGTGGGCTGGGTGCTGGGGTTGAATGGTGTGATTTTGATTGCCTATATTGTGGCAATCCCAGCGAATGAGATTGTGATTCCGACCATTCTGATGTTGACTGTGCTGGTGACCGGTACGCATGGTGGTGCAGGTGCAGGGGTCATGTTCTCGACGACGGATGCTGAAACGCTGAGTTTGTTGCAGGCCGGCGGCTGGACCCTGCTGACTGCAGTCAATCTGATGCTCTTTAGCCTGCTGCACAACCCATGCAGCACGACCATTTACACTATCTATAAAGAGACGGGCAGCGCCAAGTGGGCCACTGTTTCTGCCCTTTTGCCCTTGGCGATGGGTTTCGTCGTTACCTTTATGGTCGCCCAGATTTGGCGACTGGTGGCTGGAATGTAGAATATACAGAGCCGTTAGCGTCAGCGTACGAGTTGCCCGTACGCTGACGCTAACGGCTCTGATGGAAACACCTCAACCCTCCTCGTTCCTTGGAAAAACAACCTCGAGAATGCTATACTCCTCTCCAAACAGCTTATCAGTTTCATATTTGAGCCTTACCGGGCTTCGTAGGATCCAGCATTACGATGTCGATACTTCGAGAACAAGTACAAGGAATTGTCGCTGCGCTGTTTGTGGAACGCCCAGGGGCAAAGCGCAGTTTGGCAGAGTGGAGCGATCAGCTTGCAGCTGATGGACGGACCATTGATAACCATGTAGCCGCCGCCAAAGATGCTATTAAGGCACAGACTGTCTTGCGTCATATGACAGGAATCGAGCGTTGGGGGCAGCAACGCTTACGAGTGTTTCTTGGCCAGCCATTGATCGTAGATGAATATGATGGCTACCGCACCGCCACCAACCTAAGCACCGAAGAGCAGCGCGTCGAGTTTCGCAAGACCCGCGCCGAAACGGTGGAGATCGTGCGTAAGATTGCAGCGTTGAAACCGGATCTGACGAACAAAGTGCTACACAACTCCTTTGGCCCGCTGACGGCGCGCGGCTGGTTGCGTTATCTGGACATGCACGCCAATTTGGAAAGTAAGAAAATTCGATGAGAAAAGGGGCAAAGAGGCAGAGTTGCAGAGTTACAAAGTAGTTCGAGACAATGCCACTTTGCCACTTTTAATAAACATCCATGGTTGAAAGCAAGCGACGAGTTGAGTTGTGGGTCATGCTGCTGTTGAGTGTGTTTGCCTGGGCACCTGCGACCCATCCGGGCTATTGGCAAGCGCTGGAGGGTTTTCTACCTCAGTTCAATGCTGTCACCCTGAACCGTTTGGCCACGGTTGCGGTTGCGCCTGACCTCTGGCGGGGCGAAGGAGTCGGCGCTAGCCTCGTTCCTCATTTGTTTTTTCTCCTGAACATTAGCCCTACTCTAGCGGTTCGACTTACCTTTATCGGCATCATCCTTGGTGCTGGCATTGGGGTTTACTTTTGGTTGGAAGCAAGATTGGGTAGACGAGGTGCGGCCTTAGCCGGTTGGATCTACATACTGCTACCTCCCTTCCTGGCTACCATCTATGTACGTGGCAGTCTTGCTGACGCAACAGTAATAGCCTTGCTGCCCTGGCTCTTTTGGGCTCTCTCTCGCGTGATGCTGGAGCAAGGACGTCAGGGAAGGCTACTCTATGGAGCTGTTTTTATCGTATTGATGACCTGGCTCTGGCTGACGCAGGCTGGATTGGCCTTGCTGGCGACATTGCTGCTCCTAAGCTATGCGGCCTGGGTGATGCGTAATGGCTGGGCAGCAGGATTGGCTCTGTTGGGTGGACTCGTTGGCGCGGCAACTCTGTGGCCAGTTTGGGGGACGTATGCACCAGCCCCTGTCGATTTCTATGCCCACTTTGTCTACCTCTTTCAACTGTTGCGCAACCATTGGCAAGTCGCACCGAGCATCCCCGGCTGGCAGGATGGTTATCCATTTCAATTGGGGACGATGGCGCTGCTCACTGCGCTGCTGGCACTTTGGCTTTGGCGTATGACAAACTCCGGTCTAGCTGTTCAAGCGGTTCGGCTGCTAGCTTTTGCCGGGAGCGGTAGCCTGATTTTGATTCTACTGAGCCTGGACTTTAGCATACCGGTTTGGCAGCTTCTCAAGGCTGACCGCCTGTTGCTATACCCCTGGCAGATTCTTTTGCTCGCTGCGCCGTTATTGGTTGTGTTCGCAGCTGCGTTACCGACACTGCTGCCAGAATTTGGTGAGTTTCCGCTTTGGTCGGGGCTGATGCTTTTGACGTTGGCTTTCAATTACAATCTGCTCACCACAACATTTACGGCATTGGAGCCTCCGCTTCAACCGTTGGCAACGGTCGGCGACAATCAACTGGTGATACTCAACATGCAGATCAATCAAAGCCAATGGCCCACGGTGAAGTTAGATCTGGGCTGGCAGGCACTTCAGCCCCTATCCTTTGACTATAATTTTTTCCTGCAAGCACGCAGCGATGAGAGCACCCAATCGACAGGGTTCGCCCAATTTGACGGACCGCCCCTGCCCGATCGTCCAGCAACCAGTTGGCAGCCAGGCGAGGTATTTACGGCGACTTATTCGATTACCTTGCAGAACCCACCCCAAACTCCCCCCGTCTACATTTTTGGCTTCTACGATTGGCGAGATGGCAAGCGACTGCCGATCAACGGCGGACAAGACGATAAGATGGTGTTGCATGGCCCTGAATAGAATTGCGGATTGCGGCGGATGCCCGTTCCGGGCGCGAATTGCGAATTTAAGATCTCGGCTTGTGACATATGCCACAAGTGGTATTCCGTCGCCATCGGACACCCACCGCAATCCGCAATCCATAATCCGCAATCCGCAATTCCCCTTATGGCGTGACCGCTTCTTCTGGTTGACACTGCTGCTAACGAGCTTTGCAGTTGCGCCTTTTGCCTTACCTGGTTACTTTTGGGGGGCGAATGACGCTCGTCACCACGTCTACTTCCTTTTTGAATACAACCGCAATGTGCAAGATGGGATCTGGTGGCCGCGCTGGAGTCCGGATTTTACCTTTGGCTACGGCTATCCCTTTTTTAACATCTACGGTCTATTTAGCCATTTTGTAGCGGAACTGTTACTGCACTTTCTCAATTTTAGCTACACCGGCGCAATTGAAACCGTCTTCTGCCTGAGCATTGTCGGCTCCGCTGCCACCATGTATCTGTTTGTACGTGATTGGGCGGGGCGCAATGCTGCGCTGCTTTCGGCGCTGGTCTACACTTACATTCCCTATCATCTGCTCAACCTCTATGTGCGTGCCAATCTGGCAGAAAGTATGGCCATGCTCTGGCCGCCGCTTATCCTCTGGAGCGTACGCCGTGCTGTCCTGCAACGCTCCTGGTGGGCCGTTCTTGCCTGCGCTCTCAGCTACGCCGGATTGATGTTGACTAGCAACCTGGTCATGGTACTGGTCACGCCATTGATTGGATTGTATCTACTGATCGTGTGGCTTGGAGAATTCAAAAGCAAAGAAGCGATTGTAGATCCCGCAATCCACGCCCAGAAAGGGCATCTGTCGCAGTCCACGGCCAGAGTGGACACCCGCCGCAATCCGCAATCCGCAATTCGCAATCTCCAATCTCTATTTACTCCGGTTTTCGGACTACTCCTCGGACTCGGCCTCAGCGCCAATTTCTGGATTCCGATGTTGCTTGAGCGGGGCGATGTGCGGGTGGATCAGTGGTTTGATGGACGTTATGATTTTCATCCACACTTTGTCTATTTCCAACAGCTCTTTAGCCCGACCTGGGGCTTTGGCGTGAGCGTGGCCGGACCCGACGACACGATCAGTTTTCAGATCGGGGCCGCTGCCCTGTTATTGGCGATCATCGGCCTCTTTGTCGGCTGGCGACGACGGCCTGACCTGCGTTGGGAAATCATCGTTTTCGCGGTTGCTGCCCTGGTCAGCGTCTTTGTCTCCCTACAAATCGCCGCATCGCTCTGGGATCTACCCGTGATCGGAGCCATTCTGGGCGCTGCCCAATTCCCCTGGCGCTGGTTCAATGTTATGACCATCTGTATCAGCATCCTCGCCGGCCTAGTCCTGGCTGAGCCCAAATTTACGAATCACGAATCACATATCACGGATAAAGAATCCGCAATCCGCAATCCGAATTCCGCAATCGCCACCCTCCTTCTCTCCGCCCTCGTCATCCTCATCAGCTATCCGTACCTACAAGTTCAGGTACGCGAGCCGGCTGAGGGACCGGTGGGCCTGGCCTCGTTGATGCGCTTCCAGCGAGATGCCGACGAGCTGACCGGTAGCACGCGCTGGGTTAAAGAGATTCCCCATTGGAGCCCGATTGCTGAGCAATATATACAATGGGAAACTGAAGGCAAGGAAGTTACACCCGTGACCTCCTTGATTGACTATGGCAATTTCGATTACTCCAAGGAGCAATGTTTTGCAGCCAATTCTTACAGTCACACTGTAATTAGCGAAGAAGTTTGGTTTTGCAATCACAAAGCCGAAGGCCAAGCGCTGATCTTCAATCACTTTTACTATCCTGGCTGGCACGCCTGGTTGCTCGACGGTGAACATGGACAACCCGTCCGTGAATTGCCCATCGTACCTGCCGAAAGCGGCGTCACTGGGCGGATGACCGTTCCGCTTCCCTTGGGTGAAGGCAACCTCCTCTTACGCTTCGAGGATACAATGCCACGCAAAGTTGGTAAACTTGTTTCGCTGGGTACGGTGGTGGCCATGCTCATCGTTTCGCTCTTCTCCTGGTGGCGTAAGAAACGTCTCTAAATTCAAATGCCTCTGCAGGGCATAGAAATTTTTCCCCACCAATCCTAAATCTGTACAAAACAACGTTATACAAAATAGAATAAATGTTGTGCAATAACTAGATTGACTGATTGGAATGCTCGCAAAGTGCAAAAAGATTGCAATACTTGATTTTTCGCAATCTCAGTATACTGGCCAGTAGGAATGGCTGAAGCTGTTTGCGCATTCTGCATGACGTTATTTAGAATCCTTTACCATACCGAGCCCTCCGGCTGTGGCTTAACAAATTTAGCGATTACCGCAAAAAGTAGTTTGGAGAGCTTGTTATGTTGAACTCAGTGATTGCACCCCCTCAAGTTCACCCTACGATTTGGGAGGAGGAAGTCGAAACACTGGCAAGGGCTTATGGCATCCCCAAGCGGATGCAAGTAAAACTGCCTGCTTGTTCCGATATCGTCAAATATCGTTTCCAATCCCAAAGTGACCGACGTGCAGAAGTGGTCTTTGCAATTCAAAATCCCAATGGCTCGATTTGGGTCCATGCCAAAAAACATTATCCTATCCATCTCTACCGGCTGCCTTCTGGCGGGGTGCATTGGGATGAAAGGGTAGAGCGTGCGCTTTTGCGCGAAGTCAAGGAGGAAACATCGCTTGACGTAGGGATCAAGCGTTTCCTCGGGGTGATTGAGTATTTTTTTCAGCATGAGGGTCGTACCGCTCACTTTGCCAGCTACGTCTTCCATGTGATTAGCAACGGTGACGACCCAGTTCCACAAGATCCGCAAGAAATCGAATCCTTCCAAACCATCCTTCCCTGTCAACTTCTACAAATCTCAGCCGAACTACGTAACCTCCTTGGCGACCGCCATCTTTGGGGACTGTGGCGCGCACTCTCACACGATCTGGTCTACGAATCATTGGCCCAGTGAAAGAGTGTGGTAAAATCAGCAAAAACAATTACGAAATTTCATCTCCTATCAGAAATAGGATAGGAAAAAGTAAGGGTTGAAAAGTAGGAAGAGTCGCGCCAAAATAAGATAGACGGATTGGAAAAGAAGTCTATCGAATGAGGAGCGACTCATGAACAGCGTACATTTACATCAGAAAATAGTCAAGCAACTGCAGAGGATGGGCATGGGCATCCGAGCGAGTAGCGTGACAAACTTGGCCTTGCTCAGCCAGTCTCTTGCGGTTAGTCCGAATTGCCATTTGTCCGAGCTAGCCGTCCATCTACCATTGACGAACGACCTGGAAGAGCTGATCCAACGGTTGAGTCGCAGTTTGGACAATGCGGAGTTAACCTGGCATCGCAGCTATGGGCAGGTTGTGCGCCACCTGTTTACCCACTGGCAAGGGGAAGAAGTGGCCTTGGTGATGGATCGCACCGATTTGGGGCAGGAGCAGAGCATTTTAACGGTGGGAGCCGCCTATCACAAGCGCTTGCTGCCCCTCGCCTGGCGCATTTTGCCCTTTGGCGGTACCGGTGCCCAGGTACAACTCAGTTTGCTCCGGCAAGTGCAACCTTATCTACCGCCGCTCGCCCGCGTGCGTATTCATTACTATGGTGATTGCGAATTCCGCGCCACCTCCGTCCAGAATTTCTGTTGTCAGCAACACTGGCATTGGCAAGTTGGCATCAAAAGCGATACCTATGTGCAACTGACCGATGGTCACTGGCGGCAACTCAGTGCGTTGGGCGTATGTAAAGGACAGCGGCGCTACTGGCAGCAGGTCAGCTTGACCAAGGATGAGCCATTTGGTCCCGTCAACCTCATCGCCGATTGGTCACCCAATCAGCCGTTCCCCCGCTTTTGGGCGACTGACCTGACTGCCGATGCGCAAGCCTGGCGGCGCGGTCGCAAACGTTTTTGGATCGAACCCACTTTTCGCGACTGGAAGAGTTACGGCTTCGATTTGGAACGCACACAGATTAGCGATCCCGCACGCTTGCACCTCCTCATTCTGGGCATGGCACTCGCTACACTCTGGCTGATCCATATCGGGGATTGGCTCACCCAGCATGGTCACGACCATTGCCTGCAACGGCCCCAGGCGATAGATTACAGTTACTTTCGCCTGGGGCGAGATTATCTGCAGCGTGCACTGACGCTCAACTGGTCGGTGCCGATTGGTTTCACGGTCTCGCACCACGCCTGACTGTCACACGCTGCTCTGGCTTTCGCTGCCCTGCCGTTACACGTCCGGCTGTTCCCGGCTCCTGCACCTGCATAACGTGCAGCTTCGCCTTGCTCGCTCGCTCGTCTCTCGGCTCCTAGCAGAATTGACCCAAACCCTGGCCTGCTGGGTCCCCTACGCAGCTCCGACGACGTGACAAGGAGAGCGTTGCGCCAGTGTCGCATCTGCATAAGCTGCTTCTTTCCCTGGGGGCTGGTGCCTACGTTGGCCTTGAACCTACCGCTCGCTCTGCCTAGCTACCTTTGCCTTTGCCCGGCTTGGCTTTTGTTCACGAAAGTTCTCTCAAACTTTCTTCACTATCCTGTTGTCTTTTTTCTATGACCGTAGTTGAAATTACGAAATACGAATTACGAAATACGAATTACGAGTTGGCATGATCTACATCTCGTATCTTGTATTTCGTATCTCGTAACTTAAGGAGTCCTCATGCTTGTTCCTCTATCCTGGCTGCGTGAGTATGTGGAAATCACGCTGCCCACTGCCGAGTTGGCCGAACGTTTGACGTTGGCGGGTCACGGCGTGGATGCAATTGAAAAGATCGGCGACTGGTGGGATGCCGAAACATTACTTGTAGGTGAAGTGCTGGCCGTCTTGCCCCATCCCGATGCGGATCGACTTTCCCTGGTCGATGTTGATTTTGGCAGCGTAGAACCGGATCGTGTCGTGACTGGCGCGCCCAATATTTTTGTCCACCGGGGCAAAACTAAAGTAGATGGCACCCTGCCGCCGATGAAGGTCGCCTTTGCCCGCGTCGGGGCCACTTTGGTCGATGCCTACAGCGAAGAGAAGCCACGCCCCAAGAAGAAGCTGAAATCTTCCAAGATCCGTGGCATTCCATCGAACGGCATGGTCTGCTCTGAGCGAGAATTGGGCTTGAGCGAGGAACATGAAGGGATTCTAGAACTTCCTGCCAATGCGCCAGTCGGTGTAGCGCTGTGCGACTACCTGGGCGACGAGATCCTGGTACTCGATCTCACCCCCGACATGGCACGCTGTCTCAATATTATCGGCGTGGCACGTGAGGTCGCCGCCTTGACTGGTGCGCCGCTCCATCTGCCTGCCGATGAATGTCAACAAACCGGAAGTGACAATGCCGCCGATTGGGTGGCAGTCGAAATCGCCGACCCCGATCTCTGCAACCGCTACACCGGCATGATCATCGAGGGCATCAAAATTGGACCTTCGCCCAAGTGGATGCAGGAGCGACTGACCAAAGCCGGGATGCGTCCGATCAGCAACATTGTTGACATCACCAACTATGTGATGCTCGAATGGGGGCAACCGCTGCATGCCTTTGATTACGACACACTCAAAGCTCGCGCCCAGCGCATCGGCGAAGAAAAGCCGGTGATCGTCGTCAAGCGGGCGCAAGCGGGTGAAAAATTTACCACGCTCGACAATGTTACCCGCACCCTCGATGACAGCATGTTAATGATCTGCGACCACGCTGGTTCGGTAGCAATTGCCGGTGTGATGGGCGGGCTGGAGAGCGAAGTGACTGATTCCACCGTCAATGTCTTGCTCGAAGCCGCTACCTTCCACGCTATCAACAATCGCCGTACCGCCAACAAACTACTATTGCCCAGTGAAGCCAGTCGGCGCTTTACGCGTGGCATCCCTGCTGGTCTCAACCCGATTGGTGCGCGCCGTGCCGCCGAGCTGATGCGCCTTTATGCTGGCGGACGAGTTGTTCCAGGGATGGTCGACACCTATCCAGTGTCTCAGGAAACACCCATCGTCTATACCACCTTGAGCGATATGCGCCGCATCCTCGGCATGGAAGTAGCGTTAGAGGAGATCAAGACCGCGCTGGAGCGACTCGATTTTACAGTCGAGCAACACTCTGAATTTCCAGTCGGGGCCAGCGACGAGAGTGTCTTTGCGCTGCATTACGATGCCGGTGAAGCTGTCCTTGCCTGCACGCCGCCCTGGTATCGGCTTGACATTCGTATTCCAGCAGACTTGATCGAAGAGGTGGCGCGCGTGATCGGCTACGAGTCGGTCGGCACAACCTTGATGGATGACGTGATGCCGACGCAATGGCGCAGCAACGTCACTGCTACCGAGGAAAAAGTGCGCGACATTTTGGTCGGCGCTGGCTTGCAAGAGATCATCAACTATGCGCTCAGTTCGCCCGAAAATCATGATAAGTTGCTGGTGAGTAGCAACGGCAAGACACCACTCGATGCCTACATTGCCCTCGCCAACCCAATTGCGCCCGAACGGCGGGTAATGCGCCGCTCGATGCTGGTCAGCGCGCTGGAAAATTTGGAACGCAATCTACGCTTCACCAATCGGCTCACTACCTTTGAGATTGGCCGTGTCTATCTGCCTGAAAAAGGCGATGGTACGTTGCCGCTGGAAGAAGGCCATGCCGTCGTTCTGCTGGCTGGGCCGCGTCAACCACACAGTTTCTACACACCAAGCAGCGATAGCTCGGAACAATTTGACTTCTATGACATCAAGGGCAGCGTGGAAAGTTTGCTCGATCGGCTTGGCTTTAAGCCCGAAGCGATTGAGTTCCGTGCCAAACCCGATGCCGAAAGTTTTGGACCACGTTGTGCTGCACTCTACGTTGGTGGTCAATATGCTGGTTTAGTCGGTGAAGTCCATCCCAAAGTGCGCACCGCCTTTGGCTTGCCCAATCTGCGTGTCTGTATCGCCGACCTGCTGATCGCTCCACTCGTACGTCCCGCCTGGAGCTTCGAGCCGATGAAGCCGATCAGCGTCTACATGCCCGTGATCGAGGACTTTGCCTTCGAAGTTGCCGAAGAAGTGACCGTGCGCCGAGTCGAAGAGATCATCCGCAAGGCGGGCGGTGCGCTCGTCACCGATGTAGAACTCTTCGATGTCTATCGTGGCCAAAATGTGCAGATCGGCAACAAATCGCTTGCCTATCGCGTCACCTATCAAAGCCAGGAACGAAATCTGGCCGAGAAGGAAGTGGAGAAGCTACGCCGCAGCATCATCTACAACGTGGAACGGGAGACGGGTGGCAAGTTGAGAGTTTAGGATTGCAGAATTGTAACAACTTGGTTTGCCGGTCTGTTGCAATAGCAAGAGTTGGAAGTGGATAATGAATACGACGCTGGATTTTTGCAGAAATCCAGCGTTTATTTTCAAGGGGGGATATGAAGCGCCGAATTGCTATCTTGCTTTTGACTTTATTCGTTTTAGCGCAGAGTACTGTTGCCAGTGCCCAGGACAACGGTGCTGCAACTCAGAAAGTCTATTTGCCAGCCATCTCAGCCGGTAGTAATACTGAGCAAGTTGAACAGCCAGGCGATAGCCCATCCCTGGTCGTACGTATCTATTTCAAGGATCGCGGCCAACTAAACGAGTTGGTCCAACGTTTGGACGTCTTCGAGGAGGCAACTACTGCGGGCTACGCTGTGGCTTACGTCTCACAAAATGAACTAGAGCAACTACAGACAGAAGGCGTTCAGGTAGAGATTGACGAAACACGTACGGCTGCGATCAATGCCTCGATCGATACCATGAAACAAGCACAGGCCGCAGGCACGAGTGCGATTGGCTCCATTCCTGGCTACGCCTGCTACCGCACGGTCGAGGAGACCTACAACAGCTTGCAAGCGTTGGCGACTGCGCACCCAAACCTGGCAAGTTGGACCGATATTGGAGATAGCTGGGAAAAGGCCACACCGGGCGACGCAGCGGGCTATGATCTCAATGTGTTGGTACTAACCAACAAGGCGATTCCTGGCCCCAAGCCGAAATTTATGTTGATGAGCGCCATCCATGCCCGTGAGTATGCCACGGCTGAATTGTCCACCCGCTTTGCCGAAGAGCTCGTTGCCAAGTACAACGTTGATCCCGATGCCACCTGGTTGCTTGATCATTTTGAGCTACATCTCATCCCACAAGTGAATCCCGATGGCCGTAAGAAGGCCGAGACTGGTGTACTCTGGCGCAAGAACACCGACAATAATGACGGCTGTGGTTTTCCCTCGAGTTGGGGCACTGATCTCAATCGCAACAGTAACTTCAAATGGGGCTTCCCAGGCTCCAGCAGTTCGGCTTGTAACGAAACCTATCGTGGTCCCAGCGCCAGTTCCGAACCAGAGGTACAGGCCGTCGAAGGCTATGCGGACTCGATCTTCCCTGATCTGCGCGGCCCCAACGACAGCGATCCTGCCCCATCCGATACCGAAGGCGTCTTTATCACGCTGCACAGCTATGCCGAACTTGTCCTCTATCCCTGGGGATGGACTACGACGCCTGCCCCCAATGTAACTGCATTGCAAACGTTGGGGCGCAAGTTTGGTTACTATAATGGCTATCAGGTCTGCAATGGGCCAAACTGTCTTTATGGCACCTCCGGCACGACCGATGATTATACCTATGGCAAATTGGGCATTGCGAGTTATACCTTTGAAGTGGGGCAGAATTTCTTCGAGTCATGCAGCTTCTTCGAGTCCAATATTATCCCCAAGAATAAACCAGCCCTTTACTATGCTTTCAAAGCGGCTCGTCGTCCCTATCAAGCACCTTTGGGTCCGGATGTTTTAACGGTTACGGTCAGCGCACCAGCAGTGAATGCGGGTGATTCGGTTACATTGAGCGCAACAGCAGATGATACACGCTACAACAGTAATGGCTGGGGTGTGGAGCCGACACAGAACATCCAAGCGGCTCGTTACTCGATTGATCTGCCTTCATGGAAAGCCAGCGGTACTGTGGCGATGAATCCTGGTGATAGCAGTTTTAATAGCAACGTAGAAGGCGTGAGTGCCACTATCGACACCACCGGCTGGACGACTGGACGCCATACGCTCTTTGTGGAGGCGCAGGACAGTGATGGCAATTGGGGTGTGCCCTCGGCTGTCTTTGTCGAGATCACCAATGGCGCCTCAACCGCAACCCCGACGGCAACCCCAACATCAACCACTACTCCTCTACCTACAAACACACCAACGTCGACCAGTACCCCTGTCCCCACGACAACTCCGGCGGCTGACCGGATTCTGCTCAGCTCCAGCACGAATGGAACAATTGGCGGCGTGACCTTTGCCGATGAAGATGTGATTCAGCATAACGTGGCGACCAACAGTTGGTCGATGATACTGGACCTCTCCGACGTGGGCATCACCAGTGATGTCGATGCATTGGCTCGTCTGCCGAATGGTTCCTATCTGATGTCTTTTGATGTCAACACGGCCGTACCAGGTGTGGGAACGGTCGCTGATTCCGATGTTGTTAGTTTTACGGCCACCAGTACAGGAACCACGACTGCTGGTTCATTTGCCATGTACTTTGACGGTTCGGATGTGGGATTGTCTACTGTCAACGAAGACATTGACGCCATTCTGATCGCCCCGGATGGTCGATTGGTGATCAGCACGTTGGGAGCTTTTGCTGTCACTGGTGCTTCCGGGGATGACGAGGATCTGGTGGCCTTTAGCCCCACCAGTTTAGGCAGCAATACATCAGGAACCTGGTCGTTGTACTTTGACGGTTCGGATGTGGGGTTGGGAGAAGCCAACTCGGAAGATCTAAACGCTGGCTGGATCGACAGTGCAACTGGCAAGATTTACTTGAGCACCATCGGCACCTTTGTCACTAACAGCGGACTAAGCGGCGATGGCTCGGATCTCATTGTTTGTACGCCAGGTACCATTGGGGCGACCACTAGCTGCACCTGGAGTGCATACTGGGATGGCTCGGTCTATGGCTTTGGCGCAAACGACACCGATGCGGCGGTGATTTTGCGGTAGTTGTTGTAACTGTGTCATTGGGTAATTGTGTGATTTCCCAATGACACAGCTATTTTCACAATCTATGCCGGCACAGGTGAAAAGACATGAACTTCATGGAGCAATCGCTCTGCCAAACGGTCCTTCTCTATTTCTAGATCATAACGAGTTTGCAAATTTAGCCAAAATCGTTCTGAAAGACCGAAATACCGAGAGAGCCGTAAAGCAGTATTTGGGGTAATTGATCGTTTGCCATGTACAATTTCGTTAATACGCCGTGCAGGAACACCAATCTCCTTGGCCAAACGATATTGGCTAAGACCATAGGGTTGTAAAAATTCTTCGTTGAGAATCTCTCCTGGATGAATTGGCGGCAACTTGTTTTGTGTCATTTTGATCTCACTTATGATAATCCACTAATTCAACCAAGTAGGCGTTACCTTCGTTCCAGACAAAGCAGATCCGCCATTGCCGATTGACACGAATGCTGTATTGACCTTGCCTGTCACCAGATAGTGCTTCCAAGTGATTAGACGGTGGCAGACGTAGATCATCCAAACTTTCCGCTGCATCAAGAATTTCCAACTTGATTCTTACTCGGTGTTGAATATCTGGAGGAAATTTTCGAGAAAATTCTCGCTGGAATAATTTCTCGCTTTCTCGATCAGCAAAACTCCGGATCATGCCATTATAATAACGGGCAACGTTACTATTGTCAAGATTAATCGATTTGTACTTTCCCGCACTCTACTTTTTCGCCAATCGATTGATCGGCTGCGTTCTTAACACCAACCACAATTGGGTACTGATTGGCGGGTGTCACCGGGTTGAGATTGACATCGATCTCGTCGCGCACGATGTCGCCGACGTTCCAACTGCTGGTCGGCCAGCGACGTAATGCTTCGTTGCTGCGATAGAGCCGTTCGCCCCAAACACCTTCCTCACCAACCATTTGGACTGAGGCGATGTAATCTTCGGTGATCTTGTCGGTCGCTTGCCACCAAAGGCGCACATGAACCCATCCGCTGGGTGGATGCATTGTCTCGTCCTGGGCGCTGGTTTGTGGGTTGACGATCTCACAGGCTGCCAGCGTCAAACCAGGAATGAGCTCACGCTGTAAATGTGATGCAGGTATTGATAATTGGGGTAATTGTTTGTATTGGGTCCGCAGCGCATAACCGCTCAGCTTGATTCCATTCGGAAACTGTTCTGTGATCAGGGCGAAATGTTGGGCGAGCCAGTTTTCCACCAAGCGTCCATCGTCCACCCCTTCCAAGTGACTCTCCGTCAGCCAGATCGTATCGATGCCCAGATCGGCAATTCCCTGCAACGGTGGCGCGATCGCCGGTTCGATTTGTTCAGGGGTTAACGTGCCGCCAAAGGGAAAGTAGAGTGGTAACTCAGTTTCAGTCATCGCTTTGCGCAGATACCATTGCAGCGGTAACCGTGTGTAATCCACATGGGCTACCACCGCCGCCCTCAGATTGGGATTGGCCTGTTGTATCTCTAAAATATAATCGGCTGCGGCTCGCCAATTTTCACGGGCCAGGCTCGGCGCACTCAGGCTGGGCAGAGAAGCAGCCAAGATCCCAGCCACTAGCAAACCACCGACACCTGCAAAGGGATAGTGATGAGGCAAAGTTGTCAAGCGTTTGTGGCGCACCAACGTCCAGAGCCAAACCACACCCTCGGCGACAATCCAGAGCAAAAAGGGAACGAGAAAGAGCAGATAGCGATCTTCGGCAAAGATGGTCTGATCCTTAACTAGGAGCAGATTAGCGATCAGTAACGGCACCCCCAGCCAAATCAGCGGCAGAAAACGCAAAGGATCGTCATCGTCGTAATCCCAGGCATAGGTGGCACCTTCGGCATGATCGACATCGGGTGCGGCTTTCCGTTTGGCGAGAATTGCAATCAAGCCAAGCATGAAGAGTAGTGAAAAGCAGAGTAACGCTGCAAGGCTAAGGATCGATGGCCAACTGACACGCCAGATAGTAAAGACACGAAGTAAATTCCATTGATTCGCCAAAAAGTCTTGAAACGGGCGACCAGCCACTGCTTCTTCACCACTCACCTGCCAGGCATTGCGCGCCAACGGCAAAAAGAGCAAGGTGGTCACTCCCAATGCAAGCACGCCTTCCACAAACTCGCGCCCACGCCGTTGTACGATCCACAGCCCCAGCAAGGTAATCCCCGCCGCTGGCAAAATGAAGGCACTAAAGAGATAACTATAAAGCGCGATTTCCAACGTCAGGATCATACCCACCCAGAAGCGCAACCTCTCAGCCGTTCCTTCTGCATACCAGGCCCGTACCAGAAAATAGGCCGACCAGATGATCGCCGCCGTTGCCAGTTGAAACATGCGTAACTCCTGGCTGTACCAGATCAACAAGGGTGAAAGCGCCACCAACAGCCCGGTCAACAGCGCCACATTGCGTTTGGTTGTCCAAAGCCCGAGTTGTAGCACCCCCAGCACAGTGAGCGTGCCGAGCAAGACACCCAACAGGCGTAGGGCTGCATCGCTTTGTCCCAATCCAAACCATCTCAGCAACTGCATCCAACCATGTAACAGAATATAGTAAAAGGGTGGATGTTTGTCCTGCACAAAGGTCATTAACTCGGTCCAGGTCTGCCAAAGCGGACGCTGCGCCCAATCCAGGCTGACGGCCTCGTCGAACCAGAAGGATTGGCTGTTGATTCGCCAGAGGCGAACGAGAAGGGCAATAAGAAGAATGAGAGATTCCCAAGGAAGGTTGGAGATACGATTGTTCCACCACAGGGATTGCAGATTAGAGATTGGGAGGTTGGGAGATTGATCGGAGTGCACGAAATATATCTCTTTGGAAATCATGGAAGCATTTCAATCGTGTAATAGGTAATTGAGTCGCTTGGTAATTACTCAATTACCTACTTTCCGGTTAGCGCTGGTTTCATGTTATCTCTCACCTAACCCCAACTCACTAACCTTCGCACGCAGAAAAAATCTTCGGTAGGCGCGCACTTCGGCTAGTTTCTGTTGAAGCTGTGCCTGTAATTCTTCCGCTTCTTCGGCGCGCCGATGGCCACTTCCCTCGCCGATGCGCAGATTGTCACTGCCGATCCACTGCTCGATGCGGATCAGCCCGCGCGATTCTAGCCACAACAAACTGTGACGAATCACCGCTTCGGTGGTACCAAGGCGAGCCGACATGCGCGCCAGATCGAGTTGGTGATCGCGTTTGAGTGCGAAGTTGCACATGCTGGCTACGCTCTTCAGCACAGCATCGAGCGAATCGTCACAAGTTTCGCGGCCACAGAGGTAAAGTTCGCTGGCACCTGAAGTTTCCACGAGCCAGTCCAACAAGTCAGGCGCAGGCGGGATCGACCAGAGGACGAGGGGTGAGGGGTAAGAGGTAGGCGTTAGCATGGTCCTTGGCGTGTAAGTCACTTTGTTGTTGTCAGCCTCTAGGAGTGCTCCTTCGGCGTACCAGAGCGCTGTGCCAGGCTGCGGCAGATCCGCAGGATCAACAATTTTCTTGCGTAGGTCCTCCACCCGCAACCCTTTTTGCTGGCCTGAAAGGGCAATACTCTCCTGCTGCGTCGGGCGAATGGCGACAAAGCTCAGTTGCAGCGTTCGTTCGCCTTTATACTCGTTGACACCAAGCGTATACAACAAATCCACTGGCCCAGGCGGAATTGGTGCATCGGCTCCGTTGAACCAAAGCACAGGATGTTTGGCAGGATGCCCATCGGCTTGAACCTGCAACTTGCGATGTTTTCCCTCTCGGCCAATCCGTTGATCGTCCACCACAGTGAGTGCCCGACTCAGGAATTGGGGCATCGGGTTGCCGTTGCCAAAGGGAGCTAGGCGATTGATCTCGTAGGCCAGATCCAGGTTGAGCTGGTCGATGTTTACTTCGGCATCAATTAGCAGCCCGCTTTGTACATTTTCATCGCGATGCAACTCAATCTGACGACTCAATTCACGCCGGAAACGGTCGATATTTTCAGGCAGCAGGCTCACGCCAGCCGCTCCAGGATGACCCCCATGAGTCAGAAGCAGAGAACTACAGGCTGCAATTGAGGCCCCAATATCGACGCCGGGGATGCTACGGGCACTGCCACGCGCTGCTTCCCCTGGCGGAGTGAGCAACAGTAGCGCAGGTTTGCCAAACTCTTCCACCAAGCGCGAAGCCACAATCCCAACAATACCAGCGTGCCAACCGGGATGTGCTAGTACCAATGCATTAAAATCAAGCAACTCCGGGTTGCGCTCGAGCATGTCCATCGCCGCACTGGTCGTTTGCGTGGTGAGCAGGCGCCGCTCCTGATTCAAACGTTCGAGCTTAGCGGCTAGTTGGCCGGCACGGATGGCGTCGATGGTGGTCAGTAGCTCGACGGAGACGGTAGCATCCTCAAGGCGGCCCAAGGCATTCATGCGCGGTCCCAACTGGAAACCGATCGATTCTGCGCTTAGATTGGTGGGGACAATGCGCGAGACATTCATCAGCGCCAGCAGACCAGCCCGACGGGTGCGGCGCAGTTGCTCCAACCCCAACTGCAGCAAATAACGGGCATCATTGACCTGCTCCGCCACATCAGCCACAATGCCTAACGCCACCAGATCGAGCAATTCTTTCTCTTCGCCTGCCCGCCCACATAACTCAAAGAGGCGCTGAACCAACTTGAAGGCTACGCCGACGCCAGGCAAGGTCCGTAGCGGATCAGTGGCAGGCTGCAACTTTGGGTTGACAATGGCATCGGCGCGCAAAACCGGATAGGGAGATTCGAGATTGGAGATGAGCGATTGTAATCCCGCGAAGTCAATCTCGGCTCCCCAATCTCGAATCTCCAATATCTCTTTGGGCAGATCGTGATGATCGGTAACGATCACAGTCAGCCCTTGATCTTTGGCGTAGGCAATCGCTTCTGCCTCAGCAATGCCAGTATCGCAGGTGACAATCACTTGCGGTTTGAAGGTTGCATCGGCGAGCTTTTCCTGTAACTTGGGCAGACGAATGCCATGACTTTCGGCAAAGCGGTTGGGAACATGGAATTGAACACGCTCTTCGGCGCTCAGTTGGCGCAAGGCTGAAACAAGCAGTGCCGTGCTGGTCTGTCCATCGACGTCAAAATCGCCCCAAACCAGAATGTTTTGCTTTTTGTCAATCGCCGACTTGAGTAGCATAGCCGCACAATCCAACCCAAGTAACTGGCTGGGACTGGCGGGGCGGTAAAGATTTGGATTGAGAAAGGCGCGCGCTTTTTCTGGTGTATCGACACTGCGCTGGGCCAACAACTGTGCCACCAGCGGATGACCACCGACAAAGGCGGTCAATTCGGGTGAGGGTGTGGCAGGCGGGCAAAGGTTCCAAGTTTGAGCCATAGGTTACTCTTTTTTCGCCCTTTCTAGAATGCTAGCTCTCCCACGTCTTGCAGGGTAAACTCTAAGGCTTTCTCCAGATCGACCGCATAGAATTGTTCATCATCCATCAGTTCTTCGAGATCACCGGCAAAGACACCACGATTGCAGCGGCTCCGATAGATGCAAAAGTCGCAAAAGCGTTTGCGATTCTGCTCTGTATCTGGAATCCTGGGAAACTCAGCTTCGCTTGTGCCTGCCAGGATTTTCTGCAACAGATAGGTGAGCTTCTGGCGATTTTCCTCGTGTTGGGCGGCATCATAGCGAAAGACCACAGGCTGCGAAGGCGCAGCAGTAAACCAATAACGCATCTCCACTTGTTCGGGGCGGAGAGGACCAAAGGGCAGCTTATCGCTGGCTTCGACTAACACAAATGGATAAACCCAACTTTGCACGCGCCTGCGTAACGTCGCTGGGTCGGTGCGGCGGCGCGCTGTCTTCCAATCAATGATTACCACCCTGCCATTACTTTCAGCAGCAATCAGGTCATACTTGGCCGCTAAGCGAACGGGAGGGTAGCTATCTGATGCCGCATTGCGCATTCCGAAGCTGGTTCTAGAAGGATCCGCAATCGAAACTACCTTCTCCACCTCCAGGTACTCCGTTGGCAGATCACGCGGCCGTTGGCGCAGATAAGCATTGAACCAATCCGCCAGAGGACGTTCGAGATTGGCCGCAAGTAATTCACCCTCCATGCCGATCTCGCTACGCTCAACTAGGCGATGAAAGGCTTCTCCCAAACGCATCAAGCGTTCGTGCTCCTGAATCGGCGAAGCCTCCAATGCGGGCCAGGGCAACTGCTGGACATAGGTCAGCCAGAAACGCCGTGGGCAATCCTCGTAGGCTTGTAAGCTGGATTGGCTAAAGGCAAAGCCAACCGGCAGTTGGAGCGTTGGTGATGGAGTCGTTGGTTGATTCGTCATAGGGGCATGATAGCACAAAAGTGCGAATTTGTTGGTATGGTAGTAGGGGTTTGGGGGATACTAGTCGGTTGGTGGATACAAGAACGAATTGTGAACTAAAAAAAGTGTGATAAAATTAAGGAAATTTTTAATTACTTAGTCAATAAATACATTGTCCCCATTCTTTGCCTCGTTATGTTGAGCTGGTATAAGGCGTGTTTACGTGGCGTCCATGCGTCAGACGACGAGAAGAAGTAAGAGGGCGGTGAAACGTTATATATTTTATGGGGTCGTTTGTACCCCTCAAACTTATGCCAAACTCTCCCTCTACCTCAGCCAACTCACTCCTTGCTGTGCTGGCAACGGCGCAATCTTATCTGGCTAACCAAAAATTTATTGCTGCCAGCAGCCTGTTAGCCGAGCATATCGAAGATTTGTTGACCTATTTGGATTGGCAGCATGTGGACGAACTACTGCCACTTTTTCCCGCTGAACAAGTAGATAGTGACCCCGATTTACGTTATGTCATGGGCTGGGTCTATGCCCGTTCTGAGCGTATTGCAACGGCGATTAATTTGCTTGAGCGTGCTAAATATTCATACCGAACCCTGCACCACGATGAACGTGTTGCTCGTTGCTGTTTGGAGTTGGCCAGAATTTATCAACTGCGCGAGAAGTTTACCAAAGCTGCTTCTTCCCTTAGAGAAGAAGCGTACCCGCTCTTTGCGCACAACCGAATTCAAGATCGGCGTTTGCAGGCACGCTTTTGGTTGCGCCTAGCCGAACTCAGCCCCGACATCAACCAGTCGGCGACAGGGAAGGAAGATGCTGAGCGCGCCTTAGCAATCTATCGCGAACTGGGTGATCCCGATGGAGAATTTAAAACCCTGACGCGTTTGGCTTCGTTTGCCCATGCAAGAGGTGACTTGGGGGAAGCCGAGGACAAACTTGCTCTGGCCAAGAGTTGCTGGGAAGTGGGGAATCTTGGGGCAAGTGCTGAAGCGCGGCTTCTAAACCTGGAGTGCCATTCTGCTTGGTATGGTGGTGATTTGGCGGGTGCGCTGGTCGTGGCTGAAAAGCTACAGCAACTTGCTGACAGCCGCAATTTTGGTAATCAACGCGTCTATGCACGAATGCTGTTGGGCAATGGTTACCGCGACTCTGGACGATTCTACCACGCCTTTCAATGCTACAGCGAAGCCCGAACGATTGTCGATGAAATCGGCTATGTAGATTATCACCCTTGGATCGATACGCAAATGGCCTGGTGTCACCTGGTTGCGGGTGATCTAACTTCGGCACGTTATTTCGCCCATGCCAGTCTGAAGACTTCAGATTTAGGACAGGCGATGAGCTTTCAAGTCGTACTGGCCGTTGTAGATCTGCTGGAAAATCAACTGGAGTCAGCGCAAAGACTGCTCAGAGAATCACTCGACTTCTACGCTGGCTCCCAAGAAGAGTTCGCAGTTTGTTCGCTACACCTCTATCTGGCTTGGATTGCTTATAAACAAAAAGTCAGCACACAGGCCAACGAACATTTGGATAAAGCGCTCAGATGGCTTGAGCAGCGTCGTCTCGACTATTTGCCCTTTTGGTGGCATCCAATATTGTTTAGCGATCTCTGTGGGTATGCACTGTTGCAACAACGATACGAACATCTTTGTGAACGTATCTTTATCCATCACCTAAAAGATGCTGGCATAAAGGTGTTGCAAGATCTCTGTTTGGTCGAGGATGAGCGCGTGCGCAATCGCGCCCATAGTATCCTGAGTACGATTTATTATCGTGATTTTCATGAACTGGAATCATTTCCAGATTCGCAGTGCAAATATGTGGTGGAGAAATTACTGCAGGATGGCTTTCTGTTGCAGCAAGGCTTTATCCGTCTAGTGCAAGAATTGACTACCGCCACCCACTTCCCCAAACCAAATCTTACCCTTGTTGCCGTTTTTGGACTCTATCTGGTAGGGAATGAGCGTGCGGAAATTGCCGAAAAGGTCGGTTGTGGTGAAGCCCTGGTGCGTAATTACATTAATCACATCTACAGCCAGTTTGGACTGGCTGTCAATCAATTTGCTAGCCGTCGAGAGCGCAAACGCCAACTCCATGAGCTGGCGCGCCATAAAGGCTTTGTTAAATGACACCCATTGTCCTCGGGATAACCGTGAATTTTGTGTTGGTCAACTACATCGTAAAAAGAAAATCTTCTCACGCAAAGGCGCAAAGTCCGCAAAGAACGAAAGGAGCTTGGATGTTTTCGCGTCTTTGCATGAGTTTATTATCTTGTTGACCACTCCATTCATGACTTAGGCAAGATGTCATTTCGACGAGGGCTTTTTCGAGGAGAAATCTTGCTGTTTTCGTCGTCTTGCGTAAGCCCTAACACTGTTAGAACATCCACAGTTTGATCAAAAGTTCTAAAAATAAGAACGCACTGTTTTATCTCCAGCTTTGTTTGCTGCATTTCCTGCATAGCACCCCTCTTTTACCCTGATTTTTCACAATAATTGAATTTCTGTAACAAAGATCGCCTGATTTTTCATAGAACTTTTAGTCACTATACCGAAAACTAGATTAAAGATACGATTAGTCTAGAGATTGTAATCAAATCGAAAGAAATGTTTGTTGCTAGTGATTGCCCATTTCATTGCAGACAACTCCGCCCCTCCTGGCAATCCGTGTCATTTCGCAAAGTTACTTTTCAGGTAAGCAGTAGGGATGCTGTATAAGCACGCTCATACAGTGCAGCAGCTCCCAGGAGGCACACCATGATCCGTCTTCGCTCTTCACTCAATCGTTCCCTTACTCTAATGGTTGTTGTCAGTTTGCTGCTTAGCGCAATCGCACCCATAGCGAAGGCGCAGGACAACGCGCCCGATGCGCCTAAGAGCAATCTCTATCTGCCCTTGATTAGCAGCCGTCAACCAATTGCCGAAAACGACTTGCTCTTCCGCACGCGGGTCACGGTCAATACGAGCGCACAATGGCACGATCTGGAGCGTTTGCAAGTTGTGGTGCTGAGCAAGGGGGAGGATTGGGCACAACTCTTGGTCGATGATGAGCAGTTGGAGACCCTGGCGCGCTGGCGCTACAGCCCCCAAGTGACCGATTCACTGGCCTCCCTGCTCAATGCCAACGCCAACCTGGATGGATCGTTTGGCGAGTTGATGAACTCTGCCCCCGTCGCCCAACTACAGCGCCTATTGGCCGCCGCCCAAGCCAGCACCGAGACCAGCACCACAGCGCAGAGCGAACTAGAGAGTGTGCGTGCCGCCGTGCGCGCCGGGCTGCAAGCCCTGTCTAGCGCCGCGCTGACAAGCCTAGCTGCGTCGGTTACGCCCGATGCCGATGGCGATGGGTTGAGTGATACGCAGGAAGGATTCTGGTGTACAGATCCGGCCAAGGCTGATAGTGATTTTGATGGAACCAACGACGGAACTGAAGTTGCTTCTCTTAAAGCATGGCTAAACAATCAGCGTGCCCAGTATCCTAGCACGGGTAAGCCATTCCAAGGTTGGCCGATTCAAAAACAAAACTGCTTTGATGATGATCAGGACTCTGTACCAGATATAGCCGAAAGTTTGGAACTCGGCTTGAACCCCAACCGAGAATCGAC
This sequence comes from Caldilineaceae bacterium, assembly GCA_046328715.1. Taxonomy (GTDB): domain Bacteria; phylum Chloroflexota; class Anaerolineae; order Caldilineales; family Caldilineaceae; genus JAXLWB01. Next base: position 86,492 of record JAXLWB010000034.1, on the reverse strand, counting down.
GGATCGAGACAAATTTGATGATGGGCAAGAACTCTTTGGACAAACTTACTGTACGGGACAAGGTGGCTACTGCTCCTACGGTCCCCTGCCGCGCAATGAAGACTGGGGAGTGATCTTTGCGGAGATGCCGTCGTGGGTAAAGGCTCCAGGGAATCATCCGTTGGTGGCGGCGTTTCCTGTTCCTGAGATTGATGTGGTGGAGTCGTCGTTGAAGGTGCACTTAGTAACCACAATTTCTGATGGGTATACGACACTTTCAGGTATTGAGAAGTCTTATAGTACTGCAAAGACAGAAGGAACGAGTACCAGTGTGGCCAACACAGAAACTTGGAACGATTGGCAAGAGATTGCTGTAGCAGTTCCTAGTCAAATTAGAGTTGCTGAAGTACGTTTAGTCATGAGTGATGGTACATGGTGGAAATTTACTGGGCGGAGCATGGAGTTTACAGGGGGAATTGGTGCTGGTGCAGCACTTGGATTTTGTCTTGTCCCTGGAATCGGATGGGGTACATGTTTAGGTGCTGCGGTTGTTATGGGTACAGTAGGCATAACAGGTATTGCAATGGATATGTTGGGAGAAAAACTGGATACACAAAGCAATGAGACACTAACTGACAATACCCAGCTAACTCCTACGTGTAATACACAATTACAATCATGTATTAATCAGTCCGCGATCCACCCTCCAAGCCCACAAGAAGTTGTTGACTTGCGAAGTTCTACATCAAGTACACAAGACCAAACAACTAATCCAGGTATTTATTACCAAAAAGACGAACAATCTAACCTTACGGGACAACCTGTTCACAGTTTTTATTATCCTGTATCTGCAAAACCAGTACCTATTACAACTACCTCACATGGTAAATCAGTAGGTGGATCACAAACAACAACCCATGCTCATTATGAAGAGCACACTATCACTAATGGTGAAGCCTTCCTAAACGAGGAGTCCTGGAATAAGGCCACAGCCATCAATTCTGCACACACTGCTGATCTAACTTTCAGTTACAAAGTTCGCAATGTTGGAACCGAATATGCAAGAGAAATTCGACATCTTGCCTTTAATATTTATGTTGGGGATGACCCTAATCCGGCATGTACCTACTACTTTGGCACCGGACAATGTGGAGTTAAAGCAAGCGATACAGTTCAATTTGCCAATTTCATGCCCGGTGAAGAGAAAAGTTTCACATCGGCATCCATTCCTCTCACTTTAGAACAGTTGAAGGCAATTGATCTAGGTGGACCTATCCGCATCGTGGTTGAAGATTTTACCTATGGTATTGACGAGCTTTTCTACCAAGATGCCGTCAATGCAGGTGTAATGACTGCCCTCGAAGACGGGATAGCCGATAGCGACGAAAGTATCGACACCTATCTTATCCCTACGTGGGATGCAGGCGAAACTGTACTGACGGTTCTGTCTCGCTACTTCCCCCACGAAACCGACAGCAATGGTACGCTGATTGCCATCTGGACACCCGAATACCGTAGCGACACACCCAGTTGGTGTCAAGCTCCGCGCCGCCCAACCGACTACCCCAACCGAGTTGTCTGGTGCAAACACGCACTCTCCACTGCCGATTGGTGGAATGTCTACACTGATGGCTTGGGCAATGGCTCAGAAGGCTTCCAAACCACACCCGCCGCGCCTGGCTCCACTGCCCTTTTCCGCTTCAACCAGGACAGTGACCTGGACGGCTTTAGCGACCGTTCCGAGCGTCAAATGGGCACCGATCCATATGACGCCTCCTCCTTCCCCAAACCCGAACTACTCGCCGGACTGCACAACCTCCGCACCGGCAACCAAGTCACCTCGACCCTCTCTTTGCTCAACACCGGCATCTATGACGCCTATGGCGTCGAAGCGGTGATGATTGCGCCCAACGATACGATCTCAATTACCAATAACACAGTAGGTGGTTCAGGGCGGGTGCGTGCGCAAAAACAGGTGATCGTGGGCAGCCGTATTCAGTTGCCAGCCCTCACCAATACGCCCTGGGTGCAAGCAAACCATGCCCAACCGGCGGTGGGCGGCTATTACACGGGCAGCGAAGACCGCACCTATACCTTTACCGTCAGTTGCGCCTTATCCGGCGGCTGTAGCGTGGGCAGTGACAGTTGGTCACTCTTCTGGATCGACAGCAAAGGCATCAGCGGTACGCTGCCCTTTGGCAGTGGCTACCAGTCACCCAACTTCCAAAATGTCGGCAACCTGGGCGTGACCCTGGCCCTCTACAGCGGCAAGGTCAACTCTGGCGAAAGCTTTGTCGTCGCCGCGACGACGCCACGCGACACCTTCCAATACACGATCAACCGTGAACCCTACACCCCGCCGCTCGTGATCGTCTCCTACAACGATCCGCAGGGCAACCATCGTTTTATGTTGCCGACAGCGGCCATGTCCTTGACTGCGCCGACCTACAACTTGCAGGTATTGGCGGGCAGCATGTTGCAGAATGCCGGGGTCGAGATTGTCACCACGCAGCCCTTTACGCCTGGGATCAATAACGGTGTGCAACTGCTGGTCAACAATCCCTCGGACAAAACGTTGAGCAATGCCCACCTTTTCCTGGAGTTTATCAACATCTCCGGCACCGTAGTCGCCGAGATCCCTACCCAGGTGACGTTGCCGCCCGGACCGACTTATACGCCGGTTTCGTTCAACAGTGGCCTCTTTGACCCGCCCTACAACCCTAATGAAGACTACATTGTGATGGCCTTCCTGACTGACTACCAGGGCAATATTTTAGATACGGCAGGGCGTCCGCTTTCCAGTTTTCAGGTCGATCCGCTGCCGGTTTTGACGGTGGCCGATGGATCGCTGACCTGGAACTTTGGTACAGCAACGTATGGCACCCTCCTCAAACAAACGGTGGCACTGGCCAACACAGGTTATGGCCGGCTCGCTACCTACCTGAGTCCGACCCCAGGACTAACCCTCAATCAGACCAGCAACCAAAGCATTGGAGCCGCTGACACCCCAACCTACGAGCTGACCTTACACACCGAGCAACTACCCGTAGGAGCCTATGACCAGACCGTGCTGCTCAGTACCAGCGATCCTACAAAGCCATCTTTGCCCTTGCATGTCAGCGGGATGATTGCCGCCCCTGCCCCCGACGCTTCGAGCGGGGTGATGCAGCGTCCGTTGGATGTGGCGGTGACAGTGACAGGTACGCACACGGCTGGGGAGTGGATCACATTTACTCATACGCTGGGTCCAATCGGCTCAGTGATTCATCCGGTAAAAGTCTATAGCCAGGATTATTCAAAGATGTGGGGCGTAGGCAGATATGCAACCGATTTCGGGCAGGGTACTGCCTCGGCTGAGATGTTTGGTGATGGTCGAGACGGTAATCTGACCGTCATTACAGGCAGCACCGTGACGATCAATTTGGTACATACCAATGTCAACGCATCAGGTATGGCTGCCATTGTATCTTCTTCATCGGGATTTGCGATTGGTGACTTGGTACTTTTACACCAGACTCAAGGTACATCGAATGTTGGACGATGGGAAGTCGCTACTATTGCAAACATCAGTGATAACACATGGACTTTCACTAAACAACTACAATACATCTACAGCAGTTCTCTGTCCAAGGCTCAGGTTATTAAGATCCCCCAGTATCGTAATGTCACTGTTCAGTCTGGCGCAACCCTCACAGCACCCGCATGGGATGGTAGCACAGGCGGAATTATAGTATTTCTGGCCAATGAATCGGTATTGGTTGCCGGAACGGTCAATGCAAAGGGCGCGGATGGAGCAACTGCTGGTGGATCGAGTGCAGCATTAGGAGGCTTGGGAATAGGTTTTAAGGGAGGAAGTACTATAGGTCAAGCAGGACAATCATGGCAAGGAGATGGAACAGTAGGCATCGGAACGCAATCGTATCTTCCTAACGGTAATGCTGGTGGAGGAGGCTATGCTGGTTCAGGTGATAATTTGGCGAGCGGTGGCGGTGGCGGTAGTAGCGCTAATGGTCAAAATGGCTTTGCGGGTGGCGCTGGTACATCCAAACAGGTTGGGATTGGAGGCACGACAGTTGGATCTACTGATCTCACAACTATGGTTTTGGGTGGTGGAGGTGGTGGTTCCGCAAGTGCGAATTCCTCTGGAAGTGAAAGAGGCGGCGGGGGAGCAGGTGGCGGTATTATTATCTTGATTGGCAAAAACGCTATTGTGGATACTGCTGGAGCAATGACAGTCAGTGGGGGGCGTGGTGGAGGGCATTGGAGTGGTGGTGGTGGTGGTGCAGGTGGATCAATATTGCTCAAAGTTCAAACGTCAACCATCAGTGGAACAGTTTCCGCAAATGGTGGATGGGGTGGCGGCGGCGGCGGACAATCTAGGCCACCGTCTCCAGCGGGATCGTTTGGTGGAGATGGTGCGACTGGCCGAATCCGCATCGAATACTGCGAATCACTGACTGGTACAACCGACCCGATACCGAGCACTCAAAAGCTTACCTGCTACATCGCTGAACAAAACAGCAACACCACAGCCCGTCTCAACCTGCCCGAAGCAGTGAACGGCTCCAAAACCTATAATATCCAATTTGGCCACAAGTTGGACTTTAGCGCAGCAGGTGAGCTGACAACCACGCTGCGTGTCCCGGCAGGCTTGGTCGCCAACAGCACCCTTGACCTCTTAATCAGCAACGCTGGCAGCGGAAACCTGACTCTCAAACTAGACATCGGCAACGACGGCAGTTGGGAATGGGAATCAACGCAAAATGTGACCAATGCTGCGACCTTCTCCAGCCCGGATTTGTCGACGGCGTTTAATCGATATTGGAGCGGTCATGGCGCACCGACTACAGGCAATGTGGATATTCCAGTGCGCCTCTCGCTCTCCAAAGCGGCTACCGCGCTGCTCACCAATCTGCAACAATTAAACGTAACGGCGGCTGCTACACCTACTGCTGCTGCCAGTGCCAAACCGCTGGATGTCAGTGTAACCATCACTGGCAGCCATATAGCCGGGGAGTGGGTACAGTTTACCCACAACTTGGGGCCAAATCCGCAAAGTTTGCAGCCTGTCAAGGTTTACAACGATACAACGACAACGCTTTGGGGCGTGGGTAGGTATGCTACAAACTTCGGGCAAGGTACTGCTTCGGCTGATATGTTTGGCGATGGACGGGACGGCGTGATGCCGGGTAGTGGAAATCTTGATAACAACAATGGTTTTGGAGTTGGTATTGTTAATAGTGGTAGTGCAGGATCCGCGTTCATTACTGTAGCAGATATTTATGGAATTTCTCGTATCAAACCGGGTGATGTCGTTCTCATCCACCAAACTCAAGGAAGTGGCGCAGGCTGTTGGGAACTCAACAAAGCTATCTCGCAATTTGCTGGCGGTACAGCTACTTATCAACTGGTAAGTCCATTGAAATGCAACTATGTCTCTAGTGGCAATAATCATGCCCAAATCATGCGTGTGCCACAATATTCTACTTGTAATGTGACTGGCACAGTTACACCATTGTCGGCATGGAATGGCAGTTGGGGTGGTATCTTTGCTGTGATGTGTAACGCCACGATCAGCATCTCTGGACAAATTGATGCTCGTGGGTTTGGCTTTCGTGGTGGCAGTGGAGGTACTAAGTCAAATGAACGGGTTCTTGGTTGGAATGGAGAAAGCTACTCAGCGCCATCTTGGCAAGCAGACAATGGCAGTTGGAATAGCGAAACGCCTCCGAACGGTGGTGGTGGCGGTGGTGGGCATGGTCAGACTGGCGGAGGACAGGGTGGTGGTGGTGGTGGTGGTGGCTACGGCTCATCAGGAATCCCGTTTGTCTCCAACCAAGGTTTTTTTGCTGGGGAATCTGGAAGCGCATATGGTACCGCTGATCTAGGTGAGTTACATCTTGGCTCGGGCGGTGGTGGAGGTGGAGCTGCCCCCGGTAATCCTGGTGCTCAAGGCGGGGCCGGTGGGAGAGGTGGAGGAGCAGTTGTAATCTATTCTAAGCAACTGAGCGTAGGAGGAAGTATCAATACAAATGGCCAAAATGGAGGTAATGCAACGCATATTCCGACTTATGAAGAAGGCAGTGGAGGCGGTGGTTCGGGAGGTTCTATTCGCATTGTCGCTAGTCAAGCCACCATTAACAATATTTCCTCAGTGGGTGGTAGCTACGGACAATCCAGCCAAAACGGAGATGCATACCAAGAATGGGGCGGATCTGGCGGGGTAGGTCGTATCCGCGTCGAATATTGTGAAACTTTTTCTGGCGGCACGAACCCTGCTGCTAGTATCCAAAAGCTTAACTGCTACATCGCCGAGCAGCTTGAATCGTCCCCTTACACAACCGCTCGCCTCAACCTGCCCGAAACCCTTAGCAATGGGCGCACTTACACCGTGCAGTTTGGACGCATGATCACCTACACTGCCGCTGGTAGCAAAGTAACAAGCCTACGTGTGCCAGCGGGTCTCTACAGCAACGTACAACTCAATGCGCTGCTCAGTGGCTTGACTGCTAATGCCACGCTCAGTCTGGATGTGGGCAACAACGGTTCGCTGGATTGGAGTACAACCGCTGCCAACAACAGCACGAACCCCAGCCTTGGCCTGGCTGATGCCTTTACAGCCTATTGGCGGTCGCAGAATGCACCGTTGACCGGTACACTTGATGTGCCCATTGCTGTTGCGCTCAACCAGCCCGGTCAGGTCTTGCTCACCAATTTGTGGGTGCAGACCACGGCCAATAAGGTACGCTATATTCGTTTGCCTGTACAAAATTACAATCAGGTCAAACTCGACTTCACGATTGGCGGCAGTGGCAGCACAAACCTCACTGTAGCCGCCGATGTCGGTGATAACGGCAGCATAGACTGGTCAGAGAGCATCATTTCTGCCACCTTGCCTTATCGCTTTGTGCAACGCGATCTAACCGCAGCATTCAATAGCTATCTGAGCGGCAAGAGTGGCGAAGTCGATGTGCCGATTCGCTTCTATGTTTCACCCGATCAGTCCGTTACACTCAACGATTTTACCGCCCAGGCGACACGCCTCACCGACCTGACCGCCAGCCAGCTTAATGGCGGCGTCCAGGTGCAAGCCAGTGCAGTGTCCACGCTCACTGTGACGGAAGGCACGGTTGTCAAGCTTCAGGCCACGATCCGTAACAATGGCAACCAAGCCAGCGGGCCGGTCAGTGCGGCCTTCTTTGCCAACGCCGCTGGTTGGGGCGATTGGTATGTCGGCAGCAGGTTTATTCCCAGTCTGGCAGCAGCGGCAGATACCCCAGTCGAAGTCGATTGGGACACCACTGGCTTCAGCGGCACCACGCCGGTCAAAGTTGTCGTCAACCCCTACCGGCGTGTCAGTGAGAGCAATTACGCCAACAATGCCATTACCATGACTGTCGTGGTCGAGCCTCCGCCCTTGCCCCCGGTCGCCGACTTCACAGCGACACCGATCAGTGGCACGGCACCTTTGACTGTACAGTTTACTGACACCACGACTTCCACATTGGCGATCAGCAGCCGCTTGTGGAACTTCGGCGATGGCACGACGAGCAATGTCCAGAATCCGACCCATGTATACACTAACGCGGGTAGCTACACCGTCACCTTGACTGCGGGTGCTAGCAACGGCAGCGATAGCAAACTGCGTAGCAGCTACATCCTGGTGAGTCAACCAATCCCGCCACCTGTGGTTGATTTTAGCGCCATGCCCACCAGTGGCACGGCACCGTTGCTGGTGCAATTCAGCGACCATTCCAGTGGCCCAATCAACAGTTGGCAGTGGAATTTTGGCGATGGCAGCCTGTCTACCACGCAACATCCAACCCATACTTACAGCGCCAGCGGCCTTTACACAGTCACGCTCACTGTCAGCGGCGCAGGAGGCAGCCAGAGCAAAACCAGTGTTGCGCTCATCAATGTAGCAGCTATACCAACACCCATCAGTGCCACGCTCTCACTCTTGCCTGGCTGGAATCTGGTCTCACTTCCGCTACAGCCGAATGATCCAGCGGTCACATCCCTCTTTAGCCCGATCAGTGGCCACTACGATCTGGTCTACGCCTATCGCCAATGTGACACAGCAGATCCGTGGAAGAAGTATGATACGCAAGCGCCATCCTTCCTTAATGATCTGGTGACTGTCGATCCGGGCATGGGGCTGTGGGTGCGTATGAATACAACCGATACGCTGCGCATCGTTGGCATACTGCCTGTAAGCAGTACGATTGACCTCTGTAGCGGCTGGAATCTGGTCGGCTATCCGTCGCAGACCTCTCGTCCGCTTCCTGATGGATTGGCTTCGATCAATGGCTGTTACAGCTATGTCTATGCCTATGACACTGCCAGCCAAAGTTGGCCCAAATATGATGCGGCGCGCCCCTTCTTGAGCACGCTCTCCAGCATGAACAGCCAACGTGGTTATTGGATCAAAGCGGAGCAGGCGTGTACGTGGGTTGTCAATAACGGTCAGTAGACAGTGGGACAGTGGGTCAGTAAGACAGTAGGTCAGTAAATCAGTCTCACTGACCTACTGTCTCACTGACTTACTGACCTACTATTTTATCGCTAATTCTCTAAAGGAAAATTCCTTATGGTTCTCCAACGTTCAACACGATTCACCCGTTTGTTTTCATACTTGCTGGTAGTTTTGTTCAGCCTGAGCAGCATTCCAGTCTACGCGGTGCCGCAGTTGCCTTCCAGTTTCTGGGGAACGGTAACGAATGGCGGAGCCAGCGCTGCTGCAGGATTGGTGGTGACGGCCTGGATCAATGGCGTGCAATATGCGCAAGGACAAACTTTGATCTCTGGCGGACAGACCTATTATTCACTAGACATCCCCAGCGATGATACCGATACTCCGGGGATAGAGGGCGGTAAAGAGGCAGATACTGTGATCTTCAAGATCAGCGGCCAAGCGACTGGGCAGAGTGGAGTTTGGCATAGTGGCACAACAGTGCAACAAAATCTCACCATCCCCCAGGTCGCCGCCAGTCTGCTTTCCGTGACCCCCAACAGTGGCACTGTTGGCAGCAGCCAAAGTGTGACCTTGGTCGGCAGCAATACCCACTTTACCAGCACCTCAACCATCAACTTTGGGGCTGGGATCACGGTCAGCAACACCACTGTGCTGTCGTCTACCCAGATGAGTGCCAATCTTCTAATTGCCGCCAATGCCACGGTGGGTACGCGGGATGTTGTCATTTCCAGCGGAGCGGAGGTGGTGACAAAGAGCGCTGCTTTTGCAGTGCAAGGTCCTGGTGTGTTGCTACAAATGCCGCCGCTGGCAACCGGGCCTATCGGCAGCCAAGTCAGTTTGCCAGTCAACCTACCGAATGATGTCACAGGCAAAAATATTCTTGCCTATCAGTTCAAACTTACCTTCGATCCTGCCGTGTTGCAAGCCACTGGTATTTCGCTCCCCAGTTCGCTCAGTGCCAATGGTTGGACTGTCTCGGAAACTCATGCTACGCCTGGTCAGATTTTTGCTGTTGGCTATAGCGCTACGCCGCTGGCTGGCAGTGGCGCATTGCTCTTTGTCAACTTTACGGTGACAAATACGGTCAATGCACAAACCGCATTAAGCTTGAGCAATCTCCTCTTCAACGAGGGCGAGCCGGCGGCCCAAACACAAAATGGACAATTTCAGGCACAAAGCCTCAGCATCTCCGGTGTGATTAGCTATGCGCTCAACAGCAGTTTGATGACTGGCGTTACTGTTACTGTCGCTGGCAGCAAGAATTACAGTGCCACCAGCGACGCACAAGGCCAGTATTATATTGGCATCAATCAATCGGGCAGCTATACAGTCACGCCAAGCAAGCAGGGCGATCAGCGAGGAATCAGCGCTTATGACGCAGCTTTGATCTTGCGCTGTGTGCTGCAATTACAATCCTGTGCCGCAGCGGCTGCGGACAGCAGCAATGACGGGCAGGTTACAGGGTACGATGCGGCTTTTATTGCCCAGTATCTACTCGGTACGGCCAATCCTGCCTCGCAAGTGGGCCAATGGCGCTTTTCGCCCGCCAATCGGGTCTATGCCAACTTCACCAGTACCGTTACTAGCCAGAATTACGCTGCCTACCTGGTAGGCGATGTCAGCGGGAATTGGTTGCCGGGAGGTGTGCAGTTACAAGCCGCCGAGGAGGATGTGGTCAATCTGGAAGTTGGGCATGGAGCCCTCAACGACGACCAGACAAGCCTGACCACGCTGCGGCTCAGCAACCAAGGTGGGACTGAGTTGTTCGCCTATCAGATGCAAGTTTCCTACGACCCGGCGACAATGGAATTTATTGATCTAGTTACAGAGGGAAGCTTGAGTGCGGATTGGACGGTCAGCAGTCGAGTGCAGCAGCCAGGAAAATTGCTCGTTGTGGCCTATGGTGCCACGTCTGTAAATGGAAGCGGTGATCTGTTACATCTGAAATTTCGATATACGGCAGATGCCTCTAGCGCACCAATGTTCGTGGCTGTTGATTCACTAGAATTCAATGAAGGCTCTCCAGCCGCACAGGTGGTTGATGGGAAGCAATCACTCTATTTGCCGTTGTTGTCACAATAAACGAACGGTTGGTAATTACCAGGCCGTTGAGAACCGCGGATTCGGCTGTGTAGATAGAACACAGGACTTACGCAAGATGTCATTTCGACGAGGGCTTTTTCGAGGAGAAATCTTGCATTTTCTCCGTCTTGCGTACGTCTATGAGCAATAGCCAGAAAAGCTATCTGTACAACAGCAATCCGCGGTTCTGAGATTTTGTATACACGCTACGCATCAAGTAGCAAACCCCAATTGCACTGATAAGGAAGTATTATGAGACGCTTGATCTTGTTACTTGGCTTCTTATTCTGCCTTTTTTTCGTGGTAGGAGGTTGGATAATGCCAGCTAATGCTATGCGCCTGGAGCCCTTGTCTGTGCAATTTGCTCAGTCTCAGCCTGCGTCGCTTATGCTTACATTGCCCATAACCGAGGTTGAAGATGGCGGTTCTATGATCATTCCCTTACAGGTTGTAGGCGAAGTAACAGGGCAGGGAATTCTGGCTTTCCAACTAACACTTGACTTTGATCCCACTGTATTACAACTAATCCATGTGACGACAGAAAACACATTGAGTGCCGATTGGACGATTGCAGAGAATCGCACAGCCGATGGCAGCATTATGGTGGTTGGTTACAGTGCTACAGAATTGAGTACAGCAGGAACATTGTTAAATTTCCACTTTGCGGCGATTGGTTCTATTGCGGCACAAACAACATTAGTCATTCACGATTTTATGTGGAATGAGGGTTCACCCAGTGGGTTGATCCAACATGGCAATGTTACGATTCTCCCAAGAGCCACACCCACCTTTACGCCAACGGATACTCCCACCCCAACACCCACCTTTACTGCTACAGAGACGCCAACAGCAACTCCAACACCTACATTCACTGCTACAGAGACGCCAACAGCAACTTCAACACCTACATTCACTGCTACAGAGACGTCAACAGCAACTTCAACACCTACTTTTACAGCTACAGACACGCCAACAGCAACCCCGACACGCACATTCACTACAACTTACACGCCAACAGCAACTCCGACACGTACAGCGACTGCAACTTACACGCCAACAGCAACTCCGACACGTACAGCGACTGCAACTTACACGCCAACAGTAACTAGTACTAATACAGCCACACCAACCTTCACGTTTACGCCGACAGCAACGCGCACACCTACGCCCATTGCAACACCGACATTTACATCCACACGGACAGCAACTGCAACCTTGACATTGACACCTGTTCCGCCAACCGTCACGCATACGCCAACGCGGACACCTACTCCGCCAACACCGACGGTTACATCTACCCGTACTGCAACTGTCACCTTCACACCGACCCGTACGCCTATTCTGCCGACTGTTACATTTACAGCAACACGGACACCAACACGCACGCCGACCCGTACAGCGACTGCCACCTTCACGCCAACACGCACACCGACTCGTACATCGACACCACCCGCGGTGACCTTCACGCCAACACGTACGCCGACCCATACATCGATGCCACCTACGGCAACCTTCACGCCAACGGCAACTCGCAAACCTGTGTGAATGTAAACTGCTTTGAACAACCGGGAATTGGTTGGGGCTATAGAATTTTTCGTTGCAGATCTTTACGGATCAGCATATACACGAATTTGTTAATGCCAGATTGTGAAAATGCAAAGGTGCAAAGCAGGACGATTGGTAGAATTCATCTTTTGTTTGCAGCTCATTGGACTGCCAGTCGATAAAGCGCCACCGTTTCCTCTGCACATTTTTCCCACGTAAAACTCGCCGCTTGCCGTAGCCCTTCTTCTTTCATCTGCTCGGCCAACCCTGGCTCGCTCAGAAGGCGCTGAATCATCGTGGTTAGCGCCCACTCATCCTCCGGCGCGACCAGCAGCGCCGCATTCCCCGCCACTTCCGGCAGACTGCTCACATTGCTGCAAACTACCGGTGCGCCGCAGGCCATGGCTTCGAGCACGGGGAAGCCAAAGCCTTCGTAGAGGCTGGGGAGAAGGACACAATCGGAACCAGAATAGAGCGAGGGAAGGTCTGCCAGGGGAATGTAGCCAGTAAACGTAACATCGTTGGACAAATTGAGTTGATCTACCAACTGACGTATCGGTTCAAAGAGCCATCCATGACCGCCGACAACCAGGAGTCGATGCGGAAAACCTTGCTGTTTGAGATGGGCAAGTGCACGCAGCGCAGTTGTATGGTTTTTACGTGGCTCCAGCGTCCCAACCATGAGTAAGTAGGGCCGCTCGGGGCTGTACTTGGTTTTGACACGAACTATCTCATCTTGACTAGCAGGGCGAAAATGCTCGTCGATTCCTTCGTAGACCACGTGAATTTTGTCGGCAGGGGTATGATAGAGCTCGATTAAGTCACGCTTAGTTTGCTGGCTGACAGCAATGATGGCAGTTGCTGCCTTGACGAAGAGCGGCATCCCGACTTTCAGAAAGAGTCGATTGGTCAGCGTGTGATGCTGCGGATATCGTTCAAAGATCAGATCGTGTACAGTGAGGACAGTTGGGTAGGGGAAGCGAGGTAGAAGATGCTCAGTGGCGTGGTAAATGAGGGGTGAAGGGTGAGGGGTGAGGGGTGTGTAATTGATGTGAAGTAGTTGGCTGGCAAGGACAGAAAGTCGCCAGGGGTATTGGCCCATCGCTAGTGTCTTGTGGGGCGCTGCGTGCAGCGAGTCGGGTAGATGATGGTTGCTATGAGCGTTGTAGAAGAGTGTGAGATCGATCTCTTGTCTATGATTCGCAAGTAGCGTGGTGGCTAGCCGGTTGGCATACTTGGCCAATCCTGCGTTTTGATGAACAGCAGGTCCAATGTCCATCAGAACATTGGATTTCGTATTTGGTATTTCGTATTTCGCATCGCTCACAAATCGCACCAACTCTCTAAAATCCAAAATCCAGGATGCGTTTAATCCGGCTGACGATCATCTCCATGGCCACACGATTTTCGCCTCCCTCTGGCACAATCACATCGGCGTAGCGCTTGCTCGGTTCGACAAATTCGAGATGCATCGGGCGCACCGTGGAACAATATTGTTCAATCACCGAGTCGATCGTGCGTCCTCGTTCGTGGACATCGCGCTGCAAGCGGCGGATAAAACGTACATCGGCATCGGCATCGACAAAGATGCGCATATCCATCAGATTGCGCAATTCCTTCTCAGCAAAGATCAAAATTCCTTCCACCAGGATGACGGCTGCTGGATGCAGTTGGCGTGTTTGAATCGATCGCTCGTAGGTGGAAAAATCGTAGAGCGGCATCTCGATCGTTTCGCCGCGTCGCAGTGCATTTAGGTGCTCCACGAGGAGGGCTGTCTCCAGGCTGTCAGGATGGTCATAATTCTGTTGGGCTCGCTCAGCAAGCGAAAGGTGGTCATTGGCTCGATAGTAGTTGTCGTGTTCAATATAGATCAGCCGTTCTTCGCCGACTGCCTGGCGAATGTGGCGACTGACAGTCGTCTTGCCCGAGCCAGAACCACCAGCCACGCCAATAATGAAAGGTTGTTGTGTGAAAGACATATCACTTGCCAGGTGTATACTTGCTGCAATGCGATAAGGATGAAGCGCATTCAAGATTCCTACTATTTTACCAGTGCATGACAGGAATGCCCAGGTTTTGCCAGAGACGCGCAGGGATTAACAGCGCTACTTTTGAGAGGATGGAAAAGCGGAAAAAGTAAGTTCGAGAGGTGTTTGTGGAATTGAGGTTACACTTCGACGATTCGTTAAATTTGACGATTGATTTTTTAACGCTCCTATGTTATTCTTCGTTTACTTCGACTTCATGAATTGGTATCCCTCGTGAAACGAGCATCAAACTTCGCAAAGGTTAAAATCGCTATTTCGGCTTATCCTCATTTTTAACGAGTTGACTTTAGCAAACTTAGCCTATCTGTTAGCCCCTACACAAAAAAGCAAGGTCTTGTTACCCCGGGGGATGGGAACAAATCCTTGCTATTAACAAGCGTAACAGGTGAGCGTTAAAAAAACGTCAAAAATGTCTGATAATCTTCGCATCTTTTTATTCGGTGGTTTAACGATTGAATTAGAGGGAAATCCCATTCATCTAACGACGCGCAAAAATGAGGCGTTGTTCGCCTATTTGGCATGCCACCCGAACCAGACCATTCAACGGGAAACGTTAGCTACCTTGCTCTGGAGTGAAAAGAACCAGAAAGAAGCAATGGGTAACTTGCGTACTGCGTTGAGTGGATTGCGAGATCTGGCTGCTTTTCTTGAAATCGATCGTTCTACGCTTGCCGTCAAGGATTCACAGGCCATTTGGGTTGATTCATTGATCTTTGAACGGATGGAGCAGATCGCACTGCGCGTTTCACCTTCTGGGTTACTGACCGATGGCGAGCTAAAGGCTCTAACCGAGGCGGTGGGACTTTACCGGGGAGAATTCCTGGAAGGGTTCAATCTGCGTGATGCAGATGGTTTTGAGGAGTGGGCGCGCAATCTGCGTGAACGTTTTCACGTTGCCGCCACCCAGGCGCTCAAACGTCTGGTCATGCACTACCTGGCAAATGAGGACTACCAAGCAGGAATTGCTTGGTCCCAACGCTTGATCGAGATCGATCCATTCGATGATGCATCCAGGCGTGACAAGATGCATCTTTTGGCTGGGAATGGGCAAACTGCTGCCGCATTGCAAGAATATGAGTTGTTTTCGCGGCGTCTGCGCGAGGAAGGATCGCAACCAGAGGCCGAGACCACTCGCCTATATGAGCAGCTTTTAAAAAGTGAGCGGCGGGCTGAGAGTTCGGTCACTATTACTCCTCAAGTCAAAGCGCCGCCCAACAATCTCGCTCAGCAGCTAACACCGATCATCGGGCGCGACCAAGAGATTGAGAGGGTGACCAACCGACTTACTGACAGTCGCTGCCGCTTGATTACCGTGGTTGGCCCCGGTGGTGTGGGAAAGACCCGATTAGCGATTGAAACTGGCCTGCGTCTGTTAAGCGATCCGGAACTGTATACACAGTTCAAAGATGGTATCTTTTTTGTCAACTTGCAGAGTATTGACCAGCCAGCCCTGCTGCCGAATGCGATCGCAGAGGTGGTTGGCTGTCAGATGCAAGGGGTTGTCAACCCAGAGAATCAGTTGCTTGCCTATCTTCGTTCGCGGCAGATGTTGCTGATTTTGGACAACTTTGAACACTTGTTGGAAGCAAGCGAACTGGTGCTTCAGATCCTTCAGCAAGCTGCAACCGTCAAAGTTTTGACAACCTCGCTCGAACCTCTCAGTTTCCAGGGCGAATGGCTCTTTCAGATTCAAGGCTTGCCAGTACCGAGCGATCATGAGATCGACTGGGATGAATTTCCGGCCATTCAACTCTTCGTTCATTCGGTTGAACAGTTCGATGCAGATTTTGACCCTGAACGCGAACAGCAATCGATCATTGAGATTTGTCAGCAACTTCAGGGGTTACCGCTTGGAATTTTGTTGGCTGCTTCTGCTGTTCGAGCTTACTCCTGTAGCCACGTTGCTCAAGAGCTGCGTCGTAACCTGGACTTTCTCGCTACAACCATGCGCAACGTGCCGGCACGCCATCGTAGCTTGCGCGCAGTTTTTGACTATGTGTGGGATTTATTGGCAGCGCAGGATCGTACCTTGTTGCCTCGTTTGGCGGTTTTTGAAGGAGGATTTTCGCCCGAAGCCGCAGAAGCAGTTACGAGTATTCGTCTCTTCAACCTGGTACACTATGCGGAACGTTCGCTTTTGCAGCGCGTGATGCTCACCAAGTCCAAGGTTGGAGCAGCCGAAGGCGAAGTCAATTATGTGATTCATCGTGCCCTACATGGCTATTTGCTCGAAAAGCTGGCCAGTGACAAGGCACAATACCAGGAAGTACGGCAGCGCCATTGCGATTACTTTATTGAAATCCTCAAGACCTTGCGTGACAAGATCAGCGGTACCGGCATGGGTGAGGCACTGGCGATTGTTCACAGCCGAATTGCTAACATCCGTAGTGCTTGGTACTTTGCCATCGCTCACAATCTGATCGATAAATTGGAAGTAGGTTACGAAGCGCTAGCACAGTATTACTTTCGGATCGGACCCTTTGTGGAAGGGGAGACGCTGCTACAAACCACTGCTGCCGCAATCCGTGGCCAAATTGCTACCCACTCGTCCGACATTGCGCACGAGGAACGATTGCTTGTAGAGTTGCAATTCAAGATTGCTCAATTTCATATTGAACTGGCGCAGTACCCTAAAGCCTTAGCCGATGTAGAGGAAGCAGCCGAGTTGGCAGCGCGCCTCGATTGCAGCGAAGCGCTTGCGCAGGTCTTCTTGTTGCGCGGACAAACTCACTACCACATGGGCGAACATGAGCAAGCGCGTCAAGAGTTGGAGCAAGCACTTTCACTGGTCACACAACATCATCTAAATGGAATAGAGCCACGCATCGAGCTTTACCTGGGCAATGTCTACGGTGCCCAGGCCAATTACGAGGCAAGCCGTCCCCATCTGCTGCGCGGCTTAGAAATTTGCAAAAATAACGCTGATCCGATGACGGAGTTGCTTTTTTACCGAAGTCTAGGGCGGATTGCCTTTTTCCAGGGTGACTACTCAGAAGCCACCACCCTGTATCAGCGTGTTTTGGATGGACACAATAGTTTTGGAGCGCGTGCCGGGATTGGTCTGCTCCAAAATAATCTTGGTGCCGTGTTGCAGCAAGTGGGCGATTACGAACATGCCCGAGAACACTACGAAAATGCACTTGAGCTATTGCGCGACATCGGTGATTTGCGCATCCAAGGTTTGGCGACTGCCAATCTTTGTCTGCTTTCACACCAGATGAACGACAATGATGCAGCTCTTCGCTACGGTGAGGAATCGTTAAAACTTGCCCAGGAGCGCAACGACCGCGACAGTGAAGCCTATGTTTACAATTGTTTGGGACATGTTTGGTACGCACTGCAGGATCTGACACGCGCCGAGGAATTTTATCGCCACAGTTACGATCTGCGCATCGCACTGGGGCAGCCAGGGCCAAAGCTTGAATCTCTGGCTGGCTTGGCAAAAATTGCCTTGGATAAAGGAGAGTTACCCGCTGCACTGAATTGCGCAGAGCAGATCTACCAAACGGTCCAGCAGGGGCGCCCGGGCGGCATTGTCGAGATCATCCGCATGCTGCTCATCTGTTTC
Organism: Caldilineaceae bacterium; assembly: GCA_046328715.1. Lineage (GTDB taxonomy): Bacteria > Chloroflexota > Anaerolineae > Caldilineales > Caldilineaceae > JAXLWB01. The sequence continues at coordinate 68,794 of JAXLWB010000034.1, read as the reverse complement.
GATGTTTTCTCTGCACATCGTGATCCCCGCGCCAATGAGATTGTACAACTGGGAACGCAATTCTTGGTCGAGTCGGCTGACAAAATCAGCAGACCAGCGCATCGTCGTTCCTTCCTGATGCGTGTCGCCAGCCATCGGCGCATGGTAGAGTTGGCGGAAAAAGCTGGCAAACCAATTCCCGAGTGGATGTTGAAGAGTTGAGAAGGGGAAAGGTAGCAAAGTGGCAGAGTTGAAAAGTAGAGTCGCAGTCAAAGAATTTTCAACTTTGCCACTTTTTAACTCTTATCGATCATACTTGAAGTGGTGATCCGGTGCTGGATCGTCACTGTCGACGAAACCATAAGCGCGGGTAACTACATAAAGTGGACGGTCTTTTACCTCGTCGTAGATTCGTCCGAGATATTCACCGATAATCCCCAAAAAGATCAGTTGCACGCCGCCGAGGAACAAAACGCTGACCAGCGTAGTTGCCTGACCCAGGAAGGCAAGTGAGCCAGACAAACGTAAAATAATCGTTACAATAATCCCTATCAGGCTAAGTCCAGCAAAGAGGAAACCGGCATAGGTTGCGAGCTGTAAAGGTAAATAGCTAAAGCCTGTAATCGCATTGTTGGCCAGGCGCAACATTTTGCGTAAAGGATATTTTGTTTCGCCAGCAAAGCGCGCCGCTCGTTCGTACTCCACCCCGATCTGTTTAAAGCCCACCCAACTGCTCAGACCACGCATAAAACGGTGCTTCTCGCGCATACGTCGCATCGCCAAGACAACTTTGCGATCCATGAGACGGAAATCACCAGTATCCAGGGGTAGATTGATGTCTGTGATCCGCTGTAGCAATCGATAAAAAAGCGAAGCGGTTGCCAGTTTGAACCACGTTTCACCTTCACGTTTGCTGCGCACCGCATAGACAACTTCGTAACCTTCACGCCAACGTTCGATCATCTGCAACACAACTTCGGGTGGGTCTTGCAGGTCGGCGTCCATAACAATCACCGCACGGCCTTCAGCAAAGTCTGCTCCAGCAGTGATGGCAATTTGATGGCCAAAATTGCGGCTGAACTCAAGTACCTTGATCCGTGGGTCGCTGGCACGCAGCTCGGCCAACATTTCCACTGACCGATCGTGACTGCCATCCGAAACACAAATTAACTCCCAAGACTCCTTCGTGCGCTCCATCGTCTGACAGACGCGCTTGTACATCTCGGGAATGACCTTTTCTTCATTCCAAATTGGAATCACGACAGAAAACGTTGGTCGGTTATCAGTGTTATTTTGTCCCATGACGTTATCGTAATCGAAAGTGGAAAAAGGGGCAAAGTGGAAAAGTGGAAAAGTAGAAGAGTTGCAAAGTGGCAAGTAGCAGAGTGACTATTCAACTATTCAACTTTGCCACTCTGCCACTTTGCCACCTGCAACCCAAACGGTCAGTCTTTCGTATTGTGGCGTGATGTCGAATTACGGTACAATAGGAGCATGAAACAACTTCCATCACCGCCTTTGTTGCCAGCAACGCCGCCTGGAACAGACCTGGCTGGCAGCTTGCCAATCTTTCCGGCAACGCCGGGCGATACCTTTACGAGCGCGCTGCCGATTTCAGATTTTCGCCAGAAGCGACTGCTCTTTAATCGGATCAACTATCCGGGACAAGTTCACGTCTATCGTAGCGAATGTCGAGCCGGTGATCGGGTGCGTTTTCAACTCTTTGTACCGGTACTGCCACTTGGGGGGTCGGTGGCACCCTCATTTGCTGTAGTGGCAAAGAGTTTGCCCTACAGTGCTGATGTTCGCAAGCTGCCCTTTGCTTTGCCAGCAGGGTTTAGCGCTGTGGTTGCGCCTTCCCCTTCGGATCTCGTCCAACCGGTGCGCGATCTGTTGACCGGGGTTGGTTATTATCCCGGCCCTGTGATCGATACGAAGACGTTGGTTAGTGGCCGCTGTTATGTGGTGGTGTGGAGTCCACAGAACCACATGGGCAAGTATGTGCTACAGGTTGGACATCGTTGGTCCTTGGCGTGGAGTTACTGGGCGCAAATTCCTCGTTTTTGGTGGCAAATTCGTGGCTGGTTTGGCCTAAGTCGTGCGGCTGCTTATTCGACCGCAACTGGTGTTCTGGTATTGGCGATATTGATTGCCTTGTTTTTGAGAAATAGAAAGAGATTGGAGATTGAAAACTAAGGCAAGAAGCAGATTGCAAGATGCAAACCTGCAACCTGCTTCTTGCAATCTCCATAATGGAAAAATCGATGCGAATTATTCTTTATCTTGGCAAAGGTGGCGTAGGCAAAACAACAACTGCTGCTGCTTCTGCCCTTCGTAGTGCAGAATTGGGCTATCGCACCCTGGTGGTGAGCACGGACATTGCCCATAGTTTGGCGGATAGTTTGGACACCCCATTGGAGGCGCTGCCAAAGCAGGTCGCTCCCAATTTGTTTGCCCAAGAGATCAACGTGGTAGAAGAGATTCGCCGCAACTGGGGCAAAATGCAGGATTACGTGGGCAACGTCTTACGCAAACAAGGCATGAGCAAAGCTGTTGCCGATGAAATGGCGATCATTCCGGGCATGGAAGAGATCGTGAGTTTGTTGCACATCAACAAACAAGCGCAGGAAGGCCATTTTGACCGAGTCATTGTCGATGCTGCGCCCACAGGCGAAACGATTCGCCTGCTCACCCTGCCGGAAAGCTTTCAGTGGTATGCTGGACGCCTGATGGGGATGGGTGATACCACGCTGAGGATTACAACCGGACTACTGCGCCGCATCATGCCCGAAAAAGATCCCTTTGCTGGCCTGGAGAATCTGGTGGCTGGCGTGAAGGAATTGCAAAAGGTACTGACCAATCCGGAGATCACCAGTTACCGCGTAGTACTGAATCCGGAAAAGATGGTGATCAAAGAAGGTGCACGGGCACTTTCCTATCTTTCTCTCTACGGGTATCCGGTTGATGCAGTAGTTGTCAATCGTGTGTTGCCCGGCATCCAGAGTGATGGTCGCGGCAACGCTCAGTTGATCACTCCCAGTGCTGACCCGTATTTGCGTGGATTGCAGGAAGTTCAGGTAAACTACTTAGGTGAAATCGAGCGTGAATTCTACCCTCTGCCGATTTTCCGGGCCAACTGGTCGGAGCGTGAAATGGTAGGGTTGGAACGCTTGCGTGGATTGGCCAACGAACTGTTTGCAGAGCGGGATCCGGCGCAGATTTATTTCCGTGGCCAAGCGCAACAAATTGAGGAAGAGGGCGACGACTTCGTGCTCAAGTTGCCCTTACCCAATGTTGAACTGGACAAAGTTCGTCTGACTAAACGGGGAGATGAACTCTTTATCAGTATTGGTAACTTTAAACGTGAAATGTTACTGCCTACCGTGCTTGCTCAACGCAATGCCAGCGGCGCAGTCTTTAATGGTGGTATTCTCAAGGTGCGCTTTCCTCCCACCGCACAAACAGCATGACAGAGTGACAAGGTGACAAGGTGAGATTAAGTAGCCTTGTCACCTTGTCACTCTGTCGCCTTGTCATCCTGTCAAACTATGAACCCTCTCTTCCTCTCACTCGGTGCAATGGTTGGCTCACAGACGTTGCTACGGGCAGCAGTCGCCAGACAACCTTTTCCAATGCCGCGCCAATTTGCCACTATGTTGGATCATCCACTGCGGCTGCGCTACCGCAATGTAAGCGAGACACTGGCACTCTTTGGCTTTAGAGCGGGGATGACTGTGCTCGATCTGGGCTGTGGCACGGGTACCTTCACGACAGAGATAGCACGGATGGTAGGGGCGGAGGGAAAAGTTCATGCCGTTGATCTGCAACGACCGTTGCTAGAAGTGAATCGTCAACGGATTGAAGCGGCAGGGGTTGCCGAACGGATCCAACTGCATCATGTTGGCATCGCCCACTTGCCACTGGCCGACGAAAGTGTTGACTTGGCTGTGATGATTGCCACCTTGGGTGAAATTGAGGATAAATTTGGGGCGTTGACCGAAGTGCGGCGCGTGCTCAAAAATGGGGGACGCCTGGCCATCAGTGAAGAATTACTCGATCCTGGCTATTTACCCGCTCCCTCCGTCAGCCGTTGGTTGGACGAAGCCCGCTTTCGCTTGATCGGCAAAAGCGGCACGCCGTTCTGCTATTCGATGATCTTCGAGAAGTAAGCCATGGGATAATAGGACAGTGAGACAGTAAATCAGTAAAACTGTCCTACTGTCCACTGTCTTACTGATTCACCGGCCCACTAGCTTTTTGCCACATTTCATGCGCTTTGTGGATGGCGTTGGCAGTGTCAGTTGCCAGCCGGTACTCAGCAAGATTGGCTAAATCCACCCAGGCGACAGCCAGCGCATCGTCGTTGGCTACTGCTTCGCCACTGACATGACGGGCCCAGTAGTCAACCAATACGTAGTGAAATTCGATCTTGCCTTCCTCATCGCGGAAGATCGGTTCGTAGATCAGCACCACTTCTCCAACTGCGATTTCAATGCTGCACTCTTCCTGAACCTCGCGCATCACCGCATCGATCAGCTTCTCGCCTAATTCGAGCATGCCACCGGGGATGCTCCATTGACCGGTGCGCGGCGGTTTGCCACGTTGCGCAAGCAGGACACGACCAGCATCATCAAAAACAATCGCGCCCACGCCGACGATAGGTGCTTCTGGATAGTGACGTTTGATAGGCATAGAGAGTGGAGGGGGAAGATGGGGAGATGAGGAGGTAGGGTAGAAGATTCCCCTTACCACCCTATTCCCCCACCTCCCTAATGATTTACGTCCATTGTCTTACAAGATCGACCAACTGTTCCATTTGTTCAATCACGGCATCAGGAGTAACTTGCGTGGCAAGTTGCGCATTTTCGTGTTCAATCTGTGGGTTGCTGCCGAACTTTGTCTGCACGGTCAGCGCACCAAGTTCGATGCCACCTTGGATGTCGTGCAGCAGACTGTCGCCTACCACCACCACTTCATAGGGCAATGCTTCCCAGCGATCCAGCACAAGCTGAAAGAATTTCTGATCTGGTTTGCGTACTTCCACGGTCGAGCTGGAAATACAGACGTCAAAGTAGGGTCGTAGACCAAGATAATCGACTGTGCGCTGAAAGACTCGATCACAGTTGTAATTGGTGAGTAATGCTAGTCTATAGCCTTCGTTTTGTAATGTTCGGAGTGTTTCCAATACCCCGGGAATCAACTTCCATGCGCTCATTTCCGGGGCGTAGAAGAGATCGACGGCCCACTTGAGCACATTGGGGTCCATGCGGCTGGCTGGGTAGCCAAAGAATTGGAGCAGAAAGCTCATAGCATCGTCGGCCAGGTGTTCTTCCTTCTCTTCTTCCGACTTCTCCTGGGCAAAGCGGCGCGCTTCGATGATGTTCTTCCAGAACTCCTCCTGCAACTCCATGCCGGTGGAACGCATGTAGGCTTCGGCAGCTTTGGCCCCTTCTGTCATCAACTCATCCAAAGGACGGCTGAGGTAGGCCAACGTGTCATCAAAATCAAAGAGCACACCGCGCACCAACCGCTCACTATCTTTCCACTGTCCTGTCTTGTCATTTTCCAACTCGGGAAAGAAGTCTTGCTTCAGCGACTCGATTTGTCGTTCGTCCAACCAGGCTGGTTCCATCTCCTCAACGACTTCGGCAGCTTTGCGAAAGTTTTCTACCTTCTCCTGAGGTGGACCAAAGATGGCGTACATCTCCTCCGAGGTGAGCGTGCGCCCCTCGGCCCGAACGCGAGCGAGAAAGGCCTCCTTTTCTTCAGGAGTAAGCGGTTCTGGATTGGGCTCTGCTTGACCTTGTTCAATCATGGTCTAGATATGGTAGCGGATGACACACAGGTGTACAAATAATCAATCGCTACGTTTGTTCACCAAGCGATTACCGAACGGGAATCCGAAGTGCGTCACTTGAGTCGCAATTTGTGTCGCCATTCAGATCGCATTGTGGTAAAAAGATTGTCGCTCGTGGCGGTGGACAGTTCGCCGAGGATGGCGCACGCCCGACATCGTAAGCGAGAATTGTTTTTACATCCGTGTGATCGGCTTTCCCATCACAATTGACATCGCCTCTCGGGAAACTTGTCCGCGGGATAGCTCCTGCTTCTACTTCCACGGACAGTGGCTCCCCTGATTCCTCTGTCGCGACTTTCACATCAATGTTGAGTGTCACTGTCGTTGTTTGGCTTGTAAGAGGACGAACTGTCAATTCGGCCAGCGTAGTTTCGCTCTGGGTGATGGGAACACTTGTAATGAGATTGAAACGTATTTGACCGTTTGTAACGTTCACAATGTCGGAATGAATGGTGCGCCTACGCAATTGACTGTTTGTGCTACTCACGGCCGTGTTTCGATTACAATCCCCGTCGCGAAGAGAGGGTGCAACGACTTCACAGCCAGCAATCTGGATCTGCGTCGGATCGTAGCCTACATCAATGGTGGCAGCACTCAGACCTGGGCTAGCAGCATGTACAAGGATGATCGGAACAGTGATTGTGCCCCTCAGTTCGACTTGGACGAGGATCACAACCAGCAGGCAGACCACAACAAGAGCGAGCAACAGTTGTAGCAAGCGTCGCCCGATGCCTCTGGCTGGACGGTCGTCTCGATTGCTTTCGGCATTTGTGATTTGAGAGTCCATGCCACTGCTCCTTGACATCCATTGTTGGTTTGAACGTGATCGCCTACTCTGTCAACGCCAACTGCGCAAAGACAACTCTCAAGTCCTGAATCATCTCCAACTTGAAGCCAAGTTTGGCAGAGACGCGCTTCATTCCTTCATTTTGCGGCAAAATTTCGGCGACGATGTGCGTAAGTTTTTCGTCACGACCGACCTGCACCAGTCGCCGCAGCAGTTCAGTGCCGATGCCGTGGCGCTGATGTTTGTCGACCACCAGAATCGAAAACTCGGCATCATTGGTGCCATGGACTTTGGACAACTGCCCTAAACCAATAATGTGACTTTTCCCTTCCTCATCCTTCGCCTCGACGACCAAGTTCATCTCACGGTCATAATCGGTAAAGCAAAGCCGCGCTAGCTGGTCGTGTGACGTGAGCTGCCCAACCGAAATTGGATGGAAGTAGCGCAGATAGATGCTGTCTGGCGCCAACTGCTCGTGAAACTTGACCATCATTGGTTCATCTTCAGGCCGGATAGGGCGAATCAACACCTCATCGCCGTTTTTCATGGTCCAGGTTGAGGCATAGCGCATAGGATAAGGGCGAATCGCCGGTCGTGGCAGTTGATCACGCTGCAAACTTGGATCGTGCAGAAGTACACGTGCATCCAATGCAACGATCTGTTCGGACGAAACTAACAGCGGATTGATATCAATTTCCTTGATCCAACGCTGTTCGACCACCATTTGACTAAAACGGACCAGCAGCCGGGCCAGCGCTTCGAGATCGACAGGCTTGCGCCCTCGAATGCCGCGCAACGCCTCAATAATGCGAGTGCGATCCATCATTCGACGCGCCAGAGTCGTAGTGAGGGGCGGCAGCGCCAGCGCCCGATCCTTAAAAACTTCGACCAGTGTACCACCTGAACCAAAGAGCAGCACCGGCCCAAACTGAGCATCCTGGCTGCTGCCTACAATCAACTCGTAGCCATCCAGTTTAACCATTGGCTGCACAGTGACACCCTGGAAACAATCAACGCCCGCTTTTTCGCTGACGCTTTTACAGATTAGTTCAAACGCCGCCCGCACTGCCTCAGCGTTGAGCAGGTTGAGCTGCACGCCGTTGACATCAGTCTTGTGGGTGATCGTCTCTGAGTTGAGTTTGAGTACGACAGGATAGCCAATCGCATCGGCAGCTTCGATTGCTTGCTCTGCGTTGGCGGCCAGGCGTGTCTCCACGATCGGGATGCCGTAGGCGGCAAAGACCTGCTTCGATTCAAATTCGGTAAGGATCGTACGTCCCTTCGCTCGCACTGTTTCAATCAACTGGGCCGCGCGCTCTCGGTTGGTCTCCTCCTGCGAGTTGGCGACGGAAAGTTGCGGTGTTTCGTAGATTGCCTTGAGGTTGTTGGCGAATTGCCACATGTAGGTAAAGACCTGAGTCGCCGTATCTGGGTACGGAAAGGCAGGAATCCCCGCTCGGTTGAGAATCGCCTCGCCTGCAGCCACATCCACACCGCCCATCCAACTGGCAATCACCGGTTTGTACTTGATCGACGGTGCGACTTTGCGCAGCTCTTCGGCTGTTTGGGTCGGGTCAGTCATATCCTGAGGAGTGAGAATGACGAGCAGACCATCACTGTTGGGATCTTCGGCGGCAATTTGCAGCGACTTAGCATAGCGTTCGGGACTGGCATCGCCCAAGATGTCAATCGGGTTGTTGTGACTCCACGGCGCAGGCAAAATTTGATTCAGATTTTGTAGCGTCTTCTCTGAAATTTCAGCCAGTTTGCCTCCGCTCTGTACTAGAGCATCGGTGGCGAGCACGCCGGGACCGCCAGCATTGGTCACAATTGTGAGGTTGGGACCTTGTGGACGCGGCTGTTTGGAGAGAACTTCCGCCATGTAGAAGACTTCGGCAATCTTGTTGACACGCAAGACGCCGCAGCGACGGAAGGCTACATCGAGCACGTCATCGCTGCCGGCCAACGAACCGGTGTGCGACGAGGCCGCCTTGGCCGCCGCTTGGGTACGTCCTGCCTTGATCACAATGATCGGTTTGGTCAGGGCTACTTCGCGGGCGGCAGAGAGAAAGTTGCGGGCGTTGCCAATCGACTCCATGTAGATGACGATGCTGTTGGTGCGCGGATCATCGCCCAGATAATAGATCAGATCGCCCCAATCGACGTCGAGCATGGAGCCAATCGAGATAACATTGCTAAAACCAACATTCTCACGCAAACTCCAATCGAGTACAGCGGTGAGAAGCGCTCCGGATTGGCTGATAAAGCCGACGTTCCCAGCACGTGCCATGCCTTTGGCAAAGGTCGCGTTGATGCCCGTAATCGGACTCATCACACCAAGGCAGTTGGGGCCAATGATGCGCATTTTTGCTTCGCGTGCGGTTGCCAGGATTTGTTGTTCTAGCTTTGCACCTTCGGGGCCAATCTCTTTGAAACCCGCTGAGATGATGATGGCTCCCTTTACGCCCGATTTCACACATTCATCGATCACGCTTGGCACGGAGGGTGCCGGAGTTACGAGGACGGCAAGATCGATTTTATCGGGTATTTCGCCGATCGAGGGGTAGGCACGAATGCCCAAAACGTTGTTCCGTTTGGGGTTGACTGGATAAATCGTGCCGCCAAAGGGATTGCTGATTAAGTTCCAGAGTACGGTGCGCCCCACACTGCCTTCTTTTTCGGTGGCACCAATAACGGCGACCGTTTGTGGTTGGAAAATGTAATCCAAAGGATGGCGTCGATACTGAGAATCGACAAAAGCTTCTTTTTTCATGAAAACTCCATATAAGGGCGGCCAGGGAAATAGATGGGAAAGCTAGGTTACAAGCTATCCCGTTTGCCTTTTCACTATTATCTATTCTTCCTAATTTTCCTGTAATTTTAGCACAGAGCAGAGATCCTGCATGTAAGTGCGCTACGATTGTAGTAGGTTACAAAATCTTTAGCGATGGGCAGATGGCTAGTCTCAATCCTCGCCCAATGGATTACTCAGAGCCCCGCACGTCAGTAAGGGTAGAACTTGTTCCTTACTGACGTGTGGGGCTCTGATGTAGTGGAGCAACTTCGCCGCATTGACAAACCTACAATTTCTCATTACGATAGAGATATCCACATCAGGTGTAAACCATGAGCAAGATCCCCCTCGACTCTGTTGATCAAGAAGGATTGAAGCAAACCATCTATGACTGACCATGCTACGCCTCATCTTGTCTACCTCAACGGCGAATTTATTCCCGCCAACGAAGCCAAAATCTCGATCTTTGATGCCGCCGTCATGTTAGGCGACACCGTAACCGAGTCGACGCGTACCTTTGCCCATAAAGCTTTCAAGCTAGAGCAGCACATTGCCCGCCTCTACAAGTCACTCAAGGTCACGCGCATTGATCCGGGCATGACACCTGCCGAGATGACGGATCTCTCGTTGCAGGTATTGGAGAGGAATCTGCCCAAAGTGGCGGCGGAGATGGATCTCTGGCTCGTCCACAACATCTCGCGTGGCCTTTTTGTCGCTGGTGCCGACCCCACCAAGCAGCGCTCACGCGCAACCATCATCATCCATACTGCCCCAATGATTCTAACCGATTGGGTGCGCTTCTACACCGAAGGCTGTCACGCAGTCACTCCCTTCTCACGTGCTATCCCACCCGAAGCACTGGATGCCCGCATCAAGAATCGCAGCCGCATGGCTTACACGCTCGCCGAAGCTGAAGTGAAGCTTGTTGATCCGCAGGCGCAGAGCATCCTGCTCGATATTCACGGGAACGTCGCCGAGAACAAGGGCGGCAACTTCTTTATCTATGCCGATGGCGTCTTGAAAACGCCCCACGCTCGCAGTGCCTTAGCTGGCGTAAGTCGCGCCACTGTCCTCGAATTGGCCGCCCAACTTGGCATCCCGACCGAAGTGACCGATTTCCAGCCCTATGATATTTACACTGCCGACGAGGCTTTTTTCACGAGTACGCCCTACTGTATCATGCCCGCCACCAAGTTCAACGGGCTCCCAGTGGGCGATGGCAAAGTCGGCCCTATCGCCAAACGTTTGCTACAAGCCTGGAGCGAATCGGTCGGCGTTGATATCGTCGCCCAAGCCCAAGCGCAATTGTCCACCGGACGCTAACATCGTATACCTATCGTTGACCACGAAATACACAAAACACACGAAAAATACAGAAATTTGTTGACGGTAGCTCAGAATTTAGCCCAACGGGCTACCCTGCTACAGCCCACGGGCATCGCCCTGGGGATGATAAGGTTTCGGGTGTTTTGTGTATCTCGTGGTTATTTCCCAAAACGGTTAATTCCCAAAAAAGGTAAATCGAATGCAGCGACTCTTGATCATCGCACCCCGTACCGCAACCTTTGACTCGGTCGAACTTCCTGCCTGCCCGCCTGATGGTTTACTCGTGCGCGCTCGCCTTACCGCCATCAGCACTGGCACTGAGATTCGGGTTTTTCGCCTGATTCCCGTCGACAACGAAGGCAAATATCTGCACGCCAATGTGCCTTTTGAGGTGCCGACCGAAAATGGCTATTCCATGGTCGGCGACGTGATTGAGGTTGGCGCTGAAGTGCAAGACTTTGCCGTGGGTGACCGCGTCTTTGTTCCGGCCACCCATCGCCAGATCGCAGCCATGCCAGCCAGCCTGGCGATCAAGCTGCGCCCCGATCTGCCGGATGAACAAGCCGTCTTTCTGAGCATTGCTGAGGTAGCCCATCTTGCCTTGCGCCGCAGCCATCCAACCCTGGGCGAAACCGTTGCTATTGTCGGCTTGGGCGTGATCGGTCTGTCTGCGCTGGCCTATTGTAAGGCATATGGCTTTCGCACGATTGCGATCGATAAGGTCGAGGCTCGACTCCAGATTGCGCGCCAGATGGGAGCCGATCTTGCAGTTAGTCCGGAGGAAGCAAATTTTCTGGAGCAGGTGCTTGCTTTCAGCGACGGACAAGGTGCTGATCTGGTGATCGAGGCGGCTTCGGTCTGGCCAGCGATCCAACTGAGCATGGAGATTGCCTGCAAGGGTGGCAAAATCGTAGTCGTGGCCCGCCATACCGATCTGCCTGCCTTTAGTCCAGTTGGTGATCCCTATCTGCAAAAGGACCTGACATTGCAAGTCACCTATGGTCATCCAGCGACTGGCCAGCGTTGGGATCGTCGCCGCGCCTTTGGGCTAACGATGGAGATGATCGCCAAAGGACGACTGAATCTAGCGCCGATGATCACCCATCGTGTACCGTGGGAAGAACTGCCAGAGATTTACCAGCGTTTGGATCAGAGTGAGCGGGAAATTGTGGGGGTCGTGGTGGAGTGGCAGAGTTGATGGGGCTCAATCTTTAGCCGATAGGCCAGTGGGCTCTTTCCATAATAGTTGGTAAATTGGCGTGATAGATAGGATGCCGACTGAAAACCTACTTCTCGGGCAATTTCGCTAATCTGCAATGAACTATATTCGAGCAGCCGTGCTGCTTGTTGAAGTCGAATAGCGATGATTGTCTCGATGATCGATCTGCCGACTTGCTCCTTAAAGAGATGCGCCAAGCGCGATGGAGAGAGAGACACTAATTGTGCAAGCGTTGAAATTGCGACTGGTTCCCGATAGTGGTTATTGAGATATTTGAGTACAGCATCCACTCTTGGATCAATTGCCGGAGCGTTTTCATGGGCGTTGTGTAAGGCAATGCAGAGCAAAATTTCCTCGAGTGCATTGGCTGCCAGATCGCCATGCAATCGTGATGGATTGCGCAGATCGTCCAGTAACTTCGTAAACGTTTGCACGATCCGTTGCTGTAGTGAACCCTCGACAATTGTTACACTGCGGAGTCCGGTTGTGTGTTCTGGCAACTGCATCCATTCGAGCCAATGGGGGCGAGGCAGAAAGTGTGCCCAATAAAACTCCCATTGTCGCCCTTGCTCTAAAGTAGCATAATCGTGCATGATCCCAGGCTCCACCAGCATGACATCTCCCACCTTGCAGTAGTAAATTTTATCGAACAAACGATAACGTCCGATGCCATCCACAGTAAAGGTGAGTAGCCAATCGCGGGCACCTGACGGTCTTCTAACCTGGTAACCATAAGAGGCTCGAAAGTGATTTGCGGTGATAATACCAGGTGGCGGCGAAGGTGTAATCGGTTGTAAATTGCTCTCGTGAAAAGCAGGATCGTACATAAGATCAGCAGAGTTGTGTATAGACATTCGGTGTATAATACAACTATCATACAGTTCTTCCACAAATTCGTACAATTCATTATTTCCCTGATTATAGAGCATTTCCAAATGGAGTAAAGGGTAACGCCTATGCTTAGCGAACAACACAAACAAGCGTTTGAGCGTGACGGTTATGTTGTCGTCAAAGGTCTTTTTAGCCCCGCAGAAGCTGAATTTTACAAAGAACATTTCACACAAATGCGGCTCGAAGAGAATGCACGCATGGATCGCAACTTTTCGACCGCCACATCAACAGATCCACTTGTACAGTGGCCCCGTTTGATGATGATGCACCGCCATGATGAGGCAACACTGAAATGGTTGCTGGATGGGCGCATCAATGAATGCCTTACCGGCTTACTTGGGCGCGAGCCATATGCAGTGCAAACCATGTTCTATTTCAAGCCACCTCATGCCCGCGGCCAGGCATTGCATCAGGATAACTACTACTTGCGTGTACAACCAGGAACCTGTGTGGCAGCCTGGATGGCAGTGGACCGCTGCGATGAGCAAAATGGCTGTCTGCAAGTGGTGCCCGGTAGTCAAGACTGGCCGATTCTGTGTACAGTGAAGGCAGATTCGACTCAGAGCTTTACGGATGTCACCGTGCCCATACCCGAAGGCCAACCTGTTGCTCCGGTCATCATGGACCCCGGCGATGTGCTCTTCTTCAATGGACAAATCGTCCACGGCTCACTTCCCAATACAAGCGATGATCGCTTCCGTCGTAGCTTGATCGCTCATTATATTGAAGGCGATGCGCAACAGGTAGCACAATGGTATTTCCCAGTGTTGCGTATGGATGGCGGCACTGTCGAGATAGACAAAAGCGCTGGTGGCAGCCAATGTGGCATTTGGGTTGACCAGGATGGCAAGTCAGTGATCGAAGTCAGTAGTTATGAAAAGGTGGAAAAAGTGACTGAATAAAAATTATACATTATCCTCAATTTCCGTACCCCTGCACTGCATTTAGTAGCACTCTTCAGATTGCAAAACGTGTTGAACGACGGTTGCGATGAAAAGCGGTGTTTTCCAAGGTACTTTCGAAAAACAAAACTCCGCTTTTCATTCAGAGCTGAGTACACTGAATAGCAACTGCGAGGATACAACTCACCAAGGAGACAGCTCTATGTCAAATGTGTCAAGAAGTAAACACCGAAGCTTTTTAAGACTGTTTGCAATCGTTACGATCCTAGCATTGTTAGCAGGCTGCGGCACTCCCGCTCAACCTGCAGCGCCAGCGCCCGCCCAGGAGGCTACTCAGGGAACCACCCAGGAAGCAGCAGCAGCCCCCGCCCAAGCAGCAGCCCCATCCGCATCCAAAGAAGCACCGATGCTGGCAGAAATGGTTGCGGCTGGCAAACTTCCTCCGGTCGAAGAGCGTATTCCACCCAGCCCTCTCGTGCTGCAACCCGTTAAAAACCCTGGTGTCTATGGTGGTACCCTGCGCATGGTGGCTGGCGACGATGGCATGGGCTGGCTGCGTATGACTGTTGGCAACGAGTCGCTGGTCAAATGGGAACGGGATGTTTCTGGTGTACGCCCCAATATTTTGACGAGTTGGGATTGGAATGCTGAAGCTACTGAGTTGACCGCTCACTTCCTCGAAGGCGTTAAGTGGTCGGACGGCGACGCCTTTACAGTGGATGACTATCTTTTCTGGTGGAATGAAATGGTGATGGACGAAAGCATTGGTCTTTCCACACCAGCAGGGACGCGCGTCAATGGCGAGCCAATGAAATTGGAAAAGATCGACGATTTCACCTTGAAGTTTACCTTCGCTGCTCCCAATCCGCTCTTTGTCGATATGGCGGCCCGTGGTTTTTATAATGCAGCCCAGCATCTAGTGCCTTCCCACTATTTGGAAAAATTTCATCCTAAGCACAACACAGAAATGAAGGATGCTACGGAACTGCTCGCACGCTATAACAACCCATTGCAATACCCTGATATGCCGGTGCTTTATGCCTGGCACACTGTAGAATTTGTCTCTGGTGACCACATTACAATGGAACGCAACCCCTACTATTGGAAAGTGGATGCTCAGGGGAACCAACTGCCCTACATCGACCGCATCGAAGCCAAGATTGTACCTGCAGGTGGCAATGCCAGCGAGTTGATCACGCTCAAAGGCATTGCTGGCGAATTGGACTTTCAGGTGCGCGATATCCCGCTCAAAGATGTGCCAACCTTGAAGGACAACGAAGCTGCTGGTAACTACACCGTCAAATTCTGGAAGCGTGGCGACTTTGCCTGGCCTTGGTTGATTCTCTATTACGATTATCCGGATGAGGGCATTGTCGATTTGATGTACGAACAAAAATTCCGCATCGCCCTCTCGGAATCGATCGACCGAAATCGTATCAATGATGTGGCTGCTCTTGGTTTAGGCACACCCCGTCAGGCAGCGCTCAGCCCCGAAAGCCCAGAGTTCCGCTCCCCAGAGGGCAAGGCAGTTTATGACCGTTGGGTCAGCTTGGCAGCGACATTGGATGCTGAACATGCCAAATCATTGCTCGATGAAATTGGACTCAAGGATGTGAATGGCGATGGCTTCCGCGAGCGCGCCGATGGCACACCGCTGGAACTGGTCGTCTCTGTCGATCAAGGTGACAGCCAATCGGTGAGTGCGATGGCGTTGATCAAACAGGATTGGGAAGCGGTTGGGCTTAAGACAGTGGTCGCGCCCGACGAGTGGAGCACCTTCTCGCAACGTGTGATGGCAGGCGAAGTGATGATCCGCGCTTGGGGTAGTGCTGCGGCCTGGGGTTTGGTCTCGGCTGCGACTGTGTGGGCACCCGTAGAAGGTGTAACCTACTGCATGGGTGGCGCACGCATTGGTCTCTACTACCAAACCGGTGGTAAGGAAGGGATTCCCGCTCGCCCTGGCTCCATGTTGGAAAAACTGCAACAACGCTACACCGAAGTATTGAGCACGGTTGATCCAAAAGAACGAGAAGCCAAACTGCTCAAGGCCTATGAGGTGCATATCGAAGATGGTCCGCTCTACATCGGTACTATCGGCGACCATCCTAGCGCCTTGATCGTCAATAACAATCTGCAAAATGTGCCTGACTTCGGCTTGGTGGCTGGCTGGGATCTCTCCTTCCCCGGCACCGCCGATCCCGAACAGTTCTACTTTGCCAAGTAATCCTAACGAAGCGACAAGGATGACACTGCTGGCGAATTCAGAGGGCGGGTACGAGATGGGGCGGAACCACGATGTCGATAAGAGATAAGCGTGTCGCCGCCCCACCTCATACCCCTACGCACCCATTTCGTCGGTAAGACAGTCAATCAGTATCGCCAGATGACAGGATGAAAGCAATCTCTTCATCCTGTCATCTCTTCATTTCCTTTGGAGAACCTGTGCTCGAATACATCATTCGTCGTGTTCTGATGGCGATCCCAACGCTTTTTATGGTGGCTGTGGTCGGCTATATCAGCATGGAGTTACCGCCGGGAGACTATGTGACGCGCTATGTAGCACAGTTGGAAGCTTCTGGGCAGTCGGGAGCGCGGGAACGCGGCGAGACATTGCGCAAGCTCTACAATTTGGATGACCCCTCAACCATCCGCTTTGTGCGTTGGCTGACGCGCTTTGTACAGGGCGATTTTGGCGAGTCGATGATCTATCAACGCCCTGTCCGTGAACTGATTGCTCAACGTTTACCCCTGACTCTTGCGCTGACAATTCCTGCCTTTATACTTTCTTGGCTGATTGGGGTCGGTTTGGGGGTCTACTCTGCCACTCGTCAATATTCGTTGGGTGATAATACCTTGACGTTTCTTGCCTTTTTGGGGCTTGGCCTACCCGGTTTTCTGATCGCACTGATTCTGTTGGTTGTGACCTGGAAGTTGACTGGCAACGTGTATATCGGACTCTTCTCGGAAAATATGGCGGCTGCACCGTGGTCGATGGCCAAGGCGGTCGACCTCGCCAAACATCTCTGGATTCCGGTTGGCACAGTCGTGCTTACCGGCACCGCCTGGGTGATGCGTGTGATGCGCGGCAATTTGCTCGACGAGATGCGCGTCAACTATGTGCAGGCAACCCGTGCCAAAGGCGTTCCCGAACGAGTCGTGATCTGGAAACATGCTGTGCGTAACGCTTTCCATCCTTTAGTGATGGCACTCGGTGGGGTGCTGGCCTGGTTGATCAGTGGCACATCGATCGTGGAGCAGGTACTCGGGTTGCCGACTCTGGGGCCACTCTTTATCCAAGCCACACTCGAACAGGACATTTACCTCTCGGGCACGATCCTAATCATCATCAGTTTTTTGTTGGTGGTGGGCAATCTGCTGGCGGATATTACGCTGGCTTGGCTCGACCCACGCATCCGCTTTGATTGAAAGCATTGAAGATAAGATGACCGTAGCCACAAACACGCCTATTTCTACCCTAACTCAAAGCCACGAAGAACGGCTGGCTATGCTATCGGTGCGCCGATTGATGTGGCTGCGTTTTCGACGCAACAAATTGGCATTAGCTGGCAGTGTGCTTTTGTTGATCATGTATATGTTGGCAACCTTTGCTGAGTTCTTTGCACCATATACAGTCGATCGCACCCATGATAAATATGTCAGCGCACCACCAGTTGGTTTGCACCTTGTAGATGCCGAAGGGAATTGGCATTGGCCCCCCTTTGTCTATGGAATCGAAGCCAAAACCGATCCGGCAACTTTTCGTAGAGTCTTTACTCCTATCCCCGAAGAACGCTACTCCATCGACTTTTGGGGTCATGGTGAACCCTACCTGCTCTTTGGGCTGATCGCCAGTGATCGCCACCTTTTTACGGTCGAAGATCCAGCCGTGATTTTTTTGATGGGCACCGACAGCACGGGGCGTGATCTTTTCTCGCGCATTCTCTACGGCGCTCGGATTTCGCTCTCGGTGGGGTTGGTTGGCGTGCTTCTCAGTCTGTTGCTGGGCGCTTTTCTGGGCGTAGCAAGTGGTTACTTTGGCGGTTCCATCGACAATATCGTGCAGCGTGTGATCGAAGTCATCACCTCCATTCCGCAGATTCCACTATGGCTGGCGTTGGCGGCGGCTGTGCCACCCAACTGGTCGCCAGTCAAAGTCTATTTTGGGATTGCGATTGTGCTTTCCTTTGTCACCTGGGGTGGGTTGGCGCGCCAAGTGCGTGGGATTGTGCTGGGTCTGCGCGACTCCGATTTTGTCACTGCGGCCCGCTACACTAATTGCACCACGTTTCGCATCATCACCCAACATTTGCTCCCCAACACCTTTAGTCACGTCTTGGTGATCGCCACCCTCTCGATTCCGGGCATGATCCTGGGTGAGACCGCGTTGAGCTTTTTAGGATTAGGAATTCGTCCACCGATGACCAGTTGGGGCGTGTTGCTCAATGAAGCCCAACATGTGCGTGTATTGCTTAGCGAACCTTGGTTGCTGATCCCAGCGATCTTTGTTTTAATCACGATCATCTCGTTTAACTTCGTGGGTGATGGACTGCGCGATGCGGCGGATCCGTTTGCAGGAGAATAGGCGAGACCGGGTAACTTGGTCTATAAGTTTGGAGAAATTGATGGCACAGAACGATCTATCACGGAACGATCTACTGTTGGAAGTAAAAGATCTGCAAACCTATTTCTTTACCCAACGCGGCATTGTGCGCGCGGTCAATGGCGTGAGCTTTGATATTCGACGCGGAAAATCGTTGGGAGTGGTGGGTGAGAGCGGCTGCGGCAAATCGATTACGAGTCTTTCGATTCTGCGACTGCTGCAAAAACCAGGCAAAATCGTCGGTGGTAAGATCCTCTATCATGCCGCTAATAGTGTAGGCAACAGCCTGACTGGCGAACGTATCATCGATATCACAACACTTGACCCCGATAGTGTTGAAATGCGCTCGATCCGCGGTGGACAAATCGCCATGATCTTTCAGGAGCCAATGACCTCGCTCGATCCGGTCTATACGATTGGTGAACAGATTGTCGAAGGTATCCGCTATCACAAACCAGTTAGCAACGAAGAAGCACGAGCAATGGCGCGAGAGATGTTGGCACGCGTCAACATGCCCGATCCGCAACGCATCTTAGACAGTTATCCACACCAACTCTCGGGTGGGATGCGTCAGCGGGCCATGATCGCCATTGCATTGGCTTGTGGCCCCAGTTTGCTAATCGCGGACGAGCCAACTACAGCCCTTGATGTGACCACCGAAGCGCAAATTTTGGAGCTGTTGAGCGATCTGCAAGAGCAATTTGGCATGGCGATCCTCTATATTACACATAATCTAGGTGTCGTGGCTGAGATGGTGGAAGAGGCAATTGTCATGTACTTGGGCAAAGTGGTGGAACGAGGCACTGTCGAAGCGCTCTTTCATGACCCCAAGCATCCCTATTTACAGGCGTTGATGCGTTCGGTTCCTCGTTTGGGGCAAAAGAGCAACGTCCGATTGGAAGCAATTTCGGGAATGGTGCCCAGCCCCTTTGCAGTTCCCTCTGGTTGTGCTTTTCATCCGCGCTGTCCACAAGCGATCGCGGGGCTATGCAATGTCAAAGAGCCACCTGTGGTCGAGTTTGAACAGGGACACTGGGCGCGATGCTTTTTGTATGAAGAACATAATCTCTTCCAATCTCGCCCCCTATTGAGAAATGAGTCGGCACATGGTTGAAAAGCAGCAAGAGCCAATTCTGGAAGTAAAGAACCTCAAAAAACATTTTCCAATAGTGCGTGGATTTACACGGCGCGTCGTGGGATACACCAAAGCAGTCGATGGGGTTTCCTTTGAGGTGGCCGCGGGCCAGACATTGGGACTGGTTGGCGAGAGCGGTTGTGGCAAATCGACCACAGGGCATTGCATCATGCGCGGTGTTGAGCCGACCAGTGGGCAAGTGATCTTTCATGACCCGAAGTTGGGTTCCACCGATGTGGTGAAAGCTGATCCGGCCACTTTGCGTCAGCTTCGCTTCAATATGCAGATGGTCTTTCAAGACCCCAGTTCGTCGCTCAACCCACGTATGACACTGTTGAAGATTGTCAGCGAACCACTGATCGTCAATAACGTGGCACGTGGCAAAGAAGCAGAGGACCGTGTCGCTGAACTGCTGCGTCTGGTCGGCTTGCTGCCTGAACATATGCACCGTTTTCCACATGCCTTTAGCGGTGGACAACGTCAACGCATTGCCGTGGCACGCGCCCTGGCGCTACATCCAAAGTTGATCATCGCCGATGAACCGGTCTCGGCACTGGATGTCTCGATCCAGGCACAGACACTCAATCTCTTGCAGGATTTGCAGGAGCAGTTCAACCTTGCCTATCTCTTCGTCTCTCACGATCTCAGCGTCGTTGAACATATTAGTGATCGCGTAGCGGTGATGTATGTTGGGAAGATGGTCGAAATGGCAGACACAGAAGAGCTTTATCATCACCCCAAACATCCCTACACCGAAGCGCTACTTTCTAGTGTGCCCAACCCTGAACTGAACTCCCAAAAACAACGTATCATTTTAAGTGGGGAAGTTCCCAACCCCAGCAAACCACCCTCTGGCTGCTATTTTCACCCTCGTTGTCGTTATGCTACTGATCTCTGTAAACATGAAGAGCCACCTCTCAACAAGGTAGCCCACAATCATTTTGCTGCCTGTCACTATGCCGATACACTTTCGCTGCGTGGCGTGCATGATCGAAGTAGCTGATCGACTCGGTAGAAATGGAATTATAAGCCTCTTTCTGCGCCATTCTTTCTATGGCGACCCTTCTTCGTTCGTCTTGACGGTATTTTGTATACCATTTTTGTGATTTGTCCTCCGGACCAAGCTCAACTATACTATCCATTACCAGCAATTTCCAGGAGCAAAAAGCATGGACGAGCCTCTTAAGATCATGCCGCTTAAGATTTTAGCAGTGGTCTGTCACCCGGCAGATGCGATTGATGGCGCGGGTGGAACGCTCTGTTTGCATCGCCAGCGCGGCGATGAGGTGACAGTGGTTGTCTGCACCCATGGAGTGGACACCCACGATTTGGAGCGCAACGATGCACTGCGTTTTGGCACGGCTGCTCAGGCGTCCGGCGCAACCGTCGATCACACCACAGCGATCGGTCGCAAGGAACAGGAAGTGGTCGAAGGTATGGCCATCCTCGGCGTGAGCGATGTGCGCTTTCTCCGTTTTCCCGACGAACTGCTCACGGTAAGCAACGAATTGATTGAAGCCATTGCGCTCATCATGGCCGAGGTGCAACCCCATTTGCTGATTGTCCACAACCCCACCGAAGAAGGCGGCTTTGCCGATGTCGGACACGCCGATTCAGCGATTGCTACGCTCAAGGCGCGCTATCTGGCCAATACCCCTCGCTTCTTGAGCAAACCGACAGGGCGCAGCTTTCCTGCCCAAACTTTCTTTATGTGTATGAACGGCCAAACGACGCGGCTGACCGCTGAAGGTCATCGGCATGGCGATGTGCTGGTTGACATTACGCCCGTAGTTGAGCGCAAAGTGCGGGCGATGGATTGTCTGCGTAGCCAATACTACCCTGGCGATTTAGCCCGCAAATGTATCGAGATTGTCAATGGTCGGATGGGGTTACACTGGCGCATGCCCTATGCGGAAGAGTTTCAAAGCATGTACCCGAATGGCTACACCCATTTGCCTGTCAACGAACATTTATTACGCTTGACTACCACACCCGCCGGAAAGGAGGTGAACAAGCTCCGAATCATGGTGACTGAAGTCCCGTTTGAGCTATCTCAGAAGGCAAGCTAGATTTGTTTCACTACACACAAAGGAATCCAGGAATGAAAGCTCTATTCTCTTCACACAAAATCCATTTGCTCGTCACATTCGTTCTACTCTTTTCACTTCTTTTTGCTGCCTGTGCCCCGGTGCCACAGAGCGGTGCATCTGGCGGACAGGCGGCTGCAACAGGGCCGCTTGTCAACTCTATTGGCATCACATTGCCCGATGATGCTGCACCGCTCGACCAGCAGATCTTCCACGCCTACACGATTGAGGGCAAACACTTTGATGTCAGCCGCAACCTGTATGAAAGCAACGGCATGGAAGGGGCAAGTTGGGAACCCTTGGTCTGGTTGGATGCCGATTTCAATGCGCTACCCGGCGGTGCCGACAGTTGGGAAACCTCAGCCGATGGTTTGACCTGGACCTTCCACCTACGCAAAACCGCCAAGTGGAGCGATGGCACGCCGCTCACGGCAGAGGATTGGGTCTATTCATTGCGCCGTATGTTGAGCCCGGAGTTGGCCAATCCCTATGCCTGGTTCTACGCCAGCATCAAGAATGCTGAGAAGGTGCAAGCGGGCGAAGTGCCAGTCGACCAGTTGGGGGTGAGCAAGAGCGACGACTACACGTTGCAGATCATGACAGAAACGCCGATCCCCTACTTTTTACAGGTGATTGGTTTTCTCCCCACGATTGCGCCCAAACACGTGATCGAAAAGGTGGGAGATACCTGGGCCGACGATCCCTCCACCTTGGTGACCAACGGTCCCTTTATCGTCAAAGCCTGGAACAAGGGGAAGGACATTGTCTACGTTCCCAATCCAAACTATGACGGTCCAGCCAAACCTAAAGTGGAACAGGTGATCGCCACCATTCTGCCCCAAGGCGATACGCCGCTGCTGCCAATCTTCCAGGCTGGTGAAATCGACTATGTCTATGGGCTGCGCTCTGCCGAACTTCAGCAGGCACTCAATGACGCTAACCTCAAGGAAAACCTGGTCACCTACCCCAGTTTCACGACCTTTTACATGCATTTTGATGTGCTCCATCCGCCCTTCAACGATCTGAAAGTGCGCCAGGCCTTCAGCCACGCCATTGATCGCGACGCTATCTCCAAGTCTGTAATGCAAGGGCTAGAAATACCAGCCTATACGATGATGCCCAGCGGCTTCCCCTGCAACCAGGCCGACAACCCAGATATTCGCGCCATCCAAGCCTACGATCCGGCAAAGGCAAAGGCGCTGTTGGCCGAAGCAGGATATCCTGATGGTACAGGTTTCCCTGCCTTAGAGTTGTGGACCCGTCAAGGACAAATTGTGGTCGAATCGGAAGCGATCCAACGCATGCTCAAAGACAATCTGGGCATCGATGTCACTCCTAAGGATCAAGAACGCTCGTTTTACATGGACAAACTGCGTGCCTATGAGATCCCGCTGGGCCTGATCCAATGGGCGCAGGACTACTCTGATCCGACTAACTTCCTCGATTGGTGGGCGACTGGCTCGCGCCACAGTTGGAAGAACGAGAAATTCAATGAATTGATCGACGCTGCTCGTGGTGAGTTGGATATCGAAAAGCGCTGCAAAATGTACAACGAAGCCGAAAAGATTCTGATTGAAGATGTCGGTGGCGTCTTTATCGGCTATCCCGTCGAAGGCACACTCTGGTCGAGCCGACTAGGTGGGTTGCGCATCACCAAGAGTGGCGAACGTCGCGACTCTTCCTTGACCTGGTCGGATGTCTATATTAAGAAGTAAAGATGTTGGGGAGATGGGGAGATAGGGTGATGAGGGGTATTAGTCTCCTCATCTGCCCATCACCCCAATTCCCTATCTCCCTATCCCAAAAACATGTTCCGTTACCTTCTCGTGCGCCTGCTTGGCATTGTTGCAGTCTTGTTGGGCGTTTCGCTGATTACATTTCTCTTTATGCACGCGGTTCCCGGTGGGCCGTTTGACGCTGCCCAGAAGCAAGAGATTCCCTTGCCCGAACATGTCCGCAGCGCGCTGATGACCAAGTACAACTTGGACAAACCAGTCTTCCAGCAATACATTAGCTATCTCTCGCACGCCTTGCGCTGGGATTGGGGCATCTCGTTTCGTTACGGGGAACCGGTGACCGAATTTATCGCCCGTAGTTGGCCAGTGACCATCCAATTGGGATTGATGACCTTGGTCCTCTCCATCGTCGTCGGGATCAGCATGGGCACGCTGGCCGCACTACGTCCCAATTCCTGGCTCGATTATCTGACATCGATTGCGGTGGTCACCAATCTGGTGACGCCAACCTTTGTCGTGGCGATCCTGATGATCGTGATCTTTTCCGTGCAACTACACTGGCTGCCGACAGGAGGCTGGGGATCGCCCGAGCAGATGGTCATGCCCGTGATCGCTTACTCGCTTGGCCCATCGGCGACGATTGCCCGCTATGTGCGCTCCAGTATGCTCGAAGCGTTGCGTTCCGATTATATTCGCACGGCACGGGCTAAAGGACTGTCGCCACGCACGGTCACCTTTCGCCACGCCGCCAAGAATGCAATGATTCCTTTTCTGACCGTGATCGGACCGCTGGTGGCGTGGATGGTCACCGGTTCCTTTTTTATCGAGACGATCTTTCGCATCCCGGGCATTGGCAACCAGATCACGATGGGCATTTACAACCGCGATTATCCAGTCATTATGGCGCTTTCGATCCTCTACTCGGCGGTGATTGCTTTGACCTATCTGTTGACTGATCTGCTCTACACCCTGGTCGACCCGCGTATCCGCCTGGAAGGGAGAACGTCACAATGAGCGCCTCTACGACCACTGCGCTCTCACACAGCCTGAACCGCTCATCCGAACGAACCTGGTTGGGCGATGCGCTGCGTCGGTTTGCCCGCAACAAGCTGTCGATGGCAGCCTTGATCCTGGCGTTGGCGCTGATCTTTATGGCGTTGGCGGCACCCTGGTTGGCCCCCACCTACTATGACGACCAGAACTACAGCGTCGCTTGGCGTTTTCCTTCGGCTGAATATCCCTTTGGCACCGATCCCTTTGGCCGCGACCTGTTGAGCCGTGTCATCTACGGCGCACGGATTTCACTCTCGGTAGCGCTGGTGGTCAACCTGGCTTCCTTCCTGATCGGGGCTCCGATTGGTGCGTTGGCTGGCTGGTATGGCGGCTGGATCGACTATCTCCTAATGCGTTTGGTGGATCTGATGGCCGCCTTCCCGACCTTGCTCTTTGCGCTGCTCCTGCTCACCACTATCGGCAGTGGATTGGTCAACATCTATATAGCGCTTTCCCTCACCAGTTGGATCGGCATTGCGCGCCTGGTACGGGGACAATTTCTCACTTTACGCGAACAGGATTACGTGCTGGCCGCACGCGCCATTGGCACGCCGACTCGTCGCATCCTCTGGCATCATTTGACGCCCAACTCACTGGCCCCGCTGATTGTCACCCTGACCTTGGACATTCCCGCCGCCATCATGGGCGAAGCGGGACTCAGTTTTCTTGGCATCGGCGTCGATCCACCCATCCCCAGTTGGGGCAAGATGGTAAGCGAATATCTGCCCTACATTCAAACCAACTGGTATCTCAGCACCTTTCCCGCCATTATGATCGCGCTGACTATGTATGCCTTCACGCTGATGGGCGACGGTCTGCAGGATGCGCTCAATCCGCAGGCGGAGCGGTAGGGCGGAAAAGATGACAAGGTGAGATGATGAACGAAGTACAATGGTTGGCAGAACTGCGTAAATCTTTACCAGTGACCGAGCGTTGCGTCTATTTGCAGACTGGCTCGCTAGGACCGTTGAGTCGCCCGGTGTTGCAGGCATTGCATGATGCAGAGGAATTGGCTGCCAGCGAAGGTCCTGCTGCAACGCCTGGGCTGATGCCATTGGTAGAAGCTAGTGAGCGGGCACGCACCGCATTGGCTGAGTTGCTCAACATTGCGCCCAACGAGCTTTGCTGGTCGCTCAACACCTCAACCGCAATGCGCACGGTCATCCACAGTCTGCGTTTGACCAGCGCCGACCGCCTGATCACCAGCGACCAGGAACATGTTGCCACCCGTTCGCTCTACAACGGTCTGCGAGATGAAATCAATCTGCCCACCCTGCTTGTCAACAGTGAATGTAGTGATGCGGACTTTCTGAGCCGTCTGGAGCATGTACTGCGCCAACCGAGCCAGGGCCGCAAATTACTGTTACTCTCGCACGTCTCCTGTATTGATGGACGGATTTTGCCAGTAGCTGAGGCGGTGAAACTCGCACGCCAAGTGGACGCCATCAGCTTAATCGACGGTGCACAGGCAGTTGGTCAGATCCCGGTTGATCTAAGTGCGCTGGGCGCAGATTTCTACATTGGCTCTGGCCACAAGTGGCTGTTGGGGCCAAGTGGGATTGGCTACATTCACATCAACCAGGATCGGCTGGCAAATTTCAACCCCAACTGGCTGCCAAACAAAGATCGTCAGAATGCCAGCGCCGCCACCCTCGGTGAAGCCGGAACCACCAATCTGGCACAACGGGCGTCCTTTCAGGTGGCGCTGCAAACTATTCAACAGATCGGCATGGAAACTGTGGTAGACCATTGCCAACAACTCGCACAGCAACTGCGTCATGGATTGCGCCAACTGCCTGGTGTCACTCTCTTGGGTCCCGACAAGCCAGAGCGCACGACGGGACTGGTTGGATTTACGATTGCTGGTTATGGTGTCAATGAATGCAAACAGTTGGTGGATCGCCTGTATGCGGAGCAACGAATTTTGATCAAATATCAGCCGGAGAAGTGTGGGCTGCGGGTTTCGATTGCAGCGTTTAACTCGAGCAGCGATGTTGAACAATTGTTGTCGGCGTTGAAAGAAACATTCCTTTACATTCAGAAAGTATGATGAGTATGCACTTCAACGAATTCGATCTTCTCATCCTCCCCCGTAACCACAAACAAACCGATTGGCTGACCGTTGCCACGCGCACAGACGGCAGCGAATGGCGTCTACCCCTACTTTATGTCACTGGCGCACAACCAGGACCAACTCTGGTGGTCACTGCTGCCGTCCATGGGGATGAATACGAAGGGGTTGAGGCGATTCCCCAAGTGTTTCAGCAGGTCCAACCAGAGAATTTGCGCGGCACACTGGTGCTGGTTCCTGTTTGCAACGTGCCTGCCTACGAGACCGCCCAGCGCAGTAGCCCACTTGATGGACTCAACCTGGCGCGTGTCTTTCCCGGCGAAGAGCATGGCTCGATCACCCAACGTATCGCCTATTGGATCACGCAAAAGTTGCTCAAACGTGCCGATTTCTACATCGATTTGCACAGTGGAGGTGCCGCTGCCACCATTCCCACGTTGATTGGATACATCTGGGATGAAGGTGAGTTGGGGCAGCGTTCGTTAGCAGGAGCTAGGGCTTTTGGTGCGCCGATCTTGTGGGGCCATCCGCTGCCAATTGCACCGGGACGCACCGTGTCCGCAGCGACGGATCTGGGTGTGCCTTCGCTTTACACCGAAGCGCCAGGGGGCGGTTATGCTCGTCCCGACGATGTCGCGTGTTTTATCACTGGCGTGATCAATGTAATGAAGCATCTGAACATGCTCCCAGGTGCACCACAACCGCGCCCAACCACCCATCATCTCTTTGGTGATGGCAATCTCGACCAGGTCATCGCTGCCGATGTGGCTGGTTACTTCCGTGCCGAAGTTGAACTGCTGAGCGAGGTAAAGGCTGAGCAGCGATTGGGCGTGGTTCGTGATTTGTTTGGAAATGTGTTGCAAGAAGTGAAAGCCGACCAAGAAGGCATCGTAATTATGCTGCGCCGTTTTCATCGTGTTCATGTGGGTGACGGCTTGGTGCATCTGACTGGCTTTGTAGAAAGGTTATGATCCAATGTCAGAGCCGTCAGCGTGAGCGTACGATGTTTTCTGTACGCTCACGCTGACGGCTCTGTGCTATATATTTTCCTCGCGGATTTTTCTGTGTTGCGCAAAAAATCAAGCATAGTGTATGATCGGTATACCAAGCACGTTTGGCATACCAATCTACAACGTGTATCCACTTCCAGAAAATAGAAGGGACTTCTATGCGCAAGAGCAAAATGTTGGCGAAGTTTCGCAGCGGCGGTTTTGCCCGAGTCTGCGGATTAGGCCATTTTCTGCCATTCTTCATTCGTTATGCTGCCCATTTTAAATTTGACGGCATCTGGCTTGATCTTGAACACCGGGCAATGGATCCGCGTGAGGTCCAGCAGATTATTGCGCTTTGCTATTACAATGACATCGATTGTATGGTGCGCCCGCCCACACTGGAGCGCACAAAACTCTATCGTTATCTAGAGGATGGCGCAGCAGGCTTCTTGATGCCGCTGGTCTCCGATCCGCAAATGGCCAGCGATATTGTCCAGGCCGCCAAATTCTCCCCGATTGGCAACCGCGGCATGGATGGGGCTGGGCTAGATGGCGATTATGGCATCGGTGTTTGGGTTCCCGATAGCACTTACAATGCCGACGCCAACCGAGAAACGTTTATCATTACCCAGGTCGAAACACCGCAAGCCGTTGCCAACGCCGAGGAGATCGCCTCGATCGAAGGGATCGATGGCCTTTTCGTCGGGCCTGCCGATCTTACCCTGCGTATTTCCAACACGCCCGCAGGCAGTAAGCTCGACTTTGAGAAAGCGATTGAAACAGTTGCCGCTGCGGCCCAAAAACATGGCAAAATGTGGGGCATCACCGCCGGATCAGTGGAGCAGATCAAGCGTTATCGCTCCATGGGCGCACAGATGGTGCCCTGGGGTGGCGACTTTGCCCTGATGAACGTGCTCAAAAATGCCAGCCAGGATCTAGACGGCGTGGATGGAGCGTAGTAATACAGACAAAAAGACAGGAAGAGGGGGAGACAAGAAGAATATTTCTTTATTCTCCTTATCTCCCTGTCTTCTTGTCTCCCCCTCTTTTTCACCGGTACCAAGTGTACAAACACTGTTTTATAAGCATTTTGTAGTTCAATTAACAAGGAGAAACCATGAAGGGAATTTCTCGACTCCCACGATTAGGACGACTGCAGCCTTTGGTCGCCTTGCTCGTTATTTTCAGTATGATGCTGACTGCCTGTGTCGCAGCGACCCCAACGGGTGGCGGTGGTAGCCAAGCAGCAGCCGCACCAACCGAGGCCCCGGCTGCAGAACCGGCTGCCGGCGCCGCACCCGCAGCCGGTGAAAATACGATGACCGGAGCCTGGGTTGGCCCTTGCTGCAACCCGATTGACTTCCTCAACCCGCTCAGCGCAGGCGGTGGCTATCACTGGTTCAATAAGATTTTTAGCCATCTGGTCACCTATGATGTCAAATATTCACAAATTCTGCCTGATCTAGCTGAGAGCTGGTCAACCAGTGAAGATGGCCAAACCTGGACCTTCAAACTGCGCCAGGGCGTCACCTTCCACGATGGCGGCGCATTCACAGCCAATGATGTCGTCTTCTCAATTGAAATTTGTCTGGATCCACAGGTGAAGTGCAACAAAGCAGGTGAGTTGGGCACGATTGCTGGCGCCAAAGACTTCATTGATGGCAAGGCTACCTCCGTGTCCGGCTTGAAAGTGGTCGATGACAACACTTTAGATGTCACTACCGATGGCCCCAACGCTGCCATTCTCGACACCTTTGCCGAGACCTGGATTCTGAGCAAGGCGAGCATGGAAGGCGTTTCGCACGAGAATCTGGATCAGAATGAGTACTGGCGCACCAAGTCAGTCGGTACTGGCCCCTTCAAGTTCGTCCAATTTGTCGATGGGCAATATATCGAAACTGCTGCCTTTGACAACTACTGGCGCGGTCGCCCGAAAATCGACAAACTGATCCGCCGTGAATTTAAGGATCCAGCGACCGCCTTGTTGGCCTTTGATGCAGGCGAAATTGACTTCACCTACTTGACGCTGGATGAACTAGAGCGCGAGTCCAAGAACGAAAACGCGGTTGTGATTCCCGGCCCATCCCAAGTGGATAACGCCATCACGCTTAATCCGGCAGCCAATCCTGTCTTTGGCGATCCAAAATTCCATCAGGCTATTCTCTACGCTATCGACCGCAAATCGATCATTGAGAGCATCTACAAGGGTGCAGCCACCGCCGTTCCTTGCTTCTACGGCAATCCCAAGTATCATCCCGAAGGCATTGAGCCCTACGACTACAACCCAGAGAAGGCAAAGGCACTCCTAGCCGAACTTGGTGTTGACACCGCGTCGTTGCCAGAGTTTGTTCTTGACACCTATTACAACGATCAACTCTCTGCCGATGTAATGACGGTCATTCAGGCCAACCTGGCCGACGTCGGAATCAAGATCTCGTTGATGCCGCTGGATGGTACCTCTTGGAACGACCGCTATTACAACAAGAAGGAATCGCAGATGACCTTCCTCGGCGGTGCCAATGGCCCCGACCCGAATCGTGCCTATCAGTACTTCCATTCAGAGTCAAAGGCGGGTAACAATTACGGTTACAGCAACCCCAAGACTGACGAACTGTTAGAAGCTGGACGCAAAGAATCGGACCCGGACAAGCGTACTGCCATCTATCAGCAAGTCTGCACCGTTCTTGGTCAGGATTTGCCGTGGATTTACCTCTGGCAAACCACCCGTTACGGCTTAGTTTCGAAGCGAATTGCCAACTTCCAGTTCACACCGGCACCCGGTGGTGGTTCGTACTACGACGAAGCTGAGAAGTGGGAAATTGTAAAATAGCAGACAAGAAGACAAGAAGAGGGAAAGACATAAGAAGGCTTGTACTCTCCTGTCTTCCCTTCTTCTTGTCTTCCGGTCTTCCTGTCTAAACTATGGGTCGCTACATCATTCGTCGTCTTCTCATCAATATACCTGTCCTCTTTGGCATTACATTGCTGGTCTTTATTTTTGTGCGTCTGGCTCCAGGTGATCCGGCGCTGGCGTACATGAGTCCCGAACTGGGCCATGACGAAAAGATGATCGCCCAGGTGCGTCACCAGTTGGGATTGGATCAACCGTATGCCGTGCAATATGTGCGCTGGCTGGGCAAGACCTTGACCGGCGACCTTGGTTATCGCATGTTGGGCGGGCAACCCGTGACGATCACGTTAGGACGTGCGTTGCGTGCTTCTGGCATGCTCATGGGAACAGCACTGGCGCTGGGCTGTCTGATCGGCATTCCGCTTGGCATCTTTTCAGCGCTGCGTCAATATTCTCGCTTGGATTTTCTCTTAACGACCCTGGCCTTTCTGGGGGTATCGACCCCTTCATTTCTATTGGGCTTGGGCGGGCTTTATCTCTTTGGTCTCAAACTTAAACTCTTCCCGATCGGCGGCATGTTCTCAACCACTGGCGTCAATTCGGTTGGCGATGTTCTGCACCACCTAGCGTTGCCTGCGATGATCCTTGGCTTTGGCTACATTGCTATTTTGATGCGCTACACCCGCTCCTCGATGCTTGAAGTGGTGCGGGCGACCTACATGACCACGGCACGCGCCAAAGGGCTGCATGAACGACTCGTCGTCTTTCGCCACGCCTTTCGCAATGCACTCATCCCGATTTTGACGATTATCGGCCTGGCGCTGCCAGAGATGGTCGGCGGGGCCGTCATCACTGAGACGGTCTTTACCTGGCCTGGTATGGGCTCGCTGCTGATCGACTCGGTCAATGGGCGTGACTATTCGATGCTGATGGGCATTAGCCTCTCCGTAGCAGTTGCTGTACTTGCCGCTAACCTGATTACCGACATCGCCTATGCCTTCGCCGATCCGAGGATTCGCTTTGAGTAATTCCAGTGGTGCAAGTGAGACAGTGAGACAGTAGGACTACGTAAACTGTCTCACTGTCTCACTGATTCACTGATTCACTAATTTACTATGACTGCACAGGGAATGGTTCAATCCACCAATTTACAGCAGGAACTGCGCACACGCGCACCTGATTCACCGCTGCGTAAGGCGCTGCGCCGTTTTCGCCGCCATCGGCTGGCGATGGTCGGCATCACGATTATTGTGCTGCTGGTGCTTGCGGCGTTGCTCGGTTCACAGACAGCGGCGTTGGAACAGAATCTACGGGCCATGAACAAGCCGCCGTCACCCGATCATCTCTTTGGCACGGATCGCATCGGGCGGGACATCCTGGCGCGCACGTTGGTGGGTGGACGTATTTCGCTGGCAGTGGGGTTGGTGGCGGTTCTATTTTCTACCTCGATCGGGATCGTACTGGGCGCAATTGCGGGTTTTTCTGGTGGTTGGGTTGATCAGGTGATTATGCGTGTGGTGGATGTGGTCCTTAGCTTCCCGGTGATTATTCTGCTGCTCTGTGTGGCGTCGCTGGTTGGACCGAGTATTTTTAATGTGATGGCGATGATTGGCTTGCTGACCTGGCCCACGCCTTGTCGCATCATGCGCGGTCAATTTCTGGCCCTGCGTGAGCGCGCCTTTGTCGAAGCCGCCCGCTGTTTAGGGGTGACCAACTTCAATATTTCGGTGCGCCATATTATCCCCAATGCAATTGCACCAGTACTGGTCTACGCTAGCTTTGCCGTGGCCACTGCGGTGCTACTCGAAGCGGGTCTGAGCTATTTAGGGTTAGGCGTACAGCCGCCGACACCGAGTTGGGGCAACATGCTCAACACTGCCCGCAACATTTCGACCATGGAGCGCACCTCCTGGCAATGGATTCCACCCGCCATCATGACCGTGCTCTTCGTGCTGGCAGTCAACTTTGTTGGTGATGGCATCCGAGACGCATTGGATCCACAGACGCAGGGAGATTAATAGAATGCTTGATTTTCGCCGCTCCACCTTTACCTGGAAATCTCACCCGTGGAAGCCTGATGGCTATTATAAATATCCTGGTGGTTTTGTCGGCACGCCAGGGCAGGTCTACCAGGTGCGTTTCAACTTGGAAGCCACCTGCACTATTCAGGATCAAGCCAGTGGTCAGCAGACGGAACTGTTTGTCGGCGCACCCTGTCGTCATGAATATACGATTGCCCAGCGCAATCTCTTTCAGATTCCCAGCAAGGAATTCCGTTTTGCCTGGAGCCGAGACTGGCAACTAGCGATTTCCACCCGCCCGAGCACGGAAGCGGAAGAAGTGAACGTCGCACGCCTGGATCAAGCTTTCCAGGCGAACAAAACCGACCTGCGTTTCTACGAGAATGTGACTGAACTAAACAGTGTTGCTCAGATCTGTGAAGCCACTTTGGCGGGTGATCTGCTCAACGCCCGGTCTACTTATGTTGATCCAACTCGTGGACTGGCCGTGACCGTGGAGTATCCGGTCAACTTGATCAATGTCAATCCCGAAGATGATGAATTTCAGGTCTGTACCGGTCCGATCATCCTGCCCGATTTGGCAACGTGGGATGGCAAAGAGGTGCGGCGAGTCTTTCTGGCCCATGTGGCCTTTACTGCTTTTGACCATGTCGAGTTCATTCTCCAACGCGAAGTAGACGCTGCACCGCACGAACGCACTTGGCTCGACCAACCCCGTGGACGTGATCGCTACGAGTTGCGCGATCCCAATGTCCGACCAGCGAACTATCCACCTCCTCGACCACGCCCCACAGTTTACAATGAAATTTGGGAGTTTCCTGCCAGCAATGTTGTGTTGCGTGCGCCCAATTGGTAGCTTGAAAGGAAGGCTTGAGAAGAGTGTTCCCCAACTTCATACCTCTTATCCAGTAAAGGTATATTGTATACCGCTAGATAATAGTATTGCATTTGCGGTAAAGTTCGATTACAATTTCGATATCCACTCTGGTTTTCCCATCAAGTACGCAAGCATAATACTCTAGGTCCATTACAAGGAGGGCAAAGTGATGCGAATCCATAAGATTCAAGTTCTGGGTCGAAGCGTTCTGCTTTTCTCATTGGTTACACTGATTCTCGCCGCTTGTGTTGCGCCCCAAGCGGGTGCAGGAGGTGCCGCTGCGCCCGCCGAAAAACCAAAGTTAACGATTTGGGCGGCAACGACCTTTACTCCAGACGCGGACAAAACCCAAGATGACCAAATCAAAAAATGGGGTGAGGAGAATGGTGTCGAAATTGACCTAGCACGCATGGCGCAAGATGAACGCACGCCGCGCTGGCAGACCGCAACAGAAAGCAAGCAGTTCCCCGACTGTGCCGCAATCGAGCAGGCTGACCTACCGAAATTTATCGTCAACGGTGTGTTGGCCGAAACGACTGAGGTAATGGAGCGACTCAACAAACTTGAGGGTGGCTTGACGGATGGGGCTTTTCTGGCAGGACAGACGGCTGATGGCAAACATTGGTCGGTGCCCTCCTTTAGTTCAACCGAGATGTTTTATATTCGCAAAGATTTGGTCGAGGCAAAGGGATTAAAGATTCCCGAAACTTGGGATGAGGTTTTTGAAGTCGCCAAAGCGATCAACGATCCTGAGAATCAACTGTGGGGATGGGGTATGCAAATGGGTACACCTTCTTGGGATTCTGAGGTCTCTTTTACCGCCATGCTATGGTCATTTGGCGGCAAAACATGGGATGAAGAAGGGAAACCTGCCATCAACTCCCCGGAGACCCGCCAGTTGCTTGATTTTATCAAAGCCGTGTGGGATGCGGGTGTGATTCCGCCCGATGCTCCCACCTGGGACGATAGCGGTAACAACAAAGCCTATCAGACCCAAATCGCCGGTATGATTTTCAATACGGGCAGTGTGTTACGCTACATGCAAAATGAAGACAAGGAACTCCTGGACAAGTCGACGGTTACACCCATTCCGGCAGGCCCGAAAGGACGCTTTGTCTCTGGTTATTACTATCAATGGGCCGCATTCAATACTAGTGCCCATGCTGATCTTTGCCTCAAGTTGTTTGAATATCTTTTTGCTCCCGAACAACTGCGCCCCTTTTATGAGGCAGGCGGCGGCAACATGATGCCTGTCTATAAGAACATGCTCAATGACGAGATGTGGCAAGACCCTTATCGCAAAGTGTTGGCCGATATGGTTCCCAACACCTATCCCCAAGGGTATCCAGGACTTACCACGCCGTGGGTGCTCGATGCGTGGATGGATCACACCATGGCCAAGATGCTCAATCGTGTGCTGATCGACGGGTGGAGCAACGACGATGCCATTACCGAAGCTGAAAAGGCGCTGCAAAAGTGGTACGATGATTGGCAAGCGAAGCTGAAGTAATCAGGGATCCAAAAACATGTAACTTTCAAGAAGGGATGACACGATGACAAGATGAAGTGCGAGATGATCCTGTCATCCTGTCATCCCTTCATCCTGTCATCAAAGGTGACCGCATGTCCGCTTCGCTGAAGCAACGCCGAAGCCTACGTCAGCTATTGGGCCGTGATTTCGCCCTTGGCTACACCCTGCTCCTTCCACTGATTCTTGTCCTCTTTGTCTTGCTGGCCTATCCGATCCTGATGGCGATTTGGATTACGCTGCAAGACAAAACCATTGGCATGCCCGGTAAATTCATTGGGCTGGGAAATTACCGCGAAATGCTGCTAGAAGATCCCTTCTTCTGGAAAGTGGTACGCAATGGTTTGCTCTTCACCCTTGGCTCGGTTTTCCTCAAGCTGATCGTCGGCATGATCATGGCGTTGGTGCTCAATCAGCCGATTCGGTTGCGGGGGCTCTTTCGCGGGTTATTGCTGATGCCCTGGGTGGCACCAACCGTTGTCACTGCGCTCAGTTGGCGCTGGATGCTCGATCTAACAGGTGTAATCAATCTCACCCTGCGCGAGTTGGGATTGATGCGTATCCCGATTCCCTGGTTAGCACAATATGGCACAGCCATGCTCGCCTTGATCTTGGTGAATACCTGGCGTGGCTTTCCCTTTTTTGGCATCACGCTCCTGGCAGGAATGCAGGCAATCCCCAGGGAACTCTATGAGGCCGCCGAGATCGACGGGGCTTCCGTTGGGCAACGATTCTGGCATATCACGTTGCCCAACCTGCGCACTGTGATCCTGGTCGTGACCATCCTCTCCACGATCTGGACATTTAACGATTTTAGTATCGTCTGGCTACTCACGGGCGGCGGACCAGGTCATGCGACGGATGTCTTTGCTACCTATACGTATAAGCTAGGCTTTGTTACCTCGCGGTTGGGCTATGGCGAGACGGTTTCTGTGCTGCTTGCGCCCTTACTGATCGCCATCATCATTGTTTTATCGCCACTGATGTTACGTGGAGAGAATGAATAAGCCAGTTTCGAGGAGAGCGCACCCATGCAGAGTCGCAAGACAACCCACCTTTTCACAGCGATTATTACCTATCTGGTCTTGATCGTGCTGGTTTTTAGCGCACTCTTTCCATTCTATTGGATGGGCTTGACTTCACTACGCAAAGGCAAACAGGTTTATGTCAAAGAGCAGGTATTGGTGCCGCGTGATTTAACCACCGAAAACTATACCTTTATCTTTAGCGAACGCCCTACCGCTACCTGGCTACGCAACAGCATTGTGATGGGATTTTCGAGCAGTGCCATCGCTGTCGTCATTGGTGTATTGGCAGGCTATAGCATTATCCGCCTGCGCTTTTTGGGGAATCGCAGTGTGGCTCGCGGAGTACTCTTTACCTATCTGGTGCCATCTTCGCTGCTCTTTATTCCGCTCTTTATTCTTTTGTTCAATCTGCGCCTCACCGATGGTATGTGGGGATTGCTGCTTGCCTATCTCTCTTTCAATGTACCTTTTTGCACGTGGTTGATCCTTGGCTATTTCCGCAGCATCCCTGAAGAATTGGAGGATGCCGCACGCATCGATGGCTGTAGTCGCATGGGGGTGTTGTGGCGGATTGTGCTTCCGCTCTCTGCACCAGGGATTGTCACTGCCTTTATCTTTGGTTTTACCAACTCCTGGAATGAATTTCTCTACGCTGCTACCTTAGTGCGCAATCGGGATCTGATGACACTGCCAACCGGCTTAGGTAGTTTTATCCTTGGCGATGTCTTTCTATGGGGGCCTATGATGGCGATGGCAATGGTCACCACACTACCGCCGATCATTCTCTTCATCGTTGTTCAACGCTTTGTGGTCAGCGGTATGACCCTTGGCTCGGTGAAAGGATAACCTTTTATGAACGATCGTATCCGCATTCCTGCCGATGGAATGCGCAGCTTTATCTCGACCGTCTTTGAAAAACTCGACGTTCCTGCTGATGATGCTCGTATCGCCGCTGATGTGCTGGTACGCGCCGATCTGCGTGGTGTGGAAAGCCACGGTATCAACAACCTCTGGCAATATGTCGGGCCATTGCGCAGTGGCGCGCTCAACCCGCACCCCAATCTCACCCTGGTCAGCGAGACACCGATTACGGCGCTGGTCGATGGTGATGGAGGAATGGGGCTGGTGATCGGCGTCAAGGCGATGGAGCTTTGCATTGCCAAGGCCAAGAGCAACGGCGTTGGCATTGCTACCGTGCGGCGCAGTCGTCATTATGGGATGGCCGCCTATCACGCCATGCTCTGCCTCCCCCACGACATGATCGGCATTTCGCTGACCAATAACTACGGCATCGGTATCGTGCCCACCTTTGGCAACGAGCCGATGATCTCCACCAACCCAATCAGCGTCGCAGTGCCCACAGGCCAAGGCAATCCCTTCGTGCTCGACATGGCGACCTCGGTCGTCGCCTTCAGCAAGATAGGCGCGGCGCTGGTCAAGGGCGAGAAGATTCCGCTAGGTTGGGTAGTCAATCAGCAGGGTGAACCGGTAGAAGATGCACAGACTGCTTGGGAGGGAGGACGGATCTTGCCCTTGGGCAGCACACCCGAAGGAAGCAGTCACAAGGGCTATGGGCTGGCAGTCTTGGTGGACATCCTCACCGGCGTCTTGTCAGGCGGCATCTATGGCAACCTGGCCTTCCGCAATCCGCCCGACGACCCCAAGCTGCGTGAGAGTTCATCCCACTTCTTCATGGCACTGCGCATCGATAGCTTTCGTCCCGTGGACGAGTTCAAGGCCACGATGGACGATATGCTCTCCGCCCTGCGCAACTCGGCCAAGGCACCAGGACGCGAACGCATCTATACCCACGGCGAAAAGGAGCATGAGGCAGAGCAGGAACGCAGCCAGCTTGGCATCCCCTACCATGTCAACTTCGTCAAGAAGCTGCGTGAATTGGCGAGTGAGACGGGTGTGCCCTTTGCGTGGTAAGCGTGAGTAAGACAGTGGGTCAGTACAAACTGTCCTACTGTCCTACTGTCTCACTGTCTCACTACAGCACACTACGCAGATATCGCCCCGTATGTGATTCCGGACATTGGGCAATAAGCGCGGGCGCACCTTGGGCGACGACTCTGCCGCCATGTTTACCACCTTCAGGCCCCAGGTCGATCACCCAATCGGCGCTCTTGATCACGTCGAGATGATGTTCGATCACGAGCACACTGTTGCCTGCTTCCACCAGACGATTGAGCGCATCGAGCAGACGTTGGATGTCGGCAAGATGAAGTCCGGTGGTTGGCTCGTCCAGGATGTAGAGCGTCTGTCCGCCCCGTTTGATTTTGCCGAGTTCGTGCCCCAGTTTGATACGCTGCGCCTCGCCGCCTGAGATGGTGTTGGAGGATTGCCCCAACTTGAGGTAGCCCATTCCCAACTGGTTAAGGATGCCCAGTTTGTGACTAATCAGCGGAGAATCTTTGAAGAAGCAGGCGGCCTCTTCGATCGAAAGATCGAGTACTTGGGCAATGTTTTTGCCTTGCCAAGTTATCTCCAAAGTTTCTTCATTATAGCGCGCGCCTTTGCAGGCATGACATTGCACCTCGACATCGGCCATAAACTGCAACGATGTAATGATGACTCCCTGGCCCTGACACTCTTCGCAACGTCCCCCTTTGCTATTGAAACTAAAGCGACCGCTTGAGTAACTGCGCCGTTGGCTTGCGGCGGTGTTGACAAAGAGTTGGCGGATGGCATCAAAGACGCCCACATAGGTGGCCGGGTTCGAGGTAGGTGTTCGTCCGATTGGTGTTTGATCGATGTCGATCACATCGTGGATCTGTTCGATCCCCTCGATACGTTGATGTTTGCCAGGAAGCACCCGACTGTCATGCAGGGCAACCAGAAGCTGTTTGTAGAGGATCTCGTTGATCAATGTACTCTTGCCTGAGCCGGAAACTCCGGTGATGCAGACAAAGAGCCCGAGCGGTATCTCCACATCAATCGACTTTAGATTATTCTCACTGGCCCCGCGAATCACCAACTTTTTGTCACTTGGCTGACGCAGATCGGCGGGACGCATAATCTGCCGCTGCTTGCTGATGAATTGTCCAGTGAGCGACTTGGCATTGTGCAGCAGTTCAGCGATGGTGCCTTGTGCCACCACTTCACCGCCATGCTGCCCCGGTCCCGGCCCGATCTCGACAATATGATCGGCGGCGCGCATTGTCTCTTCGTCATGTTCGACCACGATCAGGGTGTTGCCGATGTCGCGAAGACGTTGCAGCGTGTGGATCATCTTGAAGTTGTCGCGCGGGTGGAGGCCGATGCTGGGTTCGTCGAGCACATACAACATGCCCATCAACTCCGAGCCGATTTGCACCGAAAGGCGTACCCGTTGCGCTTCGCCGCCGGAGAGTGTGGTCGAGCGTCGGTTGAGGCTGATGTAGTCGATGCCGATATCGATCAGCAGGTCGAGCCGTTTGATGATCTGCTGCACAATTTCGTCACCTGCCTGTGCATTACGGCTAAAGAGTGGCAGATGAGCCAGAAAGTCACGCAACTCGGCCAAGGTCAAGTCGCCCAGTTCCATAATGTTTTTGCCGCCGATCTTGCTCAACAGGCGTTGCCGCTTGAGTTGGCGACCGTGACAATCAGGGCAGGTGCGTTCGACCATCACCCGCTTCATATACTCCTCGACCCAAGCATTAGCGGTCCGCTCACGACGGTAACGTTTGTAGCGCCGCTCGATCTCGCCAACAATTCCTTCATAGGGGAACTGCCGCCCAACATGATGAAAGTCACCCTTCTTGCCGCCAGGCGGTTGCAGGATGGTAAGCTTTTCGCTGCCTGTACCGAAGAAGATGCGTTGTTTGGCCTGCTCTGGTAGCTCTTGCCAGGGCGTATCGAGTGAGAAACCATCATGTATGGAGAGGCTATACATCAAGCGCCCAGCCCATAAATCTTTGTCGTAGTGGAAGGCTTTGGGTTCGATGGCACCGTCACGGAGGCTCTTGGTTTTGTCGATCACGAGCAACTCCGGCTCGACGTACCAATACATGCCCAACCCGGTACAGGTAACACAGGCTCCCACCGGCTCGTTGAATGAAAAGTAGACTGGTTCCAACTCACCGCCCGCCACCTGATGTTCGGGACAGACAATGCCGTCGAAGAAGAGTTCGCTCT
This sequence comes from Caldilineaceae bacterium, assembly GCA_046328715.1. GTDB lineage: Bacteria > Chloroflexota > Anaerolineae > Caldilineales > Caldilineaceae > JAXLWB01. The sequence continues at coordinate 28,938 of JAXLWB010000034.1, read as the reverse complement.
CGCCCTTGCCAGCCTTCAAGATGCGGAAGCGCAGATAGCCTTCACCAACGCGCAGACCATTTTCAATCGCTGCCAGCAGCGCTTTGTAGATATCGGGCTTGACAATGAATTTGTCGATCACGACATCCATCTCGTAATTCAACGTCTCGTCGATCTCAAATTCTTCACTCAGATCGAACAACTCATCGTTAATGCGCAGTCGTCGATAGCCTTTGCTGCGCACTTCACCGAAGAGATAGGGGTAATCTTCGCCGTAGATTTTGAAGATTGGGGCGTCGATCTCGATCAGTGTATCAACGGGCAGACCGAGAATGTGTTCAGCAATTTGAACGGGTGTACGCGTCGCCACCGGCTGGTTGCAGTAGGGACAGTGAGCGGTGCCGCAGGTGGTGAAGAGCACACGAAAGTAGTCGTAAATGTCGGTCATGGTGCCGACGGTGGAGCGCGGGTTGCGGCTGACTGACTTCTGCTCAATCGAGATAACAGGCGAAAGGCCCAGAATCGAATCGACCTTGGGTTTCTGGATCTGCGCCACATATTTGCGCGAATAGGCAGAGAGCGATTCGAGAAAGCGCCGCTGCCCCTCGGCATAGATCGTCTCGAAGGCCAACGACGACTTGCCAGAGCCGCTCAACCCAGTCATCACGATCAGCTTGTCACGCGGGATTTCCAGGTCGATATTCTTGAGGTTATTCTCACGGGCACCTTTGATCGAAATGGTTGTTCGCACGAATTGGCTCCTGGAAAAGAGAATAGAGATGGAGATTGAGCTTCGGTTCCAAAGGGATAGCGCGAGTTGCAAACTTGCGCTACGTTGACGGTCTATACTGATCAGAGCCAAGTGGTGAAGAAAAGGTTACTAATGAACAAAGCTTCGTATTACACTTGCCTTGAAATGAAGTATACCTAAAATTCCTGGGCTTGTTATCGAGGCGTGAGCGCAGTATAATGGCAAGAAACGAATTCGTGAAGTAAAATGCAGAACTGGACATGTAAAGACCGGTACGGTCATACTATCTATTTAACCGACGAGCGATGGCAGCACATCGTGAGCAAGCATTTTGAGCTGATTGGGCATTTAGATGATGTCCTCGCAACAGTGGCAAAAGGGAAACGACATCAAGAGCGACGAGACCCGCAAAGATATCGTTACCGACGCGCTTGTTACACTCTACAATCAGGAGATAATCATATCACGGTTGTAGTGCTATTTAGCTTCCAAAAGCTGTATGACGGCACCGTTGTTGCTAACAATTTTGTGACGACTGCCTGGGGTGAATATATTCCCTTATGAGTGAAAATACGAAGTTAGTAACTCCTGATTGGCTGTTTACTGTACAAGATCGTCTTGAAGATGGACAATCCGTGCAAATTGAATACGACCGTGAAGGCGATACGCTAGAGATTATCTTCGCTAAAGGGGCGGGACGCGGTTTGGAGCTAAGTGCCGAAATCATACTTCGCTATGACGTTCAGACAGGTTTGCCGTTAAGTTTAATTCTTTTGTCATTTTCCAAGCTGATGCAACCTACAGAATTTGGACCAGAAAGCTTTCTGTTGAGCGGACTCAAACGGCTATCTGCCGCAGAGCGAGAACGCGTCATGCAAATTCTGACTTCATCCCCTGTGAATCGTTACTTACGTGTGTCTGCATTGTCTTTGCCACCTCGTATAAAACAGCTTTCACCAATTGTTTATCTTCGTCAACAGTTGGCAGAAGTTGCATAGCGAAACCTCTAATTCACCCGTTCAGAACCAACGTAGCGGAGTCAGCTATTCTATAATCTTTCCCTTTTACGACACCTCTCCATCGTAATAATAAGCTGCTTCATTAACCGTCACTTGACTTTTGACCGTTAAGCGCACGGGGGATGGCACCTTCTGGATTACACCTTTGTCGGCCAGCCATTCGTAAATGTTGCAGAGTGTGAACACTTGAACTTGTTTGCAGAAATACTCATCCAATTCACCAGTTGTGCGAATACCCTTCGCCTCGCGCAGATGGTCTAGCACTGGGCTAAAGAGCAGAAGCATCTGTTGATCGAGGTAAGCATTGAGTTGATCGACAGCAGCTCGGATTGTCTCTTCGTCCTTTCTGCCGTGAATGAGATCATGATAGAGCGGGTTGAAAAGTGTCGGGTTGAGCTTCACCGCCTGCGGGATCACCTCTCGCCCCGTTAGTTCACCCTTGATCAGCACTTCGATCTCTGCCAAATGTTTAATGGCGTACATGATCCAAAGAAAACTATAGGATACATCCTTACGTGTTACCAGCCATTTTTCAGCTTTGGCTGTGTAATAGATCAGACTTGCACCTGATGCCATTAGCCGTAGCTGGCGATCGCGTCCGCCAATCGTTTGTGCATTGAGATAAAGCTCGCGGATCGTATCGTCGGTGGTGTACAGCAGGGTACTCAAGGCAAACCAAGAATGAGGCATCGACCCCTGTAGTGAACCTTCGATCATCTGCTTGAATTTGCTGCGTGGCACCAGAAAGGCGTGGATATTGACACCATTTTCGACCAGTCCAAATTCGCGGGATGCTTTGTCATCGCGCCCGACCAGGGCAATGTCGATATCGCTTTTACGCCAGACCGTGTCATGCGAAAGGCTACCAAAAAGGATGGCGGCAATGATATAACGATCCTGTTTGACTTTGTTCAGGAACGAATCGAGCGCCTGGTTGTAGAGCGCCACGGTGTCGGCAAATTGTTCGTTGCGCGAAGGGCGCTTCTCTTGCAAGGTATCTCGCAGCATGGTTTCTATCTCCTGCTTTAGCTTTTTACGTGCGTCAAAGAGACGCTTTTTGATCGTCGTGACCGGAACTTCGAGAAAGCTGGCGATCTCGTTCTGCGAATAGTCGCCGATATAAAAAAGCGCCGTAGCCATCCGCTCATGTTCGGGCAAGGCACGGATGGCAGCGTGGACTCGAATCTGCCGTTCGAGTTGCTCGTAGGCCAGATAGGGGTCACAATCCCTATCTGGCTGGTCAAGAATGGCATCAAGTGAGACCAGATCGAGTCGCTTGCCGCGTATCAACCGATTGCACTGGGTAAGCACAATGCGTTTGAACCAACCGGGAAATGCCTCGGCAATACGCAGTTGGTCAAGATTGCGCCAGGCACTGAGAAAGGCTTCCTGCGCCGCATCCTCCGCCATCTGAAAGTCGCCCAGCATGGCAAAGGCGCAGGCAAAGGCCAAGTCCTGATAACGCTGCACGACCTCCGCAAAGGCACTCTGTGTTTTGTTGTTTGCACTGCGTTCGGCAGTAACCCGCGCTAATAACTCAGCGATCTCGCTCAAAGTTGCTCCTGGTGTTAGTAAGACAGTAAATCAGTAGGACAGAGGGACAGTGAGTCAGTGGGTTAGTCGCGCTTTACTGTCTTGCTGTCCCACTGTTCCACTGATTGCCTCTACAGATCAGAGCCAGTTTCCATGCAAAAAGTTACCCAAAAGTGCCTGATCTGTGGCATAGTATGGATACCAATCATAATATCCAATCACATGGAGACAAAAAGATGAAAATTGTACGGATCACCCCCTTTCTGGTGAATCGTTTTTTGCTGGTGCGGGTCTATACCGATGCGGGCATTGTCGGCAATGGTGAGGCAGGATTGTGGGCTCATCATGAAAGTGTGGCGCGTACAATTGAGGAACTAAGCGAGTACTACATCGGCAAAGATCCATTGCGCATGGAGCACCACTATCAGGTGCTCAGCCGTGAGACCCATTTTAGCGGGGCAATTCTCAGTGCGGCGCTGAGTGCGATTGACATTGCGCTATGGGACATCTTTGGCAAATTTACCAACCTGCCCGTTCACCAACTGCTCGGCGGCAAACTGCGTGACAAGGTCAAAGTTTTCGGCGGTGTGGGAGGCAGAACAGTTGAGGAGTTTGTCAAGAGTGGTGTCCGTTACGCCGAACAGAACTATGAGGCGCTGCGCATTATGCCCTTCTTGCCCGACTTTGAGAAGGAATCACCAACACGGGTGATCAGCACAGCGGCGGAGATTGTCAAACAGGTGCGCGCCGCCGTCGGTGAAGGCATTGACATCGGCGTGGAATGTCATCGTAACTTCCGTCCCGAAGAGGCAATCACGCTGGCCCATGCGATTGAACCCTATCGCATCCTCTTCTACGAAGACCCAGTGGCACCCGAAAGCAACGAGGCCGTTTCCTACGTTTCGCAGAACATCAACCTGCCGATTGCCACCGCCGAACGTTTTCACACTTTGTTCCAATTCCGCGAATTGATCGACCGCCGCTGTGTCAGTTGGATCCGCCCCGATCCCTCCTTGGTCGGCGGCATCACCCAGGCCAAGAAGATCGCCGCCGTGGCCGAATCTTCCTTCGTCGGCATCTTCCCGCACTTGATGGGCAGCCCAGTCAACGTCGCCACCTTTGTCCAGTTCGACGCCGCCATTCCCAACTACGTGCTGCAGGAAGGATTGGAGAACAGCGACGCCTTCAACGAGATCGTCGATCACCCGATGGAACGCCAGGGCGGCTACATGATTGTCTCGGATCGACCGGGGATTGGGTTGGAGATTCAAGAGGATAAACTGAGCAAATTCCCCTTTGTACCACGCAAGATTACCGGTTACTTCCACGCCGATGGTTCGGTGGCGCACTGATAGGAACCACGAAATAATCGAAATGCACGAAAGAAAACCAAATGTATGTTTTCGTGTATTTAGTGTATTTCGTGGTTCTTATGCTTTATCCATCCCTTGACTGTTCAATTTCTTAATCTTCAACTTCCCATGTATCCTATTCAGTATGGCCTTATCTGCAACAATCTATAATTTTCTAATAGATCTCTCCGACGTGGACCGCGGTGTCTACGAAACGCTCGACCTGCGCGTGGCGCGGCAGCCTTCCGAGACTGCTGAGTATATGTTGATGCGGGTATTAGCCTATTGTCTGGAATATGAGGAAGGGATTGAGTTTACGCAAGGGGTGGCGGCGGGGGATGAACCGGCCATTTACGTGCGTGACCGTACAGGCCGTATCATTGCCTGGATCGAGGTCGGGCTGCCGGATGCGGAACGGCTACATCGAGGCAGTAAATTGGCAGAGCGGGCAGCCATCTACACTCACCGCGACGTCAATCAGTTGTTGACGCAATATGCCGGTAAAAAGATCTACCGTGCCGAAGAAATTCCAATCTACGCCTTCGACCGCCGCCTGATCGAAGAAGCAGCCACTGCCCTCGACCGCCGCACTTCACTCACCGTCTCCATCACCGAACGCCAGCTTTTCTTAGCAGTCGGCACAAAGAGCGTCTCGCTGGAGATCGTCGAACATCGCATTTGAAAGTCAGTAGGACAGTAATACAGTAACTGACTCACTGTCCCACTGTCCTACTATCCTCATTGCGCTTGCCCTTGTAAAAAGTCCGGCGTAATACAGTAACTGTCCCACTGTCCTACTGACTCACTGACTCACTACCTACTCCGCCCGCCACAATGTCGCCCCAATAAAGCGCTCGCTATCAACATGCTGGTTGAAGTAGTAAGTGGTCAGGATCGTGCCGTCGGCCCGTTGCAGAGTGCGGGTATAGCCGAGGTCGGAACAAGCCCCGTCGTCGCGCAGGACAATGATTTCGCCCCAAGTTTTGCCGCCATCCGCGCTCAGGCGAGCACAGATCGAGAAGGGCGCGTTCCGGTAGCCATAGGTCAGGCAGAGGCGACCATCCTGCAATTTGATCATCGAGGGCGGATTGCCACCCGAGCCAGCATTCGGCACCGGACGGCTGAGATAGTGGAAGCTATTGCCGTTGTCGGTTGACTCGTAGAGATCAATCCAGGTCGGCACCTCTTCAAATTCGCCCTCACGCACACTACAACGAATGGCCGTGACAATCGTCTGTTCATCCAGGCGCACGCTCGATGGCATGATCAACTCATCCTTTTCCGACACAGCCACCCACGAGACCAGATTAAAGGTTTGTCCCCCATCAGTTGTACGCGCCATCAGCACCCCTTTGCCCTCCTCGCCCTTTTCGTCGGCAGCGGTGACAAAGATCATACAATCACGCGGGCCGTTGATGATTACATCGGTGCGCGCTTCGATGCCGGTTTGACCAAACATAGGCAAGCTATATGGCCCTTGCCAACTTTGTGCCCGATCAGTGGACAGATAGAACCAAGGGATCGTGCCGCCGCCCAGTCCGGTGCGGGCAACCATCATGGCGAAATCGGGATGGGTGAAATCGACGGTACCGGGGCAGGGGCCGGGTAAGGGTTCCATGCCCTGTTGGATGGCGGTTAGTACCCGTAGTTCTGGCTTCATGTGTTCATCTGCCGAAAAGCCACGTCCGCCCGGTGAAGCAGCAGGCGTACGGACGGTTGTCCAGGTGCGTCCACCATCCAAACTGCGTGCTTGCATGGGGTAAGAAGGTAATTCACGGGTACGCGAATGAAACCCAGCCTTGGCCATCTGCGTGCATTGTGTGAAGCCGACGACGATCTCATCGCCCCACATCCACATGCCATAGTTGGCGGGCCAGCCCGCAAATTTGCCGGTTTCTCGGTAGACGATAAAGTGTTCTGGTTGCATAGGGATCTTTATAGGAAGGAATATTTTACTGGTTGGGATTGAGAGATTAAGATGGTTCCACCACATGGATTGGGAGATTAGATGATTAGTATCTCCCAACTTTTAAACATGCTAACGATATCTGTCGCCGACAGTTATGCAAAGACGGCTACAGGAACTGGACGCGAGACAGCCAGTGCGAGGCGGTGACGCTTAATGCGTTCGATTTCGTGCAATGTTTCCGCAGTCAAATAACTCTCACCACAATGAGGACAACTGATAACAGGTACATTTTCAATCACAAAAAGAGTTAGACCCTTGCCATAGCTCTTTGAAATATGACGGATTTTTGCACCAGATTTTCCACAGTTGTCGCAGATGAGTTCAATCTCAATTGGATTCATAATCTCATTTTTGTTCTTCGCGGTAAACAGTGATTACTACCATTTTGTCAGTGACACTAATTTTGGCAACTACTATCATCGCTTCATCAAACTCAGATTGACCAGAAATAAGATATTTCCATTCGCTAGTTTGATGATCTTGTTGACGTTCAATAACCTGCCCTGTCAGTATTGCCCTTTCGACGTCGAATATCGAAAAATTATCGTCGTTCATCTCTTCTTCTGCGTGAGCTGTCATGACATAACTTCGGATACGGATCTTTTCACGCATTTGACGAAGGATATGTTCGTACATCGAATCAACCTATATTTTCATCACACAATCAATTACTTTCATTATAACAGAGAATACTACTCTGATGAGATTTACGCTTGCTTCATGATCCAGATCTCACAGATTTCGTGCCCAGCTCCTAAGCCGCCCAAGCCAAGTTCTCGCTGGAGGGAAAGGGTCAACGCGCCTTGGTTCGTTGCTGTGTGGGGGATGTCGAATTCCAACGGCTGGGGCGGGAAAGGTTTGCGTTGAAAGGGATGGATTTCGATTTCGCTTTGACTCTGGCTATCAACTGCCACCAGCCGCACGCCGATTTCTTCTTCGGTGTCGGAATAGACGAGACGGACTTTGTACTCGGCTGTTGGGTCGAGTAAGGGGAAGTGCAGACGTAGTGGAAAGTCGGCCAGACAGCCGGTATAGGCGCGCCAGGAGCGACGCAGGGGGCGCGCATCCTTCCAATAGGGAAAGCGGCGATGCGGTGAGCGGTAGAAGGCTGGGTCGTCGACGTAGGGCAAATGATCAAGCAGATATGGACAATCGTAAGAGTTGCTCAGATCGACGTAGTAGCCACCAGCACCGGGATTACGCCAGTTGACGATCTTGGCAATCTCGGCGAAACGTTCGCCCTCGCCCCCTATGCTACGGATTCGTTCAAATTGAGCCAGTAGCCAGGGGCGGTCGTTGAGCGGATAGTCGATGCCATCGAGATTTGCTCCGCGCACTTCGGATTGAGCGGCGTAGAGGGGCACACTCAGTTGCATGTAGATGCTCTGAAAGAGTGCCTCGGCCAGTTGAAAGATGCGCGTGCGCCAGTCGTTGGCAATCGGTTGCTGGATGGCTCGGTCGAGAATGGTAGCTGCCTGTTCCATGGCGCGCAACGAACCCAACTTGTTAGCCAGACGCAAACAGTCGAGCGCCTGTTCTTCCAATCCACTTTCATAGAGCAAGCGGCTGCGCACATAGGCGTCGTAATAAGCCCGGTAGAGCGCCATCTGAAAGCGCCAATTTTTACGCACCGTGGGCGATGCCGCCTGTTCGAGAGCCTGGAAACGTTGCAAGGTGGTGTTGACGGCACCGTTGCTCGCCAGCGGACCGACCCAATTCTCTTCCAGTGCTAACAATCCCTGAGCAAAGTCGTGGGTAAACTCGTCGCCAATCAAAAAGCGGCTATACTGGCGCAAAATCTCCGCAACATCGCTCTGCGGATCCCAGCCCAGCCCGCTCCAAACGAACTTATTGACATCGTCGTTGCAGCCCTCCGAATAGGTGAGAAAGCCGATCACGTCGTCGCCCATCTGGTTGAAGATAATCTGCTCCTGGCGGGGGCGAGGGTTGATCGTTTCCCGTCCTTCGCTGAGGGCATAGGCGATGTCCCATTCGGGTACGGGATACTGGCAGTCGAGGCTGTGGGTGATGTCGGGGTAGCTGCGGATCGGGTAACGGGCGGGGATGCGTTGGCGAAACTCGGCCATTGTCATGTGTACCCAGGGGCCAAAGACCACGCCTGAGAGCCACTCCGGCGTTTCCGTTTGTAGGATGGTCACAAATTCGTCCAGCCACTCCTGGCTAAAGCCCTGCGCCGAAATCCACATTTGGGCGTTGGGATGGTGCTGCTTGAGGAGCGCAGTCTGCTTTTCCAACATCGGCAAAAGGAATTTGGGACGAGTATTGCCCGGATCGCCCCCCGGTACCAAGATCTTATTGATGCGCGGCAGCGCTCGGTAGACCTCCTCCCATTCTTTGAGCGCAAAGTCTACCATCTCAGGGCGAGCATAATCATCATCCAAGGCCGGATACCAGACCCAGACGTCCAGTCCATAACTGTCAGCAATGGCAGACATCCCCGCCATCATCTCCAGCGGTGGCAGCGGAAAATGGACGCTGTCGAGCTTGTCATCCGAGCGCGGCGGGATCAACTCGATGGCGTTGGTGCCGAAGAGCGCCAACTCACGCATATACTGATCCCACTGCGGCAAGTCCCAGCCATCGTAGGCGTTGGTTTTGTCGCGATAGCCCAGTTGATGACCGCGCAACGCATAGTGGGGACTGGTGGTCAGATTGAGTGGCTGCGGCAGAACGACACTTCCCTTGCGCATCTGCAAGTGGCGCAGTAGATAGCCCACGCCGAAGAGTAGTCCACGAGCGTCATTTCCCACGATTTGGACCGAAACGAAAGAAGGCTCAGACGCAGTGCTGATCTGAAAGCCATCGGCAGGCAGGTTGCCAGTCCAATTGATGCTGAGTTTGATCAGCGGTGTACGAGCGATTTCCTCTCCGTTTTGGATCGACCAGCGGATACGCGTGCGCTTTTCTACCTCTTCGATCAAAACCTGCGCCGCTTTCTGTGCCAAAGGATGGGTAGGCAGCGCTATGAAAACCGCAGCCTTGGTCAAATCTAGGGCAACGTTCGTCGAATGTGTATCATTGTTCATCTCGATCCCATTCTGTAATTATCTAGCGAAGCGATGTCTCAAACGTTCGGCTGCACCTCGACAGGCTCGGTGTCCGTGTCCTGAGCTTGTCGAAGGACACGTCGAAGCCTGACGAATAAAGATTCCGTGTTCCTTGATTTCCGTGTTTACAAAGCCTTTTTTATAAACACGGAAATCAAGGAACACGGAATTTGTAAATTGCTCTGTTTGAAGAGCTTCTCAACTTTAGGTAGTTCAATTCGCTTGTCCAAAGACCACTGGAAATCCCTGGCCCGTCGCCCGATCCCGTGTGGCAGCATCCATGTAAGCGGTGCTAAAGGCGCGGCGTGATTGGGTGGTGGGGTTGGTGCCAGAGCGATGGATGAGCAAGTTGTGCAATAAAATTGCTTCGCCTGCAGCCGCTTCGACGTCGATCACATTTTCTGCCGGGGTGTAGCGTGCTTGATCCGCTTCTGAAACAAAGTGTTGCGGATTGATCACGCCAAATTTATGGCTGCCGGGCACAATCTGCATACAACCATTGGCAGATGTTGCATCATCCAGGGCCGTCCAGATGGTGATGATCGGGTTGCGATCCAATCCCCAGCCTTCTCCCACGTCCTGATGCCAGGGCAACACAGTCCCTTGTTGCGCCGGTTTGTTCATAAACATGGCCCGAAAGATCGAAACATCCTGACCGATATAACGCTGACAAATGGCATGAACCAGCGGATGTTGAATGTAGGCCAGGAAGAGCGGATCGTCCTCCAATCCTGTGATACGGCGATAGGCCAGGGTTGCCCCTTTGTGGCCTGGAGAGTCGGGGGGCAGATTCTTGTATTCGCCTGTCGTGCCATCGAGTTGAAAGCGCATCTGCGGATAGGGAAGCTTGCCCAACATGATCTCATTGATCCGTTGTTGCAAGGCTGTCAAGGCTTGGGTGTCGAGAAGCTTGCCCAACCGCAGGTAGCCTTGCTCCATGAACTGTTCATGTTGCTCTTCCGTGAAGTGTTGAAGTGATGTCTGCATTGTGCTTATCCTTTTAGACCCGTCATCACAATACCCTGAATGAATTCACGCTGGGCAAAGAAGTACATGATCACCACCGGCACGACCATAAAGACTCCTAATACCATCATATAGTGTGTCCAATCGCGGCCAGTTTCAAAGCGTTGTAGTGAGTTAAGACCAAGTGCCAGCGTCCACATGTTGCGTTTGGTGAGGAAGATCAGTGGCTGCATAAAGGCGTTCCATTCGCCCAGAATCGATTGGATCGTCACCACGATCACGGCGGGACGGGCCAGTGGAACCATAATTTGGAAGAGCACACGCAGTCGGCTGGCCCCATCGATGCGGGCCGCGTCCTCTAGTTCCATCGGGATGGTGCGGAAGAATTGGCGTAGTAGAAAAATGAAGAAGGGATCGCCAAAATAGCTCGGCACAATCAATGGTAAGAGCGTGTTGACCCAACCGATCTTCGAGAACATCACGTAGACCGGGATCATGATCACGACATAGGGCAGCATCAAGGTTGCTAGAAGGAGCGAAAAGATGAAATCACGCCCTTTAAAACGCAAGCGGGCAAAGGCGTACCCAGCCAGGATCGAACTCAGGACGGTACCGATTGTAGAGAAAACAGTGATCGTTAAAGTATTGCGGGCGTAGGTCAGCACGGGCACGGCGCTGAAAACTTCCACATAATTCTGCCAGCGAAAGGGATCGGGGATCAACTGCGGCGGGAAGACATAAATCTTAGCCGCCGACTTGAAAGAAGAGGAGAGCAGCCAAATAAAGGGCATGAGCATAATCAGCCCGCCGCCGCCAACGATGATGAATCCGAGAATTTTACTGATCGTCTGCTGTCTACGCATTATTCCTCTCCCTCAACCTCATAGTAAACCCAACGATTCTGTGTCCTAAAGAGGATCAGCGTCAGCAACAAAATTACCAGAAAGAGTACCCAGGCCATCGCGCTGGCATAGCCATTTTTGAAGTAGCCAAAGGCGTTGCGGAAAGTATAGAGCACGTAGAAGAGTGCCGAGTTCCCTGGTCCTGCTGGGTCGCTAGTGGTTTGACCGCTGAAGAGAATGTAGGCCACACCAAAGACCTGAAAGCTGGCGATCACACTCATGATCAACTGGAAAAAGATCACCGACGAAGTCATCGGCAACGTGATCTGCCAAAACATGGTCCAGGAGTTGGCGCCATCGACTTCGGCAGCCTCGTAGAAGCTGGTCGGCACCCCCTTGATTGATGCCAGAAAGATCAAGGCGGCATTTCCTAGTCCCCACAGTTGGATCAGCACTACCGAAGGGATAATCCACTTGGGGTCAGTCAGCCAGCCGGGGGCGTCGAAGCCCATAAGGCGTAAGGGATAGTTGACCGGGCCGAACTCAGGATTTAATGCCCAACGCCAGACAATCGCACTTGCCACAGTTGGCACCAATGAGGGTAAGTACCACATCGTACGGTAGACAGCGATGCCCTTCAACTCCTGGCTCATCAATAGCCCGATCACATAAGCCACGATGATCGAGAGCGGGATAAACAGGACCGTATAATTCAGCGTCACCTGGATCGACTTCAACCAGTAGGTGTCAGTGACCATCGTGCGATAGTTGGTCAGCCCGACCCACTTGGGAGGCGAGAGAATGTCATACTTGGTAAAACTGAAATAGAGACTGGCCAACACTGGCCCAAAGCGAAATAACAACAACCCCAAAATCGAGGGCAAAATAAAAAGCCAGCCCCAAAAGGTCTCTTCAAAACTGAGTCGCTGATAAAAAGGGAGTCGGGAAGAAGTGGATTGAAATTTCATAAAATTAGAAGAGATCTATTCCGTCTATGATCCCATCCTCGAATGGATCTTTGAAAATGGCTACCAAATCGCCGGTCCCTACCGTACCATTCACCATCAATGGGCGGCGAGTGGGGATCCAGCGAAGTTTGTCACAGAGATTCAGTTCCCCGTCAAACGATGACAGGATAACAAGATGACAAGATGAAACAAAAGCGCATCATCATCTTGTCATCTTGTCTGTTTTTATGCGGTCGGCACTTCACCCGTCTGCAACAGTGCCTCGGACTTCGGGCGCAGTTCGGGGGCAATGTCTTCCCAGCGCTTATTGCCGATGAACAAGTCGGTCAGATAGGGGCCCCAGAGATCGATGAAGTATTGATACCAGCCATTCCAGTAGGAATTGATCTTGTCACCAGGCCAGCGATAGGTATCCTTGTTTTCAAAGACATCATAGGCAAGTTGACGCTCAGCGTGGGTCGGCTTTTCGGCGTTGAGATAATCTTCGCGCAGCGACTTCAAGGTGGGTTGGAGCTGCCCACGGTCGACGATGATCTTTTGTCCAGCCGGGTCGGCGGTGCAGAAGTAGATAAAGGTAAAGGCTTCCTGCTTCAACTTGCTCTCTTTGAAGACGCACATCGGCGAGTATTGACCGTAGGAGGTCTGCTTCTTGCTGTAGGGTACCTGCACCATTCCCAGATCGACACCTGCATCGAGATATTCGCCCATACTCCAGACGCCAGCATGTTCCATCGCCACATTGCCCGAGGGCAGCGTGATCTCTTGGGCAGTCTGATATTTGGCGGAGGGGGCGACGTAATGCTTCAAGCCCAGATCGGCCAACCAGTTCATCGCCTCGATAAATTCAGGCGTGTCGATTGGCATCGTCATGTCGCCATTGATAATTTCTGCCCCATTGGACCAGATGTAGGTCTGGCGGCCATGACCGGTGTCGGCCATGAAGCCATACTGTTTCACCCGACCTGGGTCGAATCCAGCATCATTCGGGGTCTTACCATCCATGTCCAAGGTCAATTGTTTGCCCAGTTCGATCACTTCATCCCAGGTAAGCCATTTGCTTGGATCGGGATAGGGCACTTTGGCCGCGTCAAAAAGCTTCTTGTTATACATCAACAAGAGCGCACCACTGTCCCAGGGGATGCCCCAGATTTTGCCGTCAAAGGTCTGGCAGGAGAAGGTATTCTCGGTGAAGTTGTTCTTGTCAAAGCTCGATTCGGCAGCCAGGTAATCATCAATCGGCTCGACTACACCTTTGCGTGCCAACATGCCGGTGGTGCGTACCGAGTCAAACCAACAGTCAGGACCATTGCCTGCCGCCAACATATTCAACAACGCTTCCTGATGCGAAAACCCGGCCACTTCGTTGAGCTCAAAATCGTACTCGGGATGGGTCTTTTTGAACTCGTTGATCTGTAAATCCATCGTTTGGAAGACATACTCGCCACCGCGGTTGAAGAAGTGGATCTTCACCCCTTCCTTGCTGGGCGCTGCTCCCCCGCTTCCTGGCGCACTGGCCGATGGAGCGACACAAGCGGCGAGTGCAACGCTTGCGCTGACCATCGCCGATGTCTTCAAAAAATCACGACGACTCAATCTTCGGTCACTCATAGAAATGCTCCTTTGTGGGAATAGCGGGGGAATTATGAGATTGGTAGATGGGAGATTGGGAGATTCATTCAATCTCCTAATCTCCTAATCTCTCAATCGCCAATTACAGCTTCCATCTCTTTTACAGACTGCTTGACTGCTGCCATCTCCGTCTCCGTCAACTCGCACATTGGCGGTCGCACCCGCCCTGCATCGACGCCACGCAGCCCTAGGGAGGCTTTAAAGAAGGCGGTGGTGCGTCCACCCTGGTGTAGGTTGATGACAGCATTGACAACTTTTTGTAGTTGTTGGGCACGGGTTAGATCGCCTGCTTGAAATGCTTCGTAGAGTTGGACAAAGGGTTCAGGAATGGCGTTAGAGTTGCCAGAGATTTGCGCCTTGGCACCAAAGACCAGGCCACCTAACATCAATTCGTCCACTCCAAAACAGGCGGTAAAATCCTCGCCGCCCACCTCGACATATTCCTGAAAGCGGTTGAGGTCATCATTGCTCGACTTGATGCCGACAATGTTGGGCGCGGCTTGCAACAAGCGACCGAGCAACGGCGGCAGAATATCATTCTTAGCATTGCCCGGAAAAGCGTAGAGCAACATCGGCGTATTGGGAACCGATTCGGCCACAGTGAGGAAGTGGCGGTAGATCTGCTCCTGGCTAAAGGTGAAAAAGTAGGGCACAATCGCCGAGACGACATCGGCCCCGGCATTGGCAGCATGTTGACTCAACTCGACTGTGCTGCCCGTGTCGATGCCGCCGGTGTGTGCGATCACTGGCACCCGTTTGTTGGTCTGCTCGACGACTGTCTCCAATACCTGCTTGCGCTCTGCTGTACTGAGCAGCGGTCCTTCGCCCGTCGTGCCTGCCACCATCACCGCATGCACTCCCTTGGCAATGACAAAATCCACCACGTTGCGCAGCCGAGCATGATCGACCTGATTCTGCTCGTCAAAGGGCGTAACCAGTGGCACGATTACGCCGTGTAATGAAAATGATTCTCGCATTCAAGTTCCTCTCAAATCACAATTCTGATAAATGCCGAAGATCGTTGATGTATTCCACCTCGACATCAACGGGAGGCAATAATTCCCAATTAGGTCGCTCGGCAACCGGATCGGGTACGATGCGCACTTCGCTGATTGATCCATTCGCCAGGGTAAACCAACTTGGCCGCTGCCAGGGAATGCCTAGCAGCACATGCAACAGGTTGCTCCCAGTCAGACCGTGCGTGACAATCGCCACTCGATCGTTGTGGCTAAAGGTCTCCTGGATGCGCATCACGGCCCGTTCGCAACGCGCTATAAACTCTTGATTGTTCAGTGTTGCGTGTAGCCAACCTTCTTCACCCAACTCTTCGGGCAGAACTGCATGAGGCGCAATCGCTGCTAACACACTTCGCCCCTCACACCAATACTCACCATGATTGCCCTCGCGCAACTCCATCCAGACCTTGATGGTAGTGATATGGGTCTGCTCAGCTATTGTTTGAGCAGTGGCCAGTGCGCGTTGCAGTGGGCTGCTGACAATATGGGTGATGCCTAGTTCTGCCAGCCGCCGACCTGCACAAGCTGCTTGTTGCGCACCCAGCGGCGTCAGCGCCGTATCTGCACTCTGGTAACGTGAACTATCAACGTTACCGTAACATTCGCCGTGACGAACGATAAATAACTGCATGAAATTCCTACTGCATCAACCGTGCCCGTACGATCTCCCGCACTCGCTCCAAATCTTCCTGCGTATCCACGCTCACCCCCTCATACGGATGGGCGCTCACCGCAATCTTGAGCCGATAGCCTGATTCGAGCACACGCAGTTGTTCGAGTGATTCGTTGATTTCAAGGCGGGTCTGCGGCAGGCTGATGTAGGTCATCAAAAAGTTCTTGCGATAGGCGTACAAGCCCAGGTGTTCGTAGGCTTGGAAGTTATCCCGCTTACGTGGATAAGGGATGAGCGAACGAGAAAAGTAGAGTGCGTTGCCCTGTTGATCGAAGACTGCCTTGACTACATTCGGGTCGTGCAGCGCTTCTTCCTCCAAGATCGGTACGCAGAGGGTGCTCATCGGCAGGTCGAGGTCGTTGAAAAAGGGTTGGATCACCTCGTCGATCATCGCCGGATTGAGCAGCGGTTCGTCGCCCTGAATGTTGACCACGATCTCGGCGTCCAGATCTTTGGCGACCTCAGCAATGCGATCTGTACCGGTCTTGTGGTCGGGCGAAGTCATGCGCACGTTGCCGCCAAATTGTTCAACGGCGGTGACGATCCGTACATCGTCGGTCGCCACGTAGACTTCGTTGAGCAACTTTGCCCCTTGCGCCGCTTCATAGACAAGCTGAATCATCGGCTTGCCACAAATATCCTTGAGTGGTTTGCCCTCCAAGCGGGTCGAGCCATAACGGGCGGGGATGATACCGATAATCTTCATGAGTTCTTGCTTTCTCTGATCTTCGATTTGTGACGATTGGAGCGGTACGCGGATGACACGGATCTGACAGATCTTTGCAAAGCTCAGGTTCGGCAATGCCGAAAAAGTCTGTCAAGAAACCGATATTGTGATTTGTCATTCTGAGGAGCGGTTGTTTGCGACGAAGAATCTTGGTGGGTCAGACAACGCAAGATTCTTCGCTCAAAAAAGCCTCGGGTATCCTCTGGGTGCAGAATGACAAATCAACCTTCCGCGGATGGTCGTACAGTTGGTTTCTTACTAGATGTTTTTAATCCGCTTTCATCCGTGTACCGATCCGTTGTGACTACGTTTCAATAGTATGTCTCGATTGATCGGCTTGACCTGCTCCACGATCCACTCGCGCATGACCTTGCCTTCAGGGGTCTGCTGCGGATGGCTGACAAAATCAAGCTCGATGCCCAGCGCCTCGGCCACTTTGCAGGCCAGCACCGGCCAGATCACGCCGATATCGCCGACGAGAGGCAGGCTGCCTTCGAGTCGGGCAAAGCCGGACATTTCCATGCGAAAGGGAATACCAGTTAGCTTGGTCTTGGGCAAACCTTGATCGATGGCGGCTTGTACGCTCTGACTCTGCCGCTCCGCTTCCCAAGCCTTCTTGAGATTAGGGTCAAGGTCGAGCCGCACAAGCGTTTTACCAGCCAATGAGTACGTCTGATAGCCATCCCAGCCCGCCCAGATGCCGTGCCCTGTGTAGGTCTCGAAGGGGCCATCGTGGATCTCCTGGGTTAGCGCCACGGCGGATTCGATGATCACATCTGCCGAACCGAGCAACTGCGCAATGCGCATACAGCGCTGACTGATCGGGATACTGTCTCCAATCGCCAGCCCGACGGCACCACCGCCAATCAACTGCGGCACGCTGACCAGCACGGGGATTCCTTGTTTTGCACCTGCCCCGATCATGGTTCGTGGATCGGCACCCCAGCCTGCCACCGTTTCAAAAGGCAGCCCATAAGCGTGGGCCAAATGCATGATCTCTCGCGCCAGCCGTTCGCTGCGCAGCCCCATCGGATAGGCCATGTTGCCGGCTGCTTTGATGATCACCTTGCCATCACTTTGGCGGCAACGGGCGATCAACGCATCGTCAAGCTCCATCTCATGCAGTAAGGCGGCAAAGTCGTCATCCGAGAGGTCACTGAGTTCGAAGGTGAAGCCTTTGGGCAGCAACTCAGGACCGAAGCCTAATGCTCGACCGTCGATGCGCTTGACTCGGTCGAGCGTGCCTGCCATCTCGTGGGCAATCACTGCCGAGCTGGTCAGTACGCCGTCGATGATGCCTTTGCTCATCAACTCGGCGATCAGTGTCGTCACCCCTTCATGCAGATTGGGACCGCTGCCGGTTGCCACAACCACTTTACGCTGGTTGCGCTTGGCCTCCACCACAGCGGCGACTGCGGACTCGACAAAGGGTACGGTCTCGGAATCCAATTGGGGCAAATAACGTTCGATGATTTGCTGATTGCTCAATCGGTTGCTCAATCAGCTTCTCCTTGAATGGTTTGAGGAATTTTTGGTATACAAAAAATTCTACCATAGCAGAGGCAGGGCTGCAAGTGGGGTTTGTCAGAACCACGAGCGTAAGCGAGTAGACGATGCCCCTCGCTTACGCTCGTGGTTCTGAAGACTATAGCCGAACCGCCCGAACTCGATTGTTGTAGTGGTCGCTGATCAGCAGCAGATCAGGAGCGAGCCAAGCCAGTCCATGCGGCTCATTGAGTTTGGCCTGAGTGGCCATTGTGTCATCCTCGGCATCGCCGACTTCGGCGCACCCTGCCACCGTTTCCAGCTTGCCTTCATGGTTAAGGCGACGCACTCGATTGTTGCGCGAATCGGAGAAATAAAGCGTACCGTCGGGCGCAATCACTAGACCATAGGGCAGGTCAAGCTTGGCCTGCAAGGCTGGCGTGCTATCCGGTGAAAAACCAGCTTCGCCACAGCCAACGACTGTGCTGATCATCCCCGCCCGATCGACCCGGCGCACGACATGATTGGCCCGATCGGTAAAGTAGAGATTATCTGCGTGATCAAAACGGATCGCAGTCGGCGCACCGATGCGGGCACGTGTTGCTAGGTCACCATCACCGCTATAGCCAGGCAGGCCCACCCCGGCAACCGTCGTGATGATGCTAGTGCTTGCATCGATCTTGCGGATGCGGCCAAAGGTGCAGTCGCCGATGTAAATGTTATCCTCCGCATCTACGGCCACGGCTTCGATGCCGCCAAAGCTGGCACTGTTGGCCGGACCCTGATCGCCCTTGTCCCAACGCCCTTCTCCTGCATCCCAGGGCAAGGTCGTTCCGGCTAGTGTTCTCAAGGTGCCGTCGAGCTCCACCCGGCGGATGCGGCCATTGCGGGTGTCGGCGATCAGGATGCGCCCTTGCGAATCGACTGCCACATCGTGCGGGTTGCCTAGATAGGCTTCTGTGGCAAGGCCGTTGTCGCCACCAAAGGCGCGTGCACCATTGCCTGCCACGGTGCGGATGAGACCCGACACGGGATCAATCGCTCGGATGCGCTGATTCCAAACATCAGCGATGAAGAGCGTGCCATCTGCACCTACGGCCAAGCCACCGGGGCCGTTGAGAAAGGCTGAGGTCGCCATCTCACCATCATATACGCTAGTCCCGCCAAACAAGGTGGTGACAATGCCTGTTGTGCCATCATAACAACGCAGCCGACCGGAGCAGTCGCCCCAAATCACGGTGCCGTCCGGGTCAGCCCAGATGCCACTTTCGACCGAATTGACATGGGTCTGAGAGCCAGACAACCCTTCTTCGCCAAAACCGGGCACGCCGTTGCCGACCAGTGTCTGTACAATGCCGGTCGCTGCCTCCACTTTGCGGATGCGGTAGCCATATTTTTCGCCCACATAAAGATTGTCGTGAGCGTCCAGGCAAATGGCGTCGGGCATCAGCGTGCTGGCTTCGCGGGCCAATCCACCATCGCCATTTGAGGCGCGCTGGCCGTTGCCGAAGACCGTGGTGATGATACCGCTCTGCGGGTTAATTTTGCGGATACGGTCGTTGGAGTTGTCGCAAACGTAGAGGTTGCCCTGCGAGTCAAAGGCGAGATGTTCTGGTGGTGAAAGGCAGCGGCAATGGCTGGCTGCCGTCGCCATGATAGCCCATCAGGCTGAGACCGGGGCCACGGCTGGGATGGATGCTTGCGAGCATGGCTGGCATTTTGCCCAGCAAAGCGTGTAATGATGCCGCTTTTCGCATCCACCCGCCGAATATTGTTGGCCCACTCGCTGGAGAGATAGAGATTTCCCTCGCCTCATCTACCGCCACGCAGGTGTCGAGTTCCCGGCATCGAGTGCTGGCCCCCCATCGCCGCCCCGCCCGATCTTGCCCGAACCTGCCACACGCGCCACGATACCCGACCTGCCATCGATGCGCCGGATCACTTGGTTGCCGAGGTCGGAGAGGTAGAGATTGCCCGCTTTGTCCTGCGTCAGGTCGTGCGGCCAAAAAACGAGCGTGGAGCGCCGGTCCGCCGTCGCCAGAGTTGCCGGGAATGCCGTCCCCCGCAAAAGGATGAAGAATCCTGCCGGCGCCGATGCCAGAGACGATGCGCATGGTAATCGACCACGATCAGATCACCCACGCTTCAGCAACGCCGCGCACCACGCCCATCGGCCAGCCTGCGTCAGCTTCTTGAGCGGGGATATTCCAACGATAGCCAGCCCCGGCAATTGTCCTGATCGAGCCCACGATCCAGCGAATTGAAACTGGTGGCAGTGAGCATCGTTTCCTCCAATGGGGGAGGTAGAAAAGGATAACGGATTGGGCTGATAACAGCCGGATTTTCGGATTATCTTATCTGCGTCATCTGCGTCATCGTTCCATTCTAGAGATTTCAGCATAGACTTCAAGGATATTACCTTCTGGATCGAGAAATAGCAGGTGCGATGACCACGGGGCTGGTCGGTCGGCGGATCGATAATCGGTATCCTCTGCCAGCAGTTGTTGATAACAGAGATCCACTTCCGGCTGGTGAAACGAGAAAGCAAGCTGCACACCGGGTAGCTCTGGGCGTACACCTTGGCCATCATAGTCACGTGCGTTGGCGCAGGGCCATCAAGACTGAACCGGCCCGAAAGGCCAGGCTGGTTTCCGATTCAGAATCAATCGGAAAGGCAAAGAGATCGCGGTAGAAGGCTTTCATACTGTGGCATATCGTCGCAGAGGACGATGGCATAGCTGGAGTTGGCGAACGGAAGTTAACATTGGGTCTGTGGCTCCTGGTTTATACTGTTCAAATCCTCATATCATGACAAATGGACGAGCACCCGTTGCGCGGCGTTATATCCCGGCCCACCATTCACCTCGCCCCACGGATGCATCCCGGCACCGCAGAGATAGAGATTGGCAAGCGGCGGGTGTATTGGGCCAATTCGGGGAGAGGGCGTTGCCAGAGCATCTGGTGGGCATGGCCATCTACATGATGGATGTTGCCATCGGTCAACGCCGCTGCTCAAGATCGGCTGGGGTAAAGAGTACATAATCATGCACCGAGCGGCTGAATTCGCGGCTTAGTGATCCATCAGTTTGAAGATGCGATCTGCCATCTCGCTTTTGAGCTCAGCCCAACTGCCCCGATTGGGATGAATCGGCACCCAGGTGATATAGGCCGACCAGGTGTAATAACCGGCAAGGGCCAGCGAGGGATCGTAGACGCTGGGCACAAAGGCCGCAATAATCGGCGCATCGGGCAGATCGCCGCTTCGGCGGCGCGCCAGGTGGCAAGGCGATAGTTACGGATTGGGGGCGAGGATTAAGGTGGCCCCGCGCAGTTGGCTTTCGCTCAAGTCGCCCTGAATTCGGCATTGGGGGAATTGATTGAGCGCACAATGCAACTTGATGCAAGTACCGGTCTCGGTGCGCAATGCCTGCACTCGTCGCCGAAACGCTGGCGGTAACTGCTCGGCATCCACCAGTTTGAGGAAGGTACGTTTGGGGTCGAGATTGGAGATAACGGTCTTGGCCCGGATCGTCTCGCCCGACATCAGCTCAACCCCGACCACAGTGCCATCTTCAACCACGAGGCGCTTGACTGGCGCGTTGGTCTGGATCCCCACCCCATGCTCCTGTCCTGCCTGCATCATCAACTCGGTGATCGTCCCCATGCCGCCGCGCACATAGCCATTGGGGACCGGTTCGCCGGTTTCGCTATAGCTCCCCAGTGCATTGGTGATGGCAGTGAGCAAACCAGTATCGACATCGTAGATGTTCCCGATGTCGGCGGGCGAGCCCTGGTCGCGCATCACGTCGGATTCAAAGAAGCGGTCGGCGATGGTGGCGAGCGAACAGGTGAGGATCGTATCGAGCGCATCTCGGTCAGCAGGATCGTGCAACTGGCTGTAGATTTCATATAGATGCGGGGCAGGTTTGAGCAGGTACGGTCCAAAGATATTGCTGACCCGATTCCAAAATTCTACCCAGTGCGGAAATGCCTGGGCATCGGTCAGCGAAAACTTGGCGATCTCCTGTTGCATGGCATCAAAACCTGCGCCAGGTGCTACGCTATTGAGCCGTCCTGAGTAGATGTAGCGGTAATCGGGCAGCAGGCGCAGAAATTGGCGAGTATCTACGATCAAACCTCGCTCATATAGGCGCATGTCGCGGATGATCTGCGGGCGCAGCGACCAGACCAGATTGGCCCCGGTCGAAAAGCGAAAGCCTGGAAGCAATTCTTCGGTCACGCAGGCACCGCCGACCAACGGACGAGCTTCGAGCATCAGCACCTTCATCCCCGCCCGCGCCAGGTAAAAGGCGGTGACTAAGCCGTTATGTCCTGCGCCGATGATGATCGTGTCGTACATGGTGTTTCGTTCCTCTTCGTGGAATACGCTTGACCGTGGCTTTGTACACTTTTTGCAACGAGGTTAAGGGATTGGAAGATTAGAAGATTCCACACTGCAATCTTCTAATCTTCCAATCCCAATCTCTCTACCCATTCTGCAATTCAGTGGTCACGTTGATCGGTCGCGCCAAAATCGAACCAACCGGAGACGTTTTGACTACAGCGTTATGCAACTCTTGCAACTGCTCTGGCGTGGCACTATCAGAGATCAAGTGTACCTTGGCACGCACATTGGTGTAGCCAGGCCAACATTGTTCGGGATCTTGTAGGCCAAAAAAGCCATTCAGATCAAGATCGCCTTCCAGATCGATTTGAATGTCATCCAACTTGATGCCACGCAGGGCCGCATTGGCGGCGTAGCCCGTGGTCAGACAGCAGCCATAGGCACCCAGCACCATCTCGACCATGTTGGGGCCGGTGTTGGAGCCGCCGAGTGCCTTCGGCTCGTCCATCGTGACCGTAAAATCACGAATCTGGGCCTGGCTTTGCAGGCCGCCCATCCAATGAGTAGAAGCTTTCCAGACGGTTTGGCCCGCTTCAGGTTTGCCCTTCACGTGCGAGATCAATCCTGTCAGTGCGACCTCATCGAAGCCGGCCTTGGGCGCGGCATATGAATTGCTCATTCTCTTTTCCTTTGTGTGGGATAAATGTAGTCGTTGCAGATGTCGAGGGCAACACAGCAATTATATTTGGATAGCGGGCTATAATCAAATGCCGGGCGTGAGCACACAACTCCCTTTATTCAATAAAACAGAGTGCAGCGAGGCTCGGGAATCTTCATCTAAATTCAATCGAACGGTTCACACTGATCATCTCACCCATCGGCGGTGCCAAAGACCGCACGGATCGCTTCAAGATAGCCCATGCCGTGGACTGTGTCTGGTTCCAGATAGCTGCCTTCGGTCCACTCGTTCCAAGCGTTGATGGTAAAGATGCGCGGGCCGGTGCGCGCATCGAGAAACTGCTTGACCGCCGCGAGTGCCTGCTGGAAGGCGGCAGGCGTGTTGCCGCTCAAGGTGGCCATGAACGGATAGCCAGCATCCACAAAACGATCCGACTGCACCGTGCGCGGGCTGGAATCCCAACCCATGCTGACATTCGGGAAATAGGGCAAGGTGAAGGCCGCGCTGATGGTCTGCCAATGTTGAATCGCTGTCGCCATCACCTGTTGATAAGGCGTTTCGGGAAAGTTCGACAAGGGCACATGGTGAATCCACACATAGGAGGTGATACTATCAAAACCCAACTCACTGAGGATATGTTGCGGGTCGGCGATGGCGGTTTCGCCCGGCAGCAGCGGCAGATCCCACGCCACGTCATTCAGATGTAGATCGGGAAACCCCGCCGCTTTGACGCGTGCGCGAAAGTGGGCCAGGGCATCACGCGTCGCCGCTACCCCACCCAATCCCTCGATCAAGGTGTGCAACTCGTAGATCGAAAAGTAAGGGCAGCCGTCGATCAACCAGTAGCAGGGGTGTTTGAAGTAGCGTTCAATCACCAGTTCGACAATGGCGTCGAAGGTGGCGCTCGTCACTGCGCCAGGGTAGAGCAGATGGGCGTGTTGAAAGGCAGTGGATCGTTTGGCGGGATGGATATCGACCCAGTTGTGATTGGCCCACATCAGGGCAAATTTGAGTCGATCACGGTTGGGTGCGCCGAAAAAGCCTTGCTCCAAGCCACGTTCTAAAAAGGGGCCATCGTCGTAGTAGTACCAGTCAAACAGGAATGCATCGATGCCATGATTGGCAGCCGCAGCGATCTTTTTCGCCATCACCGCCGGGTCCGATTCATCTTCGTAGCCCCAGATTGGCACACGCGGTTGTTGATGTCCGGCAAAGCGTGGCTCGGCCCGCCGCACCAATTCCCATTCCGTCCAGCCCGCTCCGTGGTCGCGCTCGTTGCGTGGATCGACGTGGTAGTTTGGGAAATAGTAACAAGCAACTTGAGTACCATTGGGCATAATTTTCTCCGTAATTGTTGTTCAATTGCGTCTACACCAATCAAAAATCGGCGTGGGCCAGCAGTTCGGCAAGATCTTATGCGACGCACTGGCGTCAATGGCTTGGATCGATCAACAGCATTGCGCCAGTGCGCCTGTCCTGGTGAGGAACGCACATACCCACGCTTTCCATCGTGGAGCGAATACTTTTACAACAGATAATTCATCTCTGCCTTCAACGGCCAGCGGTATTGATCGGTTGGTTGGGTTTGTTGCGCCCAGGATCGCAGGATGGCGTTTTCGGCTCGTTGCGTCGCCATTTTGCTGGCGATCTGTTCGGGTGGCCAGCCATCCAACAGACGCGCAATCAATGCCTGGTGGATGGTTTGACAGGCGGGGTCGTTCGTGCGATCCACTCGTTCGCCTGGGTCTTCGGCTAGGTTGAAAAGTTGGGTGGGCAAGCCGTGATAGTAGATCAACTTCCACTCGCCTTGTCGGATCATCCGTTGGTAGGTCTTGCCACCATCGATCTCGCTTGGCACATACTCATCGGCGCAATACTCCGAAAAGGCCACGTCCTCCCATTGATCCCCGCCTTGCCTTCCACTGTTTCGCGAAGGATCAGTTGTTTCTGCTGACGCGACCAACCCCAAGAGACTGCGCCCTGGCGAATTCGGTAAGGCTGGCGCACCTAGCGCATCCAACAGTGTCGCCGTGAGATCCAAGGAACTGACCACCCGTTGACAGACTTGCCCCGCCTCAATCACCCCGGGCCACTGCATGATCAGGGGCACTTTGACCGATTCTTCGTAAAATACATGTTTCCACCAGAGATCATGCTCACCGACCATATCCCCGTGATCGGAGGTGTAGACGATCAGCGTGTTCTCGGCCAGGCCATTGGCGTGTAAGGCATCCAAAATTTCGCCGACCAAACAATCGACGCGGTGGACCAACCCCCAATAGGCAGCACGCGCACGCAAAATCTCCGCATCGCTGACTTCGACAATGCCCGTATGGGTACGCCACGCACGCAAAAAGGCATGGTCAACTTGGGCAAAGGGGGTGCGTTTGCTTGGCAAGGAGATCCGATTCCGGTAACGTTCAAAATCCTGTGGCCGGGCGACAAAGGGGGCATGGGGCAGCATCATGCCGACGCTGATGCTAAAGGGTTCGATTTGCCCCGTTGCTTGTTTCTGTTGGCCCAATTGATTGAGCAAAGCCACCGTCTCCGCCGCCACCGCCTCGTCATGCACCTGATAGGCTGACTGTCCCGCGCCAGATTTGAGCAGGCTGATGCAGTCGGGGCCAGCCGTCCCATCCAATGCGCCCCGATCCGCCCCACGACCGCCGATGTGGTTGGGTCCATGATCGCCCACGCGCCGCTCGGCATAGCCATGCAACTGATCCGGCCCGACGGAGTGCATCCGCCCGACCAGGATCGGTCGATAGCCGGCTGCACCCATCGCATGGGCAAGCGTTGGGATGGCGGAATCAAGAATGTGGTTGTTGGTCCAGACCTGGTTCTGATAGGGGTGTCGCCCGCTCAAGCTGGCCATGCGCGAGGGGACGCAGATGGGTGATGGGCAATAGACATTTTCAAAGCGCACGCCGCCCGCAGCCAAGCGATCCAGGTTGGGGGTCTCGACGAGCGGGTCGCCATAGCAGCCGGTGACGTAGGGGTTGTGTTGGTCGGTGTGGATGTAAAGTAGGTTGGGCATCACAATGTCGCCTTCACTGGCAATTGCCAGCGTGACCAGAGTAGTGAACAATGCTCGCCAGCTGCAAACTTTTGGTAATAAACGCTCAAGAGGCTGCCATCACCCAGTTCGACGGTCGATGGGTAGCCAAGATCCCAGTCGGGTGCGTCGTTGCGGACGATCCAATCCCATTCCCAGCTTTGGCCGTCGTCGTAGCTGATGCCAGCGCGCTGGCCAACGTCCTCTTTGCGATAACCATAGGTGATGATCAGCGCACCACTGGAATGGCGCAACAAATGGGGCGGCGAGCCGTAGCCCAGCGAGCGCGGCAACGACCACGTCTGTCCACCGTCGCTCGATCCGCTGAGTAACGTGCTGAAATGGATCAACCCGGCTTGGGTCACGTCGCCATTTTCCCCCGGACAATTTTCCAGGCGGATGGCACCGATCAATTTGCCGTTAGGCAGTTCGACAACGTGCGCTTCGTGATAGCTACCAGAGACAGTGCCGGGACAAAGCGGTACGCTCCCCACAATCTGCCAGGTGTCACCGCCATCCATGCTGCGGGCGGCAGTAATTGGTGCGTGTTGCATATCGTCCGCAACGGCAAAAGGCTTGCCGAGATAGAACAAGTCACCATTGCGCAGCCGGATTGGTCCATGCGGGGATGAAACCGGTACGCGGATCGGCGCACCCCAACTTGTGCCAGCATCCTCGCTCACCATCACCCACGAGCCTTGATGCTGCGCCACTTGCTCATCGCTGATCGCTGCGAGCGTCGGTCGCCAACTTTCGGCCTCAGCATCGCCAAAAAGTTGGCGCAAATGGGCATCGTCGAGATAGGCGCGATTGTCGGTGGTGAACCAACTCACCAGTAGCCGCTGACCACCCAGGTTGACCACGCCAGCGTCACGGTCATCAAGCGGCGAGTCGTTGATCACCTGTGGCGGTGACCAGGTGCGTCCCTCATCCTGGCTGAGGTTGAGCACTGTTTTGCCCCACGGGCAAACGTGGGTGCTACGCAGCCCAGAGCTGGCAACAATCAAGGTGCCAGCGTCGAGCCGCGCCACCGTGGGCCAGCCAAAATAGCCAAAACGCTCGTCTGCCAGTCGACAGACGATGCCATGTTGTGCATTGAGTTGTTGAGCCATCTTTGACTCCTTCGATTAAAGTGAGTGTAGGATACTGTTTCAGTAGGATAGCAGGTCATGTCTCCTTCAGGTCCGCTCCGAATGAGCACCGCAGTATCGTAACAAATGGAAGGGCTTGATCATATCGTGATTGGGTTCGTTTACAAAACAGATTTCATTGGCTGGAAGCATCTCAATCCTATGCACTGCTTTTCATGCAGAGCTGACTCTCGAAGTATAATAGACTCCTCACTCCCATCGCTCGACCATCGTCCAATCTTTTGCTTTTTGCAAATGCATAGAATTTATGACAAAAATCTACCTGATCACTGGTTCAACTGGCATCGCTGCCGCCACGGCACGCCTGGCAGTCGAGCAAGGCAACATAGTCTTCTTTAGTAGTCGAACGGCGCAAAATTGCCAAGCCCTGGCTGACGAGTTGCGCAATCTGGGTGGCGATTGCGATTTTCAGCCTGCCGAATTGACCAAAGCAGCAGAAGTTGAAGCGGTGGTGGAGCGTTGTGTGGCGCGCTATGGGCGGATCGATGCGCTCTTCAACGTGGCGGGGATCAGCGGACGGCGTTTCGGCGATGGGCCACTCCACGAATGCAGCGAGGATGGCTGGGATATGACGCTGGATACTAACGTCAAAAGCCAGTTTTTGATGTGCCGCGCGGTCTTGCGTCAGATGCTGGCGCAACCTTTGCAGGAAAACGGGCAGCGGGGTGCCATTCTCAATATGGCGAGCGTCTTGGGCTTCTCGCCCGAAGCGAAACACTTTGCCACCCACGCTTATGCCGCCAGCAAAGGTGCGATCCTTGCCCTCAGCAAGTCGATGGCCGCCTATTATGCCCCGCACAAGATTCGCGTCAACGCCA
Source organism: Caldilineaceae bacterium (assembly GCA_046328715.1). Taxonomy (GTDB): domain Bacteria; phylum Chloroflexota; class Anaerolineae; order Caldilineales; family Caldilineaceae; genus JAXLWB01. The sequence goes on along the minus strand of JAXLWB010000034.1, from coordinate 913 downwards.
TCGCCCCGGCCCTGATCCGCACTCCGATGAGCGCCCGCGCCCAGCAAAACCAGACGATCCTGGATTATATGAAGGTCAAGCAGCCGCTAGCTGAAGATATGATCGAGGCGGAAGAGGTAGCCAAGGCGGCGCTCTTTTTGCTTGGCGATGGGGCCACCTATATCACCGGCGATGTGCTGACAGTGGACGCTGGGTGGACGGTGAGTGGATGAGACGTGCCTGCTCCACAGTTGTGCCAGTTTTAATTGCATTATCTATTTGTCTAGTGAAGCTGCACCTCGACAGGCTCGGTGTTCGTGTCCTGAGCTTGTCGAAGGACACGTCGAAGCCCAATAAATAAAACTTCCGTGTTCCCTGATTTCCGTGTTTACAAAATCTTTTTCATAAACACGGAAATCAAGGAACACGGAATGGACTGAAAAATTTGCTCTGTTTGCAAAGATTTTTCGCCCTCAAATAACTAGTGATAAAGATGAGACAAAGGAGTCATTACCAATGAACATGAACCCCAGTACACCCTCACCACAACCACTGACTGAGATGGCGGAGGAATTCTTCCGCGAAGGCTGCGCCGTGATTCCCAATCTGCTCTCGGCGGACGATGTGGCAGCGTTACGTGCCAAAACTGACCAATTCGCCCTCAATCCTGACCCCAACAGCAAGCATACTTCCTATGCCGCCGGCACGACCTTTGTGCTGCGCTATTGTCACGAGGCAGACCCGATCTTTGCTGAATTGATCACCCGCCCGGCGGTCGTCGGCATTGCTGAGGCGGTGTTGGGTGCCAAAGCCAAGTTTAACGCCATGAATGTGATTCGCAACGAGCCGGGGCAGGCGATCTCGCGCTGGCATGTGGATGATGTGCTGGAATTCCCGCTGCCACCCGACATTCCCCGCTTCGATGCGCGCATCC
>JAXLWB010000033.1:0-110331 GCA_046328715.1 Caldilineaceae bacterium | reverse complement strand
TAGGAAATTTAATTAGTGCTGGCCAAGGCGCAGCCGAAATGGTTGGCGGCGCAGGAATGATGGGCGGCGGTGCCGCTGTGTGCGCTACAGGTGTTGGTTGTCTGGCTACGCCCGTTGCCGAAGCGACGGGCGCAACAGTGGCGACACATGGTGCAGTGATCGCTGGTAGTGCTATTGCTGAAGAAGCAACCATGCTTGGCAACTTAGTGATGTCCACGATGGGGAGAGGAAACTCAATTGCAGCGATTACCCCACCTACTCAGCGTCAGCAATTACGCCAAAATATGCTTAAAGCAGGTAATGCACCTCCAACATCAAAATCTCAAGCTCATCATAATTTTCCATGGAAATTCAGAGATTGGTTTGCGGGTGCAGGTCGCGGGCTAAATGTCAACGATGCTCAGTTCGGGCGTTGGGTTGAAGGCACGCCACCTGGTCCGCATCAACAGTGGACTTCAGCTTATGAAGATGCTTGGGCTGAATGGATTGGTAATAACCCTAACGCATCTAGGCAGGATGTAATGGACTTTTTAGGTCAACTACTATCAAGTGGGAGATTCCCAAGTCAATGAACGAATTCAGATCTTTCTACAAATTTAGAGATAATTCATCTCATAGTCGCGGATTCACCTGGGCAACTAGAATTGTAGCTCGCTCCGAAATCTACCATCAAGAATGCTTGACGTGTGGTGCTGTGGAACATTACCCAAGTGGAGCCTTTGATGTGATTGTCGAGGGAGGAACAAAATATCCTGATATTCTCGGGTGTGGCGAATATCCGTTTCTAATTGTGTCAGATAGGGTAATCTCTACTTGGCGTAAAGCAGAAATTACCTGCTTTCACGTCAATTCTGTGGGAATTGCAGAAGTGAAGTCTAGAAAATTAGAGGATGCTATTCCACCAAAGTATTTTCGAGTTGAGATTGAAGGGAAATGCGATATTGACCTCACTGCGAGCCAAGTAAAGGTAAAGTACGTTTGCCCAGAGTGCCATCGTGTCATCGAATATCCTACTCTTGCACATGAACGCAGTTATCGCATGGTACCCAGCTCGTGGGATGGTTGCCCGATCTTTCGAGATGTTGTATTGTACCCAAGAGTGAATTTTTGTACAGAGGAAGTAATGCGGGTTGCTGGTCAGCAACAGTTTACTAACTTCCGTTTTGAGTCGATGACGGGACCTTTTGATACGGGGAGCAAGGGTATAGATTATATGAACCTGGAATAACTGAATTTTCATGAAGTGCGGAAGCGCGTTTAGTCCCTGTTGTGAGGATGTTCAATTGGCAATAACAACCACCAGATAGTTACGGTATAATCGTTCACTGTATAGTGGTATATTCTGGAGTAAAGGGATCGCCCTTCGGCACCAGCTTTACTTGGCTAGGTGGAGTTTGTTTTTCAACTTCTCTGTGCAGGATTTGCACTGACAACAGCGGATTAAGACCGTAGCGGATTGTTCACGGTAATTTCATCGGTCTCGTGAACAATCCGTTGCCTGTCTGAATCCGGAGGGATACATATCCGATGAATGATCAATTCACCGAGCAAGACAAATCTACCTGGCAAAAGTTAACGAGCGTTGTTGGTAAGAAGGTTACATCGATCTATGTTAACTCTTACCTGTTTCAGACAGAAAGACGGCTTGACGATACGCCATTACAACTTAATTTTTCTGACAGTACAATCATTTATTTAGATGGGGAAAGCGATGGAGAATCATTGCGAGTAACCATGGCGGCTTGGCATGATCCATTTTCCGGCAAAGTTGACCTTGAGAATACACTTTATATTCAACAATTCGGTAACTGGGTTCAAGATAATATGTCTGACACACCTCCATTTGATCAAGTAGTTGGAAAAGTAATAGAGGAAACTCTCCCAATCATTAATCAATTTGGCAAATTAAATGGAGTGCAATTTGTAATTGATGATGTTATTCTAAATTTTGAGGTCAATTTTGATGAATGCCGTATTGCACATCGCTGTTTCCAAAAGGTACTATTATTTATGACGATTTCAGCTTACTTGTTGACGTACGATTATGTGAACAACTTTCTGAGTTGAAGGAGGATATGCTTCAGGTAAAATTTGGCAGTAATATTTTGCTCGATTTAGGTTGGTATCCATCCTTTGATAAAAGTGGAAAATTCCAAGTACGTGTCATTCAAGAACTGAATTGGGATGAACCTCTAATTTTTGTTGAGACAGCAGAATTGAAGCCACTAATTCATGAATTGCGATGTCTTGCACAGCTTTGCGCAGAATTATCCGTGAATTAATGAATTGCTTGCTATTACTATTCCCATAAAATGATCAACAGTGTTGAGGAATTTGTTAGGTTACGTACAAGCAATAATCCTGAAGAATATGGTCGGGCAATTCATGAACCTGTTGAAGAACAGGTATGGCTTGAAATTATTAATTCGCAGCCTGATATGATCTTTTGGGTTATTCAAAACAAGAATGTTCCATTGGGCGTACTTAAGCAATTGGTTACATCTCCAGACCCAAGTATTCGCCGAGCAGTAGCGCGCAAACGTAAGCTTTCGTTTGATATTTTTACTCAACTTGCTCAAGATCCTGATGAATATGTGAGACAGACAGTTGCTAATAATCCTAAAACTCCTAAGGAAATTTTGATCAAGCTTGTTGATGATGAAAGTCTTCTTGTTTCACAGTCTGCAAAGGGAAAATTGTCCTGAATTGTGTTTTAGAGTTTAGACATTATTTGTGCATAAGAACACAGGTTATGTGGGAGTCTGCCCTATATGCGATGTTGATAACAACCGGGTGAAGAAGACCGCCGGCAGTACATACTTCTACTGTTATTACTGCCCTAAACCAGCAGAGGTGACGGATCATTCCGTCACCTCTGCTGGTATTTATTTATGACGCCGACGGCAACCGCGTCAAGAAGACGGTTGGCAGCACTACTTACTACTACCCCTTCGCCCACTACGAAATCAGCGGCACGACGCCAATCAAGTACTACTTCTTCGGTGGTCAACGGGTAGCGATGAAGATTGGTAGTACCTTAACCTACCTGCATGGCGACCATTTGGGTTCCACCGTCCTCGAAACTAACGCCAGTGGTGCTGTGGCAACCGATGAAAAATACTTCGCCTTTGGCAAACAGCGCGACAGCGGCAAAGTAGTCACAGATCAGCGCTTCACCGGACAGAAGGAAGATGGCAGCGGATTGATGTATTACTCGGCGCGCTTCTATGACCCACAAACTGGCATGTTCGTGAGTCCAGATACGATGGTGCCGGATGCAGGGCGGGTTTCGGCATACAATAGAACATTGTATGCGAGAGGGAATCCTCTCATTTATAACGACCCAAGTGGTCATGAAGATGTATGTAGCGGAGTTTGCCCAGCACCAGGAATCGATCCACAAATTGTCCAACAAGCTATACAACAAACCGTGGATATGGCAAGAAGTGCAGGTCCCTATGCTGCTCCTTATGTCGCTGGTGCTGCATCTGTTCCAATTGTCGCTGGTGGTGGCTACATTGTCACGATGTGGGCAATTCAGGACAATGGACCCGCGTATGTGGTGCCAACCCCTTACGATCCTGGAGCAATCCAAGAATCATATCCGTTGCCAGGATCAACTACAGTCACCATTCAGGGAACACCGCTGACTGGTGATGGGTTGACAACTAGTATTCCAGGGACAAGTGATACTGGGATTGGTACACCACAAGACCCTGGTGTTACGCTGACTTCGCCAGGTATTGGAGGTAATGTATATACTGCACAACCTCAAGGCGGAACATATATCCAATACGATCCACTTACAGGGCAAATCATGAGAACCGGACGTACGAATAATCTCGCAAGACGGGAAAGAGAACATGCTGGATCTGGATTAGACTTTGAGGTAGATAGTAGAACTGATAATCCTGCTGCTAGACGTGGTCGTGAGCAAATCATTCACGATACTTACAATCCCCCATTGAATTATATCAAACCGATTGCGGATACTAATCCTCGGCGTCCACGCTACATGAGAGCTGGCAGACAGGTGAAGCCTGAATAGGGATGTTAGCAATTTATAAGTATAGTTCAATCGATAGTAGATTTTGGATTACTATCAATTGAACTATGCAATTACATTTCTTTCTGTTAAATAGCGTTTGGTCTCAAGAGGTTCAAAGGGAAATGAACAATGGCAGTAAAATTTAGAGAGGGGCAATGGTTTGCTATACCTTTGGATAAAGGTGGTTATGCATTAGGAATTGTTGCACGAGGTCACTCTCGCACTAAGATATGTTTGGGATATTTTTTTGGCGACCGTTTTGAGGAGATTCCTTCTGAGGAAGACTTGAGAAACTTACGAGCTACAGATGCCATACTTGTAACAAGATTTGGTAATCCGGGCCTTACTACAGGTAAATGGCCATTGATAATGAATGGTCTGCCATTTGATAGAGACGACTGGCCAGTTCCTAAATTTGGGAGGATAGACATAATCGATAGAGAATGGGGCTGGCTGGTTGAGTACCCCAATAAGGGGAAATGGAGTAACCTTCCTCTTCAAGAAACTCGAGTAAAATCAATCGAATTGATGGGATTACCGCGAGATAGGATGTCAGGCTCGCGGGCAATCGAAGTAAAGCTAGATGATCTATTATCACATAAGCCATTGCACAGTAATTGAGAATCAAACTATTACGCTACCAATACCTACCTCAAAGGGCAAATCGATGCCGAAGCGACCGGCGGTGAGATCCTACTCAAGGCGCTCTACTACAACGGCGGCAGCACCCCCTTCTCCACCACTCAGTACGTCGTCAACACCTCCACGCTGATTTCTGGCACCTGGAACAATGCAGGCAGCCGCATCACCACACCGGTAGGCACCACCACCCTGCGTTTGGAACTGCATAGTGGCATGTTCAGCGGCTGGGTTGCCTTTGACGATGTCTCGTTGAAGCAGGCAGGTAGCAGCACCAACATGGTGCCCGACCCCAGCTTTGACAATACCACCAGCGGTTGGAGTGCCTCCGCTGGTGCGGACTTCCCCGGTACGATGCTGTGGCGCGGCAACTGGGGACCGGCGCAGGCGCGCACTGGCACGTACAGCTACCTCCTCTCCAACTGGGCGGATGGCTATTGGCAAGCCAAACGAGTGGGCATCAAGGGTGGTGAACAGGTTGATTTGTACACCTGGGTCAAAGGCAAGATCGACCCCGACACCAGCCAGGGCAAGTTCATCCTCCGTGCCAACTTCTACGACAGTAACGGTACCTTCATCAGCCGCACCGACCTCACCGCCATGAACCCTAGTGCCATCACTGCCTGGACCCGAGTCGGTGGACGGGTGACCGCCCCGGCCACCGCTGCCACGATGGATGTGATCTACTATCTCTACCAGAGTTCGGGCTGGGTGAACATTGACGATGTCGAGGTCACCGCCGTTGCGCCACCTGCCAACTACGTCACCAAGTACTATTACTTCGGCGGGCAACGAGTCGCGATGCGCATCAATGGCGTGTTGACCTATTTGCACAGTGACCACTTGAGTTCGACCGTGTTGGAAACCAATGCTAGCGGTGCTATCATCAACGATGAGAAGTATCGAGCCTTTGGCAAGCAGAGAGATACAGGCATCCTTGGTACGGATTACCAGTTCACCGGGCAGAAGCAGGATGGCAGTGGATTGGTGTACATGAATGCCCGGTTCTTTGATCCGTTGACGGGCATGTTTGTCAGTCCGGATACCATTGTGCCGGATTCGGGGAAGGTCTTCGCATACAATCGAACGATGTATGTTTACGGGAATCCGATGGCCTACGTTGACCCCACAGGCCACCTCTGCGTGCCACTGGTCAACGTTGGCAATACCTGTACCGAATCGACCAACTGGGATGCAATTCAGGCGTCGTTGGATGTGGCAGGGGTGGCTGACCCGACACCGATTTCAGACGGTGCGAATGCTGTGATTTCCCTGGCCCGCGGCAATTACACCGATGCCGGACTTTCTGCCGTTGCTATGGTGCCCTACATTGGCGATCTGGCCAAGGGTAGCAAATATGCCGATGAAGCTTATGCGGCAGGCAAGTGGGCAGTCAAGAAAGGAGCAAACCTGCTCGGTTTGTCCGACGAAGCGGCTGTCGGGGCGGCAAAGGTAATCGACTGTCTCACCAACAGCTTCAGCGCCGACACCCTGGTGATGACTGCCCGTGGACTCCGCCCAATCTCCGAACTGATCGAAGGCGATCTGGTGTTGGCGTGGGACGAAGCGACGGGGAAGCAAGGCTACTTTGTCATCACCGACACCATCTCGCACGTTGACCCAGAGATTGTGCTGTTAACGATTGATGGCGAAGCTCTCGAAACCACCGCCGAGCATCCATTCTACGTGGCGGAAGTCAACGAGTGGTCAAGCTATCTCTCCGTTGGCAAGTGGGTCGAGGCAGGTGCTCTGCAAGTTGGCGATGATGTCCTGCAAGCCAACGGCACGACAGGTGAAGTGCAATCCGTGCGGGTTGTAGCGGTATCGCAGCCGATGTACAATTTGACTGTTGATCAGGCGCACACGTTCTTCGTGGGGCAGGGTCAGTGGTTGGTGCATAATGCAGATTGTATACGAGCATTTGCGACTCGTCCTTTTGCACAAAACACTGATTTGAATAAGAACATTATTGAAGAAATGTATCGTGGCAACTGGGTAAATGGACAATGGGTTTCGTCAGATTCTCTTCCTGGTGGACTTGCAGGTGCAATTCGACGTGAGCTTGCAAATCTTGGAACATTGGTAGGAGGTAAAAGTCATATTCCGAAAGGCGAACAACGATTAACCAATCTCAAGGATATTCTGGATACAGGAATGTACAAAGGCCAACAATTAAGTCAATCAGATTTAGATATTGTACGCGGTCTACATGATGATCTGCTGAACGCATTACAGGGGAAATAATGGACAAGTCCTACGATTTGCAACCATTGGTTGATGAGTTGTTATTGGTTGTGCCTGAACTGGTTGCTGGGTACAAAAATATGGAGGTTGAATCCCAAAATGCGAAACAATACTGGAGTAAAAAAGATTATGAAGATTTAGATTCGATTGCAAAAATGCATGGTTTGCCGAAATCCGATTATGGCAAGCCTGGTGTCACAATCGTGTTTGAAGACCTATTAGTTCGCTTTATGTTAGAAATTGCAGAAGATAAGGGGCAGGCGCAAAGGCTTAAACCGATCATGCAATGGATTGAACATCTAGCTAACCATGAAGAGTTTGCAGTTCGTAACCTGATCGCTGTTAGCGTTTGTGAGCCTCTGATTACGACACATCAGGATAAACTTCATTTATTTGTACCACTGATGGGTGAAAAGACAAAGAGTCTGTGTACGATGCAATTTGAGATGTACAATTTGTGGGATGAAACAAAGCGGCTCTTTGGGATCACACCATAATACGAGGAAAGAGAGAATCTAATTCTTAACAAGCGTTAGCAAAGCGGTACAAGAATAAGGACAAGCTATCAATGCCATAGCTTGTCCTTATTCTTATTGACCTATAACAGCTTCAGCGCCGACACCCTGGTGATGACCGCCCGTGGCCTACGCCCAATCTCCGAACTGATCGAAGGCGATCTGGTGTTGGCGTGGGACGAGGCGACGGGGAAGCAAGGCTACTTTGTCGTCACTGACACCATCTCGCACGTCGATCCACAGATTGTGCTGCTGACGCTGGATGGCGACCCTTCGTCAGGCTCAGGAACCGAAACGCTGGAAACCACCGCCGAGCATCCATTCTATGTCGTGGAAGGTAATCAATGGTTGCCGTTGACGGTCAATGGACGATGGGTGGAGGTGGGTGAGTTACAGGTTGGCGATGATGTATTACAAGCCGACGGCACGACAGGCGAAGTGCGATCCGTTCGGGTTGTGATGGTTACACAGCAGATGTACAATGTGACTGTTGATCAGGCGCATACGTTCTTCGTGGGGCGGGGTCAGTGGTTGGTGCATAATTGTGGAGGAATTGGCAAAGCCGGTGATTTCATACTCTCACATGGCTTAAGTGGTGATAGTGCGACAAAAAGCATTATTAAGCTTGCAGATGAGATGAAAGTCAATGGATTTGGAAATCTAGACCCAATCAAGATTATTGAACATAACGGTCAGAAGATCGTCGTGGATGGGCATCACCGTTTAGCGGCTGCTCGCCTTGCCAAAGTCGATGTCCCATATGAAGTTGTTGATGAAGCCTGGATTATCACAAATACAGGGTGGAAATCTGTCGATGAAGTTGTGCAAAGTGCTGGGCAAGCGAATGGTATTAGGTTGAATCAGCACATGGTGAAAAAGGCCGGGTATAAATGAGCGCAACAAAAGAGAGTTTTTCTCAAATCTTAGAGAATGCGAAGCGATCATTGCCTAAGCTTGGTGACAACTCGGAAATACAGGCACAAGCTAGAGCGTTGGCAGAAGAACTCCAATACTACGTCGAACTTCTATTGGATCCACAGACAACCGCTGCTGACTTGGGGATAGGAACAAGATCGTTTCTGCATGAAATTGCTGATCAAGTGGGTCGTGTTGCTGACAGTCTAGCGCCAGATACACAAGATGTTAGAGCAATTCTTGAACAGATCAGGTACTTCGAAGAGTAAGTAAGCTAACAAGATTCGCACTTTGACGATGATGTGTGTCACATCGATTGCTCAACTAGCAAAGCTCAATCCGTATAGGTTATTGCTGCTGAGCAGTGGATGTACAATTTGACGGTTGATCAGGCGCACACGTTCTTTGTGGGGTCTGGTCAGTGGTTGGTGCACTGTGTAAAACAAGAGGTGACGGAACATTCCGTCACCTCTTGTTGTGTCTTTGACCGTTCTCTTTGGCTTACTTCTGCTCTTGCTCCTTCGGCAAATAAGCAAGCACTTTTTCTTCAAACGCGGCCAGGGTCAGGGCAATCAGCAGTTGGTTGACCAGTTCGGTAAGATGGTCGAGGTTGTGAATGCGGGCAAGGTAGGCGCTGTACTTTTTGCTTTCTTCCTCAACGGTGGCAGGAAAACGAAAGTGTAAAAGTTGGAGCAAGATCTGACGTTGGGCACGAATACCCTTTTCAATACCTTGCTCAATGCCTCTGGCTTCGCCCTTTGCTTCGCTTTCTTGTCGAATCAATTCTTCTTCTTTGAGAATCGCTTCAACGATCATGGCTTGTAACTCCTCTTTGGAACGAAGCTCATGCTTGTCCCACTCTCTACAGCTTCGCCAACATCTCCGCTCGGCGAAAGAGCCGCACGCCCAGCCAGAGTAACCCCGCATCTACCAGCCAGAGCAACGTGCCAATTGCCAGTGCCACGCCGACACCTAGATAGAGTACACCGCTAATTTGGCTGAGCAAGAGGGCAATCACCGGCAAAACGACCAATCCGCCCAGTTGATAGGCTTCTTGAAAGCTGCCAACCCGTGAGGAGGCAATCACCGTGGCACCCAACCCCATCCCGGCTGCGGCTGGGGCGACCCAGAAGGCGAGCAGCAGCCACATCGCATCGGGCAGGAAGATGCGGTGTAGCGTTGGCCACCCCGCCACATTCGCCACTAGACAGTAGAGTACAAAGCTGATCCAGGCCACCGCTAGGCCGAGCAGCCAACCGCCGAGTACCTTGGCGAGAAAGAGTTCAAAGTCGGTAGTCGGCGTGTAGATCACCGCTTCGAGGGTTTTACGTTCCTTTTCACCAGCAAAGCTGTCGGCGGCAATCACCGAGGCAGTCATCAAGGGTAGCAGGAGATAGAGCGGGGCAAAGGTATACTTGAGAAAGAGCACAACGCCTGCTTGGGCCGCGCTCAACCCTTCAAACTGACTGTGCAAAGAAGGCGGCAGCGAGCGCAGCATCTCTTGAATGTCGCTCAGATTTTTGGTGTCTTTGGCCACGGTAGAGAGAAAGGCAACACCGAGGCCAATAAAGAGCGGCATAGCAACGACAATAATCAGTGGCACCAGCACCAAAGGCAGCACCACAAATTTACTGCGCAATGCCACGCTGACATCTTTACGGACAATCGCTCGAATCGCACGCCAATTCATGTGTATCACTCCGAAATATATACTAGTGGTTGTCACTAAGTAACACTTTTTGCGGTATAAAAAGTGTTACTTAGTGCAGAGCATCCGTATAAAATGACAAGATGAAGGGATGACAGGATGACAAGGTGACAATGCGATATCCGCACACATCATCTTATCTTCTTGTCTTCTTGTCACTTCTCTTGCAGTGCAAAGTAAACATCCTCCAACGACGCCTCTTCGGGCAGCACGCGGTAGAGGGCGATACCGTGGGCAACCAGGGTTTGGACAAAGCTTGGTGTTTCGTCGTAGCCCACGCCCTGTACAGAGAGTGTGGCATCCCCGTTGTCGCCGTTAAGCGCCACCACTTCCTTGACTCCGGGGAGGGCCTGAATCGTGGCGACAGCTTGCGACTTTTGTGTGGGATCAATCTCGATCTGTAAACGCTGGCTACGGCTGTAGCGGCCACGCAGTTCTGCCGTTGTGCCGCAGGCCAACAACTTGCCCTGGGCCATCACCGCCACCCGGTGACAAAGCTTCTGCGCTTCGACCAAATTGTGTGTACAGAGAATCACGGTACGCTGCTGGTCACGACTGAGGTGGATGATCAGGTTGTGTAGTTCGCGCGTGGCAACCGGGTCAAGCCCCGCAGTCGGCTCGTCGAGGAAGATCAATTCCGGCTCGTGCAGAAGGGTGCGCGCAATCGCCAATCGTTGGCGCATGCCTTTGCTGTAACCACCGACGCGTTCAGTTGCCCGCTCCAATAGACCGAATTGATCAAGCAAGCCATCGACGCGTGTTTTGACCTTTTCTTTGGCTACACCGAAGATGTCGGCGAAAATTGTCAGCGTATCGCGTGCCGAAAGGCGGTCATCGAGCGAGGGCGTCTCGGTAAGAACACCAGTCTTGTGACGGAGTTCGGCACCTTGGCTGGCGGGGTCAAAGCCCAAGACGTTTGACTTTCCAGCGGAGGGAGTCAGGACGCCGTTGAGCAGGCGTACGGTCGTCGTTTTGCCCGCCCCATTATGCCCAAGCAGACCAAAAATTTCCCCGCGTTCGACGTTCAGATCCAGTTGATCCACTGCCGTAGTTGCGCCAAAGCGGCGGGTCAACTGTTCGGTAGCGATGACAATTTCAGCACTCATCGATGCTCCAACCAGTTTGCTAAGCGTGGATGATGTAAGAGCTCCTGCAACTTCGCCCAGCCTTGATAATGGATTGGATCGTTCAATTCAGCCGCGGCGGGAAGAAAGCCGAAGTCGAGGTAGACCTTTATCGCCCACGGGCGCGCCAAAGAGGTACCGAGCATGGCTTGCTGATGCGATTGAGCTAGGCGCTCCATCGCATGAGTCATCATCGGTTTGGCCAGACCTCGCCGTCGATGGTCGGGGTGAACAATGACCCAATGGATCATCCCACGCGGAGGTTGCTCGTCCGTGAACCAGGCGCTGATACTACCCGCAATCTCTCCATTCGCAGCCACCACATAGAACATACGACTGCGCAACAGTTCGAGCTCACTGCCAAATTGGTCTACGAAGAAAGCATCGTCGAACTCAACCGTACTCAATGCATCACCAATGCGGTGAAGATGCTGCCAAGCACGTTCATCACCAGGTTGATAAGGGCGAATGGCGTAGCCCGCTGGGAAGGCGCAGCGTGGAAAGTGAACGAGATCGTCACATTCCATCGATACGTCCAGTCTGGGAACGGATACGACTGTCTCCATCAGAAATGTTCCTTTTGCAGTACATGATAGTAACGATGACCGCTGCTAGTAGCTGCGGATCGCTGGTTTATTCAACCGAGAGCAGCTACTAGCGGCACTACGCTTTATTGGTTGTCTTTTCAGCCACAGTTTAGCGTACTTTACCCTGAACCGCTGCACTAAAGCGCCCATTCTTCATGATCACAATCTCTTTGCCACTTGCGCTCGTGCCGATAACATCCATAGTCGGAGTGCCGATCATGAAGTCAACGTGCGTATCGGAGTGGTTGATCCCGTAGTCCGTACGCTCATCTTGGCTCATTTCAGCGGCACCCTTGACGATGTCGGTGTAGGCGCGCCCCAAGGCGATGTGACAGACAGCATTTTCGTCGAAGAGCGTCTCGAAAAAGACTCGTCCGCTGCGGTTGACTGGCGAACCAATATCGACAAGCGCCACTTCGCCCAGACGGCGGGAGCCCTCAATCTCAAAGAATTGCTGGAGGGCCTGCTGCCCGATTTCGGCACTAAAGTCGGTCACAAGCCCCTTTTCAAAGTGGAAACAGGCGTTTTCTACCTGTCGTTCGAGCGGAAAGCAGGGCTTGGAGGTGCGTACCCAACCTTCGGTGCGCAGACGATGGGGCGTGGCAAACATCTCTTCGGTCGGCATATTGGGCAAGAACTCCACCCCATCTGGACGAAAGGCGGAGCCTGCTGACCACAACGAACCATCGGTGAGACCCACGGTGAGGTCAGTGGCAGCTTTGCCATCGATCTGTTTACTATCTAGAAAGTGCAGGGAGCGAATCTCATTGTCCGCCATAAAGGCAACCGCCCGCTGGAGTGTTTGCACATGGCTGCGCCAGGCCGCTACAGGATCTACTTGATCGACACGCACCAGTTTGAAGATTTCTGCCCAGAGGCGACGCATGGCTGCACCTGCGGTTAAATTTGGGAAGATCTTCTGTGCCCAGGCTGGCGTCGGCACGGCGGCCACCGTCCATTGCAGACGCATTGCCATCTGCGCCTCGTAATAAGTTTTGAAGCGCTGCATCCGCACTACGGTCAACCTGCGCATAACGGTAGGATCGACGTCGTCATAAAAATCGGGAAATTCGTCGCCAACCAGGGCAATGCGTGCCCAGGTATCATCCACCATTTCCTGCATACGTGCGACTTCATAGGCAGGCATAAAGTCGAGGTAATCGGGCTGACTATAGAGCATTCGTGCCTTTTGTGCAGGTGTATCAGTCCATTCGACGTGAACATAGCGTGCACCGGCTTGATAAGCCTTGGCGGTGAGAATACGCGCAAAGTCCGCATGGGCTAATTCAGCCCCAATGCGCACCGATTGACCAGGTTGAAGATTAATTCCGATCTTGACAATGAGATCAGCGTATAGTTCTTGTTGTTTCTGAAGCGTTTGGGTGTCCATAACTTGATTATACCTTTTTCAGCTTGATTTTTGACAGTTTTTAAAACGTCCAGTATACTACATTCCCGCAGCAAGCCAAGCTTCATTAGCTCAACTGGCAGAGCAACTGACTCTTAATCAGTGGGTTGTAGGTTCAAGTCCTACATGGAGCACAGAAAAAAGGGGCGCAAATTGCGCCCCTTTTTTGTTAATCGTATCCCAATCGTATCCTGCCAGTCCTTGACGCCCTCGCCGCTCATTGTTATGATCCGTGACAGTACAGGGCTTTAGTTGTAACCGTTCACCATCCATAATTTCCCATGTCCTTTTCCGCAACTGTCGATTCTCGCTATCGTTTAATCGCGGCCGACTTGGGTGGGCGCGCCCGCTCGGTCATTGTGACGCGCATCAGTTATCAGGGTGTAGAAAATTTACAGCCCATGTTGCACTTTGAAGGGGTTGGCAAACCATTGGCGCTCGATCCGTCGCAACGCCTGGTTGTCTCACAGATTGCGCGCAGCACGGCAGTCTCTGACTGGGTTGGGCTAATGATGGAGTTGCACCCGATCGAGCATGAGGGGCGTTCCTGGATCGAAATCACGCCGGTTGGGGGCAGACGCCAACGAGTTCGAGCCAGTACACCGCCGCCGGCACCGGCTCGCTCTGCACCGCCTAAACCGGTGCCGGTTGAACCACGCATGCCTCGCCGCGAAGCAAAAGTACAAGAGACGGAGATGCCAGCACAAACGCAACCGGCAGTACGCTGGTTTAGTTATAACGACATCCCGCAGACCTCGGTTTGGACACCGATCCTGGTTGCCATTTTAGTGATCCTTGCCTTTGCGGCGGTTTATCAGTTGGAAACCAACGATGCTGCTTGGCAGTGGCTTTACGCGTGGATACAGTAGCCAGCAGGAAACCACTAGAAATAGTTTAGCCAGCACGCCGCGTGCGCTCGAACCGGCATGCGGCGTGCCTACTCAACATTCGTCTAAAAACTTTATTGGATTCTCTTAATAGCCTGTCACCACGACACGCACCTCTTCAAAGCCTAACGTCCTCAGCAACTGTTCGTAGTAGGACTTGGCATCATCTGCCGCTTGGTCAAGGATGCCGTTTTCTTCGGCGGTATCAACCAGCAGCGCCCGACCCTCGGGCAACAATTTGTTCTGGTACGCAGTCACATCGTTTTCACAGATGAAATCTGGGCAGGTGTCGTTCATGGCAAGAATGCGACTGTGTTCAAAGTCGATGCTCACATTCTCCTCAAAGACCTTGGGCGGCGGCAGTGTCAGTTGGGCGCGCTTGCCATCCTCGCTGATCCAAACATCCTCGGGCTTGATCTGAGCTACATCGATCCCAGCCGGCACACGTCCACGCATTAACAAGACAAAAGATTGTTCCACCCCGAGAAAACTCAGCCAATTCTTGGGCGCCTGGCGATAGTCGATGTCCACCACTTCGTAGTGCTCGATAAAGATCTGTTTGTTGACCCGATTGACGGCATCGATCACGGCAGCGCCGCTGCGCACCGTGGTCACTGTCTCCAAGCTGAGATTGCGCACGATATAGCTCTGGTAGATCCACCAACCGCCCAGTGCCATCACAACAAAGGGCAACAAGAACCAAACCCAGATCGGCACCAGGCGGCGACGAACAGGCGGGATCTGCACCACGTCTGCAGGAGCACTTGGTTCAGGCTTGGCCACTTCAAGATTGACCGCAGGCTCATTAATGGGTAGAGTTTGCAGTTCGCTTAGTCGTCCCATTTTTCACCTCGCTCTTTGAAAGTGATTTCTACATTCTTGAAGCCGAGCTTCTGCAAGAAGTCACTCAACTGCAATTTGGCAAGCAACTGGGTGGTTTTGATCATACTTTCGTTGTTGACAGAATAGTCGTAAAGCTGGCGCTGCGCGTTTTCAATCGCATTTTTTTCCAGACCCGTAGAATCCGACCAGAGCAAAGCATTGCTGCTATCGTAAATTTGCGATTTATCGAGTTGTAGTTCAACACTCGTGATCGACGCTGGCGGGAGTGCCAATTTGATTGTGCGTCCGTCGATCTGCACATCCTCCGGCTTGATCTGCTTGAGGTCAATCCCCATTAGCACATCGCCCACCACCATCATAATCAACTGGTCTTTGCCAAGCAGTTGTTGGCGCTCCTCGTGGACGATGGTGGATGCGTTGAAGCGGACGCTGGTCAGATTCCCGAGCTCCGACCAAGTCGGCGGCGCTATCGGGGTAGGGGTGGGATTTGCCTGTTGGCGGCGCAGAAATGCATAGTCAACCGGCGTAAAAGTGGGAGGTGGGGTTGGCCAATCTTGCACAGGAGCGGCAGTATTGGCAGCTTTGCCGACAGCGTTAGTGCCGCTCCGCAATATGAAAACCGTAGCAAATGTACCAATGACGAGCAAGGCGGTCACCAGCACGGCGACTGTACGGATCGTAGCGGAAGTTGTTTTGTGATCTTCGGTCAATTTATACTATCTCCAAGGCGCTATCGTAGTCCAGATTGGAAAAATAGGCCCCTATCAGGACTACCACTCGTGCACTTATGGTAAGTGACAGTCACCTGAACAATTACAATTCATCAAGCTATCATATTATCTTCAGATCATTGTTAATTATTTCCATTAGAATCATTAGCGTTTTAATAGAAATATAAACCCTCCCTAGCCCTCCCCTGGTAGCGGGAGGGGACTGTTGCGGGATAGATTATGTTGTTTCGACTGTCCACGAATCGTTATTGAGCCGCTCACGGTTCCTCCCCTTAGCAGGGGAGGTTAGGTGGCGGTTGCTAAATTTTCAAGTACCCAGGCCTCAAACTCGGCCAACAGTGTCGCTTTGAGTTCGGGCGGGGCAGCGGATGCGATGTAGGCGTTACGGGCAATCCGCACCAAATCCGATTTGCCGTAGCCAAACTCGGCGGCCAACACGCCATATTCCTGGTTTAGTGTTGTATTGAAAAGCGGTGGATCATCGCTATTGACGGTCACCAAGAGTCCCATCCGATCCAGATGGGGGAAGGGATGTTCTGCCAGCCGGCGATAGACATGGAGACAGATATTGCTCGTCGGGTTGATCTCCAATACAATCTGCCGCTGCTTGAGCAGGGTAAGTAATGCAGGATCTTCAATTGCCCGCACGCCATGACCAATGCGCACTGCCCCCAGTTCTTGAATTGCGCCCCAAATGCTGGTGACACCCATCGTTTCACCGGCGTGGGGGACGGAAAGAAAACCTTGTTCTATGGCAGAACGAAAGGCATGGGCAAATGGTTCCGGCGGCGCATCCACTTCGTAGCCGCCCAAGCCAAAGCCAATTACGCCAAAGGGTCGCCCTTGCAATGCGTAGGCGAGCGTGGTCTCGGCGGGTGACGGATCGTACGCTTCGGCCAGAGAGATGCCTTCGCGGGCAACTCGGTCATCGTCAAAGCTAGCGTTGCGCGGAATGTCAAAGATCCAGCGCATCTCTACACCAAAGTCGCGTCGGGCTCGTTGCCGCCCCGCCTCCAGCCCTTGCAGCAGATCCTGGATTGTCAACCCTTTTTTGAGCACATGGGTATGGTTATAAGGGGTAAAGGTCAACTCGCGGTAGCGGATATTCTGAGACGACATATCAGCACCACAGTCGTAGACAATGGTGGCGAAGTCTTCTGGCTCACGCAAGAGATTTGAAATGGCGAAGTAAATATCTACAAAGTGAGGAAAATCGGTAAAGGTAAACCAACGCCGCAATCCATCCAGATCTTGCGAAGGAAGTGAATCGAGCATCCGATGGCGCTGCGCCAAGGTCAAAACCGTTTGCGGCTGAATGCTCCCTTCGAGATGAATGTGAAGCTCTACCTTAGGCATGGCTGCGATAAATTGGGAGAGTTCTGGGTCGAGTTGTTGAGTCATAGTGTAAGTTCCACTTGGTTTACTTGTCATCCACGCTTGCTAGATTGTACCATACATAAGCTATGCGCAAGTTTTGGGAACTGATTGTAATTCTCTGGCATTCAAAGGTACTGCGATTGATCGTGGCGCTTTTTTTGGCGTTGAATTGTAGCAGCAGTACCTTGTCGGCTTTAGCTGAGCGAGACAGACAGATCGAGATGATGGTGGCTGGTTACAGTTGGGACTTGATTGGCTGGGAAATCCATGCCCTCGGCGAAAAGTTACAAACCATGCTTCATCATCCAGCAGCGGGTTTGTCAGAAGAGCAACAAGCAAAACTGGTCGAAGATTATCTGGATCGGGCACAACAGATCGGTCAAAGCGAGCAAGAGATCGACCGTGTGCTGAGCGAAAGCAACAACGATCCGGACAGCAGCGAGCGAAGTCGTATCGAGCAACTTCAGGCCAAGATCTATCAGTTGCGCCAGGAGCAACAGCGCGTGAGGGTCACCGTCGAGGCGGTGATCGAGCAGCAGATCAGTTGGGCTATCGCCTACGCCGGGGTCGAGTGGCAGGGGACTGTACTGCCACCTGTCAAATTTACCTTTACCGAGCCACCCAAGAAGCTGATTGTCAGCCCGCGTGACCAGATTACCACGATCTACGGTCAGATGATCGATGCCAGTATGCCGCTCGATCAAGTCGAACGAGTGGAAGCGCAGATAAAGAGCAACGAAGATCTAAGTGGCTATATTACGCCAATCGGTGGTTTGGGTGCCTATCCCACCATGGTGGTTGACCGTGCCAGCCTCTATTGGATCCTCTCCACCGTTGCCCACGAGTGGACCCACAACTATCTCTCCTTCTTTCCGCTCGGCTTCAACTACGGGGTAACAGCCGACAACATCACGCTGAACGAGACGACCGCCGAAATCTCTGGCGATGAGTTGGGGAGAATTGCCTTATTGCGCTTCTACCCCGACCGTATCAACCGTGATGTCTATCCCGACCTACCCCAGAAAGATGAGCAGCCCTCCGTACCACCAGATGCCTTCGACTTTCGCAAAGAGATGCAGGAGACACGCGAAGTGGTCGATCTGTTGCTACGTTTTGGCCGTGTGGCCGACGCCGAAGGGTACATGGAAGCGCGACGCATTCTCTTTGTCGAAAATGGCTATCCCATTCGTGTGCTCAACCAAGCCTACTTTGCCTTTCATGGCTCCTACGGTACTAGTGCGGCAGTCAGTAGTGGCGACCCGATTACGCCCAAGATGTTCGAATTGCGCGAGTTGACCGGCTCGCTCGACGCCTTTCTCAAGACCATTCGTACAATCACCACGCTGGAAGCACTGCAAAAGGCTGTCGAACAATATTCGCCCTGAAATGGGACCGGTACATTCTGCCCGACAAAGAACGAGGCAAGAAAAAGTGCCGGACCCATTATTTGACACCCAACACGCACTCAGGTATTCTATAGACAAATCTCAAAAACGTCGCACCGGAGGAGTATTTGCCAGCGGACAGCAGAGAGACGAGGTCACCGGGTGAGAGCCTTGTTTGTCAGCGCAGCAAAGAAAGTCGCCGGGAAGTTGGGCTAGTGAATGGTTAATGGTTAACACTGAATGGTTAATTGTTAATGAATAGCTTGCCTCGGGAACGCCCGTTATCGCAGAGAGTTCTGTTTTGGCATGGCTATCTATCGCATATGCCCAAAAACAGATAAACCAAGGTGGCACCACGAGCTACTTCGTCCTTGAGATGAAGTAGCTTTTTTTTATTTCCTGGAGATTTAGCGACTCAAGGTGTCTTCTTCCGGGAAGGGTACGTTGTTACAGGTTTCCCTTAGCAAAAGCCTTCCCGGAAGATATTTACCAGTGCTTATAGACAACGCAAATAGAGGTGACACATTTGTAGGGGCATCCGCTTGCCGGTGCCCAAGGGCGACCGCAAGGGTACGCCCCTACAAAGTGCCATGTTTATCTGCGTTGTCTATTAATAGTTATGGAGGATTCATGAGCGAAACAACCATGCCAAAGGCATACAATCATCTAGAGTTTGAAGAACCGCTGTATGAATGGTGGGAGAAGAACGGGCACTTCCGTCCCGAGGAACAGCTTGCCAGTGGTCTAGCCGATCCGACAGCCAAGCCCTTTGTGATCTCGATGCCCCCACCCAATGTGACGGGCAAATTGCACCTCGGTCATGCCATCACCAGCAGCATCGAGGATATGTTGATTCGCTACAACCGCATGAAGGGTCGCCCTTCCCTGTGGGTGCCCGGAACCGATCACGCTGGCATTGCCACGCAGAATGTGGTGGAAAAGCAGCTCGCCAAGCAGGGCATCCGTCGCCAAGATTTGGGTCGTGAAAAATTTGTTGCCGAGGTGTGGGATTGGAAAGCAGAGTATCACGGCACCATCACGGCACAGCAAAAACGGATGGGGATCTCCTGTGATTGGCTACGCGAACGATTTACCCTCGACGAAGGGTTGAGTGCGGCAGTGATTGAAGCCTTCTTGCGTCTATACGAAGAAGGACTCATCTACAAAGGGTTGCGCCTGGTCAACTGGTGCCCGCGCTGTGAAAGCGCTATCAGCGACCTCGAAGTGGTGTACGAGGAAGAGAACGGCAAGTTCTACACCTTCCGCTATCCGCTTAAAGGCGACCAAGGTGAATACTTGGAGGTAAGCACGACCCGTCCCGAGACGATCCTCGGCGATACTGCCGTGGCGGTCCACCCGGATGACGAGCGCTACAAACACCTGATCGGACGAACCGCACTTGTGCCGATCCTCGGACGCGAGATTCCTGTGATCGCCGATTCCTACGTGGAGATGGAGTTTGGTACCGGTGCGCTCAAGGTGACACCTGGTCACGACCCGAATGACTATGAGATCAGCTTACGTCATCATCTGCAAATGATCAATGTGATGACAACAACGGCGCAGATGAATGAGAACGCTGGCCCTTACGCTGGGTTGGATCGTTTTGTGGCGCGCAAGAAGCTGTGGGCGGACATGGAAGCTGCTGGGCTCACAGTAAAGGTGGAAGATCGAACGCACCAAGTAGGACACTGCGAACGCTGCAATACCATCGTGGAGCCATTGCTTTCCGAACAGTGGTGGGTAAAGATGCAGCCCCTGGCCGAGCCGGCGATTGCCGCTGTCAAAGACGGTCGCATCCAGATCGTGCCTGAGCGCTTTGAGAAGGTCTACTTCCACTGGATGGAGAACATCCGCGATTGGTGTATCAGTCGCCAATTGTGGTGGGGCCATCGTGTCCCGATTTGGTATGGACCGGATGGCAAAATTTTTGCCGCACGCAACGCTGCCGAGGCGCAGGCCAAAGCGAACGCTCACTATCAGGGGGAAATGACACTACGCCAGGATGAAGATGTGCTCGACACCTGGTTTAGCAGCGGGTTGTGGCCCTTCAGCACCTTGGGCTGGCCAGAGCAGACTGCCGATCTAGCAACCTACTATCCGACAACCGTGTTGGAGACAGGTTACGACATTATCTTCTTTTGGGTCGCCCGTATGATCGTGATGGGCCTCAAATTTACGGGCGAAGTGCCCTTTAGCGTGGTCTATCTGCATGGGCTGGTCCGAGATGAGCAAGGACGTAAGATGAGTAAGAGTCTGGGCAATGCGCCCGACCCGCTTGACCTAATCAAGGACTATGGAGCCGACGCCCTGCGCTTTACGTTGCTTACCGGCGGCACCCCTGGCAATGATGTGAAGCTGGCGGTGACCCGTCTTGAAGCAAATCGCAACTTTGCCAACAAACTATGGAATGCCGCCCGCTTTGTAATCATGAATCTGGAGAGTAGCGAGTTGCAGGTGACAAGTGGCACAACGAATTCGCAATTGACCTATTCGCTGCCAGATACAACCGATCTCTCACTCGCCGATCATTGGATTCTGAGTCGCTACGAAGCCCTGGCCACCGACGTGACGCGTCTGATCGAGAATTGGCAATTGGGCGAAGCTGGACGCCAGATCTATGACTTTGTCTGGGGCGACTATTGTGACTGGTACATTGAAGCGGCCAAGGTGGCACTCAACGAAGGCAGTCAGCAACAGGCAAACGCGGCGCGACAGGTGCTTGGCTACGTGCTGGAACAGAGCCTGCGCTTGTTGCACCCCTTCATGCCGATGGTCACCGAAGCGATCTGGCAGAACCTGCCCAGTATTGGCGGCAACTTGCAGGATCCAACACGGGCACTGATTACACGAAGTTGGCCCAAGCCCAGCAGTCTGAGCGATACCCAGGCAGACGAAAGCTTTGGCCGCATTCAAGAGATCGTGCGAGCGATTCGCAATGCACGCGCCGAATACAATGTGGAGCCAGGGAAACGAATCGCCACCCAGATCAGCGCCAACGAGTATGCAGCGCAGATTGCGCCTGCGGCCAACATTCTGGCTACCCTCGCCCGCCTGGATCGAGCCAACTTGCAGATCGCAGCAGAATTGAGCGCACCTGCACAGGCAATCACGCTGGCGGTGGGCGGCACGACTGTCTATCTACCGTTGGCCGGCATGGTTGACCTGAATGCAGAGATGCAGCGACTCCAAAAAGAGATCGAAAACCTCGACAAACAGGCGCAACGCATCACTGGGCTGTTGAGCAACAGTTCCTTTACCGACAAGGCAAAACCAGAGGTGATTGAGCGCGAACGTGCCAAATTAGTTGAGTTTCAAAGCAAGCGCCAACAGTTACAAGAGCGACTGAATGAGCTGATGTGATGAGTTAATATAAAGCAAGCTGTAGATTGTATTTTCCCTTGCAGCTTGCACCTTGCATTTCTTCTTAAATCACATGCAAGATTTGATGTAATTGTGAAATTTGGTACAATAGCAACGCTTATGAAAAAGTTGTGAAGTTCAAAAGTCGGTCGTTTGTGATAATTTTGACAATCTAGTACGTACGTGCTATATTTGCCGAGATTATTCAGAGTAACCAACCATTTCCATTCATCTCACCATCCTGTATCTGCTTGTTAATTTTTCTATTGACAGAGCAGGATTGACATAGCGAGGCGATATTCAGGAGGGAATCTAATTCCAATGGCTGAAAGTGTTGTTGAACATGCTCATGCAGAAGATGTAGTAACTGAAGCAGAAGCAATTGCCAATTCAGCAGCCGAAGCGCTAGAAGCATCCGTTGACACCGCTCACACAAACGGACATGCTCCTTCGTACAATGGTTCGTCGCCAGCCGTCGCACCTGCTGCAGAAGCGGTCATCGTACCTGAGCTTACCCCAGAAGAAATTGCCCGTCGCCAGATGAACCGGCGTGAGTTTCTCACCTACACCTGGGTTGGCGCGCTACTGGTTGTCACTGGTGTCTCTGGGTTTGCCATGTTCGAGTTTCTCTATCCGCGCTTCAAGGCGGGCCAATTCGGTGGTAAGTTCACCAAAACCCAGGCCGACTTTGGGGATGTCACCAAGGCACCCAAGGGCGATTCTGATGGACGGTTCTGGATGGTAACCACGACTGAAGGCAAACCAAAGGCCATTTACATGGTTTGCACACATCTGGGTTGCTTGTACAAGTGGTCAGATACTAACCATCGCTTTGAATGTCCCTGCCACGGGTCGAAGTTCAGTCACGACGGCTTCTATATTGAAGGACCTGCACCACGTTCGCTTGATTACTTTGCGGTCACCGAACAAAATGGGCAAATTACCGTGGACACAGGTAAGAAGCAAAAGGGAGACCCAAGCGGCGATTCACCAGCCAAAGGTGCGCCAATCGGTACGGTCTAGGTTCTACAAGCGTTTGATGCAAGACAATTTATCCCTTTTATTGCCTTATTGAATAAGGCGTGGGTCAAATAGTGGGAGATGCACATGGCAGCACAACCCGAAATTGAAAAGAAAGGCTTCGTCCAAACTGTCTTGGACGTCGCCGACGATACCTTTACCAGAATTACGGCTGGAATTAGTCCGGCCGAGTTTCGCCGCATGTTGCGTGGTGAGCCACCAGGACGCCCAAATCCGCGTCTGAAGCCACACTCTGATACATTTTTGCTTCACATCAAGCCGACCTACTATCATGAGAGTGTCACTCGCTTTACGCACACCTTCCGCCTGGGGTTGCTCTCAACCTATCTCTTCTTCTTTGAGACGATCACTGGCTTGATCCTGATGATTTGGTATGCGCCCTCTCCAGACCGTGCGTATACTGACATGATCCAGTTGTTGAGCAACGTTCCCTTTGGCCAATTCATGCGCGACATGCATCGCTTGGGAGCCGAGCTGATGGTGGTGATGGTGACGGCGCACATGGTGAGGTGTTATCTCACTGGCAGCTATAAAGCACCACGGCAGTTTACCTGGTTTACAGGCGTGTTGCTGCTGGTGATGACGCTCTTCCTAAGCTTTTCCGGCTATCTACTGCCCTGGGATCAGCTAGCCTTCTGGGCTGTGACGATCGGCACCTCGATGGCTGATGCAGTGCCACCGCAGGTGGTTGGAGCAACGGTCAACTTGCTGGCCCGCGGCGCTCCCGAAATCGGAGCGAACGGGCTGCTGCGCTTCTATCTCTTGCATGTGCTGTTCTTGCCTTTGTTGCTCTTCTTGTTCTTTTTTGTCCATTACTACAAGGTAGTGCACTACGGCATCAGCTTGCCAGCCAACGAGGAAGAGGTGGGCCAGGATACCGCCAACAAGGTACCAGCCGACAAACGTGTCTACTTCCTGCCCGATGTCATGCTCGATGAGTCGATGTTCCTGATCGGCTTTACGGCATTGCTCGTAGTTCTCTCGATCTTCTTCTTCCAGGCACCTTTGGAGTCGATTGCCAATCCTGGTTCGACCCCGTTGCATACGGTAGCCCCCTGGTACTTCTACTGGTTACAAGGCTTGCTGAAGATCGCAGACAAGATGATCGCTGGTGTGATCTTGCCAGGGGTGCTGCTGGTACTCCTGATGCTGATTCCGTATCTCGATCCGAACCCCAGCCGCCGTGGCAAGGATCGGCGAGTGGCAATTGTCAGCGGCATCGTGGCTGGCATCGTGATGATCATCTGGAGTTGGATGGGTACACCGTACTATGCGGTGCAGGGTTCAGCCCAGATCGAAATCATCCAGGAGTTGATGCCCGAAGAGGGTGCTGGCTTGGTACGTGAAATCGGCTATAAACATCTGCCTGTTGGCGACTTTACTACACGCAGCAAAGAGCTAGATGCGAGCGATCCAAATCCCGACCTGAATGGCGTAACTCTTCTCTATGAAGAAGATGTTGCTGCACTCAATGATCCCAAATTCTCGGAGCTCTACGAAGAGTTGAAGAAATCGACTGAGAACTTCGACGCTGAAAAACAGGATTTCAATAACGCCTACGCCGTATTAGCGATCACCCAAGAGCAGAGTCATCTGCGGCGGGTCAACTGGCGCATCTTCTGGGTTGACCATGAAGGGAATCCCCAGAAGTACGAACGAGCGTTCTTCATTCATGAAGATTCACTTTACTGGGAACAGTACGGTTGGCGGGCCAACATTCCTGATATCTTCCAGAAGGCAATGCATTGCTATTTCAGCCGCCCTGATGGTCAGTCGACTGAGCAGTGTTTTGCCAGTCGAGACAGCTAAACTGTAGCCGCAATGAGAACCGACTTTCGCTTCCCGAAAATAAGTTGGGAAAGAGCGGTTCTCATTCAGAGCTTCGTTTAACTCGAGATACCTCTAACCCTGATTCAACAGGTTTGACATAAGGTGAATCGCATGTATAAACCGTGGTACAGCTTTCTTTACATCAAATCGCCGATTGCAAAAGTATTGGTGGGCACGCTCAGTCTGCTCATCACGTTGGCGGCACTCGGTTTTCAGTCACTGATCGAAGAGTCGCGTATGGCTGCCCAAACTGCAAACTGGGACGGCCGCAGCATCGAAAAAGGTGCTGAAATTTGGAACAACAACTGTAAGACCTGCCATGGACCCGAAGGCAAAGGCGGTATTGGTGTTGCGCCGCCACTCAACAGCAAACACTTCTTCGAGAAACGTCTGACGGAGATTGGTTTTGCAGGCAATTTGCGCAACTATGTCCGCCTCACTGTGGCAGGTGGACGCCCGGTCAAGAGCCGTCCAGAGTGGGCTCAGAACATGCCAACCTGGGGTGTACGCTTCGGTGGCCCCTTGCGTGATGATCAGGTGGATTATGTGACCAACTTCGTTTTGAATTGGCAGGATCAGGCCATTCAACAAACCGATGCAGAAGATCCTTGGACCACTGTTGTGGGCACGATGGATGCAGCAGCCGCTGCTGCTGCTGCTGCCCCAGCCGGCCCGCAACCACCCCAAGCACTCTTCGTCTCGATGGGTTGTGGTGGTTGTCATGTAGTGGATCCCAACAGCACCCAAGTAATGACCGGTCCCAACTTGGGTAAACTGCCCGAAGTAGCAGCGACCCGCAAACCGGGCGTAAGCGCTACCGACTATGTCCACGAGAGCATTGTCAATCCAAGTGCCTTCACAGTGGAAGGTTTCCCTGCCGGTGTAATGCCGCCGAACTTCGCAGAACGCATGAGTGCAGAGGAGATCGACAGCCTGGTTGCCTGGCTGCTTGACCCGAACCGCACGATGCCATAATTGCAATTTCTGTTGTCTACAGGAGACCAGCGAATTCGCTGGTCTCTTTTTTTTGATAACAGATCAGATCAGTACGCTGATGGCGCAGATGATACGGATGTTTTGCGGATCTCTTTACCAGTTTTAATCCGTACCATCCTGTAA
Organism: Caldilineaceae bacterium; assembly: GCA_046328715.1. Classification (GTDB taxonomy): domain Bacteria; phylum Chloroflexota; class Anaerolineae; order Caldilineales; family Caldilineaceae; genus JAXLWB01. Next base: position 84,567 of record JAXLWB010000033.1, on the reverse strand, counting down.
ATTTCCGTTTGATCGGCGTACCGATCCCAACTTACAGACAAAGCAGATAGACATTGCATGATCACAATGCGTAGGGGCACACCCTTGCGGTTGCCCACTCGGTGATGCAATCAGGGCACCGGCAAGCAGATGCCCCTACCATTGTGCATCTTTGTTTTGCCTTGTCTATTAGCAGCCGCTTTTGCGAAGCAATTCACCTTACAGTTCGTTCCTTCATGGTTATTCGTGGCATAATCCAGACGCTATGCTGATCAAACGTGTCACCATTCAAGGCTTCAAAACCTTTGCCAACCGAACCGATTTTATCTTTGACCCAGGCGTTACCGCAGTGGTAGGTCCCAATGGCAGCGGCAAGAGCAACATTGTCGATGCAGTACGTTGGTGCTTGGGCGAGCAAAGCTTTAGTTTGCTTCGCTCCAAAAAGACCGCCGACGTCATTTTTTCCGGCAGCGACAAACGAGCCCGGCTTGGCATGGCCGAAGTAAGCCTTCTCCTCGACAATTCGCAAGGCGAAATTCCAATCGACTTTAGTGAAGTAGAGATCACCCGTCGTGCTTATCGCGATGGCGAGAATGAGTATTTGGTCAACGGTCAGCGTGTGCGGTTAGGTGATATCGCCGAACTGCTGGCACAGACCGGCTTGGGCAAACGCACCTATGCTGTCATCGGGCAGGGGTTGATCGACAAAGTGCTCAGTTTAACCCCCGAAGAGCGCCGCACGCTTTTTGAAGAAGCAGCCGGCATCACCAATTATCAAATCAAACGTGAAAGCACCCTCAAACGCCTGGAAGCAACACAGACAAACCTGGCGCGTGTCCATGATATCGTCGCTGAGTTGAGTCCACGCTTGGGCCACCTGAAACGGCAAGCAGACCGCGCCCGCGAACGGGAGCAGATTGCGAATGACCTGCGCTTGCTCCTGCGCGATTGGTATGGCTACCGCTGGCACACCGCCGTGGCGGAGATGAAGCTCAACCAAAGCGACACGAGTCAATTCAAAGAAGCGGTCGCAACCCGTCAGCAAACACTGAGTGAAATCGGGCTACGTATTGAGGCGCTACGCTTGCAGCAAAGCCTGTTGCGTAGCGAACTTGGCGATTTGCATCGACAGAGCAGCGCGCTCCATCGTCAGGCAGAAGGGACAGGACGAGAGTTGGCGGTGGCACAGGAGCGTCTACGACAGACGCAGACCCGTTTGGAAGAGACGCAACGGGAGTTGTCGCCGCTACAACTGCAAAAAGAGACCTATTCGACACGCCTCGAAGAGCTCAAGGGGTCCTTAGCCGAGGCGCAGCAACTCCACAAAGAACGCACCGAAGCCGTACAGCGACTACAAATTTCGCTGGATCGGCAACAGGGCGAGCGGGCGAAGCTGCAATTGGCAGTTGACAGCGCACGCCGTGTACAGAATGAGATCCAGCAACGGCTGACTGATACGCAAAGTCGTCTCAACCAACTCGGCGAGCAACGTAATTTGCTCCAAGGCGATCTGCAACGGCAGCAACAAAAATTAGGACAGCTCGCCGAAGAAGCAGCCAGAACCCAGGCAATCCTACAGGCCGCCGAAGCGGCGTTGCACCAGGGAGAGACTCAAGTAGCCCAGTTGCAAGATGAGTTGCAAAAATCTCAGAACGACAGTAAGTCGCTGCGCAGCCAGTTGCAGGAAGCGGAACAGCAACGCCAACAAGCGGATCGTGAGCTAGATCGGTTACAAACTCGCTACGACTTGCTCAAGCGCTTGCAGAATGAAGGCGCGGGCTATGCCAGTGGCGTACGTTCGGTGCTACAATCCGGGCAAGCTGGCATCTTGGGGACGGTGGCATCTCTGCTACGTGTTCCAACTGGACTTGATAAGGCGATTGAGACGGCATTGGGCGGAGCTTTTCAAAACGTTGTCACAGCCCATTGGGAAGCCGCCCAGCAAGCGATTGAGATGCTGAAACGCACCGGAAGAGGTCGCGCTACCTTCTTGCCGTTGGATCGCCTGCACGTGCCTTCCAAGCTGGAAGCACCCAAACGCGAGGGAGTGCTCGGCAACGCCGCCGACCTTGTGCAATACGATGCAGCAGTTGCGCCTGCCATGGAGCAATTGCTCAACCGAGTTTGGATTACTAAGGATCTTCCTTCGGCCCGTCGGGTTCTAGATGAATGGCGTGACAGCTTGCGTCCAACTGTGGTCACCAGCGAAGGTGAAATTATCCGTCCAGGCGGTGCAGTGACCGGTGGCAGTGAAGGCGAACGGCGCGATGAATCGGTCTTCGCCCGCGAGCGTGAATTGCGCGAATTGCCCATTCAGATCAACGGGGCGACCAAGCGACTGCAACAGGCATCGACGCGCAGTGCTGAGGTCAATCGTCAGTTGGCAGCGACCCAAACTGCCAGTGACAGTTTGCAGCAGCGCTTGGGCGAATTGCTGCTGCAAGACCGGCGACAGCGGCAACAGGTCGAGGAAGCCAGACGTCAGGTGGATCGAGCGCTACAGGCCCAGCGTTTTGAACAGGAGCGGGCATCGCAACTGGAACAGTCGGTGTCGGTCAACGAGAACCGCCAAGGGGAGCTGACCCGATCACTTCAGGAGTTGCAAAACAATCTCCAGCAAGCCGCAGCCCAGGTGAGCCAAGCCCAGGCGGAAGCAGAGGTAGCAGGGCTGGACGAACTGCTGCGCCAACTAGCAGACGCACGCGCCAACGCAGGCGAAGCGCTCGGCTATTTGCGCAGCCAACAGTCACTGCATGAGAATCAGCAGCGCAACCTGCAAAGTGTCGGTGACCAGTTAATCGCACGCCAATTCCATATGACAACCTTGCAGGGCGAAATCGGCGAGTTGAGCCAGCGCATTGAGGGGTTGACTGCGCAGGAGAATGAGCTAAGCCGCCAAATTGAAACATTGCGCCAACAGATCGAGCCGCGCGAGCAACAATTATCTAGCCTGGAACAGCAACAAGCTGCCGAGGAGAATGCCGAGCGCAGTTGTCAACAGGTGCTGCGCAAAGAGGAAAATGCGCTCAACAATGCGCAACTTCACTTGCAACGTGGCGAGGATATGATCTATCAATTGCGCAACGAAATCGAACAAGATTTGGGATTGGTCAATCTGCCCGAAAGTGCTGACATGGCTTATCAGCCGCCGCTGCCGTGGGACACCTTTGTTGAGCAATTGCCTGTCTTAGAGAACATCCCTGACTCGCTGGAAAACGAGGTACGGGAGACCCGAATTCGACTCGGACGCCTGGTCAACGTTAATCCCGACGCGCCACGAGAGTATGCCGAGGCCGCCGAGCGCTACGAATTTCTACGCAGCCAGTCTGCCGATTTGGAAGCAGCAGCCGGCGACATGCGCAAGGTGATCAGCGAGTTGGATGGTCTGATGAAGGTGGAGTTGCAGCGGACCTATGAAGTCGTCTCCAAGCAGTTTGTGCGCTTTTTCCAGATGCTCTTCAACGGCGGCACAGCTCAGCTTGAGCTGACGGTGCCGGATGACATCATGAACAGTGGCGTCGAAATTGTCGCCCGCCCGCCTGGCAAACGGCCACAGAGCTTGGCCTTGCTCTCGGGTGGCGAACGGGCATTATCCGCTTGCGCCTTGATCTTTGCTATTCTCTACGCCAGCCCGACACCATTCTGTGTGCTCGACGAGGTGGACGCAGCACTGGACGAAGCCAACGTAGACCGGTTGCGCAATGCAATTGACAAGCTAAGTGAACAGACCCAGTTTATTGTGGTGACGCATAATCGCCGCACGCTCGAAGGTTCGAACGCAATTTATGGTGTCACCATGGGCAACGACGGCGTCAGCCGCGTGATCAGCCTGAAGCTAGAGGGCGACAAAATTATCCACCACAACGGCAACGGCGCTGAACAGGTCGATAAGGGGCAAATTGAAGCAATCGAGGAATTGGTGAAAATGTAGTTTCTTAGGCGGCGATCATGACCGTAGTTTGATCAAACAGGCTCTTCCAAAGCGGCAACACATATCCCTTATCCGCCATATTCTGCACGATAAAACGCTCCGCCGCCCCCTTATCCAGTGGCTTTGAGATCAGATAACCTTGAATCTGCTCGCAGCCAAGAGCGCGAATATACTCCATCTGTGCCTCGGTTTCCACCCCTTCAGCAATCACATTCATGGATAAGTTATGCGCCAGTGTTGTGATGGTACGCGCAATCTCAACATTTTGCCCCTCATGGTCAATACAACTGACAAACGAACGGTCAATCTTGATAGTTGAGATCGGCATACGATGAAGATAACTGAGCGAAGAGTAGCCAGTGCCAAAGTCATCAAGTTGCAACTGCACACCGAGCGCTTTGAGACGAGCAAAGGAAGTGAGTGCGCTGTTGGTGTCGTGCATGAAGGCGCTTTCGGTGATTTCCAGTTTCAGACAGGACGGTGACAACCCTACCCTGCGCAACGTCCTTTCCACTACAGAGACCAGGTTGCTCTGCCGGAATTGATAGGGCGAAATATTAACACTGACGGTTAGCGGTTGCACCTGTGGGAACATGAGTTGCCAGTTCCTCATCTGTTCACACGCTTCTTCTAGTACCCACTCCCCAATCGGGATAATCAAGCCCGTTTCCTCTGCCAATGGGATGAACTCCAACGGTGAAATGTTGCCGCGCTTCGGATGTAACCAGCGGACCAGCGCCTCAAAGCCAGTGACCTGCTGACTTTCCAAATCAAAGATTGGCTGGAAGTGTAGGTAAAGCTGCTTGCTCAACATGGCATCGCGCAGTTCAGTCTCCAAACGCAAACGCTCAATCGCACTTTCACGCATGGAAGCATCAAAGATGACAGAGATGGCTTTACCTTGCCCCTTGGCCTTGTACATGGCAATATCTGCATCACGCAAAATGTCATCGGCTGACGTGTAGTTCAGATCACCCATCACAATCCCAATGCTGGCTGATGTAAATAACTTGTGCCCATCAATATCAAAGGGTAAATGGAACTGCGCCTGAAGTTGGTCAGCCATCGCCTGTGCAGTGTGGATATCGACATCGCCAGTCAACATGACGACAAACTCGTCGCCACCAAGACGGGCAACCAAGTCATTTGAGGTAACACAGCGAACGAGCCGCTGGGCCAGGGCAACCAGCAATTTGTCACCCAGGTAGTGTCCAAGGCTGTCGTTGATCACTTTAAAGCTGTCAAAATCAAGAAAGAGCACGGCAAAATGGTAATTTGGGGTGGTTTCGGCAACGTGCAGCGCATATTGGACAAAGCTGGCAAAAAAGGCACGGTTCGGCAGCGATGTCAGCTTGTCGTGAAAGGCATCGTAACGGAGTTGATGTTCATTTTGAAAGAGTTGCTCATTGAGAATACTCACCTCTTTCGTTCGTTCGGCAACACATTGTTCGAGGATATCGTTCGACTGCTGAAGCACAGTTTGTGCCTGTTGCCGTTTGCCCAATTCCAGGCGCAAAGCCTCTGACAAACCGACATTTTCAAAGATAGTCAACAACTGGCGCAGGCTGACAAGCGCAATTAATATTCCAACACCCCAGGCCAGCGGTAGGAAATCTCGATGGGAATCTTCTCGATGCAACAGCACAACAAACGTATAGGTCAAGAGAAGAAGCATGGAAGGCAACGCCGTGCGTACAAACAGCGATGAGCGTGAAACCCATTTCTGCTGGACAGGCTCTTCCACTTCAGCCTTGACCGCGGTGGCCTGCAGCACACCGACCAATCCACCGATAACACACACGACCATCCACAGATAATCCAGCAAGTTCTGATTGGCGAGATATTCGAGTTGAAATTGCGTGTTGACGCTAAAGTTTACAAAGATCAAGAGTAGGCAGCCAAAGCCCAACAGCCACAATGGCTCGCGCGGCTGCTCCGATCGAGGATGAAACAGTAAATCTACCCAAGACGCAATCAAGGTCAAATTACAAATCGCAAGCAGACATATGGTCGACAATGCTTGGGTGTTAACAATTCTATTCTGAAGCAATGGAGCAATCCATAGGCTCCAAATAATCAGCGCACTGCCCGTAAAGACCGTGGTGGAGTCCAATAGTTGGCGGAGGCCTAATAGTTTCGTCGGCTTGGTCTGTGGGATCAAGTAGACACCCAGGCCAAAGCAGGAATAAAATAAAAGGTAGGAAACAATGCTTAATGCAGGAGCCGAAGTCAGCGTTGGTGACCCAGGAACGGTAAGCAGTGTAACTTTGGACACGAGAGCGAATAGGATGGCCGCCACAAATAGCCACCAAGCACGCCCTAACCTGACACTAAATTTAGTCGTCCGCAGTGCTGCCCAACTAAATAAAGCAAGGGTAACGGTTAAATAGGTAATTATAGTAATGGAATTGATCGCTCTCACAGTCGAAGGATCGACTATGACAGAAGTGAGCGCTAGTGGCAGCAACAATGCACAAAAACCAAGAATAAGTGCCCATCGCCACGGAGTATTTACGCGAGGATCGATAATAGTTCGCAAAGGCTAATCTCCGAATAGCTTGTGTGTAAAACACAAATTTTATTTAGTACCTATAGATTAAACGAAATATAAAATTAAGAACTATACAGATGGATTACAATTTTTCAATGTATGCAAATCTCAATCAACCGCTACAGAAATTGGAGCAAATCCATATTCCCGTTCTAGCGCCTCATCCTGCATATACTCAGGTGCTGGCTGTCCATTCCGATAGAGTGCCATAGCAGCGGCCGCCTGCGTTGCCTCGCCTTTGCTTTTGCCTTTGCCAACACCTTGGGGTTGACCATTGACATCCACGCGCATAACAAAGGTCTTGTTGTGATCAGGGCCGATTGCCGCCACTGGTCGATAGCGTGGAGTAAAACCAAAGGCATCCTGACCCCACTCTTGAAAGCGGCTTTTTGCATCCTTGGTGGCACCCTGGGTCTTGGCCAGTTCATCCTCAACACGGGGCAGGATAAAGTTACGTACACTTTCCAGATCGTTCGTATCCGTATAGATTGCGCCAATTAATGCCTCGTAGGTGGCACAGAGTGTGGGAACGCGCTCGCGCCCGCCACTTTCCTCTTCACCGATGCCAAGCAACAGGTAGTTGCCCAGTGCCAGTTCTCGGGCAAACTTCGCTAGCGTTTCTTTCCTTACAAGGGTCGTGCGAATATGAGTTAATTTGCCTTCCTGGAAATCAGGAAATCGGCGGTACAGTAAATCACTCACAATAAACTGGAGAACCGTATCTCCTAAGAATTCCAGGCGCTCGTTATCGGCGAGCAATTCACCACTTTCAGCCTTTTCATTGACATAGCTGCGATGGGTAAATGCTTGGCGCAGTAGTGTTTTATTTTTAAATATGAGCCCATTTGCCTTTTCAAATTCCTCGATCATAGTTTTTCCCTCAACGGCTTTATCAGAAAATTGCCAACCTCACTGACTGCCCTCAATCAGGCGAGTGCGTATCTACAAAGATATAAATCCCGACTCACTCCCGATTTAGTATCGCATATACAATCATTTCCTGGTTTGTGGGGAATGGGTAAAGTGAATGAGAATTGGCTTGCTTCACCTGACAAAGACCTCATTTTGTGCACAAAAACGGTAGCCACAGTATACACGCCTCTCTAGTTGATCGAAAATCCACTAATTTTGCACATTCTATTGAGTGTTACTTCCACCCAAATCTCCTGTAGATTTTTACAACTTTCATGTTATACTTTGAACGAAACTGAGGTAGAATGGGACCTACTCAGATAGACAAAGTTTTTAGGAGCTAGATTACGAAACCAACATCCTTTCAATCCACTGTCCAAAGCGACAGCCTTGCCGCCGGTGAAGAACGCAATCGACGTACAGTCATCCGGGACGAGAATGGGCTCGTCATGACTGCATCCCCAACAGAAAAGGCAATTCTAGTAGGCGTTGAAATTTCAAGCCACCCCGGACTCCTGGCACTAGACGATTCACTCAACGAGTTAGAGCTACTTTCCCAGACTGCTGGGTTGAAATCGATTGGGCGTCTCACACAAAAGCTAGAAACTCCTCAACCCGCCACCTTAATTGGAACGGGCAAAGTCCAAGAACTGAGTGACTTAGTCATTTCCTCTGCGGCAGATGTGGTGATATTTGATGATGAACTCTCGCCACGCCAACAGCGCGAGATCGAAGAAGTGCTGGGAGAAAACGTCAAAGTCATAGATCGCACTGCCCTGATCCTCGACATCTTTGCCCGCCATGCACGAACACGCGAAGGTGCTGTGCAAGTTGAGTTGGCCCAGTATGAGTACCGGCTTCCACGTCTAACTCGGGCATGGACCCACTTGGCGCGCCAGGCTGGTGGTCGCGCTGGAGGGGCTAGTGGTGGCGTCGGCGTGCGTGGTCCTGGCGAAACACAGCTTGAAGTGGACCGCCGTGAGATTGATCGACGCATTGCCTTTCTCAAGCGCCAACTGGACGAAATTCAAAAACAGCGACGCATGCATCGTGAGCAGCGCAAACAAACGGCAACGCCGGTCGTAGCTCTTGTTGGCTACACGAATGCTGGCAAAAGCACCCTGCTCAATGCGATCGCCAAGTCCGATGTCCTGGCAATGGATCGCCTCTTTGCGACACTGGACCCCACCACGCGCCGTATGTTATTGCCCAGCAAACAGGCCGTACTCTTTACCGATACAGTCGGTTTTATCCAGAAGCTACCCACGCAGTTGGTAGCAGCCTTTCGTGCCACGCTAGAAGAGGTCACGGAGGCTGATATTTTGCTCCACGTAGTTGATCTCTCCCATCCCAACATGGATGAGCAGGTAGCCGCTGTTGAGGAGGTGCTAGAAGAGCTCGGCGCTGGCAGCAAAACCGTGATTACTGCGCTCAACAAGGTCGACAGAATCACACTTGACGACCCGGAGCAAAGCGAACGACTCCAGGCTGCTTTGGTCGAATATCCTCATGCCGTAGCGATCAGTGCACTCACCGGCGCCGGACTCCAAGAGTTGGCAGACAAAATTGATGAAGTGATTCGCATGCGTATGGCACCGATCGATGTCGTGATTCCCTACAGGCATGGTGAATTGGTTGCGCTGATGCATGAACACGGCTTTATCGATCAAGAAGAACACGGCGAACACGGAACACACATCGTTGGACGAATTCCATATATCTTGGCAGGAAGATACATCGAATATCGAAAATCCTAATGGACAAGCAAGAAAGGATTGTACATGTCATTGCCACTTGTTTTGATTACCGCTAAGATTCCACAATCGGTAATTGAACAGGTCAAGGATCAGGTGGAACTGCGCTATTGGACAGACAGCCCACAGATGCCGCGCCACACATTGTTAGAGTGGGCGAAGGGGGTGGATGGGATTCTCTGCCTCCTCCATGATAAGATCAATAACGAACTATTGGACGCAGCAGGGCCTCAGTTGAAAGTAGTCAGTACGCTCTCTGTGGGCTACGACCATATCGATCTTCAAGCGTGCAAAGCGCGTGGTGTAAAGGCAGGCAACACGCCAGGCGTGCTTACCGAAACCACCGCCGAGACTGCGATAACGCTCCTTCTCGTGACTGCGCGAAGAATCTCTGAGGCGATCACGGCAGTGAAAGATGGTAGTTGGGGGCCGTGGCAGCCAGAATGGATGACTGGACGCGATCTTGGCGGAAGCACGGTTGGGATCATAGGCATGGGACGGATTGGAGCGACACTCGGTCATTTGTTGAGTGGATTCAATTGTCGCTTGCTCTATAACGATGCAGTCCCTATCCCCAGCAACGCCGATCCGATTCATGCTCAGTATGTATCGCTGGATACCTTGCTAGCGGAAAGTGATTTTGTTTCGTTGCACACGCCGCTCACTCCCGAAACAACCAAGATGGTCAATGCCGAGTTCCTGAGCAAAATGAAACGGACAGCAATTTTGGTCAATACTTCGCGTGGCGGCGTTGTTGACCAGGAGGCGCTTTATCGGGCGCTCAAGGATGGGATCATTGCCGGGGCTGGGTTGGATGTCACCACGCCTGAACCACTTCCGACAGATCATCCGCTGCTTAGCCTGCCCAATTGTGTGATTCTTCCACACATTGGCAGTGCAACAATTGCGACTCGACTCAAAATGGCACAGATGGCAGCAGACAATTTACTTGCTGGCGTGCGGGGACAAAGTCTTCCCAATGAAGTAAAGTAGATTGAATCCGATCAAATTGTGATTTCCAAGAATCATAGCTGATTCTTTTTGACTATTCTCCCTAAAACGAAGGACAAACCAAATGACTGCTAATTCATTAACGATTACTGATAATCGTACCGGAAAAACGTACGAGGTACCCATCGAGAATGATACGATTCCCGCAGTAGCATTGCGCCAAATCAAAGTGAACGAAGACGATTTCGGCATGATGACCTACGACCCGGGCTACGAAAACACCGCATCCTGCAAAAGCACCATCACGTACATTGACGGCGACAAAGGCATTTTGCGCTATCGAGGCTACCCCATTGAACAATTGGCCGAACAGAGCAGTTTTCTCGAAGTCGCCTACCTGCTCATTTTTGGCGAGCTTCCCACCGCACAACAATTGACAGAGTGGGTGCATAAGGTCAATCACCACACCTATGTACACGAAAACGTGGTTGAGGTGATGCGCTCCTTCCGCTACGACGCCCATCCCATGGGGATGATGATCAGTGCGCTGGCCTTCATGTCCACCTTGCACAAGGATGCACGTGAGATTGGCAATGCTGATGTACGCTACAAGCAGATTCTGCGCCTGTTGGGAAAATTGCCAACCACTGCTGCTATTGCCTACCGCCATCGTATTGGACGCCCGATCAATTATCCTAATAGCGACCTGAACTACACGAGCAATTTCCTCTACATGCTCGATTACATGGGTCAACATCACTATGAGGTCAATCCCATTCTGTCCAAGGCGCTCGACGTGCTCTTTATCTTGCATGCCGACCACGAGCAGAATGCGTCCACCTCCGTCATGCGCAGTATCGGCTCGGCAGGCTCCGATCCCTACAGTGCGATGGCTGGAGCAACTGCTGCTCTGTTTGGACCACGCCACGGCGGTGCCAACGAAGCCGTGCTGGAGCAGTTGGCCCTGATTGGCGATGTAAAGAAGGTACCCGACTATGTGGACCGAGTGAAGAAGGGTGAATTCCGCCTGATGGGCTTTGGCCATCGTGTCTACAAAAATTATGACCCGCGCGCCAAGATCATCAAGAAGATCGCCTACGATGTCTTCAGCGTCACAGGCAGCAGCCCGTTGATCGACATCGCGCTCAAGTTGGAAGAGATTGCCCTGAGCGACGAATACTTCGTCAAGCGCAAACTCTATCCCAATGTTGATTTTTACAGCGGCATTATCTACAAAGCAATGGGCTTCCCACCCGATATGTTCACTGTGCTCTTTACGCTCGGTCGGGCACCCGGCTGGCTGGCCCAATGGGCAGAGTTGGTCAACGACAAGGAGCAACGGATCGCCCGCCCACGTCAAATCTACCTCGGCGCAGATGAGCGACCCTACGTGTCTATCGATAAGCGATAGAATATTCATTCACTAACAAAAAAGGGCAGCGAGCGGTTTTGTAATCGCTCGCTGCCCCTTTTTTGTTTAGCCTTCTAGTTGACATCTCCCTGTCCACGCCAGAAGCGTGAAACCTGTTTGGCAAGTTGTGGGTAGCGATCAAGCAGCGGGTCCTGCTCAAAGAGTTCCTGCGCTGCTTCTCGGGCCAGGGTGAGCGTGGCCAGATCGCTGAGGTGCGCGATGTGTAGATTGGGCAAGCCGCTCTGCCGGGTGCCCAGGAAATCGCCAGGTCCACGCAGCGCTAGATCTTTCTCAGCTAGCACAAAACCATTCGTGGTCGCCTCTAGGGCGCGCAGCCGTTCCAGCGAAGTCGCATTCTCGGAGCCACTGATCAGGGCGCAATAGCTCTTATGCTGTCCACGCCCCACACGACCACGGAATTGGTGCAATTGGGCCAAGCCAAAGCGGTCGGCGTCTTCGATCATGATCAACGAGGCATTGGGAATATCGATACCGACCTCGATCACACTGGTGCTGACTAGGACATCATATTGACGGTCGGCGAAGGCACGCATCACCTCGTCCTTCTCGCCGCCGCTCATGCGGCCATGGAGCAAGGCCAGGCGCAGATCGGAGAGTGCGTCCTTGCTGAGCCGTTCGTAGGCCTCAACGGCAGCCCCAACATCCAACTTATCGCTTTCTTCGACCAGCGGATAGATAATAAAGGCCTGCCGCCCTTCCTTAGCCTCACGGCGCATAAAGCTGTAGAGCCGCTCCCGTTCGCTGGGGTGGAAAAGCTTGGTTTGGATCGGAATGCGTCCAGGTGGCATTTCGTCAATGATGCTCAGATCCAGGTCGCCATAGAGGGTCAAGGCCAGGCTGCGTGGAATCGGTGTGGCGCTCATGACCAGCAAGTGAGGTTGTGCTTCGCTGCGCGTGCGTAATGCGCCGCGCTGTTCGACTCCGAAGCGATGTTGTTCATCAACCACCACCACGCCAAGATTAGCGATCTCGACATGTTCTTGGATCAAGGCGGTGGTGCCGATTACAATGTCAATCGTGCCGTCGCTCATTCCAGCCAGCACACGCTCGCGGTCGCTGCCAGTCACTCGCCCAGTCAGCAGTTCAACGCTCAACGGTGTACCATCGGGACGGGTCAACGGACTGAGTAAACGATTGATACCGCGATAATGTTGTTCAGCGAGAATCTGAGTGGGAGCCAACAGCGCCGACTGGGTGCCATTGTTGACGGCAACCCACATGGCAGCCGCTGCAACTGCGGTTTTACCGCTGCCCACATCGCCCTGAACTAGGCGCGTCATCGGGATGTTGCGCTTCAGGTCAGCTTCGATCTCGCCGATCACACGTTGCTGGGCACCTGTGAGTGGGAAGGGCAAGGCAGCTTGAAACTGTGCCATCCGCTCCGGGTCGCTAACGAGCGATTGTGAAGCAACCTGCTGGAGCTCACGCCGCCGCTGGAAGACCCCTAGTTGAATATAGAAGAGTTCCTCAAAAGCCAAGCGCTTGCGTGCCGCCTCCAGTTGCGCCGCATCATCCGGGAAGTGTATCTGCCAGAGTGCGCTTGCCAGGTCGGGCAGGTGATTCTTCTCAAGCAAGGCCTTGGGCAAGGGATCATTCAAAAAGTTGCTGTACTCGTCGAGAACTTGATAGATAAGGTTGCGCAGTCGCTTGTGGGTAACACCTTCGGTGAGTGGATAGATCGGTGCCAAGCGACCCGTAGCAATCATCTCTTTGTCGGCATCTTCAAAGGTAGGATTGTCGATCGTCTTCTGCCCCATGTAGAGGCTGATTTTGCCGCTGAAGCGATAGGTCTCATTCGGAGTCAACTGTTTGGTGATAAAACGATTCCACCAAGTAGCGTGAAGGGTTCCCGTGCCATCAGCCAGGATGCCCTGCACCATTTGACGATTGATGCCGACCTTGCGCTCTTTGACTTCCCACAGATTGGCGATCACGGTGACCTGTTCGCCGGGACGCAGTTGGGCAATCGTGCGCATGGTGCTGTAATCTTCATGGCGAGTCGGCAAATGCCAGAGCAGATCGATCACCTTGTTGATCCCCAAGCGCGCCAACTGCTCTGCGGTCGATTCACCAACGCCTGGCAAAATAGTAACCGCAGATTGTAGATCACGCGGGTTGCGATTGGAACGACCTTCCCGCTTCTGCGAACGCGGGCGGAAGAGTGGGACCGGCTCGGGCTCGGCGATGCTTTCGTCTTCGTAGACAAAGGTGGCACCAATCGCAGGTTCAGGCAATTCGAGTAATGCGCTGTCGACATCGGTTTTAGGGGCGGGAGCAGGCGCAGTCGCTTTACTCTCTTTTTGCGGCTGAGGGGGTGCCTCCTTCTTGGGCTTGGGTTGCTTCTTGGCTTGGGGCGGACGTTCCTGCGGTCGCTCTGTATTCTGTTTCGCTGGTTTTTCGCTGCGTTTGGGACTCTCCGCCGGAGGCACAGGTGGCGCAAACTCAGCAGGCACAGACGTTGATACAGCGGCTGCTGTTTCGCTAATAGCTAGCACAGGCGCTTCACTGGGTAGGGCGACACCTGTGGCAAGGATAGAGCGAAGCTGATTCGCCAATTCGGGGCGGGCCGCAGGGTCAGCCGCATCGTAGGTATGCATGATACCGACCACGGCGCTGACCAACTGCTGGTGGATGTTTTCTTTCTGAGCGTCGCTGCTCCAGCGTTCGGCCATGGCACGAATGCCGCCGATTACAGCCCGGTTGCGCCAGCCCTGCTTTTCTTCTAAATCGATCACTCTTTGGAGACGAATGGTTGCGGATACGGCCACGAGGTTTAGTTCCTATTCCCTTCATAGACAATTACGCCGATGGTATTGGGTCCCACATAGGACGCAAGACTCGGCGCATAGTCGGTTGCCTCAATCTTCACACGGGGTAATGCGTCGCTAAGGCGGTCGATCAGAATGGTTCGTTGTTTTTCATAACCGTGTTGAAAGACACCAACCTTGCTAATATAGGCAAATTCCAAGACAAATTCTTGAAGCTTTTCCACGACCTCATCGCGGTTTTGCACCTTTTCCAGGGTCGCCAGTTTGCCTTCTTCCATCATCAACATGGCTTTGATGCCAAGCATGGTGCCAAGCAAACTCTGCGACGGGCTGAGATAAGCGCTCCGTTCCAGGTAGTTCAGGCTTTCGGTAAAACTGGCCAGATAAATATGAGGAACAGCACCGTTGATGATGCGGGTAATGTCTGATAGTTGCGCACCTTGTTCGGCCAATTGAGCAGCTTCCTCGACCAGCAAGCGTAACCCGTACGAAATCGAGAGGCTATCCAACACCCGAATGGTGTAGCGCCCCTTGATCATTTCCGAAGCTCGCCGTACTTGCTGCGCCATCGAACTCAACTCGCCGCTGGCGTGAATGGCAAGGATCTGCTCCGATTCGGCGTGCGGGTTAGTCAAGATATTCAAGATCGTGTTCGTATCAGCGGGCAACACTTCTGGTAGCCGATGATTGCCGTTGGTGTGTGCCTGGTTGGCGTGCAACTCAAAGAAGAGATCATCTGCCCCAAAATCACTTCCTTCCTCAAAGATTGAGTTGCCAATCTTGATGCGATGAGGAATGATCTCGATTGCATAGCGTTCTATCAGGTCGGCAGGCAAACATGCACCACTGTCGGTTACAATGCGTACTTTTGTCATGTAGAGTCTTATCAAATTGATCAGGGCTTGGGCATTATCAGTTTAGCTGGGTCGTACTTGACCCTCTGCTCGATAACCTGCCGAAGTCCTATTGATGGAAAGTCAGAAGCCCCAAAGCAATACAAACGCTATTCTGCGCAACTTCTAGCTTATGACGAATGACGTAGTAGCTTAGCATACTTGGCACGCACAGTTCCGATCAAATTTTCAGCGCTATTTGACGAATTAAACCCTTTCTGATCACCTTGATAAAGGCTTTTACCTGTATAGGAAGCGCAACAACTCAATTACATATCTTAAAGATGCACCCTTATTTGTGTTCTGGTTTGACACTTTCTAGTTCATGATGTTATCATTTACGAGTTACGCTGCCCGCTATGTGGAATTGAATCGCTTTGTGCTGACAAGCGATGCTTGTTAGGTCGAAGCGAAGTTGGATTCTGCACATAGGGCCAGTAGTTACTGCGATAGTGAACAAGGATGTAGCACACTTGTTCCAATAGTATAACAGATCAACCCACTTCCGTTCAATTCCGAGCGGAGGTTAAATTGTCAAGTTAATACGTTCTGCATGAAAGCGAGAAGTTCGCTTTCCAGACAAAGATCATAAAAGAAGCTGGTGTTGTCTTACGCCAGAGTGGAGAGGAATCAACCCATGTCTACACGATGTGAAAATTGCCAACGCGATCCCCAATACGGCAACAATCGCCCTTGGTCCAAGAAGGCCACTCGTCGCCGTTGGAATCTGAATGTACAAAAGGTCAAGGTGCTGGAGCAGGGCCGCATGATTTCGAAGAATCTTTGCACCAACTGCATCCGCACCCTGGGCAAGGTCACTGGCTAAGCACCACGCAAACGAACCAGCATCCCTATTGAAAAGAAAAAGAGTCCGAGGTCGTGTGTCGACCTCGGACTCTTTTTTATACAACCGTGCGCCATTCACTATCACCGGGTTATTTTTTACTCAGAATGCCCGAGGCCAAGAGCGCGCCGCCCACGATCATGAGGCAGGAAAAGCCGAGCAGCCAGCTTGCCGCAGCCTGCCCCGTCACCACAAGCAAGATTGTAGACAGCAGCGGTGCAGCGTAGGAGAGTACCCCCAAGGTTTGAATGTCTCCATGTTTTACCCCATGGTCCCAGGTAAAAAAGGCCAGCCCAACCGGTCCCAGCCCTAAGGCAAGAATCGGCAGCCATTGGGCAAGGCTAGGCCAGACCGTCTCTTCAACCATAAGATGAGCAAGCAGCGACAAGACGGCGGTGACAGCACAAAAGCCGCCCACTGCGCTCGTCGGCACCGCGCCCAAACGCCGCGACAGCACCGAATAGATCGACCAAATGAAGGCACAGGCGAGTGCCGCCAGATAGCCCAAGCTGTAACGTGCGTCGATCACAAGTTGCTGCCCTTTTGTTAAGAGCAAGGCGGCCCCGGCAAAGCCAATCAAAGCACCAATAATGTGAAACCAGTACAGCCGTTCGTTTGGCAACAAAGCCGAGAACAAAACGATCAACAGTGGCCAGAGGTAGGCAATCAGGCTGGCTTCTGCCGCAGGCGCGTTCTGCAAGGCGATGAAGTAGACCAGATGGTAGCCAAAGAGTCCAAAGACACCCACAGCCCAAGCCGAAGCGGGTAGGCGCAAGTGAGTGAGAATCGAACCGCCTTGACGGCTCCACATGACGATGCCAATCAAGGTAGCAACGGCGAATGTAAGTGCGGTCAATTCAAGTGGCGGAATTGCACCCGCCAGTTTGGTAAGCAGCGCCAAGGTAGACCAGAGCAGAACAGCGCTGAAGCCAATGAGCGTGGAACGGAATTTGTGTTTATGCATGATGAAGAGTGGAAGAGTTGAAAAGTGGCAAAGTGGCAAAGTAATACTGTTACCGAATACTTTTCCACTCTGCCACTCTGCCACTTTTTATTTTTTTACCGAGCGGCGCAATTGACCACAGCCTGCGTTGATCTCAATGCCACGCCGCAGGCGAATGGTGGCAGAGATGCCAGCCTGGCGCAGAATACTCACAAAGCGTTGTGTGTCCAGATCGCTGCTCGGCTGGTAGGGGCTGTCGGGGATTGGGTTGAGTGGAATCACATTAACATGGCAGAGTAGATGTTGAATCTTTTCTGCCAATTCGTGGGCAACCGCTTCACTATCGTTGATGCCAGCCATCAGGGCATACTCAAAGGTGACCCGACGATGGGTCTTGGCGATGTACGCTTCCACGGCAGCAAGCAGTTTCTCGATCGGATAGCCTTTATTGACCGGCACCAGCTTGCTGCGCAATTCATCATTCGGGGCATGCAAGCTGACAGCCAAACCGATCTGCAACTCCTCGTCGGCCATCTTTTCGATTCCAGCCACCAATCCCACCGTGCTCAAAGTGATATTGCGCGCCCCCAGGCCAAAGCTGTCAGCCTCGGTCAAGCGGTGAAGTGCCTGCCACACATTTTTGTAGTTGTGCAATGGCTCGCCCATTCCCATCATAACAATGTTGGTGACCATGGTAGGACGTTCCACATCCATCAGGGGCGCTTGCTCTGCGTTTGCGAGATAGCGGGCAAAGAAGAGAACCTGCGCTACAATCTCTCCAGCCGTCAAATTACGCGCCAGACCACCTTGCGCGGTGGCACAGAAGGTACAGCCCATGGCACAGCCTGCCTGTGAACTGATACAGAGGGTACGCCGCTTGTCATACAACATCAGTACCGCTTCAATCAAGTTGCCATCGGGCAGTTGGAAGAGGATCTTTTGTGTATCACCCGCCTGCGAAACAAGCTGTGTAACCGGCGTCAACGGATCGAGTGTAAAACGATTTTGCAGTTGAGCGCGCAAACTCTGTGGCAGGTTGCTCATCTGCTCAAAATCGGCGACAAAGTGTTTGTAGATCCAATCCCAAATCTGGCGTGCGCGAAACTTAGGCTGTTTCCATTCAACCAGCACTTGTTCGATCTCAGGCAGTGCATAGTCGAGCAAGGAAAGTTTGACCCCGTTAACCAGCGCAGTCGAGCCAGTTTCAAACGGGGAAAGGTGCAATGCAATTTGACTCATAGATTTTTAAAATGTTCAAGCAGTTCCGGCAGCCCTTCACAGATCAGATGTGGCGGCGCTTCGGCAGATTCAAACTCGGCGCGGCTGCTGATACCCGTCAACACTCCGACGGTGACCAGCCCCAACTTGATTGCGCCTGCGATATCGGTATCGTAACGGTCACCAATCATCAACGTCTCCTGCGGCTGCAAGCCGAGACGGTGCATGGCGATCTCAAACATTCCGGCGTTGGGTTTGCCGATCACGGTTGGCTGCACACCACTGGCCGCCGAAAGTAGGGCCAGGATACTGCCAGAACCTGGGATCTGACCGCGCTCAGTCGGGAAGGTCACATCCGGATTGGTGCCGATAAAACGGGCCCCGTTGCGAATCGCCAGAGTGAGATCGGCCAAATCTTTAAAGACCAGATTGAAATTGGCCCCAGAGACAGCGTAGGTTGCTTCGAAGGGGTCACCAGTCAGTTCAAAGCCAGCTTCGACAAGCGCAGTGCGCAGCCCTTCCATACCATTCATGATCACCTTGCCTTGCGGCCAGCCATGTTCGCGCACCTGCTCGGCCAGCCAACTTGCCGTTGCGTCAGCGCTGCCCAGAATATGGTCAGGCGTGGCCCGAATGCCCATTTTTGCGACTTTTTCAGCAAACTGTTCCGCCGTAAGGCTGGCGTTATTGGTCACAAAGAGCCAGCGATACCCCTTCTCCTCCAGCGCATCCAACATTGTCTGGACACCGGGTAAGGGCCGGTTGCCAACATAGACTACCCCATCCATATCAAAAAGAACACCGCGAACTGAGCGTAACACTGAACTCTTGATGACCGTATTCACTCTTATCTCCTGAACTTTGACTCATGATTGCGAGTCAATGCGATATTGCAACGATTGGGAAACATTATACCAATAGTGGAGCTAAACGCCACGAAAATGAGTACAGACAGTCCGAAACGTATACCCGGCAGGTGTACATCGGGCTATGGAGTTTTCGACAAGACCGCAGAAGCTAATAGATACGTAGTTAAACCGTCTTTATACAGTCAGTTTAATAATTAGAAAGCAAAATCTGTCAGTGAAAGAAAGGTTTTACTGCAACCATGAAACAAAGCCATAACAACTCAGTGATTTTTACAATTGCAGAATGCACAAGCAAAGTGTTAAGGTTATTTTTTCAGTTGCTATCGAAACTAGTAAAAGCGACTATCCATTGACTAGATCTAAATGATAGGAAGTTAAATTTTACTTAAACTAAAATCTATCAAATGATGCGTGATATTAGGTTGAAATTGAGATAATATTGTTACGAATCAAGAACGATGTGTATTCGCATGAATAACATTGTGTTAACGATTAGTGACCGTAGCTTCCTAATCAAGCAGCAGATAATAGTTTTCGAAAGGTTCACGCTCTAAGATGTGAACTATGAGTAATTTTGTTGTTCCGATTTGCACAAGCAACAAACAGTTTTGTAATTACAGAGTCAGTCAGAGGCAATTGGCACATTGCGATAGAGTTGCTGAGAATTACCAGTTGACTTAGGCGATTTCAAGAGAACAACGCTTCCAGTGAAATCGCTTGAGCCATTGCAAAAAGCGTTGAGGTTGGACTTTTTTATTTTTTGCAATGCCTTATTCGGACGATGCGATTAATGTTTGTGGAAATCGATGTCGCTTCGCCTTTACGAATATTGTTAGCACGATACGTTAGCCAAAGCACTGGTTTCATCAAAGTATTCAATACGGACGAGCTAAAGCGAACGGGTTGCATGGAATAGAAGTCCTCACACGCACCTCACCCTATCTCAAAGATGAGATTCTCTTTTGCATACGACGACTCTGAACGCTTGGCATCTTTTTTGCTGCTGTACAAAGTCAATCGCTAGTTGCGCCACTGTGATAAAACTCAAAAAGAATCTCATAGGTAAAGCGTAGCGCCTATCTCAGCTAGGAGAGTAGAATGTTGTATGGTTCCAATATGCAAGCCAATGTAAAACTGAATCCATTGGATCCTCCAACCCCAGCCTTTGATTTAAACTACCGGGAATCGACGATCCACGCAGCAAATCGCCAACCCCTGAGCGAACGCTTGATGTTATTACTGAGCGGGGATGTACTCTGTTTGATCTTGGCCCTTGCTATAGCCAATCTCTATTCTCGCGCTATCGCAACACAAGCCAGCGGTTGGCAATGGTCCGACTTCTTCTTACTGCCCTGGGTTTTTATCGCCTGGCTGGGCTTTGCGCTGCTCAATGACCTTTATGATGTCGTCAAGGTCGGCAGCTATCGCTTTAACCTGGGCGGATTAGCGATTATCGCTGCCCAGTGTGCACTTCTCCCCCTGGCGCTTTTTCTATTTGCGCTGCCAACCTCGTTCGTCGTGTTTCTGACCATTTTTCTGGTCACCGCTATTGCGCTACTGGCAGTTTGGCGCGTCTTCTGTGTCTGGTTCTTCCGCTCATTTGGGACGCATCGCTTGCTAATTGTGGGTACGAATGAACGGGCGCAAAAGACAGCTAGCTTGTTAGCTGCGCTGCCTGGCCTAAACTATACAGTGCTTGGTTTTGTCAACGACAATCACGAATCCAAGGACGCGGACGACAGTATTCCCATGCCGTCACAACAGACAAACGTGATTGGGGAAATTGCCGATCTGCCTCGACTGGCTGCGGACTGGGGAGCTGACGAAGTCGTGCTTGCGATGGATCGCCCGAATGACCAATCGCTCTTTAATCTGTTACTCAAATGCCAATCGCGCGGCATCCGCATTTCGGTGGCCGGGGAAATCTACGAGCGCATGGAACGCTATGTAGCGCTGGATTGTATTGACGCCTCTTGGGTTTCGGAAGCGCTCAAAAGCACGTCGATCTTGAGTCGTGTTCACCTCTTTGCCAAACGTGTCCTCGACCTGACGATTGGACTGCTCGCCTTGCCCTGGGTTTTGCTCATCATGGCGGCAGTAGCGATTGCGGTACGGCTGGATTCGCCAGGGTCAGTCTTTTATTGCCAAACCCGCAGTGGTCAGGGGGGCAAACCGTTTACCATTTGGAAATTTCGTACCATGGTAAACAATGCCGAACGGGAAGGCAAACCCCAATGGGCCATCAAGGGTGATGCCCGCATTACTCGAGTTGGACGTGTGCTGCGCAAGACCCGACTGGATGAACTGCCGCAACTGATTAACATCCTAAAAGGGGATATGAGCCTGGTCGGTCCACGACCTGAACGACCCGAGTTTATTCGAGATTTGCAACGGGCCATTCCCTTTTTCGAAGTACGGTTGGTTGCCAAGCCAGGACTGACGGGTTGGGCCCAGATTCATTACGACTACGGCAACACCGTCGAAGATGCGAAACACAAGCTCCAGTATGATCTCTACTACATCCGACACTGGTCGATCTGGATGGATCTTTACGTGCTCTACCGGACGATCTACGTAGTGCTGATGCAAAAAGGGCTTTGATAAAACAGGATGCAGGAGGGAGGTAGTAGGTGTAAGACTCTTGCATCTTTCACTCTTGTGATGACTCACATTCATCCAGGTGCTGCTGGCCAGACAACAAGATCGCTGCTATCGACCTCAAGCCATCTGGCAGGATACACCTCTACAACTACGAAACGACCCTCATGTAACTCGCGCGTTCACGATGTTAACTGCGACGATGTGAGAAACGGAGTTTCCCAAGGCCATTTCTCATGCCAGGCGCAGTTCGAGCGTGGCCGTTGGTAAGCTCCTCCTGAACTCATCAGAATGACGATAGTAATGATTAATTGTTAAAATAGTGTAATGTTACACGGAAATTTCTATTGTAGAATTGTTTCAATGTAACCATTACCTAGTTTAAGGGTGAGTATGATCTCTTCAAATTATGCAGAGTTTCCAACGGCATCTACGCCAACCATGCAACATGCGATGAACGACAGCACCGTTGAGAGCAGGGTTGAGACTGTTGATGAAAGTCTTATGGTAGGTTCCTCCCTTCCCCTGATCCGTGAATTCTGCCTAGCAATGACGGCTCAACAAATCAACTATTGTCACTGGAAAAGTAATCAGGCGATTGATCGCACAGCTCGGGGCGACAACGATCTCGACCTACTGGTGGCGCGCAACGACATTGGCAAATTCACCGCCATCCTCTACCAATTTGGCTTCAAAGAAGCCTACGCCCCTGAGGATCAGCAGATGCCTGGCGTGCAAGACTACTACGGGTACGACGAGCCCTCGGGTCGGATCGTGCATGTCCACGCCCACTACCAATTGATCATTGGGCAGGATATGACCAAGAATTATCACCTGCCCATTGAAAAGGCCTATCTGGCGAGTTCCATATCGGATGAACTCTTCCGCGTGGCTGACCCAGCCTTTGAGTTGATCGTCTTTGTCATCCGCATGATTATCAAACATGCGACACTCGATACAATGCTGGGTGGCTTGGGCCACCTTGGAAAGGTGGAGCGCCGCGAGCTGGACTATTTGCAGGCAAAGGCTGATCCGGAACGAGTGAAAACGCTTTTACAAGAGCATCTCGCCTTTATTCCGCTCGAATGTTTTGAGCGTTGCCAGCAGGCACTGCAAGTTGGCAGTTCAACCTGGTTACGCATCCGAGCAGGCTGGGATCTGCAAAAGCGATTGGGGGCCTACACTCGTTCGGGCTATATCAGCGACAGTGTACGGAAGATTTGGCGTCGTGCAACTTGGAAGGTGCGACGCCTGTTTTTTGGCAAAACCTCGCAACGACGATTGGCGCGCGGTGGTGCCCTGATTGCCGTTGTCGGTGGAGATGGCTCGGGCAAAACGACGACCATCAATGAACTTTATAGTTGGCTTGCCGCCGATTTTGATGTGACAAAGGTTCACCTGGGCAAACCTGCCCGTTCTTTGGCTACGCGCACTGTGCGCGCCACCTTGAAGGCGATACGATCCATTACGTTTACACCCTACGTCGAAGATCTGAGTGTCTTTTACGAGCCAGACATGCCGATCTCGCGCTTTACTGCCTACGAACTGGTACTGCGCGCGCTCTGTGTGGCGCGCGACCGCTACCGCGAATTTGTCAAGGCGCGCAGAATGGCCACATCGGGGCGATTGGTGATCTGTGATCGCTTTCCCTTGGCTCAAATCAAGATGATGGAAGCGCCGCAGATCGAGCGCATCTGGCATGGCAAACGGAAAAATCGACTTTTGCGGCAGATGGAAAAACTTGAAAAGGAGTATAACCAACTGATTTTACCGCCCGAACTGCTCATCGTGTTACAGATTGATCCGGAGATTGCGGTCAAACGCCGGGCTGGAGAGCGTGCTTTGCCTGTGCAACTGCGCAACCAGGAGATTATGGAAGTCCCCTGGGATCAATCGCATGCCTATGTGGTCAATACGAGCCGCCCCAAAGAGGAGATCATGGTCGAGCTCAAGAAGATGGTCTGGGCGAAGCTATAAGTGAAGAACATGTTGGTTGAAATCATCGGTTTGGCCGGGGCAGGCAAGAGTTCACTGCTTCGTGCCCTAAAACAGAATCCGGAAGTGGTGACCCATGCAGATCGCCTCAGTGTACGCAAAATCGGGGCGTTACCCTTCTATCTTGGGACAAGCCTGCAGACAGCACCCTTTTTTCTCTCGCTCTATCAACAAGGTTGTCGACTTAGTCGAGAGGAAATGAGCAGGGTTCTGTATGTCGCTGGCATGCATCGCTACTTCCGGCGGCATAATCAGGCAGGAAAACCATTGATCCTGGATCAAGGTCCCGTTTTCGAGTTGGCGACGTTGTATGGTTTTGGGCCACCACAGTTGCATGAAGCGCGGTTTCAAGCCTGGTGGCAGCAGCAATTCCAAGTGTGGGCACAATCACTAGACTTGGTTGTTTGGCTTTCTGCCGCTCCGGAAGTTTTACTAGAGCGCATTCGCAGTCGTGAACAGCGCCACGCCGTTAAGGCGACTTCAAGCGACGTTGCAAAGGAATTTTTGCAACGCTACCAGTCTGCCTATGAAGTTGTACTTAAAGCTTTGGCTACAAAAGGGAAACCTAAAATTGTGCAGCTTGATTCGAGCAGCTTAAGCGTTGAAGCCCTTACGGCGCAAGTAGGATTAATGATCTGTGGGAAATATGACAAATGACAATATCTGATGATTCTGAAATAAGTTATAATCAAAATTCTAATAACGATGTTGTACCTAGCAATCATCGGTCTACAGTTTCTAGGACGCCGTATCACATGATCCTCAATCGGTTTGGAAGTTGGAAGTACGTCTCATCCTTGTTAGCAGGGAAAAACCTTACGCAGAAGGCCTATCTCAATGCGATGGCCGAAGGTCTTGACTACGCAGCGCGCGTCATTGTTGGCTTTATCGTGACACCTTTTCTGGTGGCTGGCTTAGGGGACAGCCTGTATGGTATCTGGCGTGCAGTCGGAAGTTTGACGGGCTATATCACGGCAGCCAGCGGTCGCCCTTCGCAGACACTGAAGTACACGCTGGCTAATCTGCAAAGTTCAGTCGACTATGAGGAAAAGCGGCGGCAGGTGGCAACGGCTGTAGTGGTTTGGCTGCTCTTTTCGCCGCTGCTCACTGCGGTGGGTGCAGTTGTGACCTGGTATGCGCCAATCTGGATCAAGGGCGTTCCGCCTGAGCTGTACTGGGTGGTGCGCGTTGCCACAGGCATCCTGGTGGCAGAGATGGTGCTGACGACACTGGTTTATCTGCCCCAGTCAATTTTAGAGGGGGAGAACCTTGGCTACACGCGCATGGGGCTCTCGGCGATGTTAGTTGTGTTGGATGGGACGCTAACCATCCTGGCACTCTATCTTCATACCGGATTGGTCGGCGTCGCTGTAGCTAGTTTGATCATCATCCTCTTACGTGGGCTGCTCTATTACTTTGTAGTGCGCAACAACATTTCCTGGTTTGGCATGTCCAAACCGTCACGGGAGGCGGTTAAGTCCTTTTTCAGTCTGAGTTGGTGGTTCTTAGCCTGGCGCTTGGTCAGTCAAGCGATGATGGCAAGCGACCTGGTCATTCTAGGCATCTTCGCCTCGGGCGAGTTGGTGACCCGCTATTCGTTGACCAAATATGCACCCGAGACACTGATCAACCTGGTGGCGATCGTTGTCTTTGGCAGCACACCTGGATTGGGTGGCATCATCGGCAAAAAGGACTTTGGCAAAGCTGCCCGCATCCGCAGCGAGATCATGATCCTGACCTGGTTGGTCTGCACCTCGATCGGTGTAACGATCTTGCTCTGGAATCACTCCTTGATCCGGCTCTGGGTGGGTGACCAACGCTATGCAGGTTCCTGGCCCAATTTGCTGATCCTGGTTTCGGTCTGCCAGTTCGTTCTGATCCGTAGCGACGCCAACATCATTGATTTGACGCTAGACCTGACACAAAAGGTGTTGATTGGTTTGCTCTCGGCTGCGATATCGGTGATTGCATCGGCAGCGTTGATCAAGTTTTTCGATCTGGGCATCATCGGGCTTGTGCTGGGCGTGATGCTAGGACGTTCGATCTTGAGCTTTGTCTATCCGATCATGATCGGGCGCTTTCTGGGCATCGGCTTCTCGTCGCAATGGAAGGGCGTGATCCAGCCGATCTTTATCTCCGCAGTTCTCTTTTTGGGAGCGACCTGGCTGGAGAACATGGCCTTCATGCAAAGAACAACTCAACATGTGTCATGGATTGGGCTTGCGCCCCTGGTTGGGATCACGGCGCTGATTGCGGCAGCACTGGCCTTTGGCACGGGGTTGAACGGCAGGCAGCAGGGATTGATCATCAATCGGGTGCGAGCAGCACTCGATTTGGCAGAGCGCTAAGATTAGGCAAAGTCATAGAATTGCAGCACGCTGCTTAGGATTGACTCATGCGCAAGATCGCCTACTGGTTTTCACTTCTCATGATCTTCCTGATTCCTTGGGAGAGCATGTTTGAGCTGCCCGGTCTTGGGACGGCCAGCCAGTTGATCGGCATGGTAGTACTCGGGATCTGGGCATTTTCGATGATACGGCGTGGCGGCATGCACAAGCTGACGATCTTTCACGCCGCAGTGGCGCTCTTTTTTCTCTGGAACCTGACTACCATCCTGTGGAGTTTCGACCAGGAGGCTTCCTTCGACCGAGGAATCGCCCATTTACGTTTGTTTGGCATGATGGTGCTGATCTGGGATCTTTACGATTCTGCGGCGCTGATGCTGAATGGCTTTGTAGCGCTGGTGCTTGGTTCCTTTGCACCAATTATCGGAGTGACGATCAACTTTATACAGCAGCGGGCGCAATCCTGGGGTCGCTACTCGGCAGGCAACGACAATGCCAACACAACTGGAATTATCATTGCACTGGCAGTACCCTTCGCCCTCTATCTTGCCACTACGCCGAAGAGTTCGTTCTGGCAGAAACTGGTGGGATATGTCTTTGTGCCAGCCGCTATCTTTGGCATTGCCTTGACGGCAACCCGCTTTGCCCTGCTCATGATCATGCCTGCACTACTCTTCGGGCTGGGTGCAGTGGTTCAGTTGAAACCAGCGCACCGGATTGTGATCTGGACCATCTTTGCTGTTGGCCTTTTCACGCTGCCCTTCTTCATTCCGAGTGGCTCGCTACAGCGCTTGTCCACCGCAGGGGCAGAAATATCGGGTGGCGATCTGAATGGGCGCACAGAGTTCTGGATGTATGGATTGAATATGTGGATCCACAAACCGTTGCAGGGGATTGGCAGCAATGCTTTTCCGTCGGCGGTGGCTCCAATCCTTGGCATCCCTCGCTCAATTCACAACTCTTTTCTAGCGATCCTGGTCGAGACTGGTGTGATTGGGCTGATCCTTTTTGCGTTGTTGATTGTGTTGGGACTCGCCCCAGTCAGGCAACTGCCCTTTTGGGATGCATTGTTCTGGTTCTGCATGTTGTTGGTGTGGGTACTGGGCAATATGGCAGTGGTTTGGGTTCATACCAAGGTCACCTGGCTCATGTTAAGTTTTTTGGCAGTGGCCACTCGCAATTACCTGGCGACCCAATCGATTGAACTGACAAATGAGAACAAAGTAAGTTATGACTATGTCCAAACGTCTGACAGTATTCTTGCCCGCCCTCTATAGTGGCGGTGCCGAACGCACGATGCTCAATTTGGCCAATGGCATGGCCGAACGCGATATCCAAGTCGATCTGGTTTTGTCACAGGCCGAGGGGCCTTACCTCTGCCAAATTTCACCCAAGGTCAATCTGGTGGATCTCAGCAAGGGTCAAGTCGTACAGGCCAGCCGCACGCTCTCCCGGCTGCCGGCCCTGGTACGTTATCTGCGCCAGACCCAGCCCGACGCCATGCTTTCAGCGCTGAGCCGGGCCAATTTGGTGGCCGTAGTGGCACGCGCGCTGGCCCGCACGCCCAGGCGGCTGGTGGTGAATATTCAGAATACCGTTTCACAGGATGCGCCCAATTCACCGGCGCGTTTGGGGCGCCTAGCGCCCACGCTCTCCAAGTATATCTATCGCAAGGCCGACGCCGTGATTGGAGTCTCGCAAGGTGTCGTCGATGATTTGGTGCAGGGTGTTGGGGTTCCGGCCAAGTTAGCCAAGGTGATCTACAACCCAGTGATCACGCCCGAATTGCGTCAGAAAGCCAAACAACCGCTGGAGCACCCCTGGTTCAAAGCTGGAGAGCCGCCGGTAATCTTGGCAGTTGGACGCCTGATGATGCAGAAGGATTATCCAACGCTTTTTCAGGCCTTTGCGCAACTGCGCCAAACACAGCCAGCTCGCCTCTTGATTTTGGGAGAGGGACCTGAGCGAGCGCAGCTTGAATCACTGACACACCAACTGGGCATCGCCGACCATGTAAGTATGCCAGGTTTTGTGCAAAATCCTTACCCTTACATTGTTAATGCCTCGACCTTTGTTTTATCTTCGCGCTGGGAAGGGTTGCCAACTGTGTTGATCGAGGCACTTTACTGTGGAGTCCCGATTGTATCCACTGATTGTCCCAGTGGGCCACGCGAGATTTTGCACAACGGTAAGATCGGCAGACTGGTCCCGGTCGGGGATGCACCCAAGCTGGCCGAGGCGCTTGGTGCCGCCCTGCGTGGCGAAGTGGCCCGTCCCACCAGCGACAGTTGGCTGCCCTATGATGTGGACCAGGTCTTAAATTCGTATTCGGAGCTGCTCTTTAACTAGCCATGGCACAACCATCTCGATCGACCTGGCGGCTGTTGGCAGTCGGCCCGAAGCCACCGCCACTCAACGGCACCAGTGTCAGCTTTCAGAACTTTTGTGATGAGGTCGCGCGCTACGCTGATCAGATTCAACTCACGATCATCGACACGGCACCACCCCAGCTCAAGGAGAAGTCCAAACTCTTCACCTTTGGCAACTTGAGCAAAGTGCTAGAGGTATTGGGCAGCTTTCTAGGCAACATTGGCCGCACTGATCGGGTGATCATTGTCGGCTCGCACCAGTTTCTGTTGACCGCTGGAGCGCTCTGTCTTTTCATTGCACGGCTCTTTGGCAAGCCCTGTGCCTACCGCACCTTTGGCTACATGGACCGTTACTATGAGAGTCTGTCGCCCGCCATGCAGTGGTTCTTCCGCTTTGTGATGGGGCGGCTCGACAATCTGATTGTGGAGACAGAACTCTCTTATAACAATTTGAAGCCTGTTCTGGGCAACAAGGTCTCCTGGATTGGTGGCTTTCGTCCCATGTTGGAGGAAACGGATGAGACTGTCCTGTTGAAAAACACGGAGTGCAACAAATTAAGGCTGGCGTCGCTGGGTCAGGTGCGCGAGGACAAAGGCATTTTTGTCCTGCTGGAGAGCTTGCGTGATCCACGGATTCAGGCCAAGTCGCACATTCAATGTGACATCTACGGGCCACTCTTTCAGTCGATTAGCGAGCGCTTTGAAGAGGAGTTGAGCCGCACGCCCAACGCACACTATTGTGGCATTGTGAATGCAGAAGAGGCAGTGGCCACGCTCTCCGATTACGATGCGCTCATTTTTCCAACCTTTTACAAGGGCGAAGGGCATCCGGGCGTGATCATGGAAGCAATGATGGCTGGTATTCCGGTCATTACAACTTCGTTTCGCTCGATTCCGGAGTTGATCCACAATGGGGAGAACGGCTTGCTGGTTCCACCCCACGATGCCAAACGCCTAGCGGATGCGATCGAAATGGTCGATCTGGATCGTCCACTGCTGGAGGCGATGGGGCAGCGCAATTGGGAAAAGCGGACAGCCTACGATGTGCGCGAGGTTGTGCCTTTGATCCTTCAGAAGATCGGTATTTCTGTTGCCGCCCGTGACGTAACGCTTGACCGGCACTTTCTCGGCTAAGCGTGCAAGAAAAGTTGAGTTTCCGCCCCAACTTGACCGTGAAGTGCCAATCAAGTTGGCGTGGCTTAGAGGTCTTAGAACAACGATGAACATTTTACTTCTTGCTCATTTTTATCCGCCCGAAATGGGAGGAGCTGCTTCCAGAATGCATGGACTGGCCCGCTGGTTGGTGCAATACGGCCACCAGGTAACGGTAGTGACAGCTTTTCCCAACTATCCCTCGGGCGTAGTGCCGGAACAATATCGAGGGAAACTCTGGCAGCGTGAAAGCATGGACGGCGTAGATATTTTGCGCACCTGGATCTATGCCTCGCCCAAGCGCGGGAGTATGCGTCGGCTTGCCAACTATTTCTCGTTTGTAGCGTCCAGCGCACTGACCGGAGCTTTTGCCAAGCGCCGTTTTGATGTGGTGCTGGCCTCTTCGCCACCGCTCTTTATTGGGATGGCAGGTTTCTTCCTGGCCAAGCGCTACGGTGCAAAGTTTGTCTTTGACATCCGCGATATTTGGCCTGAACTAGCAGTCGAGGCGGGCGAATATACCGCCGATGCGGCGATGGTGCGCTGGGGCGAACGTTTAGAACGTTTTCTCTATCAACAGGCCGATCATATCACCGTAGTGACCGAGGCCAAGCGTGCTAAGCTACTGGCCAAACATGTGCCGTCCAACAAGCTCAGCGTGGTCGCCAACGGGGTTGATTTAGATCTACTCACGCGCAACGACAGCACCGATTGGCGGGGTCGTTTTGGGCTGAATGGTCACTTCACCGCGGTGTATGCCGGGCTGATCGGCATCTTCCAGGGTACGGAGGTGATTGCGGATGCAGCCAGCGAGTTGCGCCAAAGTGATGACATTCACTTTTTGATCGTGGGTGATGGGGTCAAGAAACCGGAGTTGGAGAAGCGCATTGCCGAGCAGAAGTTGAATAATGTCACGCTTGCGCCGCAACAACCGCGTGAAGCGATTCCTGGCATCTTGAAATCGGCCAACGTGGCGATTGTGCCGCTGGTCAACGAGAATTTGGTCGATGCCGTGCCCTCCAAGTTGCTGGAGGCATGGGGCTGTCACCTGCCCGTGATCTTGGTGGCGGGTGGCGAAGCGCGACGATTGGTCGAAGAGTCGGGTGGCGGCGTTGTCATTCCGCCTGGTTCGCCAGATAAACTTGCCCAGGCCGTGGTAGAGATGGCGGCGTCTCGCCAGAATGCGCAGAAATTCGCCGAGCAAGGATTCGCCTATGTCGCCAACAATTTTGATCGGCGCACCTTAGCCCGCCAGATGGAGAGTGTGTTGCATCAGGTAGTTGGGAAAAATTATAGACAAAGCAATTGAAGTCTGCACACTTACGCCGTCCTGCACGAGGCGTGCTCACTCAACAAATATGCAAGGTCTAGCGGTTTTGTCTATTAGTTGCAAGTTACAGGTTTCACTGACACCTTGCAGTCTGCAGCCTATTCAGGAACCGCCTGAAAAGACTTTTTGATCACACAAAATATACAAAATTCACGAAAAGGGAACGAGGATTGAAACAAGCATTTGCAGTTTTTCGTGTAATTCGTGCCTTTCGTGGTTCAACTTTTTAGACGGCTTCTATCATTTTTGGTACTCATGAAACTGACAGTACAGCGGGAAGTGCCGGGTATTCAAATCCATTATGCCGATGATCAGCGTTGTATCGGCTCAAACGGGTTGACCCTGGTCGAAAGTTTGGATCAAGGCAAGACGTGGCAGCCGATTGCGTCGATTGCGACAGACCCGCTTAACCGGCTGTTGTTGCAGCATCCGATCTACGCTCGATTGATGCGCGGCGGCATCCTTTCCGCTTTACCACTTGCCGATCAGTCAGGGTGGGTTGCAGTTGCAAAGCGCAAAGTCTTCGTAATCTGCGCTGACAAGCGGGAGCCAGAGGAGCTTTTTCAGATCCAGCATGGCAATCGTCCGTTGCGGCGCGGGTTATGTATACACCAGCAAAGCCTATACATCGGCGATTATTGGAGCAACCCGCAGCGCGAGGCAGTTCACATTCATCGCATCAACTTGCAGAATGGGAAAGCAGAGATCTTCTACCGCTTCGAGGCCAATTCAATTCGTCATGTCCATGCGATTGAGCCCGACCCGTACAGTAGTCAGATCTGGATCTCGACCGGCGACCTAGACAATGAATGTATGGTGGCGAAGTTGGATCCGCAGAGCAAACAGCTCACAACAATCGGTAACGGCAGCCAGAAGTGGCGTGCAGTAAGCTTCGCACTGCGTCCTGAAGCGGTCTATTGGGGGATGGACAATCACCTGGGTGCAAACGAGATCTGGCGCTATGACCGCAAAAGTGATGAAACCCTGGCCCTGGGCAAGGTAGTCGGACCGGTCTACTACAATGCCTGTCTGGACGATTTCGTTGTCTTTGGCGCAGCCATGGAGCTGGGTCAAGGCGAGCAAGATGGTTACGCCCGTCTCTATGCGGTGGACATGCAGGGTAATTTGCAGGAAGTCTGGAAGCTGAAAAAGGATGGTTGGAATTCAAAGTTTTTTGGTCACGGTAACTACGAATTTGCCGAGGGTCGCTTAGGCGGTAACCGCTTCTGGGTGACGACGAAATCGCTACAAGGTGGCCAGGTGAGTCTACTGTTTGAAGTGACCGAACGATGATGACAAAATTGCGCCTCTTGGCCTATTCGGTTCGCTATACGCGTCCTCGCCAATTGGGACGGCGGCTCTGGTTAACTGCTAAGCGGCAGGTACGTGTCCAACATGCTCGTCGAGTCAAGGAAATCGGTCCAAAGCCAGGCACAGAAAATTGTAGCCTGGCCGAACCTTTGCCCTCACCGCTCTTCCAAGCGCACGAGGAGTTGATCGAGCAGGGTAAGGATGGCGTCTATCTCTGCCTGTTGAACCATCGACAATTGCTGAGCGTGCCGATGCAGTGGCATCCCAACGCCGGTGTGTTTACTACGCCGTTGGAGAAGATCACGCTGCACTACATGGAGTACCTGGAAGCGGTGGATGATGCGCTCTTTGCCGCGCTGGTACGAGATTGGATTGAGCAGAATCCGCCCTATCAGGCTGATTACTGGAATCGCAACTGGAACACCTACGCGCTTTCACTGCGCACGATGGTATGGATGCAGCAATTTGCGCTGCGTCAGAGCCGGCTTGATGAAGTTACGAAACGATTGTTGCTTGCCTCGCTGCGCCAGCAACTGCGCTTCCTGGTCCACAATTTGGAGACCGACCTGGGCGGCAACCATTTGCTCAAAAACATTCGAGCGCTGTTGTGGGCAGGGCGTTTTTTCCGTGGCAACGAGGCAGCCCAGTGGACTTTGCTGGGAGAACGGCTCCTGGCAGCAGAGATGAAAGAACAAATCCTAGCGGATGGTCTGCATTATGAACGCAGTCCGGCCTATCATACGCAGGTCTTTGCCGATTTGTTGGAGTGTTATCAGGTGATGCAACCATCGTCCTTGCACAATGAGTTGGGCAGCGTGTTGGACAAGATGGCGCAAGCGCTCGTCAATCTCACCCATCCTGATGGCCTGGTCAGCCTCTTCAACGATGGTGGGCTGCATATGAGTTATCTGCCGCAGGTTTGTCTGGACATCTATGCTAAGCTGCGGGACAAGGCTGTTCCCCCGGCTGAGGAGCATTTTGCCCTTGCCGAAGCTGGCTATTATGGGCTGCGCCGAGAACAAAACCTCTTACTGGTGGATTGCGGCATGATTGCCCCTGATTTTTTGCCAGCGCATGGGCACGGCGACATCCTGGCTTTTGAGTGGAGCCTGCAGGGAGAACGCGTGGTAGTGGATGCTGGTGTCTATGAGTACCATGCAGGCAAGTGGCGCCAATATTCACGTAGTACCGCAGCTCACAACACTGTCACAGTTGATGGCGCTGACCAGTGCGAGTTTTGGAAAGCCTTTCGCGTGGGCAGGCGAGCGAATGTGACGCTTCATCGTTACGAAGGAAAAGAGCATCACTTATTGCTCGAAGGTTCGCATGACGGCTACAGTCATCTATCTGGCTCGCCAATCCACCGCCGTCTGATCCAGGCTACTGTCGACCGCATCGAGGTCCAAGATAATGTCGAAGGGGGCAATGGCCAGCCGGTCGAGGCAAGGTTGCTCTTCCACCCCAGCTTTCGAGCAGAAAAGCAGGGAAATCGAATCAGTCTTACCAATGGAAAGGTCAAGGTTGAGGTACAAAGTAATACATCGGTGAAGATTACCCAGGCCTGGTGGTGCCCGGACTTTAACATTGAGCAGAAAGCTGTCCAGCTTGTCTTTCGATACGGCACTGCACCGTGCAAAGGGGGCTTCTCGTTACAGAGTTCATATTTTGAAAACTTATAGCTTATAAACGACAATATAAGAATGCTTAAGTATTTTAATATTGCTTTCAGTATTCTCTTGATATTGCAGCTCTTTACTACAGAGCGCGTACAAGCGGTACAGAAAACCACAACCAAAGGCATCACAGTTACGATGCCGATTTCACCCTTGCTCGCTCCCTGCAAGGAAAAAGAGTTTCTAGAGCTTCGCACAGGGTTTTGTCGCTTGCTGCAGACAAACTACGGCTTTACAGGCTTTGACATTCCTGAAAAAGTCATGATTGAGTGCAACAAACGAAGCTTGCTTGATGCGGTTGACCGGGGCGGCAGGATTATCATCCCGGAGAAATGCACAATTGATCTTGGCAGCGACTATGCGAATCTCAAAAACAACACTGTGATCGAAGGTGTGGATATTCTGACCACGAAAATTACTTGTAGTGGAACCACAGCCTTCAAGTTAGACCATGTTACCAATGTGATCATTCACAATCTCACGATTGACGGGCTGAACGATCATCAGAACGCAACTGGCTGCCGGAACTTGATCTACTTGGCTGGGGATGTCAACAATATTCTGATCGAACGGGTACAGTTGCTCAATGCACTGCTTAAGAGCACAGGCGGTGAAACCCATGTGCATTCGTCTTCACATGTGACGATTCGCTACAGTTGGCTTGAAAATAGCTGGCAATGTCACGGAATCGGACTCGATGACGGCTTCACCAACGTGGCTTATTATTCGAACTATATTGCGCATGTTGGGTTGGCGGGCAGCGGTGACTCATGTGTGGGCTATGGCATCGATTCACACGCCTCTCGGGCCGAGATTGCGGGCAATATTATCGAAAAGAACGAATCCGGTATGAAGTTGCCCGATGCACACGATGTGCTTGTCCATCACAACTATATCGAGGGTGGGAGCAAGTTCCCTGGTATCCGTAGCTACGAAGATCAAGAGAGCGGCTCAGGGCAAGCGCCTTATCGCCAAATTTACTACGACAACTACATCGATGCCAGTGGCGGTTATTCATTCCGCTTTGCCAATAAGGCGTACGATATTTTTCTAGCTGGCAATCTCTACACAACCGGCCAGGCACTCGTCCGCATCGAAGATAAAGCATCTTCAGTTTATGTATGTAAAGATAGCGCGGATGCTGCTTTACGCAGTTCGCCATCAGGGCGGCTCAAGGTGGCAGCAGGAACGCTGCTCTCCTTCACAGACTCCGGAATGAATGAGTTTGATCCGTGTAAAATGAGGCTACAAAAATACAAAATCTATCTTCCCGACATTAAGCGAAATAAACAGAAGTAATTGGAGAATGTGACACGTGCAGAACGCACTCAGTATCGATGTGGAAGAGCACTTCCAAGTTCATGCCTTTGAAACCTTAACCAACCGCTCGGAGTGGGACAACTACCCCAGCCGCGTGGTTGCCAACACCGAGCGAATCTTGCGTTTGTTGGCAAAGTATCAGGTGCGTGCCACCTTTTTTATCTTAGGCTGGGTGGCAGAGCGTCATCCTGAATTGGTCTGCGCCATTGCCGATGGCGGCCACGAAGTTGCTACGCACGGCTATTGGCACGAGCTGATCTACCGCCAGTCACCGGAGAGCTTTGGCGAAGATTTGCGACGTTCGCTTGAGGTGATTCAAAAGGCGTTGGCTGGCCGATCTGTTACAACGCCGGTACAGATTGAGGGCTATCGAGCGCCAGCCTTTTCGATCACGAAACAGTCGCTTTGGGCATTGGATGTGCTCCACGAGCAGGGCATTCGCTACGATTCGAGCATCTTTCCCTTGGTAGCGCATGATCGCTACGGTATCAGCGATGCAAGCCGCTTTGCCAATCGGCTCAAGAATGGTATGTGGGAGTTCCCGGTCAGCACTGTGGTCATTGGTAAACGTAACTTGCCTGTAGCAGGAGGTGGCTATTTTCGCCTCTATCCACTTTGGCTAACACGCAAGGCAATTAAGTCGATCAATCGTGAAGGACAACCAGCGGTCATTTACCTGCATCCGTGGGAGTTTGACCCGGAACAACCACGCATGAACAAAGCACCGCTCCTGTCACGCTTCCGTCACTATGTCAATCTCCAGCGTACGGAGCAACGACTGGAGAAACTGCTGCAAGAATTTGAGTTTGCACCAATGAACCAGGCCTTCAGATGCTATTTTGAAGATGCAAAAGTAATAGTATAAATACAACCCCCTCCTAACCTCCCCCTGGCAAGGGGAGGAATAGTGACGGGGAAGATTACGTTTTCTCAATGGTCTACGAAACAAAATCCGCACCGTGAAGGTCCCCTCCCGCTATCAGGGGAGGGCTAGGGTGGGGTGAATTTTAAGTGTGGAGGTAAAATCATGCGCATTGCCATTGTGACACAGGAAGAGCCATTCTATCTTCCACCTGCACTCGATGCGCTCTGTCGCGCACGGCGCCAGGACATCGTGGGCATGATTATATTGCCTGCTTTTAACGAGTCGTTGCAGGACACAGCAAAACGTCTTTATGAATTTTATGGGGCATTCGACTTTGCCCGCTTGGTAGGTCGCTATGGCCGGGCCAAGGTAGCCGATCGCATCAATCAACTGCAGCCGCTGACCCGACCCTACTCGGCCAAAGATGTGGCAAAACGGCACAATATACCGGTCTATGAACCTGCCAACATCAATGCAGGCGAGTTTATCAAGGTGGTGCGCCAGGAGATTCGACCGGATCTGATGATTTCGCTAGCAGCAAGCCAGATTCTCAAGAAGACAATTTTGGGCGTACCGCCGCTGGGCTGCATTAACCTCCATTCTGCACCGCTGCCACGCTATCAGGGCATGATGCCCAACTTCTGGACGATGGTACATGGCGAGCCAGAGGCCACGGTCACCGTTCACTATATGGTCGAGAAGCTCGATGCAGGCGATATTATTCTGCAACGCCCGGTGCCAATCAAGCCGCAGGATTCACTGCACGACCTCATGGTGCGCTCTAAGGAGATAGGGGCACAGGCCTTATTGGATGCCGTGGAGTTGATTGAGAAACAACAGGTTCAACGCAAACCGCTCGACCAGAGCCGCGCCACCTATTTTTCCTTCCCCAAACGCGCCGATGCTATGCGTCTGCGCCAAATGGGAAGGTCGCTGTTGTAAGGATATGCAGCCACACAAACATCTTGCGCTTTCGGCCTTGATTGGGGCCGCCGGTTGGTGGTGGACCGGAGAAGCAACGACGGGAGCATTGGCACTGGCTGTGGGTGTGTTGCCCGACGTGGATCATGTGGTCGATTATCTCGTCTACCATCGGTCAGGGGAACACAAGCTCGTTCTGCTGTTGCATGGTTACGAGTACGCTCTGTTGGCAGGCACTGTCGCCTTTACCAGTAGCAACCCAGCGCTCGCCATTGCAACCTTGAGTTATTTGGTGCATCTGTTCGCCGACCAGTTTGAAAATCATACCCATTGGCTGGGTTATTCATTTCTATTTCGAGCCATTCATCGTTTTCGCATCGAAGAAATATCAAACGCTCCGGAAGCAGCCAAGCGCGGTCGAATGCAAGACATGGCGATGGTCAGGAAATTATTGAGAGGTTTTATCCATGAATGACGTTGTGGAACTACGCTACATTTTGACAACCGTTCTGCGCAACTGGTGGATCCTGCTATTGGCAGCAATCGCCGGTGCAGCAATCGGCTACAGCGTCAGCAAAACACAGGACCCGGTTTACGAGGCGACGACGACGCTGATGATCGGTCGTTCGATCTCGGATGCGAGTCTGAACCGTACCGATATTCTGCTCGGTCAGGAGTTGGCTCCCACCTACATGGAGCTTGCCCGCCGCGAGCCTGTCTTGCAAGGAACGATTGATGCACTCCAGTTGGATATGGATTGGGGCGATCTTAAGTCGAATGTCAGTGCCAAGTTGGTGGATACGACAAACCTTTTGGAGATTTCCGTACAAGCAGCCACCACTGACGAAGCGATCCGCATAGCCGACGAACTTGCGCACCAGATGACGCTAATTGCCGCCAACAGCCAGACGGAAGGCGACGATACGAACAGTGAGTTTATCAAACAGCGACTTGCCTATCTGCAACAAAGTATCGAAGCGGGTCAAAAACAACTGGACTCCTTGCAGAGCCAATTGCAAGGAGCGCCTGCAGACACTGCCGAAGTTCTGCGCGACCAGATCAAGTCGCTCGAAAGTTCGATTTCTGACTGGGATAGCAGTTACTCACGTCTAATCACCTATCAGAATAACGCAAACAGCAACCAACAGTGGAACCGATTGGAAATTGTCGAAGCAGCCAGCGCCAGTTCTACGCCGGTCAAGCCACAGGTCAGATTGATCACCTTGGCCGCTGCCCTGGCATTGGCCGGTCTAGCCACCCTGCTCGTCTTCTTGCGCGACTATCTGGATGATACGATCCGCACGCCAGATGATATTTTCAAATATCTGGGTCTGAAGAATTTGGGTGAACTGCGCAAGGTAAAAGGCAAGAATTTACAGGGTCGCCTGATCTCGCACCACGATCCACTCTTTGAAGCGGCTGACGATTACCGTTTGTTGCGTAGCCGCTTGCAAACCTTGTGGGCCAATCAAGAGCGCAAGGTACTCATGGTCACTAGCCCTGTCCAGAGCCAACTGAGCAGCCTGGTGGTGGCCAATTTGGGGATCGTCTTAGCCCAAGCCGGGTTGAAAACGATCATTGTCGATGCCAATCTGCGCACGCCCTTACAGCATGAAATTTTCGGCGTCGCCCGCCAAGAGGGCTTTACTGAGTTTGTCAATGCGCCCGAATCGCCGATTGCCAAGTACCTGCATGGCACAGGCGTGGTCAATTTAAAGGTGCTCACCGCCGGCGATAACTTGACCATCTATCCGTCGGAGTTTCTTACCTCGACCCGGATTCCGCAGGTGATCAATCGCATGAGCGAGATTGCTGATGTCATTCTCTTTGACAGCACCCATACCGTGGGCATTGCCGATGCGTTGGTGCTCTCGTCCCATGTCGACAGTGTTTTGTTGATGATCGAACCGGCAAAGGTCCATCGTAAAGTTGCGCAACAAGCAGTCGCTGATCTTCGCCAGGCCGGGGCAAATGTAGTTGGTGTAGTGCTCAGTCCAATCACCAATCGTAATGTGCGCAACTCACCGGCCTTGCTTCCCAGCGCTGAGGCCAGTTTGGCAACTGGGACCAATAAGCAGTAGCTTTCAGTTTGATGTCGGTGAGTACCGATCTAATCTAAAGATCAAACAGTTCAAACGATCGAGTAGATCGTTTGAACGCGCCTGAGGTTGGCTTCAGCAATACCAGGCGGCCTTCTTGCGATTTTCAGTACAAGAGAAAAGTGATGGAAGCTTCTATTTAAGCTTCTTTATTTTTCAAAAATTTACGTAAGTTATATTTCCCTCAAATTTACCAAAGCACAACCAAAACAATATTTGGTAAGTACTGGGCAGGTTTGACCATACGAGGTATTTATGTCGATGACTATAAGTTGGAGAAGATACAATACGGTCTATATGCGATTTGTATTTGTACTGCTCGCTTTGCTATTGACCATTCTGGTGGGGATTGCGCTGCGCTATGGCACTGCCGCCTTCGCAGCCGAAAATGTTGTCTCCGTGCATGAGGTACGCACGCTCTACCCAGACGAATGGGGAGCGCCTCGTCGCTTTGGTCTTACCTATTCGACTCGCTACAATCGCCTTTTTCTGGTCAAACAAGGCAAGCGTGGGCTTTCAACGACCACGGGAACAAGCGTTATTGTCGTCACACCGCAGAGTCAACTGGTGGAAAGCGTCGAACTTGCCTACAAGGTCGGCGGGGAACTCACAGCAGCCTTTGATGACCAGAACAATCGTCTTCTGTTATTCAATCTAGTGGCAAATGAGCTGGTTCAGATCAGCATGGATGCGACTGGCCATCTTGACCCCAAGAGTTTGACCCCGGTGAACATTGGTCGGTTCCGCTTAAAGAGTGCTTCGGGCATGGATATCAACGAGCAGACCAACACGCTTTCGATTTTGGACGGTCAGGCGGCACAGATCATTCAGATTCAACTGACACCGCAGCTTAACAATGCCGTCGAAAAGGTGCGCCTCAATTTGGGTGCCAACGTGGCCAACAAGCTCAATGGC
This sequence comes from Caldilineaceae bacterium, assembly GCA_046328715.1. Classification (GTDB taxonomy): domain Bacteria; phylum Chloroflexota; class Anaerolineae; order Caldilineales; family Caldilineaceae; genus JAXLWB01. Next base: position 44,629 of record JAXLWB010000033.1, on the reverse strand, counting down.
TTAGCAATTCACCCACAGACGCAACACTTCATGACCATGGATGTGAAAGGCAAACAGATTCTTGAGTTCGATGCCAATGGCCAACAGGTCAGCGCCTACGATTTCAGCATACTCGATCCCAACAATCCCACCCAGCTTGTGATCGCACCCAGCGGCGACCTCACCGACGATCCCAACATTATGCATCTTTACATCAGCGACAGCCGGGAAGTTGTCACGACTGCTGACTATAACGATGGCGTGGAAACCGAAAACCTCAGCAATCATCTCTACCTGCCGCTCATCAGCCAAGCGACGAGTGACGAAGAGGCAAACGCAGCGAGCACGACCGCACTCAAACATGACCGTTATGGCGAATTGATCGAAGTTTCGCTAACTCCCCCAGCGTTTACCCTCCAGGCGGCCAGCCTCAACACCCTGCCACTGCGCCTGGTGCAGACGATTGCCACTTATGCCTTTACCCCACCCAGCCCCGACCCTTCGGGACTCTTCTTTGACCCCGTCACGAACCGGCTACGCGATACCGATGCCGAAGTCGATGAGATGGCTGCACTCTTTACGGGCAAGAATGTCTTTAACATCAGCCTACCAAAGACCCTGGCCGACACGACCAGCACAACCAACTACACCACCGAGCCAACCGATATCACCTATAATCCGGCCAACGGGCATTACTTCATGTCGGATGATGATTGGTACAAGGTATATGAAATCAGCACAGGGCCCGATAATATCCTGGGTACGGCGGACGACAGCACCACATCATTCCCAACCAGCGCCTTCAACAGCTATGATCCCGAAGGCATTACCTACGACCCAAACAGCCACGATCTCTTTATTGCCGATGGGTTAAACGCCGAGGTCTATCGAGTCAACGCCGGGCCGAATGGCATCTTCAATGGCATTGCCGCCGCTGGAGGCGATGACATTGTCACCAATTTCGATAGTTTGTCCTTGGGCATTGAAGACCCGGAAGGGATCTACTTTGACACAGTCAGTGGTCACCTCTTTATGACTGGCAAGAGTGTTTCGACCATCTTCGAGCTGACCACAGCCGGCGTTCTGATACAGACCTACGATGTCTCCGCCGCCAATGCGGTTAAGTTTGCTTCGGTGACCTTCGGCCCTTCCAGCGAAGATGCCAGCCGCACGGCGATCTACATTGCCGACCGCCGCATCGACAACAACTCCGATCCAGCTGAGAATGATGGTCAGATCTATGAATTCAGCACACTCTTGGCTGCGCCTACGCCAACACCTGTGGCAACCCTATCCTTGTTGCCCTACGCCGATGCGCGCGTGCAGGATGGCAACCCAACCACCAACTATGGCACCTCGCCCCGTATCAGTGCCCGTTACCCTGGCCCCACCTATAACAGCTATCTCAAATTTCAGGTGACGGGGATAACCGGACCTGTGCAAAGCGCAAAACTTCATCTCTACGTTTATGATGGCAGTATTCTGGGTGGATCGATCTTTGTTGTCTCCAACAATTATGTAAACTCGACCAGTGCATGGACAGAAAGTGGCCTCACTTGGCAGAATGCGCCGCCGATCACGGGCACAGCGCTTTCCGCCTTGGGCTTGGTCGCCACAGGCACATGGGTTGATTTTGATGTCACATCTGCGATTACAGGCAATGGCACCTTCAGTTTTGGTATTAGCGATCCGACCATCAACACAGTAGACTACAACTCGAAAGAGGCTACCAGCAACAAACCGTCCTTGATTATCGAAGTGGGCAGCAATGCCACGGCGACAGCAACCTCACTCCCGCCAACGGCTACATCCACGCCAAGCGCAACGCCCACCAACACCAATACAGCAACTGCCGTCCCACCAACGGACACTGCGACCGCCCTACCCGCAACCGCAACGGCGACTGCCACTGCAATACCGCCAACAGAAACACCCACAGCCACTGCCACACCCGTACCACCTACGGGTACGGCCACAGCTACCGCGACATCTGTGCCACCGACAGCTACCGCCACAGCCACAGAGACCGCAACTGCGACTGCCACGGCGACGTCAACACCCGTGCCGCCCACGAGTACTGCGACAGCAACCGCGATTCCACCAACCGCCACAGCTACCGCAACGTCTACGGCAACAGCAACATCTGTACCGCCCACCAGCACTGCCACCGCTACAGCAACTGGCGTTCCGCCAACTGCGACGTCCACCGCAACAGCTACGGCAACTGCAACCGCAACCGCTCTTCCGCCGACTGCAACAGCCACGGCAACTGCAACACCTGTGCCGCCCACCAACACTGCGACAGCCACGGCCACGTCGATTCCGCCAACAGCGACGTCCACAGCTACCGCCACCCCAACCGCAACGGTAGCCTCACTGCCTACGCTCTCGATTTCACCTGCGGCGGATACGCGGGTACAGAACGACAGTGTAACATCAAACTTTGGCACGTCGTCACGTGTGAGCGTCCGTGCGGCAACGCCAATCTACAATGGCTACTTCAAGTTCCAGGTGAGTGGCATCACGGGGCGGGTGCAAAGCGCCAAACTCCGCCTCTACGTGATCGACCGCAGCAACATCGGTGGCACAATCTACCCTGTCTCCAATAACTATCTGAATACCACCACACCCTGGACCGAAACCGGAATCACTTGGCAGAATGCGCCAGCTATTAGTGGGAATGGACTCTCTACCGTTGGCACAGCCGAGCTCAATACATGGATTGAGTTTGATGTAACTGCGGCCATTCAAGGCAATGGCACTTATAGCTTTGGTATCACTAGTTCCTCGACTAACATGGTGGACTACAATACCAAGGAAGCAACGGGCAACCGCCCCGTGTTAGTAATTGTTCAGACACCATGAACGGAATGGCAGGTTGAGCTACGTCTTTAGACGCTGTTCACCTTACTAGGTAACGTTATATACTATTTTTTGCTTTTTATACATCGACGGGATCTTCTCAGCAACGAACGATTCTTCTCCAAAAGCACAATCCATCTTGCAGAGTCGATGGATTGTGGCTGCGGGGAAGGGTCTGATTCCTGATAGAGGATGCGATTGTCGGTTACTCACCTTATCATTCAAAAGAATCTGTATATGAACAAGCTTGAACCTCGCCCATATCTCAGCTATCCCAAAGGATGGCAGTTACTTTCAATTATTACCTTTGTAACACTCTCTTTGATCTTCACTCAGCATACGGCAAAGGCAATGAACAGCTGTTATGCGGTGGCGAATAGCCACAACTACCTCGTTGCGCTCGACCAGATTACTGGCCAAACAACCAAGATCGGACCAACCGGAGGAACAGACGTCGAAGCCATGACCTTCCGCGATGGGACCGAAATCCTCTACGCCGCTGACTCCAACAAACTAGGCACGATTGATATCATCACCGGCCATTTTACGCCGATTGGCCTCTTTGGTTCTGGTAACGGCAGCGCTGGTACGGTGGCCTTTGACAATATTAATGCGCTGGCTTGGGACAAAGTCACCAACATCCTCTATGCTGTGCAGCGTCGCCCCGGCAATGGTGAGTTGGACGCACTCTTCCAGGTGAATGTCGCTACCGGTGTAGCCGTGGTTGGAGCCTTTAATGGAGCTGACTACGTATTGATCGCTGGCACATCTTCCAATGAGAAGGATGTCGACGACATCACCTTTAGCCCAACCACGGGTGAACTCTTTGGCGTTGAAAATAGTGGTGGCAATCGTGGCACACTGATCAAGATCAATAAGAGCGATGGCACGATCGTCGAAGTGGGCGATCTGATCGATTCCAGCGATGCCACCAATAATGTGGACGATGTTGAGGGGCTCAGTTTCTTCAACGATGGCGTGCTCTATGGCAGTACCGGTGGCGGTGGTCCCGATGCCCGCGATATGAACAGCCTCTTCCGCATCGACCCGACCAATGGCAAAGCAACCATGGTCGCCGGCTTTCCTCCTGGCCTGACTGATTACGAAGCGTTGGGCTGTCTCACCGCCACGATTGCCGACGATGATGACGATGCGATTCCCAATTCGGGCGAAGACACCAACCATGATGGCGATCTAAACAACGACGACAGCGATCAAGACGGCACGCCGAACTATCGCGACAACGACGATGATGGCGACAGCATCTTGACCGAAAATGAAGATCCCAATGGCGACCACAATCCGCTCAACGACGATATTGACGGCGATGGCATTGCCAACTATCTGGACAACGACGATGATGGCGACGCTATTCTGACCAAAGATGAAGACACCAACAATGACCAGAATCTAAATAATGACGATGCCGATGGCGATGGCGCTCCCGATTATCTTGAATCGAATACCGCTGATACAGACAACGATAAGGTTGTCGATCAACTCGATTCCGATGACGATGGCGATGGCATCTTATCCAAAGATGAAGATCTTAACCACAACGGCAATCTTTTTGACGACAACACCGACGCCGACAACCACGCCAACTTTATTGACAAAGATGACGACGGTGACAAGATCAATACCTCGGTTGAGACAACGGCTGATTTCGATAACGACACGATTCCGAACTATTTGGACACCGATTCAGATAACGACGGACTTTCGGACAGTGGCGAATGGAGTTCCCAAGCCGCCGATCCATTGCAGGGTTGCACTGCCAATACCGCAATCTGTTTCAACAACGATGCTGATGGCGATAGCGCTTCCAACTATGTCGATCTGGACTCGGACAACGATTCAGTGCTCGATAGCCAAGAGGCGACAGGCGACGACAATGGCGATGGCGTTCCCAACTGGTTAGATGCAACATCTGGCGGAACAAGGATCTATCTGCCACTGATTTCCAAATCATTATTGAATTAGGATCGAGGCTCAACCGCTACTTGATGAGTGGCGACGCAACTGCCGTTTGCAACCTGTGTCATCGTTTGAAGGACAAGACGACCTGGTTATAAACGGCGTCTACAAAGCGTTGCATTCATCAAAGGCGGTTGAGCCATTTTTTTGTCTAAAGGCTTTTCAGAAATGTTTCAGGAAAATGACCGTTATCGTTTTATAGAATTTTGGATAAGACGATAGAAAGGGAAAACCACAGTGCTCTTCAACCCGTTGCTTTACAACATCTATGTGCGGAGTTCAAGGCTCCTGTCATTACTGCTGCTCGTAGCTGTTGTACTTTCACCAGCCCCTCGAGCAATGGCGCAAAGCGGAGGCCAATCATTACGTGAAGTTCGTGTGATATACCCGAGCGAATGGGGTATCCTCAATGAAGGAGGATTGGCCTACTCCACTCGCCTGCGAGAATTCTTTGTGTTGAAACAGGGCAAACCGAATGCAGGTGCTTCAGCCGGTGTGACGATTGCCACCTTTACCCCGTATGAAAAAGCGATCGATTCGATCCAATTGAACTACTCCATCGACAATGCAACCAACATTGCCTTTGATGACCAGAGCAACAGCCTCTATATCCTGAATAGCGCCCCAGCAGAGTTAGCACGAATCTCGATAGGCAGCAATGGCAAACTCGACCCAGCCACGCTAACGCGCTACAATATTTCGAGTTGGAATGTAAAACACGCTGATGGCATCGATATCGATAGCCAAACTCGCCAGCTATTCATTTTGGACCGTAAAGTCTACAATTTGGTCACTGCAACCTTGACCGCCGATGGCCCAGACTCGGCTTCGGTCTCCACGACCAGCCTGGCGCACCTGCGGGCCGCCCAAGTCCGAGGATTGGCGGTGAATCCAGCCAACCATCACCTCTACACAGCCAGTAAAGCACAACGCACGCTCTACGAGTTGGATACGAGTGGGCAAATCATTGGCAACTATGATTTTGGCAATCTCGATGCAGTTGCCCCACGCGACATGGTCTTTGCTCCCAGCGCTGACCTGACTGACGCCGATAGCATCTACCACTTGTTTGTCTTTGACAGCAGAAATGTGGCCGATGTGGGCGTAAGCACAGGCATCAAGGATGCGCCACAGGAAATCACCGATGCCATTGATGCTAACGGCTACAAAGTGTTCATCCCGATGCTCAGCGGCGGGAGTGGACAACAAGAACAGGAACAGACGGATGCCAATCCTGTCGATGCGGCCGTCACCGACAAACATTTCAGCCAGTTGATCGAGCTTGAGTTGCGCGGACCAACGCAGGTAGCGGCAGCAGCCATCGCAGCTACGCCCATGCAACTGGTGCACACAATCGATACCGCAGCCTTCTCACCGCCGAGCCCTGATCCTTCAGGCCTGACCTATCTACCCAATTCCAACACCATTCTCATGTCCGATGGAGAGGTCGAAGAGACCGTTAACGGCATCACTCACTTTGCCGGAGCCAATGTGTGGGAAATGCACTTGGATGGCACTGTTGTGCGCTCAGCCAATGTCTCCAAAATAGCACCGACTCAAACACGTATGAGCAACGAGCCAAACGGTGTCACCTGGAATCCTAACAATGGCCATTACTATTTTTCAGATGATGATGTGCCTGCCTGGCATGACTTAAATCCAGGCGCCGATCAGTTGATCGGGACCAGTGATGATACATGGGTTACCCATAATACGACTGCATACAACGATCTAGACCCCGAAGGAATCGCCTACGATCCGATCAACAACTATGTCTATGTTTCTGATGGTGTCAACGCTGAGATTTACCAATACGCACTGGATGGCACGTTGGTCAATCACTTTGACGTAGCAGCCTATGGCGTTGTCGATTGCGAAAGCGTTGAATACAATCCATATAGTGGCACCCTCTTCGTCTTGAGCAACTGGCAAAGCCGCATCATCGTCGAGACCACCCTCAACGGTGCCCTGCTCAACACCTTCGACATCTCCGCTGTCACCATGAAGGCACCTGCTGGGCTAACCTATGCCCCTGCCAGCAACGGCTCTGGCCAACAACGCTTCTACATTGCCGACCGAGCCGTCGACAACAACGACAATCCCAACGAAGTGGACGGCAAGATCTACGAGATGACTGCGCCACAACCAACCGGCTCGCCAACCAATACACCAACCAGTACATCAACAGCGACTTCTACCAATACACCAGTTCCGCCAACCGCAACTCCAACCAACACGTCAACAAGTACACCGACATCTACAGCAACCAACACGCCAACCAATACACCAACGGCGACTTCTACCAATACACCAGTTCCGCCAACCGCAACCCCAACCAACACGTCAACAGGCACGCCGACGGCCACGGCCACCAACACACCAACCAATACACCGACGGCGACTTCTACCAATACACCGGTTCCGCCAACGGCAACCCAAACCAACACGTCAACAGGCACGCCGACGGCCACGGCCACCAACACACCAACCAATACACCGACGGCAACTTCCACCAATACACCAGTTCCGCCAACCGCAACCCCAACCAACACGGCGACAAACACACCAACCGCCACGGCAACGGATACTGCGACAAATACTCCGACTCCGCTAACCGGCACTCCAACCGACACAGCAACCAGCACGCCGACGCCAACCGCAACCAGTACAGGCCAGCCGCCGACAGATACGCCGACGCCAACACCTACCACATCCTCGACAACTGGCGACATCAACAATGATGGCAACGTCAACATATTCGATTTACAAGTGCTGATCAACATGATCCAGCACTCACCGCAGCCGGATACGGATTTGTACCCATCGAAATGGTGGCAACGGGGCGACCTGTTTCCAGACGGTCAGTGGAATATATTTGATCTACAATTGCTGATCAACCTGATCCAACAAGGGTGAGAAAAGTGGCCTACGTAACGTCGGCACCATAGGATGAGCTAACCGAACCACCTAAAAACAACCGGTCGCTCTGAGATGATATCGATATCATCTCAGAGCGACCGGACTCCTGTTAGCAAAGAACTGTTGATGAGGAACTACGTCATGCTCGCACGGCAATCTTAAAGGCAGTCTTGCCGTCTAGCTCATAGTTGCCGTTGAGCGCAGCGAAGCCGTCGCCCACCCGCTCCAATGGCATTACATGGCTGACCATTTCCTGAAAAGGCACCTCTTGATTTTCCATAATTGCAACCGCACGCACAAAGTGTTGATAGCGGCTACCCCAAATTCCTTCCAGGCGTAGATTCGAGCGCAGAAAGTGTCGATTAGGGTTGACAGCAACCGTGCCAATATCGACAAAATGTCCCACTTCGGCAAAGGTTCCATCCTGTTTGACCAGTTCCAATCCTTCGGGGAAGGCAGGTAGAAAGCCAGCCGCCTCAAAGACCACGTCGGCCCCAGCCTGGCCAGGCGTGGCAGCCAGCGCCAATGCCTTGCGCTCAGCAGCATCCCGCACCTGGCCGATGTCAATCGTAACGTGGGCACCCAGCTTTTTGGCTAATTCCAAACGGGCAGGTGGTCCACCAATCACAATGAGGCGGGCAGCCCCGCTCAACTTGGCGGCGACCATACACATCAAGCCAATCGCCCCGGCACCCTGCACAATCACAGTGTCACCGAGTTGTACATTGGCGCGCAGTGCGGCATGGACACCCACTGTAAATGGTTCGGCCAGGACGCCCACCTCAGGCGGTGCTTTGGATTTGATAAAGCAGTTGACCGGATCTTTGAGGTAGAGATAGTCAGCAAAACCACCAGTGAAGGGCTCATCCGAACCGCGGAAGCCGTAGGCCACACCGCCATTGCGTGGATGAAAGACAATACGGTCACCTTCCCGGATTGGGTTACCAAGATAATCGACCGTGACACCCTGGCCGAGTGCAGCAATGATGCCCACAGCCTCATGACCGAGCAAGGTCTCCTTCTGAATACCCTTCTGCCAGTTGTGCAGATCGGTGCCGCAGATGCCTGCCAGTTCCTGCTTGATCAGCAGCGTGCCTGGGGCCGGATCAGGTACAGCATACTCACGAATTTCAAAGTTCTGGCCCAGCGTCACAACCACGCGTCCTCTAGTCGTCATGATCCTCCTTGTTACAAAATGATCAGGACTTACGCAAAATGTTGTAGCACAAGATATTTTCTTATGCGCTGATTACTCGAAAAAGAACAAGAAGGTATCTTGTTCTACATTTCGCTCCCGTCTTGCGTAAGTCCTAATGATGTCTATTTCAGACCTTCCACGACCAGACCAAGAGCGCTACCACAAACATCAAAATCAAGGCAAAAAGGATAATCAAGGCGGTACGCAGCCAACTTACCGGAGCTTCTGCTGCTGGCAGGTTGGGCGTAACAGCGAAATGCTCTTCGCTTTCTGGTTCAGGTGCGGGAGGTATCTCTAACAGGATCGCAGTAATATCATCTAACTCACCCTTGCCAACTGCCAGTTCGACCAGTTCCTCTACTGCGTCTTCCGGGTAGCCATGATGGGCGGTGAGCGTAGCCATCATCTCCTCTTCGCTCAGGCGGCGATAGAGACCATCCGTACAGAGCAGGATACAGTCACCTGGCTCGACCACCAGATACTCTTCGCGCTGATCTGTAGTCGGGGAAAGGATGCCACGGTCGACAGCAGGCAACTTGGGTGCACCCAGATAACGAAGCAGATGGTTACTGCCAGCAGGTGCGCCACTTTCGCCTCGGGCTGGCATCCCCGAATTGATCGACTCCTGCGCCCAAGTGTGATCGCTGGTGAGTTGATAGATCTGCTGCTGGCGCATCAAGTAGGCGCGACTGTCGCCCAGATGAAGAATGTACAACTTCTCCCCCGCTAGGGCAGCCAGAGCAACGGTGCTGCTCATCCCCTTCCACTGTGGATTGCGCTTGGCCTCAAATAAGATCTCTTCATTTGCCCGTTGAATGGCAAACTCAAGCCATTCGGAGATGGTCTCTTGGCGGCTTGGCGGATCTTGCAGGTTGCTGCGGATCGAATCGACCGCAATCTGGCTTGCCTGTCCGCCGCCGATGGTCGAGGTGACACCGTCCGCGATCACGGCGATGTGGATCTTCTGCGTGCTCTCTTCGCTCCAATCCGCCGATTCGTTCTGTACCTTGGCGCGGCTTTGCGTCTGGTCGCTGCGGTCACCGCCAAGGCCAGGATCTGACAGGCCACCTACACGCACCGTCTCTTCTTCGGAGTTGTTCCGTTTGCGGGCCAGGCGGCGAGTTGTATTCTCACGCAGAACCACAAACGAAGCGAAATGATCATCGTTGACCGGGTGGCGTTTGCCAGTGCGGGTTGTGGAGCCGATGAAGGGTAGTTGCAAGTGATTAGGTATATTCATAAACATCCTAGCCATCATTGAGTGCGCGGCAGCAGGGTCGGCGGACTATCTAAGGCAGTGCCTGGATAAGGAACAAGCGTTGGTGGCGAATCCTGTTTTGGGTATTGGACAAGCGTAGGTGGTGTGGGCAGGAGTGTCGTTGTAAATGCCAGCGTTGGTGCCGGGCCGACGCTGGTTTCCGCGGTTGCTGTTACAGTCGTACTGAAGGTCTTCACGTCTGGCTGCGGCGTCGGCTGAAGATCGAGCATCACAGGTGGATGCAGCTGGTCTGTCTGCGACCATAATTGTTGTGGGTTGAAGGGCAGGTTGAAAAGTAACCCTAACAGCGCCACCAAGATGATGAGCAGCGCCATCATTGCCCCCAATGTGCGCGTTGGTTTGATAGGCCAGAACGCAGCACTTGTCCCGTTCTGCGCTATGGGCACGCCTAACTGGCGCAGAATTTCGATCAGTTCGCCCGCAAATTGATCGGCGCTCGGTCGAGCAGCAGCATCCTGGGCCAGGGTACGATTCAATAATTCTTTAAGTTGGGGCCTGACTTTACTCTCGGCAGCGATGCGACTCTTGAATTCCCGATCAAGCAAAGTCAAGGCGCGCTGCCGATAGCTCTCATAGCTGGCCCAATCGTAGCTACGCCGACGCGGGGTAACGCCACTGATCATATAACAGACCAGTAAGCCCAAAGCATAGAGATCCCAGGCAGGATCAACGGGTAAAGGATATCGTTCGTAGGCAGTCTGTAACTCGGGTGCCATCCACAGCCGGGAGCCAGAGACAAAACGACTCTCCCCTGCCCGAGCAGCCACCCCAAAGTCAATCAGGATAGGTAGCGGAGGAGTTTCATGGTTGGCCAGTGAGCGATCGCGTTGCGGTGTGGTGCGAAAGAGAATGTTCTCTGGCTTCAGGTCACGGTGGACACAGCCAGCTTTGTGAATAAAGGCAAGTGCTTGGGCGATGCCCAGGGCAATCTGCAAGGCCAGTTCGAGCGGCAGCCGCTGTTGTCCTACTAGGTCGCGCAACGAGCCACCGGCCAGGTACTCCATCACCAGAAACTCGGGCGCTCCCTCCCAGCCACGCAGGCGGGCTAGATAGGAAGGTGCTGATTGAGACTGATTGCGGAGCGGGAAGAGATCGGCAATCCCAGGGTGCGAACCCAAGGTTGTAAACCACTCAATCGTGTTGAGGATCGCCTGCCGATTGAGGTCGGCGCGCACGGCCTGATCAACCCTGGCAATTTTGAGGACGTAGAGACGATCTTGCCCATCGCCCGCCAATAGGATCGTTGACATCTTGCTATCTGTTTCCAGAAAGCGTAGTGGTTGGTAGCCGAATTCATCTAAAGTGGGTAAGGGTAATACAGGCAAGTCGTCCTCGTTATCGAAAAATGTGACAAGATGAAGGGATGACAGGATGACAAGATGAGGATTGCTCATTATCTCACTCTTTGCACCCTGTCATCTTGTGATACTGCTGGCGAAATCGCTGCCCGATTAAAATCGGCTGCTGACAACGAGAAGTGCCCTCAGGCACTAAGGTATTTCTCAGTCGCCTCAGCAACTTCTCGTTGTAAGCAGGGGAATTGATTCCCTTTTTGAATTCGCCAGCAGTATCATCCTGTCATCTTGTCTTCTTATCTTCTTGTCATCCCTTCACGGATTAGAAATTGTCGCTTCGTCTTCGCCTTTGGCCTGAAATTCGTAGCTAACTTCGCCGAAGCCGATCAGATCGTTGTGGCGCAGTAACAGTTCTTCGCCCGGTTGCAGCCGCCGCCAGTTGAGATAGGTACCGGCGCTGCTGCCATTATCACGCAGATAGAGGCGTCCCTCTTTCTGAATCAAGACTGCATGTTCACGCGAGACCGACTTATCGCTGATCACCACCGTATTGTTCTTACTGTGACGACCAACATGGATCTGGCGTGATTGGCCAGCAGCCGGGTTGAGACCGTAGATCGGCAGTTGTTGCGGCAGGTGCGGATTGTTGCTCACCCGAACCAACTTGCCAATGATCGGTTGTTCGACACTCTCACGCAGGCGGAAGGTGGCTTCGTCATCACTAAAGTTGAGCGAGGCGACGGTAGCGAGATCATCCTCTTCGTCCAGATTTTCGGTCGGCAGCGCTTGAGGGCGTTCCACGGTACGATTGCCATTGGTGAAGGGGCGGCGTAGTGCTGGTGCGTTTTCACGAGCGTCGGGATCTTCGCGACCCGATACGTTGCGAGGAGCGGAAAATGGATTGGGCTTTGCCTCTGTAGCGGGTTGCTCACGATTCGACTTAGCTCGTTGCTCGTCCGCCAAAGGTCGTAGCGGTACACTCTGCTCAGTCTGATTGTTCTGAAGTCCCTGATTCTTTGCCCGCAACTTTAGGTCCTGATTGACCGTAAATTTGCCAGTGGAAAACTTCGCGTCGGGCTTCTTCAAGGCGGCCAGTTGATACTCGCCGGGTCGCTTCTTGCTACGGTCACGCGATTCGCGGTAGATGAGAAAGAAGAGCAAGATCAAGAGAATGGGCAGTGCCAGCAACAAGAGGCCACGTGGCACCGCAAAGCCCAAGATCGGGATGTTGATATAGGTGGTGACCATGGTAGGAATCGGGCTGGCAACTGGTTGGGCATTGTTTGCTGGGAGCGCCTGTGCTGATTGGGCGACGACGGCAGTGGGTTCGCTGGCGTTGGCCGCATCAGCCTTACCTTCGCTGTTCGCTTGCGTTACTGTGGTTTTGACAGTAGTCTCCACAGGCGTTTCAGCTGCGGCCTGGCTTGCTGCAGTGGCTGGTGTGGCAGCGGGAGCTTGCGCAGTTGGGGTCGCCACCGCTGTAGGGACTTCACGCTTTGCCCCTGCCGCCATAGGCACAGCGTTGTTCTGACCGGCAGCGTCTGCCGTCGCTGCTGGTAATGAGACGCTTTGTGTCAGCGTGGTTTGTGTATCGACTTGCAATGAGATGTTGATCTGGCGCTCGGTTGCGCCGTCCGACAGGTAAACCACATGGCGCTGGCTATGATAGGCAAGCAGACTGTTCCAGATCGTGATTGGCTCGGCATCCGGCACAAAGTCCACATAATGACCGTGGGTTGCCTGTGCCAACTGTTGGAGCATCGGGGAAGGGGCCGCTTCACCACTGAGGTTAATGACCTGAATATGAATCGACTGTTGATTGGCCTGGGCCACTACTGATTCAAGATCGACCTGGCTGGCGGCGTTGGCAAAGAGCAGCAGGCTCTTGACCGTCTGATTATCCGTTTTGGCAGAGGCGAATTTGGTCATAGCTTGCAGCAACAAGGCGGTCAGTTGGTCGGCACGCGCTCCGTCAGAGACAGGCGTCAATACCACGCCGTTATAGAGCAGATTGGGTTCGTTGCTCCAGTCTTGGATCACTTGCAAGGAATCGTCGGGCTGAATTGAAAACGCCGCCACCTGGTCTTGCAGGCGAACAAGAATCTGCGCCGAAGTTGGCTTTTCGACCAGGGTACGCAGCGTCGAGGCCACATGGTTGAAGGCAGGTTGGCCAGCCACACCGTTCGCGTTGATCTGCCAAGGGTCGATCACGACGCCCAACTGAAGCGCCGAAGGTTCGACCAGGTCACCGGTCAGCGCTTGCTCCTCACCATTTTCGCTCAGCGAGAGTTTGGCTGCCTTGCCATCTGCAGGTAACTGATCGCTGTAAAGCCACAGGTCCACCATCGGCGGGTTCGTGGTGTCTACACGCAGTAGGTTGAGGAATGTAGCCTCGTCATCCTGTGCATAGCTTGTTGCAGGCGCAAGGAGCACGCACATCACCAAAAGCAGTGCGCCAATGTTCAGGACAAACCTGCTTGATAAGATTAAAGATTTCACCATTCTAGTTTCTTTGCGATCGATTGGCACACTCATTCTAGCCTCCTCGAAAAGCGTAGAACAGTAACTCCTGCTTCAACTTTTCTACGCTTTAACTCTGCCACTCTGCAACTTTGTCACTCTTCTACTGCTGATTAAAGCGATAGCCACCTTCACGATCGCCCCATTTGCGCACAGTTTCGATATATTCGTGATTGGGATCAATCATCTCCAAGCGCTCACGCAGCCGTTTGACGATATTGAAAAGTGCATCGCGCACCCGCTTGTCGTCTTCGACCGTATCCGGCTCCCATCCCCATACAGCAAAGCAGAGATCCCTATGCGAAACAGGGTCGGGATAGGCTTCCATGAGCATCTTCAGAAATTGATATTCGCTGTTCGAGAGGCGCACATCTTCACTCGAAGTGGAGCCTTGCATCACCACACGCCGGTCGGTATGCGAAAGGGTGATGCCGTAGATGGTCAGCGACTCGGGAGTGACATCGGTGGCACCGGAGTCATTAAATTTGACGTGAAAGATGCCAGCCAGTTGAATCTCACCGGTACTGCGCAGGCGGCACTCTTCATCCTTGGCTAGTTTGCGACCATCAAGGGCAGTGCCGTTGGCGCTGCCCAGGTCGCGCAGCGCATAAGATTCGTCGCTGCACGTCACAATTTTGAGGTGACTGCGTGAAATTTTGCCGCTGTCGATGAAGAGATCGTTCTGGACACTGCGTCCCATGCCAAATTCCCGCTTGTTGATAAAGAACCCTGTCCCCACGTTCAACAAAATGTGCCCTTCCACGGTCACCACTGGGGCCGATTTTGGATAGTGTGTGTCCACAAACTCAACACTACCTGGCAGTACCCCCAAGGTCACACCTTTGGGCAGATAAGTGACCGAGAGTTCGAGCCTTTCCTGTTTGGGTTGGGCAAGATCGTGATGGGAAGACATATTGTTCCTCGCTGTTTTACTTCCTAATCGTTGAGCTGTGTGCTTGCGCTAAGCATAACACAGTTGAATCTTGGAAATCAGCAACAATTTCTATCAATTTGGGGCTAGATTCTATCAATTTTCGAACAGCAAACTGAGGAGGTTGGATTTGTTCCTCAGAATACATTTGCAACAGCGCTTTTGCTTTCGGCGGCGGTCAAATTGACAAGCCAGATTATAGCACTTTTTTCTAGAACGTTCTACGACAAATTACATGCTGACTTTTGTAATCACGAAGGCAAAAGAGGAGAGCCACGGATTGATGTTGTACGGATCGGTGATAAGGATCAAGAAATGACAGATACATAATCTGCGTAGCTTATAGACAAAGCAAAGCAAAGATGGACAATGGTAGGGGCATCCGCTTGCCGGTACCCTGTTGCATCACCGAATGGGCAACCGCAAGGGTGTGCCCCTACTCATTGTGAATGCAATGTCTATCTGCTTTGTCTATTAGATCCATGGTTCTATCTGACTTTCTATCAATTGCTATCAAAAGCAACAGCAAGCGCTGCCAGGTTGATAGAAAGTGACGCTGATACTGTCTGAACAATAACACTACAATCAGGGCAACGAAACACTTCCGGGAAGGGCAGTCCAAAGATAGAAGTCGATTCAGCTAGCCTTCCCGGAAGATATGTATCGCAAACAAAACAAAGGAGCAGAAACCATGACCACCAAATTCACCACCTACTCAACCAACGGCCACGCCAAAAATGCGGATCTTTTTACAATTGTAGATTCCAATTCTCCCGTAGCCAGCGATGAAATGAGTTCCGCAACTGCTTCACAACGTCACCCTTGGCGGTTGCTACGGCGCACCTTGATTGGGTTGCTTGCCCTGTTGGTCATGCTGGTTCTCTACCTACTTGTGGTGGCATTGACCGATGGCCTGAAGATTGGCACAGCCGCTCCTGCGTTTGTGGGTACAACGCTGCAAGGTCAAACCGTGCGCCTAACTGACCTTCACGGCAAGCCGACGATGTTGGTCTTCTGGTCGCCCGACTGTTCAGCCTGCCGCCATGAGTTGCCAGCGATCAAGGCGATTGCCGACGACCCCAACCGCCAAGTCGAACTGGTAACCGTCGTCAGCTATGTGCCCAGCGAAGAAGTCAGTGCCTTTGTCAAGGCAAATGACCTCCACTTCCCGGTCATCAGCGATGAAAGTGGTCAAATCAGCAAACAGTACAACGTACATGGCATCCCCTTCACCTACCTGATCAACGGCGAGGGACGTATCGATAACACCGTGGTCGGCAGCGGCGACCAGAACAGCTTGAGCAGCAAACTCGGCTCATGGATGAGCACCTGCGATGTCCAAGAGGTATGCAAGTAACATGTGGCGAGTGGCGGGTGCTGTCAACCTTAACCATTCACCGTTAACCATTGACCATTAACCATTTTCAAGTCAGGAATCAACCATGAAACACGCAACTCTTTCCCATCACCAAGTTCCACCCATCATCGATATCGCAGCGATGCACAAGTGTTACCAAATGGGCGAGACGACGGTTCAGGCACTGCGTGGTGTTTCATTGACGATTCACGCTGGCGAATATGTGGCCATCATCGGTTCGAGCGGTTCGGGCAAAAGCACCTTGATGAACATGATTGGGTTGCTCGACCGCCCCAGCGACGGTAGCTATCAACTGCTGGGCATCGAAGTGAGCCAGATGAGCAAATCGCAACTGGCCGATATCCGCAACCAGACGATCGGTTTCGTCTTCCAACGTTTTCACCTGCTGCCCCGTACCAGTGCCCAACGTCAGGTCGAATTGCCACTCTTCTATGCCGGAGTCAGCGCAGGCGAAGCCAAAGAGCGAGCCTATGTGGCGCTGGAACAGGTCGGTTTGGGTGAACGAGTTCATCACCGTCCCGAAGAGCTTTCGGGTGGTCAACAACAGCGGGTGGCCATCGCTCGGGCCCTGGTCAATCAGCCCACCCTGCTGCTCGCCGATGAACCGACCGGTGCACTCGACTCGAAGACCGGTGCCGATGTGATGAAGATTTTCCGAACACTCAACGAAAATGGTTTAACGCTAATTGTTGTCACCCACGATATGAACGTTGCTCGCCAGGCACGACGCATCGTGACCTTGCGTGATGGCGTGATCGTAAAGGATGAGTTGTTATGAAACTGGTGCGTTATATCAGCCTGGCGATTGAAGGCATTCTCGCCAACAAGTTGCGCTCCGGGCTCACCATGTTAGGACTCTTTATCGGTGTGGTGGCGATTCTGATGACGGTGAGTTTGATCCGTGCGGCCAAGATCGAAGTGATCAAGATGATTGAGAGCCAGGGTGCCAATACCTTGATGATCACCCCCAAGATTGGCTCGGCAGGCATCACCCCTATCACGGCAGGCGACACCAATGCCCTGATTGACCACGCCGAAGGCGACAATATCGTGGCTGTCTCTCCGGTCAAGAGCGAATTCGTCCGGGTCGTCAATGGTAGCGTCGTGATTCAGAGCCAGATCAGCGGCATCACCAACAGTTACTTCCAGGTCAAGAATCTCAAGTTAGCCGCTGGCAGTTTCTTCCGCCCCGAAGATGATCCACAACAGCAACGTGTGGTGATCTTGTCCGATATTGCAGCCTTGGGACTCTTCAAAGGCGGCTCGGCTCTCGGTCAGAGTGTGCGCATCAAGAATGTGAGCTTTCAAGTCATCGGTGTGCTCAAGGCCAGCGGCGACAGCACCGACAGCCAACTGCGCCCGATTTACCTGCCCATGCAGACGGCGCAAACCTACTTGCTGCAAGACAATCGTTACCGTGGCGACTTTATTTATGACCAGGTCATCATCCAGGTCGCCGACCGCCAGTCGCTCAACCCTGCCGAGCAGAACATCACACAAACCCTGCGCGCACGACGCAATCTGGAAGCAGGGACCGCCAACGACTTTGACATCTTTAACCAGGAGCAAATTCTACAGATGGTGGACATGATGTCGATACTTCTGGGTGCATTGGTCGGTGGGATGGGTGCCGTGAGTGTCGTGGTCGGCGGCGTCGGCATTATGAACATCATGCTCGTTTCGGTCACCGAACGCACCAGCGAGATTGGTCTACGCAAGGCGTTGGGTGCCCACGACAGCGATATCTGTCTACAATTTCTGATTGAAGCAATGTTGCTCTGTCTGGTGGGAAGTCTGTTAGGCATCGCCATTAGCTACGCCAGTTGCAGCGGCATCAACGCCTTGGTTGGGTATGTTCGTGCCCACTACTACGCCGATCTGACCTTTCAAGTCTCGATCGGTATGGATACCCTAATACTATCGCTGGCAGTCGGCAGTTTGAGCGGCTTTGTCTTCGGCCTCTACCCGGCCCTCCGTGCCACCCGGCTCGACCCGATTGAGGCGTTGCGCTATGAATAACCCCACCCTAGCCCTACACTGGTAAGAGAGGGAACAGTGAAGGGGCAAATGATCTTTGGTGGACAATCGAAACAATTTAATTTACCCCGTGACAGTCCCCTTCCTCTATCAGGGGAGGGGTAGGGTAGGGTCACTGATTTTAGTCAAATAAAGGGAGGAAACCATGTTTCGCAAAGCAATGATGATGGTACTGACCATTTTGAGTGGTGCGGATATCGGCCTGCTCTGGACAGGCGGACATCATTTGGTGCAGGTCAATGTGGGTGGCGAGGTGGATCACGCCTATACCGCTCCAGCACATGGCAATTCTCCGGCGAGTGGTTCCTCTCAGATTGTGTTACCAACCAATGGCAACGATGAAAACACTGCACCACAGGCGAGTTGGGTGGCACTCAAGCCGGCAGGCCCCTTTGTCAATCCATTGACAGCCGATGGCTCGATCGAGCTTGTCGGTAAGCAGCAGGTTGTCTTACAGGTCGATGGCGTGATCATCAATGTGACAGTCAAGCCTGGCGACGAAGTCAAGGCTGGCGATCTGCTCCTGACCCTGGATGACAATGACCTGACCCGCTCGGTAAATCGCGCCGAGCTTGACTTAGACACTGCCCAGGCTGAATTGGCCAAGTTGGAAGAGGGCAGCAGCGCCGAAGAACTGGCGTCCGCCCAAGCCAATCTGGATGCCGCTAACGCTAACCTCGTCAAGGCCCAACAGGGAGCGACCCCGGCTGAGTTACAGGCTGCACAAAGCCGATTGGCCGCAGCGCAGGTACGCTATCAGGAGTTGAATGGACCGCCATCTGGTGCCGACGTCGATGAGGTAAAGGCCGAATTGGAAAAGGCGCAGATTGCCGTGCAGACTGCACAACGTGCCTATGATGCCATCGGTGGCAAAACTCGTGCCGACATTGGCACGACTGCGGAGTCACAGCGGCTTTATGAAGCCACCGTAGAATTGCAGCGTGTCCAAGCCAAATTTGACCGCATCAACAAAGGCTCTTCACAGTCAAGCCTCCAGGATGCCGTGAGCAACATCGAGAAGGCCAAATCCGACCTGGCCGATCTGAAAGCCAAGCCTAATCCGGCTGACGTAGCCGAGGCCCAGGCCAAGGTCAAAGAGGCCGAAGAGAAATTGGCCAAGCTCCAAGCGGGTGCCTCTGCCAGTGAGAAGGAGAGCGCCGAGGTCAAGGTACAAAAGGCGCAACTCGATCTCGACGAAGCCAAGCTCAAACTCGAACACAGCAAGGTCGTTGCCCCCATCGACGGCACCGTTCTCGACATTGCCGTTACCCCAGGCGAACGAGGCTTGACTGGCAAGGTTGTGGCCACCCTGGCCAATACCAAACAGCTCAAGCTAACGGTCAAGGTCGCCGAAATTGACGTAGCCAAGATCAACAGTGGGCAGCCCGTCACCATTACCTTAGACGCTCTGCGCGATCGAGCGTTGAGTGGCCTAGTCGAGAGCATTGCCCCGATCAACCAGGATAACAAAGAGGTCGTCAACTATCCCGTAACCATCCGCCTGACTGACAACAACCTCGACGGCGTCCGCCCCGGTATGAGCGCTCGGGTCAAGCTGAGCGAGAGCAACAGCAGCGCCAACAGTTGGCTGGCCCCGCAGAACGCCATCCATCAGACAGCCGATGGGGCACAGACTGTCACTGTGCAACGGGGCGAAACGACACAAGAAATTCCCGTCTCGACCGGCGAAAATCACGGCGAATGGATCGTGGTCCAATCCTCTGACCTGAAGCTGGGCGATGTGGTCCAAGGCAGTGTCACCTCCGGGACAGAGGAGTCGGGAGCAAGCAGTCAGGGATGAGAAAGAGTGCGCTGTCGTTCTTGACAGCGCAGCTTCCAAGAATTCTTTGTGGCGAGTGGCGGGTGGCGAATTAGCTCGCCACTCGCCACTCTTTCTCCGACCCGAAAGCAAAACAGTAATTGCCAGTAAAGCGAATCTACGTTACAATCTACACCGGTTTTGCAAACCCGTGAAGCAAAACTCACCATGAGGATCGGCGTCTTCCCAGCACCCATTCATCGTTGAAAACTCATTCTCATGGCAACTGCCTATCACCATCTACCGTTCACGATCTGCTGCGCATGCTATGCTTGAAGCTGACCATCAGTTACAACAGGGCCGCTATCGAATTAAAGAGCCTTTGGGGCGTGGCGGGATGGGAACGGTCTATTTGGCCACTGATCGCAACCTTTCAGATCGTCTGGTTGCCATCAAGGAAAACGGCGACTCCACGCCCGAGGTCCAGCAACAATTCCAACATGAAGCTGCCGTCCTCGCCCGCCTCACGCATCCCAACCTCCCGCGTGTAACCGACTACTTTATCGAGCCTTCTGGCTTTCAATACCTGGTCATGGATTATGTGATCGGCGAAGATCTGCGTCAGATTGCGCAGCGCAAGAGTGGCCCCTTGCCCGAAACCGATGTGCTGCGTTGGATGAGCAAGGTGATGGATGCGCTGGAATATATGCACGGCTGGGTCAATCCGGAAACTGGCATGTCCAGCCCGATTGTGCATCGTGACATCAAGCCAGGCAATATTAAGGTGTCACCGAATGGTCAGGTGGTCTTGGTCGATTTTGGTCTGGCGAAGTACCTCTCCTCCGAGGTCACGCAGGTAGGAGCACGCGGGGCAACTTCCGGCTACTCACCCCCCGAACAATACACAGGCGGAACTGATCCCCGCTCTGACGTCTATTCACTCGGTGCGACCATGTACATGCTATTGACTGGCCAGCGCCCGATCGATGCGATTCAGCGCGTCAACGGCGAAGTGTTAGCGCCGCCCAGCCAACTCAACCCCACGCTCACCCCCAAGTGCGAACGGGTGATCTTGCGTGCAATGCAGAATCGCCCCAACGAACGCTACCAAACGGCGCAGCAGATGCGCGCTGCCTTGCTTGGCGACACCGTAGATGATAGCGAATTGACGGTGGTGCCTGCGCTTCAGGCTGGACGTAACGGCAAAGCGGATGAAACTCCGCCGCCCTTTTTCAGGCGCTCTATGCTTTTGTCGGGTTTGCTCCTAGTACTGATTTTGATCATCCTCGCCTTGCTGGCTGACCTGCCCCAACAGATCAGCCGCGGCTGGCAGGCACTTCAGGGCAACAACCAACCAACGTCTGCATCTACACCTGTAGACGCCAATGCGACTACAAATGGTGCCAACGGCAGCGATACGCCCACAGTCCAGCCGACTGCGACACAGACATCGACTGTGCAGTTGGCTAGCAGCGCCCCCATCTCGACGGAAACGAGCACACCCACAGCTATCGATACGGCAACCCTTACAGCCACCGTGCCGCCCACCCCGACCATCACACCGTTGCCAACCGACACCGCAAGCCCGACCGTTCTGCCTACGGCGGCTAATGCAATAGCAGTGACATCAGCCGTACAAATTGCTGCGGTTCCGACAATAACTGTTCTCTCAACCGCAACCATTACAGCCACGGCCACAGCGCAGCCAACAGCAACCAGTACAGTCACCCTTTCACCAACGGTAACCTTCACCCATACACCGTTGCCTACCCCAACGGCAACGCATACGGCAGCCAACACGTCCACACCGCCGCCCACAGCGACCGCCACCGCTTCCGCTACCCATACAGCGACGCCGCAACCAACTGCAACCAATACAGCCACCCGTTCACCGATCCCAACAGTTACTGATACAGCGCGTCCAACCCTAACGGCCACAGCGACCCATTCGCCAACAACAACCAACACGGCAACGCCAGAGCCAACAGCCACCGCAACAGCGTCAAGAACATCAACTGCCACGCCGCAGCCAACGGCGACCGACTCGCCAACAGCAACCGAAACAGCGACACCCCAACCTACAGCGACGGACACAGCGATCCCGTCACCAACGCCAACCTCGACGTCGACCCCAACTACCACCCCAACCACTACAGCAACTGTGTTGCCCACCTTTACGCGCACGCCTACAGTGGCAGCGACGGCAACCCCTACAGCAACGTCGTTGCCCACTGTAAGCGCTGGGGAAGTTCGCATTCACTCTGGCGACAAAGCACGCTATCATTATGTGCCCGCAGGGGAATTCAGCATGGGCAGCGACGACCGAAATGACAATGCCCAACCTGTCCACACGGTCGATTTAGATGCTTACTGGATCAAGGAGACCGAGGTTACGAATGCGGAGTACCTACGCTGTGTCCAGGCTGGCCAATGTGAGGATCTGTCGGACAATCCCTATCTACATGACCCAGCCTATGCGAATCACCCCGTCGTGGAGATAAAGTGGGAGCAGGCGGCAGCCTACGCCGCAGCTATCGGCGGTCGCCTACCGACCGAAGCCGAATGGGAAAAGGCAGCACGTGGCACCTCGGCCTTGATCTATCCTTGGGGCAACACCCCGCCCGACAGCCAACATGCCAACTTTAGTGCTGCTGGCACACAACCAATCGGCTCCTATCCTGCGGGGGCCAGCCCGTATGGTGTGTTGGATATGGCAGGCAACGTCAAGGAGTGGGTGGCAGACTGGTATGCCGTGAACTACTACAAGGACTCCCCGTCTCGCAACCCAACAGGTCCATCGACAGGTCGCGAACGGGTGCTGCGAGGCGGTTTCTATGGCAGCAACGCGGCCTCGATCCGCTCTGCCAGACGCGACAAAGGGCTGCTCAGCGCCTTTCCAACCGTTGGCTTCCGGGTAGTGATTGAACAGCCACAGTAAGTCATTGTCTCATCGGCTGACCAATGGTACGAAGACCTTGTTGGCATTCTCTGTTGGCGAAGGCGTCCCAGTTGGAGGCACGGGCGTCTGGGTCAGCGTTGGAAGAGGTGTTTGCGTCGGTGTGGGTGTGGCCGCAAATCTACAATTGCCTGCCGGACATTGTAGTGTGATTTGGTAGGTTCCGGTATAGATTCCCGAAAAATCATCCACCAAGATTGTGTGTACCCCCGATCCACTGAGGGTACAAGTGAGATCAGCCAGGATCGTTTCACAGGCGGTTGTGCCATCTGGGCGTACAATCTCGGAGTAGGCACTCAGTTGACCTGCCTCTTCGTGAACATTCAGAGTGACATCCCCGTTGCCGGTAGCCTGGAAAGTATAGCAGTTCACCTGCGCTGCCACTTCAATCGTACTCTGACCACCACTCAAGCCAAGCGATGCACAGCCTACTGGCGAGTTAAGTCGCTGAAGATAGAGAGAATAATCGCCCGTTTTGGTTCCGGCAAAGTCCTTAGTCAGGAGCATGTATTGCCCATCAACACTGAGCGTACAGGTTTGTTCGGGGTTGATTTCACTACAGACGCTACCACCCGCCGGATCGAAAAGTTCAAAGAAAAGTGAGAGAGGGCCGTTATCGGTTTCAATCGCTCGGATACGTACCGTATCATTGGCTACGCCAGGAAAAGTGTAACAGTCCACTTCTGCGGCAACCTTGATCTGTGCGATGGCTGGTAACGCCCCAAAGCTGAGGGCAGCGCAGCCAGCCGGCTCATTGAGGCGTTGCACGTAGAGCGAATAATCGCCTGTCGTGGTGCCATCAAAATCCTTCACAAGAATTATCTGTGGCCCAGTTTGGTCAATGTGACAATCTTTTTCGCCTACTACGGTCGAACAGAGCGAGGTGCCATCGGGGCGCATTATTTCAAAATGGATGGTTAAATTTTTGCCAGCCGTCTCCACAACGCGAGTGCGGATGCGGTCACCGATGGTGGCATCAACCATAAAACAGTCGATCTCCGCCGCAGCACTAACTGTGCCAGGTATCGGCAACGCGCCAAAGCTCATGGACGCACAGCCAACCGGATTGTTCAGACGTTGCAGAAAAAGCGCATAGGAGCCGATATGATTGTTTGTAAAATCACGCACGACAATCTTATGTTCGCCGCTGGCTACTAACACACAGTCGGTTTCACTGACAATGGTTGAGCAGACCGATTGGTTACTGGCCGTACTGAATACTTCAAAGAAGGCGGTCCAATCGCCTGAACTTTCCACCGCCCGAACTCGTATTCGATCACCACTTGTTCCCATGAAGGTAAAACAATCACTCTCGCCTGCTATGATTGACCCAGTGCTAAGCTGACCGAAGTCTATACCAGTACAATCATTCAGTTTCGGAGCATTCAGATCCTGATACGAGAGCGCACTTGCTTGCAGGCGTATTACAAATAAAGCAACAATCGGAATTGTAGATAAGGTGCCTATCAGGCGAAAAGCACGGAGAGAATTTGATCCGCCTCGTGTTTTTTCTGCCAGAATCAATAAGTTTGTAAACATTTTAAAAAGTGCCTGTTGACGTGTTGATCGCATATTTTCTTCTCTAGTGCATGATTAACGGAGTAATTTTGCAATCTTCCGGGAAGGGCCTACGTATAAGCCGGCTTTTTGCTCGAGCCTTCCCGGAAGAAGATTGACCAAATACTTTGTTAAAGCCGCACTTGGTAGACCACTCCAGCAACCCAGTGGCTACCAGTTCCTTACATCGGTTGTACAGGTATTATACGAGAGATATTCGTAATCGGGAGACAAATTATATTACTTTTTGATTAACGTTATCGACATTCACCATTTTTCGGTACACAAGGACAAAATACCCAAAAAACTCCCTCTAGATTTTATCAACTATATATAGTAATATTCATAGGACTTTTTTAGTCCACATCAGTCCAACAATATGCAAAAGTCCTGATCAAAATCGATTTGTTTGTCCCGTTGATATTCACCGTTGGCTAACGAGGAAGGGTTATGTATCGACAAATCCGCAGTAGTACGCTTCTCTTCGTATTGTCCGTGACCTTCTTGTCCACACTGCTGGTCATGTTGCTGCCTACAAGGGTGACCCACGCCGCCTTGTTGGACAGGCCCACGTTGCAGGAGGATGGGCAAAGCTACGTTGTCAAGGCTGGCGATTCGCTTTATAAGATTGCAGATGAATTTTACGGCAATGGAAACATGTGGGGCATTATTGTCGACGCAACCAACGCCAAGGCACAGGTCGATCCAAGCTTTGCCACTGTTGGCGATCCCAGACAACTGCGCATTGGCCAGAAGTTATGGATTCCCAATCAGCCCACCTCCTCTGTCGCTGTGCGGCCAACGACACCAGCAACTACCACCACGCAACAGCCAGCCAACACTGCCAGTGAACGAGGGGTGCGCATTGTCTCGCCACTCAACGGGGCCACGGTGCCTCCAACCTTTACCGTAGTGATGGCAGCCAGCGGCGTAAAGGTGGAGCCAGCGGGCGAAATCCACGAGAATGCCGGTCACATGCACATCTTGATCGATGAAGATTTTGTCGAACCTGGGGAAATTGTCATCAACGATGCCTCGCATTTGCACTTTGGCAAAGGTCAACTCACGACGACCCTCTCCCTATCGCCAGGGGTACATGTCTTGCGTCTGCAACTGGCCGATGGAGCACATATGGCCCTCGACGATCTCACGCTGCGCGATACAATCACGGTGACTGTATCCGAAGCGGCAGCCCAAACTCAGGCACGCGGTGTTCACTTTGTTGCACCGCTCGATGGTGCAACCGTGCCGCCAACCTTTGAAGTGGTGATGGCAGCCACGGGCGTCAGGGTGGAACCAGCCGGCGAAATTCACGAGAATGCTGGTCACATGCACATTCTGGTCGACGAAGATTTTGTCGCACCTGGGGAGATTGTCGTCAACGATGCCACCCATCTCCACTTTGGCAAAGGTCAATTGACTACCACGTTGACCCTATCACCTGGCGTCCACACGCTGCGTCTCCAACTTGCCGATGGCGCACATATGGCGCTCGATGATTCGGCCCTGCAAGATACCATCACCGTGACCGTAGCCGAAAAGACCTCGACGGACCAGGGAGTAGGCGTTCACTTTGTTTCGCCGCAGGATGGGGCAACGGTTCCCCTATCCTTCCCAGTGATCATGGCCGCCACTGGGATCACGGTCGAACCGGCGGGGGAAATCCACGACCATGCCGGTCATATGCATATCCTGATCGATGAAGATTTTGTCGACCCTGGAGATATTATTGTCAACGATGCTACCCATCTGCACTTTGGCAAGGGTCAGTTGAGCACCACACTCACGCTGACGGCTGGCATTCATATCTTGCGTCTGCAACTGGCCGATGGAGCACACATGGCACTCGATGATCCCCGTCTCCACGACACGATTACGATCACGGCCAGTGAAAAGGCCAGCAAGTAACGTTCATATCCTGTAGGACGTAGACAAGACGATGCGTCTTGTCTACGTCCTTTATCAACACTGTAAAATCGCTGTCCGTCAATTCGAGATGGAGAGATAAGGCCATCTATGCACCAGATCCCACCGCTCCGAGTTCGTCAGCCCGGCGTTGCGCATGACATTGCCAACAAGCGACTCTATGGAAAGTTGCAACAACCGTTCAACCATTTTCTACTGGTAACCCTGTTGTGTGCGATCCAGTCGCTTCTGATGCTGAGTTTGCTCACTCGGCCCGCGCTGCTCGCTCAGAACCGTCATGCCATCGGGCACATCCACTTTGCCAATTTCAATCAGACGCGCGCAGGCAAGATATTTCTGGATATTGACCAGTTGGAGACGCCACCGACTGACCACCACTACGAAGTATGGCTCAAATCCAGCCCGGATAAGTTTCTTTCCTTGGGCGAATTGACGCTCGCAGCCGGGGCTGTACACTTCAGCGCCGAGCATCGTGAACATCTTCTCGAAGAATACACCACGCTGCTCATCACACTCGAAGCGGACAACCAGAGCGGCGATCTCCCCTCTAACCAAGTGGTGCTGAGTGTGGACTTCGACAAAAGCGCCTTTGGTCCACTGCAATCCTTCTTCGCCCCCACCCAGGAGGTCAGCAAAGGGCTGCTCTTTGGTGCATCGGAACAGTTGCGTCTTGCGCTCTTTCATTCCCAACTGTTGGAAGATGCGCTGGCCAAGAATGATCGCAACACGGCACGCGTCCATGTCGAACATATCGTCAACATTACCAACGGCAAATTGGGCGAACTTTATGGTGATCTGAATCAGAATGGCCAGACCGAGGATCCCGGCGATGGCTTTGGCGTCATCGCTTATTTACAGGCAGTCGAAGAAAAATTGGCAGCGGTCAAAACCTCACTGATTACGACCGATACGGCAGATTCGACGTCGAGTGCGGTGGTCAGCGACACCTTGCAGCCGGCCCTGGCCGATCTGCAACAGAGCGAAAGCGATGGAGCTAGTGCCACCGAGTTGATTGCCAAAGTCATCTCGCAAGATAGCGTCAAGGAGATTGTCGATACGGGTTACTACGAGGAGGGCATCACCTATCTCAAGCAGATCGACAGTCGCTTGCTTTCGGCCTACGCGGTCGCGCTTCCCAATGTGACCTTTACGCTCTACGCCGATCAGCTTGTGCCAATCAGCAAGTTGCCACCCGCAGTGACTGTTCCTATCACACCGACCCTGGCAGCAATCACAACAACTGCTCCGGTGCATGATCATGCAGCCCAACCGCCTGTCCTCCAACTTCCCGGCAATTCACAACCTGGTTCACGCTGGCAGAACCCGGTGGATGGAGGCGAGTATCTTTTTGTGGCCGGTGGCGAGTTTACGATGGGAGCCAATAAGGGCGAGACGACCTTTGTCAAGGAGCAACCTGCTCACAAGCAAACGGTAGGCAGCTTCTGGCTGCAAACTGAGGAAGTGACAAATGAGCAATACAGCCGCTGCGTCAAGGCCAAGGTCTGTAGCGAACCAGCCAACGACCAGTGGCAGCAACTGATCTACGCCAAGTATCCTGTCACCCACGTCACCTGGGAACAGGCGATGACCTATGCCACCTGGGCAGGCGGACGTCTGCCCAGCGAAGCCGAGTGGGAGCATGCCTGCCGCGCCAGCGACAATCGTACCTATCCGTGGGGTGAACAGCAACCTTCAACCGAAAGTGCCAACTTCAACAACCCAGCCGCCGGTGCAGACGAAGTCGGCTCCTTCCTCAGCGGTGCCAGTGCCGACGGCTTACTCGACCTCAGCGGCAACGTCGCCGAGTGGACCTCCTCACTTGACAAACCCTATCCCTACGCCAAGGACGACGGTCGCGAAGACCCCAATGACCCAGGCAAACGCATCGCCCGCGGCGGTTCCTTTATCTACTCACACTACCAACTTCGCTGCTTCAGCCGCCTCGCCCTCAAACCATCCTCCGCCAATCGCGATGTCGGCTTCAGGGTCCTGATCGAAAGCCAATCTGGACGCTGGCAGAACCCGGTGGACGGAGGCGAGTATCTCTATGTGGCCGGTGGCGAGTTTACGATGGGAGCCAATAAGGGCGAGACGACCTTTGTCAAGGAGCAACCTGCTCACAAGCAAACGGTAGGCAGCTTCTGGCTGCAAAGCGAGGAAGTAACCAACGAGCAATACAGCCTCTGCGTCAAGGCCAAGGTCTGTAGCGAACCAGCCAACGACCAGTGGCAGCAGCTGATCTACGCCAAGTATCCCGTCACCCACGTCACCTGGGAACAAGCGATGACCTATGCCACCTGGGCAGGCGGGCGTCTGCCCAGCGAAGCCGAGTGGGAGCATGCCTGCCGCGCCAGCGACAACCGTACCTACCCGTGGGGTGAACAGCAGCCTTCAACCGAGAGTGCCAACTTCAACAACCCAGCCGCCGGTGCAGACGAAGTCGGCTCCTTCCTCAGCGGTGCCAGTGCCGACGGCTTACTCGACCTCAGCGGCAACGTCGCCGAGTGGACCTCCTCACTTGACAAACCCTATCCCTACGCCAAGGACGACGGTCGCGAGGACCCCAATGACCCAGGCAAACGCATCGCCCGCGGTGGTTCCTTTATCTACTCATACTACCAACTTCGCTGCTTCAGCCGCCTCGCCCTCAAACCATCCTCCGCCAATCGTGATGTCGGCTTCCGAGTACTGGTTGAGGCCGACGTGGTCAAATAGCGGGCGTGTTTACAAGTCGCCGTTATCAGTAGCGACGAGGGTATATCGAGAATGACATATGTGTCCCGCAGGGACCACTGGATTTAGATTGGTGAATTTCTCCATTCTAAATTCAGGGGTCCCTACGGCCAGAGCTGCTCCACATTCGGCTTTAGCCTACCGGGCCGACCTACAGTACTACTGAGCCATACGCTGACCCTTGAACGCCTTCCTGGCAAGTTGCCGCCCGATGACAAAGAGGTTCATGCCCATCAACAATGGCAGAAAGAGCGTCTGCAACGAAGTCAGCACGGTTTTGAAGTCACCTTGGAGCAGGGCTGAGGGTAGACTACTCAGCGCGGCTGGCCAGAGGGCAGGCGTACTAAGAACGACTTGCAGCAACATCGGGATCATTTGGATCAACATCAGCGGCCAGACCAGCAGCGCCACAGCCAGATAAACAAGAACCGTGCGCCGGGTGGAAGCGGACCAGCCAGCCAGCGGCGAAGGTGTCGTTGCTGGCTTCCCAAACCCCACCAGCACCATGAGACGCTGCACCCAATATCCCAGCACGGCTCCGACCCGTGCATGCAGATTCGGCACGCCACTCAAGTCGGAAAGCAGCCAATAGCCATCCAATTTCATAAAGGGTTGTAGGTTGCTATAGGCAAACATATCGGTCATGAAAATGGCAAAGAGCCAGGTCTTGTCCTGCGTTGCTAGCCAGAGCAGCCAAAAGAAGATAGTTCCGATCAGTTGCAGATAGATTCCCGCCAGATCGACCACAGCCCGTTGCCAGCGATTCAGTCGCCAGGCAGCGGTTACATCCACGTAGAAGACCGGCTGAAAGAAATAGAAGCCAATGCCCAAGGGGCCGTGTGGACAGTTCCAGCGTTGACAGGCCGCCAAGTGACCAAATTCGTGCACGAAAATGCTCACCAACAACACCAGCAAAAAAAGCGGCCAATTGACTCCCGACATATCGGCCTGGGCAGCAAATCCAACTTGAAGATAGAGCATGACATGGACCGCCACAACCAGCGACATCAGGATTGCCGCCACTGGACGAGTAAAGAACCATTGGAAGGGACGCACGATGGGTGCCAACCGTTCTGCACTAAAGATCTCACGGCGGAAATGCAGCGCCAACAACGATGCATCTTCCTGGCGCTTGGTTGTGTTCGGCGGCACGACTCCGTCCTGAACCAAAATGCCCTGTGCTACTAGCTCGGTGCTGATCGCTGTGATCTCCGCCGAGGGAATTGAGTGCTCGCCGCTCCCGCAAAAGGTGCTTAGTAGCTTTTCAAGACTCGTTGGCGTGCGTAGGACCACGAGCAAGCGAAATAAGGTCTCGTTGATTTGAAAGTGTCGGCCATCGGTCAGTTCAACCCGATAGCTTTTGTTCTCGGGTCGGCTGTTGAATTCAGCCATTGTCACCTGCGGGTGAAGTTCGAGCGTGGAAGTGTAGGATAGAGTCATGGGTGGTTCCTGCCTTTGGTCAATTGAAGTCTTGGTCCGTTACAGAGCGCTAGGTTGAGATCTCTTATTTTGCATGAAGCGTGATGCGTAAATCGTGAAAGACTTTCGAACATTCACGTATCACTCTTCACGGATCTTGCCCAATCGTATAAACACTCAATCTAGACATCAATCATAAGCTACAGAAATACCTCTCCACTTTACTCAAAACAAGCAATGAACTCCATCCCACTTTCTATCATTTGGACACTTTTCTCTGTCGAATTGCTGGGGCATAGATAGAGAGTCTCTGCACCCCTATTGACGATTGCGCTAACATGAAAAAGGTGAAACGTGAGGGTCACGTTTCACCTTTTTCATGTTAGCGCTTGAGCAAAATCGGCTCGATCTAGATCCAAACCCAGTGGTACTTGATGCAGGGATAGTAGATTGGGAAGCCCCACACATGCTTAACACACCAGGCGACATACGGGACCAGAATCCAGAAGCTCTCATTGCGGGTTTCGAGTTGCTCGATGGCGAAGTTCTGATTGTGCGACATGATTGTTTCTCCTTGTTGGGTTGATTTTTAGATTGGTTTTGGTTGGCCTATTGAGCGCAGGTAGCCAGAGGTTGCTTTCAAATCCTTCTAGAGAGGACACGTAAACATTGCACAATCTCCAAGATTAGGTTCTGAGACAGATGATGCAATGTTTACAGTGGGTGTCTACTCTAGAAGGCGTATCTACTAGATCCAGACCCAGCGGTACTTGACACAGGGATAGTAGATCGGGAAGCCCCACACGTAACGGACACACCAGGCGAAGTAGGGAACCAGAATCCAGAAGCTCTCATTACGGGTTTCTAGAGACTCGATAGCAAAATGTTTGTTGGTGGACATGGTAGTTTTTCCTTGTTGATAGATGGAAGGTTACGTTGTAGTTGAGAAAGATAGGGTAAGAATGGGTAGTGCTCTTTGTAATGTGAGAGCCAGAGTTGCACATTGCTCAACCCTAGCTCTCACCCGATGTGACTAGATCCAGATCCAGTGGTACTTGATGCAGGGGTAGTAGATGGGGAAGCCCCACACATGCTTGACACACCAGGCGACATAGGGAACGAAAATCCACAGGCTTTCATTGCGAGTTTCGAGTTGTTCCAGGGCGAAGTTGCTGTTGGTGTTCATCTTGATTGCTCCTTGTTTGGTTAGAATGGATTGTGTGTAGCGTTGACAGAACGATTGAAGAGTTACTCGGTTGACGACTCATTATCTTTCGTACGTACGTTTCTGCGTTGTCTTCTGCTTTATTCTTTGTTCTTGTTCGCTCTTCTTGGTGCTAATTGTACTGAGATGGGGAGGGGCAAAACAGAGGAGATTTCTGTGAGATCTGGCAACTTTGCTATAAAAACTGCAAAGGTGTGATAGATTGAGGGGGGAAGCTTTGTTTAATGAGCACGCCTCGTGTGGTTCGAACCACACGAGGCGTGTTTTGACGCTTTGTATCGTTTAATTTCTAGCTTCTTTCTCTGCGAAGAGAAGTTTACTCAAATTGAAGTACGCCATCCTCAAAACTGGCGACAGGCAACACATCTCGCTCCTGATAATAGTCTTGACGATTTGTCCACGGCTCGCGATCTCCCTGTTTGGGCAATCGCCCTGCACCACGCCGCATGTAACCAGGCGCAAAGTCGGCAGGATCGATAAAGTCTTTGGCCGTCATCGTTTGATCCTCAGGACGCAGCCGCGGGGTACACTGTCGTGCGCCAACGGCGTCCATGTAATTCAAGAGCCGACAGACATAGTGACCAATCAGGTCAGAGCGCAGTGTCCATGAAGCGCGGATATAGCCGAAGATCCAGGCTAGATTGGGCATATCCGAGAGCATAATGCCCTTATAGGTCCAGGCGTCGGGTACCTTCACTGGCTTGCCATCCACTGTGAAAGGAATATTGCCCAGTCCGCAAAGTTCAAGGCCAGTGGCGGTGACGATGATGTCGGCCACCAAGCGCTGGCCTGACTTGAGCGAAATCCCATCTTTGACAAAACAGTCGATCTCATCAGTCACAACCGAAGCTTTGCCGGAAGCGACCGCTTTGAGCAGATCGCCTTCGGGCAGCATGCAGAGCCGTTCCTTCCAGGGGTCGTAGCGTGGGGTGAAATGGGTGCCTATGTCGTAGTCTGCGGGCAACAGGGCCGTGGTACCTGCCAACAATTCCTGGCGCACCGCATCTGGCTCATTCAAAGCCCGCTGTGTAAAGACTCGACTTTCTTCGATCGACTTGCGCCGCTTGATCTCGTAGATCCAATCCTTCGGGATGGCAAGCGCACGCAACTGCTTGATCATCTCCTCTTCTTCCTCATTGACAACAGGCAGATAGTAGCTAGGCGAACGCTGCAACTGTGTCACATGCGCTGCCTGCTCCGCCACCGCCGGCACGATCGTGGCAGCCGTGGCACCGGAACCGATCACGACTATCTTCTTACCAGTATAGTCAAGCGTTTCGGGCCACTGTTGCGGATGAATGATGAGACCTTCAAACGCTTCTTCGCCAGGGAACGTGGGACGATAGCCAGCCTCGTAGTTGTAGTAGCCCAAGCACATCAACAGAAAGCGACCGCTAAACTGGCATGTTTCACCTGCGCCATTCGCTGCTTCCACGCGCCACAGCGCATCATCTGTCGACCAGGCAGCGTTGCTCACCCGATGACCAAAGCGAATGTGCGGCTCCAGTTGGTTCTCTTCCACCACTTCGTGCAGATAACGGAGAATTTCTTCACCAGTGGCAATCGGATGACCATACCAGGGCTTGAAATCATAGCCGTAGGTATGCAAATCACTATCGGAACGGATGCCTGGATAGCGGAAAAGATCCCAAGTTCCACCAATTGCCGTGCGTGCCTCAAGGATCACATAGCGCTTGTTTGGGCACTCACGCTGCAAATGACAGGCTGCACCCAGCCCCGAGATTCCTGCTCCAATAATGATGACATCGACCTCTTCAGAGGCAGATACCCGTGACATACTTGAACTCATCGTCTGCTCCTTTGCCGCGATAGTAGCTCAATTCACCATGCTTGCCGAGAGGATCCATGCAGGCAATACGCCCACTATAGACTTACAAAGCGCTTTCAAAATCGAAATTCTGCTAGTTTTCTGCTATTGTTGCATAATGGTGAGATACAGAAATAGATGCGTATGTAGTATATCAATCAGACAATCCATTCCGTGAATTTCTGCGCCCAAGGTGTACCTTTGTGCGCTCAACTTCCGGAAAGCACCTAGCATAGATTGCGATTTAAAAATGAAGGGGTAACAGAATGACAATTGCAATACCACCCATGCTATCAGGCGGGTTCCCCGTTGTGGGGCACCTATTTGAGATGTTACGAAATCGCGAGAAATTTTTCAAGCGCGGCTATAACGAACACGGCGAGCTATTTACAGTCAAGTTGGGTCCTCAGCATGTGCTGGTGATCACCGGAGCCCAGTATAACCAGATCTTCTACAAAGAGACCGACAAAGCCTTGAACATGCAGGAAGGCTATGCCTTTTTGAAAGAGGCGATCGGCGAAGTGTTATTTGTCGCTGGCCCCGAAACCTACCTCAACCAGCGACCTGCGCTGCAGGAGGTCTTTAAACAGAAGCGCATGGCCAGTTACATTCAAGCCATGAATGTTGAAGTGCAGCGCTGGCTGGATCGCCTCGGCCAATCGGGCGAGACCGATCTCACTCAAGAACTGTTACAGTTGACACAGTTTGTGGCCGGGCGTGCGTTTATTGGTCCCAATTTTGAGCAAGAACTGGGGCCTGACTTTTGGGGACATTATGCAGCAATCAGTGCCTCGATCAACCCGCTGCTACCCCAGAATCTACCATTGCCCGTGTTCTGGCGACGTGACCGTGCCAAAAAGAAGATCAAAACAATTTTGTCTGGCATCATCCAAAAGCGGCGTGAGCACCCGGAGCAGTACGATGATTTGATCACGACCTTGCTCTCAACCCCGATGAAGGATGGCACGATCATGTCGGACGAAGAGATTGTCACCATGTTTATGGGTCTGATCTTTGCTGGTCATGAGACAACCGCAGGGCAAGCAGCATGGTTATTAGCGCTACTTCTGCAACATCCTGAGACGCTCAAGCCGGTTCAGCAAGAAATTCGTGAGCATGTGGTGTACGGGCAGGAGCTCGATGGCCATACCCTCAGCCAACTCAATTACATGTACTGGGCGATTGATGAGACAACCCGGATGCGCCCCTCTGCCGATACGCAGATCCGCACGGTGCAAGAGCCGTTGAAAATGGGTGACTATGAGATCCCGGTCGGCTGGCGCATCATGGTGAGTGGTGCAACCTCACATTTCCAATCGGAAGTCTTTGCCAATCCCGATCACTTTGACCCGCTGCGCTACTCGCCTGAACGGGGTGAGGGCAAAAATCCCTTTGCCATCATTGGCTTTGGCGGTGGCATTCACAAATGCACCGGCATGAATTTTGCCAAAAATGAAATGGCGGTCATCACTGCGCGCTTTTTTCAACAATTTGACGCCGAACTGCTGAGCAAAGAGGTTCACGTGATCATGGGCAATGGGGCCAACCACCCCTCACCCGTGCGCATCCGCTACCAACGCAAACCGCTCAGCCAACTCACCGACAGCCAAACCATCCAGGCAGCCGCTGCCGCAGGCTGCCCACACATTCACCATCAGGTAACGTAATGGCGCGTGCAACGACCGGCCCGTACCTCCCAGTCAAATCGACCTAGCGGAGGCCGGTGCGTTGCACCAGTCCAGTAAACCCAACATGATGAACCCAATGGCGACCGGTGCGCTTGCCCTTGAGCATAGCGAAGGGTTGCACACCCCTCGCTGTCGAGCCATCCCCCCGCGTGCGACGCACTGTCGTTACCGATCTCAGTCAAGTCACGAGTTCTGCGACAGTACGACGCACAACGCGCTAGGTGCCCACTTACTCAGCCATACCAGTCATCGACGAACGATGGTTCCCACTTGTACCACCTCATAAAAAGTGATAGGATCGCTTACGCACCACTGCCGCTAGTCTATTTCAGTTTGCATCGCATCCTCTATTCACCCAGGTAACCATTATGAAAAGATCACGTCATCTTACCAGTATCAGTCTGTTTCTTTCACTCTGCCTGCTTTTGACAACCAGTGTCACCTCCAACGCGCAAAGTGCACCTCAGCACCCGACGGCTTGTGAAGAAGGAACGCAAAGCAGCGGGGCGACCTATCGGATTTGTATGCCATTTGCCCCTACAGGCAAGCTGATCATCTATGTGCAGGGCTACACCGCGCCCAATCAACCGGTTGCGCTCCCTGCCACGCAGATCGAAGGCGCAGGAAATTTGGAAACCGCCGCCAATTTACTTGGCTATGCGCTGGCTACGAGCAGTTTTACAGCGAACGGACTCAACGTACAGGGTGCGATTCCTGATCTGGTCGAGTTGGTTTCCATTTATGCGCAGAAACATGGCGTACCAATCGCTGTGATCCTGATTGGTGTCTCGCAGGGCGCACTGACCACCGTGCTGGCGTTGGAGCGCCACCCAGAGATGTTCAGTGGAGCCTTGGCCATGTGTGGCCCCTATGGCAGTTTTCAAGACCAGATCAACTACCTCGGGGACGCCCGTGTGCTCTTCGATCATTATTTTCCTGGCCTTACCCCAGGCACCCCAGTTGATATTCCACCAACGGCGCTCGACAGTTGGGAATCGACGACCTACAGCACCACAGTTTTGCCAGTGGTCACCAACCCCGCAAATGCGACCAAAGTGGATCAGTTTCTAGCGGTGAGCCAGGCAGCCTCGGATCCTGGTAATACAGCCAGCAAAGAACGAACCATCGAACGTCTGCTTTGGTACAGCGTCTATGCCACCAATGATGCCAAAAGCAAACTAGGGGGACAACCCTTTGAGAATCAAAACCGTCAGTATGTGGGTTCTGAGAATGACAGCGCGCTCAATCAGTCTGTTCTGCGTTTCAGCGCTGACATCACAGCCACCAACACCATCAGCAACTATGAGACGACCGGTCTAATCACACGTCCGCTGGTAACCATGCACACCACCGGCGATCCAGTTGTGCCCTATTGGCATACCACCTTGCTACGCCAGAAGACCAATCACGCCAGCAACCCAAACTTGCACGAAAATCGCGCAATCACGGCCTATGGCCATTGTCAATTTTCGCAAAATGATGTGCTAAGCGCCTTAAACCGACTGGGCGAAATGATTGTCAATCCTCCAGCGCCACCGCTCCAGAATGCCATCTATCTGCCGATTGTAAGTCGGGAGTAATTGCCCGAACCTGTGTACTACGTACGAGACGGTTAATCATTACGTGAGGAAATATGCCAACAATTCGTTTTGAAACGAAGCTATTTACGATCAACTCCCGGACCATTCTCAGACTACCTGAGAGTGCCTCCGCAGAGCTTCCGTCCAGAGGTATGACCATGGTTTCAGGGACGATCAATGACGTTCCCTTTAAAACCTTGCTCGAACCGGACGGGAGATATGCACCAGGGCGAAGATCAAGCCACTGGTTCAGTCCTGACCAACAGTTACTGAATGACGCTTCAGCAAAGGCAGGCGATACTGTACAAGTCTCGCTTGAACCGAGCCAAGAATGGATAGAGCCGGAAGTTCCAGAAGATTTACAAAAAGCGTTGGCATCTTCCCCCAAAGCCGAAGCTGTATGGAAGGAGATTACTCCACTGGCTCGTTGGGATTGGATTCGCTGGATACGCGCTGTCAAAACAGCGGAGACCCGCCAAAAGCATATAAAAATTGCGCTTGACAAACTAAACAAAGGCATGAGGCGTCCCTGCTGTTTCAACCGGAATCTCTGTAGTGAACCTGAGGTATCGCATCATTGGGCGCTCCTCGAACCAAACTGTTAGCCTTTTTGTCACTACACGCAAGGCAAGAAGTTATTTGATATCTTCTTTATCTGGAACGCCACCAATCTCACCCGCCAGCCCCGTACTTCCCTCATTTGGCTCTTCATCGACTATAAGATGCGCGTGCGCATTGTCTAGCTGGAAGCCCCCTGGCACGAACTTCTGGTACGCAATCGCACACGCACTAAACCAGTACCCGAAATGGTATTGATCAAGCTGGCAGAGAAGTTAGAGGTGCCAAGGATTGGAACAGGGCATGAAGTGAAGCTTTGAGATGCAAGCAGAGAAGAGTAAGTTAGCTAGCTAGCGTTGTTATGTCGTCAATTGGGCAAAGCTTACCGGCACGGCCCGCGTGCGATGCACGGAGTCGAGCACGTGCATCGCACCGGCCCAGTCAACCCGGTCTTATCAACCCAGAGGAAACCGGTGCGTTGCACATCGGTCGTGGCGGTAGGTCCGCTCCCGCGTGCGACGCACTGTCGTTACCAACCTAGGTTAAGTCAGGTGATCTGCGACAGTGCAACGCACGAATCCCCTACATCCCCCGATTTAACAGATCCAGCATCGTCACCATCTGGCCGGTGGCGTAGGCGCGACTGTAGGTTTTCCAGCCATTGTCGCCATCCATCATCGGCACGTGGTCGTCGATCAGGAAGCCGGAGAAACCGTTGTCCTTCAAAACCTTCATCACTTCGAACATGTCGAGGTTGCCTTCTCCGATAAAGGCTTCGCGGAACTTGGGCACCTGCCCCAAGACATCGCGGAAGTGGACGTAGAAGATCTTGCCCCGTTCGGCAAAGTAGTGCAGCCCCTGCATACATTCCTCGGGGCTCATCTCCGACCAGGAGCCGACGCAGAAGTCGAGGCCATGATTGGGGCTGTCGCCGATCTCCATGGCGCGCTTGAAGGAGTCGAAGCTGCGCATGATGCGAGCCACACCACCCAAGGTTGGCACGGGCGGGTCGTCCGGGTGCAGGGCCAACTTCACACCGGCTTCCTCGGCCACAGGCAAGATCGCCTTGATGTAATACTCGTAGTTCTTCCAGATCTCCTCTTCGCTATATTCTCGGTCGAAGGAGAGCGGGGCGTCTTTGACCGCATCATAATCAAATGCGGTCACCTTGGCACCGCCACGTGCGGGTGCGGTGCTGGAGGTGCGCCAGACGCCGGTGACAATGAAGTGATAGCCAAATACTGGAATGCCCGCCCGTCCCAGGTTACGGATCGTCTTCTGCATGTTCTCGATCTGCTCATCACGACCGGGCAAGCCCAACATGGCCTTGTCGTAGAAGTTGATCGGGGTGTTTTCGATGGCGTTGAGGCGGAAGCCAGCATCTTCACAGCGGGTGCGCAGCCGAACCAAATCCATGTACTCCCAGGATGAGCCGTCTGACAGGTGGGGTGAGCCATGATAAAAGTTGAACTGCACATCCTGAATGCCAAGTTGACGGATGAAGTTGATATTTTCATCGGTCAACTCGCGCATCTGTCCGACAGCAATACGCATCGGAAGTTGGTCGAAATCCATGAGGTTGCTCCTTGAATGTGGGATGGTATACCAAAGGGTAGTGAAAGTATACCACACTTCGAGGGGATGGCAAGGTAAGAATGAGGATTGCGGAATTCGGAGTGCGGAGTGCGGATTGAGTGGTCACTTGGCTAGCCAGCGGCACAGTTTTCGCTCATCGATTACAGGTGTGATTGTCCGAACACGTCCCCGGCATAGCACAAACGATTTCTGTACTACCTACAATGATCTGTGCTATGCCGGGGACGTTGCCCACACTTTACGAAGGTGAGCCACCGTGTTTCAGCTACGAAACACACAAAAAAAATTGTGTATCAACCGGATCTCAGGTGGTAGACAAGACCTCCGGGCCATAATTTTGCGCAAAAATCAAGGGAAATCAACTTGATATACGAAATGAATTTGTCAAAAGCGTCGTAAATGAGTACAACTTTAGTCAGTGTAAAAACCGAAACAAAGGAGTATTCATGTGTAAGCCACCAATGATCTGTGTTGATGAACTCAAAGGCAGTACGGCGTATGCGCCACTCGTAGCACTTGGTAATTACGTGCGCATGACAGATTTGCTGAGCCCATTGGAGAGTCGGGTATGTTTTCCAACCGGTATGCATACGGAACATCCAACGGAAGCCCTGATTGACCTATGGGTAAGTATGCTGGCGTGCCAGTTTGTCTTCGCGAATATCGACTTCAAAGCCACCGCGCAGGTCATAGCGTTGTGCGAGTTCAACCATGGGGGTGTGCAAGTCGGTCACGACATAGAGAGCATGCTTGAGCTTTCCTAGCAGTCGATCCGTAAGCCAGCGCATTTTGGATCAGTTGTCAAACGGCAAAAGTGCAACTGCTGTTCTGGCAGAGCAATCCACCGTCGGTCTGTTTCTAGCGTTTGCCAATCACTGATCCGCTTGCCCCAAATGCCGGCTCGGCTACCGGATGGCCCACTTGCTTACAGTCGAACATCGACTTAACTGAGTTGCCAGCCAGCGCCCGTGCGCAAACAAGTACGAAAGGCTACTTCCAAGAAAGGGGAATAAGCGTTCGGACGCCAACTGCGAAGGCAATGTGACCGAGTATGGCCTGGCTCAGCGTCTGTACGCCGGGAATACGCTGAGCCGCATGCGGTCACACCCATTCGCCGCAGTTGGCGTCCGCGCCCCCTTTTTCTTGGAAGTAGCCTTTCGTACTTCCTTGCGCACGGGCGCTGGCTGGCAACTCAGTTAAGTCGATGTCGACTGTAAGCAAGTGCGGCCATGGGTGCTGATAGCTTTGGCAGATCCAACGATTAATCGCCTGAATCCCTTCGCTGACCTGTTCAACTTGCTCAGTTTGACAATGATCCAAAATGCGCGCTACGGTCGACTGCTCAGCAAAACTCACGCTTCGTCCCCAACTCTTAGCCAGAGTGCGCTCAGGACGCAGCTTGCTATTGATCTGAAAGACTGACTGGCATCCTGCCAGCATACTTACCCATAGGTCAATCAGGGCTTCCGTTGGATGTTCCGTATGCATACCGGTTGGAAAACATACCCGACTCTCCAATGGGCTCAGCAAATCTGTCATGCGCACGTAATTACCAAGTGCTACGAGTGCCGGGGTATGCCGTTTTGAGTTCATCAACAATGGGTTCTTACGTGATGAGCTGCGACTCCTTTGCTTCGGTTCTTACATGACTAAACCGTTGGTTGATTTCCGGCTAAGTTATGACAATAATGCCTCCATTTTCGTATATCAAGTTGAGTTCGCATTAATTTTGCGCAAAATTATGGCCGGGAGGTGGCGGACGTGATTTGAGCGTGCGCCACCTCCCGTACCCCTTGGATTCCCCTTGACCCAAAATTGCTTCAGTTTCGGTGTTTCAGACTTTCGTGGTTCATTTTGGCGTGCCCAGGTCAGGTATACTCTCGGCAATCAACGTTGAGCCAGCCGGAGCGGAAGGGATGGACATGTTTGGCGGCGGGGTCGTAGCGGTGACGCCAGATGCGCCGTTGTCGTTGCCCAAGAGGTGCAGCGATACCGACGTGACAGTCGAGATGGTGCACACGGAATGAATGTCGTTCTCGGGCGAGAGTTCGTAAAAATCGCCGGGACGCAGAATGTTAGTCTCGACTCGTTCGAGATCGGCAAAATCCTGGCGCTGGGCGTCATCTTTGCGGGCAAAACCTCTTCCGCCTGCTCGCCTCGGTAAAGCCCGACCAAGCCCCAGGCCAAGTGGTCGTGAACGGGAGTCTGGGCGCCGGGTGGCAGGACCAAGGCCGAGAAGGCCAATCCGCCATCGCCGGAGCGATAGAGTAACCACATGCCAGTTTTGCGTCCCATCCCACTCTCTTCGGCAGGTTCTTGAAAGCGGATAGGCAGCCACTGTTGATCGTTGAGCAGGCGGCTGAAGTGAGGGCGAATCTCGGCCAAGCGCCGTGAGCATCACTGGCCCGATGACGGATCTCATTGACTGCGTCGATAAAGGTGCGTAGTGCTGGATTGTCCAGCAGCCATTCGTCGGTGTACTGTACTTGGCTCATAACGGCTCCTTTGATTGATTGTAACTACGAGCACTTAACCCTCCCCTAGGTAAGGGAGGGTAAGGAGGTTGTCTTCGGTTGATCTTATCACCCTTCAAACAACTTCTCGTTGCGGTGCAGACGGCGGGCGATGCCAAGGTTTGTCCTGGGCACGGACGGTGGGGGCGTGGGCGGCCAAGTAGCGAGTGGCGGCGACCAGAACGTAGATGGCTTCGTTCTGGGTTTCCGGGCTGGCTCGCCAGCAGATCATGTTGATGGAAGGCAGCTTCGATAGACTGGATGGTGTGAGTCGCACCGCGCAGCAGCAGCGAGGCCAGTTCGGAGCGTAGGGCAGCATCACCTTGCGAGGAATTCGCCCACAGCATTGCCGGCCTGATTGACCTGCTGTTGTTGGTCGAGCAATGTTTCCAAGTGGCGCAGCGAGCCATTGTGGCCGTTGGTCGAGGCGGGTTGCGGCAGCCGTGCAGCCGGAATGTTCAAAAAGCGATCAAGGTAGACGCTCATAGCTGCATCAAAGACACCACGCAGCAAGAGCAGGTAATCGTCCGGCGACGAGTAACCTGCCAGTCGGCGCAGTCCTGATGCACGGCGTTAGCAAAGGTAAAGGTATGCAATGCCGTGTCCCAATCGCCGAATTCGTTGCTGGTGTGGAAGCGGGCAATGCGCAGGGCGGCGGCATAGGCAACGGCACTGGCTAACGACCTCGCTCCCCCACAATGCCTCCAACAGTGCCTGCGTAATGGCACGGGTCCTCACCGATGACCGCTTCGACGACACGCTGCCGACCCTGCCAAACGCCCCGTCGGCGTTGTCCTTCGGCCAGGGCAGCGGGAATCTGGGCAAAGCGGCGTGCAGCAGGTCGATCAGGTCGATTGGGTTGCGCCGGCGTTGGACTCTTCCATACGACGGCAGCGGCGTAACCGGGGACAAGGCTGGTCAACACGGGTTCGGCCTGCTCCCACCAACGATCTCCAGTGCTTCGAAGGCGCAGTAAAGTCGAGGGTGGCCGACGTCGATGTAGCGGAAGTCGGTAGCGGCGCTAAGAGGATGTCGGACATGGCCTGTGGGGTGGCACCCGCCTGCAGGGCGGTGACGATACAGCGCTCGGCCCCTTCGTCATCCGAACCAAGATGAAGCGACGAAACCACTGTTTGAGCGTCGCCAGATCGGGACTGCCGCCAGGAAGGGGTGAAACCAGGAAGCGAGGCGAACGGCCAGCGGTATCAGTGGCGACAGCAGCTAAACCGTGGGTCAACGCCTTGGCCCGATCCTCTTTGCGCAGGCTAGGCAGCATGTTTTGAAAGCAGGTGAGCATGGTCAGCCCTTGGCCCCAGCCTTGCATCCGGTAGCGCGTGCCAAAGTCCAACCCTACGGCAAAGGGAGTTTTGGTGTCATTGCCCTCGTCGACCAGGGTGACGACCGCCTTGGCAATCACCAGAGAGAGGTTGCGCTCCAAGCCGACGACGAGTTGTTCCCGTTGATGGGCGATGGGGTCATGGCGCGGGGTGACATCGATGTAGACTTCGCCCTCGCGAACAGTTACCGGAAAGCTGGGTGTATCATCGGCCCATAGGTCAAAGGTGCCGCCGGTGCAGAGATCAAAACGGGCGTGGTGCCAGTGGCAGGTGAGAATGCCATCGGCGACACTGCCCTTGTCGAGCGGAAAGCCCATATGCGGACAGCGGTTGTCGAGGGCGTAAATCTTCTCGTTGTGGGCGACGAGCACGATCACATGGCCTGCCACGTGGACAGTGTGCATCCCTGTTTTGGTGACATCAGCCAGCAAGGCGACACGTTGAAAGGCTTCGGGTCGGGTATGGGTTGTCATTGCTTCCTCCAAACAAATGGATGATGGGGAGATCGAGTTGCGAACCTGTAATGGTTAAACAATCGGGACAGCGCAAATGATATTCACAGAGGGTAATTTATAAAGAAAAGTCTTTATAAATTATAAAATACAGTAACTACGTCGTTTTGTCAAGAGTTTCAGCAAGAAAAGTTGAGGCGCAATCAGAACCATTAGCCCCTTACTGACGTGCAGGGCTCAAAACCGTCAGCGTTAGCGTACACCACTTACTCACATACGGGGTGCGGAAATTCAGGTCTAGCCTGCATAAAGGTGATGCAGTTGGTAAATTTTTGAGCTTCCCTTGGTTTGATGCCAAAATTAGCAAAGAGGTTCTTAATACAACTATTCTCACCAACCGAAATGAAACAATATCCATGAACGTATCACAAGAAAACAGTTCCTCGCTGGATGTCGATGTACTCTGCGCCGGATTTGCCTGCCATGACCTTGTCTTTGATGTCGATCATCACCCGGCTGCCGATGAAAAAGTACGAGCGTTAGGGTTGCTCAACTGCGGCGGCGGGCTAGCCTCGAATGCGGCAGTGACGGCGGCGCGCTTGGGTTGCCGGACCGCCTTTGCCGGTTATCTAGGTGCGG
Source organism: Caldilineaceae bacterium (assembly GCA_046328715.1). Classification (GTDB taxonomy): domain Bacteria; phylum Chloroflexota; class Anaerolineae; order Caldilineales; family Caldilineaceae; genus JAXLWB01. The sequence continues at coordinate 488 of JAXLWB010000033.1, read as the reverse complement.
ATGCCTATGGCGATATGCACCTAGCCGAACTGCATGCCGACGGGGTCAACACCGATTGGGTGATCCGAGGGAGCGAACCAACGCCGCTCTCGGCGCTGATCATCAAGCCGGATGGGGCACGGGCGATCGTCAGCTACCGCGGAAACAGTGAGGGTCTCTGTGCGGGCAGATTTGATTTGACAAAATTGCAGGCCAAAAGCATTTTGATCGATGGCAATCAATTTGGGCTAGCCAAAGAGTTGCTCGAATATGCGCAAACCAGACAGATTCCCACGGTGATCGATGCTGATGTCTTGAATCCGCAAAGTGCAGAACTCGTGCAGAGGGTGGAATATGTGGTGGCGTCCGAGCGCTTTGCTAAGGAGTATAGCGGCGAAGAGAATGTCATGGTCGGTCTGGCAAAGCTGGCAGGCGTGGCTCCGACTGTGGTGGTCACGCTGGGCGAACGCGGTTTGATCTGGCAGCGTGGCAGCGAAGCAGGGCGACTG